>JBBPZV010000044.1:0-311104 GCA_038198775.1 Propionibacteriales bacterium | reverse complement strand
GCCCACCACCGAGGACCCCGGAGAACCGCAGCCCGGCAGCGCCAGCCGGCGCAACGTCATACCCAAGGTAAGCGCGCACAACCGCCACAACGATCAAGCCCCCCACCCACCGATCCGCCCACCGTCATGAATGACCGGGGCCTAAGCCAGGCGTCCGCGATTCGGCGGCACCGCCTACGACGCGGCATTCGTTCGCTGTGCCCTTCGGAACCGTGGTTCGCGCACCGGAAAGTGCGGCTGCCAGCGTCGAGTCCCACCGTTGCTCGAACGGGTCGTGTGGTTTCGGGGTCGTGCGAGCGGTCACCAAACTTAGAGGGCACCGTACGACAGGCGTGGCTGGAGTTCGACCAGCTGATCGCTTTGCTGGCACCGTCTCTCGAAGGCTGAAGGCCCTGGGGAAGTAGGACGCCTCTGGGCTGACCGTTGGCCAGGTCGTCCAGCTCTCCTCCGCGCTGGGGCTGGTCACGCGCTCGTCCAAAACCTCCACTGTGATACTACGAGATCGCGCCATCGACCAACCGGCACGAGACCCAAACTGCTACCTTCTGCGAGGCGGCCGGGCGGTCACCTCGAACGCGGCCAGGGCTCGCCGTGGTTCAAAGCCTTCACCGAACGCGAAGCGCCGATGGCACGCGCGACGCATGCAGTCGATGCGCTCGTGGCACCCGCTCGGCCGGAAGGCGCTCGCGCCCAAAACGTGCGACGGCGTGCGAGAATCGACCCATGTTGTGGTTCCGCCCGCATAACGGACATCAGTCCGACGGGCCTGCGGAGCGGCAGCCCGCCGATCTCGGCCTGCTGAGGCTTTGGCGTCTGTCGCACCGCGAGCCGGCTCGACCGAGTGTGCGCCGAGAGTGCGTATGAACGGCACTGCGGCAGACGATGATGAGTTCCGGGTCGTCGGTGTGCGGCGCGTGCCCCCGAACCCCGGGGTGATGAAGGCAATCGGACTGCATCACAGTCTTGAATCAGCAGTCGCCGACCTCGTGGACAACGGCGTAGACGCCAAGGCGTCGATCGTGCTGATCCGGTTCGTCCTCAAGAGCGGACGCGTCGACCGCGTCATGGTTGTCGATGACGGTCACGGGATGGGTGAGCAGGAAATCGACGACGCGATGCAACTGGGTCGGCCGAAAGAAGCTCGGGAGGCGCTGGGGCACTTCGGAGTCGGCCTCAAGTCCGCATCGTTCAGCCAGGCGGCGTCGCTTACGGTCCTCTCTCGGCGGCGATCTGGCGCTGCGCAAGGAAGGCGGATGATGCGGGAGGGCCGTGGGGCTGGCTTCGAGTGTGAGGTGCTGGATCCGGCAGCAGTGGAGAGCATGCTCGACCAGCCCTGGCCCGGCTTCTCGACGAAGCGCGGAACGATGATCCTTTGGGACGGACTCCGCACTTTCCCGGAATCCAGCGACCCCGCCGTGACTACCGCCTATGTGGAGCGGAAGCAGAGCGACCTGCGCCATCATCTTGGACTTATCTTCCACCGGCTCCTAAAAGGCGGTCGGGTGCGCATCGCCCTCGACGTCTTCGATGCAGACGAGGTCGAGTCAGGGTTTGTCTTCTTCGTGGACCCCATCGACCCATTCGCTTACACGCGCACGGGGGCTGCTGGCTTTCCGAAGACGATGACCGCGCAGTTCCGCGAAACGTCTGTTCCCATGCACTGCCACATCTGGCCAGGTGGCTCGGACTCGCACTACTTCAAGCTGGCGGGCTCAAGCACCGAGCAACTCCAGGGTTTCTACATCTATCGCAATGACCGGCTCTTATCGGCCGGTGGATGGGGAGGCGTGACGGTCGAGACCAGGGCGCGGAAGCTTGCCCGTGCATGCATCGACATCGAAGACCACCTTGGCGGATTCACGATGACCATGGAGAAGGCAGGCGTACGTATGGTCGCCGATTTGGTCAGGGCAATTGAATCTGCCTACTCCCAGGACGGTACGACATTCGCCGAGTATCTCGGGGCCGCTGAGAACGTGTTCAAGCAGGCCAACAAGCGTGTTCGGAAGAGGACGCCCGTTCTTCCACCCGGGAAAGGCCTCGCGCCACGTGTGAAGAAGGCGTTGGCTCGTGAACTTGAGTTCGTGTCCGGGGAAGAGCCGGTGGACATCCGCTGGCAAACGTTGTCGCATTGGGGCTTTGTCGAGGTGGACCGTAACAATCGCGTTCTGCTCTTGAACGCACGTTACCGAGAAGCCGTCCTGCTAGGCAAGACAGCGGGAGCGAACGACGCACCGCTGATCAAGACGCTGCTTTTCCTCCTCTATGAGGACATATTTAGGGGAATGGCGTTCGGCGCGAAGGATAAGGACAACGTAGCCCTCTGGGACGAGATCCTGACGGCAGCTGCCGACGCCGAATATCGGAGGTTCCATGGTGAGTGACGCCGTGCACCGGCATTCGTCACTCTGGGTCATCCGGGTACGCCGCGGCCATAAGCGGCCAGGCGAGGACCGAGTGTTTTGGAACGACATACTCACGGCAGCCGCGCACGCCGCAGCTGCCGATTGGGACGCATGACCGGCCCTGCGCGCGTGGCACGGCACGCGACCCTGCAGGCCATCGAGGCTTATCAGGAGCAGGGCGTCAACGGCGTTCTCGTGATAGATGGGACGCCGCCGGCGCGCATCCAGATTGCACCACAGCACCGCCAGTTGAGCCTGCTCGTGCAAGTCCACCGTGAGACGCGCGGTCCGAACCTACTCGACCGGGCGAACCTCGCGTACGACCTGCAGCACCACGAGGGCGCGATGTGGCATCGTCTAGACGTCACGTTCGACGACAACCTCGGCGAGGTGTACCCGGTCCTGTGCGCCGTTGCGGACAGGATTCAGCTGGCGGGTGAGAGCTTCACCGACGCCGTCGAAGCCGTCCTTTCCGGACTTGGCGACATTCTCGCGGGCCGTGGCGGTCTGTCTCACGACAAGCAAGTCGGCCTCTTCGGCGAACTCGCGGTCCTGCTGAGCCTTGCCGGACACACGGCGCCCGCTGCCGCTGTTACCGCCTGGCGTGGCCCCGACCGCGAGGAGCACGACTTCGGACTCCCGGGCTCCGACCTTGAAGTCAAGACCACGATGTCGGAGCACCGGCGCCACTGGATCGGCAGCGCGACGCAGCTCGTACCCACGCCGGGCCGGGATCTCTACCTGTTGTCGATACAGATCACCGCGGCTGGGGACGGACCCGGCGCGACATTGTCGGAGCTCGCCGGCGCCGCGCGTGTTCTGCCAGCTACGCCCGCAGGCATTATTGATTCGGGCCTTGCGAGCGCGGGCTGGCAGTCCCGGCATGCAGACCTCTACCAGTCACGGTGGACGCTGCGCACCGTGCCCGAGTTTCACCTCGTCGACGACGGCTTCCCTGCTTTGACCGCTGAACGTATTCACGCGGCCGTGCCCCTCTCGGAGCGAATTGTAGACTTGAACTACCGGCTCGACCTCGATGGCTTCACTGCCGCGCAGCCCTTGTTCCCTGTGACGATCCTTGGAGTCGCGAACTCATGAGCATAAGCCGATGAGCAACGACTGGCACCGCGAGTCCTTCCGAAGAGCGCTCAAAATGCTCGAGAATGGCCCTCCGAAGAATCTTGTCAAGCGGGTCGGGCCCGACGCAGAGGACCGCGGCGAGACGGTCGCCGCCGCGGATCTCACCGTGTTGATCGAGACCGCGGAGGCACCTGACCCGTTCCTGACCGCGCTCGGCCTACAGGTCCACAAATGGGACGCCGAGCTCGCGACGACCGAGTGGACTGAAGGGACCGCGCCCTCGACTCAGGCCAGACGCGACGTCATTTGCTCGAAGCTCGGTCTTGATCCGGCTGGGGCCGCGGTCCTTCTTGACCGACGGCCACTGTTCGTCGACGAGACGGTCGTGATCAGCGCGCCCTGGCAGCGTTGGTACACGGCAGAGCGTGCGGCCTCGCATGAGTTCTATTGGCCGCGGTACCGCGACTTCCTTCTCAGCACCCGCGGTTGGGCTGAGGAGAACGTGAGTGCGTTGGACATCGCGACGACCAGCATCGTTGAACGGCTCGCCGATCCAACCCGCGTCGAGGCGCACCAGTCGAAGGGGCTCGTCGTCGGCTACGTGCAGAGCGGGAAGACGGCAAACTTTACGGGCGTCGTCGCGAAGGGGATCGACGCCGGATATCGGCTGGTGATCGTGATGACCGGGACCATCGAGATGCTCCGCGCGCAGACGCAGCGCCGGATGGACATGGAGTTGGTTGGCCAGCAGAACATACTCGGCGACTTCACGCCAGAGCAGGCCATCACAGAGAAGCTCGACTACCAGGACGACCCCGCATGGCAAGCAGGCGGGTTCATTGACCTTGGCGACGACCCGATCGAGAGCGAGATACATCGACTTACCACCCACAAGCGCGATTATCAGAAGCAGTTCAAGAGTCTTAAGATCGAACGCTTCGATATGGCCAAGCCACTGTTCGACCCGACGAACCTATTTGGCGCCGCGGCGCGGCTCGTCATCACGAAGAAGAATTCGACGGTCCTCAGGAAGCTCGTGAGCGATCTGAAGGCGAACAAGAACGCATTCAAGGAGATCCCCGTCCTGATCATCGACGATGAATCGGATCAGGCATCGGTGAACACGGTTGACCCCGAAAAGGTCCGAGCGGCCAAGGCTGCTGGCAAGGAAATCAAGGAACGTCGCGCGATCAACGAGCGGATCGCCGACATGCTTTGCCTCATGCCGCGCTCGCAATACGTTGGGTATACCGCAACGCCATTTGCGAACGTGTTCGTCGATCCATCCGACGAGCAGGGGATCTACCCGAAGGACTTTGTCATTTCGCTCCGCCGCCCGCCGGATTACATGGGCGTCGAGGACTTCCACGATCTCGCCGCTGAATCTGAGGACGACGAGGCCTCGCCCACGCCCATGACAAGCAACTCCGACGCGCACGTCCGCGACCTCGTTGCATCGGAGGATCCGGACGACCAGGCAGACCGCGACGCCGAACTCGCTCGAGCGATCGACATGTTCGTCCTCACCGGCGCCTGTAAGCTCTACCGAGCAGACCAGCCCAGCCATCCAGGCTTTCGGCACCACACGATGCTCGTGCATGAGTCCGTGCGCACCGCCGACCAGAAGAACCTTGCCAGCGCCGTGCAGACCCTGTGGAATGCCGCTGCATACAGCACTCCTGCCGGCGCGAGTCGCCTTCGCGCGCTGTACGACGGTGACGTCCTACCGGTGAGTGAGGCGCGGCGGGAGCTGGGCGCGCCGGCTCCTCCCGAGTTTGAGGAACTTAAACCTTGGATCGCGAAGGCGATTGCACGTATCACCGAGCACAACAAGAATCCGGTCATCGTCGTCAACAGCGACAAGGAGATCGCGCAGCAGCAGCTCGACTTCGATCGCAACGAAACCTGGAGGATCCTTGTAGGCGGCGCGAAGCTCAGCAGAGGCTTCACCGTGGAGGGCCTGACCGTCACGTACTTCCGGCGGGCCGTCACCATGAGCGACTCGCTCACCCAGATGGGCCGCTGGTTCGGGTTCCGCGACGGATACCAAGACCTCGTTCGGCTCTACATCGATAGGAACGCGAAGTTCGGCAAGAACCGGATCGATCTATACAAGGCGTTCGAGGCAATCGCGCGCGACGAGGCCGCGTTCCGCGAACAGCTCGCGATGTATGCCGAGTGGGACGGCGATAAGCCTCGCGTTCTGCCTTCTCAAATTCCGCCGTTGGTCTCGCAGCACCTGCCGTGGCTCAAGCCGACCGCGCGCAACAAGATGTTCAACGCCGCCCTGGAAGAGCAGAGCGAACAATTTTTCACCCCGGTCGGATACCCGAACCACGTTGACGACCAATACGCGAACCTCGAGCAATGGCGCTCGATGCTCACCTCGACATCAGACGTCAGACCGTTTCCTGCAGCTGGACAGGCCAGACTTGAGGCGTACACGGGGATCGCGGGTGCCGGAGACATCCTTGAGCTGGTGGGTGGGCTCAAGTGGATGTACTTTTACGGCCCTCGGTCAGTGACGCCAAAGCTCAACTACTACCGGCGACTGGCGACGTCGCCGGAACTCCCACTCAGGGACTTCCTTGTGGTACTGCCGCAGCCCGGCGAGAAGCTGGCAAGCATCGAGCACGTCGGCACACGGCACATCATCAACCGCGACCGGCGTGCTCGCGGTGGCCAGGTCGTGCCGAAGTTTGGGGAGATCACGGACCCGAAGCACCGGCGCTTCGTCCAACCACTGCTCACTGCCACAAGGCCCGAGGATCACCCGCTCGCGGATCTATGGGCAGCTGACCGCGGTGTGATGCTGGTGTACCTCGTGAAGGAGGCGGATCCGACTTTCGACGCGAAGCCCAAACCCAAGCTGGCGGCCAATCATCCCGAGCACGGCTTGATCGTATGTTTCTCGCTGTACCTACCGCACCCTGCGGTCGGTGACGACAACGTCGTGAGGTTCCGGGTCCTGTACGGGGACGACGAAAGCGTCGCCGCCGTCGACGCACCAGAAGACGCCGCGGACGCGGAAGAGAGCCCCGACTTTGGCGCCGCCGCCGCGCCGGGCTGACCCCGCCGCTCTCGGCACCGGCGGGGCACGGACCCGCCGTCGCTAGGACACATTGGGTTCTTGCGCCAATCCAAGGCGCTTATCGGTCACTTCGGCTGCTCGGATCAGCTGACGTCCCTCGTGGTATCCCACCCCGACCCGTTCGGCGGCTTCGCGGATGCTGAGACCGTCGCGGATCAGTCGTCGCAGGGCATCTGTGAGCCGCCTCTGTGCCACCTGGCGTGACTTGAGCGCGGCCCGGCCAGCGCGAGTGGCGGCACGAATCCGGGACTGATGCTCGGCAAACCCAGGAGCGCCGGATTCCGCCTCAAGGACCAGACGGTCGGTCCGTCGCCGATCCTCGCGATACCGCGCCGCGATCCGCCTCCCCTGGCGCGTCAATTGCCTGTTCTTCGAGAGCTTGTCCACGGCCCCTCAAGCGCGTAGGAGCGCTCGAGCGGACACGCTCACCGTGTTCGAAAGCCATGACGACACACCCTTTGCACTCGCGTGAACGGTTTCGTCCGCACGAAACATCTACACTCCCGGCATGGACTTTCGGAAGTGCCCGCGATGTGGTGGCCCTATGCCGTCTCGTCGACCTACGGGTCGTCCACCGACCTGGTGCTCGGACCGCTGCAAGCGAGCGGCCTACGAGGAGCGTCGGGCAGCCGCGAACGGTGCCATCGCGGTGAAGATCGTGGAGAAGGTCATCGAGCGAGACGTGCACGGCATCAACGACTGCGCTAATCGCGTGATGGACTCCCCGGTCGCCTGCCGCCGGGTGCTCGACCACCTGGCGGAACTGGCAGGCACAGGGAAGCTCGGTGATCCTAAGTGGGACACAACCGTTCGCTCCCTGACCAAGCTGATCGCTGCAGTGAAGCCGCGCGGGTAACGACCGGGTTCTGGTCGCACAGCCCCATCCTTGGGCTTGCTCGTCCACAGCTGGCCAAAATCCATTCGGGACGTCCAGGCGCGCGTGTGACGCTCGGCGTGGGAGCGTCTCGCGAGTTCGCCCGCACGCCACCGACGAGCGTGAGCGCACTCACCGACTGGCTCACTTTGGCTCACATTGCACGTCGACCGGCTCACATCATCGAGTCCAGTCGGCCTGGCGTTGTGGGCTTGAAGGGAGCGACAAGTCCGTACGCCGCCGTACCGGCACAACGCCACATGCCAGACCACGGCTGGCCAACGGACGCGACCGACACAAGTTATGAAGCGGGAGTTTGTGATGGAGCAGTACTTGAAGGGTCTTCCAACGCCTTCTACTCAGTCCGAGGCGCCGATGACGGTGCAGCCGAGTATCTGGCTGCTGCCGGCGGAGGAGATGCCGCCGATCTTGTTCACGACGGATGAGGTGGCTCGGTTGCTGGCGGTGGGTCGGTGCCGTGTGTATGACTTGATCCGTCAGCGTGAGCTGCGTTCGGTGAAGGTAGGTGCTTCGCGTCGTGTTTCGGCGCGCGCGCTCTGTGAGTATGTCGCGCACCTCGAGTTGGATGAGCCGGCATGAGTGGCAGGTCTCCTCGGAAGGCGAATGGCGAGGGGACGGCGTACCGACGGTCGGACGGGCGATGGGCTGCCCAGGTGTATGTAAACCAGTCGGATGGTCGTCGGGTGCGGCGGACGTTCTACGGCTGGACCCGCAAGGATGTCGAGAAGAAGATGACCGAGGTGCGGGACCGGTCGGAGGCCGGCGCCCCGATCACGCCGCTGAGCCTGACGGTTGAGGGTTACCTCAACGAGTGGCTCAGTCAGATTGTGGCGGTTCGCGTTCGTGCCAACACACTGGCTGCCTACCGGTACAACGCCGATCGCTATCTCATTCCGGATATCGGGCGCAAGAAGCTGGTGCAACTAACCGCCCGGGAGCTGCGCTTGTACTTCGAGGATCTTCGGCTGCGCGGTGTGGGTGCGCGGACGGTGAAGTACGTCCACTCGACTCTGCGGGCGGCGCTGCAGGATGCGGTGCGCGAGGAGATTCTCGACAGAAATGTGGCGGCACTCGTCCAGGTTCCTGCGCCACCGAAGACGGAGCATGTCCCGCTATCGGTGGAGGAGGTGCGGTCGTTCCTCAAGGCGTCGCGGGACGACCGCCTCTACCCGATGTTCGTGGTGTTCGCCGTCCTGGGAATGCGGCGCAGCGAGGTCCTGGGTCTGCGGTGGCAGGACGTCAATCTCGATGAGGGGTTTCTGCAAGTGCGGCGTGGTCTGCAGCGGATAGACGGGACCCTGCAAGTCCTGCCGACGAAGACGGTCCGGTCTCGGCGGACCATCCCGCTGCCAGCGTTCGTGACCCGCGCCTTTGCCGCTCATCGGGTTGTGCAGGAGGAGGAGCGGCGCCAGCTCGCGGAGCGGTGGCCGGAATCGAGCTACGTCTTCACCACGCCAATCGGCACGCCGATCGATCCCCGGAACTGCACCCGGGTCGTCCAGGACGCGTGCAAGCGGGCAGGGGTGCGCGTGGTCAGACTCCACGACTTTCGGCACGGGTGTGTCTCTGTGCTGCTGAACCTAGGGGTACCGCCTCGCACCGCGATGGACATCGTCGGCCACTCCACGATCGAGATGACGATGAACGTGTACGGACACGTGACCCTGGATGCCAAGAGGGACGCCCTGGACAAGCTCGGCGAGCTGTTCGACGAGGACGCAAAATGACGCGGCTGCAGTACGGCGTTGCAGTAAACGCCAGGCTTGGCCCCGATCCAAGCAACCACAGTGCTGGCTTTGGAAGTACATAAGCGCTGGTCAGCGCTAGGTTGGTGTCATGGTCGGGCTTGCGCGCTCGGAGGGATTCGAACCCCCAACCTTCTGATCCGTAGTCAGATGCTCTATCCGTTGAGCTACGAGCGCAGGTGTCATCGGAGTCTAGCCGGTACGAGGACGGTGCCGATGCCCGCGGGGGAGCCTCGGCGCGAGATCATGCACCGTGACTTTCGAGCCAGCGTCGATGCAGACCGGCCTCATCGGCACCCTCGGACTCCGCGTGGACGTCGCCACCGCCGACGAGGTCGTCATCTCCTGGACCGCCGACGAGCGCCACCTGCAGCCGTTCGGCCTGGTGCACGGCGGTGTCTACTGTGCGGTCAACGAGACCGTCGCCAGCATCGGCGGTTCGCTCTGGTACTCAGCACGCGGCCAGGTGGTGGGCGTCAACAACACCACCGACTTCGTGCGGCCGGCCCGAGCCGATGACGTCCTCACCGCCACCGGGGCGCCGGTCCACCGTGGCAGGTTGCAGCAGCTGTGGGCGATCGAGACGTACGACGCCGGCGAACGACTGGTCGCCCGCGGGCAGGTCAGGCTGCAGAACCTCCCCCGCTGAGCGCTACTTGCGAACGCCTGCCGGCAGGTCAGCCCCGGCCGAGCCACGGCCTCCGTGGCTGCTGGTCGGGGCGCTGTCGGCCGCCGCGAGCGCCTCGGCGTCGGCCTGGCGCGCCTGGACACCGGACAGGTTGCGAAGCGGCACGTTCGGCAGGAACGCGACGACGACGAGGCCGATGAGGATCACCACGGTGCCGATCAGGAACACCAGGTCCATCGACTCCGAGAAGCCGACCTTGATCGGGTGGGCGAGCGTCGGGTCGAGGGTGTCGATGAACGAGGTGTCGTTGAGCGCGCCGCTGCCGCCCCTTCGAAGGGCAGCGACGTCACCGGGGTTCGCCACGACAGCCGCGCGGAAGGCCGACGTACTTGATGCGTCCGACACGGCGGCGGCGATGTTGCCCGCCACCGTGCTGAACAGCACCGACAAGAACACCGCAGCGCCCAGGGTGCCGCCCATCTGCCGGAAGAACGTCACCGACGAGGTCGCCACCCCCATCTCGCGCGGGCTCACGGCGTTCTGCACCGCCAAGATCACCGGTTGCATGTTGAAGCCCAGGCCGACGCCGAAGATCCCCATCGCGATCATCGTGCGCCAAAGTGGTGTGTCGGCGCCGACCAGGTGGAAGAGGTACAACGCCACCACCATGAGCGTGGCACCGGCCAGTGGGAACCGACGGTAGGACCCGGTGCGGGAGATCACCTGGCCCGAACCCAGGGCGCCGACCAGGATGCCGACCATCAGCGGCAGCGTCTGCAGCCCCGCCTGCGTCGGAGTCGACCCCTTCACGACCTGCAGGTAGAGCGGCAGCATCACGATCGCGCCGAACATTCCGGAGCCCATGATGAAGCTGCTGACGCTGGAGATCGCGAACGACCGGTTGCCGAACATCCGCAGCGGCAGCAGCGCCTCGTCGGCGTACGCCCGCTCGGCAAGCAGGAACGCCACCAAGCCGAGGACGCCGAGGACGTAGCAGGCGATGGATCGGCCCGACTGCCAGCCCCAGTCGCGCCCCTGCTCGGCGACGGTGAGCAGCGGCACCAGGGTCACGACCAGCGCCAGCGCGCCGGGCCAGTCGATGCGGTGGTCGCGACGGGTGTGGGGAAGGTGCAGCACCCGGCTCACCACGATGAACGCCGCGATTCCTACGGGCACGTTGACGTAGAAGATCCAGCGCCAGCCGTGCACACCGAAGATCTGGTCCGTGCCGGCGAAGAAGCCACCGATCAGCGGACCGAGGACGCTCGATGTCGCCCACACGCCGAGGAACAGCCCCTGGTAGCGGGCGCGCTGGCGTGGCGGCACGATGTCGCCGAGGATCGCCAGCGCCAGCGACATCAAGCCGCCGGCACCGACCCCCTGCAGCGCGCGGAAGGCCGCCAGCTCATACATCGAGCTCGACATCCCGCACAGCATCGACCCGGCCACGAAGATCGCGATCGCCGCCAGGTAGAACGGCCGCCGGCCGTACATGTCGGACAGCTTGCCGTACAGCGGTGTCGAGATCGTCGAGGTGATCAGAAACGCGGTGGTCGCCCACGCCTGCAGCTCGAAGCCGTTCAGGTCGTCGGCGACGGTCCTGATCGCGGTGCTGACGACGGTCTGGTCCAGCGCGGCCAGGAACATCCCCAACATCAGACCGGACAAGATCGTCACGATCTGGCGGTGGGTGAAGCCCCCGCCTGCGTCGGGGGCGAGGGACCGGTTGACGGCTCGGGTGTTGCTGGTCATGCCTCGACCTTCGTGAAGTTGGGATGTTCGGGCTCGTGGCGGAGCCCCGTCGCGCCGACCTGGAGCTCGATGTCGTCGACGAAGCGGGTGAGCATCGACAAGAACTCCCCCAGCTCGCCAACGTCCCAGTCGGCCACCACCTGGGCGAAGAACTCTCGGCGGCGGCGGATCAGGTCGGCCACCTGTCGCCGACCGGCGACTGTCAACGCCATCAGTGAGGCGCGACCGTCGGCGGGGTCGGCTTGGCGGCGCAACAGCCCCTCCCGGACCAGCTCGGCCGCCTGCCGACTGACCGTCGAGGCATCGACATGACAGCTCGCTGCAAGGTCGGCGACCCGCAGCGGTCCCACCTGGTCGACCAACAACAGCAGCACGTTGGCGGAGCGGTCGTAGGTCCGGCTGGTGTCGCTGCCCTTGAGCCGGTGCAGCACCCTGGACAGTCGGACCACTTGCCGCAGCAGGGCGTCGATGTCGCCTCGCTTCGTCACTCTGGGCCTTCGGCTGGTATGCGCAACTAGTTGCAGATTACACGCAGATTACCGGGCCGCAACCCGACCGGCGGACAAATCGCTCATCGGCGGTGTCGGCGGTTTCGGTGAGCCAGGATAACGTCCATGAGCACGCCCGACCCGCCCGAGGAGACGCCCGCTGCGTCAACCACGGCGCGGTGGCTGTGTGCGGAGAGTGCCAGCGAGTGGCAGCGGGGGCGAGAGCACCCGTTGGTCGTCGAGACCGCCGACGACACCATCCCCGACGAGGTCTTCGAGCGCTGGGTGGTCGTCAACGGTCACTTCCTTCGGACGTACCGGCGCTTCTTGATGGTGATGGGAACGCTCGCCCCCGACGCGCGTGCCAGCCGGCTGATGTTCCAGGGGGTTCAGGAGACCGACGAGGAGCTGCAACGGTGTGAGGAGTTCGCGCAGCGGCGCGGGCTCGACCTGCGCTCGCCGCCGTCGCCGCAGTCGATGGACTACAGCTCGTACTGCATGGCGTCGGTCGGCCAGGGCTGGGCGCGCGGACTCGTCGTCGCCTATGGCGTCGAGCGCCTCTACTTCGACTCCTGGAGCTGGGCCCGGGAACGGATCGTGCCGACGGCGCGCTTTTGGGAGTTCGTCGACTTGTGGAGCAGCGAGGAGCAGGCCGCGTTCGTCGCCGGTCTGGGCCAGCTGGTCGATCTGCTGCCTCCCACAGCCGAGCTGGAGCGCAGCTTCCGCACCACCGTGCGGTTGGAGCTGGCGAGCTGGGACGAGGCGTGCGGATTGCAGCGTTCCGACGCCGACTGAGGCTCTGACAGTCTGAGCGCATGAGCGACGTCCTGGTATCCGAGACGTTCGACGCGTCGCGATGGCGACCGGTACCAGGCTTCGCCGACCTGTCTGACCTGACGTACCACCGGGCGGTCGACCAGGGCACCGTCCGCGTCGCTTTCGACCGGCCCGAGGTCCGCAACGCCTTTCGCCCGCGGACCGTCGACGAGCTGTTGCGCGTCCTGGAGCACGCCCGCACCAGCGCGGACGTCGGGTGCGTCCTGCTCACCGGGAACGGTCCCTCCCCACGAGACGGCGGGTGGGCGTTCTGCTCCGGCGGTGACCAGCGCATCCGGGGGCGGGCAGGGTACGAGTACGACGCCGGAGCAGAACGCGCGGACGATCCGGCCCGACCGGCCCGGCTGCACATCCTTGAGTGCCAGCGGCTGATCCGCTTCCTCCCCAAGGTCGTGATCGCCGTGGTCTCCGGATGGGCGGCCGGTGGCGGCCACTCGTTGCACGTGGTGTGCGACCTCAGTCTCGCCTCGCGCGAGCACGCTCGCTTCAAGCAGACCGACGCCGAAGTCGCCAGCTTCGACGGCGGTTTCGGCTCGGCGTACCTGGCCCGCCAGGTCGGTCAGAAGCGGGCCCGGGAGATCTTCTTCCTGGGCCGCACGTACGACGCCGACGAGGCCCTCGCGATGGGCATGGTCAACGCGGTGGTGCCGCACGCCGGGCTGGAGGCGGTGGCGCTGGACTGGGCAGAGCAGGTGCAGGGGAAGAGCCCGACGTCCCAGCGGATGCTGAAGTACGCGCTCAACCTGATCGACGACGGCCTGGTCGGCCAGCAGCTGTTCGCGGGCGAGGCGACCCGGCTGGCGTACATGACCGAGGAGGCCGCCGAGGGGCGCGACGCGTTCCTCCAGCGCCGCGCCCCCGACTGGTCTGCCTACCCCTACTACTACTGAGCGATCAGCGGAACGTGCGGCGGAAGGGGCCCTGGATGGCATAGCAGTGCCCCGGCTCTTGGACGTTGGCGAACAGCAGCCGGCGGTCGGGGGAGAACGTCGGCCCCGTCATCTCGGAGTTGCCGCCGTCGAAGTCGATGTCGTTGCGGGCCAGCCGGAACGCGCCCTCCTCCGGGGTCCACCCGATCAGCCCGTTGACACCGTCACCGTCCTCGGCGACGACCAGCCCGCCGTACGGCGTGACGTGCACGTTGTCGGGGCCGTCGAAGTAGTCGGTCGGCAGGGACTTCTGCTGCTCGAGCGTCAGGCTGCCGTCGTGGAGGAACGCGATGTAGGGGAAGTACGCCTTCAGCACCAGCACCTGCCGCTGGTGGTCGAGGTACCAGATCTGCCCGTCGTGGATCACACCCCCGGCGGGCACGTCGCCGTCGTGGGCGAAGCTGGCGGCGAAGAAGACCCCGTGCTCGTCTCCCCAGGCACCCTCCAGCTTCTTGGATCGGGTGACCTCGCCGTCGCCGAACTGCATTCGGCGTGCTGGCGTCCTCGGTCAGGTAGACGGTGCGCCGGTCCGATGCCACGACGACCGCCTCGTGGGCGAAGCGCCCCCCAGGCCCTGATCGGCTTCGGGTGCTGGACCTCTGGGCTGGCCGGTGCGACCTCGAAGACGTAGCCGTGGTCCTTGGCGGCGGTCCCGTAGCCGCCGAAGGCGGTGCCCTTCGTGGTCTCGTCCTCTTCGCAGCTCAGCCACGTTCCCCAGGGGGTGACGCCGCCGGCGCAGTTGCTGATCGTGCCGGACAGGCCCACCCATTCCCGGCGTCGCCGCCCGTCGCCGGTCACCTCGACGACCGTGCAGCCGCCGGCCAACGACAGCCCGGGGTCGTAGGTGGTGCCGGGGATGAACGGCACCGGGTTGTCGGCGCCGTACTTGGGGCTGACCTCGTGGTTCTGGACGAGCCGGACCAGGTCGCGATACGGGAAGGCACCGGCGCCGTCCGGGCGGTCGGGGGTCTTGTGGCCGCTCACCAGCTCGGTCCGGCCGGAGACCGCGACGATGGTGTAGGAGAAGCCGCCCGGCAGAGCCAACCGCCCGAAGCGGTCGTCGATGAGGGGTACGGGTCGGTGGTGGTGCCGGCGCCAGTGGCGTTGCGGGTGGGCTGGCGACGCGGCGAACCCGGGCGAGGTAGCCGTCCCGGTCAGTGCAGCGAGGGAGGCGGTGGCACCGGACCCGAGCAGCGTACGACGGGTGAGGCTCATGCGTGGACTCCTTGCGGTGGTCGTCGGGCGGGGGGCCCAGGAAAACGCTTACGGGTGCCGACGCTGCCGCGCCCAGGCGACCAGAGCACCCGAGGTAGCTGAACGGCCGGCATCAAGCTGGCGGCCAGGGCCCTCCCGCGCTCGTGGCCCTCGGTGGTTGCCGCGGTGACTGTGCCGTACGTTGCCGCAGGTGAGGGTCGCGGTGACGAAGGAAGACGTCGAGGGCGAGGCGCGGGTCGCGATGGTTCCGGACCTGGCGGCCAAGCTGGTCGAGGCCGGGCACCACGTTGTCGTCGAGCCCGGTGCGGGGACCGCCGCGCAGTTCAGCGACGACAGCTTCGCCTCGGTCGGCGCCGCAGTCGACCCGGACGACTGGCGGGAGGCGGAGGTCGTGCTGTCGGTCCAACCGCTGCGCGCCGAGCGGGTGCGGGCGCTGGCCGCTGGCACGGCCACGATCTCGTTCCTTCCGCCCGCGCAGCACCTGGGCCTGGTCGCCGACCTGCGTGACTGTGGTGTCACGGCCTTCGCGCTCGAGCTGGTGCCGAGAATCTCGCGCGCCCAGTCGATGGACGCGTTGTCGTCGCAGTCGCTGGTCGCCGGCTACCGCTGCGCGATTGTCGCGGCGGGACTGCTGCGGCGGTTCCTGCCACTCAACATGACCGCCGCCGGCACCGTGCCACCTGCCGACGTGGTCGTGCTCGGCGCCGGTGTCGCCGGGCTGCAGGCGATCGCCACGACCAGGCGCCTGGGTGCGGTGGTCCGGGCCTACGACGTCCGGGCGGCGGCCGCCGAGGAGATCCGCTCGATGGGGGCGCAGGCCATCGAGTTGGACCTGGAGAGCCTGGAGGGCACCGGGGGCTACGCCCGCGAGATGAACGAGGACCGCGCCGAGCGGCAGCGCGAGCTGCTCGCACCGTACGTCGGGGCCGCCGACGCGCTGATCACCACCGCCGCGGTGCCGGGCCGGCAGGCGCCGCGGCTGGTGACCGCCGCGATGGTAGAGCGGATGCGGCCCGGTTCGGTCGTCGTCGACCTCGCCGCGGAGACCGGTGGGAACGTCGAGGGCTCGGTGCCGGGCAAGGTGGTAACGATCGGTGGTGCACAGGTCTGGGGCGGGGCCAACGTGGCGTCGCAGATGCCGCAGCCGGCGAGTCGGCTGCTGGCGCAGAACATCCTCAACCTCGTCACGCTGATGACCGAGGGAACGGCGTGGGCACCGGACTTCGAGGACGAGATCGTGGTCGGCTGCTGCGTGACTCACGCCGGTGAGGTACGCCATGGGCCCACCGGGGAACTGTTGGGCGCGGGCACGAAGGAGTCGTCGCGGTGACCGAGTCCATCGTCTGGCTGACGATCTTCGTCCTCAGTGTCTTCGTTGGGGTCGAGGTGATCTCGAAGGTGTCGTCGACCTTGCACACGCCGCTGATGTCAGGCGCGAACGCGATCCACGGCATCATCTTGATCGGAGCGATCCTGGTTGCCGGTACCGCGGACTCCACCGTGACACTGATCGTTGGACTCGTCGCCGTCGTGCTCGCGACCGTCAACATGGTGGGCGGCTTCGTGGTCACCGACCGGATGCTGCAGATGTTCGCCGGTCGGCGACGGCCGTCCGGACCTCCGCCCGAGGGCGGGGCATGATCCCGACCTGGGTCCAGCTCGGCTACCTCGTGGCGGCCGTCTGCTTCATCCTCGCGCTCAAGGGCCTGTCCTCGCCCCGGTCGGCGCGCCGGGGGAACCTCATCGGTGCTGCCGGTGCCCTGCTGGCGGCCGTCATCGTGTTCTTCGAACGCGGACTGGACCACCTGGTGCCGATCCTCATCGCCATCGCCGCGGGCGCGGCGGCGGGTGTAATCGGCGCCCGCCGGGTGCAGATGACGCAGATGCCTCAGCTGGTCGCCCTGTTCAACGGGGTCGGCGGCGGTGCGGCGGCGCTGGTCGCGCTGCTGGAGCTGCACGAGCTGGCCCCGCTCGGTGACCGCGCGGAGCGTTTCGCCCTGGCCGCGACGGCGTTCACGATCTTCGTCGGATCGGTCAGCTTCGCCGGTTCGCTCGTGACGTTCGCCAAGCTCCAGGAGCTGATCACCACCAGACCGGTCATCTTCTCCGGCCTGCCTATCGCATTCGGGGGCGGGCTGCTGGTCGCGGTGGCCCTCGCGGTGCTCGTCGTGGTGAACCCGGTCGTGCCGCTCGGGGTGCTGATCGGGGTACTCGGCCTGGTCGTCGGGGCATTGCTGGTGTTGCCGGTCGGCGGTGCCGACGTGCCGATCGTCATCTCGTTGCTCAACGCGTTCACCGGGCTCACCGTCGCCGCCGGCGGCTACGTTCTCGGCAACACGTTGCTGCTGGTGGGCGGGACCCTCGTCGGCGCGTCGGGCACGTTCCTCACCAAGCTGATGGCCACCGCCATGGGACGCTCGCTGCTCAACACGCTGTTCGGCGCGCTGCGGGGCGGTTCGACCCTCGGGGCCGGGCAGATCAGCGACCGGCCGGTGCGCTCCGCCGGGCCACAAGACGTCGCGATCCTGCTCGGCTACGCCCAGCGGGTCATCATCGTGCCCGGCTACGGGTTGGCGGTCGCTCAGGCCCAGCACGGGCTGCGCGAGCTGGTGGAGGTGCTGGAGGCGCGTGGCGTCGCCGTCGACTACGCGATCCATCCGGTGGCCGGGCGCATGCCGGGTCACATGAACGTACTGCTCGCCGAGGCCCAGGTGCCGTACGAGAAGCTCAAGGAGATGGACGAGATCAACGGCGAGTTCAAGCAGGCCGACGTGGTCTTGGTGGTCGGCGCCAACGACGTGGTCAACCCGGCTGCCCGAACGACCCCGGGTGCCCCCATCTACGGGATGCCGATCCTGCATGCAGATGAGGCCAAGCAGGTGGTGTTCATGAAGCGCTCGATGCGGCCCGGCTTCGCCGGCATCGACAACGAGCTGTTGTTCGACCCCAAGACGACGCTGCTGTTCGGTGACGCCAAGGACTCGATGAGCAAGCTGCTGAACTCCGTCAAGAGCCTGTAGCGGGCACGCGGTCAGCGAGGGCCTTGGCCCGCGACGCCGTAGAGACGGTCGCCGGCGTCGCCGAGGCCCGGCACGATGAAGCCGTTGGCGTCGAGACGATCGTCGAGAGCGGCCGTGACCAGCGACACCGGGGCGCCGATGGCGGAGGTTTCGCGCTCCACTCTGGCGATTCCCTCCGGTGCGGCCAGCAGGCACACCGCGGTGATGTCGCCGGCCCCCCTGCGGACCAGGTAGTCGATCGCTGCCGCGAGCGTGCCCCCGGTGGCGAGCATCGGGTCGAGCACGAAGCACTGGCGCTCGCCCAGATCACCCGGTAGCCGCTCGGCGTAGGTCGAGGCGACCAGCGTGCGCTCGTCGCGGATCATGCCGAGGAAACCGACCTCGGCCGTCGGCAGCAGCCGTTGCATGCCGTCGAGCATCCCCAACCCGGCCCGCAGGATCGGCACGACCAGGGGCCTGGGACGGCGCAGCCGCACTCCGCGGGCGGTCGCGACCGGTGTGTCGACGGTCACCTCCTGGACCCGGACGGCGCGCGTCGCCTCGTACGCCAGCAGCGTGACGAGCTCGTCGACGAGGCGGCGAAACGTCGGAGAGTCGGTCTCCCGGTCGCGCAGCGCGGTCAGCTTGTGCGCCACCAGCGGGTGGTCGGCCACGTGGATGCGCATGCCCCGACACGGTAGTGCCTGGCCCCTAGCCGCCCCGGCCGCCTTCTGACACGCTGGGAAGGCGGGATCATTGCGGCCAAGCGGAGGGCGAGTGATGTCCGAGGACGCTGGACCGGTTGTCGTGCGTAGGTGGGGGTAGTCGCGGCGGGCACCCGCTGGGAGGCGGCGATGCGCGATGCCCTGGCCCAGGCTCCACTGGCACTGGCGAGCGGCGACGTTCCGGTCGGCGCGGTGGTGCTCGACGCCTCCGGCACTCGGATCGGCAGCGGCCACAACATCCGAGAACGTGACGCCGACCCCACCGGCCACGCCGAGCTGGTCGCGATCCGGCAGGCCGCGGCAGCCCGCGCCAGCTGGCGGCTGTCGGGCTGCACCCTGGTGGTCACGCTGGAGCCGTGCACGATGTGCGCGGGTGCGGCGGTACTGGCCCGCCTGGAGCGGCTGGTGTTCGGCGCGTACGACGCAAGGGCCGGGGCGGTCGCCTCGTTGTGGGACGTCGTACGCGATCGGCGCCTGAACCACCGCCTAGAAGTCGTCGGGGGAGTGTTGGCACCGCAGTCGCAGGCGCTGTTGAGCGCCTTCTTCGCCGCCGCCCGGGAGACCTCCGGCTGAGCCTCGGCCGATGTGCGCTCCGGTACCCTCGTGCGCGGTGGCGTGTCCGAGCGGCCTAAGGAGCACGCCTCGAAAGCGTGTGTGGGCTTGCGCCCACCGTGGGTTCAAATCCCACCGCCACCGCCATGCGCCGGTCCCACCAAGTCTCGCTGCACGGTCGGCCGCCCGACCCGTTTGGGGACGTATGGAGAAGCCAGCACCGGTGACCAGTGGCACGACCGGGCCACTCGCTCGGGGTTGGCTCTGGCCCGCCGTGGTCGCGTTCGAGGTCGCGATCGAGCTGCTGCTGCTCGTGCTCGCGACCCGGCAGGGTCCCGGAATCTCCCCGGACTCGGTGGCGTACGTCTCGGCGGCGGACAATCTTGTCGCGAACGGCCGTCTCACGTTGCTGGACGGGCGGGCGCTGGTCATCTTCCCGCCCGGGCTGCCACTGGTGCTGGCCGCCGGCGGGGGGTTCGGGATGGGTCCCTCGGACACCGCCCTGCTCGCCAACGCCATCGCCCTCGCCGCTCGTCTGCACCTACCTGCCTGGTCGTCGCGCCACGGGTTCCCCGGCACTGGCAGCGCTGGCCTCCGGGTGGCTGGCGGTCAGCCTCGGCACGGTCAGGGTCAACGCCATGCTGTGGACCGAGCCGCTCTTCACGCTGCTGTCTGCGCTCACCCTGCTGATACTTCAGCGGGTCTGGAGTCGGCGCCGGCTGACTCCGGCCGGCCTGCTGGCCCTGGCGCCGAGCGTGTCCGCGGCCGGTGCGTTGCGCTACGTGGGGTCGGTACTCGTCGTGCTTGTCGCCGTCGTGGTCGCCGGCTCGCTCTGGCATCGAGGGCGCGCCCGCCCCATCGCCCTGGAAGCTCGGGCGGCGTGGACACTGCTCCCGCTGCTCGCCTTCGGCGTGCTCTACCTGGTCGTTCTCGTCGCCAGCGAGCTGACGACCGTGGTGTCGACCCCATCAGCTACCGGCTGCTCTACCCCCTGTTCCCCGCGCTGACGGTGCTCGCGGTCTCGGCGGGGCGCAACCTGGCAACGGCGGCGGCCGGCCACATCACCGGCCGGGCGGTCCGGATCGCGGCGGCCGCGGCGCTCACCTCGTTCCTCTCACTAGCGGCGACGGTCTCGTCGGTGTGGGCGATCGAGGCCGGCTCCGCGGGAATCGGTTTCAACACGGTCGACCTCCGCCGCCAACCGTGGGTCATCGCCGTCGAGGCTCTCCCCAACAATGCGGCAGTGGTGAGCGACAACCCCTTCTTGCTGCGCTGGCTCACCGGCCGTGAGCCGGTGAAGGCGACCCCCACATTGGCGTTCTACACGGCCGCCTCCTACGCCGACCTCCTCGCCGAGCTGCGGGCGTACGTCGCCGGGAACCGGCCGGGGTACCTGGTGCGGACCACCGAGTCCAGCGAGGGGGACCTGGCGACGATGCGCGCTAGCGGCTTCGCGGCTCACGAGACCAGCTCCGGCACCGGTTACACGATCTATCGCCCGCGTAGCCGCCACTAGCATTCCTGCCACGTCAGACGAGGGGTCTTCGTGGCGATCGAGCAGCTCGACAGCGTGCTGCTCATCGGCGCGACCGTCTTGTTGGCCGCGATCCTCGCTGTCCGGGTGTCGGTCGGAGCGGGCCTGCCCAGCCTGCTGCTGTACCTCGGGATCGGACTCGTGCTGGGCGAGTCGGTGCTGGGCATCGACTTCTCCGACCCGGACCTGGCGGTGGCCCTCGGCATCGCCGCGCTGGTGCTGATCCTCGCCGAAGGTGGCCTGACGACCAGGTGGTCCGAGGTGCGACCGGCGGTGCCGCTGGGGCTGCTGCTGGGCACGGTCGGCGTCGGCGTGAGCGTTGCGGTGATGGCCGTCAGCTGCCACTACCTGCTCGGCCTGGACTGGCAGTTGGCGGTGCTGCTGGGCGCTGTGACGTCACCGACCGACGCTGCCGCGGTGTTCTCGGTGCTGCGCCGGATACCGCTCCGCCCGTCGGTGCGCGGCGCCCTTGAGGCGGAGTCGGGACTCAACGACGCACCGGTCGCGATCCTGGTCTCCGTCATCAGCGCCGGGCACGCCGGCGACCGCGATCCGCTGCTGCTGGCTCTTCTCATCGGCTTCGAGCTGCTCGCCGGGATGGCGTTCGGCTATGTGGTCGGCCGGGTGGGCGTGGCGGTGCTGGCGGGGTCGGCACTGCCGTCCTCGGGGCTCTACCCGCTGGCGGTGCTCGCGTTCGCGGTGGCGGCGTACGGCGGCGCGGCGGTGCTGCACACCAGTGGGCTCGCGGCGGTGTACGTGGCGGCGCTGGTGCTCGGCAACGCCGAGCTGCCTCACCGCGCCGCCACCCGGTCGTTCGCCGAGGGTGTCGGCTGGCTGGCGCAGATCGGGTTGTTCGTGATGCTCGGCCTGCTGGCGACACCCTCCCGGCTGCCGTGGACGCATGTGGTGACGGGGCTGGCCGCGGGCGCCTTGTTGACGCTCGTGGCGAGACCGTTGTCGGTGGCTGTGTGCGCCGTCTGGGTGCGGATGCCCTGGCGGGAGCAGGTGTTCCTCGGCTGGTCCGGGCTGCGCGGCGCCGTCCCCATCGTGTTCGCGACGATCCCGCTGGCCGCCGGGACAGCCGGATCGGCGGAGCTGTTCGACGTCGTCTTCGTGCTGGTGGTGGCGTACACGATGGTGCAAGGACCCACGTTGGCGCGGGTGGCCCGCCGACTGGGTGTGGCCCGCTTCGACGACGCCCGTGAGGTCGACGTCGAGGCCGCGCCGCTTGAGCGGGTCGGCGCGGACCTCCTGCAGGTGCGGGTGCCGGCGCGATCTCGCCTGCACGGCGTCGAGATCGCCGAGCTCAGACTGCCCTCGGGGGCGTCGGTGTCGTTGATCGTGCGAGCCGGCCGCTCCTTCGTACCCGACAACGCCACGAGGATCCGGCACGGCGACGATCTGCTCGTGGTCGCTCCGCGCCGGGTCAGGGCGCCCACGGAACGCCGGCTGCGTGCGGTGTCCCGGGCCGGCCGGCTGGCCGGTTGGAAGGGTGAGCACGGGGACTGAGCCCTGCCACTCAGGGTGTCGGCGTGACGTCGACACAGACCCGGGTGGTGCCCCGCAGCCGCAGCGACGTCGCGGCCTTTGGGGCGAGCCCGGCGAACTTGTCCCCGACGACGACGTCGACGCCCGCGCTGATGTCGGCTCGGCGCTTGCGTACCGCGACCTTGCCGGCGAACTGCTGCTTGACCAGCCGTACGGATGGCGCCTTCGGCCTGGGGTCGAAGATCGTCACGTTCTTCGCCTTGATCCTGGGAGGGGCGTCGGCGACCACCCCGGCACCGAATCCACGCCGGTTGAGAGAGAGCATGGTGGCGTTGGCCAGGCCGGAGATCGAGCCCGAGTTGTAGACGTTGACGGTGACCTGGCTCGATTCAAGTCGCGAACCGGACGGCAGCTTCTCGTTGCTGCAGGTGGGCTGGGCCGCGTTCAACAAGGGGATGTTGGTCGTGAGCAGTCGCCACCCGACCACCACAGCGGCGACCAGCAGCCCCACCAGTACGACCAGCGTCAGCCCCGTCCGGAGCCTCATCCGACCCGGCCCCCGGCGTGGGCGTACACCCTGGCGTGCAGGACCTGGCGCTGGTGAAGCGCTGCCCGCAACGCACGGTGCAGACCGTCCTCGAGGTACATCTCCTCCTGCCAGGACACCACGTGGGCGAACAGGTCACCGTAGAACGTGGACTCCTCGTCCAGCAGCATCGCCAGGTCGAGCTGGTCCTTGGTTGTCACCAGGTCGTCCAGCCGGACCTGCTGTGGCGGGATGGCGGCCCACTCGCGCTGGGTCAACCCGTGCGCGGGATAGGGCCGGCCGTCGCCGACCCGCTTGAAGATCACGACAGTGAGTCTAGGCAAACCGGCGGCGGATGCCTGGTCACGCTACGTGGCGACCGGCGCAGGATACTGGATCAGATGACGCAGCCCAGCGGATCATTTTCCGGGATTGCAGTGTCGGATTGGCCTGTCGCCGTTCGTAGGGTTGGTGAACGCGGGCCGGTGCGTCCGCCAGCGAGAAGGAGTGGTCATGACCGAGTACCTCATGCACTTCAACCAACAATGGGTGGGCGACCACAGCGAGGAGTGGTTCCGCGGACGCGGACCGCTCGCAAGGGCGGTGGTGGCCGAGATGAAGGCTGCCGGTGTGTACGTCTTCGCCGGCGGGCTGGAGGAGGGGGACGGCCCGGTCTACAGCGCCGACCCGACCAGTGGCACCTTGGTGGTTACCGACGGCCCGTACGTCGAGACCAAGGAGTTTCTGGGCGGGTTCGCTGTGGTGGACGTGGCCGATGACGACGCCGCCAAGATGTGGGCGGGCAAGGTTGCGGAGGCGTGCGGCTGGCCCCATGAGGTCCGCCGCTTCAAGCCGCAGCCTCAGGCTGAGTGACGTCATCGTCGAGCGCTCGGTTCAGTCCGACGTGGCGGCCTCGGCGCGGTCCTACAAGTGGCGGAGGATGCGGGATTCGAACCCGCGAGGGCGTTAACCCAACACGCTTTCCAAGCGTGCGCACTAGGCCACTATGCGAATCCTCCGCGCAGCAGGGTAGCCGGATGCCAGCCCGCCACAGCCGACCGCGCATCCAGCGGGGCCGCCGGTGCGACGGGAGATCCATCCGGTCCGGGGGACCACCCGACTACGATGGGCTAGCCCCTCGCGCGGCGGCATCCCGCCCAACTCCCCCAGGGCCGGAAGGCAGCAAGGGTCAGCGAGCCCTGCCGGGTGCGCGAGGGGCGCCCTTCCACCGATGAGCGGCGCCCCTGTCGGCTGTCGGGCGCGCTGGCTAGGGTCGAGTTCGTGGACGCTCCGCTCGCGCTCTACCGGCGCTACCGGCCGGAGACCTTCACGGAGGTCATCGGCCAAGATCACGTCGCAGGCCCGCTGCGGCAGGCCCTGGCCCACAATCGGGTTCACCACGCGTACCTCTTCTCGGGTCCGCGCGGCTGTGGCAAGACGACGAGTGCCCGGATCCTGGCTCGGACCCTCAACTGCGAGAAGGCGCCAGTCGCCGACCCGTGCGGTGCCTGCCAGAGCTGTGAGGACCTGGCACGCGGTGGTCCGGGGTCGATCGACGTGATCGAGATCGACGCCGCCAGCCACGGCCGGGTCGACGACACGCGCGACCTGCGGGAGAAGGCGTTCTTTTCGCCCGTCAGCAGCCGCTACAAGGTCTACATCGTCGACGAGGCCCACATGGTGTCCAAGGAGGGCTTCAACGCCCTGCTTAAGCTGGTAGAGGAGCCGCCGCCACACCTGAAGTTCGTGTTCGCCACCACCGAGCCCGACCGGGTGCTGGCGACGATCCGGTCCCGCACCCACCACTACCCGTTCCGGCTGGTGCCACCACGTGCGCTCGCCGACTACCTGGCGCAGCTGTGCCGGCGTGAGCACGTCACGATCCAACCGACCGCGCTGCCGCTGGTCGTACGGGCCGGCAACGGCTCTGTCCGCGACGCCCTCAGCGTGCTAGACCAGTTGATCGGCGGCGCCGACGAAGGTGGGGTGACCTACGACCTCGCGGTCGGGCTGCTGGGCTACACCCCCGACTCGCTGCTCGACGAGGTCGTCGACGCATTCTCGGCCGGCGACGGCGGGTCGGTGTTCGCAGCCGTCGACAAGGTCATCGACAGCGGACAGGAGCCCCGTCGCTTCGCCGCGGACCTGCTGCAGCGCTTGCGTGACCTGATCGTCGTGTCCGCGGTTCCCGGTGCCGCGGGCAAGGGCCTGCTCGAGGTGGCCGAGGACAAGGCCGAGCGGCTGGAGGGCCAAGCCGCCCGCTTCGGGGCGGCCGACCTGACCCGCGCCGCCGAGGTGGTCAGTCGTGGACTCGACGAGATTCGGGGTGCGACGGCTCCCCGGCTGTTGCTCGAGCTGATCTGCGCCAGAGTGCTGCTGCCTGGCGCCGACCACACCACGGCGGGTGTGCAGGCGCGGCTGGACCGGATCGAGCGGCGACTGACGATCGCCGCCGAGCACACAGGTCAGCAGCCCGAGCCCAACGCCCGCACCGAGCCCGCCGTTGCCGCCGCCGCGTCCCCGACTCCGGCAACCGCCACAGCGGAGGTGATGACACTGGTCGACGTCCGGAGGATGTGGCCGGACGTGATGGACGCAGTCATGCGCCGACGCCGCTTCGCCTGGATGCTGCTGAGCCAGAACGCCTCCGTCCAGGCGCTCGAGGACAAGACGTTGACGATCGCCCTCGTCAACGCCGGTGCCCGTGAGTCGTTCGTCCGCAACGGCTGCGACGAGATCCTGCGGCAGTCACTGATCGACGTTCTCGGTGTCGACTGGCAGGTGGAGGTGATCGTCGACCCGTCCTCGGCCACGAGCCCGGCAAGGAGGGCGGGAGCGCCCTCGGAGCCGGCGCCCCGCGTCGCCACCGCCGCCCAGCAGGCGCCAGCGTCGGTCCGCGAGTCCATCCGCCCGACTCGCGGCCAGGGGGCCGCCGCGCGGGCTGACAGCTCTCCCGACGACTCCGACGCCTCCCCGGACGACCCGGTGCTGGAGGACGGCGGGGGCTCGCGCGACGAGCTGTTGGCGCGAGAGCTGGGAGCCGAGGTCATCGAGGAGATCCGGCACGGCAGCTGAGGGCGGCGCCAGGCCGTACGCTCGTCTCACCGGGGCCGAAGGAGTGATCGTGACCGAAGCCGGGATGCCGGACATGTCCGCGCTGCTCGCGCAGGCCCAGCAGTTGCAGGCTCAGCTGCTGGAGGCCAAGGACGAGCTGGCCACGACGCGGGTGACAGGCAGTGCCGCCAGCGGGTTGGTGACCGCGACCGTCACGGGCACAGGAGCCCTGGTGGGCCTCGACATCCGACCCGAGGCGCTGGACGCCGCCGACACCGAGACCTTGGCGGACATGGTGGTAGCGGCCGTGCGCGACGCCACCGGCAACGCCGAGACGCTCGCGCAGGAGCGGCTGGGTGGCTTCGCCGGCGGCCTCGGCGGCGAGCTCGGCCGCTAGGCCAACGCGTGTACGAGGGCGTCGTCCAGGACCTCATCGACGAGCTGGGTCGGCTTCCGGGTGTCGGCCCGAAGGGCGCGCAACGGATCGCGTTCCACCTGCTCGACGCCGACCCGGTCGACGTGCGTCGGCTCGCCCACGTCCTCGTCGAGGTCAAGGACAAGGTGCGCTTTTGCGTCGTGTGCGGAAACGTCTCGCAGGACGAGCAGTGCCGGGTCTGCCGCGACCCGCGTCGCGACCAGGCGGTGCTGTGCGTGGTCGAGGAGTCCAAGGACGTCGTCGCGATCGAGCGGACCCGCGAGTTCCGGGGGCGCTACCACGTCCTCGGTGGCGCGATCTCCCCGATCGAGGGCATCGGACCCAACCAGCTGCGGGTCAAGGAGCTGATGCAGCGGCTTGCCGACAGCCCAGTCACCGAGGTGATCTTGGCGACGGACCCCAACCTGGAGGGCGAGGCCACCGCCACCTACCTGACCCGGCTGCTTCACCCACTCGGCCTGCGCGTGACACGCTTGGCGAGCGGGCTGCCCGTCGGCGGTGACTTGGAGTACGCCGACGAGGTCACGCTCGGCCGAGCCTTCGAAGGGAGACGATCCGTCGATGAGTGACGACGGTGGCGCCGTGGCGCTGGACAGCGACCTGGAGGATCTGGCGCAGGCAGTCGCCGACCAGGTCGAGAGCTTCTTGCTGGCGGTGCGCGAGATAGCCGGCAGCGGCGACAGCGCTCGAGCCGTCCCGCTGCTGCTGCTCGAGGTAAGCCAGCTGCTGCTTGCGGGGGCACGCCTTGGTGTCCAGGTCGACTTCGTGCCCACCGAGGAGTACGAGCCCGACACCGGACCGGACCTCGACCTCGACCGCATCCGGGAGGCGCTGGCCGAGCTGCTGGGCCACTTCGACTGCTACACCGAGGTGTTCGACCCGTACGTCGACCCTCCGGAGCTGGTCGAGTCCCGGATCTCCGACGACGTCTCCGCCATCGCCGGGCGCGTCGCGGACGGCCTGCGCCATCACCGGGCCGGCCGCACGCTGGAGGCGTTGTGGTGGTGGCAGTTCTCGTACGTGTCGTCCTGGGGTGCGGAGGCGAGCGGCGTGTTGCGGGCGCTGCAGTCCGTGGTGGCGCACGACCGGCTCGACAGCGACACCGAGCACACCCTCGAGATGGAGCGGGTGGCCCTCGCCGAGGCGGTCGCCCGCGCCGACGATGCGGCTGGCTCGGGGCAGTAGCCACCGCTCGGCGACACGGCGTGCGCGCCGGATCAGGGCACCGTTCTCGCTAGGATCACGGTGCCCTACCGTCGCCCAACGAAGGAGACTCGTGGGCATCGTCGTGCAGAAGTACGGCGGCTCCTCGGTCGCTGACGCCGGCAGCGTCAAGCGTGTGGCGCAGCGCATTGTCGCCGCCAAGAAGCAAGGTAGCGACGTCGTCGTGGTGGTCTCCGCGATGGGGGACAGCACCGACGAGCTGCTGGCGCTGGCCACGCAGATCTCCCCGCTTCCGGCCGGGCGGGAGCTTGACATGCTGCTGACTGCCGGTGAGCGCATCTCGATGGCCCTGCTCGCGATGGCGATCGGCAACCTGGGTCAGGAGGCCCGGTCGTTCACCGGCTCGCAGGCGGGGGTGATCACCGACTCCGAGCACGGGAAGGCCAAGATCATTGACGTCACCCCCGGGCGGATCGAGCAGGCGCTCGGGGACGGGGCCATCGCGATCGTCGCCGGCTTCCAGGGGGTGTCGCAGAGCAGCAAGGACATCACGACGCTGGGCCGGGGCGGCTCAGACACCACCGCGGTCGCGTTGGCGGCGGCCCTGCGCGCGCAGGTGTGCGAGATCTACACCGACGTCGACGGCGTCTTCACCGCCGACCCGCGCATCGTGTCGACGGCGCGCCGCATCCCAAGCATCTCGTACGAGGAAATGCTCGAGATGGCCGCGTGCGGTGCGAAGATCCTCCACCTGCGGTGCGTGGAGTACGCGCGACGCTACACAATGCCCATACACGTCCGTTCGTCGTTCTCCCAACGCACCGGGACGTGGGTCCGAGACGAACCCGAGGGGGACGAGGTGGAGCAGGCTTTGATCTCCGGTGTCGCGCACGACCGCAGCGAGGCCAAGGTGACGGTCGTCGGCGTGCCCGACAAGGTCGGTGAGGCGGCTCGCATCTTCGAGGCAGTGGCCGTGGGGCAGACCAACCTGGACATGATCGTGCAAAACGTCTCGGTCGCCGGCCGTGGGCGCACCGACATCTCGTTCACGCTCCCGCGCAACGACGGGCAGAGCGCGATGGCGGCTCTGGCCGGACTGCAGGGCGAGGTCGGGTTCGAGCAGCTGATGTACGACGACACGATCGGCAAGGTCTCGCTGATTGGGGCGGGCATGCGCTCCCATCCTGGCGTGGCGGCCAGGTTCTTCGCCGCGCTGGCCTCGGCCGGCGTCAACATCGAGATGATCTCCACCTCGGAGATCCGGATCTCCGTTGTGGTCGCCGAGGACCAGGTTGACGCCGCGGTCACCGCGGCGCACGCTGCCTTCGACCTCGATGCCACCGAGGTCGAGGCCGTCGTCTACGGCGGGACCGGCCGGTGAGCGCGCCGACGCTGGCCGTGGTCGGCGCCACTGGTGCGGTGGGTTCGGTCATGCTCGACATCGTCTCCACCCGGCAGGACGTGTGGGGGGAGATCCGACTGGTCGCCTCCGCCCGCTCGGCCGGCCGCCGGCTGCGCGTCCGCGGTGAGGAGCTCGAGGTCCGGGCACTCGACGAGGAGTGCTTCGACGGGGTCGACGTCGCGATGTTCGACGTGCCGGAGGAGGTGTCCGAGCGGTGGGCTCCGATCGCGGTGTCTCGGGGGGCTGTGGTGGTCGACAACTCCAGCGCCTTCCGCATGGACCCCGACGTGCCGCTGGTGGTCCCGGAGGTCAACGCCCACCAGATCCGCAACCGCCCCAAGGCCATTATCGCCAACCCCAACTGCACGACGTTGACGATGATGGACGCGCTCGGCGCCCTGCACGCGCGGTGGAACCTGCGCGAGCTGGTCGTCGCGTCCTACCAGGCGGCATCCGGTGCCGGTCAGCTCGGCGTCGACCGGCTGTTCGACGAGCTGGAGGTGGTCGGTGGGCAACGCGAGCTCGGGCACGCCAGCGGTGACGTCCGCCGGGCGCTCGCGGACAAGCTGGGGGAGGGGTCGCCCTTCCCGGCACCGCTAGCGCTCAACGTCGTCCCGTGGGCTGGGTCATTACGTGATGCTGGCTGGTCCAGCGAGGAGCTGAAGGTCCGCAACGAGTCGCGCAAGATCCTGGGTATCCCGGACCTCCGGGTGTCGGCCACGTGCGTCCGGGTCCCCGTCGTCACCACCCACTCGTTGGCCGTGCATGCGGTGTTCGAGCACCGGATCGACGTCGACGAGGCACGGCAGGTGCTGGTCGAGGCGCCCAGCGTCGTCGTCATCGACGACCCGGCCCGTGGCGAGTTCCCGACCCCGGCCGACTCGGTCGGCTGCGATCCCACGTTCGTCGGCCGGCTGCGGCAGGCGCTGGACTTCCCGCACGCCATCGACGTGTTCATGTGCGGTGACAACCTGCGCAAGGGCGCCGCGCTCAACGCCGCCCAGATCGCAGAGCAGGTGGCCCGCGAGCTCACCGCGGGCTGAGAGCCCCGGCACCTGTCACCGCGTACGGGGGTAGCAACGCCCGCAGAACGGTAACAACACCGGGGGTGGTCGGCGGTAGTGTCACGGCCATGGACAAGGTGGTGGCAAGCGCCGCCGAAGCGGTCGCCGACGTGGCGGACGGGTCGTCGCTCGCGGTCGGGGGGTTCGGGCTCTGCGGCATTCCCAGCGTGCTGATCGCGGCCCTGCTGGACAAGGGGGTCACCGACCTGGAGGTGGTGTCCAACAACTGTGGCGTCGACGACTGGGGGCTCGGTCTGCTGCTGCGAGAGCACCGCATCGCGCGCATGGTCAGCTCGTACGTTGGGGAGAACAAGGAGTTCGCCCGGCAGTACCTCGCCGGCGAGCTGGAGGTCGAGCTGACACCGCAGGGCACGCTCGCCGAGCGGTTGCGCGCCGGCGGCGCCGGCATCCCGGCGTTCTATACCGCCACCGGCGTCGGCACCCAGGTGGCCGAGGGCGGGCTGCCGTGGAGGTACGACGACGCCGGAGACGTCGCGGTGGCGTCGCCGCCGAAGGAGACCCGGGACTTCGAGTGGCACGGCGAGGTCCGCGAGTTCGTGCTGGAGCAGTCGATCAGCGCCGACTTCGCGCTGGTGCGGGCCCGGCGGGGCGACCGCCACGGCAACCTGGTGTTCTCCGAGTCGGCCCGCAACTTCAACCCACTCTGCGCGATGGCCGGGAGGGTCACGATCGCGGAGGTCGAGGAGCTTCGTGAGCCCGGGGAGATCGACGCCGACGCGGTGCACCTGCCGGGCATCTTCGTGCAGCGAGTCGTGCCACTGACACCGGAGCAGGCGGCCGACAAGCGCATCGAGCGGCGCACCGTACGAGACCGAGGAGGGCAGGGCTGATGGCGCTCACCCGCGAGCAGATGGCGGCCCGTGCCGCCGCCGAGCTGAGCGACGGGGCGTACGTCAACCTCGGCATCGGGCTGCCCACGCTGGTGCCCAACTACGTCCCCGAAGACGTCGAGATCGTGCTGCAGTCCGAGAACGGCATCCTGGGTGTCGGCGCCTATCCGTACGACGACGACGTGGATCCCGACCTGATCAACGCGGGCAAGGAGACCGTGACTCTGCGCAAGGGAGCGTCGTTCTTCGACTCGGCCACCAGCTTCGGGATGATCCGGGGCGGCAAGGTGGACGCCGCGATCCTCGGCGCGATGCAGGTCTCCGAGACCGGTGACATCGCGAACTGGATGATCCCCGGCAAGATGGTCAAGGGCATGGGCGGTGCGATGGATCTCGTGCACGGCGCCAAAAAGGTCGTCGTGTTGATGGAGCACGTCGCCAAGGACGGTTCGTACAAGATCGTGCGGGAGTGCTCGCTGCCGTTCACCGGCAGGGGTGTGGTGCAGCGGATCATCACCGACCTGGCGGTCATCGACGTGTCGCCGGACGGGTTGGTGCTGGTGGAGACCGCCCCGGGCGTGTCCGTCGAGGAGGTGCGGGAGCGAACCGAGCCGGAGCTGGCGCTGGCCGCCGACCTGCACGAGGTTCTAGCTTCCGGCTGAGCCGGCGACGCTACGTCGTCTCGCACCGTGGAACCTCTGCCGCCATCGGCTGCATCCCATCGAGGTACCGTCTTGGTATGAGCAAGCAGATCGCCGTCCGCCTGCCCGAAGACCTCGTCACCTTTGTCGACGACCTCGTCATTCGCGGCGACGCAGCGAGCCGAGCGGCCGTAGTGTCTCGAGCCCTCGAACGCGAGCGTCGGCGCAAGGTCGCCGAGCGAGACGCAGTCATTCTCGCCAGCGCGGGCCGAGACACCGACATGGACACCCTCGCCGAGTTCGCGGCTATCACGCCGATGGACGACCTCGAGTGATGCGACCGATACACGTCGCTCGGCTCGACAAGACGCGACCGGTGCTGATACTCACGCGTGAGGTCGTGCGCCCACACCTGAGTCGAGTCACCGTCGCACCCATCACAGGCACCATCCGAGGCCTGGCCACAGAGGTGCCGGTCGGCCCAACCAACGGGCTCGATCGCGCGAGCGTTGTCAGCTGTGACAACGTCGTCACCGTGCCCGTCAACGCGCTAGGACGCCAGCTGGGCTTCCTGCTGCCAGCACAAGAGTTAGAGCTCACGGGCGCGATCCGGGCCGCGTTCGACCTCGACTGAACCCGGTCAGACGGCCGGGGGCCACCGGAGTTGTTGCCGCTGCGACCGCCTTCAGAGCCGGCGCGGGTGCTTCTGGTTCGCCCGCGGCATGGACGGTCAAACTGCGGCCTGGTCCACGGCGGTCTCGGCCCGGCTCTGGTCGTCGGGCTGACAGGATTTGAACCTGCGGCCTCTTCGTCCCGAACGAAGCGCGCTACCAAACTGCGCCACAGCCCGAAGCGCGTCGCGAGTCTACCCAAGTGCGGCTCGGCCGGCCGAACCGCCGTCGACCGGCAGCAGCGTGAGCAGCGTGACCTCCGGCCGACAGCAGAACCGGAACGGAGCGTAAGGCGACGTGCCGAGTCCGGCCGAGACGTGCAGCCAAGACGTACGAGCACCGGCCCGGTGCCGGTGCAGGCCGCGAGCGCGCCCCCGGTCGAGGTCGCAGTTGGTCACCAGCGCCCCGAAGCCCGGGAGCCGCAGCTGGCCGCCGTGGGTGTGCCCGGCGAGGATCAGCCGGTAGCCGTCCCGCGTGAACTGATCGAGGATGCGAAGGTACGGCGCGTGGGTGACGCCGACCGCGAGGTCCGCCGCTTGGTCGGCTGGCCCGGCGACCGCCGCGAGGTCGTCATAGCCAAGGTGCGGGTCGTCGGTGCCGGCGAAGGCGAGCCGCACGCCGTTCACCGTCAGCTCGGCCAGCCGGTTGTCGAGGTCCAGCCACCCCCGTGCACAAAACGCGTCCCGCAAGGCGTCCCAGGACAACTTCGTCCCGGTCGGGTGCAGGCCGCCGCGGCTGGGCAGCAGGTAGCGGGCCGGGTTCTTCACCACCGGGGCGTAGTAGTCGTTTGACCCGAGCACGAAAACGCCCGGCAGGTCGAGCAGGTCGTGGTACGCGGCAAGCACCGCTGCCACCGCTCGAGGGTGCGCAAGGTTGTCCCCGGTGGTGACGACGAGGTCCGGTTCGAGACCGGCGAGATGGCGGATCCAGGTCTGCTTGCGGCCCTGGCGGGGGGTCATGTGGACGTCGGAGATGTGCAGGAACCGCAGCAGGGGGGAGCCGGCAGGCAGGCAGGGGACGTCGACAAGCCGCAGGGCGAAGGCCAGTCGTTCGTAGCCCGCGGAGTACGCCGTACCGGCGACACCGGCAGCGGACAGCCCGAGCAGTGTCGAGGCGAGGCGTCGCACCGGCTCAGGCTGTCACATCACCTGCCACACTGGCACCGTGCCAGAGCTCAAGCAGCGGCTGCGCGCCGACCTGACCGCCGCGATCAAGAGCCGCGAGGAGTTGCGGGCGTCGACGCTGCGGATGACGCTCGCCGCCGTCACCAACGCCGAGGTGGCGGGCAAGCAGGCCCGAGTCCTCACCGACGACGAGGTGACCTCGATCATCGTCTCGGAGTCCAAGAAGCGGCGAGAGTCCGCGGCGGCGTTCGCAGCCGCGGGCCGGCAGGAGCTGGCGGACAAGGAACGTGCCGAGGAGCAGATCCTGGCCGACTACCTTCCCGAGCCGTTCAGCGCCGACGAGCTTTGCTCGATCGTCGCCGACGCCATCGCGTCGACCGGCGCTTCCGCCGACGGGATGCGGGCGATGGGCCGCGTCATGGGAGCCGTCACCCCGCGGACCCGGGCCCGGGCCGACGGCAGCGCGGTAGCAGCCGAGGTCAGACGGCAGCTGGGCGCCTGACCGCAGCGATCACCCGCCGCCACCCCCACCACCGCCACCTGGGCTCGGCTTGGGCGACGGTGAAGGCGACGGCTTGGGGGACGGCTTTGGGGACGGTGACGGCTTCGGCGAGGGGGACGGCTTTGGGGACGGTGACGGCTTCGGCGAGGGGGACGGCGGAGGAGACGGTGACGGTGGTGGTGCGGTCGTCGGCGGCGGTGGCGCTGTCGTCGGCGGCGGGGTGTAGCCCGAAGAGGGGTAGATCGTGACGGTCTGGCCCTTGGGCAACTGGGCGCCGGCCGGGGGTGAGGTGTACGCCACCGATCCGGCGGCGTAGCTGCTGCTCACCGACGACGGTGAGATCGTCGGCACATAGCCGGCCCGGCTCAAGATGGCGCTCGCCCGCTGCACGCTCTTGCCGGCCACCGTGGGAACGGTGCCGTTGCCGCTCTTGAACTTCTTCAGGTCGGGCTTGTGGAACCTGTTCCCGGGAAGCCAGTTCTGGATCTTGCCCATGGCGGCCTTCCACATCGGCGCCGCCACGCCGCTGCCGGACGCTTCACGGATCAACGTGCCGCCTACGGTCTGGCCGTTGAGGGTGATCGGTTGTCCCTTCTGGTTCGCACCGGCGATCATCGCCGCGGTCACCAGGTCGGGGGTGTACCCCATGTACCAGACGGCCTTGTTGCCGGAGATCGTCCCGGTCTTCGCCGCGGAGGGGATCTTCAGCCCCGAGTGCCCCAGGTCGTAGCCGAAGCCACCCGGCTGCTGGACCCCCTTCAGGATGTTGTTGACCGTGTCGGCGACCAACGGCCGGAAGACTTGCGTGCAGTTGCTCGGGACCCGGCCGATCAGCTGGCCGGAGGCGTCCAGGACGGCACGCACGGGGTGCGGCCTGCAGTAGGAGCCCCGGGCTGCGAAGGTCGCGTACGCCGACGCCATGTCGAGTGGGCTGACGTCGGTGACACCGAGCGTGAACGGTCCCACCTCGTCGGTCGTCGGAACGTGCACTCCCAGGGAGCGGGCCATTTTCACCGACTGGCACAGCCCAGCGAGCCTCTCCAGCTGCGAGTAGTAGGTGTTCACCGACTTCTGGGTGCCCACGTACATGTCCATGGAGTAGCCGGAGACCGTGGAGCTCGACACGGTCCACGCTCTCGGGCTGTAGCCGTCACAGGTCTTGTACGCCCCTTGGGGCATCACCATGGTCGCCGGCGCAAAGAACTTCGTCAGCGTCGGTGAGTAGCCCTCCTTGAGCGCGGTGGCGAGTACGAACGCCTTGAACGTCGACCCGGCCTGGAAGCCGCGACCGTCGCCGTACCTCGGTGGCACCGTGTAGTTCAGGTACGTCTCCCCGCGCTGCTTGCCCATGGGACGCGACTGGGCCAGGCCAAGCACGCGGCCGGTGCCGGGCTGCACCAGCGCCAGCGCCCCGATCGCCTGGTCGGTGGGATAGACGTGGCTGCGGACGGCCGCGTCGGCGGCCTTCTGCATCCGCACGTGGAGCGTCGTCTTGATGGTGAGACCGCCGGTGAGCAGGGCGTTCTGTCGCTCCACGAGGGTGTCCCCGAGCAGCTTCGACTCCAGCAACCAGCGCCGGACGTAGTCGCAGAAGAACGGCGCGACGGTGCTGACGCAGCCGTTGTCCATCGTGGTGACGTCCAGCCCGAGGTGGGTCTTCTCGTTCCTTGCGGCGCGGTGGGCCGGGACGTATCCGAGGTCGGACATGCGCATCAGCACGGTGTTGCGACGGTCCAGCGCCTGTTGGGGGTTGATGGTCGGGCTGTAGCCGTATGGGTTCTTGACCAGCCCGGCCAACAGCGCGGCCTGGCGCAGGTCGAGTTGCGAGGGGGCGACCGAGAAGTAGTGCTGTGCGGCCGCCGAGATGCCGTAGGCGCCGTCACCGAAGTAGGCGGTGTTGAGGTAGTTGTGCAGGATCTCGTTCTTGGTATGGGACTGCTCGTAGGCCATCGCGTACTTCAGCTCACGCAGCTTGCGGGCGAAGGTCTGCTCGGTTGCCGCACGGCGTTCGGCGTTGGTCTTCGCCTGCTCGAGCAGCGTCATCTTCACCAGCTGCTGGGTGATCGAGGACCCACCCTGGGTCGAGCCGTCGGCGACGTTGTTGACCAACGCGCGGAGCGTGCCCTTGACGTCGATGGCACCGTGCTCGTAGAAGCGGGAGTCCTCGATCGCGATGATCGCTCGCCGCATCACCGGTGCGACATCAAAGAGGGCGACGTCGTGTCGGTTCTCCTTGTAGAAGTACGCCACCGGGTTGTCGTGGGCGTCGAGCACCGTGGTGCGCTGCGGAAGCGGCTGTGCCTGCAGTGCCAGCGGCAGCTGCTGCAGGGCGTCGGAGAGGCTGCGGGAGGTGGCGCCGATCAGGCCCGCGACCGGGAGCAGCAGCCCGGCGACGAGCACTCCGCAGAGAGCGCTGGTGATCACCATGCTCAGCAACGTCCGCCCGACGGCGCCACGCTCGCGGCGATCGGGCAAGGCACCACCTGACATGCCCATCAGAGTACGCGGGCTGCCGCAAAAGAGCCTCTGCTACGCTCTGTAGCAAGACTTCTACGATAAGTACCAATCCCGGTGCGGCTATGGCCCGAACGGACTATGGGAAATGACCAACCGGGCCCTGCCGGGAGTAACCCTGTGGAACCTACCGTTTTTCCTACGACGACAACCGACGTCTTGTGGATGCGATCCACGCCGATCGTTTCTCGGGAAGGCACCACACATGAGCTGGAGTGAGGACTGGACCGCATCGGCCCTGTGCCGGGCGGTGAGCCCGGACGCACTGTTCGTGCGCGGCGCCGAGCAGAACCGGGCCAAGCAGTTGTGCTCCGGGTGCCCGGTTCGCACCGAGTGCCTGGCCGAGGCCCTCGACAACGAGATCGAGTGGGGCGTCTGGGGCGGCATGACCGAGCGGGAGCGGCGGGCCCTGCTGCGCCGTCGCCCCAACGTGACGTCCTGGCGAACGCTGCTGGAGACCGCGAAGACCGAGCACGTCCTCGGGTACGTGCCGGCCGTCGGCTGAGCGGCTCGGCACCGCCGACCAAACTTCCCCGCCGGGCAACCGATCACGGCCGGACCGCGTCCAAGTTCGGTGAGGGGGTCGCGGCGGGGGAGCGATCCCCCCTCAGACCGGGGGGCAGTGACAGGGGCGGGCCATGGGCTCCGCCCCTGTCCGTGTCACGAACAGTCGGCGAGCAGCTCACCGACCTGGCGGAGCCCGTCGAGGTCGTGCACGTCGCTGGGCAGGGCGGGAACCGCCACCGTGCGAACGTTCGGGTGGGCCGCCGCAAACCGCCGCTGCAGCCGCGCCTCGCGCGCCTGCAGCCGCATCCGGTCCGCATGCAGATGCAACAGCGCCGCGACGCTCGACTGCGCCGGGTCGCCGCGGTCGAGCCGGGCCGCTGCCGCCAGCGCCTCCTCCGCAGACAGGGAGGACGCCCGCGGCTGGCTAACGCGGTTGACGACCAGACCGGCCAGCGGCATCTGGTCGTGGCTCAGCCGCTCCACGAAGTACGCCGCCTCCCGCAACGCATCCCTTTCCGGCGAGGCGACCACGACGAAGGCGGTGCCGCGGGCCTGCAGCAGGGCGTACGTCCGCTCGGCCCGCTGCCGGAAGCCGCCGAAGAGGGTGTCGAAGGCGGAGACGAACGTCTGCACGTCGCTCAGCACGTGAGCTCCCAGAACCTTGGTGACGGTGCTCGTGAGGAGGCCCAGCCCGGCGGACAAGAACCGGGCGGGGCCGCGGGCAGGGGCGGTGAGCAGCTTGAGGAAGCGGCCGTCGAGAAGGGAGGACAACCGCTCGGGTGCGTCGAGGAAGTCTAGGGCCGAGCGCGACGGCGGGGTGTCCACCACGATGAGGTCCCAGCGGGAGGTCCGGGCGGACTCGGCATGCAGCTGACCGAGCTTCTCCATCGCCATGTACTCCTGGGTGCCGGCGAAGCTGCTCGACAGGGCCACATAGAACGGGTTGGTCAGGATCTGCTGGGCCTTGTCGGGGTTGGCGTGCGCCTCGACCACCTCGTCGAAGGTCCGCTTCATGTCCAGCATCATCGCGTCGAGGCGCCCCCGGGCCCCGTCGACCGGTCGCGGGTTGTTGTCGAGCTCACCGAGCCCGAGCGACGAGGCGAGCCGGCGGGCCGGGTCGATCGTCAGGACGCACACCCGCCGGCCTCGTTCGGCCGCGCGCAGCCCCAGGGCCGCGGCCGAGGTCGTCTTGCCTACCCCCCCGGCGCCGCAGCAGACGAGGATCTCGGTGGCGGGATCGTCCAGCAGCACGTCAACGTCCAGCTGCGCGGGCGGACCCGGAGCTCCGAGTGGTGGAACCACGCGCGGTGCGGGCGGGCGCCGGCGACCCCCCGTCACGTCAACCCGGAGGCGGTCAGCGTCTCGGCGAGGTCGTGGAGGGCGCCGAGGTCGATACCGTCGGCCAGGAAGGGCAGCTCGGTGACCGGCCGCTTCGTCCTGGCCAGGACCGCCCGCTGGTCAGCTTGCAGCTCCAACCGCTCAACATGGTCGAATCCTTCGGCCAGCAGCTTCTCGGCGAGTTGCGGTGTGGCGTCGACGCCGGATTTGTGCAGCAGCTCCTCGACCGCGCCCACGTCGAGCTGACCCATCCCTGGACCGGCCCGGTCGGCCCGAGCCAAGGGCGAGCTTCGCACCAGGTTGACCAGCACGCGGCCGACCGGCAGGTCGGCTCGCCGCAGCTCGGTGATCGCATCGAGAGTCTCCTGCACGGGCATCTCCTCGAGCACCGTCACCAGGTGCACCGACGTCCGGGGCGAGCGCAGCAGCGCCATGATCGCGTCCGCCTGGGCGCGGATCGGCCCCACCCGGGCCAGCCCGGCCACCTCGGCGTTGACGTTGAGGAAGCGGGCGATCCGCCCCGTCGGCGGCGCGTCCAGCACGATCGCCTCGTACGCCGGCCCGCCATCCAGACGGCGCCGGCGGGCCGCCTCGTACACCTTGCCGGTCAACAAGACGTCCCGCAGTCCCGGGGCGATCGTGGTCGCGAAGTCGACCACGCCGAACCGGTCCAGGGCCCTCCCGGCGCGGCCGAGCCGGTAGTACATCTCGAGGTACTCCTTCAGCGCCGCCTCGGCGTCGATCGCCAGCGCGAACACCTCACCCCCGTGCGGCGTGACGGCAACCGGGTGCTCTTGGTACGACAGTGCGGCGACGTCGAAAAGCGCGGCGATGCCCTGGCGCCCCTCCACCTCGCAGAGCAGCACCCGCTTGCCCGTGCACGCCACCGCCAGGGCGAGTGCCCCCGCCAGCGTCGTCTTGCCGGTTCCCCCCTTGCCGGTGACGATGTGCAGCTGGGCCCCCCGGTGGCCGGGTTTGCTGCGGCTGGACACTCCTCGAACCTACCCAGCCGCCGTGCGCAGCGCCGATCTGACCTGCGGCCAAGCCGAGGACAGCGGGTCGATGAGCCCGAAGTGCTCGCCGCACAGCTCGACGTACCGGACCCCGGGCAGCGACCGGCTGTGAGCCGCGGGAACCTGCTGGTCGTCACTGCCGTGCAGGACCGTGACCGGAGGCCGCCCCGGACGGTTCTGGCGCAACAGGCTCAACGGGTCGACGGTGGCGTAGCGGTCGGGGTGGCGCTGCGGAGAGCCTCCCATCACCGCGGCAACGGCGCCCCCACCCAGCTGCTCGGCGTGGGCACGGGCCAGGTCGGCGACGGGCGCGAGCGCCACCACCGCCGAGGCCGAGGGGGAGCCAGCGGCGCTCAGCGCCCACCAGAGCGCCAGCTGCCCGCCGGCGGAGTGGCCGGCGAGGATCGCGGCACCGGCCCGGACCCGGCCGGGTAACACCGAGGCGACCAGCCCATCCAACCGCTCGCGGACGGCCGCGACGTCGTCGAACGTCTCCGGCCAGCCGCCTGCCCCACCGGTGCGCCGGTACTCGGGCATGGCCACGACGTACCCCTCGGTGCGCAGCGCTACCGCCATCGGCCGAACGTGGCGCCGGTCGTACTCCTGGCGCCAGAACCCGCCGTGCAGGAGCACGACCATCGGGCGCGGGACCGGATCGCCTGGCGGAACGTAAAAGTCGACGAGGTGGTCGGCGTGGTCGCCGTAGCGGGCCACAGCGTCCGGCCCTTCCGCCGGCCGGGCGAGCACGTCGCTGGGATGGGGGCACATCCGCCCGAGCCTAGCCAGCCACTAGTGTCGCGCCATGACGTCCTGGGAGTACGCGAGCGTGCCGCTGCTGGTGCACGCGACCAAGCAGATCCTCGACACCTGGGGCGAGGACGGGTGGGAGCTGGTCGCGGTGGTGCCGGGCCTGAACCCCGAGAACCTGGTGGCCTACCTCAAGCGCCCGAAGTCGCAGTGATGCCCACCCCTGAGCAGCGCCTCGCCGATCTCGGCCTGGCAGTGCCGGAGGTCGCCGCGCCGGTGGCGGCGTACGTACCTGCGGTGCGAACCGGCAACCACGTCTTCACCTCCGGGCAGCTGCCCCTTCGGAACGGCAAGCTGATGGCGACCGGCAAGGTCGGAGCCGGCGTCAGCGCCGAGCAGGCCGCCGACTGCGCCCGGCAGTGCGCGCTGAACGCGCTGGCCGCCATCCGCGCCGAGGTCGGCGACCTGGCGCAGGTGGTCCGGGTGGTGAAGGTGGTCGCGTTCGTCGCCAGCGATCCCGGGTTCAGCGGCCAGCCGGGAGTCGCCAACGGAGCCAGCGAGCTGCTTGGAGAGGTCTTCGATGAGGCCGGACACCACGCCCGCAGCGCCGTCGGCGTTGCGGTGCTTCCACTCGACGCTCCGGTCGAGGTCGAATTGACCGTCGAGGTGTCCTGACCCGATGCGCTCGCGGGTCACCGTGCCCGAGCCGCTCGTCGGTGCCGCCCGGGACTACCTGAACAGACCCCGCCCACCGGTACGACCGCGCGACGCGGCGACCGTCGTGCTGTTGCGAGACGGTGTCGACGGGATCGAGGTCTACCTGCTGCGCCGACAGCCCACGATGGCGTTCGCCGCCGGCATGACGGTCTTCCCCGGCGGTGGGGTGGATGTGCGCGATGCGGACGTGTCGCTGCGCTGGAGCGGTCCCGCCCCCGGCTGGTGGGCGCAGCGGTTCGGCTGCGCCGAGGAGCTCGCTCGTGCGCTGGTCTGCGCCGCGGTACGCGAGACGTACGAGGAGTCCGGCGTGCTGCTGGCCGGGCCGGACCCCGACACCGTGGTCCCGGACACCAGCGGGGAGGACTGGGAGGCCGACCGGCTGGCGCTGCTGGAGCGCTCGGTGTCGCTGGCGCAGCTGCTGGCGCAGCGGGGGCTGCTGCTGCGCGCCGACCTGCTCGGCGCCTGGGCGCACTGGATCACGCCGGTGTTCGAGCCGCGACGCTACGACACCCGGTTCTTCGTGGCCGCGCTGCCTGCAGGCCAGCGCACCCGCCACGTCTGCGGCGAGGCGCTGTCGGTGACCTGGCTCGCTCCCGGGCAGGCCCTGCGCCGTGCCGACTCCGGGACGCTGGCGATGCTGCCGCCGACGTACCAGACCTGTCGCGAGCTGGTCGGGCTCCGCACAACGGCGGCCGCGCTGGGGGCGGCGACCCGGCGCGACATCGCTCCGATCGAGCCGCGGCTGGTCGTCGAGGGCGAGTCGCTGCTGTTGGATGCGGGACCGCTGTGAACAACGTGCAGCGGGTGCTGGCGCCAAACCCGGGTCCGCTGACGCTGGACGGCACCAACACCTGGGTGCTCCGGGCGGACGAGGCGTCACCGGCGGTGGTCGTGGATCCGGGGCCGGCGCATCCCGATCACCTGGCAGCGGTCGCTGTCGCCGCGGGTGACGTGGCGGTCGTGCTGTTGACGCACGGCCATCCCGACCACGCCGAGGGGGCCCGCCCGTTAGCGGATCGGATGCGCTGTCCGGTGCGGGCGCTGGACCCGGCACACCGGCTCGGCTCCGAGGGTCTCGGTGACGGTGACGTGGTGACTGTGGGCGGGCTGGAGCTGCACGTGGTCGCCACCCCGGGCCACACCCGCGACTCGTTGTCGTTCCGGGTCGCGGGTGACGACGCGGTGCTCACCGGCGACACGGTGCTCGGTCGTGGCACAACGGTCGTCGCCCACCCGGACGGGCAGCTCGGTGCCTACCTGGACTCGCTGCGGCGGTTGCGGGACCTCGCCGAGGCGACGGGGCTGCGTGCCATCTGGCCCGGCCACGGACCCGTGCTCGACGACCCGTTGGCGGTCATCGACGCCTACCTCGCCCATCGCGCCCAGCGGCTCGAGCAGGTCCGCGCCGCGCTCGACGCCGGCGCGGTCACCCCGCGGCAGGTCGTGGAACGGGTCTACGGCGGAGTCGACCCGGTCCTGTGGCCCGCCGCCGAGCTCTCCGTCGCGGCCCAGCTGGCGTACCTGGACCGGCCCTGACCGCTCCTAGGCGACGAGCCGGGCCGCCGGCGGGACAAAGCTCAGCGGGCGCGGTGCCGCAACCGCTCTACGTCGAGCAGCACCACCGACCGGGGCTCGAGCCGCAGCCACCCGCGGGCGGCGAAGTCCGCCAGCGCCTTGTTCACGGTCTCCCGTGAGGCACCGACGAGCTGAGCCAGCTCCTCCTGGGTGAGGTCGTGGTGCACGTGAACACCCTCGCCGGCGCTGCGCCCGAAGCGGTTCGCGAGGTCGAGCAGTGCCTTGGCCACCCGGCCGGGGACGTCGGAGAACACCAGGTCGGCGACCACGTCGTTGGCTCGCCGCAGCCGGCTCGCGAGCTGGTTGAGCAGGCCGCGGGCGACGTCGGGGCGCTCGGCCAGCAGCCTCGTCAGCTCCTCGTTCGACAGGCTGCGTACGCTGCCGTCGGTAACCGCGGTGGCGGTGGCCGACCGCGGGCCCGGGTCGAACAGCGACAGCTCGCCGAACATCTGGCCGGGCCCCAGGATCGCCAGCAGGTTCTCCCGGCCGTCGGTTGAGGTTCGTCCCAGCTTGACCTTGCCGTCGGTGACCACATAGAGCCGGTCCCCGCTGTCGCCCTCGCGAAACAGCACCTCGCCCCGCCGCAGCCGGGTCTCGCTCATCGACGACCCCAGCGACGCCGCCGCCTCGTCGTCGAGCCCGCTGAACAGCGGTGCCTGCCGGAGCACGTCGTTGTCCATTGCGGTGCCTCCGTCGCCTCTGGTGTCGCCGCTGACAGTCTGGCGCATGCGCGGCCTGGGGGGCGGCTCGCTCGCCCGTACGCTTTGCCGTGTGCCCACCACCACCGCGGCAGTCCCGCCGACGACGCTCGTACGCCGGGCACGCAAGATGCACCGGGCGCTGGCGGTGGCGTACCCCGACGCGCACTGCGAGCTGGACTTCGGCTCGCCCTACGAGCTGCTGGTGGCGACGGTTCTCTCGGCACAGACCACCGACAAGCGGGTCAACGCGGTCACACCCGCGTTGTTCGCCGCCTATCCCGACCCCCCTTCCCTGGCGGGCGCCGACCGGGACCACCTCGAGGCGTTGATCCAGCCCACAGGCTTCTTCCGGGTCAAGGCCGACACGCTGCTGAAGCTCGGCCACGAGCTTTGCGTCCGCTTCGGCGGCACCGTGCCGGACCGGCTGGCGGACCTGGTCACGCTGCCCGGTGTGGGCCGAAAGACGGCCAACGTCGTGCTGGGCAACGCCTTCGGCATCCCGGGCCTCACCGTCGACACCCACGTCGCGCGGCTGGTCCGCCGCTTCGGCTGGACCGGGGCGACCGACCCGGTCAAGGTAGAGCCGGAAGTCGGCGCGCTCTTCTCGCGGCGTGAGCTGACGATGCTCAGCCATCGCCTGATCTGGCACGGTCGCCGCTGCTGTCACGCCCGTCGACCGGCATGCGGCGCCTGCCCGGTCGCTCGCTGGTGCCCATCGTTCGGGGAGGGCCCCACCGACCAGTCCACGGCGCGGGCGCTGCTCAGAACCGAGGGCCGCGGGTGAGCAGGCGCACCTCGGTGGCCTCGGTGCTCACCGCGGCCGGACTGATGGTCTCCGGTTGTGCGGCCGGGACCTCAGGGGCCGCCACCTCGCCCGCGCCGGTGACGTCCGCTCTCGCCCCCTCCTCACCGGACCTCGCGGCGGCGCGCCGAGACGCCGGGATCGAGCCGTGCCCCCGCGAATCCCTGAACGCTGCCCCGGTCTCGCAGGGGCTGCCACAGGTCACGCTGCCCTGCCTCGGTGGTGGTCGAGATGTCACGCTGGCGGCCCTGCGCGGCACCCCGATGCTGGTGAACATGTGGGCCAGCTGGTGCGCGCCGTGTCGCCAGGAGCTGCCGCTGCTGGCGCAGCTGCACCGGCGAGCCGGGTCCCGGCTCGTCGTTCTCGGCGTCGACTTCCAGGACCCGAAGCCGGCGGCCGCGTTGCGGCTCGCCGCCGTGACCGGCGTGACGTACCCGCTGGTAGCCGACACCCAAGGGCAGCTGCGCGTACCCCTGCACCTGACCGGCCTGCCGACGACGGTGTTCGTCGCCGCCGACGGGCACGTGGAGTACACCAATGTCGGGCGGTTCACCTCGTACTCCGAGCTGGCAAAGCTGGTGCGAGACCACCTCGGTGTGAGCTTGTGACCCTCCCGAGGAGCACTGAGACCTCGCGGCCGCAGTCGTTCACCGACCTGCCGACCTGGCTGGTGCCGTTGCAGCGAGCGCTCGCGGAGCCCACCGCCGGCGCGCTCTCCACGCTGCCGGCCCCCCCGCCCACCGCTCGCGCCGCGGCGGTGCTGATGCTGTTCGGCGAGAGCTCGCAGGGGCCGGACCTGTTGTTGATCGAACGGGCACACGGGATGCGGACGCATGCCGGTCAGGTGGCGTTCCCGGGCGGTGCCAGCGAGCGAGGTGACGACGGGCCGGCGGCCACTGCCCTGCGAGAGGCTCATGAGGAGGTCGGACTCGACCCGGCGGGGGTGCGAGCGTTCGGAACCCTGCCCGCACTGTGGGTTCCACCCAGCAACTTCGCCGTGACCACGGTGCTCGGGTGGTGGCAGGAACCCTCACCGGTCGAGCCGGTGGACACCCGCGAGGTCGCGGCGGTGCTGCGAGTGCCGCTGCGGGACCTGCTGGACCCGGCCCGCCGCTTCACCGTCCGGCACCCCTCAGGGTGGCTGGGGCCGGCCTTCGACGTGGGGAACGGCCTGGTGCTGTGGGGCTTCACCGCCGGCGTGGTGGCCCGGTTGTTCGCCGCGGCCGGCTGGGAGCGGCCCTGGGACCAGACCCGGCAGCGGCCGCTTGCGAGGAACGTCAGATGAACCTGCTCGACGTCATGCTCGTGGTCGTGACGCTGGCCTACGGCCTTTCCGGATACTGGCAGGGGTTCCTCACCGGCGCCGCGGCGACCGGCGGGCTGCTGGTCGGGGGAGGGACGGGCATCGTGATCGCGCCGTACGTCCTGGGTGACCTCACCCCGTCCGTCGGAGTGGCGCTGGCCGCCCTGTTCGGTGTCCTGCTGCTGGCGGCCCTGGGACAGGCACTCGGTGCGTACGCCGGAAGCCGGCTCCGCAACGGCATCCGCTGGCGACCCGCGCGCTGGCTCGACGCCGTTGGCGGCGCTGCCCTGAGCATGGCTGCTGTGCTGACCGTCGCCTGGGCACTCGGCTACGCCGTCAGTGGCGCCCGGCTGCCGGTGGTTGCGGACGCGGTGCGCTCGTCCGCGGTCCTCTCCCGCATCGACACCGTCATGCCCGACAGCGCAGACGCGGTGCTGGGCGCCTTCAACCAGATCGTCGACACCAACCTGTTCCCGCGCTACCTCGAACCGTTCACGCCGGAGCGGATCGTGGCCGTCGACACCCCCTCCAGTCGGGTGCTCCACCGGAGCGGGGTAGAGCAGGCGGGGCGCAGTGTGGTCAAGGTGCTCGGTGAGTCCGCGGAGTGCGGCCGGGCCATCGAGGGGTCCGGCTTCGTCTACGCACCGGGCCGGGTGATGACCAACGCCCACGTCGTCGCCGGGGTGGCTGACCCGGTCGTCATGCTGGGCGAACAACGGTACGACGCCACCGTGGTCGTCTACGACCCCGAGCTCGATGTGGCCGTCCTTGCCGTCGACGCGCTCGCGGCACCCGGGTTGCGCTTCGACACCTCAGCCCGTACCGCCAGCTCGGCAGCCGTGCTCGGGTACCCGCAGAACGGTCCCTACAACGCTGAGCCGGCCCGGATCCGTTCCAAACAGCGCCTGAGCAGTCCCGACATCTACGGCCAGAGCAAGGTGACGCGACAGGTCTACTCGGTCCGCAGCAAGGTGCGCTCCGGCAACTCGGGCGGCCCGCTGGTGTCGCCCCGCGGCAACGTCTACGGCGTGGTCTTCGCGGCGTCGTTGACCGACTCCGCGACCGGCTATGCGCTGACCGCAGCGCAGGTGGCAGGTGATGCCCGATCCGGACGGAAGGCGACCTCGGAGGTGACGACCGGCGGGTGCGCCTGAATCGGTGGTCCACCAGCCGTGACTGCGCCACGATGTGAGCAGCGCCCGAGATGCCGGTGCACCGTAAGCCCGCGGGGAGTGCTGTGGACGACGATCTGGACTCGCTCGAACGGACCATCGCCGCGCTCGAGGCGCAGCGTGGAACCTTGGGTGACGAGGTCGTCTCGGTGGCACTCCAGCCGCTGCTGCAAAGGCGCGAGGTGCTGCAGCGACGGTTCGCTGGTGAGCGGCGCAAGCTCGTGACGGTGCTGTTCGCCGACCTGGTCGACTTCACCGGGCTCTCGGCGGCGCTGGACCCCGAAGACACTCGCGGGGTCGTCCATGCCTACTTCGAACGGTGGCGCGCGGAGATCCTGGCTGCTGGCGGGGTCGTCGAGAAGTTCATCGGAGACGCGGTCATGGCGGTCTTCGGCCTTCACCGAGCCCGGGAGGACGACGCCGAGGCAGCCATCCGATGCGCGCTCGCCATGTCGTCCGCACTGCCTGCGCTCAACGCGCAGATGCAGCGAGCGTACGGCGTGACACTGGCGATGCGGGTGGGGATCGACACCGGCGAGGTCGTCGTCGGCGCCGTGGACGAGCGCCTCGGAGGGGACTTCGTCGCGGTCGGTGACACCGTCAACCGGGCCAGCCGGCTCGAGTCGGCCGCGCCGGTCAACGGGGTGCTGGTCTCCGCCGACACCTATCGACATGTCCGGGGCATCTTCAGCGTGCAACCCGTTCCCGGGTTGCAGCTGAAGGGAGTCGCGCAGCCGAGCGATGCCTACCTGGTCCTGTCCGCTCGACCGAGAGCCTTCCAGCTCGACCCGGCCAGGGGCGTCGAGGGAGTCGAAACCCGCACTGTGGGTCGGGAGATCGAGCTCCGGGTGTTGCAGGAGAGGTTCTACGACGTCTTGGAGGAGGAACGCTGGCGAATCGTGACGGTCGTCGGGGACGCCGGAGTGGGCAAGACTCGACTGCTCCTCGAGTTCGACCGGTGGCTGGGCGAGCGGCCAGGAAACGTCTGGTGGTTCCGGGGGAGGGCGGCGCACTCGACCCAGAACCACGCCAACGCGTTGTTGCGCGACCTCGTTGCCACCCGCTGGGACATCCTCGACAGCGATCCGCCCGACCTGGTGAGGGCAAAGTGCCGGGACGGGCTCGCGATGGCCTGGGGGGAGAACGAGGAGACCTTACGAAGAGCTGACGTCATCGCCGTCTGGCTCGGGTTCGAGATCGGGGATGCGGTGCGGCTGCCGGCGGTGCCCCGTGACCCTGCGGCCCTGCGCGACCAGGCGGCAGCGGTGCTGGCGGGCTACCTTGGGCGCCTTGCGGAGCAGGCACCCGTGGTCGTGCTGTTGGAGGACCTGCACTGGAGCGACGACGGCTCGATCGAGTGGCTGGACACCGCTGACGCCCTGCTGCACACGAGGCGGGTGCTGGTCGTGGCGACCGCACGGCCGGCCCTGCTGGAGCGACGCCCGCACTGGTCGGAGGGACTCGAGCACCATGCCAGGCTGGCGTTGACGCCGTTGTCCCGGCGTGAGAGCCGTGCCTTGCTGGGGGACCTGCTGCGTCGGGTGGACCGGGTGCCACCGGCACTGGCCGACCTGGTGGTGAACACTGCCGAGGGCAACCCATTCTACATCGAAGAGCTGGTCACCTGGCTGCTGGAGACCGGGGTGCTGGCCCGGCACGGTGAGACTTGGCACGCGGTCCCGGAGCTCCTCGAGGCCGTCGCGGTGCCCGCGACGCTGCAAGGGCTGCTGCAGGCCAGGCTCGACGCCCTCCCGCCCTTCGAGCTGGCCACGCTGCAGCGGGCTGCGGTCATCGGAAGGGTGTTCTGGGACGAGGCGGTACGCCAGCTCGACACCGACCCTGCGCCACAGGCGCGGGACACGAACGAGGCGCTCGAGGGGCTGCGCCGCCGCGAGGTGGTGCATCTGCGGGAGCGGTCGGCATTCGATTCGGCCCGGGAGTTCTTGTTCCGGCACGCGCTGTTGCGCGACGTCACGTACGGCGGTGTGCTCAGGCAACGGCGGCGCACCTACCACGGTCTCGCCGCTGACTGGCTGGAGGCGACTACGGAGCGCATCCGCCGAACCGACGAGTACGCGGCGCTCATCGCCGAGCACCTGGACGCGGCGCAGGACGCCAGGGCAGCCGGCTGGTACCTCCGCGCGGGCCGCCAGGCGGCGCGCGTTCACGCCCTGGCGGAGGCCACCAGGTTGCTGGACCGGGCGCTGCACGTGGCCGCAGCCACCGACCACGCGCTTCGGTTCGACGTTCACGCCGTCCGCGAGACCGTTCTGGACCGCATGGCGGACCGGGCGGCTCAGGGCGCAGCGGTTTCGGCGATGGACGCCGAAGCCCAGTATCTGGCCGATCCCGAGCGAGACGTGACCCGGCTGCTGGCCAGGGCGCGCTGGCTCTTCGAGGCCAGCGACTACGCCGGCGCCGGGGAGGCGGCGCGAGAGGGCGGTGAAGTGGCAGCCGCAGCGGACCTTCGCGCCCGGGAGGCGGAGGCACAGCTGTGGTTGGGCAAGTCGCTCACCTGGGCCGGGTCGCTGGACGACGCGGCGGCCGCCCTGAACTCCTCGCTCGAGCAGGCCAGCGCCGCCCAAGCTGCTCCTGTGGTCGGGGAGGCGTTGCGCTACCTCGCGATCGTGGAGAGCAACCTGGGTAGGTTCTCCGCATCGCTCTCGCTGCTCGAGCGGGCCCGAGCGGCGCACGCCGCGGACGGTGACCAGGACGGCGAGAGCACGGTGCTGGCTCAGTTCGCCACGACGTACTACCACCTTGGCCGTTTCGCCGAGGCGCGAAGCTGCCTCGAGCAGACCCTGCCGATCTTCCGGATGTCCGGGCATCGTTACCGCGAGGCCGTGGCGCTTGGCAACCTGGCCGCGATCGCGTCGGCACAGGGCCAGCTGGGGTCGGCGCTGCGTTGGACTCGTCAAGCACTCGACCTGGCCGTCGCCATCGCGGACACGGAGACCGAGGCGATGACTCTCAACAGCCTGGGCCAGCTGGAGATGGCGCTCGGCGGATGGGAGGAGGCCGAGCGCTGCCTGAGGTCGGCGCTGGCCAAGGGGGAGCAGATCGGTTCCCAGCCGATCATCACCGACTCGTTGATGCGGCTGGCCCTGTCGGCGCAAGCCAGCGGCCGACCGGAGGACGCTCTACGCCTCGCGGAGCGCGCCCTCGGCGTTGCGGCCAACCACGACCTGGCGGTCGAGGGTGCCTACGCGCGACTGGGACACGCTTACGTACTGCTGGCTCTAGGGCGGCTGGATGAGGCGCAGGCCAGCTATGCGCGGGCATGTCAGGCATTCGAGCGGCTCGAGATGAGCTCGTTGAGCCGGGAGTGCCGGGCCGGTCGCGCGGTCGTACTGGCCCGCCAGGGCGACCACGCCGAGTCGATCCGCCTGGTCACTGAGCTGCTGCCGCATCTGGACGCGATCGGACTCCAAGGGACGGTGCGTCCCGGAGACGTTCTCTGGGCCTGCTGGTACGTCCTCGACACCGGCGCCGACCCCCGGTGCGCAGACGTGCTGAACCACGCTCACGGCTATCTGCGGGGTCGGGTCGAGGAGTTGGACGATGACACGCTGAGCCAGCGGTACCTGAGTCTGCCGGTGAATGCCGAGCTGATGCGGCTCAGCCGTGCTTGAAAGCCTGCGGGATCTCCTTGGTCGTCTCGATCGTCCGCTCGGGGGCGCGCACCTGCTTGAGCTTCCGGATGCCCACCAGGGCGAGGATGCCCGCGACGACGAGGTAGAAGGCGGTGACGATCAAGAACGCCCACCACGGTCCCAGCCCGGCCCAGACCAGGAACTCCGCCACGGTGACCGAGCCGAGGATCAGCACCAGCAGACCGCACAGCCCGGCCGCCGCGAGCAGCCCGGCGCCCACACCGCCCACCTTTGCGCTGATCGCGAGCTCGGACTTCGCCAGCGCGATCTCGGACTGGATCAGCGTCGAGATGTCGCGCGAGGCGTCGGAGACGAGCCGGCCGAGGGTCGGCTCCGGCACGGTCGTCACTTCGGCACGGTGCGACCCGGTGTCGCTCATGCGGCCTCCTCGGTGGCACAGCGCGCTCTCACAGTTGGCCTGCTGAGCCTATTGGAGGAACGACCGTACCCAAGTATCCCTCGACTCGAGTCATCGGCAGCAGTTGACAACCCGGGCAGCTACTCCTCGTCGTCTGCGGCACCAGAGGACAGCCCGGCTCGAATCTGGTCCATCACCGTCGAGTCGGTCAGCGTGGTGACGTCACCCAGCTCACGCTGCTCGGCGACGTCGCGGAGCAGCCGACGCATGATCTTGCCGGACCGAGTCTTCGGCAGCTCCGGCACCACCATGATCTGCCGGGGACGGGCCAGCTTGCCGATCTCCTTCTCGACGTGCCGGCGCAGCTCCTGGACCACGTCGGGACCCCCGTCACCGGCCTCGCTGCGCAAGATCGTGAACGCCACCACCGCTTGGCCGGTGGTCTCGTCGGGCGCCCCGACCACCGCGGCCTCGGCGACCTTGGGGTGCGAGACCAGCGCCGACTCGATCTCGGTGGTCGACAATCGGTGGCCGGAGATGTTCATCACGTCGTCGACCCGGCCGAGCAGCCAGATGTCGCCGTCGTCGTCCTTCTTCGCCCCGTCGCCGGCGAAGTAGCGGCCGGGGAAGCGCGACCAGTACGTCTCGACGTAGCGCTCGTCGTCACCCCACAGCGTCCGCAGCATCGCCGGCCACGGCTCGGTGAGCACGAGATAGCCGCCGTGGCCGTCCGGCACCTCCTCACCCTTGTCGTCGACGACGGTGGCGCTGACGCCGGGCAGGGGGGTCATCGCGGCACCGGGCTTGCCCGCTGTCACACCAGGCAGTGGGCTGATCAGGATGCATCCGGTCTCGGTCTGCCACCAGGTGTCGACCACCGGGCACCGCCCGCTGCCGATGTACTCGCGGTACCACACGTACGCCTCGGGGTTGATCGGTTCGCCGACCGACCCGAGCAGCCGCAGCGACGAAAGCTCGAACTTCCCCGGGACGTCCTTGCCCCACTTCATGAACGTCCGGATCGCCGTCGGCGCGCAGTAGAGGATCGTCACGCCGTACTTGTCGATGATCTCCCACCAACGGCCCTGGTGCGGGGTGTCCGGCGTCCCCTCGTAGAGCACCGACGTGGCGCCGTTGGCCAGCGGCCCGTAGACGATGTAGCTGTGGCCGGTGACCCAGCCGATGTCCGCGGCGGTCCAGAAGATGTCGGTCTCCGGCTTGATGTCGAAGACCCCCCAGTGGGTGTAGGCGCACCCGGTGAGGTAGCCGCCGGTGGTGTGCAGGATGCCCTTCGGCTTGCCGGTGCTGCCGGAGGTGTACATGACGTAGAGCGGGTGCTCGGCGTCGAAGGCCTCCGGCTCGTGCTCGCGGCTGGCCTGCTCGACGGTGTCGTGCCACCAGACGTCGCGCCCGTCGGTCCACTCCACGTCCTGCCCTGTGCGCCGCACGACGAGCACGTGGTGCACGTCGGGGCAGTCGGTGAGGGCGTCGTCCACGGCCGGCTTCAGCGCCGACGGGGCACCCTTGCGGTAGCCGCCGTCCGCGGTGATCACCATGGTCACGTCGCAGTCGTGGATCCGGGTCCTCAGCGCGTCCGCCGAGAAGCCGCCGAACACGACGGTGTGCGGCGCCCCGATCCGCGCGCACGCGAGCATCGCGACCACGGTCTCGGGGATCATCGGCATGTAGATCGCGACCCGGTCGCCGGTGTCGACCCCGAGCTCGGTGAGCGTGTTCGCCGCCTGGCAGACCAGGTCCTTGAGCTCGGCGTAGGTGATCGTGCGGGTGTCGCCGGGCTCGCCCTCGAAGTGGAACGCCACCTTGTCGCCACGACCGGCCTCGACGTGGCGGTCCACGCAGTTGTACGCGGCGTTGAGCCGACCGCCGACGAACCACTTCGCGAACGGAGGGTTGGACCAGTCCAGCACCTGGTCCCAGCGCTGCGCCCAGTCCAGGCGCTCCGCCTGCTGCTCCCACCACGCCACCGGGTCGGCGGCGGCCTGCTCGTACGCTTGCGCGCCCAGGTTGGCGTGCTCAGCGAGCTCGGCCGGCGGCTCGAACCGCCGGTCCTCTCGGGACAGGTTCGACAGTGCGTCGGCAGTCATCCTCACGCCCCCGCGCTGCGCGACCACACCGGGAAGCGGTCGCCACCGTGGGTGGAGTTCGCGACCACCGCGAACGACGCGTACCAGGCCAGCAGCGCGGTGACGAGGCCGACGTACCCGCCGACGTGGTGCCAGAAGTCGGATTCGGCGAACTCCCCGATGGCCAGCAGGAAGAAGGTCGCGGTCAGCGCGACGAACACCGCCAGGATCGCCCCGGTGGTGCGCAGCGCCGCGATCGTCATGTATCCGGTGAAGATGCCCCAGGCCAGCAGATACCAGCCCACCCCGTGCGCGGCATCACTCGCCGACGCGCCGCTGAGGTCGGTGTGCCCGGTCAGCCACCAGAACGACAGCCAGAACGCGCCGTAGGAGCAGAACGCCGTGGCGCCGAACGTGTTGCCCTTGGCGAACTCCCACAGGCCCGCGGAGAACTGGCCGATCCCGCCGTACGCCAGGGCCAGCCCGAAGACGACCGGCTCCACCGTGGCCGGCAGCCAACCGGCGTTGACGATGCTGAGCACGAACGTGGTCAGCGCGAACGCGGCCAGCCCGAGCGGGCCGGGGTCGGCGTAGTCGCGTCCGCCGAACGTGCGCGTTTCGGGACCCGGGACGTGCTGGCCCTGCGACTGCGAGGTCGTTGGGATGGTGCTCATTGCTGTCACCTTCCGATCCGCCCCGCTTGGCTGCGGCCGGTCCTGACACCGGTCGGGTGCGGGGCCCGCTGCTGACGTTAGTGACTGCGGCGGTTCTGCGGAAGGGCTGCTAGCGATGCGCGGTCACCAACCACGCCGCCGAGCCGAGCCAGACCCCGGTCGCGGCCTGGAAGGGTTGCAGGGCCTCGCGCAGGGCCGCCGCCGCAGCAGTCGCGGTTCCCTCGTCCGCGTCGGCCAACAGGGCCCGGGACGCCGGTTGGCCGAGCATGAACCTCGTCGCGTCGTCGGCGTCGGCACCCAGCAGCAGTGGCTCGTGGAGCGCTGAGACTGTGACGTCTCGCCAGCCGGCCGCGGACAGCACCCGGTGCACCGTAGCCGGGTCGGCCAGCGAGAACGCGGCCGGAGTCGGAGCATCTTCAGGCAGAGGCACCACCGAAGCCAGCGCTTGCAACGGCAGCATCCGCTGGGCGTTGCGGGCCATCTCCTGCCAGCAGACGAACGCCAGCCGACCGCGGGGCCGAGCCGAGGCGGCGAGGTTGGCGAACGCTGCGCCCGGCTCGTCGAAGAACATGACACCGAACCGGCTCAGCACGACGTCGAAGGCGCCGCCGGCACCCAGGTCGGCCTGCTGCGCGTCCGCGCGCAAGAAGTGCACGCTTGCCTGGCCGGCGTCGGCGGCACGGGCCTGCGCCACCTCGAGCATCGGCTCGCTCAGGTCGACCCCCAGCACGTGGCCGGCGCCTGCCAGCTCGGCCGCGGCGAGCGTGGTGGTCCCGCAGCCGCAGCCGACGTCGAGGACGCGGTCGGCCGGCCGGACGTCCGCGGCGGCGAGAAGTGGTGAGAGGAACGGCCGCAGCATGGTTTCGTATCGCTCCTGCTGCTGCACCCAGGAACGACCGAGCTCGCCGTTCCACAGCTCGGCCTGGTCGGTGTTGGGCACGCCGCTCACCAGTTGGTGGGGACGGCGCGCCCCTCGGCGTACCCCGCCATGCTCTGCACCCCGACCACGGCCCGCTCGTGCAGCTCCGGCAGCGTGGACGCGCCGGCGTACGTCGCGCTGCTTCGCACGCCGGCGGTGATCGCGTCGACCAGGTCCTCGACGCCGGGCCGGTCCGGGTCGAGGTACATCCGCGCCGAGGAGATCCCCTCCTCGAACAACGCCAGCCGGGCCCGCTCGAACCCGGCGACGTCGCGGGTACGGCTGCTCACCGCTCGCGCCGAGGCCATGCCGTACGACTCCTTGTACGGCCGGCCGTCGGCGCCGAACCGCAGCTCACCGGGGCTCTCGTACGTACCGGCGAACCAGGAGCCGATCATCACGCTGGCCGCACCGGCCGCCAGGGCGAGCGCGACGTCGCGCGGGTGCCGGATGCCGCCGTCGGCCCACACCACGCCGCCGCCGGCTTCGGCGGCCGCGGCGCATTCCAGGACCGCCGAGAACTGGGGCCGGCCGACCCCGGTCATCATCCGGGTCGTGCACATCGCGCCGGGTCCGACGCCGACCTTTACGATGTCGGCCCCGGCGGCCAGCAGGTCACGGGTGCCTTCGGCGGTGACGACGTTGCCGGCGACGACCGGCGCGCGGCGTCCGGTCGAGGCTGCCAGCCGGTCCCGCTCGCGGCGCACCACCGGCAGGGCTTCCAGCATCCGCTCCTGGTGGCCGTGCGCGGTGTCGACGACGAGCACGTCAACCTCCGCCTCCAGCAGCGATCTTGCCTTGGCGGCCACGTCGCCGGTGATGCCCAAGGCGGCGCCCACGAGCAGCCTCCCCCGGTCGTCGACCGCGGGCGCGTAGATCGACGAGCGCAACGCACCCCTCCGGGTCACCACCCCGACCAGCTCGCCACCGTCTAGAACCGGCGCCAGCGGCAGGTGGCTCTGCTCCAACGCAGCGAACATCTGCTGCGGCGACCGTCCGGCGTCGAGGGTGACCAGGTCGGTGGTCATGACCTCGTGCACCTGGGCGAAGCGGTCGACGTCGACGGCGTCGCGCTCGTTCATCAGACCGACGGGCAAGCCCTCGACTACCACCACAACCGTCCGGTGGGCCCGCTTGGGCAGCAGGTCGAGCGCTGCTCCGACGGTGGTCTCCGGGGCCACGGTCACCGGCGTCTCGTACACCGGCGACGCCGTCTTGAGCGCCGCGATGGCCTTCGCCACCACTCCGAGCGCTATGTCCTGCGGCAGCACGGCCAACGACCCTCGCCGCGCCAGGGTCTCCGCCATGCGGCGTCCCGAGACCGCCGTCATGTTCGCCGCCACCACGGGGATCGTCGTTCCCACTCGGTCGGGCGGGGTCAGGTCGACGTCGAAGCGCGAGAGCACCACCGACCGGGCGGGCATCAAGAAGACGTCGGCGTAGGTCAGGTCGCTGGGAGGCGGCTCGCAGCGAAAGCGCACGCCGAAGGTTAACGGCTAGGCTCGCAACCGTGTCGACCTGGCAACGACACCGGTGTCCGCGGGGCGCGGGAAACTTCGCGGCAGCGACCGCCGCCGTCGTGATGACCGCGGTGCTGTCGACGGCGTGCAGCTCCCCACCGCGCACCGCAGCCGAGCCGACCTCACCCGCATCGGCATCGGCCGACCCGTCGGTGAGCGCACCGACCACCGACCGCCCCGGCCCCGTCGACATCGCCGCCCGCCGCTTGCACATCCCCCACGCGGCTTCCGGCGCTGCGTGCCCGGTCACGAGGCAGTGGAGCAGCCGGGAGGAGGCCAACCTGCCCGGCGGCATTCTGCACATCCCCCTGCTGGGGTCGGGTCCTGTCTACCCCGGTGTCTACACGAACCTCGCTAAGTGGCGCCGCGAGGTGGCCTTTCAGATGGTGCACCCGGCGCAGCCGGCGGTCCCGCTGCGCCGCGGGTGGCTGGTCCAGAAGGTCCTCTGGGGCGTCAGCCGGGGCTACCGGGGACCCGTGCTGATCCGCGGTCACCAAGTCGACGGCCAGGGGCGCATGCTCTTCTACACCGATCACAGCCAACCGCGGCTGCGGTTCTCGGGACGAGTCGGTGACCATCCATCCGAGGTGCTCGTGACCGCTCCGGGGTGCTACGGCTGGCAGCTGGACGGGCGCGGCTTCAGCGAGGTGCTGGTCTTCGAGGCCGTGCGGCACAGCCTGGGGTCGTAGCGCGGCATCACAGCCATCGTCACCGGAGCGCGAACAGCGGCGTCTCGCCGTCGGGCGGCTGGGCGTCGCCGGGGTCCTTGACCACCTTGGTGCGATAGCAGTGGGTGCGGTACGGCAACCGCAGCCCGTCGGTCCGCGCGTAGTCGTCGTACAACGCGCCGACCCGGTCCAGCAGCCGCGACCGCTCGGCCTCGTCGAGGGAGGCGACGTACGAGCGCGAGCGCACCAAGCCCTGCAGCGACTCGCGGTCGAGCTGCTGCCAGCAGCGGTGCTCCGTACTCGCCAGCTCGCCGAAAAGCCCCGAGGCACCGAGCGAGTCGAGCGGCAGGTCCCGGTCGTCGTGCTCGGTTCCGATGAGGTCGCTGAGCCGACGAACCCACGGCACCGACTCGTCGCGGAAGTTCCACACCAGCGCCAGGCGGCCGCCGGCGCGAAGCACCCGGGCGATCTCGGGCAACGCTCGCCGCGGGTCGAACCAGTGGAACGCCTGTGCGGCCACGACGACGTCGAACGTGGCGGCGCGGAACGGGAGCTCCTCGGCCCCGCATCGGACCGGCCGGGCCTCGAGACCGGCAGGCAGCCGCGCCAGCATCGGCCCGGACGGGTCGGTCGCAACCACCTCGTGGCCGACGGCGTCCAGGGCGGCGGTCAGCTTGCCGGTGCCCGCGCCGAGCTCCAGTACCCGCTGCGCCCGGGAGCCGACCAGCCACCGCACCGCCGCGGCCGGATAGCCGGGGCGGGTGCGCTGGTAGACGTCGGCGACGCTGCCGAACGTCCGGCTCCGCTCGACCCGCAGTGCGTCGTCCATCTCCGGCAGGCTAGCAACCCGGGCTCCAGCGCCGGCGGCGCCGATACGCTGCGCCGATGCCGCCTGACCCGTTCACAGCGGCGGCCTCGTTGCCTGGGGTGCCGGCAGCCTTTGCCGCAGCCCGGGACGGCCTGGACGCACTGCTCGGCGGCCGAGCGCTGCGGCGGCGAGAACCCGAGGTGACGGCGGAGTCGCTGCTGCATGGCGCCTGGGCCTCGGCGGTGCTGGAGGGCAGCAGCGGCGACCTGGTTCTGGTGCGCGGCGGCGGAGGTGATCGGGTCGCGCAGGCGGCCGTACGGCTGTCCACCCAGCTGCTCGGCGTGTTGCCGGTGTGGCAGCGCTCGCCGGTGCAGGCGTTGGCACGGATGCACACCATCGCGGCCGCCAGCGCGGTACCGGCGGACCGGCTCGGCCGGCCGGTGGACGCATCGGCGGCCCGACGCCTGCACGCCCTTGCCGCGGCGCTTCCGGACACGGACGCGCCGGGCATGGTGGTCTCGGCGCTCGTGCACGCGGAGGTCGCCGCGGCCGCGGCCTTCTTGCCGTACAACGGCTTGGTCGCCCGGGCAGCCGAGCGGCTGGTCCTGGTGGCCACCGGCGTGGACCCGGTGTCGGTCGCGGTCCCGGAGCTGGGGCACCTGCGGCTGGCGCCCGGCTACCACGCCGGGCTGGGCGCCTACCGCGAGGGCGGGGCCCCCGGGCTGCGGGCCTGGCTGCTGCATGCAGCCGCCGCGTACGCCATCGGGATCGAGGCGGCGGCCGAGCTGGTGTGAGCGCAGACGTGCGAGCGGCGTCACCTTCCGATGACGCCGCTCGCGGGCACGGCGAACCCGGTTACCAAGCGTGCACCTGCTCATCGTCGCCTGGGGACAAGCCCCTGGTCGACTGCCCTGAAGGAAGGGTAGGTCGCCGCGTGGGTGCCTGGCCGTCGTGCCGCTGTGGAGTTGGTGTGCCCTTTCTACGCCGATCGGCGCAGCAGCGGAAGACCTTCGGCCCGGATAGCGCGGCCCACCCGCTGTGCGACCGTCACGGCCCTGTGCTGTCGCGCCTGCCAGGCCACCACCGCGGCGGTCACCAGACCCGCCACCACCGCCGCCGCGACCGCCCGCCCGGCCGGGTGTCCCAGCCCGACCCGTTGCCGCAGCGCCACTGGGCGCATGAACTGCAGCACCGGCCAGTCCCGCTCGGCGGCGGCTCGGCGCAGGCCCTTGTCCGGGTTCACCGCGTACGGGTGGCCGACGGCCTCGAGCAGCGGGAGGTCGGTCTCGGAGTCGCTGTAGGCATAGCTGGCGGCCAGGTCGTAGTCGTGCTGGGCTGCGAGCTCCCGGACCGCCTGCGCCTTGTTGGCCCCGTAGGCGTAGAAGTCGATCTCGCCGGTATAGCGCCCGGCGTCGACCACCATGCGGGTGGCGACCACCCGGTCGGCGCCGAGCATCCTGCCGATCGGCTCGACGACCTCCGCCCCCGAGGAGGAAACGATCACCACCTCCCGACCGGCCGCCTGGTGGTTCTCGATGAGCAGCACGGCCTCGTCGTAGACCAGCGGGTCGACGATGACGTGGAGCGTCTCGGCGACGATGTCTCGCACGCTCTGCACCGGCCAGCCCTCGCACATCGCCGACAGGTAGGCCCGCATCTTCTCCATCTGGTCGTGGTCGGCTCCCTGCAGCGCGAAGACGAACTGGGCGTAGGCGCTGCGCAGCACCGAACGCCGGCTGATCAGCCCTCCGGCGAAGAACGGGCGGCTGAACGCCAGCGTGCTCGACTTGGCGATGATCGTCTTGTCGAGGTCGAAGAACGCGGCTGCGCGCACGCGGTCGAGCATAGTGAGCGGGTACGACGCGGCCGCGCGTTTCCACAGCCGACGCCGCGGCGTCCCGGAACCGTACGGCTCGGACCACCCTGACGGTGTGGACCCTCTCCCCGACGCCCGTGGCCGGCCGCTACTCGTGACCGGGGACGGTGGGCTGCTCGACGAGCTGATCCGGCTCTGCGCCGCCGCCGGCGCAGTTCCGGAGGTCGCCGCAGACGTCGGCGCGGCCCGGCGCGCCTGGGCCGGTTCGGCGCTGCTGATCGTGGGAGGCGACCGGGCCGCCGAGCTGTGCGCGCTCGAGCCCCCGCGCCGTGACGGCGTGGTGCTCGTGGCAGCCGACTCGAGCGACACCGGGATATGGGCCCCAGCGGTGGCGCTCGGGGCCGAGCACGTGCTGGTGCTGCCCCGCCAGCAGGATGCGCTTTTGGACCTGCTAGCCGCCTGCGTCGACGGAGGGCTGCGAGCGGCCTGGACGGCCAGCGTCGTCAGCGGAGCCGGTGGAGCCGGTGCGTCCACCTTCGCCGCCGGCCTGGCGATGACAGCCGCTGACCGCGGCCTGCGCACCCTGCTGGTCGACGCCGACCCGCTCGGTGGTGGCATCGACCTGCTGCTCGGCAGCGAGGATGCGACCGGGTCGCGGTGGCCCGACCTGGCAGGAGCAAGGGGCAGGCTGGCAACCTCCTCGCTGCGCGAGGTGCTCCCGGTCGTCGGGTCGGTCTCGGTGTTGTCATGGGACCGAGGAATGCCGCAGCGGGCGCCGGTGGAGTCGATGCGCTCGGTGCTCAGCGCGGGGCAGCGGGGCAACGACGTCGTCGTGGTCGACTGTCCCCGCTGGCCCGACCCGGCCGCCGAGGAGGCGCTCACCCGCTCGAACCTGGTGTTGCTGCTGGTTCCCGCGGAGGTCCGCGCCGTCGCGGCAGCGGCCCAGGTGCTGTCCGCGCTGCGGCCTGTGACGGCGCAGATCGGGCTGGTGGTCCGGGGGCCCGGCTCGTCCGGCCTGGACGGCTCGCGGGTGGCCGACTCCCTACAGCTGCCCCTGGTGGCGCAGATGAGGACCGAGCGGGGCCTCGCAGCGGCGCTCGAGGAGGGCCTCGGCCCCATGCGCCGCAAGCGTGGACAGCTCGCGACTTGTTGCGCTGTTGTCCTCGACTCGGTCGCCGGGCTCGATGGAGCTGCGGCATGAGCGCAGACCTGCTCGACCGGGTCCGACACACCCTGGCCGGGCAGGGCTCCGAACCGACTCCAGCCCAGGTGGCCGCGGCTGTGCGCGCCGAAGGCCGGCTGCTCGGCGACGAAGCCGTTCTCGACCTGGTCGATACGTTGCTCCGGGACACGCTCGGTGCCGGCCCGTTGGACGCACTGCTGCGAGAGCCGGACGTCACCGACGTCGTCGTCAACGGTCCGGATGCCGTCTTCGTCGACCGCGGTGAGGGCCTGGAGCCGACGCCGGTGGGCTTCGCCGACGAGCACGACATCCGCCGGCTGGCACAACGGCTGGCGGCTGCCGGGGGCCGGCGACTTGACGATGCGAGCCCCTTCGTCGACGTGCGGCTGAACGACGGCACGCGCTTTCACGCAGTTCTCCATCCGACGGCTCGCCCTGGGACCGTGATGTCACTGCGGATCCCCGCCCGGAGAGCGTTCACCATCGACCAGCTGCAGGCCTGCGGAACCCTCACCGCGACCGGAGCGGCGCTGTTGCGCGACCTCGTGCGCGCCCGGTTGGCGTTCCTGGTCACCGGTGGAACCGGTGGCGGCAAGACCACGCTGCTGGCTGCCCTGCTCGGCGCGGTCGGTCCCGGCGAGCGGCTGGTGATCGTGGAGGACGCGAGCGAACTGCGCCCCGACCACCCGCACGTGGTGGGACTCGAGGGCCGGCCGGCGAACATCGAGGGAGCCGGTGCGATCACCGTCCGCGACCTGGTGCGCCAGGCGTTGCGGATGCGCCCGGACCGGCTCATCGTCGGGGAGGTGCGCGGCGCCGAGGTCACGGACCTGTTGGCCGCGCTCAACACCGGCCACGAGGGCGGGTGCGGCACGCTTCACGCCAACTCTGCGAGCGACGTGCCCGCCCGGATGGAGGCGCTGGGTGTTGCCGCGGGCATGAGCCGGGACGCCCTGCACAGCCAGCTTGGATCGGCCATCCAGGTGGTCGTGCACATCGTCCGGCCGGCACGAGGCCCCCGCTTGGTCCGTGAGGTGGCGGTGCTCGAACCCGATGCCCGTGGGCTGGTTGCCGCTCGCCCAGCCATGACCTTTGGCGCTGGTGGCGAGGCGATCACCGGTCCGGGGAGGGCCAGCCTCGAGCGGCTGCTGTCTGATCGAACGTGACGACCATCGTCGTTGCCGGCGCGGCCGCGGCGCTGGCCGCGGTCCTCGCCGTGGGCGAGGCGCCCGACCGGCTGTTGCGCCGACGGCTGCCGCCGCCGAGCGCGGCGCAGGCGCACCGCTGGGGACGCGCGCGGGGGCCGGCCGTGGTAGCTGCCGCCGCAGTGCTGCTCGAGCTGCTCGCGGACCGACCGCATCTGGTGCTGGTGGCCGTGGTGGTGGTCGCGGTAGCGGCAGCCGCTGTCAGGTTGTCCGGCCGGGGGCAGCAGCGCAGGGAACGGGCCGCGTGTCGGGCCCGTGTCATCGAGTTCTGCGATGCGCTGGTGGCCGAGTTGCGAGCCGGCCAACCACCACCTCGTGCGATCACCCTGGCCGCCGAGAACTGGAGCGCGGTGGAACCGGTTGCGGCGACGGCGCTGTTGGGTGGAGATGTCGCCGGGACACTTCGGGCTCAGGCCTCCCGACCGGGAGCGGAGCCGTTCGCCGCCATCGCTGCCGGCTGGGAGGTGGCGCACAGCTCGGGCGCCGGCCTGGCCGACGTGTTGGACCGGCTCTCCGGTGCGTTGCGCGACGACGAGGACATCCGCCTGGACATGGAAGGGGCCCTGGGACCACCCCGGGCAACCGCACGCTTGCTGGCGGTGCTTCCGTTGTTGGGCGCGGCACTCGGGACAGGGCTCGGTGGGGATCCCGTCGGGCTGCTTCTGGGTTCCATGTTCGGCGCGGTCTGCCTCGCGGCGGGTGCCGCCCTTGCCGTGTCAGGACTGTTCTGGGTCGAGCACATTGCCCGGCAGGCGGAGCTCTGAGTGATGCTGAGCGCCCCGTTGCTGGCTGCGCTCGCGGTGGCTTTGGCGCTCCCTGCCCGCGGACGCGACCGGCTGACGGTGATCCGTCCCGCTGCTTCGGGCGTAACGACAAGCCTGCCGCCGCGCCGACGGTGGTGGACCTCGCCGCCGTTCGCATCGGCGGTGGCAGCCCTCGCCGCCCTGCAGGTCTTCCGCCCGCCCACCGGGCTGGTGTGGGCGGCCGCTGCCGCGGTAGCCGCTCACCAGTGGGTCTCACGTGCGGAGTCGGCCGCCCGTCGGGAGTGGCGGCTGCTGCTGGAACGCCAGCTTCCGCTGGCCGTGGACCTGATCGTGGCCTGCCTGGTCGCCGGCCGACCACCGGCTGTGGCGTGGTCAACCGTGGCGGGCGCGGTTCCTGAGCCGCTCGCTTCCGAGCTGCGTTCGGTTGCTGCGCAGCTCGACCTCGGCACCGACCCGGAGGCGGTTTGGCACCAGCTGGCGCGAGACCCACTGCTCGGCCCGCTGGGGCGCGCGTTCACCCGAGCGGCCCGTTCCGGGTCCTCCGTGACTACGGCGCTGCAAAGGTGCAGCGAAGATCTCCGCCGTCGCCGCCGTAGCGTCGCGCAGGCCCGCGCCCGCAGCGTTGGGGTCAAGGCCGCCGGTCCGCTCGGAGTGTGCTTCCTCCCCGCTTTCGTTGTCGTGGGGATCGTCCCGACGGTGGTCGGGCTGTTCTCGAGCTTCGTCGCCTGACCGGTTGTCCCCAGATTCTGCTCTGCCGGCCCGAACCCGTCGTCCCGCGACCACCGTGGAGGGTGAAAGGCACATCCGATCTCGGCCACCGGGCCGAGCTGAAACGGAGAGGAGAGTGCATGTGACACGTCGGTACAAGCGGGCTCACGACGACAAGGGCATGACGACCGCGGAGTACGCCGTCGGCACGGTGGGCGCATGCGGTATCGGTGGCGTCCTGCTGCAGGTCGCCCAGTCGGACTGGTTCGGCACCCTGGTGCAGGACATCATCGGCCGGGTCGTGCATTGGTTGCCGTTCTGAGCCGCGGGATGGGCGGGCCGGCGGGCCCGTCCATCCCGGTGTCCAGCCGGCGCGACCGACGTGAGCGCGGCATGGTCACGGCCGAGGCGGCGACGGTGCTGCCTGTCTTGATGGCGCTGACGGTGTCGTTGGTGTGGGTGCTCTCGCTGGCGTTGACCGAGGTCCGCTGCCTGGACGCCGCACGTGAGGCGGCCCGCCTGGTCGCCCGCGGCGACATCCAGCAGGCGCGCGCCGTGGCGCGGCAGGCCGGCCCGCCGGGCGCCAGCGTCGCGATCAGCACCAGCGCCGGCCTCGTGCGCGTCACGGTGTCGGCTCAGGCACGTCCCGATCTGCCCCTGCTCGGGCACCTTCCGGCCGTCGGCTTGTCGGCGAGCGCCGTCTCCGCGGAGGAGGATGCGGGTGCGCCGTGAGGGGGGAGTGGCCACGGTCTACGCGCTGACCGCAGTGGCCGTGCTGCTGGTGGCGACTGGAGTCGTTGCCGCCGGGGTGCGGCTTGCACAGGCCCAGCATCGAGCCGACGCGGCGGCGGACCTGGCCGCGCTCGCGGGGGCGGCGGCGACCGGCCGGGGAAGCGACCCGTGCTCGGCCGCCGAGGCGGTCGCCGCCGCGAACGGCGCCCAGCTGCGGGGCTGCCGGGTCAGCGGCAGCGTGGTAGAGGTGGCCGTCGAGATCTCCCCGGCACCGTTGTGGGGCGCCCGGTGGGTGCTGCGGGCCACGGCCCGCGCCGGCCCGCCATCCGCTGCCTACTCACGTGGCGTCGAACGGAAATGGTCCTCGACCCCGTCGGCTCGGGGTCCGTCCGAGGACGGCGGCGGCTCGGAGGCCGGGCGCGTCGCGGTGCTTCCGCGGTCCGCTGACTCCGGCGGGGAGGGCCGGCTGCTGCCCTTGGCGCCGGCTGCGGCCTTGAGCCGCTTGACCTCCTGGCGCCGGCCCCTCTCCCGGCGCAGCCCCATGCTGAGCAGCGCCAGCGAGGCGAGCAGGATCAGCATCGACAGCGCGCCCGCGGCAAAGACCCAGCGGAGGCTGGTGTGCAGGCTGGCGCCGACGAGGTTCAGCACGGCCGCGTCGTTCCCGGTGACCAGTGCCACCACGGAGACGACCGCCACCACTACCAGCAGGACGGCTCCCAGGACGAGCATCGCTCACCTCCGCGTTCAGGCAGCGTCGGCGACGCTCACTAGACGGCGAACGTCGCGGCCCGGGCTCGGCGCTGCGGGGCCGACTCCAACAGTAGGCCGAGCAGCGCGAAGGCGCCCCTCTTGTCGAGCGGGTTGTTCTGGTTGCCGCACTTGGGGGACTGCACGCACGACGGGCAGCCCTCGTCGCACCCGCACGAGCCGATCGTCGCCCGGGTGGCGGTGAGCCACTCCCGGGCCGCATGGAACGCTCGCTCGGCGAAGCCCGCCCCGCCGGCGTGGCCGTCGTAGACGAAGACCGACAACCGGCCGGTGTCTGGATGGAGCGCGGTCGAGACCCCGCCGACATCCCAGCGGTCGCAGGTGGCGAACAGCGGGAGCAGGCCGATGGCCGCATGCTCCGCCGCGTGGGCCGCGCCCGGCACGTCCGCCGCCGGCACGCCGCTGTCGCGCACCTGCTCGTCGCTGAGCGTCCACCACACGCTCTTGGTCTGCAGCGTCCGGGGGGGCAGATCGAGCGGTTCCTCCCCGAGGACCTCACCGGACCACAGTCGCCGCAGCAGGTAGCTCACCACCTGGTCGGTCACCTGCACGGCACCGAAGCACAGCTGCGCCTGTCCCCAGGCCGCGACAAGATCCCGCTGCTGGACCCGGATCTGGGTGACGTGGCGGGCGGTGGTCGTGTAGTCGGGGTGGTCGCGGTGCACCTCGGCGACGCCGTGCTCGTCGTCATAGCTGTCGACGAGGTACGTCTCACCGCGGTGCAGGTAGACGGCGCCCTGGTGCACGGTGCGGTGCGCCGCCGCGGAGTCGACGGTGCCGATGAGACGACCGGTGCCGGCCTGCACCACCGAGACGGGGCCTCCACCCACCGAGCGGATGTCGGCCAGGTCGCTGGCGCGCTCCCGACGGGTCCAGAACCACCCGTGCGGGCGCCGGCGCAGCAGGCCGGCCGCGACCAGCGCCTCGGCGCCTCCCCGGCTGAGCGGCCCGAACAGCTCGAGGTCGTCGTCTCGCAGCGGCAGCTCGGCTGCGGCCGCGCACAGGTGTGGACCAAGCACGTAGGGATTGTCAGGGTCCACAACGGTGGCCTCCACCGGCCGACCGAGCAGTGCCTCGGGGTGGTTGACCAGATAGGTGTCGAGGGGGTCGTCGCGGGCGACCAGGACGCCGAGGGCGCCGGTGTGGGCGCGACCGGCCCGGCCGAACTGCTGCCACAGCGCGGCTCGGGTGCCGGGGTAGCCCATCGTCAGCACGGCGTCCAGCCCCGACACGTCGATGCCCAGCTCCAGCGCGCTGGTGGCGGCCAGGCCCACCAGCCCACCGTCGGCGAGCCGTTGCTCGACCGCACGGCGCTCCTCGGGCAGGTAGCCACCCCGGTAGGCCGCCACCCGGTCGGCGAGCTCCGGTGTCACATCATGCAGCGCGCGCTGCGCGCTGACCGCCACCGTCTCTGCGGCCCGGCGAGACCGCACGAAGGCGAGCGTGCGTACCCCCGCGACCACGAGGTCGGTCAACAGCTCGGCGGTCTCTGCTCCCGCGGGGCGGCGGATCGGAGTGCCCCGCTCGCCGCCGGCTTCGCCCAGTGGAGGCTCCCAGAAGGCTACGTGCGCCCCCTCGCGGGGGGAACCGTCCGCGGTCACCGCAGTGACCGCAAGCCCGGTCAGCCGCGTCGCGGTGACCTGTGGCTCCGAAACAGTGGCGGAGGCGAGCACGAAGGTGGGGTCGGCGCCGTAGTGGGCACAGACCCGCCGCATCCGCCGCAGCACCTGGGCGACGTGGGAGCCGAAGACCCCGCGGTAGTGGTGGCACTCGTCGACTACCACGAAGCGCAGACCAGCCCAGAATCTGGACCAGCGGGCGTGGCCCGGCAGCAACGTGTGATGGCAGACGTCAGGGTTGGCGAGCACGAGGTTGGCGTGGTCGCGCGCCCACGCCCGCTCCGCCCGATCGTTGTCGCCGTCGACGGCGGCCGCCCGCACCGAAGGCAGCGACGGCGTGACCAGCTCCTCGACCGCGCCCAGCTGATCGTGTGCCAGCGCCTTGGTCGGCGACAGGTACAGCACGCTGGGAGTGCGCTCACGCGGCCCGACCAGGGTCGACGGGGTGATCAGCGTGGTCAGTGCGGGCAGCAGGTACGCCAACGACTTGCCGGAGGCCGTCCCGGTCGCGATCACCACGTGCCGCCCGGCGTGCGCGAGGTCGGCCGCGTCCACCTGGTGGCTCCAGGGGCGCGCAATCCCACGCGCGGCAAAGGCAGCCAGCAGCCTTTCGTCGACCCACGCCGGCCAGTCCGCAGTCACCGCCGGCCGGTCCGGGAGGCGCTCCAGGTGCCGCAGCCGCCCGACCCGGCCCGGCCGGTGGCTCAGCTCGAGCAGCAGCTGCGTCGGGTCCGTTCTCACCGTCCCCGAGTGTGTCACTGCCGCCCACCTGTGCGGCGCAGGACGGTCCGGGTTGCCGGCATGCATGGTTGAATGCACCCGATCGTGTCGAGGGGAGCGTCGTGGACCTGTCGTTGAACACCCGTAGCGAGGGCGATCACACGGTTGTCTCGGTGACCGGCGAGATCGACGTCTACACCGCTCCGAAGCTGCGGGAGGCGTTGATCGAGCTGGTGGACCAGGGCCACTACAACATCGTCGTCGACGTCGAGCAGGTCGAGTTCCTCGACTCCACCGGGCTTGGCGTACTCGTCGGCGGGCTGAAGCGGGTGCGCTCTCACGACGGGAGCCTGCAGGTGGTTTGCACGCAGGAACGGTTGCTCAAGATCTTCCGGATCACCGGATTGACCAAGGTCTTCTCCATCCACGACTCGGTGTCCGGCGCGGTCCGCGGCGGTTAGGTCGCGAGCCACCTTCCATGCCAGCGTCCACGGCCACGGTCATGCTTGCGCTCAAGCCTGACCCCGGCCACGTCCGGCTGGTCCGGTTGGTGGCAGCCGCGCTAGGCCGGCTCAACGGCATCGGCGAGGAGGTGCTGGACGACGTCCGGTTGGCGACCGGGGAGGCCTGCGCCCGCGCCGTCGCCGCCCACCTCCACCACGGCGTCGAGCATGCCGTCGAGGTCGAGCTGAGCGGCGGCGACGGTCTTGACGTCGTGGTGCGCGACTTCGTGCCGTTCCGGGGCGCCTGGGAGGCGGCCGCGGCTGCCGAACACGAGGCGCAGCCCGACGGGATGCTGGCGCTGCCGGAGGCGATCGGCCTCATCGAAGGAGTCTCCGACGAGGTGACGGTCGCGACCAGCGATGCCGGCACCACCGTCGTCATGCGGTGGCGACGCGCCTGACCCCCGGGCCGGGGGAACCCCTCCACCTGTAGGGTGTGCCGTTGCGAACTCGCATCCCGGGGCGGTCGTCCCCAGTGACGGAGGAGGGTGGATGTCCCGGGTGACCGTGGCCGAGAGCGGTGTGAACGTCTCGCTGTCCGGCGGCAACATCACGTTGGTGGCCGTCGTCGCGGTGGTCGCGGCGGTGGCCCTGGTGATGGCGGCGACGTTCCGCAAGGAGGTACTCGCGGCCTCCGAGGGCACCGAGGGCATGCGTGCGATCGGCCTGGCGGTGCAGGAGGGTGCCTCCGCCTACCTCACCCGGCAGTTCCGCACGCTGGCCGTGTTCGCCGGGCTCGCGTTCTTGGTGCTGTTCGTGCTGCCTGGTGATGCAGGGGTACGAATCGGCCGCTCGGTGTTCTTTCTCGTCGGCGCCGGGTTCTCCGCCGCGATCGGCTACTTCGGGATGTCGTTGGCGGTCAAGGCGAACATGCGGGTCGCGTCCGCCGCCCGCAGTGAGGGGCGCGACGTCGCGATGCGGATCGGGTTCCGCACCGGTGGCGTGGTCGGCATGGCCACGGTCGGGCTGGGCCTGCTGGGCGCCGCGGTCGTGGTGCTGATCTACCAGAGCGACGCGCCGTCGGTGCTGGAGGGCTTCGGCTTCGGGGCCGCGCTGCTGGCGATGTTCATGCGGGTCGGGGGAGGCATCTTCACCAAGGCCGCCGACGTGGGAGCCGACCTGGTGGGCAAGGTCGAGCAGAACATCCCCGAGGACGACCCCCGCAACGCCGCGACGATCGCGGACAACGTCGGCGACAACGTCGGCGACTGCGCCGGCATGGCGGCCGACCTGTTCGAGTCGTACGCGGTGACGCTGGTCGCGGCCCTCATCCTCGGGAAGGCGGCGTTCGGCGCGGAGGGGCTCGTCTATCCGTTGATCGTGCCCGCGCTCGGCGCGCTGACAGCGGTCATGGGCGTCTACCTCATCCGGCCCCGCCCCGGCGAGAACGGCCTGACCACGATCAACCGCGCCTTCTACATCTCCGCTGCCGTCTCCGCCGTGCTGTGCACGCTCGCCGCCTTCGTCTACCTGCCCGGCTCGTTCGGTGACCTCACCGACGCCCCCCGCTACAGCGGTGACCCCCGTGTCATCGCGACCGTCGCGGTGCTGATCGGCATCGTGCTGGCCGCGGTCATCTTGGCGCTCACCGGCTACTTCACCGGCACCGATCACCGCCCCGTCCGAGACGTCGGGAAGACCTCGCTCACCGGTGCCGCCACAGTCATCTTGTCCGGCTTCTCGGTCGGGCTGGAGTCCGCGGTCTACACCGCCCTGGTGATCGCCGCGGCGGTCTACGGCGCGTTCCTGCTGGGCAGCGGCGTCGTCGCGATCGCGCTGTTCGCGGTGGCCCTGGCCGGGACCGGCCTGCTGACCACGGTCGGTGTCATCGTCGCCATGGACACGTTCGGGCCGGTCTCGGACAACGCGCAGGGTGTGGCGGAGATGTCCGGTGACGTCCAAGGCGAGGGTGCGCAGATCCTCACCGAGCTCGACGCGGTCGGCAACACGACCAAGGCGATCACCAAAGGCATCGCGATCGCGACCGCCGTGCTCGCCGCCACGGCCTTGTTCGGCTCCTACACCGGGGCGATCGCCACCGCCGTCACCGATGCCGGCAGCGTGGGCCCCCTCGGTGACTCCTTCTCGACCCAGGTCTACAGCCCAAACGTCTTGGTGGGCCTGCTGATCGGCGCGGCGGTGGTGTTCCTCTTCTCCGGGCTCGCCATCAACGCCGTCGGCCGGGCCGCCGGCGCCGTCGTCTTCGAGGTGCGCCGCCAGTTCCGCGAGATTCCCGGGATCATGGAGGGCACCGGGCGCCCCGAGTATGGCCGGGTGGTCGACATCTGCACCCGCGACTCGCTGCGCGAGCTGGCCACGCCCGGCCTGCTCGCGATCATGGCCCCGATCGCAGTCGGCTTCGGCCTCGGAGTCGGCCCGCTCGCCGGCTACCTCGCCGGCGCCATCGGAGCCGGCACGCTGATGGCGATCCTCCTCGCCAACTCGGGCGGTGCCTGGGACAACTCCAAGAAGCTGGTCGAGGACGGCCACCACGGCGGAAAGGGGTCCCCCGCGCACGAGGCGACAATCATCGGCGACACGGTGGGCGACCCGTTCAAGGACACCGCCGGCCCGTCGATCAACCCGCTGATCAAGGTGATGAACCTGGTGTCGCTGTTGATCGCACCGGCCATCGTGTCGCTGTCGGTGGGCAGCGGTGAGAACGACGTGCTCCGCATCGCGATCGCGGTGGTGGCCGCCCTCGTCATCGCCGTCGCGGTCTACATCTCCAAGCGGCGCCCCGTCGCGATCGGCGCCGAGGCCGAAGAGGCGACCACCGCGACCCCGGTGGCCTGAGCCCGCGGCATCAGCCGTTGGCCAGGCGCCTGAGCCACCGCTGCACCGGATCCGGGAGGCGACGCACCAGCGGACTTCGCCGGGCGCGTGCGACGTAGCGCAGCTGCCGACCGGTCCAGTGCCTCCCCGCCCGCTCGGTGAGAACGCTGGCGAGCGCCACGACCGCAGCCTGCAGCACTGCCGCGTCGGGGGAATTGTCTTCGGTGGCGTCGGCCCACCGGGGGCGCAGGTCGGCGAGGTCACCGGAGACCGGCAAGCCCCAAGTCTTCAGGTCGTCGACCATCGTGGCCGCCTGCTCCTCGAACCACTCCCGGCGGTCGACCGGCAGGCCGGGGACGTCGGCACTGTCGTGCCCTGCCAGCACCTGCTCGGCGAACCAGGACTTGACGGTGGCCTCGTACGACGGCCAGTCGAGGCCGTCGCCGAACGTGATGTTGACCCGGCGCAGCAGCTCGGCCTCGGCGAACCCCAGGGAGCTGTTGTCCGCAACCGGGGTCGGGTCGAGTCCCTCCGCGGGCAACGTCGTGGCGGCACAGAAGCGCTCCCACAGCAGCCGCGGCTCGGCGCCGGGAGGCGGCACCGTCACGACGTGCATCCGGTCGTCGGGAATCTGCTCGGCCCAGCGGCGCAGCACCTCGACCAGGTGCTGCTGGCGCCAGAAGGTCTTCGCCTCCCTGCCCTGCCTGGGCGTCCGGGTCAACTGGGCGGCGTACTCGGCGAAGGTGACCGTGCCGTGGTTCTTCACGTACTCCTGCCACATCGCGGGCACCTGGCGGCCGAGGTCGCGGGCGGTGACGACGGCATGCACCTCGTGGCCCGCCAGCGACCGGACGGCCTCAGTGACCGCGCGCTGGTTGGCTCCGGCCAGCAGCTCGTGCGACACCACCACCGCGGTGCCGCGCCAGGAGGCGGCGGATCGGGCGATGCGGTCCCATCGACCGGCCACGCCGGGGTCGGCGTGGCCCCCGAAGGCCATCTCCCGCAGGTCGACCGCCGCGTCGAAGTGCGCTTGCGGGTATGCACCCGGATAGAGATAGCCGCGCTTGGCCAGCTCCTTGCGGTGGCGAAAGAGCAGGTCCTGCAGGTAGGTGGTGCCGGTCTTGGGCACCCCGATGTGCAAGAAGACTCGCGGCATGCGCCGCGACACTACCCGAGCCGTCGGTTCAGCCGCCCCGCTCGGGGCGCACCAGCACGTGGAAGCTGCGCCCGTCGCCGGCGGCGTCGAACTGCGCCACCGCGCGGAACCCGAGCGACTCGACGACGCGGCGGGCGCGCAGGTTGAAGGACGCGATCGTGACCCGGAACGCCGCCGGCGCGAACCGCTCCCGCCCAAAGGCGAGACCGGTGGCGATCGCCTCCCTGCCCAGGCCCCGCCCGGTGAGGGCCGGCCGCAGGCCACCGCCGGTGTCGAGCGCCGAGTCGCCGTACCGCCACCCGGGGACCCGCCGTCCCCGCCGAAGGACCGGAACCCGATCAAGGTGCCTGCGGCAAGCAGCGCGAAGTAGCCCGACGGCGGGGCGACCAGGTCGGCCGGGTCGGCGCCGGTCATGTCGTAGCAGTCGTACGGCTCGGGGTACCGCCACGTCACGATGTCCGCGGCATACGCGTTGGTCATCGCGGCGATCCGCACGACCGCCATCCTTGCATCCCCCCGCTCCGCCACCGATCCTCCGCGAGTGGCGCAAATCGGCACCGGAGGCCGCCGGATGAGTGCGCATTTGCGCCACTCGGCGACGGCGGCGGCCCGGCCGGTGCCGGAGGTCAGCCACGCGGCCGGAGCAGACGACTTGCGGAGCGCGTTACCGTGGCGGACGCTCCCCGCCGCAACTACCCCAGGAGAGGTCGAACGTGGCCACCGCCCACCCGCAGCGCCTGGTGATCGTCGAGTCGCCGGCCAAGGCGCGGACGATCGCGGGCTACCTCGGGGAGGGATACGTGGTGGAGTCCTCGATCGGGCACATCCGCGACCTGCCGCACAACGCCGGCGAGGTCCCGGCGAAGTACAAGGGCGAGCCGTGGGCGAGGCTCGGGGTGAACATCGACGCCGGGTTCGAGCCGATCTATGTGGTGCCGAGCGCCAAGAAGTCCCAGCTCGCCAAGCTGCGCAAGCTGCTGAAGGACTCCGACGAGCTGCTGCTCGCCACCGACGAGGACCGCGAGGGGGAGGCCATCGCCTGGCACCTGCTCGACGAGTTGAAGCCCAAGGTCCCGGTGCGCCGGATGGTGTTCCACGAGATCACCTCGCAGGCCATCCAGGCCGCGGTCGACAACCCGCGCCCGATCGACGTCCACCTCGTCGACGCGCAGGAGACCCGCCGCATCCTCGACCGGCTGTACGGCTACGAGGTCAGCCCGGTGCTGTGGAAGAAGGTGATGAGCGGGCTGTCCGCGGGACGGGTGCAGTCGGTGGCGACCCGGCTGGTGGTCGATCGCGAGCGCGAGCGGATGGCGTTCCGAGTCGCGTCGTACTGGGACCTGGAGGCCCGCTTCGACGCCGGCGAGGCCAAGGAGCCGCGCGAGTTCCCCGCCCGGCTGGCCGCCCTCGACGGCGTACGGGTGGCACAGGGCCGCGACTTTACCAGCACCGGGACGCTCAAGGCCGGCGAAGTGGTCACGCTGGACTCCGACCGGGCCGGGGAGCTGGCCCAGGCACTTGTCGGCGCCGGGTTCAGCGTGCGCTCGGTCGAGGCCAAGCCGTACACCCGCCGGCCGTACGCGCCGTTTCGCACCACCACCTTGCAGCAGGAGGCTTCGCGCAAGCTCGGCTACGGCGCCGCCCGCACCATGCAGGTCGCTCAGCGGCTCTACGAGAACGGCTTCATCACCTACATGCGCACCGACTCGACGACGCTGTCGCAGACCGCCGTGGCGGCAGCCCGGGCGCAGGTACGCGAGCTGTACGGCGCGGACTACCTGCCGGAGACGCCGCGCACGTACGCCAACAAGGTCAAGAACGCCCAGGAGGCGCACGAGGCGATCCGGCCCGCGGGGGACTCGTTCCGCACGCCCGCGAAGAGTGGCCTGGGCGGGGACGAGCTGCGGCTGTACGAGCTGATCTGGATGCGTACGGTGGCCTCGCAGATGGAGGATGCCCAAGGCCGTTCGGTCTCGGTACGCCTCGGCGCGCGGGCGAGCACCGGCGAGGACTGCGAGTTCGCGGCGTCGGGGCGGGTGATCACGTTCCACGGGTTCCTGCGGGCATACGTCGAAGGCCACGACGACCCGGACTCCGATTCCGACGACACGCAGACCCGGCTTCCCGACCTGGCCGAGGGCGACCTGCTGGAAGTCGCCGCGCTGGAATCGGCGGGTCACCAGACCCGCCCACCGGCTCGCTACACCGAGGCCTCGCTGGTACGCGAGCTGGAGGAACGCGAGATCGGGCGCCCGTCGACGTACGCCTCGATCATCAAGACGATCCTCGACCGTGGGTACGTCTACAAGAAGGGCACCGCCTTGGTGCCGGCCTGGTTGGCGTTCGCGGTGGTCCGGCTGCTCGAGCAGCACTTCACCAGGCTGGTCGACTACGCGTTCACGGCGCGGCTCGAGGACGTGCTCGACGAGGTGGCGGGCGGCCGGGAGCAGGCCCGCCGGGTGCTGGAGCGCTTCTACTTCGGCGACGCCGACTCCGAGGGGCTGGCCCGGCTGGTCTCCGAGCTCGGTGAGATCGACGCGCGCGGGCTGTCGACGTTCGAGCTCGGCGACGGTGTAGCGGCCCGCGTCGGGCGCTACGGGCCGTACGTCGAGGACGCCGACGACAACCGTGCCAACATCCCCGAAGACCTGCCGCCGGACGAGCTGACGCTGGAGCGGGCCCAAGAGCTGCTCGCGAACCCCGCCGGCGCGGAGCGGGAACTGGGCCCCGACCCGGCGACGGGCCGAATGCTCGTCGCGCGCAACGGCCGGTACGGGCCGTACGTCACCGAGGTGCTGCCCGACGACGCCGGCAAGGGGGTGAGGCCCCGCACCTCCAGCCTGTTCAAGTCGATGACTCTGGAGACCGTCACTCTGGCGGACGCACTGCGGCTGCTGACGCTGCCGCGGGTCGTGGGGACCGACCCAGACTCGGGCGCGGAGATCACCGCTCAGAACGGCCGCTACGGGCCGTACCTGAAGCGGGGCAGCGACTCTCGCTCGTTGGACTCCGAGGACCAGCTGTTCACGATCACGCTGCCGGAGGCACTGGGCATCTATGCCCAGCCCAAGTCGCGCGGCCGCAGCGCCGCGGCGGGCCCGCTGCGTGAGCTGGGCGCAGACCCCGCCACAGGCAGCCCGCTGGTGGTCAAGGACGGACGGTTCGGGCCGTACGTCAGCGACGGGGACGTCAACGCCACCCTTCGCAAGGGTGACGCCGCGGAGACGGTAACGCTGGAGCGGGCCGCCGAGCTGCTGGCCGACAAGCGGGCCCAGGGCCCCGCCGTCAAGCGCCGTCGCACGTCCAAGAAGCGCTGAGCCCCGCCGAGCGTCCGACGGGTCACCTAGCCTGGCCAGCGTGCCCGACCGCGCCGCGAGCCCGCTCAGCGTGCGCTCCACGCTGGCCATCGCGCCGTTCCGGAGGCTGTGGGTGGCGCTCGGCGTGGCCTCGCTCGGCGACTGGGCCGGACTGCTCGCGATCACGGCGTACGCCAACGAGCTCGCCGGCGCAGGCTACGCCGCGAAGAACTTCGCGATCTCCGGCGTCTTGTTCGTGCGGGTGCTGCCCGCGCTGGTCGTGGGACCGCTCGGTGGCTATGCGGCGGACCGGCTGGACCGGCGCTCGACGCTCGTCGCCGGACTGGCGTTGCGCGCCGCGCTGTTCGTCAGCATCCCACTGGCCGGCACCCTCGTCTGGTTGCTGGTGGCCACCGTGCTCGTCGAGGCGGTCAACCTGGTGTGGCTGCCGACCAAGGACGCCCTGGTCCCCGACCTGGTGCCGCGCGAGCACCTCGACAACGCCAACCGACTCAACCTGACCACAACATACGGCGGGGCGGTGCCTGCAGCGGGACTGTTCGTGGCCGTCACGCTGGTCACCGAGGCGCTGCACTCGACGCTCGGCTGGTTCGCGGGCACGCCGGTGGACCCCGCGTTGTACGTCACCGCCATCGCGTTCGCCGTGGCTTCGCTGGTGTGCCGCGGCCTGCGACTGCCCGTGCGCAGCAGCGTGGTCGGCGAGCAGCGCAGCGTGTGGCGCTCGATCGTCGACGGCTGGTCGTACGCGGGCCGTACCCCGCTGGTTCGGGGGCTCGTGGTCGGCATCGTCGGTGCGTTCGCGGCCGGCGGCGTCGTCATCGGGTTGGGCCGGGTCTACGTCAGCGACCTCGGGGGAGGGAACCCGGGGTACGGCGTGCTGTTCGGCGCGGTGTTCCTCGGGCTCGGGGCCGGGATGTGGCTGGGGCCGCAGCTGCTGGGTTCGCTGGGCCGGCGCCGGCTGTTCGGCACCGCGCTGGTCGCGGCCGCGGCCTTCCTGGCCGTCGTCGCCCTGGTCGGTGAACTGGCGCTCGCGGTGGTGTTCACCGTCGGCCTCGGGTTCTGTTCCGGTGTCGCCTGGGTCACCGGCTACACGCTGATCGGGCTCGAGGTGGATCCGGCGGTGCGTGGTCGCACGTTCGCGTTCGTGCAGTCACTGGTGCGCCTGACGCTGGCACTGGTGCTGGCCGCCGCGCCGCTGCTGGCAGGCGGCATCGGCGCCCATCGCATCCGGTTCAGCGACAATGTGGCGCTGTCCTACAGTGGTGCGCAGCTCACCTTCCTGCTTGCGGCGCTGGTTGCCGCCGGGGTCGGCGTGGCGGCGTACCGGCAGATGGGTGGAGGCGCGTTGCCCGAGCAACTCAACCCCGGCGACGCCCCGGCAGGAGAGCCCGGCCGCTACTCCGGTCACGGGCTGTTCCTCGCCTTCGAGGGTGGCGAGGGCGCTGGCAAGTCGACACAGGCGCGAGCGCTGGCCGACTGGCTGGGGGAGCGCGGCTGGAACGTGGTGCTGACCCACGAGCCCGGCGACACCCCGGCGGGGCGGTTGCTGCGCCAGGTGCTCCTCGACCCGGCCACCGGGCCACTGTCGGACCGGACCGAGGCGTTGCTCTACGCCGCCGACAAGGCCGAACAAGTCGACGCGGTGATCGAGCCCGCCCTGCACCGCGGGGCTGTCGTGATCACCGACCGCTACGTGGACTCCACCCTGGCCTACCAGGGAGCCGGCCGGGCGCTGACCCGCGCGGAGGTCGAGCGGTTGGCGCGGTGGGCGACCGGCGGGCTGCGGCCGCATCTCACCGTGCTGCTCGACCTCGATGTCGCCACCGGCCTCGGCCGGGCGGGCGGCGCCGACCGGCTGGAGGCGGAGCCGGTCGACTTCCACGAGCGGGTGCGCGCGTCGTTCTTGGACCTGGCCCGGCAGGACCCGGAGCACTATCTGGTGGTCGACGCCCGGGGCGAGCCCGCCGAGATCGCGCTTCGGGTACGCCAGCAGGTCGAACCGAGGCTGTCGCGGTCCGGGGTCACCTCGGGTGCCGGGAGCAGGTGACGTCCGTGACCGTCTGGGCGGACCTGGTGGGCCAGGATGCGGTGACCGCCGTGCTCGGCCAGGCGGTGGCGGCCGCCGGGCGCAGCGTTGCCGGCGGCAGCGGCCGCGGCATGACACACGCCTGGCTGCTCACCGGGCCACCGGGTTCGGGCCGGTCCAACGCCGCCCGCGCATTCGCGGCGGCACTGCAGTGCGAGCAGGGTGGCTGCGGCACCTGCCACGAGTGCCACACGGCACTGCTCGGCTCACACCCCGACGTGAAGCTGGTGACGACGGCGCTGCTCAGCATCGGGGTCGACGCCGTGCGGGAGCTGGTGCGCGGCGCGGCGCTGATGCCCGCCAACGGCCGCTGGCAGGTCGTCATCGTCGAGGACGCGGACCGGCTGACCGAGGACGCCGGCGACGCGCTGCTCAAGAGCCTCGAGGAGCCGGCGCCCCGCACCGTGTGGATGCTGTGCGCGCCGACCTCCGAGGACGTCCTGGTCACGATCCGCTCGCGCTGCCGGTTGCTGGTCCTGCGTACCCCTCCGGCGCCGGCGATCGCCGAACTGCTGGTTGCGCATGACGGAATCGACCCGGCGGTGGCGGCCTTCGCGGCGCGCGCATCTCAAGGACACGTCGGACGAGCCCGGGCGTTGGCGCACGACGAGCGGACCCGCATCCGCCGGCGCGAGATCTTGGGCATCCCGACCTCGCTGAGCGAGCTCGGCTCCTGCCTGGCGGCTGCGGCCGACCTGCACGACGTCGCCCAGGAGGGGGCCGAGGAGGTCGCGGCCGCCCGAGACGCCGACGAGACCGCGGACCTGGAGGCCGTCTACGGCGCCAACCCCCGCGAGGGGCGAGCCCGCGGTTATGCCGGGGCACTGTCGGTATTGAAGAAGGACCAGTCCAGACGACGGACGCGGGTGGCTCGGGACACGATCGACGGGGCCCTGATCGACCTGCTGTCGCTCTATCGCGACGTGCTGGCCGTCCAGGTTGCGGCGGACACGGCGCTGGTGAACGACGAGGCCCGCCGCGACGTCGAGTCGCTGGCCCGCCGCGACAGCCCCGAGTCGACCCTGCGCCGGATGGAGGCGGTGCTGAGGTGCCGGGAGGCGATCGGCGCCAACGCTGCCCCGTTGCTGGCGCTCGAGGCCCTCATGATCGAGCTGCGGGCGTGAGCGCCCGGCGGCCCTGGCTGTGGACAACACCGTACGCCCGCCCGGGCACCTGCCTACGCTGAGCGGGTGAGGGTGCGCAAGGGGTTCCGCCTGGCAGCGGCCGCGGCCATGACCGGGGTGGTGACCGCCGCCTGCGGCAGCGCAGCCGGCCTGGTGGGCGGCGGCGACCCGACGTCCTCGCCTCCCTCGCCGTCAGCGACTACCCCCACCCCGACCCCCACCCCGAGCGGGTCGCCGACCCCCACCCCGACCGGTGACGTACCCGCCGGCCTGGCCCAGTTCTACGCCCAGCGCGCCAACTGGTCGGCATGCGGCAGCTACCAGTGCGCGAGCGTCAAGGTGCCGCTCGACTACACCGACCCCGGTGCGGACACCGTTGACATCTCGCTGAAGAAGGCGCCGGCGACGTCGGGCAGCGGCAAGGTCGGGACCCTGTTCATCAACCCCGGCGGCCCCGGGGGCTCCGGCCTGGACTTCGTCGACTACTTCACCTCGAAGGCGAGCCCGCAGCTGCGCTCCGCGTACGACATCGTCGGCTTCGACCCGCGTGGGGTGGGGACCAGCGATCCGCTGAAGTGCGTGAGCAGCTCTCAGCTCGACACCTTCCTCGCCTACGACCCCGATCCCGACAACGCTACCGAGGCGCGCCGAGCGACCGCGCTGGTCCGCTCCCTGGGCCAGGCCTGCGAGGCACACTCCGGACCCCTGGTCGCTCACGTCTCCACGATCGAGGTGGCCAAGGACCTCGACATCTTGCGGGCCGCCGTCGGGGACGCGACCCTGCACTACTACGGCGCCTCGTACGGCACGCTCATCGGCGCTACGTACGCCCAGCTGTTTCCCGACCACGTCGACCGGATGGTCCTCGACGGCGCCCTGGACCCGCAGCTGAGCCCGCAGCAGCTGAACCTGCAGCAGGCGGCCGGCTTCGAGACCGCGCTGAACGCGTACGTCGACAGCTGCGTGACAGCGGCGAGCTGCCCGCTGGGAACCGACAAGCAGCAGGCGCTGAGCAAGATCAAGGCCTTCCTCGACGGACTCGACGCGCACCCGATCGACAGCGGGGACCCGAGCCGCCCGCTGACCGAGGCGCTCGGCTTCTACGGGATCGCGGTGACGCTCTATGACAAGGACTACTGGAGCTACCTGACCAACGCCCTGGGCGCCGCCTTCAGCGGCGACGGGTCGCAGCTGCTGACCCTGGCCGACGCGTACTGGAGCCGCAACCCGGGCGGCGGCTACCAGAACAACTCCGCCGAGGTCATCTACGCGGTCAACTGCCTCGACGACCCCGTCAACGTCTCGGTGAGCCAGATCAGGGCCTCGCAGGCACGGTACGAGCGGGTCGCACCGGTGTTCGGCCGGGTCTTCGCCTGGTCGCTGCTGGGGTGCTCCAACTGGCCGGTCAAGCCGACACAGCCGCCGCTGGCCATCCGCGCTGCGGGCGCCAAGCCGATTGTCGTGGTCGGCACCACCCGAGATCCCGCCACGCCGTACGCATGGGCGCAGGCGTTGGCCAACCAGCTCGAGTCCGGGGTGCTGGTGAGTCGCAACGGCGACGGCCACACCGGCTTCCACATGGGCAACTCCTGCGTCGACGGAGCCGTCGACGCGTACCTCGTCTCCGGCAGTGTGCCCAAGGACGGGCTCAGCTGCTGAGGCCCTCGCCGGTCGCGTCGACGACGACTGTGTGACGAGGACCGCCAGCAGCCGCGATCAACGCCGCCGCCTGCGCGGTCGTCAGCGCTCCAGTGGCGGGGTGTCCGGCGCGGTGCTAGCGCATCATCGGCCGAAGCCGACGTGGCCACGCCGCATCGTCACCGGCTCTGCGGGGCCGCCGCTGCGGTGGTTGATCGGCGTCAAGCTCGCCGTTGCCGGCTTGAACAGCGCGAAGTCCGAGTCGGCCGCGCAGATCAACCCGGGATCGGCGCCCGGCTTGATCCGGATCGCCTCTGCGCCGGACACCGCGGCCGGGAACGTACCGCTCGAGCTGGCGGAGTCTGCGACGTAGACGCGGGTGCGCGAGCCGAAGGTGCTGAGGTCCACGACGCCGCAGATGAGCTCCAGTGCGGGGGTGGCGGTGGGAAACGCCAGCACGTTGAAGCTCGCCTGGAAGACGCCCGGGTCGACGTTGAGCCGCCAGGCCGCGAAGCCACCCTGGATCACGTCACGACGCCGGCCCGCCCGGAACGTCTGCGCCCTGGTTGCCAGGACCGACGCATGCCGCCCGTCCAGCAGGTCGGCGTTGAGCAACTTCACCTTGGCGTCGGAGCCGACCCGCAGTGACGGCCCCGCGTGACCTTGCGTCTGCAGCGAAAGTGCGGGCCCCGTCCCGTCGTTGACGAGCGTGGTGGTCCGCTGGGCGTGGTTGACCCGGCCCAGAATCAGGCTGTCACCGGTCACTCCGTACGTCGCCCAGTCCAAGCCCACGACCATCATCGACGCCGCCACCAGCGTGGCCGCCGCACCACTCCACGTCAGTCGCATCCTTGCCGCCCTTCCTCGCGGTCGGCAGCTAGTCTGTCGGCACTCCCGAGGTTGTCAGCGAGCGACACGCCCAGCCACCGTCGGTAGACTCCGCCTCCGGCTCGACGGGTCCGTCGTCGACGTCGCCGCCTTAGCTCAGTTGGCCAGAGCGACGCACTCGTAATGCGTAGGTCGTCGGTTCGATTCCGACAGGCGGCTCCCTAATCTGGTGGTAGGACCAGGAGAAGAACGCCATCTCCTGCGGGTGTCACGTCTTGCCCAGCATCGTGGGCGGCGGGGGCTGAGTGGGCCTCCGCGAGGAAGATGACCCGAACGAGGCAATGGGGAAAGACTCAGGTGCCCCACGCCACCTGAGCAAGAAGTGCGGGCGCGGCAGGCGGAGCGTGGCTCAGCGGGCAAGACAGGACAGGGGCACCCGGCGTGCACCGCCACTGCGGTGCTCGTTGAGCCGAGCGGCATTCCGTGAACCAGCCCCGACCGTGAGTGCCGGAGACGAGCACTGCCCGCCGCGGGGGTGCGGCTGCCGCCCTGGCGCCCGTGGCACCGTCGTGGTTGGCTCGGCGCAGATCGGGAGGGAATCACGATGACGCGCTACGTGTACGACTTCGAGCAGGGCAGCCGGGAGATGGTCGACCTGCTCGGAGGCAAGGGTGCCAATCTCGCCGAGATGACCGGCCTCGGCCTCCCGGTGCCACCCGGGTTCACGATCACGACGGAGGCCTGCCGGACGTACCTCGCCGAAGGCTCGGAGCCAGCGGACCTGGCGCGGCAGCTCGACGAGCACGTGACCGCCCTCGAGAAGCGGATGGGCAAACGGCTCGGGGACCCCGAGGACCCGTTGCTGGTGTCGGTGAGGTCGGGGGCCCGGTTCTCGATGCCCGGCATGATGGAGACCGTCCTCAACGTCGGGCTCAACAACGAGTCCGTGCCCGGGTTGGCGGCTCGCTCCGGCGACGAGCGGTTCGCGTGGGACAGCTATCGGCGGCTGGTGCAGATGTTCGGCGGAACCGTCCTCGGGATGGACGGCGCGGTGTTCGAGGAGGTGATCGATCGCCACCAGCGCGACCGCGGGGTCACCGCCGACGCCGACCTGCGGGCCGAGGACTGGCACTCCGTCGTGACCGAGTTCTTGCAGCTGGTCGAGCAGCACGCGGGCAGACCCTTCCCCCAGGACCCTTCCGAGCAGCTGCGGCTGACCATCTCGGCGGTCTTCCGGTCCTGGAACGCACCCCGTGCGCAGCTGTACCGAAGGCAGGAGAACCTGCCGTCCGACCTCGGCACCGCGGTCAACGTGATGGCGATGGTCTTCGGCAACCTCGGCTCCGACTCCGGCACCGGTGTCGCGTTCACCCGCGACCCGGCCACCGGGGCGCAGGGAGCGTACGGGGACTACCTTGCGAACGCCCAGGGGGAGGACGTCGTGGCCGGAGTCCGCAACGCCGTCCAGCTCAGCGACCTCGAGCGGTTGGACAAGCACTCGTACGAAGAGCTGATGGCACACATGGCGACGCTCGAGCACCACTACCGCGACCTGTGCGACATCGAGTTCACCATCGAATCCGGCAAGCTGTGGATGTTGCAGGTGAGGGTCGGCAAGCGCACCGCCGCGGCCGCGTTCGTGATCGCCAACGACCTGCTCGACGAGGGGATGATCGACGCCGACGAGGCGCTGTCCCGGGTCACCGGCGACCAGCTGTCCCAGCTGATGTTCCCCCACTTCGCCGCCGAGGGTGACCGCCGCCTGCTCGTCACCGGGATCGGTGCGTCACCCGGCGCCGCCACCGGGGAGGTGGTCTTCGACTCCGAGACCGCGACGACCTGGGCCGAGCAGGGGCGGGCGGTCATCCTGGTCCGGCGGGAGACCAACCCCGACGACCTGCCCGGCATGATCGCAGCGCGCGGCATCCTCACCAGCCGCGGCGGGAAGACCTCGCATGCCGCGGTGGTCGCACGCGGCATGGGCCGGACCTGCGTCTGTGGAGCCGAGGAGCTGCACGTCGACCTGGAGCAGCGGGCGATCCACGGGCCCGAGGACGTCACGGTGAACGAGGGCGACATGCTCTCCATCGACGGCTCCAGCGGCGAGGTGTACCTCGGGGAGGTCGCGGTGGAGGACTCCCCGGTGGTCCGCTATTTCGAGGGCACCGAACCTGCCGACGCACCCCAGGCCGACGAGCTGGTGCGGTGCGTCGACCGGCTGATGCAGACCGCCGACGGCCGGCGCCGGCTGGGGGTGCGGGCCAACGCCGACACCACGGACGACGCTGCTCGAGCCCGCCGCTTCGGCGCGGAGGGCATCGGCTTGTGCCGGACCGAGCACATGTTCTTGGGAGACCGCCGCACCTACGTCGAGCGTCTCATCCTCGCCGAGACGGCAACAGAGCAGGAGCAGGCACTGGCCGAGCTCGAACCGCTGCAGCGAGCAGACTTCGAGCAGCTGCTGGAAGCCATGGACGGGCTCCCGGTCACGATCCGACTCATCGACCCGCCGTTGCACGAGTTCCTGCCGGACCTGACCGAGTTGGCCGTACGGGTGGAGCAGGCCCGTGGGGAGGGGGCTCCCGACGAGGACGCCGAACGCCTGCTGACCGCCGTTCGGCGGCTGCACGAGGAGAACCCGATGCTCGGGCTGCGGGGAGTCCGGCTGGCCCTGGTGATCCCCGGCCTGCTCGCCATGCAGGTCCGGGCGATCGCCGGTGCGGCGGCCCGGTTGCGTGCTGCCGGACGGCAGCCCCGGCCCGAGATCATGGTCCCTCTGGTCGCGGCGGTTCGGGAGCTGGAACTTGCCCGCGGCGGGATCGAGCGGGCCCTGCAAGCCGTGGCGGAAAGGACCGGCCAACCGGTGGACTGCCCGATCGGCACGATGATCGAGCTGCCGCGCGCTGCTCTCACCGCGGGCCACATCGCTTCGGTCGCGGACTTCTTCTCGTTCGGGACCAACGACCTGACCCAGACGACGTGGGGTTTCAGCCGAGACGACGTCGAGGCGGCGTTCTTCTCCCGTTACCTCGAGCTCGGTGTCTTCGAGGTCTCTCCGTTCGAGTCTCTGGACGCCGACGGTGTCGGCGCCCTAGTCAGGTTCGCCGTCGACGCCGGGCGCACGGCCAGCTCGGAGCTGACCCTGGGAGTCTGCGGCGAGCACGGCGGCGACCCGCGAAGCATCCACTTCTTCCACGACGCCGGGTTGGACTACGTCTCCTGCTCCCCGTACCGCGTGCCGGTGGCCCGGCTCGAGGCCGGACGCGCCGCCGTGCTGGCAGGACGCTGATGTCAGCCCCCAGCCGTTTCGAGCGCCTGACCGATTCGGAGTGTCTGATCCTGCCCGACACGTTGGCTAACCCGGCCCGCACAGGATGCCGCTATCCCATGTTCACCTGGGAAAGCCGCACTCCCAACGGCGCGCAACCCATTGGGAGTGCGGCCAGGCCATTGGAAGTGGCGGCATCCAGCGGCACCGACGCCCCCTCGCCGTACGACCGATCGTCGCACCGTGGATGTGGGAAGATGACCGAGCTCGAGGGAGGCAAGATGGTGCGAGCGTGGCGTAACAACGTCCGCCGGGTCATGGCGCTCTTTATCGGGGTCGAGTTCGCTCTGCTGGCGTACACGACGACAGTCGGCTTCGGTCTCAACGCGGGCCACATCGACGAGCGGGTCTTCTGGTTTCTCGTCTCGGTCGCGTTGGCAGTTTTGACCGTCCGCGGTTCGCAGCTCGCCCGCGCAGTCCTGGTGGTGCTGAGCGCGGTACCGCTGGCGCCCTTGGTGCTGTTCACGTTCCGGTTGACCCCGTACGTGCTGGGTCTCGCGGGCTTCGGCATCGTCGAGATGCTCCTGCTCCTTGCGCCCGCGCACCGGGTCGCGCGGCGAACCCACGTCACCGCCGCCTTGCCCTAGCCATGACGGGATTCGACCCGATCCTCGTCAGCTGCTTGGCGACCACCAGTCGGCGAGGGCTGCGCGACCTGTTCGAGGACGGTGGGGGCTCGGAGGTGGTCGATGAGGTCGGCTCGCCCGCTCAGGCACAGCATCGCATTCTCGGGTCGTTGCGGCCCGGGGTGGCATCCTCGGCCCGCTGATCACCGACCCCCTGCTCGGCCTTGCCGACCTGGGCTAGTACCCGTCGGCGTTCGCAACCGGGTCTTCGGCGGTTGACTGCCGGGCGCGCTCACAAGGGTTGCAGGATCGACCATCGCATGCGGCGGCCTCGGGGCAGACCCGCTTCGTGCGCTCCGGCGTGGCCGGGGGGCAGCTCGCAGCGCAGATGCGACTGCGCGAAGTGGCGCTGCCGGCAGGTGTCCTGCTGCCCGGAGACCTCACGGCCTCCGCCGGCGGGAACGGGGCGCAAGGTCCGCCGGTGTTGTCCACCATGTCGTGCAAACATCGGCTCTGTCCTCCTCGGTCGCACGGTGCCCTTACAACGGTGACGCCCGGCCGTAGGTTACGCCATGTGTGACAGAAGTGACAGGGGGTCACAAAACTGCCCGGATCTGACCCGCGCGGTTAGGCTGGCTTGGTGCCCGAGGGGGACAGCGTCTATCGCGCCGCTCGCCGCCTCGACCGGGGTTTGGCCGGCAAGCCACTGGCCCGGTCGCAGTTTCGCGTCCCTCAGCACGCGATCGCCGACCTGGCCGGGCAGACGGTGCTGGGCACCGACAGCCACGGCAAACATCTCTTCACCCGCACCGACGCCGGCATCACCGTGCACAGTCACCAGCGGATGGACGGCAGCTGGACGGTGGTGCGCCCCGGCAGCCAGCTCCCGCGACGCGCGCGTGCGGACGTACGGGTGGTGCTCGCCGCGTCCGACGGGCACATGGCGTACGGGTTGCGCCTGCCGGTCGTCGAGATCCTCGCCACGCGAGACGAACCCTCCGTCCGAGGCCACTTGGGGCCAGATCCCCTGCGCGAGGACTGGGACCCCGACGAGGCCGTCCGCCGGCTCCACGGGGCGCCTTCCCGGCCGATTGCGGCGGCCCTGCTCGACCAGCGCAACCTCGCTGGCCTGGGCAACCTATGGGTCAACGAGTGCTGCTTCCTGCGCGGGTACGGTCCGTGGCTCCCGGTCGGGGGGCTCGACCTGCCGGCGACCGTGCGGCTGGCCGCCAGGATGCTGCGGGCCAGCGCATTCGGACGCAGCTCCGCGCAGGCCACCACCGGCATCGCCCGGGCAGGGGAGGACCACTGGGTCTACGGACGCACCGGGGAGCCGTGCCGCCGGTGCGGGACGCCGATCCGCAACGTCGCGGAGGTGCCCGGTGACGCGGAGCGCCGACACACCTGGTGGTGCCCCCACTGCCAGCCCGGCTGACCTGGATACGTTTGTCGGGTGCGTACTTCTCACCGGCGACCCCACGTGGTCGTGGTCGGTGGAGGGTTCGGCGGCGTGAGCGCCGTACGCGCGCTACGGAACGCCGACGTGGACGTGACGCTGGTGGACCGCTTCGCCTACACCACGTTCCAGCCGCTGCTCTATCAGGTGGCGACGGCGGCCCTCAACCCCGGCGACGTGACGTACTTCCTGCGCGCGCTGAGAGCGCGGCAGCGCAACGTCGTCGTGCGCAAGGCCGCCGCCACCGAGGTGGACCCGCGGCAGCGAACGGTAGGCCTCGAGACCGGCGAGACGCTGCACTACGACTACCTGGTCATCTCCAGTGGAGTGACCACCAACTACTTCGGGGTCCCTGGCGCCGCCGAGCACGGGTTCGCGCTCTACACCCGCAACGAGGCGCTCGCGGTTCGAGACCGGTTGTTCGCCCGCCTGGAGCAGGCGGCGCGCGACCCGCAGCGGCGTGGGATCGACGTCGTGATCGTCGGTGGGGGGGCAACCGGCGTCGAGATGGCGGGCTCGCTGGCCGAGCTGCGCAACACCGCCCTCGCCGTCTGGTACCCAGACCTGGACTCGACCCAGGCGCACGTCGTGCTGGTCGAGATGTCCGATCAGCTGCTCATGCCCTACATCCCGCGGCTGCGGCGATACACCGCCAGGGCGCTGACCAAGCGCGGCGTCCGCCTTAGGCTGCGTACCACCGTCAAGGAGGTGCGCGCCGACGGCGTCGTCGTCAACGACGGAGAGGTCGTTCCCGCCGACCTCGTCATCTGGGCGGCCGGCATCAAGGCACCGGACTCGGTCGCCGACTGGGGCGTGCCGCAGGCCAAGGACGGCCGCATCCCGGTCGAGGCGGACCTGCGGGTAACGGGCCTCTCCGACGTCTTCGCGGTCGGTGACATCGCGTTGACGCCCGAACCGCTGCCGCAGGTTGCGCAGCCGGCGATGCAGGCGGGCAGGCACGCCGGCCGCCAAGTCGCCGCACTCGCGTCCGGCCGGGCCACCACACCGTTCCACTACTGGGACAAGGGGTTGCTCGCCACGATCGGACGCAGCTCGGCGGTCGCCCAGATCAAGCATGTGCCCGGCTTCACCGGGCTGCCGGCGTGGCTGATCTGGCTGGGAGTGCACATCGTCTACCTGCTGGGCAACCGGAACCGGTTCTCCACCCTGGTCAACCTCTCGGTGCGCTATCTGTTCTGGCCGCGCCACCTCGACGCCATCGTCGGGGAGGTCCCGACGCCGCAGCGGGTGGATGGCCGTGCCTCCCAGGTGCTCGGTGAGCCGGAGCAGGGGATGGACGGGGCTGGGACCGAAAGCAGCGGGTAGCGCGGCTAGTCCTGCACCGCCACGTCGGACTCCTTCGGTTGGAAACGCCAGCTGCGGCGATCCTCAGGTCACGAAGCGGATCGTCAACGGGTAGCGAAAGTTCCGGCCGTCGTGCGCGCGGACCGAGCCCAAGATCACGCAGACGAGGTAGAACAGCCCGTACAGCGGTAGCAGCACGATGCCGATGATCAAGAAGATGGAGATCACCAACACCACGGTGTAGACGAGCGCGTTGATCTGGAAGTTAAGCGACTCGACCGCGTGCTTGCGTACGAACGCCGAGTCGTGACCCTTGAACAGCAGCACACCCAGCGGCGCCAGCAGACCCAGCGCAACCCAGGCGGCCACGAAGCTGCCCAGGTGCGCGGCCATCGCCCAGTTGCGCTCGTCGGAGGTCGCGCCGTCCTGCAGTCGTTGCGGCTGGTCCCACGCTGACGTGCTCATGACGGTAGTCAACCACCCGTTGCGAGCGCTCCGATGATTCAACCATTTTCCGCCTGCCCGGGGGATACCCGGCTCGCAGGGCCGAAAAGTCAGTGGTCGATCCTATGTTCGACTTATGAAAGAGCGGTTCGCAGCGAGCCCGCCGGGCCCTGCCCTTGCGCAGGCGTTGGCTGCTGCCGACGTCGACGAGCTGGACGACGAGGCGACCCTGCAGTTCCTCGCGGCGGTGCGTCGGCAGTCGGCGTGGACGGAGGCGATGCAGCTGCGAGGCGCCGCCCGCTTTGCCGAGCTGCGAGGCGAGATCGTTCCCTCCCCGGTTCGCGGCGCTGAGCGGCTGGTGCCGATCGGCGGCGTGGGGACCCCCCAGGTGGGATCGTTCACGGCCGATGAGCTGAGCCCGGTGCTACGCATGTCGCGGCAGTCGGCGTACGCGCTGATCGCGGACGCACTCGACCTGAAGTACCGCCTGCCAGGGCTGCTCGCCGGGGCCGGAGGTGGTCGAGGCGGCTGAAGATGCCACCGTCCGGCCGCCACATTGGCGTGGTCGCCCGCTACCCGTGAGCTCACCGGGCAGTCGACCGACGAGCCGGGGTCACCGTCGACACTGCCCGCCACCGTGCTCTACGTCCATATTCGGTCCGACGAGACGACCGACCTCGAACGGCACGGCGTGATCGGGCGATTCTCGCTGCGCGAGCTGCTCTGCGACTCACAGGTGACGGTCAAGCCGGTGATCGACCTGGCGCACATGGCGCCCAGCAGCGGTTACCAGCCCAGCGACACGCTGGCCGAGGGCATCGTGCTGACGAACACGACCTGTGTGTTCCCGCCTTGCGGTCGGGACGCCCGCAAGGCCCAGCGAGACCACACCATTCCCTGGCCCGGGGACAGGCCTCCGCGGACAATTTCGGCCCGATCTGCCCGCAGCATCACCGCGTCAAGACTCACTCCCGGGGGTGGCGGCTGGCGGAACCGTTCCGCGGGATATTCGCCTGGAGGTCGCCGACCGGTCGGATCTACGTCCGCGACCACCGCGAGACCACGCAGCTCGCGGCCTGAACACCCGGTCCAACGTAGCCTTGGCGGGTGCGCCGCAGCGTCGACGACCTCGACCGGGCCTTCGACCTGCTCGCCGGTCGCCGCGTGGTCGCGCTCACCGGCGCCGGGCTGAGCACCGACTCGGGCATTCCCGACTACCGCGGCCCAGGCGCTCCCCGCCACCGCCCGATGGCGTACGCGGAGTTCGTGTCCGGGGAGGCGGCACAGCAGCGGTACTGGGCCCGGGCGCACGCCGGCTGGCGGTACCTCGAGGCCGCCGAACCGAACCCCGGCCACCACGCGCTGGTCGTCCTCGAGCGGGCAGGGGTCGTCACCGGGCTGATCACGCAGAACGTCGACGGCCTTCACACTCGCGCGGGACACCGTCGGATCGTTGACCTGCACGGTCGGATCGCGGACGTCGTCTGCCTGCACTGCCGGCGCCGGAGCAGTCGGCGGGACCTGCAACGCCGGCTCGAGCGGCTCAACCCGGGCTGGGCGGACCACCGGGTGCGGGCTGCCCCGGACGGCGACGCGCTGCTGGCGGAGACCGGTGGCTTCCAGGTGGCCACCTGCACGGCCTGCGCGGGGGTGCTGAAGCCGGACGTTGTGTTCTTCGGTGAGAACGTGCCCAAGAACAGAGTGGCCAGGTGCACCGCGTGGGTCGACGATGCCGAGGCTCTCCTGGTCGCGGGGTCGTCGCTTCAGGTAATGAGCGGCCTGCGGTTCGTGCGGCAGGCGCACCGCCGCGGCGTCCCGGTCGTGATCGTGACCCGGGGGCCGACCCGCGGCGACGAGATGGCAACCCTCAAGCTGGCGCTGGGGTGCTCGGCTGTGCTGCCCGCGCTCGCCGCGAGCTGTGCAGGTCCAGCAGCCCCAACGCCAGCGCTGCGAGTACGAACCCGATCGTCGTCCGCAGGCTGACGTTCAGCGACTCCGCGAAGTCCCCCCTCGTGCTGGCCAGCCGGGTGAAGAACTGTGCCAGCACCAGTGCCACCCCGATCGCCGACCCGGTGCGCTGCGCCGTCTGCAGCATGGCTCCGCCGCTGCCGGCGTGCCGGACGTCTACCTCCGAAAGCGTGATCGTCACGTTGGGCGAGATCGTCAGACCACCTCCGAAGCCGGCGACGAACAGCGGCAGCGCCAGCTTCAAGCCGACGTCGCCGCTGATGACCGGAACCAGCAGGTCCACGGCCACCAGCCCCGATGCCACCAGCACGAGCCCGGACACCACCAGGGCCCGCCCGAACCGATCCACCAGTCGCCCGCCGAGGGTGGCTGCGATCGCCGACCCGACCGCGAACGGCAGCTGCGTCAGCCCGGCCTGCAGCGCCGAGTAGCCGAGCCCGGTCTGGAGGTACAACGTCAGCACGAGGAAGATCGACGTGAACCCGGCGAAGTACAACGTGCCGAGCGAAAGGCCCAACAGGTACGAGCGCACCCGCAGCAGGGACAGATCCACGAGCGTGGCCCGCCCCCGCGAGGACCAAGCGCGCTCCCACAGGTAGAACAGCCCGACCAGGACGGCGGCCACCCCGAGCAGCCACCAAGGGCGGGTGGACAGCGAGTCCTGCTTCCCCTCGACCAACGGCAGCAGCACGAGCAGCGTCGCGGTCGCGAACAGCAACACCCCGACCGGGTCGAGCGACTGTCTCCTGCCGGCGGTGGAGGCCGGGAGCAGCCGCCGCACCAGCAGCAGGGCGGCGATGCCGACCGGAATGTTGACGTAGAACACCCACCGCCAGCCGTCCTGCGTGCCGAACGTGTCCACCAGCGTGCCGCCGAGCAACGGACCCACCGCCGTTGAGATGCCGATGGTGGCACCGAACAACCCGAAGGCCTTGCCCCGCTCGGGGCCGCGGAACAGGGTCTGGATGAAGCCGGACACCTGCGGTGCCACCATGCCGGCGCCGACGCCCTGGACGAGCCTCGACCCCGACAGCCACAGCGCCGACGGTGCGGCCCCGCCGGCGGCGCTCGCAAGCGTGAACACGGCCAATCCGGCGGCGAAGACGGTCCGCCGGCTGCGGGCATCGCCCAACCGTCCGCTGGGCACCAACACGATGCCGAAGGCCAGGGCGTAACCCGCCACGATCCACTGCAGGTCGCTGTCGGTGGCGTTCAGCCCGGTCCGGATCGAGGGCAACGCCACGTTGACGATGCTCACGTCGAGCAGGGTCATGAACCCCGCCGCCAGGCAGAGCGCCAGTGCCCGCCAGCGGGCCGGATCTGGCTGGAATGACCCAGGGGAATCCTCCTCCGCGCGCTCGGTGGCCGCCGTCACCAGGCCAACGCTAACCGCGGCCGGGACAGGCGGCAGGTCCGCGCCACTACGCTGGCGGTCCGAACCGACGAGGACGGCTGAGCCGATGCCCCACGAACACGCCGGCCGACCGGCTCGAGCCGAGGACCTGATCGACGTATCGGCGCTGCTCGACGCCTATGCCGACCGGGTGCCGGACCCCGACGACCCGGCGCAACGGGTCGCCTTCGGCACCTCCGGTCACCGCGGGTCCAGCCTCGCCGGGTCGTTCAACGAGGCGCACATCGTCGCGATCACCCAGGCGATCTGCGAATACCGCGCCGGCCAGGGCGTCACCGGGCCGCTGCTGCTGGGCCGGGACACGCACGCCCTGTCGCTGCCCGCATGGCAGACGGCACTGGAGGTGCTCGTCGGCAACGGCGTCACCGTGCTGGTCGACGCAGACGACGGGTTCACCCCCACCCCGGCGCTGTCCCACGCGATCTTGCGCCTCAACCAGCAGGCCGGCCACGAGATCGTGGACGGGATCGTCGTGACGCCGTCGCACAATCCCCCGTCCGACGGTGGGTTCAAGTACAACCCCCCGCACGGCGGCCCGGCGGACACCGCCGCCACCTCCTGGATCGCCGCCCGGGCGAACCAGCTGCTCGGTGAGCGGCTGCGCGGTGCTGCTCGGGCGGTCCCGGAGCGGGCGCGTGGTGCCGGCGAGCCCTACGACTTCCGCGGGCACTACGTCGACGACCTGGACAGCGTGCTGGACCTGGCTGCGATCCGCGCGGCGGGGGTACGGGTTGGAGCCGATCCGATGGGCGGCGCCAGCGTCGGGTACTGGGGTGCGATCGGTGAGCGGTGGGGGCTCGACCTGACCGTCGTCAACCCCCGGGTCGACCCGCGGTGGGCGTTCATGCCGCTCGATACCGACGGCAAGATTCGCATGGACTGCTCCTCTCCGGACGCGATGGCCTCCCTCATCGCCATCCGCGGTTCGTACGACGTCTCGGTCGGCAACGACGCAGACGCCGACCGGCACGGCGTCGTGACGCCCGACGCCGGGCTGATGAACCCCAACCACTACCTGGCCGTTGCCATCGACTTCCTGGTCGAGCACCGCATCTGGAGCAGCGACGTCGCCGTGGGAAAGACGCTGGTGTCGTCGGCGATGATCGACCGGGTCGTCGCCGGGCTCGGCCGGCGACTGCTCGAGGTGCCGGTGGGCTTCAAGTGGTTCGTCAGCGGGCTGCTCGACGGCTCCGTCTGCTTCGGCGGGGAGGAGAGCGCCGGGGCGTCGTTCTCCCGGCGGGACGGCTCGGTGTGGACCACCGACAAGGACGGGATCCTGCTCGCGCTGCTGGCGGCGGAGATCAGTGCCGTCACCGGCTCCAGCCCGAGTGAGCGCTACCTTGCCTTGGCGGACCGGCATGGTGTCCCGGCCTATGCCCGCATCGACGCGCCCGCCGACCGCTCGCAGCGGGAGAGGCTGGCGCAGCTGGGCGCTGACTCGGTGAGCATGACCTCCCTCGGCGGGGATCCGATCACCGCGAAGCTGACGACCGCGCCCGGAAACGGCGCTCCCATCGGTGGGCTCAAGGTGACCACCGAGCAGGCATGGTTCGCGGCGAGACCGTCGGGGACCGAGGACGTCTACAAGATCTACGCCGAGTCCTTCCGGGGGTCCGACCACCTCAGAGTGGTGCAGCGGGAGGCCCGACAGGTGGTGGCGGCCGCGCTCGGCATGGAATAGCAGCCTTGTAGTTTGCAAGCTGACACGCCGTGTGACTCCTGTGATTGTTGAGGCGAGTGTTCACATTGGGGCTGATGTGGTTTACCTTCGGTAATCATGTCGAGGTGGAAACGCAACCCAACGCTCGCCTTCGTGCTGGTGACCACGCTGCTTGGCGGCGGGTCGCTGCCGGCCGCCAGTGCCGACAACCACCCCTATCCCAGCCGCCGGGATGTGCAGCAGGCGCAGGGCGCGGTGCGGGCCACGGGCGACCGGGTGGGGGTGATCAGGGCCCAGCTCGCGCTGGCAAGCGCGCGACTGCAACAGGTCTCGGTCGAAGCCGGCAAGGCGGTCGAGGTGTGGGATGGCGCCCGCTACCAGCTGGAGCAGGCTCGCCAAGCAGCCGAACGGGCCCGCGAACGCGCCGACACCGCAGCGAGAGGCGCCGCACGGCTTCGGAAGCAGGTCGCGGCGGCAACCGTTCGCAGCTACCAAAGTGGTGGCTCGCTGAACAGCCTCGGAGTGCTGTTGGCCGACTCCAACCGCACGGCACTGCTGGACCAGATGAACGCCTACTACAGCGTCACCGGTGCGCTGCAGACGTACCTCGGTCAGTACCAGTCCACCGAGTCGGTTGCCCGAGTGCTCCAGGGTCAGGCCGTTGCGGCGCTGGCGGACCGCCGGAGGGCCGCACAGGCCGCGGCCGCGGCGAAGGAGGCAGCCGCGCAGGCGGTCGGCAAGGCGAACTCGGCCGTCAACAGCATCACCGCTCAGCGCGACCAGCTCATCGCCTCACTCGCGCAACTCCAGCACACGTCGGTGGCGCTCGCCCAGCAGCGTCAGCAGGCCCTGGAGCAGAAGGCGGCCGAGGAGGCCGCCGCCCAGGCCGCCGCGGCGGCCGCTCGCCAACAGGCGCAGCAGCGGGCCCAGCAGCAAGCGCAGCGTCAGGCGCAACGGGCTGCCCAGCAGGCCCCGTCACCGCAGCCGTCCCCCACGCCCGTGCCGTCTCCCACGCCCGAACCCTCCCCGACACCTGCGCCGTCCCCGACACCTACGCCAACTCCAGATCCAACGCCGACGCCGTCCCCCACCCCATCCCCAACCCCGACTCCCACCCCCCCGCCTGCCCCACCGCCGCCAGCACCGCCACCGACGGCCCAGGGGGCTGCGGCCGCGATCGCGTTCGCGAAGGCACAGCTCGGTGAGCCGTACGTCTGGGGGGCGGCCGGACCGGACTCCTGGGACTGCTCGGGCCTGACGATGGGCGCCTGGGGCGCCGCCGGGGTCTCGATACCGCACTGGGGCGTCGCCCAGTACTACGCGACGACACCGATCTCGGCATCGCAGCTGCAGCCGGGAGACCTGCTGTTCTGGAGCTCCGACGGCAGCCCCAGCTCGATCTATCACGTGGCGCTCTACGCCGGCGGCGGGATGTTGATCGAGGCTCCGCGCCCCGGCCGAACCGTCGAGTACGTCTCGATGTACTCCTGGATCGCTCCGGACCTCTTCACCCGGGTGTAGCGGTCAGCGGTGCTCTTGGTGCCGCTGAAGGCTGGCGCGGACCTCGGCTTCGGCGTCGCGTCGCCCGGCCCAGGTTGCGCCGTCGACCGACTTGCCGGGCTCGAGGTCCTTGTAGATCAAGAAGAAGTGCTCGATCTCTCGTCGCTGGAACTCCGGCAGGTGGTGGATGTCGCGCAGATGCTCTTGCCGGACGTCGCTGTACGGCACCGCCAGCACCTTGTCGTCGCGGCCGGCCTCGTCGGTCATCCGATACATCCCGATGGCGCGGCAGGCGATCAGGCAACCCGGGAACGTGGGTTCGGGCAGCAGGACCAGGGCGTCGAGCGGGTCACCGTCGAGCCCCAGCGTGCCGTCGATATAGCCGTAGTCGGCGGGGTACTGCGTGGCGGTGAAGAGCGTACGGTCCAGCCGGATTCGGCCGCTCACGTGATCCATCTCGTACTTGTTGCGCTGCCCCTTGGGAATCTCCACGGTGACGTCGAAGTTCACGGCAGGGCCTTCCGGTCGCACTGGAATCGATCGCCGCACTAGTGTCGCGCACGTGGGCGCCACCGGCCGAACCCGAGGCGTCGCGGCCGCGGCCATCGCCGTGCTGGCGCTGGGGGCACCGATCGTGCCGGAGCCGCCCGCGTCGGACGGGCTGGCCCTCCCGACGCCGCTGCCGCCACGGCCGGTCCTGGAGGCCGCGCACGGGCCCCCGGTCGGCCCGGGGAGGCTCGCCAGCCGGATCGGCCCGCTGCTCGCCGACCCGAGGCTCGGCGGGCGGGTCGGCTTCGCCGCGTACGACCTGCGCCGTGGGCGGTTGGTGTGGGCGCGGGGCGATCAGCGCAGGTACACCCCAGCCTCCACGCTGAAGCTGCTGACCACGCTGGCGGCTCTGGCCGTCCTGGGACCGGACCGGACCTTCGCCACCCGGGTCGTCGAGGCGCAGCCTCGAGCCCGCCGGCCCAGGGTCGTGCTCGTCGGCGGTGGCGACCCCCTGCTGGCGCGTCGCCCGCCGCCGGCGTCGACCGGCGCCTATCCGCGGCCTGCCACGTTGTCGACGCTGGTCACCCGAACCGTGCGCTCGCTGCGCACGGCGCACCACCGGGAGGTACGGGTCGGATACGACGCCGGCCTGTTCTCGGGGCCGGCGGTCAGCCCTCGGTGGGAGCCGAGCTACGTCCCCGACCAGGTGGTCACCCCCATCTCGGCCCTGTGGGTCGACCAGGGTGTGGTGGGAACGCAGCGGGTGGCGGACCCCGCGAGAGCGGCTGCACAGGACTTCGCCGCTGCCTTGCGGGCGCGCGGCGTACGCGTGAGCGGCAGGCCGGTCGCGGTGGTGACCAGCTCTGCCGGCGGGGCGCTCGCCACCGTGCGCAGTCCACCGTTGGAGCAGATCGTGCAATCCGTGCTCGAACGCAGCGACAACGAAGGAGCCGAGGTGCTGCTGCGAGACCTTGCGATCGCGACCGGCCGGCCCGGCTCCTTCTCCGGGGGCGTCGCGGCGCTGCGGGCGGTCCTGGTGCCGCTCGGGATCCCTTGGCGGGGGCTCAGGCTCTACGACGGCAGCGGGCTCGCGCGCTCCGATCGGGTCACGACGCGAGCCCTGCTCGCCGCGATCGCCGTCGCAGCAGACCGCAGCCACCCGCAGCTGCGGGGCGTCATCGCCGGCTTGCCGGTGGCCGGCTTCAGCGGCAGCCTGGCCTACCGGTTCAGCACCCCCGCCGCCCGCAGCGGGCGCGGCTACGCGCGGGCGAAGACCGGCACGCTGGCACACGTCAACGCACTCGTCGGCGCGACTGTCGACAAGGACGGTTCGGAGCTGGCGTTCGTCGCCCTCGCCGACCGGGTTCGCATCAAGGACACGCTCGCCGCCCGGGACCAGCTCGACCGCATCGCCGCCGCCGTGGCGTCCTGCGGCTGCGCTGCCAGCGCCGGCTAGACCGTACGGTGGGACCATGACGGCACCAGGTGGGCACCAGCTCGTCGACTGGGACTTTGCGGTGACGACCGCGCGGTCGCTGCTGAGACCCGGCCCCGAGATCGCCGGCGACGAGGCGGACGAGGTCGTGGCGCGGCTGCGAGGCGACGCCGAGCGCGCCGAGGCGCACGTCCGGGACTACACCGGTCTGCAGGCGCGCTCCGCTACGGCGCCGGTCCTGGTAGTGGATCGGGCCAGTTGGGTGCAGGCCAACGCCGACGGGTTCGCCACCGTGATGCAGCCCCTGCTGGACAAGGCGGCCGCCCAACACTCGGCCCCGAGCGCGCTGGCCGCGATGATCGGCTCCCGCGTGACCGGTGCCGAAGCCGGTGCCCTGCTGGCCTTCTTGGCACACAAGGTGCTGGGGCAGTTCGATCCGTTCTGGGAGGGTGGGCCGGGGTCGACCGGTCGGATGCTGCTGGTCGCACCGAACATCGTCGCCACCCAGCGGGAGCTCTCGGTCGAGGCGGCCGACTTCTCGTTGTGGGTGTGCCTGCACGAGGAGACCCACCGGGTGCAGTTCACCGCCGTGCCGTGGCTTCGTGACCACCTGCTCGGGCTCGTCGGGTCCTTCCTGGCGGAGACCGACCTGGACCCGGACCGGCTGCGACGGCTGCTCACCGACGGGCTCACAGCGCTCGCCAAGGCGCTACGCGGCGACCCGGACTCCTCCCTGGTGGATGCCGTCACGACGCCGCGCCAGCGCGACGTCATCCACCAGGTGACCGCGGTGATGTCGCTGCTGGAGGGCCATGCCGACGTCGTCATGGACGGTGTCGGACCGGGCGTCGTCCCCACCGTCGCCACGATCCGCGAGCGCTTCGACCGCCGCCGCAAGGGCATGTCGTCGATGGACGTCCTGCTGCGGCGGGTGCTGGGCCTCGAGGCCAAGATGCGCCAGTACGCCGAGGGCGCGGTCTTCGTGCGAGGCGTCGTGGACGCCGTCGGCATCAGCGGCTTCAACGCGGTCTGGTCAGGGGCCGACCGGCTTCCCACCCGCGCCGAGATCACAGACCCGCAGGCATGGGTGTCGCGGGTCCACGGCTGAGGCCGTCGCCGCGGCCACGGCTCGATCCGGCGACCGCACTGGGACGTCGGCTGGTCGACGCCGCGCTGGCGGACCTCGCCCCCGGGGAACTCGTCCTGGTCGCCTGCAGTGGGGGGCCCGACTCGCTCGCACTGCTCGCGTGCACGGGTTCCGTGGCCGCTCGGCGCGCGCTGCGGTACGGCGCGGTGGTCGTCGACCACGGCCTGCAGCGCGATTCCCCCACCGTGGCCGCCCGTGCCGCAGAGCAGGCGCGTGGACTCGGTGCCGACCCGGTTCAGGTCGTGCCGGTGTGTGTCGGCGCAGGAGGCGGTCCCGAAGCCGCCGCCAGGGCGGCCCGACACGCTGCCCTGCGCCACGTTGCCGCAGGCACCGGTGCGGTGGCCGTGCTGCTCGGGCACACGCTCGACGACCAGGCCGAGACGGTCCTGCTCGGATTGGCCCGCGGTTCAGGCACGCGCTCCCTCGCCGGGATGTCCGCCGCGGACGGGTTGCTGCGCCGTCCGTTGCTGGGGCTCTCACGCCGCCAGACGCTGGCCGTCTGCCGAGCCGCCGGGTTGGCCTGGTGGGAGGACCCGCACAACGCCGACCCTGGGTACGCCCGCGCCAGGGTGCGCACCCGTACGCTGCCGATCCTCGAGGCCGACCTCGGCCCGGGCATCACCGCAGCGCTGGCCCGGACGGCAGCGCTGGCCCGCGACGACGCCGACCTGCTGGACGCGCTGGCTGCTGAGCTGGCCGCCCGGACGACCCGCGGCGACGGTCGCTGGGAGGTCGCGGTCCTGCAGCAGGCTCCTCCGGCGCTGCGGACCCGGGTGCTGCGGGGGGCCGCGCTGGCAGCAGGGTCCCCGGCCGGTGAGCTGACCTGCGGACATGTCACGGAGATGGTCGTCCTGCTCGGGGCGTGGCACGGTCCCATCGGGGTCGACCTGCCGGGCCCGGTCCGGGTGCAGCGGACCCCCGACGCGCTGTGGTTTCGTCCCGGCCGGGTGTGACAGGCTGACCCCGTGGATGCCGCCGACGTGGAGGGCGACCTCTCACGCATCGTCCTCACGGAGAAGCAGATCCACGACCGCCTGCAGGAGATGGCCGGCGAGATCGAGCGCGACTACCAGGGCGAGGACCTGCTGCTGGTGGGGGTCTTGCGGGGCGCGGTCATGGTGATGGCCGACCTGGCCCGGATGCTGCGCCGGCCCGTAGAGATGGATTGGGTGGCGATCTCGTCCTACGGGTCCGGCACCGCGTCGTCCGGGGTGGTGCGGATCCTCAAGGACCTCGACACCGACATCACCGGTCGCCACGTGTTGGTGGTCGACGAGATCGTCGACACCGGGCTGACCCTGTCGTGGCTGACGACCAGTCTCAACTCGCGCCACCCCGCCTCGGTCGCGATCTGCACGCTGCTGCGCAAGCCGGAGGCCCAGCGCATGCCGGTCGAGGTGGCGTACGTCGGGTTCGACATCCCAGACGAGTTAGTCGTGGGCTACGGGTTGGACCATGCCGAGAGCTACCGCAACCTGCGAGACGTCGCGGTCCTGGCCACGACGGTGCACCAATGAGCGAGCCGACGGGGCCGGTGGGAACACTGCGGCCCCCCTCGCTCGTTGGATAGGGCAGTGAGCGCGACCCACCGCACGGGTCGGCGCCCGAGCGCAGTGGGAGGAGCGGGGGCGGCCCCGCAATCATGAACCTCAGACGCCTTCTTCGGGGACCCTGGCTGTGGATCGTGGTCGGGGTGTTCGCCGTGCTCGGGATCTTGCAGTACCTCTCCTCCAACAACGGCTACCAAAAGGTCGACACCGCCGTGATGGTCCAGCACATCGCGGACGGCTCGGTCCAGGACATCTTGTTCGTCGACGGTGACCAGCAGATGCGGGCCACCTTGGACAACGGTCAGCAGGTCGAGGCCAACTGGCTCGGCGACCAGGGCATCGCGCTGGTAGCTCAGGTCGAGAACCAGGTCAAGGCCGGCGCGATCGCGAAGTTCGACGTCCAGGTGCCCCAGCCGAGCCTGATCGGAGGCCTGCTCACAGCGCTGCTGCCGGTCGCGTTGATCTTCATCGTGCTGCTGTTCTTCCTCAACCAGGTGCAGGGCGGCGGCGGACGCGTCATGCAGTTCGCCAAGTCCAAGGCCAAGCTGATCACCAAGGACATGCCGAAGACGACGTTCGACGACGTCGCGGGCTGCGACGAGGCGGTCGAGGAGCTCGGTGAGATCAAGGAGTTCCTGCAAGAGCCCGCGAAGTTCCACGCCGTCGGCGCCAAGATCCCCAAAGGGGTGTTGCTCTACGGGCAACCCGGTACCGGCAAGACGCTGCTCGCCAGGGCCGTCGCCGGGGAGGCCGGGGTGCCGTTCTACTCGATCTCCGGCTCCGACTTCGTCGAGATGTTCGTCGGAGTCGGTGCGAGCCGGGTGCGTGACCTGTTCGAGCAGGCGAAGGAGAACGCGCCGGCGATCGTGTTCATCGACGAGATCGACGCCGTCGGGCGCCACCGAGGCGCCGGGCTCGGCGGCGGCCACGACGAGCGTGAACAGACCCTGAACCAGCTGCTGGTCGAGATGGACGGTTTCGACGTCCGCGGTGGCGTGATCTTGATCGCGGCCACGAACCGTCCCGACGTGCTCGACCCCGCGCTGCTGCGGCCCGGTCGCTTCGACCGGCAGATCCAGGTCGACAACCCGGATCTCGCCGGCCGGGTGCGCATCTTGAAGGTCCACTCTCGCGGCAAGCCGATGAGCCCCGCGGTCGATCTCGCCTCCGTCGCTCGCCGCACCCCGGGCTTCACCGGGGCCGACCTGGCCAACGTGCTCAACGAGGCGGCACTGCTGACGGCGCGGTCGGACGCCAAGCTCATCGACAACTCAGCGCTGGACGAGGCGATAGACCGGGTGATCGCGGGACCGCAGAAGCGGACCCGGCTGATGAGCGAGCAGGAGAAGAAGATCACCGCCTACCACGAGGGCGGTCACGCACTGGTGGCAGCGGCGCTTCCGGGCAGCGATCCGGTCCACAAGATCACGATCCTGCCGCGCGGACGTGCTCTCGGATACACGATGGTGTTGCCGGACGAGGACAAGTACTCCACCACACGCAGCGAGATGCTGGACAAGCTGGCGTACATGATGGGTGGCCGAGCCGCCGAGGAGATGGTGTTCCACGACCCGACCACCGGCGCCGCCAACGACATCGAGAAGGCCACCAGCCTGGCGCGGGCGATGGTGACCCAGTACGGCATGACCGAGCGGCTCGGCGCCATCAAGTTCGGCGAGTCGAACAGCGAGCCGTTCCTCGGTCGAGACATCGGGCACACCCGCAACTACTCCGAGAACGTCGCGGCGGTGGTCGACGGGGAGGTCAAGGACCTCATCGGCAACGCGCACCAGGAGGCCTACGACATCCTGGTCGACAACCGCGAGGTGCTAGACGATCTCGTGTCGGCGTTGCTGGAGCGGGAGACGCTGGACAAGAGCGAGGTCGCCGGCATCTTCGCCGCGTTGCACCGGCGGGACCGCCGTCCGGCCTGGACCGGGTCCCCACGTCGGGAGCCGTCGCGGATCCCACCCGTGCGCTCACCGCGTGAGAAGGCCGGTCACAACGGCTCCAGCCGAGCCGAGGAGGGTGCGGTGGTGCTGGCGCCCGGCACGGACGGAGACGTCCACGGCGGCACCCTGCCGGCGCCCGGCGGAGGGCCTCCGGAGCCGCCCACACCGGGTGCCTGACGTGGTCGAGCCGATCAGCTGGCCGCCGGAGTGGAACCCCGCAGGCTTTGACCACGATCGCGCGCAGGCGGCCGTTCGCGAGCTGCTCGCCGCGGTGGGCGAGGACCCGGACCGCGACGGGTTGCGCGAGACCCCGCAGCGGGTGGCGCGGGCGTACGAGGAGCTGCTTGCCGGGATGCGGCAGCGACCCGAGCAGGTGCTCAGCACGACGTTCGACCTCGGACACGCGGAGCTCGTGCTCGTCAAGGACATCGAGTTGTGGTCGATGTGTGAGCATCATCTGGTGCCGTTCACCGGCATCGCGCACGTGGGCTACATTCCAGGGGCGTCGGGACGCATCACCGGACTGTCCAAGCTGGCCCGGCTGGTGGACGTGTACGCGAAGCGACTTCAGGTGCAGGAGCGGCTGACGACACAGATCGCCGACGCCCTGCTGGACCGGCTCGAGCCACGTGGGGTGCTGGTTGTCGTCGAGGCCGAGCACCTGTGCATGACGATGCGCGGGGTCCGCAAGCCCGGCTCCAAGACCGTGACCAGCGCGGTGCGCGGGCAACTGCGCGACGCCGCCACCCGTGCGGAGGCCATGAGCCTCCTGGCCCGCTGAGCGCCATGGCGGCGACGGTGGTGCAGGGCCTTCCGGCGCCTGGCCGCTGCCTGGTTGTAGGCATCCTCAACGTGACCCCGGACTCCTTCTCCGACGGAGGGCGATGGGTCGCCCCCGACGCGGCACTCGCGCACGGCCTCGGGCTGGTCGAGGACGGCGCCGACATCGTCGACGTGGGAGGGGAGTCGACCCGTCCCGGAGCCGCCCGGGTGTCCGCCGCAGAGGAGCTGCGCCGGGTGCTGCCGGTTGTCCGCGCCCTGGTCGCCGCGGGCGTGACCGTGTCGATCGACACGATGCGCGCAGGCGTCGCCGAACCGTGTCTGGACGCCGGCGCCGCGGCAGTCAACGACGTGTCAGGGGGGTGCGCAGACCCCGGAATGCTTCCGCTGGCGGCGCGCGTCGGCGCCCCGATCATCTTGATGCACTGGCGGGCGCACTCGGCCACGATGCAAGACCTTGCTCGCTACGACGACGTGGTCGCCGAGGTCTGCACCGAGCTGCGCAGGCGGGTCGCCGCGGCGCTCGCGGCCGGCGTGGCGGGAGATCGGATCGTCGTCGACCCCGGGCTGGGGTTCGCCAAGACCGCCGGCCACAACTGGTCGCTGCTGGCCCACCTCGACCAGCTCGTCGCGCTGGGACTTCCCGTCCTCGTCGGTGCCAGCCGCAAGCGCTTTCTCGGCGAGCTGCTGACCGGTGCGGGCGGCGAGCGGCCCGTCGAGTCGCGCGCCGACGCCACGACGGCGCTGAGCGCCCTCGCTGCGTCCTCAGGCGTCTGGGGCGTCAGGGTCCACGATGCCCGGCCCAGCGCGGACGCGGTCGAAGTCGCCGCGCGGTGGGCACGTGGCTGACCGGCTCACCATCAGCGGGCTAGAGGTGTTCGGGCACCACGGTGTCCACGCCGAGGAGCGCCGGCGCGGCCAGCGCTTCGTGGTCGACATCACCCTCGAGCTCGACACCCTCCCGGCCGCGGCCGCCGACGACTTGGCGCTGAGCGTCGACTACGGTGCCGTGGCCGCCGACGTCCATCGCGCAGTCGCCAACGACCCGGTGGACCTGCTGGAGACGCTCGCCGAGCGTGTCGCCGAGCTCTGCCTGCTCCCGGCGCCGGTGAGGCGGGTCAGCGTCACCGTGCACAAGCCGGAGGCGCCGCTGGCAGTAGCGTTCAGCGACGTTGCCGTGACCATCGAGCGGAGCTGCCCGTGACCGAGACACCTAACCCGCACATCCGCGACGCCGACACCATGACCGGCGACCTCCGCCCCATCCGGACGGCGGTGCTCTCTCTCGGCTCGAACCTCGGGGAGCGGTTGGCGACGCTGCAAGGGGCCGTCAACGCCCTCGCGGACACCCCCGGCGTCACATTGGTGGACGTCTCACCGGTCTACGAGACGGCACCGGTCGACGCCGCCGAGGGATCGTCTGACTTCCTCAACGCGGTGCTGATGATCGACACCACGCTTTCGGTGCACACGCTGCTCGATCGCTGCCGCGCCGTCGAGGACGCGTTCGGACGGGAGCGGCCGTCGGGACAGGCAGCGGCAAGGGCGCCCAGGACCTTGGACGTCGACCTCATCGTCGTCGGGGAGCGGGTCTCCGACGACGCTGAACTCGCGCTCCCCCACCCCCGCGCCCATGAGCGCGCCTTCGTGCTGCGGCCGTGGCTGGACCTCGACCCGCGGGCGCGACTGCGAGGGCGCAGCGTCGCCGAGCTGATCGCCACCGTCGACGAGTCCGGCATCCGGCGGCGTGAAGACCTCGACCTGGGCGTCTGAGAACGACGCTGCCGTGAGCGATCGTCAGCTGCGACCGACAGCGGCCTCGGCGCTGGCGGTGATCGCGCTCGTCGGCCTGGCCGGCGGTGGAGTCGTACGTCCCCTGATCGAGCGCGGCGGCGGTGTCGCCCCGGCGGTCAGCTGGGCGGCACCACTGACGCTGGCGGTGTTTGCGATAGTCCTGCTGGCACTGGCTCGTGCCACGTACCGGACCATCCATCAGCGCCGGGAACGCATCGACCCGCATCGGGCGGTCAACCTCCTCGTCCTGGGCAAGTCCAGCGGCCTGGTCGGCGCCGCGGTAGCGGGCGCCTACCTCGGCTATGCGCTGAGCTTCACCGATGTCTTGAATGCCGCCCTGCCCCGAGAACGCGTGACCCATTCCCTGGTGGCGGCCCTGGTGTCGGTTGGGGTGATGGCGGGAGGGCTGCTGCTCGAGCGGGCGTGCCGGGTGCCTTCCGACCCGGATGACCCAGACGAAGCGGGCGGCGGTGGCGGCGTGGCTTCGGGCAACTCCGGACGGTGACGCCTAACCTGGGGCCATGAGCGTGAACCGTCGTCGCGCCCGCAGCGCCCGCGCCTGGACCTCCGTCGGCCTGCTGCTGCTCGCCGGTTTGCTGCTGGTAGCCGCTGTGCTGCGCGCAGAGCGCCTCATGCTGTCCGCAGCGGCGATCGGGGCGTACCTCGCCGGGGTGGCGGCCGCCCGCATTCTCAGCAACGACCACGCCATGACCCGGCGAGCCGCTGCGAGGGACCGGGCGGCGTTGGCTCAGCAGTACGCCGGCGTATTCGCCGCTCGGGTCGAGGAGCAGGACGAGTTCGCGTCGGCCATGGTGGCCCGCCTCGCGTCGCGGGACTCCGCGATCGCCGAGCTGCGCGGCAACCTTGGCGCCGCCACGCGTCGGCTGCGCAGCACCGAGGCGCTCGCGCGACGAGAGGCCGAGCGGGCGACGGCACTGCGCGCCCGGATGGCAGAGTTGGAGTCGCGGGTAGCCAAGCTGTCCGGTGACCTTGACGAGCAGCAGACGCTGACCGGCGAGTCCCTGGCGTTCTGGTACGGCCGGCAGGATCCCGGCGTCGAGGACCTGCTGGACTGGGAGGCGCAGGCTGCCGCGGCCCGAAAGCTGGCGGCCCGCAAGCAGGCCTGAGCCGAGCTAGACCCGAACCGGTCCGGCCTGGTCAAGCTCGACCTCGTCGACACCGACGCCGGCGTCGTCGGCGTGCACCGATCTGCGCAGCGCCGCATGCAGGCTGTCCGGTGTCAGGACGCCTGCCAGTCGGGGGCCGTCGAGAACGGCGACCCAGCCGGCGTCGTGGTGCAGCATCATCGACAGCGCCTCTTTGAGCGGGGCGTCGCGCGAGACGAAGGCCGCCATGCGCCGAGCCACCTCTGCCACGGTCGTCGCGTTCGGGTGGGCGGCACCGCGCAGCTGGTCGGCCGAGACCCACCCCTGCAAATGTTCTTGGGCATCGAGGACGACGGCCCATCTGGCGTCGTTGGCAATCAACGTCCGGGCAGCACCTTGCAGCGTGTCATCGACTCCGACCACCGGGGGATGGACCAGGTCGCTGTCCTCGATGGCGGTCACGGCCAGCCGCCGCAGCCCCCGGTCTGCTCCCACGAACGACGCTACGAACTCGTCGGCCGGGGCTCCCAGCACCTGCGCCGGGGTGTCGTACTGCGCCAGTCGACCTCCGTCGGCGAAGACCGCCACTCGGTCCCCTATCCGTACGGCCTCCTCGATGTCGTGGGTGACGAACAGGACGGTCTTGCCCAGATCGGTCTGCAACCGGCGGAACTCGTCCTGCAGCCGGTTACGCACGACCGGGTCGACCGCGCCGAACGGCTCGTCCATCAACAGCACCGGAGGGTCCGCGGCCAGCGCCCGAGCCACGCCGACCCGCTGGCGCTGACCTCCGGAGAGCTGGTGTGGATAGCGATCGGCGTACACCCCGGTCTCGAGCCCGACGAGCTCCAGAAGCTCATCGGTACGCGAGCGGACTTGTTCGCGGCTCCAGCCGATCATTGCCGGGACCGTACCGACGTTGGTGCGGATCGTCTGGTGCGGGAACAACCCGATCTGCTGGATCACGTACCCCATCCGCCGCCGCAGCTCGACCGGGTTCGAGTCGGTGACGTCTTGGCCCTCGAGGAAGATCCGGCCGGTCGTCGGCTCGATGAGGCGGTTGACCATCTTCAGCGTCGTGGACTTCCCGCAGCCTGAAGGACCGACCAATACGACCAGTGATCCGCGCGGGACGTCCAGATCGAGCTCCTCCACGGCGACCGTGCCGTCCGGGTACGTCTTCCCGACGCCGTCCAGTGAGATCATCGGATCTTCGGTACGGTCCATGGCGTGACCCTACCCGCGGCCGTCGCGCAGCCGTCGTGCTACAGCTTCACCGTCAACCACTGGGTCTGCGCCGACTACTACCGGGATCGGTGGCCGGAGCTGCGGGACGCCACCGTGTCCCATCTGGGGATCACCGCACTGGCCGTGGCACTGGGTCTGGCGGTAGCGGTCCCGTTGGCACTGCTGGCACGTCGCTTCACCCGCCTCGAGGGCCTGCTGCTCGGGTTGACGACTGTGATCTACACGATCCCCTCGCTCGCCTTGTTCTCGCTGCTGGTCCCGTTCACGTTCTTGACCACGACGACCGTGGTCATCGGCTTGGCGCTGTACTCGCTCACCATCCTCGTGCGCCAGATCCTGGCCGGGCTGCGCGCGGTCCCGGACGACGTCGTGGAGGCGGCCGCGGGGCTGGGCTACAGCAGCCTGCGGATGCTCTTTCGGATCGAGTTCCCGTTGGCGATGCCGGTTGCGATGGCCGGCCTTCGGGTTGCGACGGTCTCGACCGTCGCGCTGACGACGGTGGGCTCGATCATCGGCCACGGTGGACTCGGAAACCTGCTTGCAGACGGTGTCAACACCGACTTCAAGGCGGAGATCTTGGCCGCGAGCGTGCTGTGCGTCGCGCTGGCGGTCGTCTTGGACATGGGCCTGCTGGGAGTGCAGCGACTGCTCACCCCGTGGACGAGAGTCGGTAGGTGAGCAGATGGACCTGATCCTCTCGGCCTTGCGATGGCTGGCCGATGGCTCCCACTGGAGCGGCGTGGACGGTCTCGGGCAGCAGCTGGTGGAGCAGATCCTCCTCACTCTCACCAGCCTCGTCGCGGCCACAGCACTGGGACTTCCCGTGGCGTTGTGGCTGGGCCACCTGGGCAAGGGCGGTGCGCTGGCCATCAACGTGTCCAACATCGGTCGAGCCGTTCCAACGTTCGCCGTCTTGGTGCTGCTGTCCGTCGGGGCGCTCGGCTCGGGGCAGCTGGGGCCGTACGGCCGGGCGGGGCTGGCGACCCTGGTTTCGCTGATCCTGTTCGCGCTGCCGCCGATCATCACCAACGCCTACGTCGGCATGCGTGAGGTGGACCGCGAGATCGTCGAAGCGGCGCGGGGGATGGGCATGAGCGGCGCGGGCCTGTTCCGCCGGGTGGAACTGCCGCTGGCGCTGCCGCTGATCGTTACCGGTCTGCGGCTCGCGCTGGTCCAGGTGTGGGCGACGGCCACCATTGCGGCCCTGGTTGCCGGGCCGGGACTGGGCAACACGATCACGCTCGGCTTCCGCAACAGCGACTCCGACCGGGTGGTCGGCGGCGCCATCGTGGTGGCGGTCGTCGCGCTCGGCCTCGAAGCAGTTGCCGCCGTGGTCGAGCGGCTGTCGGACCCCGTACGCCGCGCTCATCGGCTGTCCTCACGTGCCGCAGCCACAGGCGCCGAACCACTGGCGGCGTAACCGAACCGTAATGCGGCAACGCCGTGCCCCGGCTTGCGGTGGAGCGCCAGCCGTGCTGAGGTTGACGAAGGCGCCCAAGGTGCCGATCCGGACACGCGCGGAGGAGATCCGCGGGACACAGAAGGCGGTGCACCGTTATGGGCACTCACTCCACTTTGCGCAGGAACGCCTCGGCGCTGCTCGCGGCGTCGGCGCTCCTTGTGGCGGCGGCCTGCGGCGGAGGCGGCTCCAGCGGACTGTCCTCGGGCGGGAGCAGCGGAGCGTCGAGCGGTTCGGCGGACAAGGGCGCGGTCACCATGTCCGGCCAGAACTTCACCGAGATGAAGATCATGGCCGAGATGTACAAGCAGGTGCTCGAGCACGCCGGGTACACCGTCGACGTCAACCTCGTCGACACCCGGGACCTCTACCTGCCGGGCCTCGAGAAGGGCCGGATCGACCTTGTGCCGGAGTACGTCGCGGGGATCGCCGACCAGCTCAACGGAGAGAACCAGCCGTTCGCGACCCACAGCCCGCAGCAGGCGGTTGCCCAGCTCGAGCCGCTCGCGTCCAAGGCCGGGATCACCATGCTCGAACCGTCGAAGGCCACGGACCAGAACGCGTTCTTCGTGACCAAGGACTACGCCACCAGCAACAACCTCACCACGCTGTCCGACCTGGCAGCTCTGAACCAGCCCGTCACTTTGGCTGCCGCCCCGGACTGCAAGGGCAGAGACGACTGCGAGGGCGGGCTCACCAAGGTCTACGGCATGAACATCGCCAAGATCGTGCCCACCGGCTACGGAACGCAACAGACCAAGGACTCGGTGACCCAGGGCGAGTCACAGCTCGGAGAGACCGGCACCACCGACGCCAGCCTCGACCAGCTGGGGCTGGTGCTGCTCAAGGACGACAAGGGCATCCAGCCGGCACAGAACCTCATCCCCGCGGTCAACTCCGAGTTCTTGCAGCAGAACCCCGACGTCGAGGCCCTGCTCAACAAGCTCTCCGAGACGCTGACCACCGACGACCTGGCGGCGTTGAACGCCAAGGTCGACGTTGACCGGCAGCAGGCCGCTGACGTCGCCAAGGAGTACCTGTCGGGCAAGGGCCTGATCTGACTCCCCCGTAACCTGGGCGGGGTGGAGGATCTGTTCGAGGTCCCTGGGAGCCCCTGGGTGCCGGTCAGTCCCCGACTCGCAGTCCTGCGACGGCTGCTGGTGGTCCTCACCGCAGTCCTCGCGGCCGGTGTCCTGATCGTCGTACGCGTTCTCGGCGGCGGCCCGGATGTGTTGCGGTTCGGGCTGCCGGCCGTACTCGCCGGGGCTCTGACAAGCTGGCCGCTGGTCGCCCGCAACGCGGCCTCGTGGAGGTACGCCGAACGCGACGATGACCTGCTGGTCCGCCGGGGCGTCGCCTTCTTGCGCTGTGAGGTGGTGCCGTACGGTCGCATGCAGCTCGTCGACGTCACCGCTGGTCCGCTGCAACGGCGGATCGGCATCGCCACCGTCCACCTGCACACGGCGGCGCCGGACACCCGAGCCCGGATTCCCGGGTTGGTACCGGCGGAGGCGGCCCGCTTGCGCGACCGGTTGACGACGCAGGGGCAGGCGCAGGCGTCCGGGCTGTGAACGCCGGGCCCGGCGGCGAGGACATCCACCGACTGCACCCGCTTTCACCGCTGCTGCGAAGCGGAGTGTTCGTCGTGGCCTGGTTGGGCTGGCTGGTCCACAACGGCTGGAACGGCATCGACTCGCGGGAGGTCGCACTGTCCGGTGGGGTGGTGCTGATGGCCGGGCTGGGGCTGGGCGGAGTGTCGTGGTGGTTCACCCGCTACCGGATCAACGCCGAGGAGATACTCATCGAGTCCGGCGTCCTGCGTCGGCAGTCGCGACGCATCGCCATCTCGCGGCTGCAAGCCGTCGAGCTGCAGCAACCCCTGCTCGGTCGGATCTTCGGCATGGCCGAGCTGTCGCTGGAGACCGCGGGTGGTGGTCCGGCCGCTCGGCTGGCCTATCTCAGGGTCGCCCAGGCGATCGACCTGCGCCGCCAGCTGCTCGGTCCATTCGCCGGGTCACGAGACCAGGTCGAGCCGCTCGGGTCCGAGCCGGTCCTGTTCGCGGTGAGGAGATGGCGGTTGTTGGGAAGCCAGTTCCTGAGCAGGGGGTTCGCCGCCGCCACCGGCGGCGCCCTGACCGGTGTCGCGGCCACCGCGACCGCGGGGACGACGGTGGGATTCGTCGTCGTGGCCGGCGCGGTCCTGGGTGTTGTCGCAGTGGTGTTCCGCGGCTTCGCGGCCTTCTCCGGCTTCACCGTGCGCGAGTCCGGGCGGGTCCTGCGGGTGCGCTCGGGGCTGTTCGCCGTCAGGACGCAGACCGTGCCCGTCGGCAGGATCGCAGGCTTCGTACTCCTCGAGCCGGTCTTGTGGTCGGCACTCGACTGGGTGCGGGTCGACATCACGGTGGCCGGAGTCCAGCCTGGGGCCGACGGTGAGCGGCCTGCCGGCACATTGGTGCCGGTGGCACCACGCGCCGAGGCCCTTGAGCTGATCCGGATGCTGTCCGGGTGCGATCCGGTGAGCGTCCGGCTGGTGCCCGCTCCTGCCCGGGCGTGGTTGCTGGCTCCGTTGACCCGGTCGCGGTTGGGCATCGGCTTCGACCAGGAGACCGTGGTCACGACTCGGGGGCTGTTGACGCGAAGGACCGACGCGGTCCCCCGCTCAAAGATCCAGTCGATCCGGCTCTCGCGCGGACCCGTACAACGCATGCTGCGCCTGGCCAGTGTCCGAATCGACCTTCCCAGCGGCCCCGTGGCCGCCCGCGCCGACTTCCGCGGCCAGCAGGAGGCGTGGCGGTTGGCGTTGGATTTGGCGCCACGCCGTGGAACCCCTCGCCGGGAAGTACGCTGACCCGACATGACGCGCTACTCGATCGGGGTCGTCGGAGCGGGGCGCGTCGGCACGGTGCTGGCGGCCGCTCTGCGCTCCGCCGGTCACCAGGTCGTGGCCGCCTCGGGGCACTCGTTTGCCTCCGCGACACGGATCGAGACCCTGCTGCCCGGGGTGAAGATCCTCCCGCCCCGGGCGGTCGCCCGTGCCGCCACGCTGGTGCTGCTGACGGTCCCCGACGACGCGTTGCCGGGGCTCGTGGACGACTTGGTCGCCTCGGGTTCCCTCGGGTCGGGCCAGGTCGTCGTGCACACAAGTGGGCGCCACGGCGCGGCGGTGCTGGCCCCGGCCGCAGCTCTCGGCGCGACCGTGCTGGCCGTCCACCCGGCGATGATGTTCACCGGCACCGACGTCGACTTGGCCCGGCTTCCCGGATGCGTCTACGGGCTGAGCGCAGACGAAGCGGCCCATCCGATCGGCGAGGAGCTGGTGGCCGACCTGCGGGGAGTCGCCGCCTGGCTGAGCGAGCAGCAGCGTGCCCTTTACCACGCCGCGTTGGCGCACGGCGCGAACCATCTCGTCACGCTGGTCACCCAGAGCGTGGACCTGCTCCGGCTCGCCGGTGTCCCGGACCCGTCCGCCACGATCCGCCCGCTGCTCACCGTGGCCTTGGGCAACGCCCTCGACTACGGCGACACCGCCGCGACCGGCCCGATCGTTCGCGGCGACCGCAGCACTGTGTCGGCGCATCTCCATGCCCTCGAGCGGGCTCCGTCGGAGACAGTCGACGCCTACCTCACGATGGCGCGCTCTACCACTGCGAGGGCGGTGGAGGACGGCCGGCTCTCGCGCGAGCGGGCCCGTGACATCTTCGAGCTGCTGGACGCCGCAGTGTGGGACGCCACCGCGGCTGCCATGACACGGCGGCCGGCACCACCTGGCAGTCGCTGATGGAACCTTCGCTGGTCGCCCGCGTCGGTGAGCTCGACGACGCCTTGATGCCGTCGCGGCTGGCCACCTCGCCGGTGGCGTACGTGCCAACGATGGGAGCCCTGCACGCCGGACACGCCGCGCTGCTGCACTCCGCTCGCACCCTGGGTGACGTCGTCGTCACGTCGATCTTCGTCAACCCGACCCAGTTCGGGCCGGGGGAAGACCTGGAGACGTACCCGCGCACGCTCGAGGCGGACCTGGCGATGTGCAGCCGGGAGAACGTCGACATCGTGTTCCTCCCGAGCGTCGAGACCGTGTACCCGAACGGCTTCGGTGGGGTCACGGTCGATCCCGGACCCCGCGGATCGGTGCTCGAGGGCGCGACGCGCCCAGGACACTTTCGCGGCGTACTGACGGTCCTGGCCAAGCTGATGGCCATGGTTCGGCCCAGTCACGCCGTGCTGGGGGAGAAGGACTACCAGCAGCTGGTCCTGGTCCGGTCGATGGTGCGCGACCTCTGCATGCCCATCGAGGTCGTGGGCGTTCCCACGGTGCGCGACAAGGACGGACTGGCGCTGTCCTCCCGCAACCGCTTCCTCGACGACCGGCAGCGGCAGCGGGCGCAGGCGGTCTCGGCGGCCCTCTTCGCCGGCCGGAAAGCCGAGCAGCAGGGCCCCGATGCGGTGTCCGAGGCCGCCTGGTGCGTGCTCGACGCCACCGATGGGCTCGACGTCGACTACCTCGCGGTGACCGACCCCGAGTTGGGCGCGCCGGGACCGGGAGCCGCCCGACTGCTGCTCGCCGCCGGTGTCGAGCGCACCCGACTCATCGACAACGTCGCCTTGACCCTCGGCCCACGGGGGGGCGCGTGAGCGACACCCCGTCGCCCGGCGACGCCGATGCGCTGCCCGAACAGCTACGGGTGCGCCGTGAGAAGCGGGCCGCGATGATCGCCGCCGGGGTCGACCCCTACCCGGTCTCGGTGCCCCGGACACACACGTTGCGGCAGATCCGGGAGAGGTACGAGGGCGCCGCCGAGCTGGGCAGCGATGTCGCGACCGGGGAGATCGTCTCGGTCACGGGTCGCGTGATCCACCTGCGCGACACCGGCAAGCTGGTGTTCCTCCGGCTGCGAGAAGGTGACGGCACCGAGCTGCAGGTAATGGCCTCGCTGGCACGGCTGGGCCCCGGCGGACTGGCGGACCTGAAGGCGTGGCTCGACCTCGGTGACCTTGTCGGCGTCACGGGTGAGGTGGTGACCAGCCGGCGGGGAGAGCTCTCGGTGCAGGCCACAGCCTGGCAGATGGCGGCGAAGGCATTGCGTCCCCTGCCGGTGGAGCACAAGTCGCTTAGTGACGAGGCCCGCGTCCGGATGCGTTACGCCGATCTGATCGTCAGCCCGCAGGCTCGCCACATGGTGCGTGCTCGGGCGACAGTGCTGGCAACCCTGCGCGAAGTGTTGGCCGAACGTGGTTTCGTCGAGGTCGAGACACCTGTCCTGCAGCACGTCCACGGCGGGGCGGCTCGCCCGTTTCACACGCATTTGAACGCCTTCGACACCGACATGACGCTGCGGATTTCCCTCGAGCTGTTCTTGAAGCGCGCGGTCATCGGCGGCGTGGAACGGGTCTATGAGATCGGACGCAACTTCCGCAATGAGGGCCTCGACTCGTCACACCATGCGGAGTTCACCATGCTGGAGGCCTATCAGGCGTACGGCGACTACGACTCGATGGCCGAGCTCACCCGCGCCCTGGTGGTTCGCAGCGCCGAGGCCGTCGGCCGGACCACGGTGCCCGACGGGCGTGGCGGTGAGATAGACCTCGCGGGGCAGTGGTGCGCGGTGACGTTCTTCGGCGCGATCAGCAAGGCTCTCGGCGTGGACGTGGGGCCTGAGTCCGACCGCGCCCAGCTCGTCCGGCACGCCGGCCACCACGGGATCGAGGTGCAGCGGCGGTGGGAGGCAGCCGACATCGCGCTGGAGCTGTTCGAGCGACTCGTCGAGCCCACGTTGCTGACCCCGACGTTCGTGCGCGACTACCCGGTGTCCACCCGGCCGCTGGCGCGTCGGCACCGCGACTGCCCAGAGCTGGCCGAGTCCTGGGACCTGGTCATCGCCGGCACCGAGCTCGCGCCGGCGTACTCCGAGCTGTCCGACCCGGTCGACCAGCAAGAACGGTTTCTCGACCAGGCCCGCCGGGCACGCGCCGGTGACGAAGAGGCCATGCACTTCGACGCAGAGTTCCTGCAGGCCCTCGAGCACGGAATGCCCCCCACCGGCGGAATGGGCATGGGAATAGACCGGCTGCTACGACTGCTGACCGGCTCCGGAATACGTGAGACCATTCTGTTCCCCCTGGTCCGCCCGCGGCGGGATTAGTAACGGTTCTTTGCGTCGTAGCCGATGTCGGTGCATAATGCTTCAGCACCCGGGGAAGCGACATTGTCGAGCTCATGTGGAGGACCAGTGGCACAGCGCGTGCACGTAATGCTCGTGGACGATCTCGACCAAGGAGACGCGAGCGAGACCGTGGAATTCGGTCTCGACGGCGCCTCCTACGTGATTGACCTGTCGAGCGAGAACGCCCAACGACTCCGCGACATGCTGGCGCCGTACGTCGGCGCCGGTCGCCGGACCGGAAGCGCCAGCAGGCGTCGGTCAAGCCGCTCTCGCTCACGCGGCGGAGCCGGCTCCGCCGCGCAGATCAGGGAGTGGGCCCGCAACAACGGCCACGACGTCCCTGACCGCGGACGGGTCTCAGCGGAGGTGCGCGCGGCGTACGAGGCGGCCCACTGAACCCGGTTCGCCCCGAGCGAACGGTCGGAATCGCTGCCCGCTTGCCCGGGTTGATGCGGGCACGGTGACCGCGCTGAATCGCGCCAGGCTTGCGCTGCGCGACTAGCATGACAAGCGGCACCCTGGTTCGACCGAGGAGCGCGAATGTTCGAGAGGTTCACCGACCGGGCGCGTCGGGTCGTCGTCCTGGCTCAAGAAGAGGCCCGGATGCTCAGCCACAACTACATCGGCACCGAGCACATCCTGCTGGGTCTCATCCACGAGGGTGAGGGCGTCGCCGCCAAGGCGTTGGAGAGCCTGGGAATCTCGCTCGAGGCGGTCCGCGCCCAGGTGGAGGAGATCATCGGCCAGGGGCAGCAGGCCCCCAGCGGACATATCCCGTTCACGCCGCGGGCCAAGAAGGTGCTCGAGCTGAGCCTGCGTGAGGCGCTGCAGCTGGGCCACAACTACATCGGCACCGAGCACATCCTGCTGGGTCTGATCCGTGAGGGCGAAGGGGTCGCGGCGCAGGTGCTGGTCAAGCTGGGAGCCGATCTCAACCGGGTTCGCCAGCAGGTGATCCAGCTGTTGTCGGGCTACCAGGGCAAGGAGGCCGCCACTGCCGGGGCACCCGCCGAGGGCGCCCCCAGCAGCTCGCTTGTGCTCGACCAGTTCGGCCGCAACCTCACCCAAGCCGCCCGGGAGGGCAAGCTCGACCCTGTTATCGGTCGTGAGAAGGAGATCGAGCGGGTCATGCAGGTGCTGTCGCGACGCACCAAGAACAACCCGGTGCTGATCGGGGAGCCGGGCGTCGGCAAGACCACAATCGTCGAGGGCCTCGCGCAAGACATCGTCCGAGGAGACGTGCCGGAGACGCTCAAGGACAAGCAGATCTACACCCTCGACCTGGGGGCGCTGGTCGCCGGATCCCGCTACCGTGGCGACTTCGAGGAGCGGTTGAAGAAGGTGCTGAAAGAGATCCGCACCCGTGGCGACATCGTCTTGTTCATCGACGAGATCCACACTCTGGTCGGCGCCGGAGCCGCGGAGGGTGCCATCGACGCCGCCAGCATCCTCAAGCCCATGCTCGCCCGCGGCGAGCTGCAGACCATCGGCGCCACCACGCTGGACGAGTACCGCAAGTACCTGGAGAAGGACGCGGCGCTCGAGCGCCGTTTCCAGCCCATCCAGGTGGCCGAGCCGACCATCGCGCACACGATCGAGATGCTCAAGGGGCTGCGAGACCGTTACGAGGCGCACCACAGGGTGACGATCACCGACGAGGCGCTGGTCTCGGCGGCGACCCTGGCGGACCGCTACGTCTCCGACCGTTTCCTGCCGGACAAGGCGATCGACCTGATCGACGAGGCCGGCTCCCGGCTGCGTATCCGCCGGATGACCGCACCACCCGACCTGCGCGAGTTCGACGACCGGATCGCCGACGTCCGCCGCCGCAAGGAAGGGGCGATCGACAGCCAGGACTTCGAGGTGGCCGCGTCGTTGCGGGACGAGGAGAAGAAGCTGATCGCGGCCAGGGCCGAGCGGGAGCGGCAGTGGAAGGCCGGGGACATGGACGTCGTGGCCGAGGTGGACGAGGAGCTCGTGGCCGAGGTGCTCGCCACGGCTACCGGGATCCCGATCGTCAAGTTGACCGAGGAGGAGTCGGGCCGGCTGCTGCGCATGGAGGACGAGCTCCACAAGCGCGTCATCGGACAAGACGAAGCCATCAAGGCGCTCTCCCGGGCGATCCGCCGCACCCGGGCGGGTCTGAAGGACCCGCGCCGACCTGGCGGCTCGTTCATCTTCGCCGGCCCGTCGGGGGTGGGCAAGACGTGGCTGTCCAAGTCACTGGCCCAGTTCCTGTTCGGGGACCCGGACTCCCTGATCCAGCTCGACATGAGCGAGTTCTCCGAGAAGCACACGGTGTCTCGACTGTTCGGTTCACCCCCGGGCTACGTCGGCTACGAGGAGGGTGGGCAGCTGACCGAGAAGGTGCGCCGTCGGCCGTTCTCCGTGGTGTTGTTCGACGAAGTGGAAAAGGCGCACCCCGATATCTTCAACTCGCTGCTGCAGATCCTCGAGGAGGGCCGCCTCACCGACAGCCAGGGTCGCGTCATCGACTTCAAGAACACAGTGATCATCATGACCACCAACCTCGGCACCCGCGACATCTCCAAGGGCCTGAACCTCGGCTTCGCGCAGTCCGGCGACGCCGCGGGGTCGTACGACCGGATGAAGAACAAGGTGACCGAGGAGCTGAAGCAGCATTTCCGCCCGGAGTTCCTCAACCGGGTGGACGAGGTCATCGTCTTCCCGCCGCTGACCCAGGACGAGATCATCTCGATGGTCGACTTCATGCTGAGCTCAGTGGAGGAGCGGCTCAAGGACAAGGACATGAGCATCGAGCTCACCCAGCGAGCCAAGGAGGTCCTGGCCGGCCGTGGGTTCGACCCGGTGCTCGGCGCCCGGCCACTGCGCCGGACCGTTCAGCGCGAGATCGAGGACACGCTCGCCGAGAAGCTGCTTTACGGTGAGGTACGCCCGGGTCAGATCGTGCTGGTCGACGTGGACGGTGAGGGCGCCAATGCCGCTTTCACCTTCAGCGGGACGCCCAAGGCCGAGCTTCCCGACGTGGCGCCGGTGGAGGCCGCGGCGACGGAGTGATCAGCCCGCCCTCAGGTTGAGCGCGACCACCCCGAGGACGATCATCGCCAACGCCACCAGCTGCCGGGCGTCGAGTCTCTCACCCAAGAAGGCGACGCCGATGGCGGCCACCAACGCCGTGCCCGCACCGGACCACACCGCGTACGTCACCGAGACCGGGATCGAGCGGACGACGACCGCGAGGAGCACGATGGAGACGGCGTAGCCGGCGCACACCGCCAGCGTCCAGGGCGCGTTGCTGAAGCCAGCCGTTCGGGGAAGCAGTGCCGTCGCGCTCACCTCTGAACAGATCGCGATCGCCAGCAGTAGTGCCGCCCCGCTCATGGCTGTACCCTCCTCGGTATCTGTAGCACTCGCTACAAACGAGCGTAGCACTCGCTACAAGGGAGGTGGCGCCGAGTGACGAGGCGGGACACCCTGGCGGACGCCGCGACCGACTACGTGCTCGAGCACGGCCTGATCGGGTTGAGCCTGCGCCCGCTGGCTGCCGCCCTGAGCACCAGCGATCGGATGCTGGTCTACCACTTCGGCAACCGCGACAGCCTCGTGGCTGAGGTGATCTCGCGCAGCAACAATCGCTCCGTCCGAGTGCTGAGGGCGCTGCCGCCCGCCCGATCGGTTCGTCGCGCGGTGATGGCGCTGTGGAAGTCGATGAGCGATCCTCAGCTGGACCGGTGCCAGAAGGTCTACACGCAGGCGGCAGCGCTCGGTCTGCTCGGTCAAGAGCCCTACCGTGACGTCGTGCAAGCAACCAACAGCGAGTGGATGCGGGCACTTCGCGACTACCTGGTCGCCTCCGGAGCCGACCCGCGTCATGCCGACCGACTCTCTCGGCTGGTCGACGCAACGATCAGCGGACTGCACCTGGATCTGTCCGTCGAGCCGGCGAGCGGGGCGGTCCGGACTGTGCGAGACCTCGCCGACGCCGCCCAGCGGATCAGCGATGGCCCGAGCTGAGGCCCTGGGGTGCAGCACCCGCCCCCGCAGCAGTGTCGCAGCCCGCCGGCGGCCCGGCGTCCGGTTACGGTGGCGCCGACATGGGAACGCTCGTCCGTCCGTCCGGCCGGCTGCCGGCGCGGGTCTACTGGGCCCGGCGGCTACTGCTGCTCAGCCTCGTGCTCTTGCTGCTGTGGGGACTTGTCCGTTGGGTTGGGGGTGTGGGCCGCCCCGGGACAGTGGCGGTCACCCCGCCGGCCAGCACCACACCGACGACGCCGACGGCGGCGCGAACGCGCCACCGGTCCCACACCCATCGCTTCGTCCCAGGGGTCAGGCCGGTCACCACGGTGCTGTCGACGGCGAACCGGCGCTGCGACCCGGCAACGGTCCACGTCTATCCTGCGGTGCCGTCACCGGCGCAGGTGGGCGCTGAGACCTCGGTGCAGCTGCGAGTGAGCTCGACCGCCACGTCGGCGTGCCGGCTCGACCTCAGCGCCGCATCCCTGCTGGTCGCGGTGTCGTCCAAGGACGCCACCGTGTGGACCTCGTCGCAGTGCCCCGCGGCGATCGCGAGTCAAACCCTGAGTCTGCAACCGCACTGGGGAGTTGTCGTCCCGGTGCCGTGGTCGGGATTGTTCTCACGCCAGGGCTGCAGCCCGTCGGCCCCAGCGGCCCCACCCGGCAGCTACACGGTCCAGGCCGCGCTGCTGCAGGGCGAGCCGGGAACCACCGACTTCCGGCTGAAGCCGGCACCGAAGCCAAGACCCAAGGCGAAGCCGAAGCACCGCCCTCACACGTAACGTTCGAGAATGCTGGACTCCGCCAGCCGGGACAGGCCCTCTCTGACGCTGCGGGCCCGAAGTTCACCGACACCGTCGACCGCCTGCAAGTCCTCGATGGTGGCCGCCAGCAGCTTCTGAAGGCTGCCGAAGTGCTCGACGAGTCGGTCCACGACGGTCCCGGGAATGCGCGGCACCTTTGCCAGCAACCGGTAGCCACGGGGGGAAAGCGCCTGGTCAAGGTGCTCCATCCCTCCGAGCTGCAGGGCCCGGGCGACGGCGCCGACGTCGACGAGGGCGCCGGAGTCGAGGCTCGCGAGCTCCGCCAGCACTTCGCGTAGTGACCTGGACCGGTGCCGGACAGGGACGTAGTCGCGGATCACGCACTCGCGTTCCAGGTCGACTCCGGTGACGAGCTCCTCGAGCTGGAGGTTCAGCAGCCGGCCGTCGACACCGAGCTCGAGGACGTAGTCGGCGATCTCGGTGGCTATGCGCGTGACCATCTCGACTCGCTGGGCGACAGAAGCAACATCACGCACCGTGACGAGGTCTTCGATCTCCAGCGCTGACAGGGCTCCGGACACCTCGTCAAGTCGCTGCTTGTATCGTTCCAGCGTCGCGAGCGCCTGGTTGGCGCGGGAGAGGATCTCCGCTGTCTCCTCCAGCACCCGGCGATGGGTGTGGACGTACAGCGCGATGATGTGCATCGACTGCGAAACCGAGATGACCGGGACACCGGTCTGGCGGGCGACCCGGTCCGCCGTGCGATGGCGGGTGCCCGCCTCGTTGGTCGAGATCGTCGGGTCGGGCATCAGGTGGACCGCTGCTCGCACGATCCGGCTGGCGTCCTTGTCCAAGATGATCGCGCCGTCCATCTTGGCCAGCTCGCGTAGCCGGGTCGCGCTGAACTCGACGTCGAGGCCGAAGCCTCCGGTCGACAACGCTTCTACGGCGCGGTCGTGACCCAAGACAATCAGTGCGCCGGTCCGCCCCCGCAGGATCCGCTCCAAACCCTCGCGCAACGGAGTTCCGGGCGCCACGCTTGCCATGGTGGCTTGCATCGAGGCGTCCTGGCCGCCACGCTCACCGGCCCGGTCGATACTGACCACCATCACTCCTCGCCGCCGACCCGGGCAGCGCCGTGCCCGAGGCTGAAGTCTACGGCCGATCCAGCCTCACAGCGGTGCGACGACGCTCAGCTGCGGTGGTGGGCGGCCGTGGTTCGGCTCGATCCGAGAAGGCGCTGAGCCGCTGCTCAGCCGCAGCACCCGCATCGCGCTGACCACGTCGGGGACCGAGATCACCCGCAACCCGTCGACGTCGAGTGCCGAGGAGGGCAGGGCGCCGAGGTCGGTGGGGACCAGCGCCGACCGGAAACCCAGCCGGGACGCCTCCCGCAACCGGTGCTGCAGGCCCCCGACGCGTCTGACCTCACCGGCGAGGCCCACCTCACCGAGTGCCACCAGGTCGGTGGGGACGACGGTGTCGAGGTGAGCCGAGGCCGTCGCCACCGCGGTGGCAAGGTCGGTGACCGGTTCGCTCAGCCGCGCCCCGCCCACCGTCGCCACGAAGACGTCTTGCGTCGCCAGCCGGACACCGGCTCTCCGTTGCAGCACGGCGAGCACCATCGCCACCCGGCCGACGTCCAGGCCGCTGGTGACCCGGCGCGGCACCGGGAGGCTGGAGGGTGTGACGAGCGCCTGGATCTCGGCGAGCAGGGGGCGCCGACCCTCCATCGTCACCGTCACGCACGTCCCGGGGATCGGCTCGTTGTGCCGGGACACGAACAGTCCGGTGGGGTCGGTGACCTCGACGATGCCACTCTCCGACAGGTCGAAGCATCCGATCTCGTCGACCGGTCCGAAGCGGTTCTTGACCGCCCGCACCAGCCGCAGCCGCGAGGCACGCTCGCCCTCGAAGTGCAGGACCACGTCAACGACGTGCTCGAGTGCCCTTGGACCCGCGATGCCACCCTCCTTTGTGGCGTGACCGACCAGCACCGCCGCCATCCCGGTCCGCTTGGCCGCTGCGACCAGGGTCGCCGCCACCTCGCGCACCTGGGTGATCCCTCCCGGCGCACCCTCGACGTCGGCGGAGCCGATCGTCTGGACGGAGTCGACGACGAGCAACGAGGGGCTCAGCCGCTCCAGGTGCGCCAGCACCACTGACAGGTCAGTCTCGGCGGCGAGGTACAGCATGGGGTGCACGGCACCGGTGCGATCGGCGCGCAGTCGCACCTGGGCCGCCGACTCCTCGCCGGTGACGTAGAGCGTCGTCTTGCCGCTCCGCGCCCACGACGCCGCTACCTCCAGCAGCAGGGTCGACTTGCCGACGCCCGGTTCGCCGGCCAACAGCAGCACCGCCCCCGGCACCATGCCCCCGCCCAGGACCCGGTCGAGCTCTGCCACGCCGGAGCTGACTGCGGCAGAGGCGGACACGTCGACCTCGGTCATGGGGAGCGCGGGCGAAGGGGCTCCGGGGGCATCCTCGGTGAGGGTGCCCCACGCCTGGCACTTCCCGCACCGCCCGACCCACTTGGCGGTCTTCCATCCGCACGCCGCGCAACGGCAACCCTCACCACCTCGAGACCTGACCATGTCCGGAGGCTAGGTCGCGGCACCGACAGCGCGCGGCGCTGCCGATCACAGCCGGGTTGTGCCGCTGCTGGTCGTGAAGCTCGCTGCCACCAGCGCGGTCGCGGCAGCGGGTGGATGCCATTCGATCCTGACATCGTCGAGCGCTGCGGTGGCGGGTTGCCCCAGCCACTCGGCCACCCGAGCCGGGTCACCGGCGACTTCCAACGTGGTGAGGCGGACGGCTCGGTTTGCGCCGGCGGAGGGATGCTGGTCGGAGGAGCACTGCCACTGCACGAACATCGGCAGCTGCGGGTCGACCTTCACGTCGACGGCACCGAGCTGCTTCCAGGTCAGCTCGGTGCCATCGGGGCGTCGCCGGCTCCCGAGGGTGGCGGCGCGCCCCAACCGCTGCTCGGTCGCGGTGATGTCGTCGACGGCGACGACCCAGCGCAGCCACCCTCCGCCTGCGAGGGAGCGGGCGCGGACGGCCTGGCCGAAGGCTGCCTTGTCCGACGCCGGATGGTCGAGCACAGCCACCACCTCCAAGTAGCACTGCCCGGCCAGTCCGAGGACCATGTGGCGGGTGCCGGAGCGTGGGTGGACACCGCCGTCGACGAAGCGTTCGCCGAGGGCATCGCCCAGCCGGGCGGCGGTCGCCACCAGGCCGTCCGGAGCCGCGGCGTACGAGAGATGGTCGAGGCGCATGGGGGTCATTGTCACTCACCCACCGTCCCGGGCGGTCTGGCGGTTAGCGTTGAGCCATGCGCATGGGCGTGCTCGACATCGGCTCCAACACCGGACACCTCCTCGTCGTCGACGCCCACCGCGGGGCGGCCCCGTTGCCGGCCTACTCGTGCAAGGAGCCCCTGCGGCTGGCCGAACATCTCGACGAGGGCGGGGCGGTGAGCGATGCGGGCGCCAAGGTGCTGCTGAGGTTCGTGCGCGAGGCGCAGCGGCTGGCCGAGGACAAGGGCTGCGAGGTGGTGATCGCCTTCGCGACCTCCGCGATCCGCGACGCCACCAACGCCGACAAGGTGTTGGGGCTGGTCCGGGCCGAAACCGGCCTGGACGTCGAGGTGATGCAGGGAAGCACCGAGGCTCGGCTGACCTTCTTGGCCGTGCGGCGCTGGTTCGGCTGGTCTTCGGGCCTGCTCGCCGTCTTCGACATCGGCGGTGGGTCGCTCGAGGTTGCCGCGGGGGAGGAGGAGACCCCGCAGGTGGCTCACTCCATGCCCCTGGGCGCCGGCCGACTGACACGCGAGTGGCTTCGCAAGGGCCCTGACAAGGCGAGCATCAAGGCGTTGCGACGGCACGTCCGGGCACGGATCGCCGCAAAAGCGGGCCCGATGCTGTCCAGCCGGCCGACCGACCGCGCCGTGGCGACCAGCAAGACGTTCCGGTCCCTGGCGAGAATCTGTGGAGCGGCGCCCTCTGCCGAGGGGCGCTACGTCCGGCGGGTGCTGTCGCGAGACGACCTCGCGGAACGGTTGCCGACACTGGTGTCGCTGCCACCGGGCAAGCTGGCCATGTTGCCCGGGGTCTCGCCGAACCGGGCGCACCAGATCGTTGCCGGAGCAGTCGTTGCCGCCGCGATCATGGATCTGTTCGACCTGCCAGAGCTGGAGATCTGTCCTTGGGCGCTGCGCGAGGGCGTCATCCTCGAGCGGCTCGACGCGTTGTGACCCCGGTAGCCCTGTCGACGGCGTCGGTGTACCCGGAGTCGAGCGCGACAGCCTTCGATCTGGCCGCCCGGCTGGGCTACGACGGGGTCGAGGTCATGGTGGGCATCGACGAGACAAGTCAGGACTTCGACGCGATCTGCCATCTGCGCGACTATCACGAGCTGCCGGTGGTCGCCGTCCATGCACCGTGTCTGTTGATCACGCAGCGGGTGTGGGGGGTCGATCCTTGGGGCAAGCTCGAGCGCAGCACGCAGCTGGCGCGGCGGCTCGACGCCGATGTGGTCGTCGTTCACCCACCGTTTCGCTGGCAGCGGGAGTACGCCAGAGGCTTCTGTGACGGAATTGCCGGCCTCGAGGACCGGACCGGCGTGCGATGTGCCGTCGAGAACATGTACCCGTGGCGCACCGCTCGCCGTGAGCTGACCGCGTACTCACCTGGTTGGGACCCGGTGGGGCAGCCGTACGCCCACGTGACCCTCGACCTGTCGCACACCGCCACCGCCGGCGCAGATGCGTTGGACATGGCCGCGAAGCTCGGACAGCGGTTGACGCACGTCCATGTCACCGACGGCACCGGGAGCCCCAAGGACGAGCACCTGGTGCCGGGACGCGGCAGCCAACCGTGCGGCGAGCTGCTGCAGCAGCTGACGGGGGCGCGGTTCGCCGGCCACGTCGTCGTCGAGATCAACACCCGCCGTTGCCTCAACCGTCAGGCTCGCGAGGCTGACCTGGTGGAGGCACTGGACTTCACCCGTCAGCACCTCGGTGCGGTGGCGAGGGACTGAGCCATGACCTCGTCAGGTACCGCGCCCCGAGCCGCCGGCCGCCGGCCCGGCGCGCCGGACACCCGCGGCGAGATCGTCGCGGCGGCCCGGCAGGAGTTCGCCGCCAAGGGGTACGACAAGACGTCGCTGCGCGGGGTCGCTCGCCGGGCCGGCGTCGACTCCGCGCTCGTGCACCACTACTTCGCCGGCAAGGAGGAGCTCTTCCTCGTCGCGCTGCGGCTGCCGTTCGACCCGCGTACGGTGCTCCCGCCGGCGTTGGCGGGTCCGGTCGAGGGCGTCGGCGAGCGACTCGTCGAGACAGTGCTGGGGCTCTGGGACGATCCGGCGCTGCGCCCGGCCCTGCTGTCGACGGCGCGTTCGGCCCTGGCGAGCGAGGACTCCGCTCATCTGCTCCGCGACGGCTTCCTGCGGCTGGTGATCGAGCAGATAGCGACGCTGGGAGTCGACGATCCGCAGCGCCGCGGGGCGCTTGCCGGCAGCCAGCTCGTCGGCCTGCTGGTTGCCCGCTATGTCGTCGAGCTGCAGCCGGTGGCGTCGATGCCGGCCGCCGAGCTGGTCCGCGCGGTCGGCCCCACCGTGCAGCGCTACCTGTTCCAGACATTGGACTGAGGGCTGTCGGGAGGTTATATTTCATCATGTGATGAATCCCGCCGTGAGAGTCGACGGCCTACGGGTGGTTCGGGGCGGCCGGGTGGTCCTCGACGGGCTGGACCTGCAGGTGCGGGCCGGCCAGGTCACCGGCCTGCTCGGGCCGTCCGGCTGCGGAAAGAGCACACTGATGCGCGCGATTGTCGGCGTCCAGCAGCTCGCCGCCGGCCGGATCGACGTTCTCGGTGCACCTGCCGGCAGCTCAGCGAACCGGCAGCGAATCGGCTACGTCACCCAGAGCCCCAGCGTGTACGGGAACCTGACCGTGGTAGAGAACCTGCGCTTCTTCGGAGCCGTCCTCGGCACCCCGGTGGCGGACACCATCCGATCGATCGACCAGGTAGCACTCGGCGACTGCGCCGACCAGGTCGTGGACTCGCTGTCCGGAGGCCAGCGCAGCCGGGCCTCCCTCGCGGTGGCGCTGCTCGGGACCCCCGCCGTCCTGGTGCTCGACGAGCCCACCGTCGGGCTCGACCCGGTGCTCCGGCGAGACCTGTGGGCGTTGTTTCACACCCTTGCCGGACAGGGTGCCGCGGTCGTGGTGTCCAGCCACGTCATGGACGAGGCCGAGCGCTGCGATCGGCTGCTGTTGATGCGCACCGGCGAGATCGTCGCCGACGACTCACCCGCCCACCTGCTAGCAGCTACCGGTGCGAAGGACGTCGAGGAAGCGTTCTTGCGGATCGTCGAGGGATCCCGCTCGGTGACCGGAGCCCCGACATGAGCCCCCGCATCACCGTGGCGGTCGCGACCCGGATCCTGCGCCAGCTGCGACGCGACCCTCGTACAGTCGCACTGATGCTGTTCGTCCCCTGCCTGCTGCTGACCCTGCTGTGGTGGATGTTCTCGGACCGACCCGGCGTCTTCGACTCGCTGGGAGGGCCGCTCCTGGCCCTGTTCCCGTTCACCGTGATGTTCCTGGTCACCTCGGTGACCACCTTGTCGGAGCGCTCCAGCGGGACGCTGGAGCGGCTGCTTGCCATGCCCATGGGCAAGCTCGACTTCCTGCTGGGCTATGCGCTGGCGTTCGGCGTCGTGGCTGTCGTGCAGGCCGCGCTCGCGGTCGGGCTGTCGGTCGGGCCGCTCGGCCTCGACCTGGCCGGCTCGGTGGCCACCCTCGGCCTCGTCGCAGTCGCCGACGCCCTCCTGGGCACCGCCCTGGGGTTGTTCGTCTCGGCCTTCGCGCGCACGGAGTTCCAGGCGGTGCAGTTCCTGCCTGCGCTGGTGATCCCGCAGCTGCTGCTGTGCGGGATCTTCGTGCCGCGCGACTCACTCCCCGGCGTCCTCCGCGGCATCTCGAACGGGCTGCCCATGTCGTACGCCGTCGACGCCATGCAGGTGGTGACCGCCACCTCAGAATGGACCGTCGACCTGACCCGTGACCTCCTCGTCGTGCTCGGCTACGCGATGGGAGGGCTCGCGTTGGGTGCCGCGACCCTGCGGCGGCGCACCGCGTAGGCTGCCGCCCGTGTTGCGCCGCACGCTGCTCGGGCTCTCGCGCAGCGAGCGGATCAAGCAGCTGGTGACGACGCTGCCCGTGACGCGGGCCGTGGTCGAGCGATTCGTGCCGGGGGAAGGCGTGGATGCCGCGGTGGAGGCGAGTGCCGCGCTGGTCGGGCGCGGCCTGGCGGTCTCATTGGACTACCTCGGTGAGGACACGCTGGACCAAGCCCAGGCCGACGCCGCCGTGGCGGCCTATGTCGGAGTGCTCTCCGAACTCGCCCGAGCGAGCCTCACGCCCGCCGCGGAGATCTCGGTCAAGCTGTCCGCCGTGGGCCAGGCGCTGCCGGGCATCGGAGCGCAGGTCGCGCTCGACAACGCCGGCCGCATCTGCGCCGCGGCCGAAGCGGCCGGCACGACCGTCACGTTGGACATGGAGGACCACACCACCACCGACTCCACCCTCACGATCCTGAACCAGCTGCGTGAGGGCTTCCCCGACACCGGCGCGGTGCTGCAGGCCTACCTGCACCGCAGCGAGTCCGACTGCCGGGAGCTGGCCGGCGCGCGATCCCGGGTCCGGCTGTGCAAGGGCGCTTATGACGCGCCGGCCGAGGTCGCCTACCAGGACAAGCGCGACGTGGACCTGTCGTACGTGCGATGCCTCAAGGTGCTGATGTCCGGCGACGGCTACCCGATGGTGGCCACGCACGACCCCCGGCTGGTCTCGATCGCGACCTCGTTGGCCGCGCGCTCGGGCCGCGGGCCGGGAGACTTCGAGTTCCAGATGCTCTACGGCATCCGGCCCGACGAGCAACGACGGTTGGCGGCCCGCGGGCACACCGTGCGCGTCTACCTGCCCTACGGGCGGCAGTGGTACGGGTACCTGATGCGGCGGCTCGCCGAGCGCCCAGCCAACCTCGGCTTCTTCGCCCGTTCCCTGCTGAGCAAGTCCTAGCCGATGCCGTGCCGGGCAGGCGTGGTCTTCGACGCGGAGCTGACCCGGTACGACTTCGGCCGCTCCCATCCGCTGTCCCCGTTGCGGGTCGAGCTGACGATGCGGCTGGCGCGCGAGCTGGGAGTGGTCGCAGACGGCGGGCTGGTCCCACTTCGCAGCGCCGTCGCGGACGACGAGCTGCTGACCACGTTCCATGAGCGAGCGTACGTCGCGGCGGTGCGGGCGGTTGCGGGCCCCGGCGACCGGGACCTGCACCACGGTCTCGGCACGCCAGACAACCCGACCTTCGCGGGGATGCACGAGGCGTCCGCCCGCGTGGTGGGCGCCACGGTTCGAGCAGCAGCGAGCGTCTGGAGCGGCGAGCTCTCCCACTGCGCCAGTCCGTGTGGAGGACTGCATCACGCCATGCCGGCGGCGGCGAGCGGCTTCTGCGTGTACAACGACGTCGCCGTCGCGATCCGCTGGCTGCTCGACCACGGAGCCCAGCGGGTGGCGTACGTCGACGTCGACGTCCACCACGGGGACGGCGTGCAGCACGCGTTCTGGGACGAGCCCCGGGTGCTCACAATCAGCGTGCACGAGTCACCTCGGACGCTGTTCCCGGGCACCGGAACGGCGGCGGAGACCGGCGGGCGGCAGGCGCCGGGAAGCGCGGCCAACCTGGCGCTTCCGGCCGGCACCGCCGACGCCGGCTGGTTGCGGGGGTTCTTCGCGGTGGTGCCACCACTGGTGCGCGAGTTCGCTCCGGACATCCTGGTGACCCAGTCAGGCTGCGACACCCACCGGCTCGACCCGCTTGCCCACCTGGCGCTCAGCATCGAGGGGCAGCGGGCGTCCTATGTCGCGCTGCACGACCTGGCGCACGAGGTGTGCGACGGTCGCTGGGTGGCCACCGGTGGTGGTGGCTACGCGGTCGTCGACGTCGTTCCACTGGCCTGGACACATCTGCTGGCGATCCTGGCCGGCCGCTGACGCCTGGTACCCGTGTTCCGCAACCCTGGCGGGAGTACGCCCTCCGGCGCACCGGCAGAACCGCTCCTGTCGTGATGGGAGACGGCGGCGACCCGGCGCACCGGGCGTGGGCGACCGGTTTCGATCCGGGGAATGCCGTCGACGCCGCGGTGCTGGCGACCCGGACGGCGGTGTTCCCCGAGCACGGACTCGCTCCGCTGCCCTGACGAGCAGTTTTCGCCTCTTGTTCCCCGCCGACCTCATCAGGCACTACCCTCTCGGTACGCACGTGCGCCAGGTCTTGCGGTGGGGAAGCCGCAGAGCGCGTCGTGAGAGAGAGTGCGGTGCGCAATGGTCCCATCCGAGCTCGGTGCGTCCAGGCCGGAGGATCCGGACCTGCGCTTTCTCACGGTGGCCGAGGTGGCGGCCCGGATGCGGGTGTCCAAGATGACCGTCTACCGGCTCGTGCACGCCGGCGAGCTGGAGGCGGTGCGTGTCGGTCGATCGTTTCGGGTTCCCGACGACGCGGTGCAGGAGTACCTGCGCCGGTCGTTCTTCCAAGCCGGCTGAGCCCAGCCGGCGTGGCCCGGTCGGCTGGGTAGGGTGTGGGCTTCCGGTCGCGCCCGCCCTTGACAGACCCAGTGAACAGACCCAGTGATCGCCGAACAGTGAAGGGAGAACATGGGCTCCGTCATCAAGAAGCGCCGCAAGCGGATGGCCAAGAAGAAGCACCGCAAGCTGCTGAAGAAGACCCGAGTGCAGCGGCGTCGGCAGGGCAAGTGAGCCCGACTGCCCGGGTCGTGCTGTACGGCAGGCCCGGGTGCCACCTGTGTGACGAGGCCAGGCGCGTCGTGGCGACGGTGTGCGGGTCGGTCGGAGCGAGCTGGTCCGAGGTCGACATCAGCGCCGACGCCGACCTGGCGCAGCGGATGGCTGACTCGATCCCGGTGACGTTCGTCGACGGGCGCCAGCACGACTTCTGGCGGGTCGATCCCGGCCGGCTGCTGGCGGCGCTGAGCGATCCGGTGCCCCGGTAGCCCGCCCGCTCTGCCGGCCGCTGGGATTTGTTCCCGCGTTCACAAGCTCTTAGAGTATGAGAACCGTGAGCAGAACTCGCCCCCGCGAGCCCGCCGAGCCGGTCCCGGACGCGGCTCGCGGCATCCCCGATGCGACCATCGCCAGGCTCCCGGTGTACCTGCGCTCGCTGACGTCGTTGTGCGATCGCGGCACCGTGACGGCGTCGTCGGACGAGCTGGCACGTGCCGCCGGGGTGAACTCGGCCAAGCTGCGCAAAGACCTCTCCTATCTAGGTTCGTACGGCACCCGCGGCGTCGGGTACGACGTCGCGTACCTGCGCTATGAGATCGCCCGCCAGATCGGGCTCAGCCAGGACTGGCCGGTGGTGATCGTGGGCGTGGGCAACCTGGGCCAGGCGCTGGCGAAGTATGCAGGCTTTCGTTCCCGGGGCTTTCGGATCGTCGCGCTCGTCGACGCCGACCCGGGGCGGGTCGGTGAGGCGCTGGAGCAGCTGCGGATTCGTCCCCTGGCCGAGCTCGAGGCGCTCGTCGAGCAGCACCAGGTCGCGATCGGGGTGATCACGACTCCGGCGGGCGCCGCACAGGACGTCGCCGACAGGCTGGTGACGGCCGGGGTGACCAGCATCCTGAACTTCGCCCCCGCTGTGATCACGGTCCCGGACGGCGTGGACGTCCGCAAGGTCGACCTGTCGATCGAGCTGCAGATCCTCGCCTATCACGAGCAGCGCAAGCTGGCCCACCTCGCCACCGACGTGGGGGAGTCGGCGTGAGCGTCCTGGTGGTCGGGATCTCGCACCGAAGCGCTCCGATCCCGGTTCTGGAGCGGGTGGCGCTCGACGCTGACGGTGTGCACAAGACGCTGGCCGCAGTTCTCGACACCCCGCACGTCAGCGAGGCCGTCGTCGTCTCGACGTGCAACCGGGTCGAGGTCTACGTCGTCGCGGACCGCTTCCATGCCAGTGTCGACGACGTCTCCCGGCTGCTGGGCGAGCTGGCCGGTGCCCGGCGCGACGAGGTGGTCCCGCACCTGTTCGTCCGCTATGACGAGGCGGCGGTCGCCCACATCTTCGCCGTCGCGGCGGGGCTCGACTCCATGGTGGTGGGTGAGCGGCAGGTGCTCTCCCAGGTGCGCCAGGCGTTGCAGCGGGCCCAGCAGGACGGCAGCGTGGGCCCGACTCTGAACCAGCTGTTCCAGCAGGCGCTGCGTGTCGGAAGGCGGGCCCGCGCCGAGTCGGGCATCGACAAGCTGGCCCCCTCCGTGGTCAGCGCCGCCCTGGAGCAAGCCGAGGCAGCGCTCGGAACGTTCGCCGACGTGGCGGCGGTGGTCATCGGAGCCGGGGACGTGGGGAGGCTGGCGGCCGCAGACCTGCGCGGTCGAGGCGTCGCGAACGTCACCGTCGTCAACCGCACCGCCGAGCGCGGCGGGCGTCTCGCCGCGGACTGCGCCGGTTCGACCCGGCCGTGGGCGCAGCTGTCCGAGGCGTTGGCCGAGGCGGACCTTGTCGTGTCCTGCACCGGCGCCGGGGGAGTCGTCGTCTCGCGACTTGCGGTGCAGCACGCCGTTGCCCACCGCCGCCGAAACCGGCCGTTCACGGTCGTCGACCTCGCGGTTCCGAGGGACGTCGAGCCCAACGTGTCCACGCTGGCGGGCGTCCGGCTGATCGACCTCGGCTCCCTGGGGGCGAAGGCCACCTCGGGCAACGGAGCTGACCTCTCGGCTGCCCGCGCGATCGTCGACGCAGAGGTGGCGAGCTTCACCGCGGCGCGCTCGGCGGCCGCGGTCACACCGACAGTGGTCGCCCTGCGCTCGATGGCCTCCGCCGTGGTCGACGCCGAGCTGGCACGGCTGGCTGCCCGGTTGCCGGACCTGGACCCGCGGACGCGCGCCGAGCTGGCCTCGACGGTCCGCCGGGTGGCCGACAAGCTGCTGCACACACCGACGGTGCGGATCAAGCAGCTGGCCGACGCCCCGGGCGCCTTGTCCTACGCCGACGCGCTGTCCGACCTGTTCTCTCTCGACCCGGCGTCGGTCGCCGCGCTGAGCCAGGTCCAGGTCGCCGCCTCGGAGGAGCGCTGATGTCCTCGGTGCTACGGATCGGAACCCGCGCCAGCGCGCTGGCGGGGGTGCAGGCGCGCCTGGTGGCCGACCGCCTCACGACTGTGACCGCGCTGCGCACGGAGCTGGTGCCAGTGGTCACGCAAGGTGATCGCAGCCGGGCGCCCCTGACCGACATCGGTGGCCGCGGGGTGTTCGTGTCAACGCTGCGGGAGGCCCTGGTGGACGGCGCCGTCGACGTCGCCGTCCACTCGCTGAAGGACCTGCCGACCGATCCGTGCCCCGGGGTCGACTTGGCCGCCGTCCTCGCCCGGGAGGACCCGCGCGATGCCCTGGTCGCCCGGGACGGGCTACGGCTGGTGGAGCTGCCGGCCGGTTCCTCGGTCGGGACCGGCTCGCCGCGGCGGGCGGCGCAGCTGAACGCCCTCGGGCTCGGCCTCGAGGTGAGACCCGTGCGCGGCAACGTGGACACCCGCATCGACATGGTGGGCGCCGGAAAGCTCGATGCCGTGGTGCTGGCCCGAGCCGGGGTGGTCCGCCTGGGCAGGCTCGCCGAGGTCACGGAGGTCATCGACCCGCTGCAGCTGATGCCGGCGCCGGGGCAGGGTGCCGTGGCGTGCGAGTGCCGTTGCGACGACCTCGAGGTGGCGGCCCTGCTTCGCGACACCCTGGACGACCGGCCCACCCGTACCGCGGTGACCGCCGAGCGTGCCCTGCTGAACGCACTAGAGGCGGGTTGCAGCGCACCCGTCGGCGCGCTCGCGGAGATCGCCTCGGGTGAGCTGGGCGACGAGTTGTGGCTGCGCGCGGTCGTCGCGCATCCTGCCGGCAGGCCGTTGATCCGCTCGTCCGCGACCGGCTCCCCCGACGACCCCGTCCGCCTGGGCCGCAGGCTGGCCGCCGAGATGCTGGCTGACGGCGCCGATCAGCTCGTCAGGGAGCTGGTCACATGAGCAGCGAACCCCTACCGCAGACCAGGAAGAGACGAGCAGTGACCAGCTCCGCAGCGAGTCCGTTGCCCGCCGCTACCCACCCGGCGACCGCTGGGACGGCCGGTTTCGTCAGCTTCGTCGGGGCCGGCCCAGGTGACCCGGCGCTGCTGACCGTCCGCGCCGTCGAGGTCATCCGCGGCGCCGACCTGGTGCTGACCGACCAGCCGGAGGCCCACGGTGAGCTGGTCCGACAGGTCCGGCTCGGCCCGGAGGGGAAGACGCTTCCCCTGATCGAGGTGCTCGACGTCGCCACCGGTGACGGTGGCACCACGCTGACCGCGGCTGCTCGCGCGAGGTTGGTCGTGAAGCACGCCCGCGGTGGTGCCCGGGTGGTGCGGCTGCTCAGCGGCGACCCGTTCACCTACTCCACGGGGCCGGAGGAGGCACTGGCCTGCCGCAAGGCCGGGGTCGACTTCGAGGTGGTTCCCGGGGTCCTCGCGGCCACCGCGGTACCCGCGTACGCGGGGGTGCCGCTGACCACCCGCGGACGCCGCGAGGTGGCGGTGGTCCGAGTGGCCGACGGCCGGGTCGACTGGGGAGCGTACGCCGGGGACCAGACACTGGTGGTGATGTCGGCGGCAGCGCGGGTCGGCGACGTGGCGGCGAGGCTGGTGGCCGCGGGGCGCCGCGACGACACCCCGGTGGCGACCACGCTGGTCGGAACCACCACCGAGCAGCAGACGGTGGTGTCCACCCTGGGTCGGGTGGGTGAGGACATCGCCCCCCACGTCCAGCGCGGTGCCAGTGTCGTCACGGTCGTCGGGGAGGTCGTCGGGCTGCGGGAGTCCCTCTCGTGGTTCGAGACCAAGCCGTTGTTCGGCTGGCGGGTCCTGGTGCCTCGCACAAAGGAGCAGTCGACGCAGCTGTGCCAGGAGCTGCGGGGTTTCGGGGCGGTTCCCGAGGAGGTTCCGACGATCTCGGTGGAACCACCCCGCAACCCCCAACAGATGGACAAGGCGATCCGCGGCCTGGTCGAGGGCCGCTACGAATGGGTCGCGTTCACCTCAGTGAACGCCGTCAAGGCAGTGCGGGAGAAGTTCGACGAGTACGGTCTCGACGCCAGGGCCTTCTCCGGGCTCAAGGTGGCCGCTGTGGGTGACAAGACCGCCGAGCTGCTGACCGGGTGGGGGATCCGTCCCGACCTGGTGCCCAGCGGCGAGCAGTCGGCGCGCGGGTTGCTGGAGGAGTGGCCACCCTTCGACGAGGTTCTCGACCCCATCGACCGGGTGTTCTTGCCGCGGGCCGACATCGCCACCGAGACGCTGGTCGCGGGCCTGGTCGAGCTCGGCTGGGCGGTGGACGACGTGACCGCCTACCGCACCGTGCGGGCGGCGCCCCCGCCCGCGCCGGTACGCGAGGCGATCAAGACCGGCCGCTTCGATGCCGTCGTCTTCACGTCGTCCTCGACGGTGCGCAACCTCGTCGGCATCGCCGGCAAGCCGCACGCGGCGACGGTCATCGCCTGCATCGGGCCGGCCACCGCCAAGACCGTCCAGGAGCACGGGCTGCGCGTCGACGTCGTAGCGGCGTCGCCGTCGGGGGCGGAGCTGGCCCGGGCACTCGGCGACTTCGCCGCCGGGCGCCGTGCGGAACTGATCGCGGCCGGCGAGCCGGTGGACAAGCCCTCACACCGCCGGGCAACCACCCGACGCCGAAGCTGAGGTCCGCGATGGGTTTTCCCGCCAGCCGTCCGCGGCGGTTGCGGCGTTCCCGGGCCGTTCGGGATCTCGTCGCGGAGACACAGCTGAGCGCGCACCACCTGGTGCTGCCGCTCTTCGTCCGCGAGGGCGTCCGCGAGCCGGTGCCGATCCAGAGCATGCCCGGGGTGACCCAGCACACCCGTGACAGCGCCCGGGCCGCGGTCGCGGAGGCCGCGGAGCTCGGTCTGGGCGGGGTCATGCTGTTCGGCGTTCCCGAGCACCAGGACGCGCGTGGCTCGGCCGCCCTCGACCCCGGCGGAATCCTCAACGTCGCCATCACGGACGCGGTCGCCGAGGCCGGCGACTCCATCGTGGTGATGTCGGACCTGTGCCTCGACGAGTTCACCGACCACGGGCACTGCGGGGTCCTCGGAGCCGACGGTGACGTCGACAACGACGCCACGCTCGAGGTGTACGCCGAGCTCGGCGTCGTCCAGGCCCAGGCAGGCGCCCAGCTGGTCGCCCCCAGCGGCATGATGGACGGCCAGGTGGGCGCGATCCGGTCGGCGCTCGACGCGACCGGTCACACCCACACCGGCATCCTCGCCTACGCCGCGAAGTACGCGTCGGCCTTCTACGGCCCGTTCCGCGAGGCGGTGAACTCCTCGCTCGAGGGTGACCGCCGCTCGTACCAGCAAGACGTCCGCAACGCCCGCGAGGCGGTACGCGAGGCGCGGCTCGATGTCGCCGAGGGGGCCGACGTCGTCATGGTCAAGCCGGCGCTGGGCTGCCTGGACCTCGTCCGGGCGGTGCGTGACGCGGTGGATGTCCCCGTCGCCGCCTACCACGTCTCGGGTGAGTACGCGATGGTGGAGGCGGCGGCGGCCAACGGCTGGATCGACCGGGAGCGCGCGATCGTCGAGACGCTGACCGGCTCGCGCCGGGCCGGTGCCGACGTCTCGCTGACGTACTGGGCGGCCGAGGTCGCCAGCTGGCTGGGGCGGCCCGGTGCGGCTTCTCGGGGGCGGTGACAATGTGGCCGTGACCTCGTCGTCGATCGGGCGCAGCGTGGAGCTGTTCGAGCGGGCGCGGGCGGTGACCCCGGGCGGGGTCAACTCGCCGGTGCGCGGATTCGGCGCCGTGGGCGGGACGCCGCGGTTCATGGCGTCGGGGTCGGGGCCGTATCTCACGGACGTCGACGGCAGGGAGTACGTCGACCTGGTCTGCTCCTGGGGGCCGCTGCTGTTGGGTCACTCCCACCCGGGGGTGGTCGAGGCGGTGCGTGCCGCGGTCTCCCGCGGCACCTCGTTCGGCACCCCCAGCGAGCCGGAGGTGCTGCTGGCAGAGGAGATCGTCGCCCGGACGCCGGTCGACTCCGTCCGGCTGGTCAGCTCCGGCACCGAGGCGACAATGTCGGCGGTTCGGCTGGCGAGGGCTGCAACCGGGCGAGATCTCATCGTGAAGTTCGCCGGCTGCTACCACGGGCATGTCGACGCCCTGCTCGCGTTCGCCGGCTCCGGTGTCGCGACCCTGGGACTGCCCGGGAGCCCTGGGGTGACCGCGGCGGCGGCAGCGGCGACGCTGGTGCTGCCCTACAACGACGAGTCCGCGGTCGAACAGGCGTTCGCCCTGCACGGTGACGCCATCGCCGCTGTCATCACCGAGGCGGCCGCCGCCAACATGGGGGTGGTCCCACCGCGCCCCGGCTTCAACACCTTCCTGGCACGGACCTGCGCGCGCTTCGGAGCGCTGCTGATCAGCGACGAGGTGATGACCGGGTTCCGGGTCCACCGCAGCGGCTACTGGGGCATCGACGGTGCCAGGCAGGGCTGGCGCCCGGACCTGATGACGTTCGGCAAGGTCATGGGCGGCGGCTTGCCGGCGGCGGCGTTCGGCGGCCGCGCGGAGCTGATGGCACAGCTTGCGCCGGAGGGGCCGGTCTACCAGGCGGGGACGCTGTCGGGCAACCCGGTGGCTACCACCGCCGGCCTCGCGACCCTGCGGCTGGCCGACGAGGCGGTCTACGGTCGCGTCGATGCCGCCGCCGACCAGGTCTGCGCGATGACGGCCGCGGCGTTGTCCGCTGCCGGGGTGCCGCACGTGGCCCAGACCGCCGGCAGCCTGTTCAGCATCTTCTTCGTCGCCGACCCAGGGGTCGAAGCGGTGCCCGACTTCGCCACCGCCCAGCGACAGGACCTGAACCGGTACCGCGCCTTCTTCCACGCGATGCTCGAGCGGGGGGTGTACCTGCCGCCCAGTGCGTTCGAGGCGTGGTTCGTCTCCGCCGCCCATGACGACGACGCCTTGGACCGCATCAGCTCCGCGCTCCCGCCCGCCGCCCGTGCCGCCGCTGCGGCGCAGTCCCCGCCGGGGCCCCGGTGAGTGGCGAGCGCACCGTCGTGCACCTCATGCGGCACGGCGAGGTCAACAACCCCAACGGGATCCTCTACGGCCGGCTGCCCGACTTCCACCTCTCCGAGCTCGGCCGCGAGATGGCCGAGCGGGTTGCGGACTGGCTGGCCGCAGCGTACGACCTGGCCTACCTCGCCGCCTCGCCGCTGGAACGGGCGCAGGAGACCGCCCAACCGGTGGCGGCGGCCTTCGGCCTCGCCATCCACACCGACGAGCGGGTGATCGAGTCCGGCAACGTGTTCGAGGGCAAGGTCTTCGGAGTGGGCAACGGGGCGTTGCGGCACTGGCGGTCCTGGTGGCTGCTTCGCAACCCGTTCACCCCCTCGTGGGGTGAGCCGTACGCACGCATCGCCGACCGGATGCTGGCGGCCATGGCCGACGCCCGAGACGCGGCCCGCGGGCGCAGCGCGCTGATCGTCTCCCACCAGCTCCCGGTCTGGACCGCACGTTCGGCGGTGGAGCGCCGCCGCTTCGCCCACGACCCCCGACGACGCCAGTGCACGCTCGCCAGCGTCACGTCGTTCCACTACGCCGGCGACGACGTGGTGTCGGTGTCGTACGCCGAACCCGCCCGGGACCTGCTTCCGGTCGCCGGGAAGAAGTTCGTGGCGGGGGCGTGATGGTCCCGCGAGCCTGGCTCGCCGCGACCACCCTGGTGCTGGCCGGCTGCGCGTCGGGCGTCGCGGCCACCACCGCCGGCGGGGGCTACGTGAGCGGCAACGGGGCGATCACGGTGGTCCCCCCGGCCGAGCGTGAGCACGCGCCGGAGGTGTCCGGACAGGCGCTCGACGGTGGCCGGGTCTCCCTCGCCGACTACGCCGGCAAGGTGGTCGTCGTCAACGTCTGGGGGTCGTGGTGCGGTGACTGCCGCGCCGAGGCGCCCGACCTGGCGGCGGTGTCCACAAAGCTCGCCGGCCACGGGGTCCGATTCCTCGGGATCGACATCCGGGACAACCAGAGCAGCGCGCGCGCCTACGAGTCCCGCTACGGGCTGCGCTATCCGAGCATCTTCGACCCCAGCAGCTCCCAGCTGCTGGGGTTCCCAAGCGACCTGGCGCCGGTGGCGGTCCCGACGACGTACGTCTTGGACGCCTCGGGGCGGCTGGCCGCGCGGCTGCTGGGATCGACGACGGCGGACACGTTGACCGCCGTCATCGCCGACGTCCAGGGATCTGGTCCGGGTGGGTGACTGGTTTGGCACCACCGCCTACTCCGGCTCGCTGCTGCTCGCCGTCCCGGTCGCCGCGATCGCCGGCCTGGTGTCGTTCTTCTCCCCGTGCGTGGTGCCGCTGCTGCCCGGCTACCTCTCCTACGTCACCGGCCTGTCGGCGGCCGAGCTGGACTCGGCGCGGCGGGGGCGGATGCTGGCCGGGACCACGCTGTTCGTGCTCGGCTTCTCCGCCGTCTTCGTGTCGTTCGGGACATTGTTCGGCGCCGTCGGTTTCCGGCTGCTCGCGCACCAGCGGACGGTGCAGGTAGTCCTCGGGCTGCTCACGATCGGGCTCGGGCTCGCGTTCGCGGGACTGTTGCCGCTGGGGCGCCGCGACCTCAGGCTGCACGTCGTCCCGGCCGTGGGGGTCGGTGCGGCCCCGCTGCTGGGAGCCCTGTTCGGGCTGGGGTGGACCCCGTGCATCGGTCCGACGCTGGCCGCTGTGCTGTCGCTGTCGGCGAACCAGGCCAGCGCCGGGCGGGGGGCGTTCTTGACGTTCGTCTACTGCCTCGGGCTCGGGGTCCCGTTCGTGGCCGCAGGGCTCGCCTTCCGGCGAACCCTGCGGGCGGTCGGTTGGATGCGCCGGCACCAGCTGGTGGTGCTGCGGATCGGCGGCGCGCTCCTGGTGGTCGTCGGAGCACTGCTGGCGACCGGCTGGTGGGACTCGCTCGTCGCGGGCCTGCGGGCCTGGGCGGCCGGTTCGAGCGTGGCGGTCTGAGCGTGGCGGGCGCCTCGGTCCGATCGGCTCCGGCCTTGCCGGCACGGCAGTTCCTGCGCTGGTGTTGGCGGCAGCTGACGTCGATGCGCACCGCGTTGCTGCTGCTGCTGCTGCTCGCGCTGGCCGCGATCCCCGGCTCGTTCATCCCGCAGTCCAAGGTCGACCCGCTGGCGGTGTCGCTGTTCGTGTCCAGGCACCCCACGCTGGCTCCGGTCATCGACCGCCTGGGCGGGTTCGCGGTCTACAGCTCGCCCTGGTTCGCCGCGATCTACCTGCTGTTGATGGTGTCGCTGGTCGGTTGCATCGTGCCGCGGACCGCCGTCTACGCCGGCGCCCTGCGGGCCCGGCCGCCGCGGGCGCCCCGCAACTTCGACCGGCTGCCGGCTGCGGCGTCGTACCTGACCGACCGGCCCGCCGGGGAGGTGCTGGAGCGGGCCCGCCTGGTGCTGCGCTCCCAGCGCTACCGGGTCGACGCCGACGCCACAACCGTGAGCGCCCAGCGCGGCTACCTGCGCGAGGCCGGGAACCTGGTGTTCCACGTCTGCGTGGTCGTGGTGCTCGTCGGGGTCGCAGTGGGGTCGCTGTTCGGTTACAAGGGCGGGGTGCTCGTCACCGAGGGAGAGGGGTTCTCGAACACGCTGACCCAGTACGACGAGTTCTCCGCCGGCGGGCTGTTCAACGCCTCCCGCCTGCCCCCGTTCACGTTGCACCTCGACTCGTTCCGGGCGCAGTTCCAGGTCGACGGCCCGCAGCGCGGTGCGCCTCGGGAGTTCGAGGCCAGCGGGACGTACACGCCCTCGCCGGCCTCGCCGCCACGGCCGTTCGACATCACCGTCAACAACCCTCTCGAGATCGCCGGCACTTCGGTGTTCTTGGTGGGTCAGGGGTACGCGCCCGTGGTCACGGTCCGCGACGGGCGCGGCGACGTGGTCTTCTCGGGGCCGGTGCCGTTCTTGCCGGCCGACGCCTCGTACACCTCCAACGGGGTCATCAAGGTCCCCGACGCCCGGCCGCAGCAGCTGGGCTTCCAGGGCTTCTTCCTGCCCACCGCCGTCGCCGGACCCGACGGTGCGCCGTTCTCCGCGTTCCCAGCGGCCGCCAACCCGATGCTGGGGTTGTTCGCGTTCTCCGGTGACCTCGGGCTGGACAACGGCCCGCAGTCGGTGTTCACGTTGGACCGTTCACGGCTGACGCAGCTGACCGCCGGGGACGGAACTCCGCTGCGGCTGAGGCTGCAGCCGGGGCAGCGGGCGCGACTGCCCCACGGCCTCGGCTCGATCTCGTTCGACGGGCTGCGACAGTTCGCCCGCTTCCAGATCAGCGCGTCGCCGGGCAAGTCGGTGCCACTGGTCGCCGGTGTGCTCGCGATCGCCGGCCTGGTGATGACGCTGACCATCCGCCCGCGACGGGCCTGGGTCCGCGCCCGCCGAGACGGCGAGCGTACGGTGGTCGAGGTGGCGCGGCTGGACCGTGTCGCCGGCGCCGACCTCGACGCAGACATCGACGCGCTGGTGGGGTCGCTTCAGCAATCCTCAGGAGGGACTCGCAACCGATGAGCAGCCAGGACTGGGGGACGCTGTCCGACCACGCGGTAGCTGCTGCCACCGTGGTGTTCGCGCTGGCCTGGCTGGCGCACCTTGCGGAGTGGGCGTTCGGGGGCCGGACGGTCGCGGCTCCCGCTCGCGAGCCGGCGCTGGTCGGCGCCGCCGGCACCGACGCCCCGAATCCGCCGCCGGACCCCACGCCGAGCATCGACCGCAGCGCCCTGCTCGGGCGGGCGGGCCTGTCGTTGACCGTGCTGGCGTTCGGTGTGCTGCTGGCGGGCGTCGTGAGCCGCGGGCTGGCCGCGCAAAGGGTCCCCTGGGGAAACATGTACGAGTTCGCGACCACCGGGCTGCTGGTCGCGACCGGGGTGTACCTCGGGCTGGTCCGGGCCTACCGGGTGCAGTGGCTGGGGGTGTTCCTCACCGGCTTCTGCGTGGTCGTGCTGGGGTTGGCGATCCTGGTCTACGTCCCGGCTGGGCCGCTGGTCCCCGCACTGCACTCGTACTGGCTGGTCCTCCATGTGTCCGCGGCCGCGACCGCGGGTGGCGCCTTCGCCGTCGGGGCGGCCGCGTCCACCGTCTTCTTGGTCAAGTCCCGGGCCGAGCAGCGCACCCCGCTGGACGCGCGCACCGGTTACCTGTGGCGGCTGCCGAGCGCCGCCGAGATGGATCGGATCGCCTACCGGGTGCACGCGTTCGCGTTCCCGATCTGGACGTTCGCCGCGCTGATCGCCGGACCGATCTGGGCGCAGTACGCCTGGGGCCGCTACTGGGGCTGGGATCCCAAGGAGGTGTGGGCGTTCATCACCTGGGTCGTCTACGCCGCGTACCTTCACGCCCGCGCGACGGCCGGCTGGCGCGGACGTACCGCGGCGATCCTGGCCCTTGTCGGCTTCGGGACGTTCTTGTTCAACTTCATCGGCATCAACCTGTTCGGCTCCGGGCTGCACTCCTACGCCGGAGTGTGACCTCAGGCCGGCGGCGACTCGTCGTCGGTGTCTCGGCGCCGGGGCCGGCCGCCGAGGTCGCGCAGGAAGTCCGGGTCGTCGTCGGGCCCGACGACTCGCTCCCGCGTCGGCGCGCTGGGGCGGGGCCGCCCGGCGCGGAGCCAGAAGAAGCCGAAGACGAGCAGGGTGACGACCACGGCAACCAGCACGGCCTTGCCCACGCGCCCAGGTTAGGCCGCTCGGCCAAGCATGGCAGGGTGAGGGCGTGACGTCGACGCGGGCGGACCCGGCGGCCGGTGCGGGGCTCGTCGGCCTCGCCGACATCGAGGCAGCGGCGGCCCGGATCGAGTCGGTGTGCCTGCGCACGCCGCTGCTGCGAGTACCGGCGTCACCTCGACTCGAGTCGGCCTGGCTCAAGGCGGAGTCGCTGCAGCCCACCGGTGCGTTCAAGCTGCGGGGTGCGACGAACGCCGTGCTCGCGCTGCCACCCGAGGAACGTGCTCGTGGGGTGGTGACCCACTCGTCGGGCAACCACGGTCAGGCGCTGGCCTTCGCCGCGCACAGCGCCGGTGTCGCGTGCACGGTCGTGATGCCCGATGGCGCGGCACCGGGCAAGGTAGCGGCCACCAGGCGCTGGGGCGCCGAGGTCGTGTTCGCGGCGGTGAGCGAACGGGCCACCGCATGTGCGGCGATCGCGGCGCGCACCGGTGCGGTCGAGGTGCCCCCGTACGACTCGGCACCGGTCATCGCGGGCCAGGGCACGGTGGGGCTCGAGATCCTCGCCGGGCTGCCGGCCGTCTCGACGGTGGTGGTGCCGGTCGGTGGCGGCGGGCTGATCTCAGGGGTCGCGGCGGCGGTCAAGGCGCGAGCCCCTGGCGTCAGGATGGTCGGCGTCGAGCCGGAGCTGGCCGGTGACCTGGCCGCCGGCTTCGCTGCCGGAAAGCACCTGAGCTGGCCCGCTGAGCGGACCGGGGAGACATCCGCCGATGGTCTGCGCTCGACCAGCGTCGGCCAGCTGAACTGGCGGCACATCCGCTCACTGGTCGACGAGGTGGTCACGGTCTCCGAGGCCGGGATCGCCGATGCGATGCGCTTCCTCGCGACCAGCTGCCGGCTGGTGGCCGAGCCCAGTGGCGCGGTCACGACCGCGGCGTGCCTCGAGCATCCGAGGTCCGCCTCCTGGGGAGTCACGGTCGCGGTGCTGTCCGGGGGCAACGTCGAACCCACGCAGTACGCCGCGGTGCTGACCGGCCGGAAGACGCCGTGAGGAGCTTCGCGGCGTACACCGCTGCCAGGTTCGGGCTGTTCCTGGGCGCCTTCGTCGTGATCTGGGCGGTCGGCCGCGCGTTCTGGGCGACCACCGCCGCCAACCTGCTCTGGGTGGCGCTGGTGGCGCTGGTGATCTCGGCGGCGGCCTCGTGGCTGCTGCTGCGCGGGCTGCGGGACCAGCTGGCCCGAGACGTGGCTTCCCGCGCGGAGCGGATCGCCGCGCGCTACCAGGCGGCGAAGGCCAAGGAGGACACCGAAGACTGATCACCAGCCGACGTCAACCCAGGGCCAGCCCCAGCCCGACCCCGACCGCGAAGGCCAGCTCGGCCAGCCCGGTGTCGCGGAGCACGGCGAGCAGTGGCGGCCCGACGTCACCGCGTACGACGGGGATGGTCGCGCGGGCAGCCGGCAGCACGAACACCGCACCCAGCAACGTCGAGGGCGCCAGCACCACCAGCCAGCCGAGGCACCCGACCGCGGTCGCCATCAGCGCCACGAACAACCACCTGGTGCGGCGGTCACCAAGGATCACCGCCAAGGTGTGCTTGCCGACCATCGCATCGGTCGGGATGTCGCGCAGGTTGTTGGCGACCAGGATCGCGCAGGCGAGGGCACCGACCCCGATCGCGGCGGCCACGCTCGCCAGCGTGAGCCGGTCCAGCTGGGCGTAGGTGGTGCCGAGAGCGGCGACCAGCCCGAAGAACAAGAACACGGCGAGCTCACCGAGGCCGCGGTAGCCGTACGGGTTCGCTCCACCGGTGTAGGCCCAGGCGGCTGCGATCGCGACCGCGCCGACCGCGAGCAGCCACCAGCTCGACGTGGCGGCGAGGGCGGAGCCGGCGACCGCGCCGACGGCGAGGGCGGCCAGCGCCGCCCGCTTCACCGCCGGCGCCGTGGCGGCGCCGGAACCGACCAGCCGCAGCGGGCCCACCCGAACGGCGTCGGTGCCGCGCACGCCGTCGGAGTAGTCGTTGGCGTAGTTGACGCCGACCTGCAGGGAGAGGGCGACCACCAGCGCCAGCGCGGCCTGGTAGCCGGTGAACCCTCCCACCGCCGCGGCGGCCCCGCTCCCGACCAGCACCGGGGAGATCGCAGCGGGCAACGTCCGCGGCCGGGCGCCCCGGACCCACTGGGCGGCGGTGGCCATGGCGCCCAGTCTCCCAGGTGTCCCTAGCCTGGGATCGTGGCTTCCCAGGACCCGCTGCGGCCGGTGCGGGGCTCGCCCCGGCAGGTGCTGGCGGCGCTGCGCGGCTGGCTGGAGCGCCCCGACGGGCCGCTGGTCGTGCGCACTTCGGGCAGCTCCGGACGCCCGAGGGACGTCGTGCTGTCGTACGAGGCGGTGACCGCCTCCGCGCGGGCGGCAATGGACCGGCTCGGCGGCCCCGGCCAGTGGCTGCTGGACCTGCCGGTCAACCACGTCGCCGGACTGCAGGTGCTGGTCCGCTCGCTGCTCGCCGGGCGGGACCCGGTGGTGGCCGCCGGGCCCGGCTCGTTCGGCGCCACGGTGGCAGCGCTCGACGGGCAGCGCTGCTACACCGCGCTGGTTCCGACCCAGCTGCACCGGCTGGCGGCTGACGGAGCGCTGGACCAGCTGCGCCGCTTCGACGCGGTGCTGGTCGGAGGCGCGGCGCTGCGCCCGGACCTGCTGGCCCGGTGCGAGGACACCGGCATCGCGGTCGTCGCGACGTACGGGCTCAGCGAGACCTGTGGCGGGTGCGTCTACGGCGGGGTCCCGCTCGACGGGGTGTCGGTACGGGTCGACCCCGCCGGGCGGGTGGAGCTGAGCGGGCCGGTGCTCTTCGACGGGTACGCCGGGGACCGCGAGCTGACGGCGCAGGTGCTGCGCGACGGCTGGCTGCGCACCTCCGATCTGGGCCACCTCGAGCGGGGGCGGCTGGAGGTCCTGGGCCGCATCGACGACGTCGTGGTCAGCGGCGGCGTCAACGTCGCGCTCCCGGCGGTCACCCGGGTGCTGCTGGACCTTCCGGGCGTCGAGGACGCGGTGGCGGTCGGGGTCGACGACCCGGAGTGGGGCGCGCGGGTGGTCGCCTGCATGGTGTGCACGGCGTCGGCGCCGACGCCGGCGCTGGACGTCGTCCGCGACAGCGTCGCGCGTTCCCTGCCGCGGACCTGGGCGCCGCGGGCGGTGGTGCGGCTCGACACGCTGCCGCTGCTGCCGGGCGGCAAGCTCGACCGCCTTGCTCTGTCGGCGCTGGCCGCCGCCGACGCCTAGGGTCAAACCCGTGCGTTGGGAGGCCTACACGATCGGGATGCGGATGCGTTTTCGCGGCCTCGTGGCGCGCGAGGGCATGCTCGCGCAGGGTCCGGCCGGATGGGGGGAGTGGAGCCCGTTCGCGGAGTACGACGCGCCCGAGTCACTGCCCTGGTTGCGGGCGGCGTACGAGGCGGCGTACCAGCCCTGGCCCGACCCGGTCCGCGGCAGCGTGCCGGTCAACGTCACCGTTCCCGCGGTCGGCCCCGACCACGCGTTCCGGCTGGCGGCGCAGAGCGGGTGCCGAACGGCCAAGGTGAAGGTCGCCGAGCCGGGCCAGTCGTTGGCCGAGGACCTCGACCGCGTGGCGGCCGTGCGCGCCGGGTTGGGGCCCGAGGGTCGGATCAGGGTGGACGCGAACGGCGCCTGGACCGTTACCGATGCGGTCAGCGCCCTACCCCGGCTGGACCGGGCGGCGCGGGGGCTGGAGTACGCCGAGCAGCCGTGCCGGACGGTGCCGGAGCTGGCCAAGGTGCGCCGGACGGTTGCGGTGCCGGTCGCCGCGGACGAGTCGATCCGGAGGGCCGACGACCCGCTGCGGGTGGCACGCAGCCAGGCCGCCGACATCGCCGTGCTCAAGGTCCAGCCGCTCGGCGGCGTCCGGGCCTGCCTCGACATCGCGGAGCGGATCGGGCTTCCGGTCGTCGTGTCGAGCGCTCTGGAGACCTCGGTCGGCATCGCCGCGGGTGTGGCACTTGCGGCGGCGCTGCCGGAGCTGCCGTACGCCTGCGGGCTGGCCACCGCCGGGCTGCTGGTGTCTGACGTGGTGGCAGAGCCGCTGCTGCCGGTCGACGGGATGCTGGAAGTCCGCCGACCAGAGCCAGACCCGTCCCTGCTCGCCGGCTGCGCCCCGGACGGCCAACGGCGCGCTCGTTGGGACGAGCGGCGAGCCGGCGTCGAGCGGCTGCGGCATGATCTCGGCTCGTGAACACGTCCACGCTGACCGCGCGTGCCCTGGTCGACGAGCTGGCCCGGGCAGGGGTCCGGGACGCCGTGCTGTGTCCCGGGTCGCGTTCGGCGCCGGTCGCGCTGATGCTGCACCGCGCCGACGCCGAGGGGCGGATCCGGTTGCACGTCCGAATCGACGAGCGCAGCGCCGGATTCCTCGCGCTCGGGCTGGCCAAGTGCTCGGGACGCCCGGTTCCGGTGCTCACCACCTCGGGAACGGCGGTCGCCAACCTCCACCCCGCGGTGCTGGAGGCCTCCCACGCCGGCGTTCCCCTCGTCGTACTGAGCGCCGACCGGCCGGCACGGCTTCGCGACAGCGGCGCCAACCAGACCACCGACCAGGTCAAGATCTTCGGCGCCGCGGTCCGCGCCTACGCCGAGCTCGCCGGTAGTCCGACCGACCCGCGCGCGCCTGAGGTGCGGGCCGGCGTCGACCGGGTGCTGGCGGCGGCGACCGGTGTCCGTGGTGCCCAGCCGGGGCCGGCGCACCTCAACCTGCCGTTCGAGGAACCGCTGCTGCCGGACAGCGATGACGCTGACGCCGCGCCGTGGCCTCCCGGCCGGCCCCAGGGTGCCCCGTGGACCCGGGTGGTCGCGCCACCCGGCCCTCCGCCGGTGACGCTGGCTGCGGGTCCACCCACGGTCGTGGTCGCCGGTGACGGAGCCGGTCCGCCGGCCCGGTTGCTCGCCGAACGGGCCGGCTGGCCGCTGTTGGCCGAACCCTCCTCAGGCGCCCGCACCGGAAGCAACGCGCTGGCGGCCTACCGGATGCTGCTCGACCATCCGGCATTCGGCGGTCAGGTCCGGCGGGTGGTCGTCCACGGGCGGCCGACGCTGTCCCGGTCGGTGGCCCGGCTGCTCGGGCGAGACGACGTCGAGGTCGTGGTGGTGAGCCGGACGGGCGGGTGGCCAGACAGCGCCGCGCGGGTCAGCGGCGTGGTCCCAGCGGCAAGGGTCGAGCACACCGACGACACCGACTGGTTGGGCGAGTGGCGGGACGCCGACACGCTGGCGCGGGCGGCGATCGACGTCGCGTTGACCGCCGAGCCCTGGTTGACGCCGTACGAGGTCGCCCTTGCGGTGTCTCAGGCGCTGCCTGCCGGTGGTCTGCTGGTCGTCGGGTCGTCCCACCCGATCCGCGATCTCGACCTGATGGGGGTGGCGCACCCTGTCGGCGAGCGCCGCAGGGTCCTCGCCAACCGCGGGCTCTCCGGCATCGACGGCTCGGTGTCGACGGCGGTCGGCGCCGCGTTGGCCCGTGCCTCCAGCCGGTCGCTGGCCTACCTCGGGGACCTGACGTTCCTGCACGACAGCAACGGGCTGCTGCTGGGCCCGGACGAACCACGACCGGACCTCAGCATCGTCGTGGCAAACGACGACGGAGGCAGCGTCTTCTCGGTGCTGGAGCAGGGGGGGCAGGCGTACGCTCCGGCCTTCGAACGCGTCTTCGGCACCCCCACCCGTGCCGAGCTGGGCGCGCTGTGCGAGGCGTACGGCGTCGCCCATGCCCGGGTCGACGACGTGCCGGCACTGGAGCGGGCGCTGGCGCGGCCGCCGTCCGGGATCGAGGTCGTCGAGGTGCGCCTGGACCGCACCGACCGGCGGGGCCTCGACATCCGGGTCCGCGACGCCGTGGCCCGGGCGCTGGCAGGGTGAGCGGCGCGCCGCGGTCAGCTTCCCAGGGCGTCGCGGAGCGGGACGAGCTTCGCCTGGGTCTCGGCGAGCTCCGCGGCGGGGTCGGAGCCGGCGACGATGCCGCACCCGGCGTACAGCCGGACCTGGTTACGGTCGACCTGGCCGCAGCGCAGCGCGATGCCCCACTCGCCGTCACCGGTGGCGTCGATCCAGCCCACTGGGCCCGTGTAGCGGCCACGGTCCATGCCCTCGAGCTCGGCGATGGTGTGTACGGCCAGCTCGGTCGGGGTGCCGCCCACAGCGGCCGAGGGGTGAAGCGCCGCCGCCAGCGCCAGCGACGACGCGCCGGCCTCCGGGTCCAGGACCCCGGTGACGTCGGTGGCCAGGTGCATGACGTTGGGCAGGTGCAGCACGAACGGCGTCTCCGGGACGTTCATGCTCGCGCAGTGCGGCGCCAGCCCTTGGGCGACCGAGCGCACCGCGTACTCGTGTTCCTCGAGGTCCTTGCTGCTGCGGGCGAGCGCGCCGGCCAGCGCCAGGTCGTGTGCGTCGTCGCCGGTGCGCCGGATGGTGCCGGCCAGGACCCGGGAGGTGACCAGCCCCCGCTCGCGGCGTACCAGCAGCTCGGGGGTGGCGCCGACCAGCCCGTCGACGTGGAAGGTCCAGCAGGCGGGGTACGCCGCCGCCAAGCGCCGCAACGGCCACCGAAGGTCGATGTCGTGCTCGCTGGTCGCGACCAGGTCGCGGGCCAAGACGACCTTCTCCAACGGCGAACCGGCGATCCGGGCGACCGCCTCGCCGACCCGGGAGGCCCACGCCGCCCCGGACAGCGCCCCGTCGGCGTACGTCACCTGCCCGGGGGCGCGGATGTCGGAGGCCGAGCGCAACGACGGGCGCCCAGCCAGCGCGCCGGAGGACACCGTCGTCAACCACCAGCGCGGCACCCCGTCGACGTCACGGTGGCCGACCACCACCTCCGGGACCACCAGGGTCGACGACCCGGGACCAGCGCTGAACGCGAACGAGCCGAACCCCACGAGGCCGGACCCGGGAAGGCGCACCTCGTCACGAAGGACGGCCCGGCCGGCGAGCGTGGCCCACCACTGCTCGGCGGCGGCGAAACGCTCGGGGCCGGCGCCCTCCCAGCGTTCCGCCGCACCCCACCCGACGACTCCCTGGCCGTGCCGCAGCCAGGCACAGGTCGTCTGGTCCGGGAGCAGCGACAGCAGCGGTCCGGGATCGGCCAGCGGCACGCTCCGCACGACGAGTCGGGACTCTGCAGGCGTTGGCGCTGCCGTGCTCACCGAGCCAGCGTACGTGCGAGGGTGGTGCGGTGGCGCGCGCGGGACTGGACAAGGAACCGCAGGAGGTCGCGGCGATGTTCGACGCGGTGGCGCGGCGCTACGACCTCACCAACGACGTGCTGTCACTGGGCCTGGCGCGGCGCTGGCGGCGGGCGGTCACGGCGCTGTTGGAGCCGCAGCCCGGCGAGCGCATCCTCGACCTGGCCGCCGGGACCGGCACCTCCAGCGAGCCCATCGCGACCGCCGGGTCGTTCGTGGTGCCCTGCGACTTCTCGCTCGGCATGCTGGCGGTCGGCAGACTGGCCCGGCCGCGGCTGGCCTTCGTCGGGGGCGACGCCACAGTCCTGCCCTTCGCCGACGAGGCGTTCGACGCGGTCACGATCTCGTTCGGGCTGCGCAACGTCGCCGACCCCGGCATGGCGCTGGCGGAGATGCGGCGGGTCACCCGCCCAGGGGGACGCCTGGTGGTGTGCGAGTTCAGCCACCCCACCTGGGCGCCGTTTCGCCGGGTCTACACCGAGTACCTGATGCGCGCCCTGCCGGGGGTGGCTCGTCGGGTGTCGTCGAGCCCGGACGCCTACGTCTACCTCGCGGACTCGATCCGGGCCTGGCCCGACCAGGCCGGACTCGCGCAGCGGATTCGAAGTGCCGGTTGGTTCAGCGTCGGGTGGCAGGACCTGAGCGGCGGCATCGTCGCCCTCCACCACGCCACGCGCCGCTGAAACCACTCAGTGCTTGCCGTCGCGACGCCGATCTCCCGACTTCTGGTGCGCCGGGGCCGCCGAGGCGTCGGGAGACCACCCAACCGCAGGCCGTCGGGGCGGGTCGCGGGCGGGACAGCAGCCGCCTACACTTGCCGCAAACCGTTCGTGAAGAGTTTCACGAGCAGCCGACGGGAGGGCCCCGAATGAGTTCGCCGAGCGGCTTTGACCGGCAGGCCGACGCGATCGTCGTCGGCGCCGGACCCGCCGGGTCGAGCACGGCGTACTTCCTGGCCCAGGCCGGGGTCGACGTGCTGCTGCTGGACAAGACGAGCTTCCCCCGAGAGAAGGTGTGCGGCGACGGGCTCACCCCGCGAGCGGTGCGCCAGCTGCTCGCCATGGGCATCGACGTGGAGGCGCCGGGCTGGGTCAAGAACCGTGGGCTGCGCATAGTCGGGGGCGGCCACACGCTCCAGCTGCCGTGGCCGGACCTGGCGGTCTATCCCTCGTACGGCCTGGTCCGCACCCGCCTCGACTTCGACGAGATCCTGGCCCGGCACGCGCAGAAGGCCGGCGCCAGGCTGCACGAGCGCACCGCGGTCACCGCCGCGGTCACCGACGAACGCACCGGGAGGGTCGTCGGGGTGCGGGCGCGCCCGGTCGACGACGCCGGACACCGCACCGGCGCGGAGACCACGTACACCGCCCCGGTGGTGGTGGCCGCCGACGGCAACTCGGCTCGGCTTGCGACCTCGCGGGGTCTGGTCAAGCGGGACGACCGGCCGATGGGGGTGGCGGTCCGCACCTACTACACCAGCCCGCGCTCCGACGACGACTGGCTCGAGTCGTGGCTGGAGCTGTGGGACGGCCAGGCCGGTGAGGGAGACCTGCTGCCCGGGTACGGCTGGATCTTCGGCGTCGGCGACGGCACCTGCAACGTCGGGCTCGGCATCCTCAACACCTCCAGCGCCTTCCGCCACGTCGACTACAAGGAGCTGCTGCGGCGCTGGCTCGACAACACCCCCGCAGGGTGGGGGTTCCGTGAGGCCAACCGCACCGCGCCGGTACGGGGGGCCGCGCTGCCGATGGGCTTCAACCGCAAGCCGCACTACGCCGACGGGCTGCTGCTGGTGGGCGATTCCGGCGGCATGGTCAACCCGTTCAACGGCGAAGGCATCGCGTACGCGATGGAGGCCGCCGAGCTGGCGGCCGAGGCGGTCACGCAGGCAGTCGGGCGGCCTCCCCATCAGCGGGAGCGGGCGCTGCTGTCCTACCCCAGCGCGCTGGACGCCCGCTACGGCGGCTACTACACCCTCGGCCGGCTGTTCGTCACGCTGATCGGGCATCCGGCGGTGATGAGCGCCGCCACCCGGCACGGGCTCAAGCGGCGGCGGCTGATGGCGATGACGCTGAAGCTGCTCGCCAACCTCACCGATCCCCGAGACGGTGACGTCACCGACCGGGTCATCAACGCGCTCAGCAAGGCGACGCCCGCTGCATGATGCGAGGAACGACGAATTAGGATGCGAAACCGTTCACAAGACCCGGGCGAACCGGAGAGGGGAGGGAGACGGTGAGCCTCTACGTCCCGATCCTCGTGCTGGGCCTGATCGCCGCCGCCTTCGCGATCTTCTCCGTCGGGGTCAGCGCGCTGACCGGCCCCAAGCGCTACAACCGGGCTCGGCTGGACTCCTACGAGTGCGGCATCGAACCCACGCCGCAGCCTGTTGGCGGCGGCCGCTTCCCGGTGAAGTACTTCATCACCGCGATGCTGTTCATCATCTTCGACATCGAGATCATCTTCTTGTTCCCGTTCGCCGTCGCCTTCGACGTCTTGTCGTGGTACGGGCTGGTGGAGATGTTCTTGTTCATCTTGACCGTGTTCGTCGCGTACGCCTACGTGTGGCGGCGCGGCGGTCTCGAGTGGGACTGAGGAGCGCGGGCCCATGGGACTCGAGGAGAAGCTGCCGAGCGGGGTGCTGCTCACGACCGTCGAGGGGGTGGCCGGCTACTTCCGCAAGGCGTCGCTGTGGCCGGCCACCTTCGGGCTGGCCTGCTGCGCGATCGAGATGATGACCTCGGGCGGTCCCCGCTACGACCTCGGCCGGTTCGGGATGGAGGTTTTCCGCGCCTCCCCCCGCCAGGCCGACCTGATGATCGTCGCCGGCCGGGTCAGCAACAAGATGGCCCCGGTCCTGCGCCAGATCTACGACCAGATGGCCAACCCCAAGTGGGTGCTGGCGATGGGCGTGTGCGCCAGCTCCGGCGGGATGTTCAACAACTACGCGATCGTGCAGGGCGTCGACCATGTGGTTCCGGTCGACATGTACCTGCCCGGCTGCCCGCCGCGACCCGAGATGCTCATCGACGCGATCCTGAAGCTGCACGAGAAGATCCAGGCCGGCAAGCTCGGCCCCAACCGGGCCGACGAGGTCGAGGAGCGCGAGCGGGCGGCGCTGGGCGCGGTTCCGCTGGAGGAGCAAAGGGGGCTGCTCCGGTGACCACGCCCGCCGGGACCGAGCCGGAGGAGCCGGCGGTCGGCACCACACCACACGCCGACGCCCAGCCCGACCGGGTGCACGAGCGGCTGCCTGAGAACACCGTGCCGGCCGCGTCGCCGGGAGGTGAGCTCGAGGTCGTCGAGGTCCGCAGCGGGATGTTCGGCGTCCACGGACCCGGCGACACCTCGGGCTACGGGGGTCTCACCCGTCCCGTCGTGCTCCCCGCCGCCAGCCCGCGGCCGTACGGCGGCTGGTTCGACGAGGTGGCGGACCGGCTCGGCGACGGCCAGGCGGTCGAGAAGGTGGTCGTCGACCGCGGCGAGATCACGTTCTACATCCGCCGCCAGCACCTGGTGGCGGCGGCTCGAACGCTGCGCGACGACCAGGGGCTGCGGTTCGAGTTCTGCAGCGGGGTGTCCGGTGTGCACTATCCCCACGAGCCGGGACGCGAGCTGCACGCGGTCTACCACCTGCTGTCGATGACGCACAACCGCCGCATCCGGCTCGAGGTGGTCGCACCGGACGCCGACCCGCACATCCCCTCGGTCGTCTCGGTCTACCCGACCGCGGACTGGCACGAGCGGGAGACCTACGACTTCTTCGGGATCGTCTTCGACGGCCACCCGTCGCTCACCCGCATCGAGATGCCAGACGACTGGCCCGGCCACCCGCAGCGCAAGGACTACCCCCTAGGTGGCATCCCGGTCGAGTACAAGGGCGCCTCGGTGCCGCCTCCTGACCTGCGCAGGGCCTACACCTGATGACCGAGCAGATGACCGCCGACCCGTACGCGCCGGCGCAGGACACCAGCGCCGGGCCGGTCTTCACCGTCACCGGCCAGGACTGGGACTCGGTGGTGGCCGGGCTCGCGGAGTCCGACGAGGAGCGCGTCGTCGTAAACATGGGGCCGCAGCACCCCTCCACCCACGGTGTGCTGCGGCTGATCCTCGAGCTGGAGGGCGAGACGGTGACCGAGGCCCGCTGCGGCATCGGTTACCTGCACACCGGCATCGAGAAGAACATGGAGTACCGCAACTGGACCCAGGGCGTCACGTTCTGCACCCGGATGGACTACCTCGCCCCGTTCCACTACGAGGCGGCGTACGTGATGGGGATCGAGCGGCTGCTCGGCATCGAAGCGGACGTCCCCGAGAAGGCGCTCGTGATGCGGGTGCTGCTGATGGAGCTGAACCGGATCTCATCCCACCTGGTGGCGATCGCCACCGGCGGCATGGAGATCGGTGCGCTGACGGTCATGACGATCGGCTTCCGCGAGCGCGAGCTGGTGCTGGACGTGTTCGAGCTGATCACCGGGCTGCGCATGAACCATGCGTTCATCCGGCCCGGCGGCGTCGCCCAGGACCTTCCGCCCGGTGCGCTGGACGAGGTCCGGTCGCTGGTGACGCTGATGAAGAAGCGGTTGCCCGAGTACGCCGCGTTCTGCAACGAGAACCCGATCTTCAAGGGCCGGCTGGTCGACGTCGGACACCTCGACCTCGCCGGCTGCATGGCGCTGGGCGCCTCCGGCCCGGTGCTGCGGGCCACTGGCTACCCATGGGACATGCGCCGGACCCAGCCGTACTGGGGTTACGACGGCTACGAGTTCGACGTCGTCACCTGGGACACCTGCGACGCGTACGGGCGGTTCCGGATCCGGTTGCAGGAGATGTGGGAGTCGCTGCGGATCGTCGAGCAGTGCGCCGACCGGCTGGCCGACCTCGAGGGCGCCCCGGTCATGGTGGGGGACAAGAAGATCGCCTGGCCGGCGCAGCTGGCCGTCGGCACCGACGGGATGGGCAACTCCCTCGACCACATCCGCCACATCATGGGCGAGTCGATGGAGGCGCTGATCCACCACTTCAAGCTGGTGACCGAGGGCTTCCGGGTGCCCGTGGGGCAGACGTACACCAGCGTCGAGTCGCCCCGCGGCGAGCTGGCCTGTCACCTGGTCTCCGACGGTGGCACCCGCCCCTACCGGGCGCACTTTCGCGACCCGTCGTTCGTCAACCTGCAGTGCGCCTCGGTGATGAGTGAGGGCGGCCTGATCGCCGACGTCATCGTGGCGATCGCCAGCATCGACCCGGTGATGGGCGGTGTCGACCGGTGAGCGAGCCGCGCAAGGAACCGCTGGACCCCGTGACCGGTGTGTCGACAAGCGACAACGAGGGCACCGAAACCGCGATCGCGACCGCCACCAGCAGGCTGCTGGGCCGGCCGCGGCTCGCTCCCGAGACGGTCGCCGAGCTGCGCGGGATCGCCGCGCGCTACCCGGAGCCGCGTTCGGCGCTGCTGCCGATGCTGCACCTCGTCCAGGCCGCCGAGGGCCACGTCACCCCGGGCGGGATCGAGGCCTGCGCGCAGATCCTCGAGCTCAGCGCTGCCGAGGTCTCAGCGGTGGCCACCTTCTACACGATGTACAAGCGTCGACCGGTCGGCGCCTACAGCGTCGGAGTGTGCACCAACACGCTGTGCGCGGTCATGGGTGGCGACGCGATCTTCGCCCGGCTGCAGGCGCATCTCGACATCGGCAACGACGAGACCACCGACGACGGCGCGATCACCCTCGAGCACGTCGAGTGCAACGCGGCGTGCGACTACGCGCCGGTGGTGATGGTCAACTGGGAGTTCTTCGACAACCAGACCCCGGAGTCCGCCGTGGCGCTGGTCGACGAGCTGCGGTCCGGGGCGGACGTCGCGTCCCCACGGGGGGCCCGCGTGGTGACCTGGCGAGCCGCGGAGCGGGTGCTGGCCGGATTCCCCGACGGCCGTGCCGACGAGGGTCCTGCCGCGGGCGCCCCGACGCTGGCCGGGCTGCGGATCGCCCGCGAGCACGGGTGGAGCGCGCCCGCACCCGACGCCCCCGGCGAGCCGGGGGCGCACCCGGGACCCCGGCAGGCCGCCGACCAGTCCGCCTACGCCGGCGAGGACGACGTCGAGATCGCCAGGTCTGACACCGAGCACCGAACCGGTGAGGGGAACGACGCTCGATGACCGACCCGCTGACCCCGGTGCTGACTGACGACTGGGACGCCGACCGGCCGTGGACGCTGCGTAGCTACGAGCACCGCGGCGGCTACCGTGCGCTGCACAAGGCGCTGGAGCTGCCACCGGACGACGTCATCGCGATCGTCAAGGACTCCGGACTGCGCGGGCGCGGCGGCGCCGGCTTCCCCACCGGGATGAAGTGGGGCTTCATCCCGCAGGACGGGGACAAGCCGCACTACCTCGTCGTCAACGCCGACGAGTCCGAGCCCGGCACCTGCAAGGACATCCCGCTGATGCTCGCGTCGCCGCACACGCTGCTCGAGGGCATCATCATCTCCTCGTACGCCATCCGCGCCGGCACCGCCTTCATCTACGTGCGCGGTGAGGTGCTGCACGTGGTCCGCCGGCTGCAGCAGGCCGTCGCCGAGGCGTACGAGGCGGGACACCTCGGCAAGGACATCGCCGGCTCCGGCTACGACCTCGACGTCTTGGTGCACGCCGGCGCCGGTGCGTACATCTGCGGTGAGGAGACGGCGCTGCTCGACTCGCTGGAGGGACGGCGCGGACAGCCGCGGCTGCGGCCGCCGTTTCCCGCGGTCGCCGGCCTGTACGCCTGCCCCACCGTGATCAACAACGTGGAGTCGATCGCCTCGGTGCCGTGCATCGTCGCCAACGGCGCCGAGTGGTTCGCCTCCATGGGCACCGAGAAGTCCAAGGGCATGACGCTGTACTCGCTGTCGGGTCACGTCGAGACGCCCGGCCAGTACGAGGCGCCGCTCGGGATCACCCTGCGCGAGCTGCTCGAGCTCGCCGGCGGGGTCCGGGCCGGCCACCGGCTGAAGTTCTGGACGCCGGGCGGCTCGTCTACTCCGCTGCTCACCGCCGAGCACCTCGACGTGCCGCTGGACTACGAGGGCGTCGCCGAGGCCAAGTCGATGCTGGGCACCAAGGCGCTGCAGATCTTCGACGAGACCACCTGCGTGGTCCGCGCGGTGCTGCGCTGGACCGAGTTCTACAAGCACGAGTCGTGCGGCAAGTGCACCCCCTGCCGGGAGGGGACCTGGTGGCTGGTGCAGACGCTGGCGCGGCTCGAGGACGGCCGGGGCAGCGACGCCGACCTCGACCTCCTCCTCGACCTGTGCGACAACATCCTCGGCCGTGCGTTCTGCGCGCTCGGTGACGGTGCCACCAGCCCCATCACCTCCTCCATCGAGTTCTTCCGCGACGAGTACCTCGCGCATCTGAGCGGCGGCGGGTGCCCGTTCGACCCGGAGGCGGCAACGCTGTTCGCGGTCGCTCCGGTGGGGGTCGGGGCGTGACCGCCGCCCCCGCGCGGACCGGGGCCAGCGCGTCTCCCGCCGTGCGCACCCAGGACCTGGTCCGAGTCACAGTCGACGACGTCGAGGTCGACGTCCCCAAGGGCACCCTGGTGATCCGGGCCGCGGAGCTCGTCGGCGTCGAGGTCCCGCGCTTTTGCGACCACCCGCTGCTCGAGCCGGTCGGCGCCTGCCGACAGTGCCTGGTCGAGGTCCCGGACGCGGGGAACGGCCGCCCGATCCCCAAGCCGCAGGCCTCGTGCACGCTGGAGGTCGCCGACGGCATGGTCGTCCGTACCCAGGTCACCTCCCCGGTCGCCGACAAGGCGCAGCAGGGGAACATGGAGTTCCTGCTCGTCAACCACCCGCTGGACTGCCCGGTCTGCGACAAGGGCGGCGAGTGCCCGTTGCAGAACCAGGCAATGAGCCACGGGCGCGGCGAGTCCAGGTTCGTCGAGGCCAAGCGGACCTTCGTCAAGCCGGTCAACATCTCCGCGCAGGTGCTGTTGGACCGTGAGCGCTGCGTGCTCTGCGCCCGCTGCACCCGGTTCTCCGAGCAGATCGCCGGCGACCCGTTCATCGCGCTGATCGAGCGCGGGGTGCTGCAGCAGGTGGGCATCTACCAGAAGGAGCCGTTCGAGTCCTACTTCTCCGGCAACACCATCCAGATCTGCCCGGTGGGCGCGCTGACCAGCGCCGCGTACCGCTTCCGGTCGCGCCCCTTCGACCTGGTGTCCTCACCCACGGTCTGCGAGCACTGCGCGTCCGGGTGCGCCCTGCGGACCGACCACCGCCGGGGCAAGGTCATGCGCCGCCTAGCGGGGGACGACCCCGAGGTAAACGAGGAGTGGAACTGCGACAAGGGCCGCTTCGCGTTCGCGTACGCCCGCCAGCCGGACCGGCTGACCCATCCCATGGTCCGCGACGAGGAGACCGGCCAGCTGCGGCCGGCGTCGTGGCTGGAGGCCTTCGCGGTGGCCGCCCGCGGGCTCGCCGCAGCCCGGGGCCGGGTCGGGGTGCTGCCCGGCGGCCGGCTCACCGCCGAGGACGCCTATGCGTACGCCAAGTTCGCGCGCGCCGTGCTCGGTAGCAACGACATCGACTTCAGGGCGCGGCCGCACTCCGCCGAGGAGGCGGGCTTCCTCGGCGCCCACGTGGTCGCGACCAGCCTGGAGGTGACGTACGCCGACCTCGAGCGGGCCGGCACCGTGGTGCTGGCGGGCTTCGAGCCCGAGGACGAGTCACCGATCGTGTTCCTGCGGCTCCGCAAGACCATGCGCAAGCACGGGACCCGGATCGTCTCGCTCGCAAGCCACACCACCCGCGGCCTTGCCAAGCTGGACGCTGAGTTGGTCCGCACGGTCCCAGGAGACGAGGCCGCGGCGCTGTCGGACGTCTCGGACCAGGTAGGGCTCGGGCCTGGCGATGTGGTCCTCGTTGGCGAGCGGCTCGCCACCGTGCCCGGCGGCTTCACCGCGGCGCTCGAGCTGTGCGGGCGAACCGGGGCCAAGCTGGCCTGGGTCCCGCGCCGCGCCGGCGAGCGGGGGGCCCTCGAGGCCGGTTGCCTGCCCACGCTGCTTCCCGGCGGCAGGCCGGTGGCGGACGCCAGTGCGCGCGCCGACCTGGCCGTCGCCTGGGGCCTCGAGCGCCTCGTGGCCGACCCGGGACGCGACACGGCGGGGATCGTGGCCGCCGCGACGTCCGGCTCGCTGACGGCGCTCGTCGTGGGCGGCGTCGACCCCGCGGACCTGCCAGACCCCTTGGGTGTCCTGGCCGCCCTGGATGCTGTCGACTTCGTCGTCAGCCTGGAGCAGCGCGTCAGCGCGGTCACCGAGCGGGCCGATGTGGTCTTCCCGGTCGCCGCGGTGGTCGAGAAGTCGGGAACCTTCGTCGACTGGGAGGGCAGGGTGCGCCCCTTCGACACCGCCCTGCCCGAGCGCGGCACCCTGCCCGACCTGCGGGTGCTGGCGGGGGTCGCCGAGGAGATGGGCGCACCGCTGGGTTTCCGCACCGTCGAGGGTGCCCGCACCGAGATGTCCGAGCTGGGTCCGTGGGACGGTGACCGGGCAGCCGCACCGCAGGTTCCCGCCGGCGCAGCACAACGGCCCGGCCCGGGCGAGGCGGTGCTCGACAGCTGGCGGCAGCTGCTGGACGACGGCTCGCTTCAGGCCGGTGAGCCGTACCTCGCGGCGACGTCACGACTGCCGGCGGCTCGCGTCTGCGCGGACACGCTGGCGGCGCTCGGGCTCGCCGAGGGGGACGAGCTGGTGCTGCGAACTCCGACCGGCGCGGTCGCGCTCCCGGCCGTCACCGCCGATCTCCCCGAAGGCGTGGTGTGGGCGCCGGCCAACTCCCGGGGGCTGAACTTGAACACGCTGCTGGGAGCCGGAGCGGGAAGCCTGGTGCGGCTGGAAGGAGGTGCCCGGTGACCTCCGCCACAGCGGCACCGCTCGCGGCCGACAACCTGTCGGTGTTCGGCTCCGACCCGTGGTGGCTGATCGCGATCAAGGCCGTGCTGGTGTTCGTCGTGCTGGTGCTGCTGACGCTGTTCAACATCTGGTTCGAGCGTCGCGTCGTCGCTCGCATGCAGCACCGCATCGGGCCCAACGTGCACGGGCCGTTCGGGCTGCTGCAGAGCCTCGCGGACGGGGTCAAGCTGGCGCTGAAGGAGGACATCGTCCCCAAGGCCGCCGACAAGGCCGTCTACGTCCTGGCTCCGGTCATCTCGACGATCCCGGCGTTCATGGCGTGGGCGGTGATCCCGCTCGGCCCTTCGGTGCACGTCCCCTTCACCGACCGCTCCACGCCGCTGCAGCTCACCGACCTGCCAGTGGGCGTGCTGTTCATCCTGGCGCTGGCGTCGGTGGGCATCTACGGGATCGTGCTCGCCGGCTGGTCCTCGGGCTCCACGTACGCGCTGCTCGGCGGCCTGCGCTCGAGTGCGCAGGTGATCTCCTACGAGGTCGCGATGGGGCTGTCGCTGGTGGCGGTGTTCATGTACGCGGGCACGATGTCGATGTCGGGCATCGTGGCGGCGCAGAACAGCCTCTGGTTCGCCCTGCCGCTGCTCCCCTCCTTCCTCATCTACATGGTCGCGATGGTCGGCGAGACCAACCGGGCGCCCTTCGACCTGCCGGAGGCCGAAGGCGAGCTGGTCGGTGGATTCCACACCGAGTACTCGTCGCTGAAGTTCGCGCTGTTCTTCCTCGCCGAGTACGTCAACATGGTCACGGTGGCGGCGCTGGCGACCACGATGTTCCTCGGGGGGTGGCACGCCCCGTGGCCGATCTCGTTGTGGGAGGGCGCCAACGAGGGGTACCTGCCGGTGGTGTGGTTCCTCGGCAAGGTGACCGGGTTCGTCTTCGTGTTCATATGGCTGCGTGGCACGCTGCCCCGGCTGCGTTACGACCAGTTCATGGCCTTCGGCTGGAAGCGGCTGATCCCCGCCGCGCTGGTGTGGATCATGGCGGTCGCCGTGGTCCGCCAGGTCAAGCTGCACGGTGGCGTCAACACCCAGACGGTGACGGTCGGCGTCGGTGTCCTGGTGGCCCTGCTGCTCGTCGCCGGCCTGCTCCCCGAACGCCGCGGTGGGCAGCCGCCGGAGCAGGAGGAGGAGGCGGGCTTCGACGCCTTCGCGGGCGGGTACCCCGTTCCTCCGATGCCGGGACAGCGGCTGCCCGGCGAGCGCGAGGTCGTCGCCGTGCCCGCGACACCCGTGGAGGATGCTCGTGGCTGACCTGTTGAACCAGCTGTGGGACCCCGTCGCAGGGTTCGGGGTGACCTTCCGGACCATGTTCCGCAAGGTCGTCACCGAGCAGTACCCGTACCAGAAGAAGCCGACCGCTCCCCGGTTCCACGGACGCCACCAGCTGAACCGCTGGCCGGACGGGTTGGAGAAGTGCATCGGCTGCGAGCTGTGCGCCTGGGCCTGCCCCGCCGACGCGATCTACGTCGAGGGCGCCCACAACAGCGAGGCGGAACGCTACAGCCCCGGCGAGCGCTACGGCCGGGTCTACCAGATCAACTACCTGCGTTGCATCTTGTGCGGGTTGTGCATCGAGGCCTGCCCCACCCGCGCGCTGACGATGACCAACGAGTACGAGCTTGCCGGCGACAGCCGGTCGGCGCTGATCTATGAGAAGTCCGACCTGCTGGCGCCACTGCTGCCCGGCATGACAGAGCCACCTCACGAAATGCTGCTGGGAGACGACGAGGGCGCCTACTACGGCGGGTCGCACGCCTCGGAAGCCGGTGGCGCGCCGTGACCGCGTTCTGGGTGCTGGCACCGGTCATGGTGCTGGCGGCGCTGGCCATGGTGCTGGCTCGCAAGGCGGTGCACTCGGCGATGATGCTCGCGGTGGTCATGGTGTCGCTGGCGGTCCTCTACGCCGTGCAGGACGCGCCGTTCCTGTTCGTGGTGCAGATCATCGTGTACACGGGTGCGATCTTGATGTTGTTCTTGTTCGTGCTGATGCTCGTCGGGGTCGACGCCTCCGACTCCGTCGTCGAGACGATCCGGGGCCAACGGCTGGCCGCGGTGGCCGTTGGCGTGCTGTTCGGCGTGACCGTCGCGGTCGGGGTGGCCCAGACCACGCTGGGCGTGGTTGTGGGACTGGACAAGGCCAACGCCGAGGGCAACGTCGGCGCCATCGGCGTGCTGTTGTTCTCCCGCTACGTCTTCGCCTTCGAGGTGACGAGCGCGCTGCTCATCACCGCGGCCCTCGGCGCGATGGTGCTGGCGCACCAGGAACGGTTCACGCCGAAGGCCACGCAGCGCACGCTGGCCCGGCAGCGACTGCAGGACTACGCCACCTCCGGCCGGCCCCTGGGGCCGCTTCCGACTCCCGGTGTCTACGCCCGGCACAACGCCGTCGACACACCCGCACTGTTGCCGGACGGCCGGACGTCGCCGCTGTCGATCTCCCGGTCGCTGCAGGCGCGGGGCAACGTCCGGCAGGCGCTGGTAGGTGACGTCGACGAGACCCTGGAGCAGATCGGCGAGGGCGAGAAGCGACGGACGACAACGGGCAACCCCGACCCTCGGCGGGGCCGAGGCGCCGCGGAGGAGAGCACATGAGCGGGACCCCGTTCCTGACGCTCTCGGTGTTGTTGTTCACGATCGGCGCGTTCGGTGTGCTGGTGCGCCGCAACGCGATCGTGGTGTTCATGTGCGTCGAGCTCATGCTCAACGCCACCAACCTGGCCTTCGTGACCTTCGCCCGGGTACAGGGCAACCTCGACGGCCAGATCGCGGCGTTCTTCGTCATGGTGGTGGCCGCCGCCGAGGTCGTCGTGGGGTTGGCGATCATCACCTCGATCTTCCGGACCCGGCGCTCGGCCTCGGTCGACGACGCGAGCTTGTTGAAGTACTGAGGAGTACCGGTCGTGAACTCCCTCTCCGCGGCGGACGGCACGTTCTCGCTGCTGTGGCTGCTGGTCGCGATCCCGCTGGCCAGCGCCGCGGTGCTGCTCACGGCCGGGAGGCGGGCCGACCGGTGGGCGCACCTGCTGGGAACGCTGGCACCGGTGGCGTCCTTCGGGCTCGGGGTCGTGCTGTTCGTGCAGCTGCTGGGGCACTCGCCGGATGCCCGCTCGATCGGCCAGCAGCTCTACACCTGGGTCCAGGTCGGACCCTTCAGCTCCGAGATGGGCCTGCTCTACGACCAGCTGTCCGCGCTGTTCGTGCTGCTCATCACCGGTGTCGGCTCACTGATCCACATCTACTCGGTCGGCTACATGGCCGCGGACCCGCGGCGCCGGCGCTTCTTCGGCTTCATGAACCTGTTCGTGGCCGCGATGCTGCTGCTGGTCCTGGCCGACAACTACCTCGCGCTGTTCCTCGGCTGGGAGGGCGTGGGCCTGGCGTCGTACCTGCTGATCGGTTTCTGGCAGCACAAGGACTCCGCGGCAGTCGCCGCCAAGAAGGCGTTCCTCGTCAACCGGGTCGGCGACGTCGGCCTCGCGCTGGCGATCATGTTGATGTTCGCGACGTTCAACTCGTTCACGTTCGCCGGTGTGGCCGCGGGAATCGGCAACGCGTCGGCGACGGTGCAGACGATCCTAGGGCTGCTGCTGCTCCTCGGCGCCTGCGGCAAGTCCGCGCAGGTGCCGCTGCAGAGCTGGCTGCTGGACGCGATGGAGGGCCCGACCCCGGTCTCGGCGCTCATCCACGCGGCCACCATGGTCACCGCCGGCGTCTACCTGGTGGTGCGGTCCAGCTTCGTCTACGACACCACCGCGGTCGCCTCCACCGCGGTGGTCATCGTCGGCCTGGTGACGCTGCTGGTTGGCGCGATCATCGGGTGCGCCAAGGACGACATCAAGAAGGCGCTGGCCGGTTCGACGATGAGCCAGATCGGCTACATGATGCTGGCCGCCGGCATCGGCCCCGCCGGCTACGCGTTCGCGATCTTCCACCTGCTGACCCACGGCTTCTTCAAGGCCAACATGTTCTTGGGTGCCGGCTCGGTCATGCACGCAATGGACGACGACGTCAACATGCGCCACTACGGCGGGTTGCGGGCGGTGGTGCCGGTGACGTTCGCGACGTTCGCGATGGGCTACCTCGCGATCATCGGCTTCCCGGGGTTCGCGGGCTTCTGGAGCAAGGACAAGATCATCGAGGCCGCGTTCAACGACAACCAGGTCATCGGGTTCGGCGCGTTGCTCGGTGCCGGGATCACCGCGTTCTACATGACCCGGCTGATGCTTATGACGTTCTTCGGTGAGCGACGCTGGCGCGAGGACGTGCACCCGCACGAGTCGCCGGCGGTCATGACGGTCCCGCTGGTCGTGCTCGCGGCGCTCAGCGCCGGAGGTGGGGTGCTGCTGCTCGGCAACTGGATCGTCGACTGGCTGGAGCCGGTGGTGGGGGCCGAGGTCGGCCACCAGGCGGGTGCGCAGCCGTGGGTGCTGACGCTGGCCGTCTTCGGCACCGTCGTCCTCGGGGTGGCGGTGGCGTGGGCGCTGTTCGGCGCCCGCGAGGTCCCAGCGCTCGCGCCGGCCGGCTCTCCTATCACCCGGGCCGCACGGGCCGACCTCTACGGGGACTCGCTCAACGAAGGGGTGTTCATGCGCCCGGGCCAGTACCTGACCCGCTCGCTGGTCTTCTTCGACAACCGTGGCGTCGACGGCGCCGTAAACGGGATCGCGGCGCTGATCGGCGGCACGTCCGGTCGGATCCGGCGCTTCCAGACCGGGTTCGTGCGCTCGTATGCGCTGGCGATGCTGGGCGGCGCGCTGTTCTTGGTGCTGTCGATGCTGGCGGTGAACCTCACGTGAGTGGTTTCCCCTGGCTGACCGTGCTCGCCGCGACCCCGCTGGTCGGGTCCTTGGTGTTGCTGGCGCTGCCGCGGCGTGACGGCAACCCGGCTCGGCTCGTCGCGCTCGCGATCTCGTTGGGAACGCTCGGGCTGGCGCTGGCTGTCGCCGTCGGCTACGACGCCGGCGCGGGCATGCAGTTTCGCGAGGAGCACAGCTGGATCGCGGCGTTCGGCGCGCACTACGCGCTCGGCGTCGACGGTATCGGGCTGACGCTGGTGTTGCTGACCGCGGTGCTGACGCCGATCGTGATCCTTGCGTCCTGGCACGACGGTGACAACGGCCGCTACAGCGTCAACACGTTCTTCGCCTGGATGCTGGGCCTGGAAGGCCTGGCGCTCGGGGTGTTCGAGGCCACCGACGTCTTCTTGTTCTACGTGCTGTTCGAGGCGACGCTGATCCCGCTCTACTTCCTGATCGGGGGATACGGCGGGCCGCAGCGCTCGTACGCCGCGGTCAAGTTCCTGCTGTACTCGCTGCTGGGCGGGCTGCTCATGCTCGCCTCGGTGGTCGGGCTGTACGCGGTGTCGGCAAGCTCTTCGTTCGGTCCCACCTATCTGCTCTCGCAGCTGTCGCAGGTCCCGATGAGCGAGTCCACCGGCCGCTGGCTGTTCCTCGGCTTCTTCATCGCGTTCGCGGTCAAAGCCCCGATGTGGCCGGTGCACACCTGGCTGCCCGACGCGGCCAGCGAGGCCACCCCGGGCACGTCGGTGCTGCTGGTGAGCGTGCTCGACAAGATCGGCACGTTCGGCATGATCCGGTTCTGCCTGCAGCTGTTCCCGGAGGCGTCGCGCTGGGCCAGCCCGGTGATCATCGCGCTGGCGGTGTTCAGCGTGCTGTACGGCGCGCTGCTGGCCGTCGGGCAGAACGACATCCGGCGGCTGATCGCGTACACCTCGGTGTCGCACTTCGGCTTCATCGTGATGGGGATCTTCGCCTTCACCACCCAGTCGGCGGCCGGGTCGACGCTGTACATGTTCAACCACGGCATCTCCACGGCGGCGCTGTTCCTCGTCACCGGGTTCCTGATCACCCGCCGCGGGTCGAAGTTCATCACCGACTACGGCGGTGTGCAGCGGGTGGCCCCGGTGCTGTCGGGCCTGCTGCTGCTGGCCGGGCTGTCCAGTCTGTCGCTGCCGGGGCTCTCCACGTTCGTCAGCGAGTTCTTGGTGCTCGCCGGCACGTTCACCCACTCGGTCACGGCCGCGGTGCTCGCCACGCTCGGGATCGTGCTGGCCGCGCTCTACATTCTCTTGATGTACCAGCGCACCATGACCGGCCCGGTGCGAGCCGACAATGCGGGCATCCGCGACCTCGGGGTGCGTGAGGTCGCGGCCCTTGCACCGGTGGCCGCGCTGATCATCGGGCTCGGGTTCTTCCCCCAACCGCTGCTCGACGTCATCAACCCCACCGTCCGCGACACGCTGCACCAGGTGGGTGTCAGCGACCCGCCGCCCGACGTCCCCGTGTCGGCGGCCCCCCGGGGGGCCGGACCGTGACCGTCCTCGCGCAGCCTCAGTTCACCTCGCCGACGATCGAGTACTCGGTGCTCTACCCGCTGCTGATCGTCTTCGGCGCGGCCGCGGCCGGTGTCCTGGTCGAGACGCTGGTTCCCCGCCCGCGCCGCTACCTGGTGCAGGTGGTGCTGGCGGTCGGCGGGCTGGGCGCGGCCCTTGCCGGCACGGTCTTGGTCGCCCTGAACCTCTCGGTGGCCGCCGGGAACGTCTCCGCCCGCGGCATGGTGGCCGCCGAGGGCGCGGTGGCCGTCGACGGTCCGACGGTCTACATCTGGGGCGTGCTGCTGGTGCTGTCGATCATCAGCGTGCTGCTGTTCGCCGAACGCCGCCTCGAGGGCGGCGTCACCGCCTTCGCCGGTCAGGCGGCCGCCCTGCCCGGCACCGAGGCCGAGCGGGAGGCCTCCACCCGGGGGGTCGAGCACAGCGAGATCTTCCCGCTCGCGCTGTTCGCGGTCGGCGGCATGATGTTGTTCCCGGCGGCCAGCGACCTGCTGACGATGTTCGTCGCGTTGGAGGTGCTCAGCCTGCCGCTGTACCTGCTGTGCGGCCTGGCTCGGCGCCGGCGCCTGATCAGCCAGGAAGCGGCGGTGAAGTACTTCCTGCTCGGGGCGTTCTCCTCGGCGTTCTTCTTGTACGGGATCGCGCTCGTCTACGGCTACGCCGGCTCGTTCACGCTGGCCGGCATCGACCGGGCAGTCAGCGACCGGGTGGGCGGTCAGAACCTGCTGCTGGCCGGGATGGCGCTGATCGCCGTGGGCCTGCTGTTCAAGGTGAGCGCCGCGCCGTTCCACTCCTGGACCCCCGACGTCTACCAGGGTGCTCCCACCTCGGTGACCGGGTTCATGGCGGCGTGCACCAAGATCGCCGCCTTCGGCGCCCTGCTGCGGGTGTTCTTCGTCGGCTTCGGCGGGGCGCAGTGGGACTGGCGCCCGATGATGTGGGTCGTGGCGATCATCACGATGGTGGTCGGCTCGGTGATCGCGCTGACACAGACCGACGTGAAACGGATGCTGGCGTACTCCTCGATCGCCCACGCCGGCTTCCTTCTCGTCGGCTTCGCCGGCGTGTTCACCGGTTCCGGCAACGGCACCGGCGTGACGTCGTTGCAGAGCATCTTGTTCTATCTGACCGCGTACGGCTTCGCCACGATCGGGGCGTTCGCGGTGGTCACGATGGTCCGCGACGCCGGGGGTGAGGCAACCCACCTGTCACGCTGGGCGGGGCTGGGACGGGAGTCGCCGGTGCTCGCCGGGGTCTTCGCGTTCTTCCTGCTGGCCTTCGCCGGGATCCCGATGACCAGTGGCTTCATCGGCAAGTGGTCGGTGTTCAGCGCCGCCTGGTCGGGTGGGGCGTGGCCGCTGGTGGTGGTCGCGGTGATCATGAGCGTCGTCGCAGCCTTCTTCTACGTCCGGGTGATCGTATTGATGTTCTTCTCCGACCCGGTGGGTGAGGGGCCGACCGTGGCGGTCCCCAGCGCGCTCACCGCGGGGGTCGTCGCGGTGGCCGTCGCGGCCACCGCGGTCCTGGGCATCCTCCCCGGCCCGGTTCTCGACCTGGCACAGCACGCCGGTGCCTTCGTACGCTGATGTCGGTGAGCGCGTTGGGAATCCCACCGGTCGACCCGGAGCTGGAGACGAGGCTGCGGCGCGGGCTGAACGAGGTCGAGAAGGGACTGGCAGCCGCCTCCGACAGCGACGCGCCGTTCGTCACCAAGGCTGCCCGCCACCTGGTGGACGCCGGTGGCAAGCGGTTCCGCCCGCTGCTGGTGCTGCTCGGGGCGGAGTTCGGCGACCCGGAGGCGCCGGGTGTCGTCCCGGCGGCACTGGTCGTCGAGCTGACCCACGTCGCGACGCTCTATCACGACGACGTCATGGACGAGGCCGCGCTGCGCCGCGGGGCGCTGAGCGCCAACGCCCGGTGGGACAACACGGTGGCGATCCTCACCGGCGACTGGCTGTTCGCTCGGGCCTCCGACATCGTGGCCGACCTGGGTGCCGAAGCGGTGCACCTGCAGGCGCAGACGTTCTCCCGGCTCGTACAGGGGCAGATCCGCGAGACCCTGGGACCAGGGGCGGACGACGATCCGCTGTGCCACTACCTGACCGTGGTGGCGGACAAGACCGGGTCGCTGATCGCCACCTCAGCGTTGTTCGGGGCCAAGCTGGCTGGGGCGCCCGAGCCGGTGCAGGAGGCGCTTTTCGGCTTCGGGGAGCGGGTCGGAGCCGCATTCCAGCTCAGCGACGACGTCCTGGACGTCACCAGCGAGACTCCGCAGTCCGGAAAGACGCCGGGCACCGACCTGCGGGAGGGCATCCTCACCCTGCCGGCGCTGCTGGCGCTGTCGTCTGACGACCCCCAGGACGCGCGGTTGCGCGATTTGCTGCGATCGGACCTCAGCGACGACACCCGCCACGAGGAGACGCTGGCTCTGCTGCGTACGCACCCCGCCGTCGCGGAGGCCCGTGCGTACGTGGCACGGCGGGCCGACGAGGCACGGGCGTACCTGCGGGAGCTGCCCGACATCTCCGCCCGGGACGCATTGACGGCGTTGTGCGACCTCGTCGTCACCCGCTCGGGCTGAGCTGCGGTCCGACCGACCCGGGCGTACTTCCAATGGCCGGGCAACACTCCCCATGGCTTGCAGTCCGCTGGGAGTGTCGCTTTCCCAGGTGAACATGGGATAGCGACAGCCCGCGCCGACGGCTCAGGCGGGGGCTGGTTCGGGCTCGGACACGGGCATGGGGAGAGAGCCGCCGCGGCGGCGGGCCACCACCGACTCGACGGTGAGCATGCCGAGCGCCAGCCAGACCAGCCCGAACCCCACCCACCGCGCGGTGGTCATCGCCTCGTGGAACACCGCGAGACCCAGCCCGAACTGCATGATCGGAGCCAGGTACTGCAGCATGCCCAGCGTCGTCATCGGTATCCGGGTGGCGGCGGCGCCGAAGAGCAGCAGCGGCACCGCGGTGACGGCACCGGTGCCGACCAGCAGCAGCGCCGGCCCCCAGCCGGCGTGGCCGAAGGTGCCGTTGCCGCCCCGGTCAAGCAGCAGCAGGTAAGCCAGCGCCACCGGGGCCAAGATCGCGGTCTCGATCACCAGGCCCTCTGTGGTTCCGACGGCGGCCTTCTTCTTCATCAGCCCGTAGGTCCCGAACGAGAACGCCAGCACCAGCGCGATCCACGGCAGCCGGCCGTAGTCCCAGGTCAGCTCGACGACTGCCACGCCGGCGATACCGATGGCCAACCACTGCACCGGCCGTAGGTGCTCACCGAGCAGCAGCACGCCCATGAGCACCAACACCAGCGGGTTGATGAAGTAGCCAAGCGAGGTCTCCACGACCCGGTCAGAGTTGACGCCGTAGATGTAGCAACCCCAGTTGACCGCGATGAACACCGCCCCGACGCCGATGAAGCGCAGCCGGTGGGGATCCCTCAGCACCGCACGCAGCTGCCCGATCCGGTGCAGGGCGACGATGAGCAGACCGACGAACAGCAGTGACCACACGATCCGGTGAGCCAGGATCTCCAGCGCCCCCGCCGGCTTCAGCAGCGGCCAGTAGAGCGGGAAACCACCCCAGACCACATAGGCGGCGAAACCGAACCAGAAGCCTCGGCGCTGTTCGCTCACCCCACCGTCCAGGCGTCCCGGCCGGCGAGCAGGGTCGCCAGATCGCCCTCGCCGCTGGTCCTGGCAGCGGTCGACAGCTGCTGGCGGGCGAGGTCGTCGTACGTCGGGCGCTCGACCTGGCGGAAGATCCCGATGGGGGCGCGCTGCAGCACTCCGGCGTCGGTCAGCCTCGACAGCGCGAACGCCGACGACGGGTCGTCGCAGTGCGCGTCGTGCACGACGAGCCGGTCCTGGTTCGACTCGTCGACGTCGACGACGTGCAGCCGGCCGGCTGAGTCGCGGGCCACACCGTGAGCGCGGTCGGGTCCGAAGCGGATCGGCTGGCCGTGCTCGAGTGGGATGATCGCGGAGTCGCGCTGCGGCCCCTTCAGCGCGTCGAAGGCGCCGTCGTTGAAGATCGGGCAGTTCTGGTAGATCTCGACCAGGGCGGACCCGCGGTGGCTGGCCGCCTCGCGCAGCACCGCGGTGAGGTGCCGCCGGTCGGAGTCGAGCGTGCGGGCCACGAAGCTGGCCTCGGCTCCCAGCGCCAGCGACACCGGGTTGAACGGCGCGTCGATGGAGCCCATCGGTGTGGACTTGCTGACCTTGCCGACCTCCGAGGTCGGGGAGTACTGGCCCTTCGTCAGCCCGTAGACCCGGTTGTTGAACAGCAGGATCGTGATGTTGACGTTGCGCCGCAGCGCGTGGATCAGGTGGTTGCCACCGATGCTGAGCGCGTCACCGTCTCCGGTCACCACCCAGACCGCCAGGTCGGGACGGGTGACCGCCAACCCGGTCGCGATGGCCGGGGCGCGGCCGTGGATGGAGTGCAGCCCGTACGTGTCGAGGTAGTAGGGGAAGCGCGAGGAGCAGCCGATGCCCGAGACGAAGACGAGGTTCTCCCGGCGCAGCCCGAGCTCCGGCAGGAACGACTGCACGGCGGCGAGGACGGCGTAGTCGCCGCAGCCGGGGCACCAGCGGACCTCCTGGTCGGAGCCGAACAGCTTTCGGCTCTGTGCGACGTCGGTGTGCGGGACGTCGTCCAGGCCGTCGCGGCGCAGGTCGGGGACCGGAAGGTCGGTGGAGGTCATCGCGCATCCTTCGTGGGCAGCTCGGCGGCCACGCCGGCGATCACGTCGGCCAGCTCGGCGGCCCCGAACGGCAGGCCGCGCACCTTCGAGTAACCGACGACGTCGACGAGGTATTTCGCCCGCAGCAGCAGCGCGAGCTGGCCCAGGTTCATCTCCGGCACCACCACCCGCTCGTAGCGGCGCAGCACCGAGCCGAGGTCCCCGGGCAGCGGGTTGAGGTGCCTCAGGTGTGCCTGGGCCACCGCGATCCCGTCCCGCCGGGCCCGCCGGACACCGGCACCGATGGGGCCGTACGTCGAGCCCCAACCGAGCACGAGGACGCGGGCCTCGCCGGCGGGGTCGTCCAGCTCCAGCGGTGGCAGCCCCTTGGCGATGCCGTCGATCTTGGCCTGCCGGGTGCGCACCATCAGGTCGTGGTTGGCGGGATCGTAGGAGATCTCGCCGGTCCGGTCGGCCTTCTCCAGCCCGCCGATGCGGTGCTCGAGACCGGCCGTACCAGGTATCGCCCACGGGCGAGCCAGGGTCTCGGCGTCCCGCCGGTAGGGCTGGAAGGGTTCGCCTCCCTCCTCCGGCGTGGCGAAGGCGGGGTCGATCCTCGGCAGGTCCTCGACCGCGGGCAGCCGCCACGGCTCCGACCCGTTGGCGAGGTAGCCGTCGGAGAGCAACAGCACCGGGGTGCGGTAGGTCACCGCGATCCGGACCGCCTCCAGGACCGTGTCGAAGCAGTCGGCCGGTGAGCGAGGCGCGACGATCGGGACCGGCGCCTCACCGTTGCGCCCGAACATCGCCTGCAGCAGGTCCGCCTGCTCGGTCTTCGTCGGCAGCCCGGTGGACGGGCCGCCACGCTGGATGTCGCACACCAGCAGCGGCAGCTCCAGCATCACCGCGAGCCCGATCGTCTCGCCCTTGAGGGCGAGCCCCGGCCCGGACGTCGTGGTGACGCCAAGCGCGCCACCGAACGCCGCGCCCAGCGCCGCGCCCACGCCGGCGATCTCGTCCTCGGCCTGGAAGGTGGTGACGCCGAAGCGCTTGTGCTTGGACAGCTCGTGCAGGATGTCGGAGGCTGGAGTGATCGGATAGGAGCCGAGGAACACCGGCAGCCCGGACTGCCGCCCGGCGGCGATGATCCCGTACGCCAGCGCGAGGTTGCCGGTGATGTTGCGGTAGCGGCCGGGGGTCATCGGGGCCGGTTTGATCTGGTACGAGACCGCGAACGCCTCGGTGGTCTCGCCGAAGTTCCACCCGGTGCGGAACGCGGTGATGTTGGCGTCGCGCAGCTCGGTCTTGGCCGCGAAGCGAGTCTGCAGGAACTCCACGGTCGGTTCGGTCGGCCGGCCGTACATCCAAGACAGCAGGCCGAGCGCGAACATGTTCTTCGCCCGCGACGCGTCCTTGCGAGACAGCCCGAACTCCTTGACGGCCTCGACGGTGAGGGCGGTGAGATCGACCGAATGCACCTGGTACTGCTGCAGTGTGTCGTCGTCGAGCGGGTTGGCGGGGTAACCGGCGCGGGCGAGGTTGCGGGAGGTGAAGTCGTGGGAGTCGACGATGACGGTCGCGCCCGGCCGCAGGTCGGCGAGGTTGGCGCGCAGCGCCGCCGGGTTCATCGCCACCAGCACGTCGGGGGAGTCCCCCGGGGTGAGGATGTCGTGGTCGGCGAAGTGCAGCTGGAAGCTGGAGACGCCATGCACGGTGCCGGCCGGCGCCCGGATCTCGGCGGGGAAGCTGGGCAGCGTCGACAGGTCGTTGCCGAACGCGGCGGTCTCGGCGGTGAACCGGTCACCGGTGAGCTGCATGCCGTCGCCGGAGTCGCCAGCGAAGCGGATGATCACGCGGTCGAGCTGCTTGACCTGCTTGCTCACGACTGCCTTTCCTGCGGGTATGCCACCGTCCATCCTAGGTCGAGTCGCCGTCCGGATCGACCCACCGCCCCGCTCCCGCGTCGCAAGCCGCCGGCTAGAGGTCGCCGCCCTCCTCGAGGAGCCGGCCGATCTCGCGGTGAAGCAGCCCGAGCCGGGCCTCCTTCACAAGCGGCACCTGCCGCCGCCGGCGCCGGACCTCGGCCAGGTCGATGTCCACGGTGATCGAGCCTTCCTCGTCTTGCGGCGCCTCGGCCACGACCTTGCCCCAGGGGTCGATGACGTGGGAGCCGCCCCAAAAGCGCAGCGGGCCTTCGGTGCCCACCCGGTTCACGAACACGACGAACACCTGGAACATGCGCCCGTAGAAATGGGTGATGTCGTGCCAGTACTCGTAGGAGTCGTAGTGCTCGGGAAAGCGGCTCTGCGCGCTGGCCGCCGGGACCAGCAAGACCCGCGACCCATCCTGGGTGGCCAAGAAGGCGAGCTGCGGCTGCCAGGCGTCGTTGCACAACAGCACGGCCATCCGGGTGTCCGGCGCCACGGGGAAGGCCCGCAGGCTCGGGCCGGGAGTGAAGTGGTTGCGCTCCTCGAACGGCGCGTACGCGGGGAGGTAGAGCTTGCGGTGCACGTGCACCAGCCGGCCGTCTTGGTAGAAGGCCATGCTGTTGTAGGTGTGCGGGCCCTGCCCTCCCGCCTCGACGAGGCCGATCAGCAGGCCGCCGGCGCCGCAGCCCCGGGCCAGCTTCTCGATCCTCGGATCGTCGGGCCGCATCGACAGGTCGACGTCCACGGCGCCGATCGAATAGCCGGACAGGTAAAGCTCGGGGAACACAACCAGGTCCGAGGACTCCCCGGCCGCATCGGCGACGACCCGCTCAGCCGACTCCACGTTCGCGTCGATGTCCGCGAGCCTGGAGTCGACCTGCGCGAGCGTTATCCGCATCCGGTCAGCCCAGGAACCCGTTGTCCTGCAGCCACTGCTGGGCCACGGCCTCCGGCGGCAGACCGTCCACGTCGACCTGCGAGTTGAGCTTCTGCATGGTTTCGGTGTCCAGCTTCGCGGCGATGGGCGCGAAGAGGTCCTTGATCTGCGGGTACTTGTCCAGGACTTCCTTTCTCACCGTCAGCGCCACGTTGTACTTGACGAAGAAGTTCTTATCGTCCTCGAGGACCATCATGTTGTTGGCTGGGATGCGGCCGTCGGTTGCGAATACCTCACCGAACTTGCAGGGGTCGCCCTTCGGCACCCGCGTGAAGATGATCCCGAGGTCGACCTCGGTGAGCGCGCTGTCCGGCAGCTGGAAGCCGTACGCCTTCTCCAGCCCGGGGAAGCCGTCGGCGCGGTCGAGGAACTCCGCCGCGGCGCACATGGAACCGTCCGACGGGTTGCTGTTGACCAGGTCGGCGTACTGGGACAGCGTCGTGACGTCGGAACCACCCGCGGTGGCGATCGCGTACGTGTCGTTCATCGGCGCCAGGTCTATCCACTCGATGTTGTTCTTGGCGAGATCCTCCTTGGCCACGGCGTCGAACAGCTGCTGCTGGTCCGTTGGCGCCTTGCTTACGTCGTTGCCGAGGATCTCGGCGTAACCGGTCCCTGTGTATTCCCAGTACATGTCGATCTGGCCGGACGTCAGCGACTTGCGCACGTTGGTGGTCCCGGTGATGCCGGTCTTGTCGTTGACGGTGGCGCCGGCGTTCTCCAGCACCAGCTTGGTGATCTGGCCGAGGACGAGCTGCTCGGTGAACTCCTTGGAGCCGACCGTGAAGGACGCGCCGCTCAGGTCACTGCTACTCCCGGTGCCTCCTCCGCTGCCGCCCCCACCGCCGCTGTTGCTGCTCCCGCAGGCGAGTGCGACCATCGCCAGCCCGGCGAACAGCGCGGTCAGCCGGACGGACCTCTTCGGGTACCGCATGATGGCTCCACCTTCCCTTGTGTCTTAAGTCTTGCTGTTTGTCGTGTGGCGGGAGATCACAGCCCGCGCGGTCGTAGTACGTCCTCGGCGATGCTGGCCAGGTAGTCGATGAGCAGGGCGAGCACGGCGACCAGGCTGGCGCCGATCACGGTGGTGAACAGGTCCAGTCCGGCGATGCCGGACACGATGAGCGCGCCCAGCCCACCGGCCCCGACCAGCGCGCCCAGGGTGGCGGTGCCGACGTTGATCGTGAGCGCGGTCCTCAGCCCGGCCATAACGATCGGCACCGCCAGCGGCAGCTCGATGCGCAGGAGCACCGAAGTCTTGGTCATCCCCATGCCGCGCGCGGACTCGATCACCGACGGGTCCACCTGGCGGAGGCCCACCATCGTGTTGCGCAGCACCGGCAGCACTGTGTAGGCGACGAGCGCGACCACCAACGGCCAGAACCCGATGTTCCAGATGATCGCGAACAGCGCGATCAGGCCGATCGACGGCACCGCCTGGCCGATGTTGAACACCGCGATGGCCGGTGGTGTGATGGCTCGGGCGAAGGGCCGGGTCAGCAGGATCCCCAGCGGTATCGCGATGAGCAGCACCAAGACCGTGGACACGAACGTGAGCTCCAGGTGTTCCCTGAACTTCTGCAGGACGTAGCCGAAGGCGAGTCGATGCCGCTCCAGGGTGTTCAGGTCGCGCGTCCTCACCGCGACCACCACGGCGATGATGGCTGTCAGCAGCAAAGCCGGCATGAACAGGTATCCGCCGACCGACCGGCGGCGGCCGCTCGCACCGAGTACCGGGCCGGCGTCGCCGGTGGAAGCCGGCTGTGGCGCGACGACTTGGGTGCCGGAGGTGCCCGACATGCTAGCTTGCCACCTCCTCGGCACCGGTCTCCGCCCGCAACCGGTCCTGCTCCGCCAGCCGCATCCCGCGGACGGCCTCGTTGATCGTCTCGATGTCGACCACGCCCTGGTAGGCGCGGTCGGCATCGACCACGATGGAGCAGCTGTAGCGCGCGGTGAGCATCTCGTTCAGCGTGTCGCTCAGGGTCGCGTTGGGCTGGACCACCGCGTCCGCGGGCAACCCGATCTCGCGCAGCGGTCGACCCTCGGCGGCGCGGCGCAGGTGCTCGGTGTTCACCCACTGCACCGGCCGTCGCTTGTCGTCGAGTACGAGCACGGCGCTCTTGTCGCTGCCGTCCAGAGCCCGCCGGACCTCATCGTGGCTGGCGCCCTCGCCAACCGTCGGCCACTGGTGGAGTTCGACGTCTCGCACCCGGCTCAGGCTCAGCCGCTTCAGTGAGGCGCCGCGGCCGATGAAGTCGGCCACGTAGTCGTCGGCGGGGTTGACCAGGATCCGCTCGGGCGTGTCGAACTGTGCGATCCGCGACTGGTCGCGCAGGATCGCGATCCGGTCGCCCATCTTGATCGCCTCGTCGATGTCGTGGGTGACGAAGACGATGGTCTTCTTGATGCGCTCCTGCAGCCGGAGGAACTCGTTCTGCAGCCGGTCTCGGGTGATCGGGTCGATCGCGCCGAACGGCTCGTCCATCAGCATGACGTCGGGGTCGGCACTCATCGCCCGGGCAACCCCGACCCGCTGTCGCTGCCCGCCCGAGAGCTCCTTGGGATACCGGTTCCGGTACTCCCCGGGGTCCATGCCCACGGTCTCCAGCAGCTCGTCGACCCGTTCGGAGATACGCTTCTTGTCCCAGCCGAGCAACCGCGGCACCGTGGCGATGTTGGCTGCGATCGTGGCGTGCGGGAACAGCCCGATCTGCTGGATCACGTAGCCGATGCGGCGCCGAAGCTGGTCCGGGTTGCCCTTGGTGACGTCCTCCCCATCGAGGAAGATCCGACCCGAGGTCGGCTCGATGATGCGGTTGATCATCTTCATCGTCGTGGTCTTCCCGCACCCGGACGGTCCCACGAAGATGACGATCTCGCCCTCCGGGATCTCCATCGACAGGTCGACGACCGCCGGTTCGCGCTGCCCGGGGAACCGTTTGGCCAGCTCGTCCAGCCGGATCTTGGGCTGGCTACCGTTCGCCGCGGCGCCGGTGGCCTGCTGGTCGCTCATCGAAGCCCCTTCGGAACCGTCACCCACGAGATCACCACATAGACCAGGTCGAACAGCACCGCCAAGACGATGACGCCGAGCGTCCCCCCGAGCACCTCGTTGAGCGCGCTCGCCCCTCCGATGTGCGCCAGACCGGAGAAGATGTCCTGACCCAGGCCGGGGCCTTGGATGTACGCCCCGATCGCCGCAATGCCGATCAAGACCAGCGTCGACACCCGCATGCCGGTGAGGATCACCGGCCAGGCCAGCGGCAGTTCCACCCGCAGCAGTCGCTGGCTGCGCCCCATTCCCATGCCTTGCGCGGACTCGACGATCGCGGGGTCCACCTCACGCAGCCCCACGACGGTGTTGCGCACGATCGGCAGCAGTCCGTACATGACCAGGCCGACGATGACCGACCGCTCGCCCAGTCCCAGCACCGGAATCGCGATGAACAGCCCGAAGAGCGCCAGTGAGGGAATAGTCAAGAAGGTGCCGGTGACGGCGAGCACGAGCTCGCGGGGACGCTCGGTCCGGTAGGTGGCCACTCCCAGAGCAACCCCGACGACGGTCGCGATCGCGACCGAGATGATCACCACGATGATGTGCGCAACAGCGAGATCGAGGACGTGCTGCCAGCGGAACTGCATGTAGATGCGGAAGCTGTCCCACCAACTCATCTTGCTGCCCACGGCACCTCCGTCTCGCCTAGCGTCGAAAGCGAGTAACCGGGACGGGGCGTCACACGGGTGCGGACACCGCCGCTGCCCGGACTGTTGCACGACGCACCAGAGGGCACAAGACCCCGTGCCGATAGGGCAACAACGAATGCATCCCGATCAACTGGCGTCCGCCGTGGACAGCTGCGCCGCGTGCATGACGAGAAAGTCGATGGCCGCAGCCATCGCCGCGGCGTCGAAGCGAGCCGCCGGTCCCTGGAGCCCGAGGACGGCGACCAACGATCGGCCGGCATCCAGGATGGGGGCTGCGAGCGCGTTCAGGTCCGCCTCGCGCTCACCGACCGCCTGCGCCCATCCGCGCTCGCGGGTGCGGGCGATCTCTGCGGCCAGCTCTTTGGGGCTGGTAATGGTTCGCGGGGTGTACGACACCAGCCGACCCGAGGGCAGGGCGCCGCCGTGCGCCAAGAAGACCTTGCCGATGGCGGTTGCGTGCGGGATGCTCGGGCGCCCCACCTCGGCGACGCTGCGTACCGACGACGGGCTCTGCACGAAGTCCACGGTTATCGTCGCCTCGCCGTTCGGCACCGAGAGCGTCGCGGTCTCGCCGGTGGCCTCCGTCAGCGCCGTGAGATGGGGTCGGCCGAGCTGCCGAAGGTCGACTCGGGCGAGTGCGGCGTTGCCCAGCTCGACCAGCCGGGGGCCGAGCCGGAAGCGGCCGCTGTCGGATGACCGGCGGACGAGCCCGGCGGCGGTCAGCGTGGAAAGCAGCCGCGACACCGTGCTGGGGTTGACCCCGGTGCGCCGGGCGATCTCGTTGTTGCCGAGGTCTCCGGGGGCGTCGGCGAGAGCGCGTAGCACCGCGACCGCCCGTTCGACGGTTGCCACCGGACGGTTCATGTGGCGGCCACCTGACCTCCCGTGCTAGCGTCGCGAAGCGTCAGTATATGCAACCGTGTTGCCGCATAGGCAACGAGGTGACGGAGATGACGGTCCGCCGGGAGCTTCCGCGCGCAGTTCGCTATGTGATCGTCGGCGCCGGGGTGCACGGCCTGTCCACCGCCTGGCACCTGGCCCGCGACCTGCGGGAGCGGGACCTGGGCTCCGGGGCGGACATCTTGGTGCTCGACAAGAGCGCGGTCGCCGCGGGCGCCTCTGGCATCGCCTGCGGGGTGATCCGCAACAACTACTTCCAGCCGGCGATGCGCCGCCTGATGGCACAGTCCGTGGACGTCTGGGAGTCGGACCTGGAGGCGTTCGCATACCACCCGGTCGGCTACCTGCAGGCGGCGCCGGAGGCGATGCGCGCCGGCGTGGCCCAGATCCATGCCGAGCAGCAGCAGATCGGCTATCCGTCGACGTTGGTCGAGGGCGAACGGAAGTGCCGCGCCTACCTGCGGGATCTGTTCGGCGACTGGCAGGCGCAGGGGATCACCAACGTGCTGCACGAGCACCGGGGCGGCTACGCCAACAACCGCGCCTCGATGCTGGGCCTGGCCGCCAAGGTCGAGGCGGAGGGTGTCCGGATCAGTTCCGGCGTCCAGGTCACCGGCCTCGGGCTCGACGGCGGTGCCGTGACCGCCGTGGAGACCGACTCGGGAACGGTGCGGTGCGAGCAGCTCGTGATTGCCGTCGGGCCGTGGGTGCGCGGGCTGTGGACGATGCTCGACCTGCCGGCCACTGTCGCCATCCGTGACAAGGAGGGGTGCCTTCACAAAGACGTGGAGATGTGGACGTATCTGCTGCTCCAGGAGGGCACGCTCGGCGTCGACCCGGGGCTGTTCACCGACTCCTCCGGCGGCATGCCACCGGTCATGCACGTGGACTCGGACGCGCCGCTTTTCGACGCGGGGGGCGACCTCATCACCGACTCGATGTGGGGCATCTACTACAAGCCGGACTTCAACTTCGGCGGCGTCCAAGGCGGCAGCATGCCGGCGCCGGTGGGCAAGGCGGCGGCCGACGTCGCGGTGGATCCGTACGGCCCGGCCAGTCCGGAGTTCGTCGTGTCCCCCGAGTTCGCGCACCTGTGGACGTCGGCGCTCGCCCACTGCCACGCGCGTTTCGAGGGCACCGAGCACCTCTACAGGGACGAGCCATCGGGGGGGCTGGGCTGCTTCACCCCCGACAGCTTCCCCGTCTTCGACACGTTCCGGCAGAACGCCTACGTCATCGCCGACTCCAACCACGGCTACAAGATGATCGGCGTCGGTGCCCTCGTGGCCCGCGAGCTCCTCGGCGAGCCGCAGGAGCTGCTGGCGCCGTTCCGCTTCGACCGGTACGAGCGGGGGGAGCTGCATCCGACCAGCAGTTCACCGTTCCCCTGGAGCTGACCGCCACCTACGAGAGAGAGAACACCCGTGCGCATCCCCTACGACGTGCCCAAGATCCACATGTACACCCGGATCCGGAAGTCGCCGTACTTCTACGCCTCCGAGCGCCACGGCGTGCAGTCGTACACCGTGTGCAACCGCATGTACCACCCGCGCCACTACGACGACATGATCGCCGAGTACTGGAGGCTGGTCCGCGACGTCACGATGTGGGACGTCGGGGTGGAACGCCAGGTCGAGATCGCCGGGCCCGACGCCCTGCAGCTGGCGGACATGCTGACCCCCCGCGACCTGACCAAGTGTCAGGTCGGCCAGAACAAGTTCCTGCTCAACACCGACGCCGACGGCGGCGTCATCAACAACCCGGTGCTGCTGAGGTTGGCCGAGGACTGCTTCTGGTTCTCGGTCGCGGACGGCGACGTGCTGCTGTGGGCCAAGGGCGTGGCCAGCCAGCTGGGCCTCGACGTCCGGGTCAGTGAGCCGGACGTGGCTCCCGTCCAGATCCAGGGGCCCAAGTCGCAGGCGCTGATGCGCGACCTGTTCGGCGACCGCATCCTCGACCTCAAGTACTACTGGAGCGCCGAGTTCGAGCTCAACGGCATGGACGTCGTGGTGGGTCGCACCGGCTATACCGGCGAGATCGGCTACGAGATCTACCTGCGCAACGCCAGCCGGGACGCCATGAAGCTCTGGGACACCGTCCTGGAGGCGGGCGGACCCCACGACCTCGCGGTCATCGGCCCCTGTCAGATCCGCCGGGTCGAGGCGGGGATCCTCAGCTACGGCTCGGACATCGCGCTGGACAACAACGCCTACAGCGACTACGCGTTCTTGAACCCGTACGAGATCGGCCTGGGCTGGACCGTCGACCTCGACAAGGACTCCGACTTTGTCGGCAAGCAGGCGTTGACGCGCATCGCCGAGGAGGGCGTCGACCGCCTGGTGGTCGGTGTCGAGATCGGCGGCGACCCGCTGGTCGGGTATCTCGACGACTACCTGCCGGTCACCGAGGGCGACAACCTGATCGGTCAGGTGTCGTCGGCGTTCTGGTCGCCGCGCCTGGAGAAGAACATCGGCTTCGCGCTGGTGCCGGTCGAGCGGACCCAACCGGGGACCAAGCTCACCGTCCGCACCGCGGCGCGCGGCGAGGTCGACGCCGTCGTGGTCCCCAAGCCCTTCATCGACCCCAAGAAGGAGACGCCCAAGAGCGACGCGGTGGCGGGCTCGCGGTGACGCCTTCTTCTCGTGGTCCCGGGCTGTTGGATCGGCTCGCGAGCGGACCGGTCATCTGCGCCGAGGGATACCTCTTCGAGCTCGAGCGCCGTGGCTACCTGCAGGCGGGCCCGTTCGTGCCCGAGGTGGTGCTCGACCACCCAGAACAGGTCAGCGCGGTGCACCGCGACTTCGTCCACGCCGGTTCGGACGTGGTCGAGGCGCTCACGTACTACGCCCACCGGGAGAAGCTGCGTGCGGTCGGCAAGGACGGGCTGCTGGAGGAGATGAACCGGCAGGCGCTCGACCTCGCCCGAGCCGTCGCCGACGACACCGGCACGCTGCTCGCCGGAAACGTCTGCAACACCAACGTCTACGACCCAGCGGATCGCCAGACGCAGGAGCAGGCGCAGGCGATGTTCGAAGAACAGGTGGCCTGGGCGGCAGCGGCCGGCGTCGACTTCGTCATCGGTGAGACGTTCCGCTACGCGGGTGAGGCGTTGTCGGCGCTCGAGGCGATCGGACGCAGCGGCCTGCCGGCGGTCATCACGCTCGCGGTCGGCCGGAGCCCGGAGACCCGCGAGGGCTGGTCGGTCGCCGACGCGTGCCGGCGGCTGGCGGACGCGGGCGCCAGCGTGGTCGGCCTCAACTGCCTGCGCGGGCCGGCCACCATGCTGCCGCTGCTCGGCGGCATCTCGGCTGCGGTCGACGTGCCCGTGGCGGCGCTGCCGGTCCCGTACCGCACCCGCCCCGACCAGCCCACCTTCCAGGGCCTGAGGGAGGCGCACGCCAGTCTCAGTCCCGACCGCAGGCCGTTCCCGACTGCGCTCGACCCGTTCTCCTGCAACCGGTACGAGGTCGCGGACTTCACGCGGTCTGCCGCCGCTCTCGGCGTCGGCTACCTGGGTCTGTGCTGCGGTGCCGGCCCGCACCACGTTCGGAGCATGGCCGAGGCGCTCGGGCGCCGGCCGCCGGCGAGCCGCTACTCCGAGGACATGTCCAAGCATGCCTTCCTCGGAACCGATCCCACCCTGTCCGCCCACAACCGTGCCTACAGCGCCCACCTCTGAGCCGATGCGAGAATCCACCATTACCCCGGCAGGCTGCGCTCCCGCGGGAGGGGGCAGGCAGCGCGCCCGTGACGCGCTGGTCGCGGCCTTGAGCCGGCCTCGCCTCGAGGTCCTCCCGCTGCCCGGCACGCTGCACCAGGTCGAGGAGCACGTGCCTCGAGACCTCCCCGTCACGGTCACCGCCTCACCGCGCCGGGGTCTGCAGCCCACCCTGGACCTCACCGCGGCCCTGGCAGGGGCCGGGTACGCAACAGTGCCCCACCTGGCGGCCCGGCTTGTCGCGGACGAGGCTCAGCTGGCCGACATCCTGCACCGGCTCGCCGCTGTCGGCGTCCAAGACGTGTTCGTCGTCGGCGGAGACGGTCAGCGACCGGTGGGAGCCTTCGGTGACGCCGCGGGGTTGTTGCAGGCCTGGCGGGCGCTGGTGCGGAGCGGGCGCGCACCCGCAATGGGACGCGTCGGGATCGCGGGCTACCCCGAGGGGCACCCGCTCGTCGCCGACGCGGATCTCTCCGCCGCGCTGCAGGCGAAGGAGCCGATGGCCAGCTACCTCGTGAGCCAGCTGTGCTTCGATTCCGGGAGCGTCTCGAACTGGCTCACCGGAGTCCGTCGGCTCGGCGTCCAGCTGCCGCTGCACGTGGGTGTCGCCGGTGCCGTGGACCGGCGCAAGCTGTTGGGGATCGTGGCTCGCATCGGGGTCGGCCCGTCCGCGCGGTTCCTGCGCAAGCACCGCTTCGGGCTGGTGCGACTGGCTGCGCCCGGTGGCTACCGCCCGGACCGCCTCGTCGGGGGGCTCGGTGACGACCTGGCCGACCCGACCCGGGGAATGGCGGGGCTGCACATCTATACGTTGGGCGACGTCGCCGCCACCGAACGATGGCGGCGGCGGGCGCTGAGCCGCCTGACACGTGAGCGAACCGGGCATGCGTGACGCTCGCTGGCGCGACCGCCTACGTCCTGGTGGTTACTCCGCCGTCGCGCTGCTGCGGCACGGGATCACCAACCGTGCCTGGCCGCCCGCCTGGCAGACGCCCGAGCTCGCCCGCGGCTACGACGTCGTGATCGTGGGCGGCGGGGTGCACGGTCTCGCGACCGCGTACTACCTGGCGCGCAACCACGGCATCACTAACGTCGCGGTCGTCGAGAAGAGCTACCTCGGCAGCGGTGGATCGGGCCGCAACACCGCGATCTTGCGTTCCAACTACCTGACCCCAGAAGGCGTCCGCTTCTACGACCGTTCGCTGACGCTGTACCGGCGACTCGCCGCCGAGCTGAACTACAACGTGATGTTCTCCCGGCGGGGCCACCTCACGCTCGCCCACAGCGACTCCTCGTTGCGGACGATGAGGTGGCGGGCCGAGGTCAACAAGGCGTGCCGCGTCGACTCGGAGATCGTCGGGCCCGCCGAGGTCAAGGGTCTGGTGCCGTTCCTCGACGTCTCCGACCGGGCCCGTTACCCGATCCTCGGCGCGCTGTACCACCCGCCGGGGGGCATCATCCGTCACGACGCGGTGGTCTGGGGCTACGCGCGGGCGGCGGACGCGATGGGCGTGCACATCCACCAGGACACCGAGGTCACCGGCATCGACGTGGTCGGTGGTCGGGTCACCGGTGTCCGTACCAGCCGCGGGCCGATCGCGACCACCGTGGTGCTCAACGCCACCGCCGGCTGGTCGTCGTTGGTCTCCGACTTGGCCGGGGTTCGGTTGCCGGTGCAGACGTTCCCGCTGCAGGCCGCGGTCACCGAGCCCGTCCGGCCGTTCCTGGACACCGTCGTCGTCTCCGGGACCCTGCACGTGTACGTCAGCCAGACCGACCGCGGCGAGCTGGTGTTCGGGGCGAGCGTCGACCCGTTCGCGTCGTACTCCACGCGCGGGTCACTGGAGTTCATCGAGGGCCTGGCCACCCACGTCCTCCAGCTGATGCCCTCGCTGTCGACGCTGCGCCTGCTCCGCCAGTGGGCCGGGCTGTGCGACATGACACCCGACTTCGCGCCGATCATGGGCCGGACCGATGTCGACGGCTTCCTCGTCGACGTCGGCTGGGGCACGTACGGCTTCAAGGCGGGCCCGGTCGCCGGTGAGGCGATGGCCGAGTGCGTCGCCACCGGTGAGACCCCCCAGCTCATCTCCGCGTTCGGCCTCGACCGGTTCGCCGCGGGCGCGCTGGTGGGGGAAAAGGGCGCGGCGGCGGTCGGCCACTAGGACGCCACGTGATCTTGCTTCCCTGCCCATGGTGCGGCCACCGCGACGCCGGCGAGTTCCGTTACGTCGGCGAGGGGACCCGACGCCCCGACCCCGAGACCGCCACCCGCCAACAGTGGCGCGACTACCTCTACCTTCGCGCCAACGTCGCCGGCTGGACCACCGAGCGGTGGTATCACCGCATGGGATGCCGCCGGTACCTGAGCCTGCGCCGGAACACCTTGACCAACGAGGTAGCGATCGGGGACGGGCCGTGATGCGCCTGGACCCGCAGGCCGGTGAGGTGATCGACCGAGCAGCAGCGCTGTCGTTGCGCTGGAACGGTCGGGCCTATCCGGCCCACGGGGGCGACACGATCGTCTCCGCTCTCGCCGCGAGCGGCGAGCGGGTCTTCTCCCGCAGCTTCAAGTACCACCGCCCGCGCGGCGTGCTGACCGCGGCGTTCACCGATCCCGGCTGCATCGTGCAGGTGGGGGACGAACCCAACGTCCGCGCCGCCCATCGCCTCGTGGAGGAGGGCATGCAGGTGCGCTCGCAGGACACCTGGCCCTCCCTGCGCTTCGACGTCAAAGCCGCCAACGAGCTGGTGGGCAGGTTCCTCCCGGCCGGCTTCTACTACAAGACGTTCATCGCGCCGCAGCGGCTCTGGCCGAGCTACGAACGGGTGCTGCGACGCTTCTCGCACGGCGGGGTCGTGTCCCCCCACCCGCCGCAGGAGCGGCTGGGCGCGTACGACTCGCGCCACGCCCACCCCGATGTCCTGGTGGCGGGCGGTGGCCCTGCGGGCATGGCCGCCGCCGTGGCCGCCGCGGAGACCGGCGCGAGCGTGATGCTGGTCGAGGAGGAGCACGCCCTCGGCGGCCACCTACGGTGGGGTGACAAGGCCGACCTGGCGGCACTGGCGGAGCTGCGACAACGCGTCGACGCCGCCTCCGTCGAGGTGCTGACCGACGCCGTGGTCGTGGGCCGCTACGACCACAACGAGGTCGCGGTGGTCCAGCGGGGGCTGGCGCACGTGCACGAGCGGCTGATCAAGGCACGACCCAAGACGCTGGTGGTTGCGCCGGGACTGCTCGAGCGTCCGTACGTCTTCGCCGGGAACGACGCACCGGGGGTGATGCTGTCCACGGCGGTCCGGCGGCTCATCAACCTCTATGCGGTCAAGCCTGGGCAGCGTGCCGTCGTGCTGAGCGCGAACCCGCAGGGTGACGCGGCTGTCTGCGACCTGGAACGCGCGGGGGTGGACGTCGTGCACGTGGAGGACGCGCGCCGTGGGGGTGACGTGGTGCGGGCAATCGGGCGCAGCGGGCTGCGGGCTGTGGAGCTGCCCGGCGGCCGCCGGTTCGACTGCGACCTGCTCGTCACCGCGGTGGGGTGGACCAACCCGGCCAGCCTGCTCACCATGGCCGGTGACGTGCCCGCGTACGACCCCAGGGCGGCCCGCTACTTCCCCGACGTCTCCCGGCTCTCCGGCGACGTGCTCCCGGCCGGGGGCGTCGTCGGTGACGGGACGGTCGACGAGCTGACCGCGCACGCCGGCGCCGTCGGTCGGGAGGCCGCCCGGCGGGCCGGCTTCGGCACCACGGCGGTGCGGGTCCCGAAGCTGCCCGTCGACTCGCACCCGGAGCTCTTCCACGGCCGCACCCACGGGATCGTCGACTTCTGCGAGGACGTCTCGTCCAAGGACCTGCTGACCGCGGTGGCGGAGGGGTACTCGGTTCCCGAGCTCGCGAAGCGATACACGACGGCGACCATGGGCCCCACGCAGGGCAAGCTCGAGACCGTCAACGTGGTCGCAATCTTGGCCGAGGCGACGGGACGGACGATCGCGCAGACCGGAACCACCACATGGCGCCCGCCGTACGCACCGGTGACGTTGGGAGCGCTGGCCGGGCGTCACCGAGAGCCGGTCCGCTACTCCCCGATGCAACCCTGGCACGCAGCCCATGGCGCCGTGCCGCTCGTGGCGGGCGCCTGGGTCCGACCCGACCACTACGGCGACCCGGCGGCGGAGGTCGGCGCGGTGCGGGAGCGCGTCGGCATCATCGACGTCACCCCGATCGGCAAGCTCGACCTGCGCGGGCCGGACGTGCCGTCGTTGCTCAACCTCGTGTACGTGAACAGGTGGTCCAAGCTGGCGGTCGGCCGGGTTCGGTACGGCGTGATGTGCGCCGAGGACGGGGTGGTGTTCGACGACGGCGTGACCGCGCGCCTCGGTGATGAGCACTACCTGATGACCACGACCTCATCTGGTGCGGCCGCGGTCTGGGAGTGGGTCGAGAGCTGGCTGCAGACCGAGCACCCATCCTGGCGGGTGCACGTCACGCCGGTGACGACGTCGTACGCCAGCATCAACGTCGCGGGGCCGCGGGCGCGGGAGCTGGTCGCCCGTGTCGTCGACGACGTGGAGCTGGACCCGGAGACCTTCGGCTACATGCAGGTCCGCACCGGACGGGTCGCCGGGGTCGCCGGGTGTGTGCTCTGGCGCATCGGTTTCACCGGCGAGCTCAGCTACGAGCTGCACGTCCCCGCCGGCTACGGGTTGCACGTGTGGGAGCGGCTGCTGGGGGCCGGAGGTGATCTGGGCGTGCGGGCGGTCGGGATCGAGGCGCAGCGTATCCTGCGGCTGGAGAAGGGCCATCTCATCGTGGGCCAGGACACCGACGGCCTCACCGGGGGGTTCAGCGCCGGGCTCGACGGCCTCATCCGGCTCGACAAGCTCGACTTCGTCGGCCGCAGCGAGCTGTTGTGGCAGTCGCAGGACGGCGGCCACCCCCGCCTGGTGCGCCTGGTCCTGCGTAATGACACCGTGGTTCCCGATGAGGGCTGCCAGCTCGTCGGCAGGGGCGGGGAGGTTTGCGGCCGGGTGACCTCCAGCCGCTGGTCACCGACCCTGCGGTGTGGCATCTGTCTCGGCCAGGTCGCGGCCCGGCTCGCCACACCGGGAACCGAGGTCACGGTACGGCTGCCCGACGGCCGTTCCGAGCCAGCGGTCGTGGCCGAGAACCTGGCGGCGGTCGATCCCGAGGGGGTCAGGTTGCGTGGCTGAAGCTGCCGCGGTGGCGCGGAGCCCCATCACCCCGGCGGCCCCGGAGGTCGTCGTCGCCGGGTGGGCGGTCAGTGGGCGCCGCAGCGACGCTGCCCTGCTGGTCACCGACTGCAGCCCGATGGCGAAGGTGGCGCTCAAGGCACCCGCGGACGGCGCCGCCGCTCGGGACCTCGACGTGCCGTTCGGCCGCAGCGCGCGCCAGGCGTGGACCGTCGGGGACGAGGCGACGACGGTGCTGGTCGTCGGCGGCGGGCCGGGAGAGTGGCTGGCGCTGGCACCGCCCGGATCCCAGGAGGCGCTCCGGACCCGTCTGGACTCCACCGCCGCCGGGGCACCCGAGGAGCTGGTGACGGTGGTGGACCTGACCCACGGTCGGGCACTGGTCCGCCTCACCGGTGACCGCTCGGCCGACGTCTTGGCCAAGGAGACGGCGGTCGACGTGAGCGCCTCCGCGTGCCCCGACGGCGCCGCCTTCCGCACCGCCGTGGCCGGGCTGGCGACGGACGTCGTCCGCGATGACCTGGGCGGCGTGCGGTCCTATCTCATGCACTGCGAACGCTCGTCCGGGCAGTACCTGTTCGACTGCCTGCTCGACGCCGGAGCCGAGTTCGGCATCGAGGTCGACGGTTTCAGCTTCCCTGACAGCGAGGAGACCTGACGTGTTCCCCAGCAATCTCGAGATCGCTCGCAACGCACCGCGAAAGCCCATCGAGGACATCGCCAACGAGATGGGGCTAGGCAGCCACCTGCTCGAGCCGTACGGCCGTGACGTCATGAAGATCAGCCTCGGCGCGATGTCGGAGCTGACCGACGCGCCGCGGGCCAAGTACGTCGTGGTCACCGCGGTCACGCCGACGCCGCTCGGCGAGGGCAAGACCACGACCACCGTCGGGCTCGGTCAGGCCATGCGCCACCTCGGCAAGCGAGCGATCGTCACGATCCGGCAGGCGTCCATGGGCCCCGCGCTCGGCATCAAGGGCGGAGCCGCCGGCGGGGGCTACAGCCAGGTGGTCCCGATGGAGAAGCTGAACCTCCACCTGACCGGCGACATGCACGCGGTGACCGCCGCGCACAACCTGCTGAGCGCCATGCTCGACAACCATCTCTACCGGGGCAACGGCCTCGGTATCGACCCCCACAGCATCACCTGGCGCCGGGTTCTGGACGTCAACGACCGCGCGCTGCGCAACATCGTCATCGGGCTCGGGGGTCGCGGCGACGGGGTGCCGCGGGAGACGGGATTCGACATCACCGCGGCCTCGGAGGTGATGGCCGCGTTGGCGCTGACGACCTCGTTGCGCGACCTGCGCGAGCGGCTGGGCCGGATCGTGGTCGGCTACACCGGGGACGGCGAGCCGGTCACGGCCGAGCAGCTGGACTGCGCCGGTGCCATGACGGTGCTGCTGCGGGAGGCGATCAAGCCGAACCTGTTGCAGACCGTGGAGAACACACCCGCGATCGTGCACTGCGGACCCTTCGGCAACATCGCGACGGGGAACTCCTCGGTGCTGGCCGATCTCATCGCGCTGCGGTGCGGGGACTTCGTGGTCACCGAGGCGGGGTTCGGAGCGGACATGGGAGCCGAACGCTTCTTCAACATCAAGTGCCGTGCCTCCGGGGAGGCACCCGATGCCGCGGTCGTGGTCGCCACCGTCCGGGCGCTCAAGGCACACTCCGGCAAGTACCGCATCGTTGCCGGCAAGCCGCTGCCCCCCGAGCTGCTGGCAGAGAACCCCGACCACGTCAGCGCCGGTGCGGCCAACCTCGTCAAGCAGATCGAGAACGTCCGACTGCACGGCGTCTCCCCGGTGGTGGCGGTCAACTCCTTCCCGACGGACCACGCCAGCGAGCACGACGCCGTCCGGGAGATCGCCGAGGGCGCGGGCGCGCGGTGTGCCGTCTCCACCCACTTCGCCCAGGGCGGGCAGGGAGCGATCGAGCTGGCCGAGGCGGTCGCGGAGGCCGCGGACGAACCGTCGCGGTTCCGACTGCTCTACCCCGACGAGGCGAGCCTTCGGGAGAAGATCGAGGCGGTGGCCGGCCGGGTCTACGGAGCCGCCGGCGTGGAGTACTCCGCGGCCGCCTCCCGGGCGCTCGACACGTACGAGCGGGCCGGCTTCGGCAACCTCCCGGTCTGCATCGCCAAGACCCACCTGTCGATCTCGTCCGACCCGACCCGCAAGGGTGCCCCGACCGGCTGGACGCTGCCGGTCCGGGAGGTGCGCGCCTCGGCGGGCGCCGGCTTCGTCTATCCGATCTGCGGGGACATGCGCACCATGCCCGGCCTGGGTTCGGACCCCGCCGCGGCTCACGTCGACCTCGACGAGCTCGACCAGACGGTCGGGCTGTTCTGAGGCGGATCGCGATGGCCACCTCCTTCACCGAGCAGCGCCTCGACGCGTTCCTCGACCTGGTCGCGGCGCGCGAGCCCGCACCGGGAGGTGGGGCCGTCGCGGCGGTGACGGTCTCCCTCGCCGCCGGGCTGGTGGCGATGGCCGCGCGCTATTCGGTCGGCCGCCTCGCGGGCGGTGAGCTGGTGGTCGAGGACGCCGAGCGGTGGCGGCACCGGGCCACCCGGCTCGCCGACGAAGACGCGAGGGCATACCGCGCGGTGATCGCGGCGTACCAGACCACACACGGCGCCGCCCCCGCCGACCGGCGGAAGCGGTTACGGCTGGCGCTGCAGCGGGCCGCGGAGGTCCCACTGCAGGTCAGTGCCGCCGGCGCGGCAGTCGCCGGCGCCGGCGCGATCCTGGTCAGCGACGGCAACCCGCGGCTGCGCGGTGACGCCGCCACCGGCGTGCAGCTGGCGGCCGCCGCCGCACGTTCCGCCGCTTGCCTGGTCGCCCTCAACGTGCGAATCGGGGGGTGCGACGAGGACCTGGTCCGGCGCTCCATGCGCAACGTCGAGCTCGCCGCTGATGCGGTGGAGCGGGTGCAGGCCCTGCTGAGCCGACCGTCCGAGTCGGGCGGCTCGGCACGTTCGGCGCCGAGTCAGCTCAGCGGTAGTTGACGAACTGCACCGCGAAGTCGAGATCGGCCCCCTTGACCAGTGCGATCACGGCCTGCAGGTCGTCGCGCTTCTTGCTCGAGACCCGCAGCTCGTCGCCCTGCACGGCGACCTTGACGCCCTTCGGCCCGTCGTCGCGGATCAGCTTGCTCACCTTCTTGGCCTGTTCCTGGGAGATCCCGTGGCTCAGCTCCACCGCGATCCTCACCTCCTTGCCCGAGGAACGCGGCTCGGCGGCCTCCAGGGCCTTGAGCGAGGTGCCGCGCTTGACGAGCTTGTCCTTGAACACGTCGAGCACGGCCAGCGCACGGTCCTCGGCGTTGGCCGAGATGTCCACCCCGTACTCGCCCTGCCAGCGGATGGAAGCGCCCGTGTTCTTGAAGTCGAACCGCTGCGAGATCTCCCGCAACGTCTGGTTCACGGCGTTGTCCGCCTCCTGGCGGTCGACCTTGCTGACGATGTCGAACGAGGAATCGCCGGCCATCTCGTTGCCTCCCGGACGTGGGCTACGTACCACGAGACAGGGTAGTTGCTGCGCTATCGTGGCGCCGCTTGGCAGGTTGCCCGAGCGGCCAAAGGGAGCGGTCTGTAAAACCGTCGGCATCGCCTACGTTGGTTCGAATCCAACACCTGCCACCAACGCAACCGAGTGCCTCTTGATGCGAACATTCAGTTCGTGGCAGAGGCCGTTTCGCTACCGGGGCCCGATTCGCCGCGACGGAAACCCGTGGGGGACGGTCAGTGTGCCGTCTGTGCGGTTGATTCAGGCGCGACTGCGGATGCTGTCAGGGGAGCGGGCTGAATCGGGCCGGCGGACGTGCGCTCGGGCCCAACGGACCCGCTCGACGATCCGATGCCCTGCCTCGAGCAGCGCGATCGTGTCCTGCAGCCGAACGGCAGATACCACAGCCCAACCTCGGTCTTTCCTTCGGCTTGACCGAGGGTGGAATCGCATGCCGGTGGCAATCCCACGCCGGCCCGGGCACCGCTTGCACACGCGAAACCTCGACCCTCCGGGTTGGCGTAACCTCGCCTCGCCAGGGTCGAGCGCCGGTACGAGGACGGGGGATGACGGGTGGCAGCTACCGGAGCGCAGTCGACGCCGGCAGCCGAGGGCGCTGCGACGTTCCAAGCCTCGGGCGAGGCTTACGACGCCTTCATGGGCCGGTACTCCCGGCCACTGGCGCTCGCGTTCGCCGACACGGCGGGAGTGACGGGTGGCTCGTCGGCCCTCGACGTCGGGCTGACGGGCGTGCTGGTCGACCGGCTCGGGACGGGCGCAGTCCGCGCGTGTGACCCGTCGGCTCCCTTCGTCGACGCGTGCGCGGCTCGGCACCCGGGTGTCGACGTCCGACTCGGGCGGGCCGAGCACATCCCGTTCGACGATCGGGGCCTTCGACGCCGTCCTCGCCCAGCTGGTGCTGCATTTCGTTGTCGACCCGGCCCGGGCGGCCAGCGAGTTCCGTCGTGTGCTGCGGCCCGGCGGCACCGTCGCGGTATGTGTGTGAGACTTCACCGAGGGCATGCAGATGCTGCGAAACTTCTGGGATTACGCGCTCACCGTGCACCCGGACGCGCCCGACGAGGCCCGAGTGCTCCGATTCGGTGCCGAGGGCGAGATGACCGAGCTGCTGGACGCGGAGGGCTTCCAGGACGTCACGGAGACCACTCTGACGCTGCCCTCGACGAATACCGACTTCGACGAGCTGTGGTCGGGGTTCCTGCTAGGCACCGGTCCGGCCGCGGCGTACTGCCTGAGCCTGCCCGAGCCGGACCGCACCACTTTGCGGGCCGCGATGTATGAAGGCCTGGGGTCTCCGGCCGGACCGTTCACCCTGGAAGCGGTGGCGCGCTGCGCCACCGGTCGAGCCCCGAGCTGAGCCGCAGATCGGCGGCTGCAGCGACAATGGCTCGATGATGGCGCCGCCGACCGACCCGCTCCGCGTGCCTGCTCCAGACCTGGACCTCGACGCGCTGCCCGTGACGCTGGGGAGCGTCTGGGGCCTGGAGGGCCATCTGGTGCCGGTGCACGGCGAGCGGGACCGCAACTTCCGGCTGGACACCGCTGCCGGTTGCTACCTGGTAAAGGTGCACAACCCGGCCGACGGTGCGGCCGTGCTCTCGTTCCAGCACGCGGCCCTCCACCACGTCCGCGCGGTCGCACCCGACCTGCCGATCCCCGACGTCGTAGCGACCAAGGACGGCCAGCCGTGGGTGGAGCTGACCGGCCGGGACGGCCGACGTTGCCTGGCCTGGGTGCTGAGCTGGCTGGCGGGGCGCCATCCGGATCCCCCCGAGCTGGGCCTACCGCAGCTGCACGCCTGGGGAGGCACGGCGGCTGGGCTGGGGCGGGCGCTGCGCGGGTTCGTGCCGGCGGGCGGGGGCTACCCCATCGCCTGGGACATCCGCCGGTTGTCGCAGCTGCGGCCGTGGCTGGACGCTGTCGAGGCGACCCGGCGACCGGCGGTCGAGGCCGTGCTCGACCGCTTCGAGCACCGAGTCGACTCCCAGCTGCGTGAGCTGCGTACCCAGGTGGTGCACAACGACTTCGCGCCGGGCAACGTGCTCGTGGACGACGCACTGCAGATCACCGGCATCACCGACTTCGGGGACATGACCCATACCGCGCTGGTCTGCGATCTGGCGGTCGCGGCCGCGGACCTGTTCAGCGGCCGACCGGACGGCTTGGAACTGGTGCCGCACGTGCTCGCCGGGTACGAGCGTGTCACGGCGCTCGAGCCCGGTGAGCTCGCGCTGGTCGCCGACCTGATGGCCGGCCGCTACGCCGCCGCCGTGCTCATCACCGCGTGGCGTACTCGCGAACAGGGCCAGGCGCCCCCGGTGGATGCCGAGGCGTACGACCGGCTCGAGGCGATGCTGACCGTTGGCCTGGACACGTTGACGGCGCGGTTCAGCAGCGGGGTACGCACTGCCGGCGCCGGTCCCACCGCGAGCCCCGGTGTCACGCGCATCGGCCGTCCCACAGCGGCGCTGAGGACCGCTCGGGCGCGGTCCTTGGGCCGCCTGGAGCTCAGCTACGCCGAACCGCTCCACCTGGTGGGTGGGCACGGGGTCTTCCTGGAGGCGGCAGACGGCCGCCGCTACCTCGATGCCTACAACAACGTCCCGGTGCTCGGGCACGCGCACCCGGCCGTGGCCGCCGCGGTGTGCTCCCAGGTCGCCACCCTCAACACGAACAGCCGCTACCTGCAGGAGGCCCCGGTCGTCCTGGCGGAGCGGCTGCTGGCGACTCTGCCGCACCGGTTCGACCGGGTGCTGCTGGTCAACTCCGGCAGCGAGGCGAACGACGTGGCGTGGCGGATCGCTCAGCATGCCACCGGCGCCGCTGGCGGCATCGCCACCCGGTGGGCGTACCACGGCGTCACGCAGGCCACCACCGCGTTCTCACCGGAGAGCTGGGGTGCGGCGGACCGGCCGGAGTTCGTGCGGCTCGTGCCGCCACCGCCCGGGTCGAGCGCCGCGGTGACCGCGGCGGTCGAGGACCTGGCCGGCGCGGATCTGGCTGTCGCGGCGATCTTCGTTGACGGGGTGTTCACCAGCGACGGGATCCGCGGGCCCGCCCACGACTGGACGATGGGGGCAGCCGCCGCGGTGCACGCCGCGGGCGGGTTGTACGTCGCCGACGAGGTGCAGGCTGGGCACGGCCGCACCGGTGACGCGCTGTGGAGCTTCGTCGCCGGCGACGTGCCGGCCGACCTGGTGACCCTCGGCAAGCCGATGGGCAACGGATACCCGGTTGCCGCGGTAATCGGCCCGGCCGAGCTGGTGGACCCCTTCGTAGAGGCGACCGGCTACTTCAGCACCTTCGGCGGAGGCACTGCTGCCTGCGCCGCGGCGCTCGCCGTCCTGGACGCTCTCGACCAGGATCGGGTTGTCGACTCCGTGGCCGTGGTCGGCGCGCGCCTGGTTCGGGCGTTGCGGGACCTCACCGCGGACAAGGCGGAGGTGTCGGCCGTTCGCGGCTGGGGGCTGGCAGTCGGTGTCGACGTCGTGGACCCCTCGACCGGCCGGCCGGACCAGCGGCGTACGAGCCAGATCGTGGACAGCATGCGCGAGCACGCCGTGCTGATCGGCCGCACCGGACGCGACCGCGCCACCTTGAAGATCCGGCCGCCGCTGGTGTTCACCGAGGAGCACGTCGACCTGCTCACCGGCGCGCTCGACGACTGTCTGACCGCTCAGGTCACCCGCTGCTCGGCCACCGAGTTACCGCCGTCGACGACCAGGCACTGACCGGTCAGGTACGCCGCCCCCGGCGTGCACAGCCAAGCCACCGGCCAGGCGACCTCGTCGGCGGTGCCGCTGCGGCGCATCGGTGTGACCTCGCCCTCCTTCCGCTCGTCCGGCGTCTGCGAGCCGGTGGAGATCCACCCGGGTGCGACGGCGTTGGCGGTGATGCCGTCGGCGGCGAGGTCGATTGCCAGCGACCGGGTCAGCCCCACCATGGCGGCCTTGGCAGCGGCGTACGCGGCGTCCTTCTGCATGGCCATCAGCGCGCCGGTGACACTGGAGATCATCACGATCCGGCCCCAGCCACCGCGCCGCATCGTGGGCAGGGCCGAGCGAGTCATCAGGAACGCCGTGCCGAGGTTGCGCCGCAGACTGTGCTGCCACTCGCCGTACCCGAGCCCGTCGACGCCACCGGACAGGGCGTCTGCGTCGGTGAGCGAGATCATCCCGGCGTTGTTGACGAGGACGTCCAGCCGGTCCCACCTGCGGGTGACCGTAGCTGCCACGTCCTGTGCCGCTGCCGGGTCGGTCAGGTCGGCGACGATGCCGCTGGCCTCGATCCCGGCGTCCATCAGCTCACCGGCCCGCTCATGCACGCGGTCCGTGGTCGCGGTGAGGGCAACAGCGGCTCCCAGCTCACCCAGCCGCCGGCTTGTCGCGAAGCCGATGCCCGTCGGGCTGCCCGCGCCGGTCACCACCGCGACGCGGCCGTGCAGGTCCAGTCCCGCAACCGCCATGGCCGGACGATGTCACGCCGGCCTGCGAGCAGCTCCTGCAGGTGCGGTCCCTTGCCATGAGGCCACCGTCCGTACTCTGGAGCTGGTCAAGACAGCAAACGCCATCGCCGAGTCTCACCGAGGCGTCGCCCTGCCGGGTGAGAGGCGGTCGCCCGAGCACTGGATCTGGGAGCGACACATCGCCAGTATTGCCACCGGAATCGCGACGGTCGACTCGACTGGGCCACGTCCTGGACTTGGCCCGGCATCGTCTGCGTTGGTTCGAAACCGAGCCCTGCCACCGGGGCGAACCGCCGGTACTGCTGTATCCTCGGTCGTCGCTCGCCCCAATAGCTCAGTCGGTAGAGCGTCTCCATGGTAAGGAGAAGGTCTACGGTTCGATTCCGTATTGGGGCTCAGGGATCGCATCCCGTGGCGGGGTAGCTCAGGTGGTCAGAGCACACGGCTCATAATCGTGGTGTCGCGGGTTCGAGTCCCGCCCCCGCTACTGGTACCGACCGCACCGACCGCTCCGACAGCAAGGAAGGCACCCCGTGGCAAGCAAGAGCGCCGACGTCCGCCCCAAGATCACGCTGGCCTGCACGGTGTGCAAGGAGCGGAACTACATCACCCGCAAGAACCGGCGCAACGACCCCGACCGGTTGGTGCTGCAGAAGTACTGCCCACGCTGCCGCCGTTCCAACGAGCACCGCGAGACCCGCTAAAGGGCGTCCGTGCCGCTCGATGCGGAGCTGGCCGGCCGCCAGCAGGCGCCGACCCCACCGCTGCAGGTGACTCGTGCCGGGGTGGCGGACTTCGCGGCGGCGATCGGCGCCACCGATCGGGTGCACTTCGACGTCCGCGCCGCGCGGGACGCCGGCCATCGCGACGTCGTCGCCCCGCCGACGTACCCGATCGTGGTGGCGTTTGCGGCCATGTCCGTGCTGCTCGCCGACCCCCAGGTCGGCGCCGAGCTGCGCCACGTGTTGCACGCCGACCAGCGCCTCGCGTCGGTGCGCCCGGTACGGGCCGGAGACGTGCTGACCGCTCGGCTGCGCGTGGAGTCGGTACGACATGCCGCTGGCGCCACCGTGGTCGCGACCTCCACCGAGATCGCGACCGTCGAGGGAGAGCCGGTCTGCACCGCCTCCGCCACGCTCATGCACCGATCCGGCAGCGACCGATGAACCAGCTGCGGGCGGGCCAGTCGTTGGGACCGGAAACGTACCGCGTCACCCGGGAGGACCTGGTGCGCTACGCCGCCGCCAGCGGCGACTCGAACCCGATTCACGTGTCGGACCAGGTCGCACGGCAGGCCGGGTTACCAGGGGTCGTCGCGCACGGCATGTACACCTTGGCGTTGGCCGGTCGCGCGGTGAGTGGCTGGGTGGACGACCCGGCCGCGGTACGAGAGCTCGCGGCGCGCTTCACGCGTCCGGTGGTGGTGCCCGACGGCCGGGAAGGAACGCACGTCGAGGTGGCCGGCACGGTGACCGCGGCGGAGGGTGGCCGGGCCACCATCGAGCTGAGCGTCAGCTGCGACGGCGCACGGGTCCTGGGCCGGGCTCGCGCCGTCGTCGCCGTGGCCGGCGATGGCTGATCGCCCGGCGGTCTCGCTGGCCGAGCTGACCACGCTGCGCCTCGGTGGCCGCGCCGGTCGGGTCGTGGAGGCGGCTGACGCCGACGAGCTGGTCGAGACCGTGCTGGGATGCGACCTCGTGGGAGAACCCGTGCTGGTGCTGGGGAGCGGCAGCAACGTGGTCGTCGCCGACGCCGGCTTCCCCGGCACCGTGGTCCTCGTCCGCAGCCGGGGCCGCACGGTCGAGGAGGACGGACCGCAACGGGTGTGGGTGAGCCTGGAGGCCGGAGAGGACTGGGACGCGTTCGTGGCCGAGGCGGTCGACGACGGCCTCGCCGGTGTCGAGGTGCTGTCGGGCATCCCCGGCCGTTGCGGCGCCGCCCCCATCCAGAACGTCGGGGCGTACGGGCAGGAGATCGCCACGAGCACGGTGTCAGTCCGGGTGTACGACCGGACCGCTCGCCGGACGAGAACGCTGACCGGGGCGGAGTGCGGCTTCGGATACCGCACCAGCTGCTTCAAGCGCCAACCGGGTCACCACGTCGTGCTCGGTGTCACGTTGTCCCTGCGACGTTCGGGCGAATCCGACCCCCTCGGCTATCCGGAGCTGGCCCGCCGGCTGGGGGTGCCCGTCGGGGCCCGGGTGCCGCTGGCCCTGGCGCGGTCGGTGGTGCTGGACCTGCGGCGGGCCAAGGGCATGCTGCTGGACCCGGGGGACCGCGACACGTGGAGCGCCGGCTCCTTCTTCACCAACCCGGTGCTCACCCCCGCGGCCGCGGCAAGGCTGCCACCGGACGCACCGCGCTGGCCGCAGCCGGACGGGACCGTCAAGACCAGCGCCGCCTGGCTGATCGAGCGGGCGGGCTTCGGCCGGGGGTATGGCACCGGTCCGGCCAGGTTGTCCTCGAAGCACCCGCTCGCCCTCACCAACCGGGGCGGCGCCTCGACCGCGCAGCTGCTGGAGCTCGGCAGGCAGGTTCGCGCCGGCGTACGCGAGCGTTTCGGCGTCGAGCTGGTCAACGAGCCGGTCACGGTGGGCTGCTCCCTTTGACTTCGGGCCCGCCGGCTGATCTCCCGACATGTCGGCGGTCTCGACCCCTCAGGCGTCGGGAGATCGTGGGTCGGGGCGGGTGGGCTGGCCTGGGACGGCCGGTGCCGCCCCACCGCTCCATGCGTCGACTCCTGACAGCAGGGACGTACGGACCGCCTCCGGAGCGCAGGACGCCCTGACCGACATCCGGGCCAGCTCAGCCAGCTGGTCGTCGCCGAGGCCGTGGGCGGCCCGGACGACGGCGTACTGGGCGGCCAGCCGCGAACCGAAGAGCAGCGGGTCGTCGGCGCCCAGACTCACCGGGACACCGGCGTCGAGCAGCTCGAGCAGCGGCACCTCCTCGAGCGCTGAATAGACACCGAGCGAAACGTTCGAGGTCGGGCAGACCTCCAGGGTGACCCCGGCGGAGCGGACCGCGTCCAGCACGCGCGGGTCTTCGACGCATCGCACGCCGTGGCCGACACGGTCGGCGTTCAGGCTCTGCAGGCAGTCGGCGACACTGGCCGCGTCGCGGAGCTCACCGCCGTGGGGGACGCTGGCCAGCCCGGCCCGCCGGGCGATGGCGAACGCGGGGGCGAACTCGTCGGTGCGGCCACGCCGCTCGTCGTTGGAGAGCCCGAAGCCGACGACACCCCGGCCGGCGTACCGGGTCGCCAACCGCGCCAGTGTCCGGGCGTCGAGCGGGTGGCGGGTCCGGTTGGCGGCGATGACCACCCCGATCCCGGTGCCGGTGGTGTCCGCGGCGGCCCTGGCGGCGTCGAGGACGAGCTCGGTGAACGCCGTGATGCCACCGAACCGACCGGCGTACCCGGACGGGTCGACCTGGATCTCCATCCATCCCGAGCCGTCGGCCCGGTCGTCGATCGCCGCCTCGAGCAGCAACCGCCGTACGTCCCCCTGGGTGCGCAGCACCGACCGGGCGATGTCGTACAGGCGCTGGAAGCGAAACCAGCCCTTCTCGTCCGTGGCGGTCAGCGCGGGGGGCCAGTCCTCGGCCAGCGCCGCCGGCAGCCGGATCCCGTCCCTCCCGGCCAGCTCGACCAGGGTCGAGTGCCGCATCGAACCGGTGAAGTGCAGGTGCAGGTGCGCCTTGGGCAGGGTGTGCAGGGGGCGCCGAGGCGTGGCATCCCCGCTGCCGCCGCTCAGGACCGCGACCCCGGCCCGCCGGCGAACAGCCGTTGCAGCCGCTCGATCCCTTCGACGAGGTCGTCGTCGGAGAGCGCGTACGACAGCCGCAGGTAGCCCGGTGTCCCGAACGCCTCGCCGGGAACGACGGCCACCTCGGCCAGGTCGAGGATCGCGGCGGCAAGTTCCGCCGAGGTCTCGGGCCGGGTTCCCCCGAGGTCTCTCCCCAGCAGGTCCTTCACGCTGGGATAAACGTAGAACGCACCGGACGGCGTGGGGCAGTGGACGCCCTCGATGGCGTTCAGCATCTCCACGATCGTCTGGCGGCGCCGGTCGAACGCGGCGCGCATCCGGGCCACCGCCTCCAGATCGCCCGAGACGGCGGCCAGCGCTGCCCGCTGGGCGACGTTGCAGACGTTCGAGGTGAGATGCGACTGCAGGTTGGTCGCCGCCGCGACGACGTCCTCCGGGCCGATCAGCCAACCCACTCGCCACCCGGTCATCGCGTACGTCTTCGCGACCCCGTTGAGCACCAGGCACCGCTCGGCGAGCTCGGGCACCGCCACCGGCAGCGAGACCGCCTGCGCACCGTCGTACGTCAGGTGCTCGTAGATCTCGTCGGTGACCACCCACAGACCGTTGTCGCGGGCCCACGCTGCGATCTGCTGGACGTGGTCGGGTGGGTACACCGCGCCGGTGGGGTTGCACGGTGAGCAGAACAACAGCACCCGGGTCGCTGCGGTGCGGGCCGCCTCGAGCTGCTCGACGCTGACGAGGTAACCCTGGGAGTGGTCGGCGACGACGTCGACGCAGACCCCGCCAGCGAGCCGGATGACCTCCGGATAGGTGGTCCAGTACGGGGTGGGGACGAGCACCTCGTCACCAGGGTCCAGCAGCACCGCGAACGCCTGGTAGACCGCCTGCTTGCCGCCGTTGGTCACCAGCACCTGGCTCGGCGACACCTCATAGCCGGAGTCGCGCCGGGTCTTGGCCGTCACGGCCTCCCGCAGCTCGGGAAGGCCCGCCGCAGGGGTGTAGCGGTGGTTGCGCGGGTCGAGGCAGGCCTCGGCGGCCGCTCGTGCGATGCCTTCTGGGGTGGCGAAGTCGGGCTCGCCGGCTCCGAAGCCGATCACCGACCTCCCCTGCGCCTTGAGTGCCTTGGCGCGGGCGTCGACTGCCAGCGTCGCCGATTCGGTGATGTCGCTGACCCGGGCCGAGACGCGGCCGGGGGTGTCCACGGGCTGCGGCTGGGCGCTCATGGGATCATCGTGCCGCATTCGACGCCGGGCCACGCAACGCCGTACACTCTGCACTCCGGGTGGATCGTCACCCTGCGTCGCCATGCCCGCGAGCCGGTCGTGGCCCGCGGTGGCGTTCTAGGGCAGTAGCTCAACTGGCAGAGCATCGGTCTCCAAAACCGGAGGTTGGGGGTTCGAGTCCCTCCTGCCCTGCTAAGACAGCCGACGACAAGGGCGAGCCGACACGAGAGGGCAGGTGACCACGGTGAGCGATACCCGCTCCACGACGCCCGCCAGGCGCACCGAACGCAGCAGCCGGACGACGCCGGCCACGTTCTACCGCCAGGTGGTGGCCGAGCTTCGCAAGGTGGTCTACCCGACCCAGCAACAGGTCGTGACGTACTTCGTCGTGGTGCTGGTGTTCGTGCTGGTGATGATGACGATCGTGTCCGGGCTCGACTACGCCTTCGGCAAGGCGATGTTTGCCATCTTCGGCTGACCTGCTGCGCTTCAGAAACCAGACGAGAGTGACGGAAACCGTGTCCCAGCCGTACGACGAGGTCGACTCCGACCTGCTCCGCAACAGCCCGCCCGAGGGTGTGACCGATCTGGAGCAGGACGTCGAGGTCGCCGAGGTCCTCGCTGGGCTGAGCGCGGCCGCCGACGCCACCGAGGCGGAGCAGAACGACGACTCCGACCTGCCCGCGGCGGAGGACGGGGGCGGCCAGGTCGAGGTGACGCTGCCGGAGGCCGATGCGATCGGCGCCGAGAGCACCGAGGACGTCGCACCGTGGGGTGGGGCGGAGCTCGCCGACTTCGGGCGTTCCCAGCCCGAGCCCCCTCCGGACGGCGAGCCGGTGGTGGTGACCGACGACGAGGCGGACTCGGTGGTCGCCGATGCCGAGGACGATCTCGACGCGGCGCTGGACGCGGCCTCGGACGCGGCCGCGGTCGAGGATCCGTTGGCGGACTTCCGGGAACGGCTGCGCAACCAGGTCGGTGACTGGTTTGTCGTCCACACCTACTCCGGCATGGAGAACCGGGTGAAGGCCAACCTCGAGAACCGCATCACCTCGCTCAACATGGAGGACCACATCTTCGAGGTCGTCGTACCGACCGAGGAGGTCCCCGAGATCAAGAGCGGCCAGCGCAAGATGGTCCGCCGCACCGTGCTGCCCGGCTACGTGCTGGTTCGCATGGAGCTCACCGACGAGTCCTGGGCGGCCGTGCGGCACACCCCCTCGGTTACCGGGTTCGTGGGGCACTCCCACCAGCCGGTGCCGTTGAGCCTCACCGAGGTGGAGGACATGCTGGCTCCCGCCGTCGAGGCGGCAGTCACCTCCGCCACGGCCACGCCCGCCCGCGCGAAGAAGACGGCGAAGGTGGAGTTCACCGACTTCGTATCCGGCGACTCCGTTATGGTCGTCGACGGCCCGTTCGCCACCTTGCACGCGACGATCACCGAGATCAACGTCGACGCGCAGCGGGTGAAGGCACTGGTCGAGATCTTCGGTCGCGAGACCCCGGTCGAGCTCAGCTTCGACCAGATCTCCAAAGTTTGACCACCTGCCCGCCAGACCACAAAGGACGACAAGATGCCTCCGAGGAAAAAGATCGCCGCACTCGTCAAGGTCCAGCTGCAGGCGGGTGCCGCAACGCCGGCGCCGCCGGTCGGCACCGCGCTGGGGCCGCACGGCGTCAACATCATGGAGTTCTGCAAGGCCTACAACTCCGCCACCGACGCGATGCGGGGAAACGTGGTGCCGGTCGAGATCACGATCTACGAGGACCGCTCGTTCACGTTCGTGACCAAGACACCTCCGGCGGCGGAGTTGATCAAGAAGGCGGCCGGGCTGTCGAAGGGCTCTGCCGTTCCGCACACGGACAAGGTCGGGCGGCTGAGCCGCGACCAGGTCCGCGACATTGCCACCACCAAGCTTCCCGACCTCAACGCCAACGACATCGACGCCGCGGTGCGCATCGTCGAGGGCACCGCCCGGTCGATGGGAGTCACCGTCGATCGGTGAGGCAAGGTACGAGTCCGACCGTGGGAGGGCGCCTGCACGCCCGCAATGACCACAAACTCTCGTAGAGGAGCCAACCCATGCAGCGCAGCAAGCAGTACCGCGCCCTCGCGGCCAAGATCGACAACGACACGCTCTACAGCCCGTCGGAGGCGATCGCACTCGCCAAGGAGACGGCCACCACCTCCTTCGACCCCACCGTCGACGTCGCCCTCCGACTGGGTGTCGACCCGCGCAAGGCCGACCAGATGGTGCGGGGGACCGTCAACCTCCCGCACGGCACCGGCAAGACCTCCCGCGTGCTGGTGTTCGCCACGCTCGAACGGGCGGAGGCCGCGCGAGACGCCGGGGCCGACTACGTGGGCGCCGACGACCTGGTCGAGAAGATCTCCGGCGGGTGGCTGGACTTCGACGCCGTCGTCGCCACCCCTGACATGATGGGTCGGGTCGGCCGGCTCGGCCGGGTGCTCGGACCTCGCGGCCTCATGCCCAACCCCAAGACCGGGACCGTGACCGCCGACGTGGCCAAGGCCGTATCGGACATCAAGGGCGGCCGGATCGAGTTCCGCGTCGATCGGCACGCGAACCTGCACTACCTCATCGGCAAGGCGTCGTTTCCCAAGGCGCAGCTGACCGACAACTACGCGGCGGCGCTGGAGGAGGTGCTTCGCCTCAAGCCCGCCAGCTCCAAGGGCCGCTACTTGAGAAAGGTGACGGTGTCGACAACCATGGGGCCGGGGATACCCGTCGACCCCGGCCACACGCGCAACATCGCCGCCGACGGCGAGGCGTGAGGCGGCATCCGACCGAGGAGCCCGGCATGACACTGCGTCGCAAAGCGGCCCTCGTGGCCGTCGTGTCGATGTTCGTGGCGGCGGGTTGCGGCTCGAGCAGCGACCTGGTCGGTGCCGGCGCGGCCGTCGGATCCGCTGCGAACAGCGGCGCCGGGGCGCTCAGCAAGGACAGCTTCGCCGGGGCGGTGACCCAGGCCCAGCAGCGAGCGCAGACCGCGCACGTCACGGCGACCATCACCGCGGCCGGTCAGCCTGCCCGGCTTCGAGGGGACATCAAGCTGGGAGCCCGCACCTCCGACTACGCCGCCGAACTGACCCTCTCAGCTCCCGCATTCGGCGGGAACATCCGGCTCGTCGTCGTCCACAACGTGCTCTACCTCAACCTGGGCCAGCCCACGGGGGGCAAGTTCGCCAGGGTGAGGCTGGGGAACGCCAACACACCCGTGGGCTCGATGATGTCGCAGCTGCTGGGCTTGGTGGACCCGGCCCGTTCCCTCCGGGCCATGACGGCCGGCATGGTCTCGCTCACGACCGTCGGCACAGAACAGGTCGACGGTGTGACCACGACCCATTACCGCATCGAGGTGGACACCCGCAAGGTGCTGGCCGCCCACGGCCTGGGCGAGCTCCCGGGGGTCAGCGCCGCCCAGCTCCCAGCCACGCTGCGCTACGACGTCTGGATCGGGAACGACCAGCTGCTGCGCCGGGTCACGTTCGCGCTGGGACCGATGCTGAGCATGGTGATCGACCTGAGCGCCTGGGGGCAGCCGGTGACGATCTCGGCGCCTCCACCTGGTCAGACCGTCAAGGGTGACCCGTTCGCGGGCATGCTGGGGATGATGTCGAAGGGCTGAGCCGGCCCCCGGGACTTGGTCGGTACGGGGCCGTCCCGTAGGCTGCCGGGTACCAAAGACCGCTGGTTGTCGCACCGCCGCCAGGCACGCGACCGAAGATCCCGCACCCGGGGTGGCCCGCGCAGGTGAGCGAGAATCGCTGCGACTCGATCGTGACGCCCCGCGCGCCTGCGCCGGGGCGTCTTGCGTGTCGGGAGCTACGGGCCGCGCGACTTGCCAGCACCCACCGGAGGGGAGACCGCATGGCGCGCTCGGACAAGGCAGTGGCCGTTGCGGAGCTCACGGAAGAGTTTCGTGGCTGCGCCGGCGCCGTGCTCACCGAGTACCGTGGCCTGACCGTGTCGCAGCTGCAGGAGCTGCGGCGCGCCTTGCGCGACAACGCCACCTACGTCGTGGTCAAGAACACCCTGACCAAGCTGGCCGCGGCCGACGCCGGGATCGTGGGCTTCGAGGAACTGCTGACCGGTCCTTCGGCCGTCGCGTTCATCACCGGTGACGCGGTCGCCACCGCGAAGGGGCTGCGCGCCTTCGCTCGCTCCCACCCTCCGCTGGTGATCAAGGGCGGCTACTTCGAGGGCAAGCCGCTCAGCCCCGGCGAGATCGATCGGATCGCAGATCTCGAGTCACGTGAGGTGCTGCTCGCCTCGTTCGCCGGCGCCATGCAGGCCTCGCTGCGAAACGCCGCCTACCTGTTCAACGCTCCCTTGGCACAGGCGGCTCGCGCCGTCGCCGCGCTGCACGCCAAGCGGGAGCAGCAGACCGCATAGGGCCCTGGCCCGAGAAAGGAAGGCCACCATGGCCAAGCTCAGCACCGACGAAATGCTGGACGCCTTCAAGGAGATGACACTCCTCGAGCTCAGTGACTTCGTGAAGCAGTTCGAGGACGCCTTCGGAGTCACCGCGGCCGCGCCGGCCGCGGCGGTGGCCGCCCCGGCGGCACCGGGCGCCGGTTCGCCGGAGGAGGCCGAGGAGGAGCGGGACGAGTTCGACGTCGTCCTCGACGCTGTCGGCGACAAGAAGATCCAGGTGATCAAGGAGGTGCGTACGCTCACCAGCCTGGGCCTCAAGGAGGCCAAGGATCTTGTCGAGGCCGCCCCCAAACCGGTCCTGGAGAAGGTCAACAAGGAAGCCGCAGACAAGGCTCGGGAGTCGCTGGAGGCGGCGGGGGCGACCGTCTCGGTCAAGTAGCAGGCTCCCGCGTCACGACAGCAGACACGCCCGAGCGACCGTCCGGGCCACATGCCTTGGCTTGAAGGCGAAGGGCGTGTAGTCTACAGTGTTTCCCTGCGCCACTTTCCCTTTCCTGGCTCCCTCGACCGGGGGATGCTGGCGCGCGCCCGGGGCCGCGGAGGTCCCTCGACGAAGTTGAGTCCGTCAGTCTGGAAGGACGCCTGTTGGCCGCCTCGCGCAACGCCACCCGCGGCACCACCGCCGCATCCGCCCCCCGTCGCATCTCGTTCGCCAAGATCAAAGAGCCGCTCAAGGTCCCTGAGCTGCTGGCCCTGCAGACCGACAGCTTCAACTGGCTGATGGGCGCCGAAACCTGGCGTTCCGGCATCGAAGACGACGCCGCCTCGGGGCGAGACGACGTGTCCCGCAGGTCCGGGCTGGAGGAGATCTTCAACGAGATCTCACCCATCGAGGACTTCTCCGGCACGATGTCGCTTTCGTTCGCCTCGCCCCGGTTCGAACCGCCGAAGTTCACGGTGGAGGACTGCAAGGAGCGCGACGTCACCTACGCCGCCCCGCTGTTCGTGACCGCGGAGTTCATGAACAACGAGACAGGTGAGATCAAGAGCCAGACGGTCTTCATGGGTGACTTCCCACTGATGACCGACAAGGGCACCTTCGTCATCAACGGCACCGAGCGGGTCGTGGTCTCCCAGCTCGTCCGCTCGCCTGGCGTCTACTTCGAGCGGTCAGCGGACAAGACCAGCGACAAGGACATCTTCACCGCCAAGATGATCCCCTCGCGGGGGGCCTGGCTGGAGTTCGAGGTGGACAAGCGGGACACCGTTGGCGTCCGCCTGGACCGCAAACGCAAGCAGAACGTCACCGTGCTGCTGAAGGCGCTCGGCTGGAGCGAGGCGCAGATCCTCGAGGAGTTCGGCGAGTACGAGTCGGTGCGTCTGACACTGGAGAAGGACCACACCACCGGTCAGGACGACGCCCTGCTCGACATCTACCGCAAGCTGCGCCCGGGGGAGCCCCCGACCCGCGAGGCGGCCCAGACGCTGCTCCACAACTACTACTTCAACCCCAAGCGCTACGACCTGGCCAAGGTCGGTCGGTACAAGATCAACAAGAAGCTGGGTCTCGACCAGGCCTTCGACCAGCACACGCTGACGATGGACGACATCGTCGCCGCCATCCGCTACATCGTCGCCCTGCACGCGGGCGCCGCCGAGCTGGCCAGCCCGACCGGGCCGGTCTACGTCGAGGCCGACGACATCGACCACTTCGGCAACCGGCGGATGCGCACTGTGGGAGAGCTCATCCAAAACCAGCTGCGCACCGGCTTGGCTCGCATGGAGCGAGTGGTCCGGGAGCGGATGACCACGCAGGACGTGGAGGCGATCACGCCCCAGACACTGATCAACATCCGGCCGGTGGTGGCGGCGCTGAAGGAGTTCTTCGGCACCTCCCAGCTCAGCCAGTTCATGGACCAGACCAACCCCATCGCGGGACTGACGCACAAGCGGCGGCTGAACGCGCTCGGCCCGGGTGGTCTCTCGCGGGAGCGGGCCGGCTACGAGGTGCGCGACGTGCACCCGTCGCACTACGGCCGGATGTGTCCCATCGAGACGCCGGAGGGCCCCAACATCGGCCTGATCGGATCGCTCGCGACGTACGGGCGGATCAACCCGTTCGGGTTCATCGAGACCCCGTACCGGCGGGTAGTGGACGGTATCGTCACCGACCAGATTGACTACCTGACCGCGAGCGACGAGGACCGCTACGTCATCGCCCAGGCCATCTCGCCGCTGAAGGACGACGGCAGCTTCGCCGAGGAGCGGGTGCTGGTGCGCCGTCGCGACGGAGAGGCCGACCTCTCCCCGCGCGACGAGGTCGACTACATGGACGTGTCGCCGCGCCAGATGGTGTCGGTGGCCACCGCGCTCATCCCGTTCCTCGAGCACGACGACGCCAACCGGGCGTTGATGGGCTCGAACATGCAACGGCAGGCCGTCCCGCTGATCCGAAGTGACGCCCCGCTAGTGGGCACCGGGATGGAGTTCCGGGCGGCTGTCGACGCCGGCGACGTGACCGTGGCCGAGCAGCCCGGAGTCGTGGGCGACGTCTGCGCGGACTACATCGACGTTCGCCACGACGACGGCACCACCCGGACGTACCGGCTCTCGAAGTTCCGCCGCTCGAACCAGGGCACGTGCATCAACCAGCGGCCGCTCGTCGAGGAAGGGGACCGGGTCGAGGCCGGCACCCCGATCGCCGACGGACCGTGCACCGACCAGGGGGAGATGGCCCTCGGCCAGAACCTGCTGGTGGCGTTCATGCCCTGGCAGGGCCACAACTACGAGGACGCCATCATCTTGTCCCAGCGCCTGGTGCAAGAAGACGTCTTGACCTCGATCCACATCGAGGAGCACGAGGTCGACGCTCGCGACACCAAGCTCGGACCGGAGGAGATCACCCGCGACATTCCCAACGTCAGCGACGAGATGCTCGCCGACCTCGACGACCGCGGCATCATCCGGATCGGCGCAGAGGTCGCCAACGGAGACATCCTCGTCGGAAAGGTGACGCCGAAGGGTGAGACCGAGCTGACCCCCGAGGAGCGGCTGTTGCGCGCGATCTTCGGGGAGAAGGCGCGTGAGGTCCGCGACACCTCCCTGAAGGTGCCGCACGGAGAGTCCGGGACGGTCATCGGGGTGCGGCTGTTCGACCGGGAGGAGGGCGACGAGCTTCCGCCCGGTGTCAACCAGCTGGTGCGTGTCTACGTCGCGCAGAAGCGCAAGATCTCCGATGGCGACAAGCTCGCGGGACGACATGGCAACAAGGGGGTGATCGCCAAGATCCTGCCGATCGAGGACATGCCGTTCCTCGATGACGGGACACCGGTGGACCTGATTTTGAACCCCCTCGGGGTGCCCGGTCGGATGAACGTCGGCCAGGTGCTGGAGACGCATCTCGGCTGGGTCGCCAAGAACGGCTGGGACCTCGACGGCGACACCGAGGGCTGGCAGCAGCGGCTCCGCGACATCGGCGCCGCCTCTGCGCCAGCAGACAGCAACATCGCCACGCCGGTCTTCGACGGTGCTCGCGAGGATGAGATCACCGGGTTGTTGTCCGTGACCAAACCCAACCGGGACGGCGACCGGCTGGTCGGCGGGAACGGCAAGGCCACGCTGTTCGACGGCCGCAGCGGTGAGCGGCTGCCCCAGCCGATTGCCGTCGGCTACATGTACATGCTCAAGCTCCACCACCTTGTCGACGACAAGATCCACGCCCGCTCCACCGGCCCGTACTCGATGATCACCCAGCAGCCGCTGGGCGGAAAGGCCCAGTTCGGAGGCCAGCGCTTCGGTGAGATGGAGGTGTGGGCTCTCGAGGCGTACGGCGCAGCGTATGCGTTGCAGGAGCTGCTCACGATCAAGTCCGACGACGTGCTGGGCCGGGTCAAGGTCTACGAGGCCATCGTCAAGGGCGAGAACGTGCCGGAGCCGGGGATCCCGGAGTCCTTCAAGGTCCTCGTCAAGGAGATGCAGTCGCTGTGCCTCAACGTCGAGGTGATGTCAAGCGACGGCACCAAGCTGGAGATGCGCGACGCAGAGGAGGACGTGTTCCGAGCCGCTGAGGAGCTAGGCATCGACTTGTCGCGGCGCGAGCCGAGCAGCGTCGAGGAGGTGTGAGCGCCGCAACGGCTGGGGCCGCACACCACCAACTGGTATCACCCACGAGTACGAGAGAGCAGGCGACCGTCTTGCTGGACGTGAACTACTTCGACACGCTGCGCATCGGCCTGGCGACCGCGGAAGACATCCGCCAGTGGTCGCACGGCGAGGTCAAGAAGCCGGAGACCATCAACTACCGCACGCTCAAGCCGGAGCGGGACGGGCTCTTCTGCGAGAAGATCTTCGGTCCCACCCGTGACTGGGAGTGCTACTGCGGCAAGTACAAGCGGGTCCGCTTCAAGGGCATCATCTGTGAGCGGTGCGGCGTGGAGGTGACCCGCTCCAAAGTCCGGCGCGAGCGGATGGGCCACATCGAGCTGGCCGCCCCGGTGACGCACATCTGGTACTTCAAGGGCGTCCCGAGCCGGCTCGGCTACCTGCTCGACCTGGCACCGAAGGACCTCGAGAAGGTCATCTACTTCGCGGCGTACATGATCACCGCGGTGGACGAGGTGGCCCGCCACCGCGATCTGTCCTCGCTGGAGGCCAAGATCGACGTCGAGCGCAAGCAGCTCGAGTCGCGTCGCGACAGCGACGTCGAGCAGCGGCTGGCCAAGCTGGAGGAGGACCTGGGCGTGCTCGAGGCCGAGGGAGCGAAGGCCGACCAGCGTCGCAAGGTCAAGGACGCCGCGGAGCGGGAGGTCAAGCAGCGGCGGGACCGCGCTCAGCGCGAGATCGACCGCCTCGACGAGGTCTGGGACCGGTTCAAGAACCTCGCGGTCCAAGACCTCGAGGGGGACGAGGTGCTGTACCGGGAGATGAAGTACCGGTTCGGCAAGTACTTCGAGGGCTACATGGGTGCCCAGGCGATCCAGCAGCGGTTGGAGAGCTTCGACCTGCAGGCCGAGGCGGAGAGCCTGCGCGAGACGATCGCTACCGGCAAGGGCCAGCGCAAGACCCGGGCCCTCAAGCGGTTGAAGGTCGTCGCGGCGTTCCTGTCCACGAGCAACAGCCCGGAGGGCATGGTGCTCGACTGTGTGCCGGTCATCCCGCCGGACCTGCGCCCGATGGTCCAGCTCGACGGTGGCCGCTTCGCGACCAGCGACCTCAACGACCTCTACCGCCGGGTCATCAACCGCAACAACCGGTTGAAGCGCCTGCTCGACCTCGGTGCCCCGGAGATCATCGTCAACAACGAGAAGCGGATGCTGCAGGAGGCTGTCGACTCGCTCTTCGACAACGGTCGCCGCGGTCGACCGGTGACGGGGCCGGGCAACCGGCCGCTGAAGTCGCTCTCGGACATGCTCAAGGGCAAGCAGGGGCGGTTCCGGCAGAACCTGCTCGGCAAGCGGGTCGACTACTCGGGTCGCTCGGTGATCGTCGTCGGCCCGCAGCTCAAGTTGCACCAGTGCGGGCTGCCCAAGCAGATGGCGCTCGAGCTGTTCAAACCGTTCGTGATGAAGCGACTCGTCGACCTCAACCACGCGCAGAACATCAAGAGCGCCAAGCGCATGGTCGAGCGCTCCCGTCCGGTGGTGTGGGACGTGCTGGAGGAGGTCATCGCCGAGCACCCCGTTCTGCTCAACCGGGCACCAACGCTGCACCGCCTCGGGATCCAGGCGTTCGAGCCCCAGCTCATCGAGGGCAAGGCCATCCAGATCCACCCGCTGGTGTGCACGGCGTTCAACGCCGACTTCGACGGCGACCAGATGGCGGTGCACCTGCCGCTGTCCGCCGAGGCGCAGGCCGAGGCACGCATCCTGATGCTCTCCACCAACAACATCTTGAAGCCGGCCGACGGCCGTCCGGTGACGATGCCGACGCAGGACATGATCATCGGCATCTACTTCCTCACCATGCTCAAGGACGGCGAGCTCGGAGCGGGCCGGGCCTTCTCCTCGGTCGCGGAGGCGGTCATGGCCTTCGAGCGTGGTGAGATCACGCTGCAGAGCCGGATCAAGATCCGCTTCCGGACTGTGGTGCCACCGGTCGGCCACGTGCCGCCGGTGGGCTGGGAGCCGTCACGGCCGCTCCTGCTGGAGACCTCGCTGGGAAGGGCGCTGTTCAACGAGGCGCTGCCCGACGACTACGCCTACGTCGAGTACGAGGTGGGCAAGAAGCAGCTTGGCGTCATCGTCAACGACCTGGCCGAGAGATACGACAAGGTGGACGTGGCGCACGCGCTGGACGCGCTCAAGGACACCGGGTTCCACTGGGCCACCCGCTCGGGCGTCACGATCTCGATCGAGGACGTCGTCACGCCGCCGCGCAAGGCCGAGATCCTCGCGACGTACGAGGACCAGGCCGCCAAGGTGCAGCAGCAGTTCTCCCGTGGCCTGATCACCGACGAGGAGCGCCGCCAGGAGCTCATCGAGATCTGGACCCAGGCGACCAACGAGGTCGCCAAGGAGATGGAACGTACCTTCGAGAAGACCAACCCGATCTTCATGATGGTGCACTCCGGTGCCCGGGGGAACATGATGCAGGTGCGGCAGATCGCGGCCATGCGCGGCCTGGTCGCCAACCCGAAGGGCGAGATCATCCCGCGACCGATCAAGGCCAACTTCCGCGAAGGGCTGTCGGTGGTGGAGTACTTCATCGCCACCCACGGCGCCCGCAAGGGACTGGCCGACACTGCGCTACGCACAGCCGACTCCGGCTACCTGACGCGGCGACTGGTCGACGTCAGCCAGGACGTCATCGTCCGGGCAGAGGACTGCGGCACCGAGCGTGGGCTGCCCAAGGTCATCGCGACCCGACTCGACGACGGCCGGCTGGTGCCGGCCGAATACGTCGAGACCTCGGTGTACGCCCGGACGTCTGCCACCGAGGTGGTGCATCCGGAGAGCGGGGACCTGCTGGTGGCGGCCGGGGCCGACCTCGGTGACGTGGTGATCGAGCAGTTGGTCGCCGCTGGGGTCGAGTCGGTGCGGGTGCGCTCGGTGCTCACCTGTGACGCCAAGACCGGCACCTGCGCAAAGTGCTACGGCCGTTCACTGGCCACCGGCAAGCTCGTCGACATCGGTGAGGCGGTCGGGATCATCGCCGCCCAGTCGATCGGTGAGCCCGGAACCCAGCTGACGATGCGGACCTTCCACACCGGTGGTGTGGCCGGTGACGACATCACCCACGGTCTGCCGCGCGTGGTGGAGCTGTTCGAGGCACGGACCCCCAAGGGCAGGGCCCCGATCTCGGAGGTCGCCGGCAAGGTGTCGATGGACGAGACCGACAAGAGCCGCAAGATCGTGATCGTTCCCGACGACGGCTCCGAGGAGCGTGCCCACCCGGTAACCAAGCGGGCCCGGCTGCGCGTCGCCGAGGGCGACCACGTCGAAGTCGGCGAGCAGCTCAGCTATGGCACGCCGGAGCCGCAGGACGTGCTGCGCATCCTCGGCATCCGCAAGGCCCAGGAGCACCTGGTGGACGAGGTCCAGGAGGTGTACCGCAGCCAAGGTGTGTCGATCCACGACAAGCACATCGAGATCATCGTGCGCCAGATGCTGCGGCGCGTCACCGTGATCGAACAGGGCGACTCGACGCTGTTGACCGGCGACCTGGTCGACCGGCTCCGTTTCGAGGAGGAGAACCGGCGGGTGGTCTCAGAGGGCGGCCAGCCCGCCTCCGGGCGGCCGGTGCTGATGGGCATCACCAAGGCGTCGTTGGCAACCGAGTCGTGGCTGTCCGCGGCGTCCTTCCAGGAGACCACCAAGGTGCTGACCGACGCCGCGATCGGCGCCAAGTCGGATGCGTTGATGGGTCTGAAGGAGAACGTGATCATCGGCAAGCTGATCCCCGCCGGAACCGGCCTTGACCGTTACCGCAACGTCACCGTCGAGCCGACCGCGGAGGCGCGGGCCAACGCCTACGCCGTGACCAGCTACGAGTCGTACGAGTACGACTTCGGTACCCCGACCGGCCAGTCGGTGCCGCTGGACGACTACAACTTCAGCTACCGCAACTGAGGGAGCCGCTGCTATCCCATGTTCACATGGGATAGCGGCACTCCTAACGGGCTGCAACCAATTGCAAGTGCCGCTCGGCCATTGGAAGCGGGGCACGTCGTCCTCATGCCGTTGTCGCCGTACCTGGCCGGGCTGCGCGCCAAGATCGGCACCGACCTGCTGCTGATGCCGGCGGCCGGCATGGCGGTGTTCGACGAAGGTGGACGGCTGCTCCTGGCGCGCCATGTTGACGGCGGGCTGTGGGCGACGCCGGGCGGCGCCGTCGAGCCCGGTGAGTCCCCGCAACAGGCCGCGCGGCGCGAGCTGCGCGAGGAGACCGGACTCCACGCCAAGGAGTGCGAGCTGTTCGGCGCCTACGGAGGCCCCGATTTTCGCTGGACCTACCACAGCGGAGACGAGGTCGCCTTCGTCGTGACGATGTACGGGTGCCGCAGCGTTCAAGGGCAGCTGTCGCTGCAGGAGGACGAGATCACCGAGGCCGAATGGTGCAGCCAGGATGCGGCGCGACGACTGCCGGTGTTCGCGGACATGCGGGTGATCGTGCCGGAAGCGTTTCGCTGGTGGTCGGCGGCCCGCCGGCGTCGCTTTGACCCTCCCCGAGGCACCCGGTAGCCTGATAGCCACGCCTGGGCTGGCCCCCGGGTCTGCCGCGTTGCCCATCTCGGCGTACGTGGAGCCGATCCCCATGACGTTCTCGTGGATGACGCCGCGGGGTTTGGGGTTTCTGGCAGCCAAGAGCGACAACTGCAAGGGAAGAGAGACACGCGGGTGCCCACGATCAACCAGCTGGTCCGCAAGGGCCGCCAGGACAAGGTGGCGAAGAACAAGACGCCGGCCCTGAAGAGCTCGCCGCAGCGGCGCGGGGTTTGCACGCGCGTCTACACCACGACTCCAAAGAAGCCCAACTCCGCGCTACGCAAGGTGGCGCGGGTCCGCCTCACCAGCGGCATCGAGGTCACCGCGTACATCCCCGGCGTCGGCCACAACCTGCAGGAGCACTCGATCGTGCTGGTCCGCGGCGGCCGGGTGAAGGACCTGCCAGGCGTCCGCTACAAGATCATCCGCGGCTCCCTCGACACCCAGGGTGTCAAGAACCGCCGCCAGGCACGCAGCCGCTACGGCGCGAAGAAGGAGAAGGGCTGATGCCGCGCAAGGGTCCGGCGCCCAAGCGTCCGGTGGTCATCGACCCCGTCTACAACAGCCCGCTGGTCAGCCAGCTGATCAGCAAGGTGCTGAAGGACGGCAAGAAGCAGGTCGCTCAGCGCATCGTCTACAGCGCGCTCGAGGGCACCCGCACCAAGAGTGGCACGGACCCGGTGGTGACGCTCAAGCGGGCGCTGGAGAACGTCCGGCCGACCCTGGAGGTCAAGAGCCGTCGCGTCGGCGGGGCCACCTACCAGGTCCCCATCGAGGTCAAGGGACCGCGCTCGACGACGTTGGCGCTGCGCTGGTTGGTCCGGTACGCCGGCGAACGGCGCGAGAAGGCGATGTCCGAGCGGCTCATGAACGAGCTGCTCGATGCGTCCAACGGACTGGGTGGGGCGGTCAAGAAGCGGGAAGACACCCACAAGATGGCCGAGGCCAACAAGGCCTTCGCCCACTACCGCTGGTGAGGCCGAGGCGCGGGCCGCGCCCCCTACCGCACCTGGTCACCCACCAACCGAAGAGAGCTCGAGGGAAGACGCCACCGTGGCTGTCGAGATCACGACCGACCTGAGCCGAGTACGCAACATCGGCATCATGGCGCACATCGATGCAGGCAAGACGACGACGACCGAGCGCATCTTGTTCTACACCGGCATCAACTACAAGATCGGCGAGGTCCACGAGGGCGCCGCCACGATGGACTGGATGGAGCAGGAGCAAGAGCGCGGCATCACGATCACCTCCGCCGCCACCACCTGCTCATGGAAGCAGCACACCATCAACATCCTCGACACCCCAGGGCACGTGGACTTCACCGTTGAGGTGGAGCGGTCGCTGCGGGTGCTGGACGGCGCGGTCGCGATATTCGACGGGGTGGCTGGTGTCGAGCCGCAGTCGGAGACCGTCTGGCGCCAGGCCGACCGTTACCACGTGCCGCGGATCTGCTTCGTCAACAAGCTCGACCGTACGGGTGCTGAGTTTCACCGCTGTGTCGAGATGATCGAGAACCGACTGGCGGCGACGCCGCTGGTAGTGCAGCTTCCGATCGGGACCGAGGCCGACTTCGTGGGCGTCGTCGACCTGGTGCGGATGCGGGCGCTGACCTGGCGCGGCGAGACGGTCAAGGGCGAGGACTACACCGTCGAGGACGTTCCGGCCAGTCACGTCGAGGCGGCCCGGGAGTGGCGGGACCGGCTGCTGGAGACGATCGCCGAGGCCGACGACGACATGATGGAGCTCTACCTCGAGGGCGAGGAGCCCGAGGTCAAGGCGCTCGAGAACGCGATCCGCCGCGCCACCACGGCCGCCCGCCTGACTCCTGTGCTCTGCGGCACGGCGTTCAAGAACAAGGGTGTGCAGCCGCTGCTGGACGCGGTCGTCGCCTACCTGCCCTCACCGGTCGATCTCCCGGCCATCACCGGACACGCGGTCGGCGACGAGGAGAAGGTGGTGGAACGCCGGCCCAGTGACGACGAGCCCTTCGCCGCGCTGGCATTCAAGATCATGGCGGACCCCCACCTGGGCAAGCTGACGTACCTGCGGGTCTACTCCGGCCGGCTCGGTACCGGGACGATGGTTCTCAACCCGACAAAGGGGCGCAGGGAGCGCATCGGCAAGATCTACCGGATGCACGCCAACAAGCGGGAGGAGATCGCCAGCATCGGAGCCGGCCACATCGTCGCGGTGATGGGGCTCAAGGACACCACCACCGGAGAGACGCTGTGCGACCAGGCCCAGCCCGTCGTGCTGGAGTCGATGACGTTCCCCGCGCCGGTCATCCACGTGGCCATCGAACCCCGGTCCAAGGGTGACCAGGAGAAGCTGGGGGCTGCCATTCAGCGGCTGTCCGACGAGGACCCCACTTTCCAGGTCAGGACCGACGACGAGACCGGCCAGACGATCATCGCCGGCATGGGCGAGCTGCACCTCGAGGTGCTCGTCGACCGGATGCGGCGAGAGTTCCGGGTTGACGCCAACGTCGGCAAGCCACAGGTGGCCTACCGCGAGACGATCAAGCGTCGGGTCAGCAGGCTCAGCTACACCCACAAGAAGCAGACGGGTGGCTCGGGCCAGTTCGCCAAGGTCGTGATCGACGTCGAACCCACCGGAGGCGACGGCAACGGCGGGTACGAGTTCGTGAACGCCGTCACCGGCGGTCGGATTCCCCGTGAGTACATCCCCGCGGTGGACGAAGGCGTCCAGGAGGCGATGGAGTTCGGCGTACTCGCCGGGTATCCCATGGTCGACGTCAAGGTCACCCTCGACGACGGGCAGTACCACGACGTCGACTCATCCGAGCTCGCGTTCAAGATCGCCGGTTCGATGGCATTCAAGGAGGCGGCGCGCAAGGCCGACCCCGTCCTGCTCGAGCCGCTGATGGCCGTCGAGGTCACGACGCCGGACAACTACATGGGCGAGGTGATCGGGGACCTCAACTCGCGTCGCGGCCACATCCAGGCGATGGACGAGGCGGCTGGAAGCGCCCGGCTCATCCGGGCGTTGGTCCCGCTGTCGGAGATGTTCGGCTACGTCGGTGACCTGCGGTCCAAGACCTCGGGTCGCGCGGTGTACTCGATGCAGTTCGACTCGTACGCCGAGGTTCCCAAGGGCGTGGCGGAAGACATCATCAAAAAGGCCAGGGGCGAGTGAGGCGGCAAATCCGGTAGGGTCCGTCCGCTACGCGTTCGGCGCGCAGACATCAATCGAGGAGGAGAGCCCAAGTGGCCAAGGCGAAGTTCGAGCGGACTAAGCCGCACGTCAACATCGGCACCATCGGTCACATCGACCACGGCAAGACCACTCTTACCGCGGCGATCACGAAGGTGCTGCACGACAAGTACCCGACCTTGAACGAGGCGTCGGCCTTCGACCAGATCGACAAGGCGCCCGAAGAGCGGCAGCGTGGCATCACGATCTCGATCGCGCACGTCGAGTACCAGACCGAGGCGCGTCACTACGCCCACGTCGACTGCCCGGGTCACGCCGACTACATCAAGAACATGATCACCGGCGCGGCCCAGATGGACGGCGCGATCCTGGTCGTGGCCGCGACCGACGGGCCGATGCCACAGACGCGCGAGCACGTGCTGCTGGCCCGCCAGGTGGGCGTGCCGGCGATCGTGGTCGCTCTCAACAAGTGCGACATGGTCGACGACGACGAGATTCTCGAGCTGGTCGAGCTCGAGGTCCGCGAGCTGCTCAACCAGTACGAGTTCCCCGGTGACGACATCCCGGTCGTACAGGTCGCGGCGTTCCCGGCACTCAACGGCGACGAGAAGTGGTCGCAGGCCATCGTCGAGCTGATGAACGCCGTCGACGAGCACATCCCGACCCCCGAGCGGGAGACCGAGAAGCCGTTCCTGATGCCGGTCGAGGACGTCTTCACGATCACCGGCCGCGGCACGGTCGTCACCGGCCGGATCGAGCGCGGCGTCGTCAAGCTGAACGAGACCGTCGACATCGTCGGGATCCGCGACACCAAGCAGACCACGACGGTCACCGGCGTCGAGATGTTCCGCAAGCTGCTCGACGAAGGACAGGCCGGCGAGAACGTCGGGCTGCTGCTGAGGGGCACCAAGCGCGAGGACGTCGAGCGCGGCATGGTAGTGATCAAGCCCGGCTCGACGACCCCGCACACGCAGTTCGAGGCGCAGGTCTACATCTTGTCCAAGGAGGAGGGTGGCCGGCACAACCCGTTCTTCAACAACTACCGGCCGCAGTTCTACTTCCGCACCACCGACGTCACCGGTGTCATCACATTGCCGGAGGGCACCGAGATGGTCATGCCAGGTGACAACACCGACATGACCGTGGAGCTGATCCAGCCCATCGCCATGGAGGAGGGGCTGCGTTTCGCGATCCGCGAGGGCGGACGCACCGTGGGCGCCGGTCGGGTGACCAAGATCTTGAAGTGAGCTGATCGAGTCGTACGAGAGCCCCGGACCGCTGCGGCGCCGCGGCTCTCGTGGCGTGGACCTCGAGAGGGCAGATTATGCCGGAGCCGGCTGCCCCGCCTGGGCAGATCGTCGTCCTCAACGGGGCTCCGCGCGCCGGAAAGTCGAGCATCGCACGCGCTGTCCAGGCGATGATGCCGGACCTGTGGCTAAATCTCGGGCTCGAGGTGTTCAAGACTGCCACGCCGCCGCACTACCAGCCGGGGATTGGGCTACGACCCGGTGGTGAGCGACCCAACCTGGAGCCTATGGTCGAGACCTTGTACCTCGCGATGTACGACTCGATCGCGGCGCACAGCCGACGTGGCATCAACGTCGTTGCCGACACAACTCACCACGATCACTACTCGGCGCCGCGCCACGTTCTGGCCAAGTGTGCGAAGTTGGTTCGAGAGCTTCCGGTCCTGTTCGTCGGCGTACGCTGCCCGCTCGATCAGATCATGCAACGGCGGATCCAGACCTGGGGACAGGGTTACACCGACGACGGGTCGGTCCCCGAGCCGATCTTGCGCTGGCAGCAGGACGTGCATGTGCCCGACGGCTATGACCTGGAGATAGACACGTCGGTCACCACGTCGGAAGAAGCAGCGAACCTGATCCGAGGCCGTCTCCTGGAGGGGCGACCCGCCACAGCCATCGAGAAGCTGGCCGCGTCACTCGGCTAACCCCGCATCCGGGGCCCAGACTGATGATTGATGAGGATTTGGCGCACCGCGGCGCCGTCTGGCAGACTGTCCCGGTTGCTCCGGTGGGATCGCCGGGGTGCTCGCACGTCGGGCCCGGTGCTCCGGGCGGACCAGGGGCGCCGAACCAGGAGATCCCGCTCGCTCGGCACCCGCCGGGCGTCACCTTCTCACTCGGCGATCGGTTGTGGGGCGCGTCGCAGGACGCGCCGACACACCCGACCTCGGGGGTGGGCGAGCCTGGCACGAGACGAGCGATAGGGACGAGCGATGGCGGGACAGAAGATCCGCATTCGGCTCAAGGCGTACGACCACGAGGTGATCGACTCGTCGGCGCGCAAGATCGTCGACACGGTCACCCGTACCGGCGCTCGGGTGGCGGGGCCGGTGCCGTTGCCGACCGAGAAGAACGTCTTCGTCGTGATCCGCTCACCCCACAAGTACAAGGACAGCCGCGAGCACTTCGAGATGCGCACCCACAAGCGGCTGATCGACATCCTCGACCCGACGCCGAAGACCGTGGACTCGCTGATGCGGCTGGACCTCCCTGCGGGCGTCGACATCGAGATCAAGCTCTAGAGGACTGCCGGCAAATGACTACCCGAACCCGCAACGTCCGTGGCCTGCTGGGCCGCAAGCTCGGCATGACGCAGGTGTGGGACGACCACAACCACGTCGTCGCGATCACCGTCATCTCCGCCGGGACCAACGTGGTCACCATGCTGCGCCGTCCCGAGACCGACGGCTACAGCGCCGTCCAGATCGGCTTCGGGGAGATCGAGGCCCGCAAGGTGACCAAGCCCAAGGCGGGCCACTTCGCCAAGGCCGGGGTGACACCGCGCCGCCACCTCGTCGAGCTGCGTACCGGCGACACCAGCGGGTACGAGCCCGGCCAGGAGCTGAACCCAGCGGACGTCTTCGCTCCCGGCGACGCCGTCGACGTGACCGGAACCAGCAAGGGCAAGGGCTTCGCCGGGGTGATGAAGCGGCACGGCTTCTCCGGGGTTGGCGCATCCCACGGCGCTCACCGCAACCACCGCAAGCCGGGGTCGATCGGGGGCTGTGCGACACCCGCACGGGTCTTCAAGGGACTGCGCATGGCAGGGCGCATGGGCAACGACCGGGTCACCACCCAGAACCTCACCGTCCACGCCGTTGATGCGGCGCGTGGGTTGATCCTGCTCAAGGGAGCTGTTCCCGGCCCCCGGGGCGGACTGGTCATGCTCCGCTCAGCCGTGAAGGCGAAGGAGGTCGCCCCATGACCTCCCCGAGCGAGGGTGCCGTGGAGCCCGCGGCCGCAGCCATGACCGTCGACGTCCTGGGGGCCGACGGCAACAAGACCGGCAGCGTCGAGCTGCCTGACGCAGTCTTCGCAGTTCCGGTCAACCTGCCGCTCATGCACCAGGTGGTGGTGGCCCAGCAGGCTGCGGCTCGACAGGGGACGCACAGCACCTTGACCCGGGGCGAGGTCGCCGGTGGCGGCAGGAAGCCGTACCGGCAGAAGGGAACCGGCCGGGCCCGGCAGGGTTCGATCAGGGCTCCCCAGTTCGCCGGGGGCGGCATCGTGCACGGGCCCACGCCCCGGTCGTACCGGCAGCGCACTCCCAAGAAGATGAAGGCCGCCGCACTGCGTGCGGCGTTGTCTGATCGCGCGGCGTCCGGCCGGGTACACGTGGTCGAGTCCTTCCTTCCCGGTGACACCCCGTCGACCAAGTCGGCGCTTGCCGTCCTCCGCCAGGTCTGCGACCGACCTCGCACCCTGGTCGTCCTCGCCCGCGGCGACGACCTGACCAGGCGCAGCCTGCGCAACGTCGGCGGCGTACACCTGTTGCCGGTTGACCAGCTCAACACCTATGACGTTCTGCGAAGCGACGACGTCGTCTTCACCCGGGCGGCCTACGACGCACTGGTCTCCAGCGTCGACGCGAGCGAGGAGGAGCAGCCATGAGCAACCTCCACAAGGACCACCGAGACGTGCTGATCGCACCGGTGGTCAGCGAGAAGAGCTACGGGCTGCTCGACCAGAACAAGTACACGTTCGTCGTCCGCCCTGACGCCAACAAGACCGAGATCAAGATCGCGGTCGAGCAGGTCTTCGACGTCAAGGTGATCGCGGTCAACACGATCAACCGCCACGGCAAGCGGCGGCGGACCCGCACCGGCTGGGGCAAGCGGGCCGACACCAAGCGAGCCGTGGTCAGCGTCGCGGAGGGGCAGCGCATCGACATCTTCTCCGGTGCGGGCTGACGAGTCGAGACGAGGACGAGATCCCATGCCTATCCGCAGATACAAGCCCACGTCGCCCGGTCGCCGCGGCGCCTCGGTCGCCGACTTCGCCGAGATCACCCGGACGACGCCCGAGAAGACGCTGGTGCGCCCGCTGCCCAAGAAGGGCGGGCGCAACAGCGCCGGGCGCATCACCAGCCGCCACCAGGGCGGAGGACACAAGCGCGCCTACCGCCTCATCGACTTCCGTCGCTACGACAAGGACGGCGTACCGGCCAAGGTCGCCCACATCGAGTACGACCCCAACCGGACCGCCCGAATCGCGCTGCTGCACTACGTCGACGGGGAGAAGCGCTACATCGTCGCACCGCAGGGCCTTCGTCCCGGCGGCCGTGTGGAGGCCGGGCCGAGAGCCGACATCCGGCCGGGGAACAACCTGCCATTGCGCAACATCCCGGTGGGCACCACGGTTCACGCCATCGAGCTGCGACCGGGCGGGGGGGCGAAGCTGGCTCGGTCCGCCGGCGCCTCGGTTCAGCTCGTGGCCAAGGAGGGCAGCCGGGCGCAGCTGAGGCTCCCCTCCGGCGAGATGCGCTACGTCGACGTTCGCTGTCGCGCCACCGTCGGCGAGGTCGGCAACGCCGAGCAGTCCAACCTGAACTGGGGCAAGGCCGGCCGGGCGCGGTGGAAGGGCAGGCGACCGAAGGTCCGCGGTGTCGCGATGAACCCGGTCGACCACCCGCACGGGGGCGGTGAGGGCAAGACGTCCGGGGGACGCCATCCCGTCTCCCCGTGGGGCAAGCCCGAGGGTCGCACCCGCAAGCGCAAGCCCAGTGACTCACTGATAGTCCGCCGCCGCAAGACCGGAAAGCGCTGAGAGGGGCCGCACACCGATGCCACGCAGCTTGAAGAAGGGTCCGTTCGTCGACGACCACCTGGCCAAGAAGGTGGACGCGCAGAACCAGCGAAACAACCGCAGCGTGATCAAGACATGGTCGCGACGTTCGATGATCGTGCCGGCCATGATCGGGCACACGATCGCCGTCCACGACGGCCGCAAACACGTGCCCGTGTTCGTGACCGAGGCGATGGTCGGACACAAGCTCGGGGAGTTCGCGCCCACGCGAACGTTCCGGGGCCACGAGAAGGACGACCGCAAGGCGCGGCGCCGCTGAGGCGGCCGCCCCACCAGGAGAAGAGTTCCGGAGATGAGCAGCATGCAGCGCCGGCGTCACAGCGCCCGCCGCGAGAGCCTGCTGGGCGAGCAGCCCGGCGCCTACGCGGTGGCGCGGTTCGCCCGGGTCACGCCGACCAAGGCCCGCCGGGTCGTCGACCTCGTACGCGGACAGCAGGTCGATGCTGCCCTGGCCGTGCTGAGGTTCGCGCCGCAGGCAGCGGCGGAGACCGTCTACAAGGTGCTCGAGAGCGCCGTCGCAAATGCCGAGACCACGGAGGGCCTCGACCGCGACCACCTGGTCGTCACCAAGGCGCTCGTTGACGAGGGCCCGACGATGAAGCGGTTCCGGCCGCGCGCGCAGGGGCGCGCCTACCGGATCAACAAGCGCACCAGCCACCTGACCGTGGTCGTCCAGCCGGCGCCCGACACCGGCACCACCATCCGTACCACGAACAGGAGGGCCCGCTAGTGGGACAGAAGGTCAACCCGCACGGGTTCCGGCTCGGCATCTCCACCGACCACAAGAGCCGGTGGTACGCCGACAAGCTCTACAAGGCCTACGTCGGCGAGGACGTCGCGATCCGCCGCATGCTGACCAAGGGCATGGATCGCGCCGGCATCTCCCGCGTCGAGATCGAACGCACGCGAGACCGGGTCCGTGTCGACATCCACACTGCTCGCCCCGGGATCGTCATCGGCCGCCGCGGTGCCGAGGCCGACAAGTTGCGTACCAATCTCGAGAAGCTCACCAACAAGCAGGTGCAGCTGAACATCCTCGAGGTCAAGAACCCCGAGCTCGATGCCCAGCTGGTGGCGCAGGGCGTGGCCGAGCAGCTGAGCGGCAGGGTCCAGTTCCGGCGCGCGATGCGCAAGGCGATGCAGACCTCGATGCGCGCCGGCGCGCTGGGAATCCGGATCCAGTGCTCCGGGCGACTCGGCGGCGCGGAGATGTCGCGCTCGGAGTTCTACCGGGAGGGCCGCGTCCCGCTGCACACGCTGCGTGCCGACATCGACTACGGCTTCTACGAAGCGCGTACGACGTTCGGCCGGATCGGTGTCAAGGCCTGGATCTACCGGGGCGAGGTCGGCGGCACCCGGGCCGAGCGCGAGGCGCAGGCAGCCGCCCGGGCCGCGGCGCCGGGCCGGAACCGGCCGACTCGCGGCCGCCGCCCCGAGCGCCCCCTGTCGGGCGCCGCCGCGACGGCTCCGGCGAGCGGTCAGGCGGGCTGAGCATGCTGATACCGCGCCGGATAAAGCACCGCAAGCAACATCACCCGAAGCGCACCGGGGTCGCCAAGGGTGGCACGTCGCTGGCCTTCGGCGACTACGGGATCCAGGCAGTCGAGGGTCACTACGTCACCAACCGACAGATCGAGTCCGCGCGGATCGCGATGACCCGGCACATCAAGCGTGGCGGCAAGGTGTGGATCAACATCTATCCCGACCGCCCGCTGACCAAGAAGCCCGCGGAGACGCGAATGGGTTCGGGCAAGGGTTCCCCGGAGTGGTGGATCGCCAACGTCAAGGCCGGCCGGGTGATGTTCGAGCTGTCGGGGGTCACCGAGCCGGTCGCCCGCGAGGCCCTGCGCCGCGCCATGCACAAGCTGCCGATGAAGTGTCGCTTCGTCAGCCGGGATGGTGAGTTCTGATGGCGACCACCACGACCGCGGTCGAGCTGCGGACGAGGACCGACGAGGATCTCGGCCGAGCCCTAGCGGAGGCAAAGGAAGAACTGTTCAACCTGCGCTTCCAGGCAGCCACCGGGCAGCTCGAGAGCCACGGCCGGCTGCGTACGGTGCGGCGCGAGATCGCGCGGATCTACACCGTCCTGCGCGAGCGTGAGCTCGGCATCATCGACATGCCCTCGCGGAAGACCGACCAGGAAGCCCCCGAAGGGGAAACGGCATGAGTAGCGACGAGGACACACCAGTGGTTGAGCCAGCCAACGAGTCCGGGCAGCCGACGCGGCCCCGGCGCAAGACCCGTGAGGGTCTCGTCGTCAGCGACAAGATGGACAAGACGGTCGTGGTGAGCGTCGAGGACCGGGTGAAGCACCCGCTCTACGGCAAGGTGCTGCGCCGCACCAGCAAGTTGAAGGCGCACGACGAGTCGAACGCCTGCGGGACCGGCGATCGGGTGCTGATCATGGAGACCCGGCCGCGCTCGGCCACCAAGCGGTGGCGCGTCGTCGACATCGTGGAGAGGGCGCAATGATCCAGCAGGAGTCTCGCCTCAGGGTCGCCGACAACACCGGGGCCAAGGAGGTTCTCTGCATCCGTGTCCTCGGCGGCTCCGGGCGGCGCTACGCCAGCATCGGGGACGTCATCGTCGCCACCGTCAAGGACGCGATCCCGGGGGCCAACGTCAAGAAGGGTGAGGTGGTCAGGGCCGTCATCGTGCGTACCGCCAAGGAGCGGCGCCGCCCCGACGGTTCCTACATCCGCTTCGACGAGAACGCCGCCGTGATTCTGCGGCCCGACGGCGAACCGCGGGGCACCCGCATCTTCGGTCCGGTCGGGCGGGAGCTGCGCGAGCGTCGCTTCATGCGGATCATCTCCCTCGCACCGGAGGTGTTGTGATGGCTCGGACGCTTGGCGTCAAGAAGGGTGACCTGGTACGCGTGATCGCCGGTCGCGACAAGGGCGCCGAAGGCCGGATCATCGCGGTGTTTCCCGACGACTCCCGGGTGATCGTCGAGGGCGTCAACCGGGTGAAGCGGCATACCCGGCGAGTGCAGCAGGGCGGACGCGCCGGCACGACCGGGGGGATCGTGACCCAGGAGGCGGCTATCGACGCGTCCAACGTGATGCTCGTGGTCGAGGTTGACGGGGCGAAGGTCACGACCCGGATCGGCTACCGGCGCGACCAGGTGACCAAGACCCGGCCGGACGGCTCGACGTACACCGCGCACCGCAGCATCCGGGTCGCGCGCCGCACGGGCAAGGAGATCTGATGTCAACCACACGTGACCCGCAGGGAGCTCTCGCCACGGTTCCCCGGCTCAAGGCCCGCTACCGCGAGGAAATCGTGCCGGCGTTGCGCTCCGACGTCGGCTTCCCCAACGTGATGCAGGTGCCCGGGCTCACCAAGATCGTGGTCAACATGGGCGTGGGAGAGGCAGCCCGCGACTCCAAGCTCATCGAGGGAGCGGTCCGCGACCTCGCCGCCATCACCGGCCAGAAACCGTCGGTGACCAAGGCTCGCAAGTCCATCGCTCAGTTCAAGCTCCGTGAGGGCATGCCGATCGGGGTGCACACCACGCTGCGCGGCGATCGGATGTGGGAGTTCCTCGACCGGTTGCTGACGTTGGCGCTGCCACGGATCCGGGACTTCCGGGGGCTCTCGCCCCGCCAGTTCGACGGTCGCGGCAACTACACCTTCGGGCTCACCGAACAGGTCATGTTCCACGAGATCAACCAAGACCGCATCGACCGCACCCGTGGGATGGACGTCACGATCGTCACCACGGCGACCAACGACGACGAGGGGCGCGCTTTGCTGCGCCAGCTCGGCTTCCCCTTCAAGGAGTCCTGAACGTGGCCAAGACCGCCCTGATCGTCAAGGCGTCACGCAAGCCGAAGTTTGCGGTACGCGGCTACAGTCGCTGCCAGCGGTGCGGGCGCCCGCGCTCGGTCTATCGCAAGTTCGGGCTCTGCCGGATCTGCCTGCGTGAGATGGCACACCGCGGGGAGCTTCCCGGCGTCACCAAGAGCAGCTGGTAGGCCGCCACATCCAACCATCGATCGCCGCAGGTCCCCAACGAGAAACCGCGACGGAAAGCTGACACGACACCATGACGATGACCGACCCGATCGCAGACATGCTGACGCGGCTGCGCAACGGCAACCAGGCCTTTCACGAGACCGTGGCCATGCCCTACAGCAAGATCAAGGCCGGGGTGGCCGAGATCTTGCAGCAAGAGGGCTACATCGCCTCGTGGCGGGTCGAAGACCCAGCGCAGGGAGCGGTCGGCAAGACGCTGACCGTCACGCTCAAGTACGGCCCTCATCGCGAGCGCTCCATCGCCGGTGTCCGGCGCATCAGCAAGCCGGGGCTGCGGGTGTATGCCAAGGCCACCGGGCTGCCGAAGGTGCTCGGAGGCCTTGGGGTGGCGATCATCTCGACCTCTCAGGGGCTGCTGACCGACCGTCAGGCGAAGTCCAAGAGGGTCGGCGGGGAAGTCCTCGCCTACGTCTGGTGAGTCGAGCGACGAAGGAGAACACGCATGTCACGTATCGGTAAGTTGCCGATCCAGGTCCCGAGCGGGGTGGACGTCGCCATCGACGACCGTCAGGTGACGGTCAAGGGCCCCAAGGGAACCCTGAGCCACGCGGTGGCGGACCCGATCACGGTCGCGAAGGCCGACGACGGGACCATCGAGGTACGACGCCCCGACGACGAGCGTGCGAGCAGGTCGCTGCACGGGTTGTCCCGCACGCTCGTCGCCAACATGGTGACCGGTGTGACCTCCGGCTACGAGAAGCGGTTGGAGATCGTCGGCGTCGGGTACCGCGTGCTGTCGCGCGGTTCGGACACGATCGAGCTCAACCTCGGCTTCAGCCACCCGGTGACCTTCGTGGCACCCGACGGCGTCAGCTTCACCGTCGAGTCGCCCACCCGGCTGGTCGTTTCGGGCATCGACAAGCAGCAGGTGGGCGAGGTCGCGGCCAACATCCGCAAGCTCCGCAGGCCCGAACCGTACAAGGGCAAGGGAATCCGCTACGCCGGCGAGCAGATCCGGCGCAAGGTCGGAAAGGCCGGTAAGTGACGATGGTGATCGCCTTGAAGCCGAGCAAGCACCTGTCGGACAAGACCGCCACGCGGCTGCGCCGGGCGGCCCGCGGCCGCAAGCGGATCTCCGGCACCGCCGACCGGCCGCGCCTGGTGGTGACCCGATCCAGCCGTCACATCGTCGCCCAGGTGGTCAACGACGTCGAGGGGCGTACGCTGGCGTCGGCGTCGTCGATGGAAGCCGAGCTGCGGGGGGTCGAGGGCGACAAGACCGCCAAGGCCAAGCGGGTCGGCGAGCTGGTCGCCGACCGGGCCCAGACGGCTGGCGTCGCTACCGTGGTCTTCGACCGAGCCGGAAACCGCTACCACGGGCGGGTCGCCGCACTGGCCGAAGGTGCCCGCGAGGGCGGGCTGGCGTTCTGATCGACCACACGAGCACACCCAGAGAGGGAGTTCCATGAGTGCATCCCAGCGCCGTACCGGCGGTGCGGGCGACCGCCGCGGCCGCGACGACCGCCGCGGCGGAGGCGACAAGGGCGCCTACATCGAGCGCGTCGTGGCCATCAACCGTGTCGCCAAGGTGGTGCAGGGCGGTCGGCGCTTCAGCTTCACCGCGCTCGTCGTGGTCGGGGACGGGGACGGCACCGTGGGCGTGGGGTACGGCAAGGCCAAGGAGGTTCCCTCCGCGATATCCAAGGGCGTCGACGGGGCCAAGAAGAACTTCTTCCAGGTCCCCCGCATCCAGGGGACGATCCCGCACCCGGTGCAGGGCGAGAAGGCGGCCGGGGTGGTGCTGCTGCGCCCGGCCGCGCCGGGAACCGGTGTCATCGCCGGCGGTCCGGTCCGCGCCGTGCTGGAGTGCGCCGGCATCCACGACGTGCTGAGCAAGTCGCTCGGGTCGTCGAACGCCATCAACATCGTGCACGCCACCGTGGCGGCGCTTCGCATGCTGGAGACCCCAGAGGCCGTCGCCGCACGGCGTGGCCTGCAGGTCGAGGACGTCGCCCCCGCCGCCTTGCTCCGCGCCCGAGCGGAAACGAGCGCGTGATGGCCTCGTTGCAGGTCCGCCAACTGCGCTCGGCGATCGGCCGCAAGGCCAATCAGCGCGAGACGCTGCGAAGTCTCGGGCTGAAGCGGGTCGGCGACGTCGTCGTCAAGGAGGACCGCCCCGAGATCCGCGGCATGATCGCCACCGTCACGCATCTGGTCGCGGTCGAGGAGGTCGACTGAGATGACACTCAAGCTTCACCATCTGCGCCCGGCTCCGGGGGCGAGGACGGCCAAGACGCGGGTCGGGCGCGGGTCGGCGAGCAAGGGCAAGACCGCAGGCCGGGGGACCAAGGGCAGCAAGGCCCGGGGTTCGGTGCCGGCGGGGTTCGAGGGTGGCCAGATACCCATCCACATGCGGCTTCCGAAGCTACGGGGCTTCCAGAACCCGTTCCGGGTCGAGTACCAGGTCGTCAACCTTGACCGCATTGCGGCGCTCTACCCCCATGGCGGCGAGGTGAGCGCCCAGTCGCTGGCCGAGCGCGGCGCCGTACGCCCCGGCAAACCGGTGAAGGTGCTCGGCGGCGGGGACATCGCGGTCGCGGTGCAGGTCAGTGCGGATGCGTTCTCGTCCTCGGCCCGGGACAAGATCGAGGCCGCCGGAGGCACCGTCACGGTGCCGTGAGAGCGAGATGGTGCCTGCGGGCGGCTGTTAGAGTCCCGGTGTCGTGACCGAGGTGCAGCGCGCGCGAAGTGCTCGGCTCGATCCCCCGATGACGATCGACCCTGCCGGTCCGGAGGGTCGCAGGAGGACTTCGTGCTAGGCGCCTTCGTCAACGCGTTCCGAACCCCGGACCTGCGGCGCAAGCTGCTGTTCGTGTTGTTGATCATCGTGTTGTTCCGGCTCGGCTCGACGCTGCCGGCCCCAGGCGTCAATGTCGCGAACGTCCAGAACTGCATCACCTCCGCCCAGTCCGGCACAAACAGCAACCTGTTCAACCTCATCAACGTCTTCTCCGGTGGGGCGCTGCTGCAGTTGACCGTGTTCGCGCTGGGGATCATGCCGTACATCACGGCGAGCATCATCTTGCAGCTGCTCACCGTCGTCATTCCGCGGTTGGAGACCCTGAAGAAGGAGGGGCAGGCGGGGCAGACCAAGATCACGCAGTACACGCGCTACCTGACTTTGGGCCTGGCGGTGCTGCAGGCGACCGGAATCGTAGCGCTGGCGCGCAGCCGCCAGCTGTTCCAGGGTGCGTGCAACGACTCGCTGCTGTACAACGAGAACAGCATCTTCTCCACCGTGCTGATCGTCGTCACGATGACCGCCGGCACCGCCGTGATCATGTGGCTCGGTGAGCTGATCACCGACCGGGGAATCGGCAACGGCATGTCGATCTTGATCTTCACCCAGATCGTGGCGACGTTCCCCTCCACGATGTGGCTGATCGCGCAGCAGAAGGGGGCGCTGACGTTCGGCTTGGTGGTCATCATCGGGTTGGCGATCATCGCCGCCGTCATCTTCATCGAGCAGGCCCAGCGCCGCATCCCGGTGCAGTACGCCCGGCGGATGGTCGGCCGCCGCATGTTCGGTGGGTCCTCCACGTACATCCCGCTCAAGGTCAACCAGGCGGGCGTCATCCCGGTGATCTTCGCCTCGAGCCTGCTCTACCTGCCTGCTCTGGCAGCGCAGTTCAACCCCAGCGCCCCCTGGGCGGTCTGGCTGGGGCGCTACTTCGTCCGCGGTGACCACCCGCTTTACATGCTGGCGTACTTCGGCCTGATCGTCTTCTTCACGTATTTCTACGTGGCGATCACGTTCAACCCCACCGAGGTCGCCGACAACATGAAGAAGTACGGCGGCTTCATCCCCGGCATCCGGGCGGGTCGTCCCACCGAGGAGTACCTCGGGTACGTGTTGTCCCGCATCACGTTCCCGGGGTCGCTCTATCTCGGCTTCATCTCCTTGATCCCGCTGATCGCCCTGGTCCTGATCAACGCCAACCAGCGATTCCCCTTCGGAGGGACGACGATCCTCATCATCGTCGGCGTCGGTCTCGATACCGTGAAGCAGATCGAGAGCCAACTGCAACAGCGCAACTACGAGGGATTCCTGCGCTGATGCGGCTGGTGCTGGTAGGTCCACCGGGAGCCGGCAAAGGGACGCAGGCGAAGTTCATCGCGCGACACTTCGGAGTCCCCCAGATCTCGACCGGTGACATCTTCCGGGCCAACGTGACGCGGCAGACCCCGTTGGGAATCCAGGCGAAGAAGTTCATGGACGCGGGTGACCTCGTGCCCGACGAGGTGACGATCGCCATGGTCGCCGACCGGCTCGGTCACGACGACACCGCCTCGGGCTTCCTGCTCGACGGGTTCCCGCGCACGGTCACCCAGGCGGAGGCGCTGGCGCAGATCCTTGTCGACCTCGAACAAGGTCTCGACGCGGTGCTCGAGCTGCGCATCGACGACCAACAGGTCGTAGCGCGGCTCTCGGGGCGGCGCACCTGTCACGGTTGCGGCCGGGTCTGGCACCAGGAGTTCGACCGCCCTCGCGTCGACGGGACCTGCGATTGCTGCGGTGGCGAGCTCTTCCAGCGCGACGACGACCAGCCGGAGACCATCCGCCGACGACTCGAGGTCTATGCCGACCAGACCGCTCCGCTGGTCGAGCACTACCGCGCGGAGGGCTTGTTGCGGACGATCGAGGCCGTTGGGCCGGTCGACGAGGTAACGGCTCGGGCGATCGCCGCCCTCGAGCGAACCCCCGGCTGAAGGCCCCCGTCCATGGGTCTGCGGGAGCGCGGTCTGGAGATCAAGACCCGAGACCAGCTGGAGCGGATGCGCCGGGCGGGCTGCGTCGTGGCGGAGACGCTGGCGCTGCTGCGCTCGAGGACTCGCCCGGGTATGAGCACCGGTCACCTGGACACGCTGGCCGAGGCAGCCATCCGCGAACGGGGCGCGGTCCCCTCGTTCCTCGGCTATCACGGCTTCCCTGCGTCGGTGTGCATCTCGGTCAACGAGGAGGTCGTGCACGGCATCCCGGGAACACGCGTACTCGCCCCGGGAGACGTCGTCTCCATCGACTGCGGCGCCATCGTGGACGGCTGGCACGGCGACGCCGCGATCACGCTGGCGCTTGGAGAGCTCGCCCCGGAGTGCAAGGCGATGCTGCAGGTCTGTGAAGACGCGCTACGGCTCGGCATCGCCGCTGCCCGACCTGACGGGCGCGTCACGGACATCTCGGCCGCGATCGAACGTCATGTCAGGGCGGAGGGAGACTACGGCATCGTCGAGGACTACGTCGGGCACGGCATCGGGAGCGCGATGCACCAACCGCCCAACGTTCCCAATCGCGGCCGCCCCGGACGCGGACCTCGGCTGGTGCCGGGACTCGCCCTGGCGGTCGAGCCGATGATCACGCTGGGCGATCCGGCCACCCAGGTGCTGGCCGACGGGTGGACCGTGGTGACGCAGGACGGTGCTCCCGCGGCCCACTTCGAGCACACCTTCGCCATGACCCGCGACGGCCCCCGGGTCCTCACCGCACCGACCATCCGTGAGTTTCCGTCCGGCCATCCGTGAGTTTCCGTCCGCGGCTGCGACCACAATCCTCGGATGGTCGCACCACAACCCTCGGATGGTCGGGTGGCGGGCGATTTGGGTGGGGGAGGGGGGTGGCGTAGACTTGCCCGTCGGCCCAGGATCGGGTCGCGCCCCTTACATCAAACCGGTACTAACGAAGCGCGGAGGATATGCCGAAGAAGGAAGGGGTCATCGAGATCGAGGGCTCGGTGGTCGAGGCACTGCCGAACGCGATGTTTCGGGTGGAGCTCTCAAACGGCCACAAGGTCCTCGCCCACATCAGCGGCAAGATGCGCCAGCACTACATCCGGATCCTGCCCGAGGACCGGGTGGTCGTGGAGCTCTCGCCGTACGACCTCACCCGCGGTCGGATCGTCTACCGCTACAAGTGACGGAAGCAGCGATGAAGGTCCAGCCGAGTGTCAAGAAGATCTGCGACAAGTGCAAGGTGATCCGCCGCAACGGCCGGGTCATGGTCATCTGCACCAACCCTCGCCACAAGCAACGGCAAGGTTGAGGCAGGCCAACCAAGTGTGACCGCTCACGGCGCGCCGACCGGCGACCGCCGTGCCACTCCCGGACCGGAGGCCGGGACCTCACCGGAGGCAGGTGGGGACGCGGCGCGCGGTACACCTCCGCTGACCAGGAAGGACTGCCTAGGATGGCACGCCTCGTCGGCGTCGACCTCCCCCGCGAGAAGCGGATCGAGGTCGCGCTCACCTATATCTACGGCATCGGGCGAACCCGGGCCGAACAGACGCTGCACGCGACCGGCGTGAGCCCGGACATGCGCGTCCATCAGCTCGGGGACGACGAGCTGGTCAGGCTGCGAGACCACATCGAGAGCACCTACCAGGTCGAGGGTGACCTGCGTCGCGAGGTGTCCGCCGACATCCGGCGCAAGATGGAGATCGGCAGCTATCAGGGCCGCCGACACCGCCAGGGGCTGCCGGTTCGCGGGCAACGCACCCGAACCAACGCTCGGGGGCGCAAGGGTCCGAAGCGGACGATCGCGGGCCGGAAGAAGGCGGCGAAGAAGTGAACCGCGCTCACTGCCACAAAAACACCTACAAAGCCGCAGGAGTATCCGCCTAATGCCTCCCAGAAGTCGCCAGCCGGGTGCCAAGAAGGTCCGCCGCAAGGAAAAGAAGAACGTCGTGGCCGGCCACGCTCACATCAAGAGTACGTTCAACAACACCATCATCACGATCACAGACCCGCAGGGTGCGGTGATCGCCTGGGCCAGTGCCGGCACCGTCGGCTTCAAGGGGTCTCGCAAGTCAACCCCGTACGCCGCGCAGATGTGCGCCGAGGCGGTGGGTCGCCGAGCCATGGACCACGGGATGAAACGAGTCGATGTCTTTGTCAAGGGTCCTGGTTCCGGGCGCGAGACGGCCATCCGGTCCCTTGGCGCCGTCGGGCTCGAGGTCGGCACGATCCAAGACGTCACCCCCACCGCCCACAACGGCTGCCGCCCTCCCAAGCGGCGCCGGGTCTGACGCCGAGACGCAGAGGAGCGCCCACCGCCATGGCCCGTTACACCGGCCCCATGACCAAGAAGTCGCGCCGCCTGGGTGTCGACCTGATCGGAGGCGACCAGGCTTTCGAACGACGTCCGTACCCGCCGGGTCAGCACGGCCGTGGCAGGGTAAAGGAGAGCGAGTACCGCCTGCAGCTGCAGGAGAAGCAGAAGGCCCGCTTCACCTACGGTGTGATGGAAAAGCAGTTCCGCCGCTACTACGACGAGGCCAGCCGTCGCCCGGGCAAGACCGGTGACAACCTGCTGCAGCTGCTCGAAGCCCGGCTGGACAACGTCGTCTACCGCGCCGGCTTCGCACGTACGCGGCGCCATGCCCGCCAACTCGTCGTGCACGGCCACTTCGTCGTCAACGGCCGCAAGGTCGACGTGCCCTCATACCAGGTGGCGTCCCACGACGTGATCGACGTACGGCAGAAGTCGGTGGAGACCACACCGTTCATCATCTCCCGGGAGACCCACGGGGAGCGCATCGTCCCAGCGTGGATGGAGGCGCTGCCCAACCGGATGCGAATTCTCATCCATCAGCTCCCGGTACGACAGCAGATCGACGTGCCGGTCCAAGAACAGCTCATCGTCGAGTTCTACTCCAAGAAATAGACCCGACCGGGAACCCAAGTTTCCGGTCACGCCGACGGCGAAAACGCTCGTCGGTGCGAACATGCCGTCAAATGGTGGGCGGCATGGAAAGGATGTCATTGTGCTCATTGCCCAGCGTCCGACCCTGACCGAAGAGGTCGTCGACGACCACCGTTCACGCTTCATCATCGAGCCACTGGAACCGGGATTCGGCTACACGCTCGGCAACTCTTTGCGCCGAACGCTGTTGTCGTCGATCCCTGGCGCTTCGGTGACCTCCATACGCATCGACGGCGTCCTGCACGAGTTCTCCACGGTCCCGGGTGTCGCAGAAGACGTCACCGAGATCATCCTCAACCTCAAGGAACTCGTCGTGTCGTCCGAACACGACGAGCCGGTCACCATGTACCTGCGCAAGCAAGGGCCGGCCGAGGTCGTCGCGCGTGACATCGCACCTCCCGCGGGCGTCGAGGTGCACAATCCCGACCTCGCCCTGGCGACGCTCAACGACAACGGCAAACTCGAGATGGAGCTGGTCGTCGAGCGCGGTCGAGGCTACGTGTCGGCAGTTCAGAACAAGGCCGGCGATATCGAGATCGGGCGGATGCCGGTCGACTCGATCTACTCGCCCGTCCTCAAGGTGACCTACAAGGTCGAAGCGACCCGCGTCGAGCAGCGGACCGACTTCGACAAGCTGATCATCGACGTCGAGACCAAGCAGTCCATGCGCCCCCGGGACGCGCTCGCCAGCGCCGGCAAGACGTTGGTCGAGCTGTTCGGCCTGGCCCGCGAGCTCAACGTCGAGGCGGAGGGCATCGACATCGGCCCGTCGCCGGTCGACGAGGCGCTGGCCGCGGACCTCGCCCTCCCCGTCGAGGACCTGCAGTTGACGGTGCGCTCCTACAACTGCCTGAAGCGGGAAGGGATCCACACCGTCGGCGAGCTGATCTCCCGCAGCGAACAGGACCTTCTGGACATCCGAAACTTCGGGTCGAAGTCGATCGACGAGGTGAAGGGCAAGCTCGTGGAGATGGGTCTGGCGCTGAAGGACAGCGCGCCCGGCTTCGATCCGCGGGCGGCGATCGAGGCGTACGACGACGACCAGAGCTACGTCGAGGACGAGCAGTACTGATCGTCCCCGACCCGAATCACACTGGAGACAGCCAAAATGCCCACTCCCACCAAGGGCCGGCGCCTGGGCGGAAGCCCAGCTCACCAGCGGTTGATCCTCGCCAACCTGGCGACCAACCTGTTCGAGCACGGTCGCATCACGACCACGGAGGCAAAGGCGAGGCGGCTTCGCCCCTTCGCCGAACGGCTCATCACCAAGGCCAGGCACGACGACCTGCACAACCGCCGCCAGGTGCTCACGGTGATCCGCGACAAGAGCGTGCTGCACACGCTGTTCACCGAGATTGGGCCACGTTTTGCCACCCGGCCCGGCGGCTACACCCGGATCACCAAGGTGGGACCCCGCAAGGGTGACAACGCCCCGATGGCGGTGATCGAGCTGGTCGAGGCGCGGGAGTTCGCGTCCCAAGACGCCACCGCCGCGCCGCCCCGCCCCGCCGCTTCAGCCGCCGAAGCTCCGGCTAGCGACGCCGGCGCGTCGTCAGCCCACGCGGCGGAAGACGACGTCTCGCCCGGGGCCGGAGGCGACGCTCCCCCTCCGGACGACGCTGCTGTGGAGTCTTCCGATCCGCCGGCAGAAGCGGAACCCGAGCCGGCGTCGGTGGAGCCGGAAGAGGCGCAGTCGCCGACCTGAGCGCAGGCCCCTCCCTGGTGGTGCGGCTGCGGCTGGACGTCGCGTACGACGGCACCGCCTTCTCCGGCTGGGCGGCGCAGCCCGGGCGGCGCACCGTGCAAGCGACGCTGGAGGCGGCGCTGGCCCGGCTGCTGGGCATGGACCCCGTCGCGGTCACCTGTGCCGGTCGTACCGACGCCGGTGTCCACGCCAGCGGCCAGGTCTGCCACGTCGACGTCGCCGACACCCCCGATCTGGTGCATCTGCGCCGGCGCCTCGGCGGCGCCTTGCCGGCAGACCTGCGAGTACGTGGCGTGACGCTGGCGCCGGACGGTTTCGACGCCCGCTTCACCGCACTGTGGCGGCGGTATGCCTATCGGATCTGCGACGACCCGCCAGCGGCCGACCCGTTGCAGCGCCACCGGACTCTGAGCTGGCGTCGCCCGCTCGACGTCGAGGCAATGAACGCCGCCGGCCGGCCGCTGCTCGGTGAACACGACTTCTCGGCGTACTGTCGCCGCCGGGACGGGGCGACCAGCGTGCGAACGCTGCGCCGGTTCGACTGGGCCCGCCGGCCGAGCGGCACGCTGGTGGCGGACGTGGTCGCGAACGCCTTCTGCCACACGATGGTCCGCTCGCTCGTAGGAGCGGCAGTCGCGGTCGGGGAGGGCAGGCTGCCGGTGGAGGCTCCGGCCGAGATCTTGGCCGCGGGGATACGTGATCCCAGAGTTCCCGTCCTCGCGCCATACGGCCTGACACTGATCGAGGTGGGTTACCGGTGACAGAGCACTACTTCTCGACTGACCCTTCGGCTGCCTCGCGACCCCGGCTGGTGACGGCCCGGGCCTGGGGACAGGAGCTCCGGCTCGAGTCGGCGAGCGGTGTCTTCTCCTCCACCCGCGTCGACCCCGGCACGGCGGTGATGTTCCGCAGCACCCAACCGCCGGCCGGGGGGACGCTGCTGGACCTCGGCTGCGGCTACGGTGTGATCGGCTGCGCGCTGGCCACCGCGGCGCCCGAGGCCACCGTGTGGGCGGTCGACGTCAATGCCCGGGCGCTCGAGCTGACCCGCAGCAACGCCGAACGCCTCGGACTGAAACACCGGCTGCACGTGGCACCGCCCGATGAGGTCCCGGGCGACGTCCGTTTCGACGCGATCTGGTCGAACCCGCCGATCCGCATCGGCAAGCAGGCACTGCACCGGCTGCTGCTGGACTGGTTGGCACGCCTGCACCCGGCTGGTGAGGCGATACTCGTGGTGGGCAGGCACCTCGGCGCGGACTCGCTGCAACGCTGGCTCAACGACCAGGGGTACACCTGCGAGCGGCTCGCCTCCGCCAAGGGGTTCCGGGTGCTCCGCGCTCAGCCCAGCGCCTCAAGCAGCCAGTCGCAGTAGGCGACCACCTGCCGTTCGTACGACAGCCCGGCCCGCGCGGTGGCGTACGAGGCGAACTCCGGCGACCCCGGCTGGGGGGTGGGCCGCCAGCCTTCCTCCTCGCGTTCGTACTCGTCGAGGAGCGTGGCGTGCTGGGAGCGGTAACCCTCCACGAGGGTCCGACCGGCACCGGGTTCGACGAGCCAGAGGCAGTAGACGCGCAGCCGGAACTCGCTGCGCGCGGGTTGCAGCCTGACCGGGGACGTGACCCACTTCCGCAGCGCCGCGCGGCCTTCGTCGGTGATGCGGTAGCGCCGGGTGGGGCGAGGGCCCGGCCCGGTGATGACGGTGGCCCTCACCAGACCGTCGGCCTCCAGCCGCTGGAGGCCGGGGTAGATCTGGCTGTGCCGCGCACTCCAGAAGTAGCCGATCGGAGCCCTCATGCGCGCCGAGATCTCGTAGCCGGTCAGCTCCTGGCGGGCGAGCAGGCCCAACAGCGCGAAGCCCAAAGCCGACGGCACTCCATGATGCTACGGTGCCCTTATGTCAAAGTTGACATATCTGGGAGTGGCATGTCTACTCTCGGCGTGCACCGGCGCCGGCCAGCCGGCGGCGACGCCGCCGGGCAAACCAACAACCCAACCGCCGACCGTCTCGGCGTCTCCTCGCCCCGAGCGGTCTGGTCCGGGCTGGGCGGAGTCGTCGGTGTCTCAACGCTGTGGCCAGCCGCAGGCCAGTGCCCACCGGTTGGTGTTGCGCCGCCCCGGCGGTGACCGGCTGACCGCCGCCGAAGTGGGGCGGGGCCGCGTCGGCGCTGTCTTCGTCCACGAGACCGGGTACGCGGGGCTCTGCGGCTTCTGGCCGTACGCGGTGTGGCTGCAGCGGGAGTACGGCGTGCACTCGGTGCTTGTCGACCTGTGCAACTACGGCGAGTCGGTCTGCCACCGGGCGAGCTTCTCATCCGACTACGTCGCCCAGGCCGAGCTCGCCGTTCGATGGCTGCGTGGCCACGGTGGTCACCGCGTGACGATCGTGGGCGCCTCCCTGGGAGGGGCCGTCGCCGCGGTTGCGAGTGCGGAGATCCGACCACGCGTCGACGGGGTGGTCGACCTGTCCGGGCCGCTGCAGTGGCCGGGGCTCGACGTCCGCGGGGCGGCGGCGCGGATCCGTTCGGACGCGCTGTTCGCGGTCGCGTCGGACGACGTCGACGTCCCGGCGAAACAACTTCGCGCCGCCCTCGAAGCAACCTCGACCGCGCAGCGGGAGTTCGTCTTGGCACCGAACGGACACGGGTGGGAGATGCTCGGCGAGCAGCACGATGACCGATATCGACCGACAGCGCTCGCTCGCGCGGTCGCCCACTAAATCCAGTCCGGGTCGACGGCGGGAGGCTAACTCGCTCGACCGCCCCTGCCCGCGCACCGCACACTGGTCCCTCGTGGGACACGTTGACCTGGCGGGGATTCGCTACGAGCTGCCGGACGGGCGGACGCTGCTGGACGACGTCTCGTTCCGGGTCGGCGACGGTGGGAAGGTCGCGCTGGTCGGTGCCAACGGAGCCGGCAAGACGACCCTGTTGCGGATCGTCGCCGGCGACCTGCAACCGCACGGGGGCGTGGTCACCCGCACCGGCGGGCTCGGTGTGATGCGGCAGCTGGTGGCGCAAGGCCAAGAGGACTGGACGGTTCGCGACCTGCTGCTCTCGGTCGCACCCACGCGGGTACGCGCTGCGGCCGCCACGGTCGACGCCATCGAGCTCGACCTGATGGAGCGCGACGACGAGCCGACACAGCTGCGCTATGCCGAAGCGCTGGCGGAGTTCGGCGATGCAGGGGGCTACGCCATCGAGGTGGTCTGGGACGCCTGTTGTACCGCCGCACTCGGGGTGTCGTACGACAAGGCCACCTGGCGCGAACTCGGCACCCTGTCCGGCGGTGAGCAGAAGCGGCTCGTGCTGGAGGCGCTGCTGCGTGGCCCGGACGAGGTGTTGCTGCTGGACGAGCCCGACAACTTCCTCGACGTGCCAGGCAAGCGCTGGCTCGAGGAGCGGCTGGCCGGCAGCACCAAGACGGTGCTCTACGTGAGCCACGACCGTGAGCTGCTGGCGAACACCGCGACCCGGGTCGTCACGCTCGAGCTTCGCGCCGGCGGCAACGGCGCCTGGGTCCACCCCGGCGGCTTCGCGTCGTACCACCAGGCGAGACGGGCCCGCTTCGAGCGGCTGGAGGAGCTTCGGCGGCGCTGGGACGAGGACCACGCGAAGCTCAAGGCACTGGTCTTGATGTACAAGCAGAAGGCGGCGTACAACTCCGACATGGCCGCGCGCTACCAGGCCGCACAGACCCGACTGCGCCGCTTCGAGGAGGCCGGCCCGCCCGAGACCGTGCCGCGCGAGCAGCAGGTCACGATGCGGCTTCGCGGCGGGCGCACCGGCAAGCGGGCGGTGATCTGCGAACGTCTCGAGCTGACCGGCCTGATGCAACCGTTCGACCTCGAAGTCTGGTACGGCGAGCGACTCGCGGTGCTGGGTTCCAACGGGTCGGGCAAGTCACACTTCTTGCGGCTTCTTGCTGCCGGGGGCAGCCATCCGGATGTGGAGCACCAGCCGGTGGAGGACGTCCGGGTCGCACCGGTGGTCCACACCGGCCGGGCCCGGCTTGGTGCTCGGGTCCGCCCCGGCTGGTTTTTGCAGACGCATGAGCACCCAGAACTGGTCGGACGGACGCTGCTGGAGATCTTGCACCGCGGGAACACCCACCGCTCGGGCATGCCGCGGGAGGAGGCGTCTCGATCCCTGGACCGCTATGAGCTGGCCGTGGCCGCAGAGCAGCGGTTCGAGTCGCTGTCTGGTGGACAGCAGGCCCGGCTGCAGATCCTGCTGCTCGAGCTGTCCGGCGCGACGCTGCTGCTCCTGGACGAGCCGACCGACAACCTCGACGTGCAGTCCGCGGAGGCGCTCGAGGAGGGGCTCGACCGGTTCGAGGGCACCGTCATCGCGGTCACGCACGACCGGTGGTTCGCCCGTGGCTTCGACCGTTTCCTGGTCTTCGGTGCCGACGGGTCGGTGTACGAATCGGACGAGGCGGTGTGGGACGAAGCCCGGGTGACACGGCGGCGATGAGTTCGTCGCCCCGGCGCGGTCTTCCCTCCTCCTCCGGGGCGCGTCGGCCGTTGCGGCTGACCACCGCTGAGCGCCGGGCGCGACTGGCCGGGCGCCATCACCTGGCGCCGGCGGCCAGGGCTGCGTCGGTGGGCGCTGCCGCGTACTCGCTGGTCGGGCTGCACTCCACTGATCCGGCGTCGGTCTATCTGGCGGCGTGGGCGCGCGTCGATGGGCTCAGGCATGCTGATGTGGACTCCGCGCTCTATGACGAGCGGACGATCGTCAAGCACCTGGCGATGCGGCGTACGGTGTGGGCCGTCGCCACCGGGCTGCTGCCGGTGGTGCAGGCGGCGGCCAGCGACGACGTGGCAGCCACCGAGCGGCGCAAGATCGTCCGTGACGTCGAGCGAGGGGGGCTGGCGCCGGCCGGAGAACGCTGGCTGAGCGAGACAGAGGCCACGGTCGTGGCGGCTCTGGCCGAGCTGGGGCCGACGGCGGGGCGCGACCTCACCCGGTCGGTGCCGCAGCTACAGGCGAAAATGCGGACCGGACCGGGTGGCCGAGCGGAGTACGGCGTGGTGAGCCGGGTGACGGCGATGATGTCCGCGGCCGGTGTGATCACCCGAGCCCGGGCCGGCGGGGCCTGGCAAAACCGCCAGCCGAGGTGGGTGCTGATGCGCGACTGGTGTCCAGAGGTCGTCGCCGAACCGCCTCCCGAGTCGAGGGTCGCCCGGGCGGCACTGCTCGGTCACTGGCTGCGAGCCTTCGGCCCCGCGACGCCGGAGGACGTCACGTGGTGGACGGGTTGGACGGTGGCCCGGACCAAGACTGCGCTGGGGGACGTCGGTGTGGTGGAGGTGCGCCTGGAGGGGGACGAGGTCGGAGTCGCGCTGCCCGACGACCTCGAGCCGGTGGCGCCGGTCGAGCCGTGGGTGGCGTTGCTGCCCTCGCTCGACCCGAGCACGATGGGATGGAGCCGGCGGGAGTGGTACCTCGGACCGCACCGCGACCGCCTCTTCGACTCCTACGGCAATGCCGGTCCGACGGTGTGGAGCGACGGTCGGGTGGTCGGCGGCTGGGGCCAGCGTCCCGGCGGGGAGGTCGTCGTACGCCTGCTCGAGGACATCGGCGCCGAGCAGGCTGCGGCGGTCGAGGTCGAGGCCGAACGGCTGACCGCCTGGCTCGCCGGGGTGCAGGTGCGGCCGACCTTTCCCACGCCGCTGCAGCGCGAGCTGAGCGGCTGACCGCTCTCGGGTTCGTACTTCAACTGGCTGAGCGACACCTCCAACAGGATGTGCGCCGTTTCCAGTGACGCTTTCCCAGGTTCACCTGGGATAGCGACGCCTCAGGACCAGCGCTCCCGGCGCGGGACGAAGTCGAGGCCGCGTCCGCCGGTGTAGATCTGCTTCGGGCGGGCGATCTTCTGCTCCTTGTCGCCCACCAGCTCCAACCACTGCGACAGCCACCCGGAGGTGCGCGGGATCGCGAACAGCACCGTGAACATCTCCGGCGGGAACGACAGCGCCTCGTAGATCAGCCCGGAGTAGAAGTCGACGTTGGGATACAGCTTGCGTTCCACGAAGTACTCGTCCTCGAGCGCGATCTTCTCCAGCTCGACGGCGATCTTGAGCAGCGGGTTGACCCCTGTCACCTCGAAGACGTCGTCCGCGGCGCGCTTGATGATCGTGGCCCGTGGGTCGTAGTTCTTGTAGACCCGGTGCCCGAAGCCCATCAGGCGTTCCTTGCCGTTCTTCACCCCGTCGATGAAGTCGGGCACGTTGTCCACGCTGCCGATGCGGCGCAGCATCTTCAGCACCGCCTCGTTGGCGCCGCCGTGCAGCGGACCGTACAACGCCGCGATGCCGGCGGCGATCGCGGAGTACGGGTCGACCTGGCTGGACCCGACGGAGCGGACGGCGTTGGTCGAGCAGTTCTGCTCATGGTCGGCGTGCAGGATGAACAGCACTTCGAGCGCCTTGACCAGCCGCTCGTCGGCGTGGAAGTTCTGCTCGCTCATCTTGAACAGCATGCCGAGGAAGTTCTCGCAGTACGACAGCTCGTTGTCGGGGTAGACGTACGGCTTGCCCTGGGCGTGCCGGAACGCCCACGCGCCTAGTGTCGGCATCTTGGCGATCATCCGGACCACCTGCATGTGCCGGTTGTCGGGGTCGGAGATGCTGCGCGACTCGGGGTAGAACGTCGACAAAGCCCCCACCGAAGACAACAGCATCCCCATGGGGTGCGCGTCATGACGGAACCCCTGCATGAACGCCTTCACGTTCTCGTGCACGAACGTGTGGTAGGTGATCTCGTGGACCCAGGTGTCGTACTCGCTCTGGTTCGGCAGCTCGCCGTGCACCAGCAGGTAGGCGACCTCGAGGTATGTCGAGTGCTCGGCGAGCGCTTCGATGGGGTAGCCGCGGTACTCGAGGATGCCCTTGTCCCCGTCGATGTACGTCACGGCGCTGCGGCAGGAGGCGGTGTTGACGAAGCCCGGGTCGTACACGCTCAGGCTGCCACCGTCGGCGTCGGTGATCTGGGCCAGGTCCGAGGCGCGGACGCTGCCGTCGGTCACCGGCAGCTCGTAGGTCTGTCCGGACCGGTTGTCGCGCACGGACAGCGTCTGCTCGCCGCTGGTGGGGGGGACCCGCTCTTGCGACACGTCGGTTGCTCCTTCGACGAAGGACCTGCTGGGGTGCCACCAACTTATTCCCCCTGCGGTCTGGAGGCGAAACCGGCGTCGACGCCCCCGGACGAGCGCTTTGACCCCCATCGGGAGGGCCAGGTAGCCTGGGAGGTCGGCGTGCTCACCAACCGCTCCGGCGCCACACCATCCGCCCATCCGCGAACGAAGGCCGACCCCCGTGCGTACCTACAGCCCGAAGCCCGGAGACGTCGAGCGTACGTGGCACGTCATCGACGCCGACGACGTGGTGCTGGGGCGGCTCGCGGTCCAGGTGGCGACGCTGCTGCGCGGCAAGCACAAGCCGAGCTTCGCCCCGCACGTGGACACCGGCGACTTCGTCATCGTCGTCAACGCCGCCAAGGTCGCGCTCACCGGCAGCAAGCGCGACACCAAGCTGGCACACCGGCACTCCGGCTACCCGGGTGGACTGCGTTCGGTTCCCTACCGCGAGCTCTTGGAGAGGGACCCTCGCAAGGCGGTCGAGAAGGCGGTGTGGGGAATGCTTCCCAAGAACCGGCTAGGGCGGGCCCTGCTGAAGAAGCTCAAGGTCTACGCCGGACCGGAGCATCCGCACGTGGCACAGCAGCCGCAGCCGTTCCAGATCACCCAGATCGCGCAGTGAGGACAGTCGTGGCCGAGACCTCCCCCGAACCCGTCGATCAGTCGAGCAGCGTCGCGTACACCTCTGCCAGCGAGCCGGCACCGGACGCGGAGCCGCGCCCTGCCACGGTGGCACCCGCGGGCGCGACCGGGCGCCGCAAGGAGGCAATCGCGCGGGTCCGGCTGGTGCCCGGCGCGGGACAGTGGTCGATCAACGGCCGGGACCTGCCGACGTACTTCCCGAACAAGCTGCACCAGCAGCTGGTCAACGAGCCGTTCGTACTCACCGACCTGGTGGACCGATTCGACGTGGTGGCGCGCGTCCAAGGCGGCGGCACCACCGGGCAGGCCGGTGCGCTGCGGCTGGGGGTGGCCCGGGCGCTGAACGAGCTCGACGTCGAGGCGAACCGGCCGGAGCTGAAGAAGGCCGGTGTGCTGACCCGCGACGCCCGCATCAAGGAGCGCAAGAAGGCCGGCCTGAAAAAGGCCCGCAAGGCACCCCAGTACAGCAAGCGCTGATCGCCAGCACGGGCGGCTGGACACCGGTACGTGGGGCGCATCTTCGGGACCGACGGCGTCCGCGGGGTCGCCAACTTGGACCTGACCGCACAGCTGGCGCTGGAGCTGTCGTCCGCCGCCGCCCATGTGCTGGGCGACGTGGGAGCGTTCGCCGGCCATCGGCCGATCGCGGTGGTGGGGCGGGACCCGAGGGCCTCCGGTGAGTTCCTCGAGGCGGCGGTCGTCGCCGGTCTGGCCTCGGCCGGGGTCGACGTCTCGTTGCTCGGCGTGCTCCCGACTCCCGGCGTCGCATTCCTGACCTCTCAGCTGGGAGCCGATCTCGGGGTGGTGATCTCCGCCAGCCACAACCCCATGCCCGACAACGGGATCAAGTTCTTCGCCCGCGGCGGGCACAAGCTCCCTGACGCCACCGAGGATGCGATCGAGCGGCGGTTGCGCGAGCCGTGGCAGCGTCCGGTCGGAGCCGAGGTGGGCCGGGTGGAGCCCAGACCGCAGGCAGCCGCCGCGTACGTCAGGCACCTGGTGTCCACGATCGGGCACCGGCTGGACGGTCTCCACGTCGTGCTCGACTGCGCCAACGGCGCGGCGTGGGAGGTGGCGCCGGCGGCGTTCGAGGCGGCTGGCGCTTCGGTGACGGCCATCCACCACACGCCGGACGGGCTCAACATCAACGAGGGCTGCGGATCGACTCATCTCGGTGACCTCCAGACCGCGGTGGTGACCGAGCGGGCCGACGTGGGGTTCGCCTTCGACGGTGACGCCGACCGCTGTCTTGCCGTCGACACCGCCGGCGAGCTGGTCGACGGCGACCAGATCCTGGCGCTGCTGGCGCTGGCGTTGCGGCGGGCGGGCAGGCTGACATCGGACACCGTCGTGGCGACGGTGATGAGCAACCTTGGGTTCCTGCAGGCGATGGAGCGAGAGGGCATCGGCGTCGAGCGCACGGTCGTCGGTGACCGCTACGTCCTGGAGGCGATGCGGTCGGGCGGCTACTCCCTGGGTGGGGAGCAGTCGGGGCACGTGATAATGGCCGATCACGCCAGCACCGGCGACGGGATCCTGAGCGCTCTGCACGTCACCGACCAGATGGCGGCGACCGGGTGCTCGATCGCGGAGCTGGCATCGGTGATGTGGCGGCTGCCGCAGGTGTTGGTCAACGTCGCGGATGTGGACCAGTCCCGCGCCGGGACCGATCCGGAGCTGGCCACGGCGGTCGCCGCGGCCCAGCAACAACTCGGTGACAACGGCCGTGTGCTGCTGCGACCCTCCGGCACCGAGCCGCTGGTGCGGGTGATGGTGGAGGCGGTGACCCACGCCGAGGCGCAGCTGGTCGCCGACGCACTGGCCGGGACGGTCCGCAGGCTCCTGCGAGCCGACACCTAGCCCGCCCGGCCGGCACCATCCCGGCGGCTTGCTAGGCGGCCCGCCCGAGCTCCGCGAGCAGCCGCTCGCGAACCGTAGGAAGCGGCGACGACGCGGCGATGACCAGAGCCGCGATCCCCTTCCCTTCGCGAAGCAGCCCGAGCAGGACGTGATCGGGACGGATCGCGTCGTCACCGAGGGTGCGGGCCTCTTGCAGCGCCAGCTGCAACGACCTTTTCGCCCGGCGGGTGAGCGGCGGCCCCGACCGAATCCGTCCGGCACGCTGCTGCAGCACCCCCGCACCGAAGGTGTCCTCGACCTTGGCCTGGACCGCGTCGAGGTCGATGCCGATGGACTGCAGCGCTGCCGCCTCGACGTCACCGAGGGATTCCCCGGGACCCACCAGGCGCAGCACCTGCGCGCGAGCGGAGTCGGAGTCCAACCCGCTCGCGGCCAGCACCCGAGCGGCTGCGGACGGAGCGGGAGCGTCGAGCAGGCCCAGGAGCAGATGCTCGGTTCCGACGTAGGAGTGCTCGAATCCTCGAGCGGCTTGCTGGGCTGCGAGGACGACGGCACGTGACTCGGTTGTGAACCACTCGAACATTGCTCACCTTCTCCTTCCCGGCCGCCGGGGGCCGGCGTACTTCTGGTGCACCGCCTGCTTGGTAACGCCGAGCTCGGCGGCGATTTCCTGCCAGGACCAGTCCTGCTCCCGCGCGTTGCGCACTTGGATCGCCTCGAGCTTCTCAAGCAGCCGCCGGAGCGCACGTACGGCCTGCAGGCCGACACGGGGGTCGCGGCTCGCGGTGTCGGATGCGAGTTCCGTAGCCTCACTCATGGACCGTCAGGCTAGCTTGACGTCAAAGACGCGTCAAGATGTCTTGACAATGCTAGTCGGCGGTCGGCTCGCGGTCGCGCTCTTGCTGGCGAGGTACGACGACCCGGTGCCAGAGCACCCGCTGCACGAGCAGCGTGACCGTCCCGGCCAGCACCATCCCCGCGAGGTTCACGATCAGCTGCAGCAGAGAGCTGCCGGCCTCCGCCCAGGCTCCGACCGCCGCGGTGAGGGCGACCGTGCCCGCGGCGGGCACCGTGACGACCGAGATGAAGACCCCGACCAGGGTCCCCGACTTCGCCGCCGTGAGCGCCAGCACCCCCGCGACGCCGGCCAGCAGGGCGACGGCGAAGGACCAGCCGTCCGGATGGATGATGAACTGGGTCTGGGGCCCCGAGGTTGCCCGGTGTCCGTCGACCTGTCCCAGCCAGGCGGTGGTGAACCACACCAGCACAGCGACCACGGTGGCGCCGACGTACCCGCCCACCAGCGTTCCTAGCGCGGGGGGCACCAGATGCCGGCGGCCGCGAGCCAGGCCGAAGCAGATCGCGGAGATCGGTGCGAACTCCGGCGCCACCACCATCGCGCCGACGATGAGGATCGGCTGGTCGAGGTAACGTCCGATTCCCGCCAGCAGCACCGCGAGCAGCAAGAACACCGCGAACGACCACGACAGCTTCGAGGATTCGCGCGCGTCGGCCTCGATGGCGTCCCAGATGACGCCGTCGGAGGGCCGGCCGGGCGCCGCCTGCTCCGCCTTCTCCGCCGCCGCGGACAGCAGGGTGTCCTGCTCGCTGAAGGCGATCGACCCAGACCGCTCCAGGCCGAGCCGGCGCAGCTGTTGCAGGATCGGGTTGGCGCTCTCACGGGCGAGGTCGAACATGAACAGGTCACCGCGCCCGCCGAGCGCCACGCCACGCAGCAGCACGAGGTTGGCGACCGTCGGGTCGTCTCGAATCGCTGCCAGGACCTCGCCGGTCGTCTCCCCGGGGGAGATCACCCGCACGTGCAGCACATCGGCATGGTCCCACGCGTCCGGGGAGCTCAGAGCTTGCGTAGGCGGACCCAGCGCACGGTGTGGTCGGCGGCCTTGCGCAGAACCAAGGAGGCGCGGCCGCGGGTGGGGGCGATGTTCTGCGCGAGGTTGGGCCCGTTTATCGAGTCCCACAGCGACTCGGCCTGCGCCACCGCCTCGTCGACCCGCAGGTCGGCATACCGGCGGAAGTACGACGCGGGGTCCCGGAAGGCCGTCTCACGCAGCCGCAGGAACCGTTGCACGTACCACGCGCGGATGTCCGCGGCCGCCGCGTCGACGTAGATCGAGAAGTCGAAGAAGTCGCTGATCGCCAGGCCCGGACGCCCGTCACCGCCGATCCGGGCCGGAGCGAGCACGTTAAGCCCCTCCACCAGCACGATGTCCGGCCGGTTCAGCGTCACGCGCTCGGAGGTGACGTCGTAGCGAAGGTGTGAGTACACCGGCGCCTGTACCTCATCGGCACCCGACTTCACCGCGGTCACGAAGCGCAGCAGCGCCCTCCGGTCGTACGACTCCGGGAAGCCCTTGCGTTGCAGTAGCCCCCGCCGTGCCAGCTCGGCGTTGGGCAGCAGGAAGCCGTCGGTGGTGACCAGCTCCACCCGCGGGTGCTGCGGCCACCGGGACAACAGCTCGCGCAGCAGCCGGGCCGTCGTCGACTTCCCGACCGCGACGGAGCCAGCGAGGCCGATGACGAACGGCGTGCGTGGAGGCTGGGAGCGCCGCAGGAACGCCTCGGTGGCACGATGCAGCTCCCCCACGTACCGCACGTGCAGGCTGAGCAGCGAGCTGAGCGGCAGATAGACCTCGCGGACCTCGTCGACGTCGAGCTCGTCGCCGAGACCCCGCAGTCGGGAAACCTCGGATGCGGTCAGGGGCAATCGCTCGGTACCTGCCAGCGCGGCCCAGTCCTCACGGATCAGCTCGACGAACGGCGTGTCCTGCATGCGCTCATTGTTGCGATGTACCGGGGAGCCGGCCGGCCGGTCGATACCCTGAGCGCATGTGCGGAATCGTCGGGTACGTCGGCCACCGATCCGCGCAGGACGTCATCATGGAGGGACTGCGCCGGCTCGAGTACCGCGGTTACGACTCCGCCGGCATCGCACTCGTGGCGGCGGGACAGGTGCACAGCGCCAAGCGCGCGGGCAAGTTGGCCAACCTGGACAAGGCGTTGGGCGAGGAACCGCTGATGGAGTCTGCCACCGGCGTCGGTCACACCCGCTGGGCCACCCATGGCGCGCCCACGGACAGCAACGCGCACCCCCACACCGACTGCACCGGTCGCGTCGCGGTCGTGCACAACGGGATCCTCGAGAACTTTGCGCTGCTGCGCGCGGAGCTGGAGGCCCGCGGCCACGCCCTGACCTCCGACACGGACACCGAGTCGGTAGCCCACCTGCTCGAGGAGCAGCTCGCTGATGGCTGCGAGCTGCCGGTCGCGATGCGGGCGGTCTGTCAGCTGCTGAAGGGTGCGTTCACGCTGGTCGCCGTCGACGGTGAGCAGCCCGACACCGTGGTGGCCGCGCGCCGAAACTCGCCCCTGGTGGTCGGCCGAGGCGCCGGCGAGAACTTCGTCGCGTCGGACGTCGCGGCGTTCATCGACCACACCCGTCAGGCCATCGAGCTCGGCCAGGACCAGGTCGTCGCGATCACCGCTACCGAGATCTCGGTGACCGACTTCGCCGGATCACCAGTCGAAGCCCGCGAGTTCCACGTCGACTGGGACTCCGCGGCCGCCGAGAAGGGCGGCTACGCCTGGTTCATGCTCAAGGAGATCGACGAGCAGCCCCAGGCGGTCGCCGACACCCTGCTCGGCCGGTTCTCCTCCGACGGCCAGCTCCAGCTCGACGAGATGCGACTGTCCGACGACGACCTCCGCGGGGTCGACAAGGTCATCATCCTCTCCTGCGGCACCTCCTTCTATTCCGGGATGGTCGCCAAGTACGCCATCGAGCACTGGACCCGGATCCCATGCGAGGTCGAGCTGGCCAGCGAGTTCAGGTACCGGGACCCGGTTGTCGACCTCTCGACGCTGGTCGTCGCGATCAGCCAGTCCGGAGAGACCATGGACACGCTGATGGCGATCCGGCACGCGCGAGAGCAGCGGGCCCGGGTGCTGGCCATCTGCAACACCAACGGCTCCACGATTCCCCGGGAGTCCGATGCCGTCATCTACACCCACGCCGGACCCGAGGTCGCGGTCGCCTCGACGAAGTCGTTCTTGGCCCAGATCGTCGCCTGCTACCTGCTCGGCCTGTACCTCGCGCAGGTCCGCGGCACCAAGTTCGGCGACGAGATCGCCGCGACCATGCACGAGCTGCAGCAGGTGCCCGCGGCCATCCGCCGGTTGCTGGACGAGGCCGAGCCGGTGCGTGAGCTGGCGCGCTCGCTGGTCGAGGCGCGGTCGGTGCTCTTCCTCGGTCGCCACGTCGGCTTCCCGGTGGCACTCGAAGGCGCACTCAAGCTCAAGGAGCTGGCCTACATCCACGCCGAGGGCTTCGCCGCGGGGGAGCTCAAGCATGGCCCCATCGCACTGGTCGACCAGGGCGTGCCGGTCTTCGTCGTGGTACCCCCGAAGGGTCGCGACCTGGTGCACGACAAGGTCGTCAGCAACATCCAGGAGATCCGGGCTCGTGGTGCTCGGACGATCGTGCTCGCCGAGGACGGCGACGACGACGTGGTGCCGTACGCCGACGACCTGATCCGGCTGCCGAAGGTGCCCACGCTGCTGCAGCCGCTGGTGGCCACGGTGCCGTTGCAGATCTTCGCGTGCGAGCTGGCCGACCGCCTCGGTCGCGACGTCGACCAGCCGCGCAACCTCGCGAAGTCCGTCACGGTCGAGTAGTCGCCGCGGTGATCGTGGGCGTCGGCATCGACGTGGTGGACGTGGCGCGCTTCGAGCGAACCCTGTTGCGGACCCCCGGGCTGCGCTCCCGGCTGTTCACCTGCGCGGAGGCGAGCCTTCCGCTGGGCTCGCTGGCGGGGCGCTTCGCCGCGAAGGAGGCGCTGGCCAAGGCGCTCGGGGCGCCCGCGGGACTGGGGTGGCTCGACGCGGAGATCACCAACGACCCGCACGGGCGCCCGATGCTGGCGATGAGCGGGGCGGTGGCGGAGCGGGCCGCCGCCCTCGCTGCCCACCGCACCCACCTCTCGATCTCCCACGATGCGGGCATCGCGTCGGCGCTCGTCGTGCTGGAGGGCTGATGCGGCGCGCGTACCCGGTCGAACAGATCCGCACCGCCGAGCGGGCCCTGATGGCGACGACACCCGAGGGCGCACTCATGCAGCGTGCCGCCGCCGGGCTCGCCGCCGCCTGCTCAGACCTGCTCGGGAGAACGTACGGGGCGCGGGTGCTGGTGGTGGCGGGGTCCGGGAGCAACGGGGGCGACGCCCTGCACGCCGCAGCGCTGCTGGCACGACGAGGCGCCGTGGCAAAGGCACTGCTGCTCGACCCCGACCGGGCACACGCCGGCGGTTTGGCGGCCTTGCGCGCCGCCGGTGGGCGCACGGTCTCGCGGGTCGAGCCGGCCGACCTCGCCCTGGACGGGATCGTCGGCATCGGCGGCGCTCCGGGGCTCCGCCCGCAGGCTGCCGAGGTGGTCGACGAGCTGCAACGCCTCCGCGTGCCGGTGGTCGCGGTCGACGTGCCCTCGGGCATCGACGTCGACGGCGGAACGCTCGACGGGCCGCACGTCTGGGCGGACCTGACCGTCACGTTCGGCGCGCACAAGGTCGGCCTGCTGGTCGGCCCGGCCGAGCAGGCCGCCGGGCCGGTGCACCTGGTCGACATCGGCCTCGGCGCGCAGCTGGGTGTGCCCGCCGTGCGCGCCCTGCACGCGGCCGACGTCACGGAGCGGCTGGGGGGTGCCGTACCGTCGCCGGCGGCCCAGAAGTACACCCGCGGCGTCGTCGGGGTCTCGGCCGGGTCGGCCGGTTACACCGGCGCGGGACTGCTCTGCGTGGCCGGTGCGGCGTGCGGCCTGGCCGGGATGGTCCGCTTCGCCGGCGAGGACACGGTGGCCGACCTGGTTCGCGGGCGATTCCCAGAGGTCGTCGTGGGGGAGGGGCGGGTCCAGGCCTGGGTGGTCGGTTCCGGTGGCGGAGGTGGCGCGCAGCAGGCGTTGCGCCGCGCCCTGGACGACGGGGTTCCCGTCGTCGTCGACGCCGATGCGCTGCGGCACGTCCCGGCGCAGCTGGGCACGCCAGCGCTGCTGACCCCGCACGCCGGCGAGCTGGCCCGCATGCTCGACGTGCCTCGCGACGACGTCGAGCGAGCGCAGCTGTGGCACGTTCGGACGGCCGCCGAGCGCTACGGGTGCGCGGTGCTGCTGAAGGGGCACTCCACCCTGGTGGCCTCGCCGTCGGGCGACGTCTTCGCGAACCCGACCGGCACCTCTTGGCTGGCCACGGCCGGTGCCGGTGACGTGCTAGCCGGTATGTGCGGTGCGGTGCTCGCGGCGACCCGGTGCTCACCGGCCGAGGCGGGTGCCCTCGCGGCCTGGCTGCACGGGGCCGCGGCGACGCTGGCCGGCCGCGGCGGCCCGGTCGTGGCCGGGGCGGTCGCCGCGGCCCTCCCCGAGGTGCTCCGCGACCTGCTCTCGGGCAGCGATGCCGATGCCTGCTGAGCTTCCGCGCGCCGAGGCCGTGATCGACCTGGGCGCGATCCGCCACAACGTGGCCCGGCTGCTCGACGCGGTCGCTCCCGCACAGGTCATGGTCGTCGTCAAGGCCGACGGCTACGGCCACGGGATGGTGCCGGTCGCCTTCGCCGCCCGCGCCGCCGGTGCGCAGTGGCTCGGGGTCGCCGTGCTGGAGGAGGCGGCGGCGCTGCGCCGGGCCGGGGACACCGGGCCGGTCCTGTGCTGGCTGGCGGCGCCCGGCGAGGAGTACGACGAGGCGGTCGCAGCCGACGTCGACGTCACCGCGTCGTCGCGCTGGCAGCTCGGCGACGTGGTCGCCGCGGCCCGTCGGGTGGGGCGCCGGGCCCGGCTCCAGCTCAAGGTCGACTCCGGACTGTCCCGAAACGGTGTGACGCCCGCCGAATGGCCCGACCTGCTGCGTGCGGCCAAGGTGGCGCAGGACGCCGGAGAGGTGCTCGTCACCGGCGTCTGGTCGCACCTGGCCTGCGCCGACGAACCCGGACACGAATCGCTGGCAGTGCAGGAGGCGGTCTACCGAGACTGCGTCGAGGCAGCGGCAGCGGCCGGACTTCGGCGGGGACTGCGTCACCTCGCCAACAGCGCCGCGGCGTTGACCAGGCCCAGCACCCACCTCGACCTCGTGCGCTGCGGCCTGGCAGCGTACGGACTCTCCCCGGTGCCGCAGCGTTCCAGCGCCTCCGGCCTGGGGCTGCGGCCGGCGATGACGCTTCGCGGGCGGCTCGCCGGCGTCAAGTCGGTGCCGGCTGGAAGCGGCGTGTCGTACGGCCACACCCACGTGACCCGAGCTGCCACGACCCTCGGGCTGGTCCCGCTCGGGTACGCCGACGGCGTCCCACGGCACGCCTCGAACCGGGCGCAGGTGCTGGTGGGTGGTCGCTGTCACCCCGTGGTGGGCAACGTGTGCATGGACCAGTTCGTGGTAGACCTCGCCGGCACCGCCGCGTCCGCCGGGGACGAGGTGGTGCTGTTCGGTCCGGGTGGCCGCGGTGAGCCGAGCGCCCAGGACTGGGCCCAGGCAGCCGGCACGATCTCGTACGAGATCGTCGCCCGCCTAGGCGTACGGGTCGTCCGCCGGCACGTGGACGCGGCGTCGTGAGCGTCCGGTTGTGGCGGGTGGCCGTCGCCACCGGTGGTGCGGTCGTCGGCGTCAGCGCGGCGGGGGTGATGGCGGCTCTGACGGTACGGCGCCGCACCGACGTCGCGCCGGCAGGTTGCGCGGACGCAGCCGGCATGGGCCTGTTGCGTTCACCCGGCCGGGCGGTGATCGCCGAGGACGGCGTCCCACTGCACGTGGAGGTCGACCAGCCCGAATCCGAGACGGGAGCGCCGACGCTGGTCTTTGTCCACGGATGGGCGCTCACCCAGGACTCGTGGCACTACCAGCGCGCCCGGTTCCGGGCCAGCCACCGGGTCGTCCTCTACGACCAGCGCTCCCACGGCCGCTCCGGGCGCTCGGGACGGGCGCAGTGCTCGCTCGAGCGCCTCGGTGGTGACCTCGCCGCGGTGATCGAGCAGGCGGCGGGGGACGGACCGCTGGTGCTGGTGGGTCACTCGATGGGCGGCATGGCGATTATGTCGTTCGCCGAGCAGTTCCCGGAGCGGATGTCGGAGCGGGTGGCTGCGGTAGCCCTGCTCAGCACAAGTGCCGGCCGCCTTCTTCCGCTGCCCGGGCGGCGCAGCGGCAACCTGCTCGTCAAGGCATCGCCTCCGGTGCTGTCCGCGCTGACCACCGTCGCGCCGGCGATCGAGGCGAGCCGGCGGCTCGGAGGGAGCCTGGCGTACGAGCTGACCCGCCGGATGGGTTTCGGCGGCGCGGTGTCGGACGAACTGGTCGCCTTCGTCGACGCGATGATCGCGGCCAACCCGGTCAGCGTCTTCACCGACTTCTACCCCTTGTTCGCCCGGCTGGAGATGCACGAGGTCCTGCGCGGGCTCGCCGGGACTCCCACCCTGGTGGTCGCCGGAAGCCGCGACGCGGTGACCCCGGTGCGGCACAGCCGGCGCATCGCGGCGAGGATCCCCACCGCCGAGCTGACCGTGTTCGCACGAGCCGGTCACCTGGTGATGCTGGAGCGTCCCGCCGAGCTTAACCACCTGCTCGAGTCGCTGCTGGACCGCGCGTGCCCGTGATCACCGACCCCTCGACGGCGGCGTCCCGGCTCGCGTCCTGGGACGAGCTGTCCGCCGCTATGCACGACTGCTTCGGCTGCCCGCTGTCGGCCAGCCGGAGCAGGGTCGTTCCCGGCGTCTTCCCGCGGGGGGCGCGGGTGCTGCTCGTGGGCGAGGCTCCCGGGCGGGAGGAGGACGAGGGCGGGTTGCCGTTCATCGGCCGCTCCGGCCGGCTCTTGGACACCCTGCTCGGCGAGGCGGGACTGGCGCGAGACGACCTTGCCATCCTCAACACCGTCAAGTGCCGCCCACCGGCCAACCGGACACCGCGCCGGGCGGAGACCGCCGCCTGCCGCCCGTGGCTGGACGCGCAGGTGCGGTCCATCGAGCCGCGGGTCGTGGTCACGCTCGGCGGCTCTGCGCTGGCATGGGCGCTCGGACCGGGCCCCCGGATCGGCGAGGTGCACGGCACCGTCCACCGTGTCTTCGGCCGCACGGTGGTGCCGACGTACCACCCCGCCGCGGCACTGCGGTCCGGCCCGGCCGGTGCCCCGCTGCGGGCGTTGCGCTCGGACCTGGCCACGGTGGCGCAGCTGGCGCAGCGGTGAGCGAAACCGTCGTCGAGGTCGCCACACCCGAGCAGATGCGGTCGTACGGCCGACGCCTCGCCGGCCTGCTCAGGGCGGGTGATCTCGTGCTGCTGAACGGGCCGCTCGGCGCCGGCAAGACCACGTTGGTGCAAGGCGTGGGAGCGGGTCTCGGGGTCCGCGGCCCCGTGACCTCACCGACGTTCGTGCTGGTCAGGGTGCACCCCGGTCTCGGGTCCGGCCCGGCGCTGGTCCACGCCGACGCCTACCGGCTGGGCTCGGTCGCCGAGCTCGACGACCTCGACCTCGACGCGGCCCTGGACGAGGCGGTGACGGTCGTGGAATGGGGCGGAGGCGTCGCGGAGGTCCTGAGCGTGGACCGGCTCGACGTGCACCTGCGGCGTCGCGATGCCGGCGAGACCCGGACGGTGCGGGTACGCGGGCACGGCGGGCGCTGGGAGGGCGTCGAGCTGCCCGGGCCGTAGGCTGGGCGGCCGTGCTGCTGGCCTTCGACACCGCGACGCCGGCGGTCACGGTGGCCCTGCACGACGGCAACCGCGTCGTCGCGCAGCTGACCAGGGTGGATCCCCGGCGCCACGGCGAGCTGCTGGCGCCGGCGATCTCCGCGGTGATGGCGGAGGCCGGTGCGGACCGCCGGGACCTTGCGCGCATCGCGGTGGGCGTCGGGCCGGGTCCGTTCACCGGCCTGCGGGTGGGGCTCGTGACGGCTCGTACCCTGGGCGCCGCGCTCGGCGTCGTGGTCGACGGTGTGTGCACGCTGGACGTCATCGCGCTCGAGGCGGGTGCCGGCCGGGTCGTGGTGGTCACCGACGCCCGCCGCCGGGAGGTCTACTGGGCGGAGTACGACGGCGGGCGCCGGGTGCGTGGGCCTCACGTCTCGCGCCCGGCCGACCTTGCCGCCGTCCTGCCGCTCCGCGCATCAGTGGTCGGGCGCGGCGCCGAGCTCCACGTCGACGTGCTGTCGTGCTCCGGCGGACCCCTCGACCCGGACGCCGCGGTGATGGCCGAGGCGGTGGTACGGGGAGCCCTGCCGCTGCTGCCTCCCGACCCGCTCTACCTGCGACGGCCCGACGTGGGCAGCGCCGGAGCGCGCAAGCCGGTGCTGTGAGCAGCCCCGCGAGCTGGTCGCGGCCGCTACGGTGTCGCGGTGCGCGACCTCACCTACCCGCCGGTGGTGATGGCGGCCAAGGCCGCCATCAGGCTGCTCGGCGTCGCGATGGACCTGCGCGGGACCGAGAACGTCCCACGCCGCGGCGGCGCCGTCCTCGTCTCCAACCACGTCAGCTATCTCGACTTCGTGTTCGCCGGGTACTCCGCGCTGCCGAGTGAGCGGCTGGTGCGCTTCATGGCCAAGCGGGAGGTCTTCGACCACCGGGTCACCGGCCCGGTCATGCGCTCGTTGCACCACATCCCGGTCGACCGGGGTCACGGCCTCGACTCGTACGCGGCCGCGCTGGACTACCTGCGCAGTGGCGAGCTGGTCGGGCTGTTCCCGGAGGCGACCATCTCGCGGAGCTTCGAGCTCAAGCAGTTCAAGTCCGGCGCGGTCCGCATGGCGGCGAGCGTCGGTGCCCCGATCATCCCGGTGATCGTCTGGGGATCACAGCGGATGTACACCAAGGACCACCCCAGAGACTTCTCACGCGGCCACCGCGTCGCCCTGACCGTGGGTGAGCCGCTGCAGGTGCAGGACGGCCGCGCCCACGCCGAGACGCAGCGTCTCAAGCAGACCATGCGGGGGCTGCTCGACGAGACCATCCGCCGCTACCCGCCGGCACCGCCCGGAGCATGGTGGCTGCCGGCGTCGTACGGCGGCTCGGCCCCCACGCTGGAGGAGGCGGCCCGGCTCGACGTCGAGGAGCGCCGGGCGAGGATGGCCGCCCAGCGATGAGGCTCCCGACCGGCGCACCGCTGGTGCTGGGCATCGAGACGTCGTGCGACGAGACCGGGGTGGGACTGGTACGGGGGCACCGCCTGGTTGCGCACGCGCTGGCCTCGAGCGCGGACGAGCACGCCCGCTTCGGCGGTGTGGTGCCCGAGGTTGCCAGCCGTGCCCACCTGGAGGCGATGGTTCCCACGCTGGCGCGAGCGTGTGCCGAGGGCGGCGTACGGCTCGCTGACGTGGATGCGGTGGCGGTGACCAGTGGGCCCGGCCTGACCGGGTCACTCCTGGTGGGGGTGGCGGCCGCGAAGGCGCTGGCGGTCGGGTTGGACCGGCCCCTCTACGGCGTCAACCACCTGGCGGCCCATGTCGCCGTTGACCAGCTGGAACACGGAGCGCTGCCGCAGCCCTGCGTCGCGCTGCTGGTGAGCGGCGGCCACTCCTCCCTGCTGCTCGTCGAGGACGTGACGGCGGGCATCCAGGCGCTGGGCGCCACGATCGACGACGCGGCCGGGGAGGCGTTCGACAAGGTGGCCCGGCTGCTGGGAATGCCCTTCCCCGGCGGCCCCCACATCGACGCCAGCGCCCGGGAGGGCGACCGCGCGTACGTCGAGTTCCCCCGAGGGCTAACCGGTGGTCGCGACCTGGAGCGGCACCGGTTCGACTTCTCCTTCTCCGGGCTGAAGACGGCGGTCGCGCGCTGGGTGGAGGCGCGCGAGCGTGCCGGGCATCCGGTTCCAGTGGCCGACGTCGCGGCGTCGTTCCAGGAGGCGGTGTGCGACGTGCTCACCCGCAAGGCTCTTGACGCCTGCCGGCAGCTGGGTGTCGACACGCTGCTGATCGGCGGCGGCGTCGCGGCGAACTCCCGGCTGCGCGCCCTCGCCGAGCAGCGGGCCGCCGCCGCAGAGGTGCGGGTACGGGTGCCGCGGCCGGGCCTGTGCACCGACAACGGCGCGATGGTCGCGGCGTTGGGCGCCGAGCTGATCGGCCGCGGCCGGGAGCCGTCGACGCTCGACCTGCCGGTCGACAGCTCGCTGCCGGTCACCGAGGTGACGGCCTGATGCAAATTGGGCTCGCTCAGAGCAGGTAGGGCGAGCCGGTCTCTGCGGTGCCGGTGCGCGGGGTGGTCGCCAGCTCGCACTGGCCTGTGGAGACCTGGCAGCGCACCAGCGCGGTCCGGCCGTCCTGCTCGGCCCGGAGAAGGAGGTGGTCGGCGCCCTCGAACACGGCGTCCAAGAAGTCGACGTGACTGTCGAACGACGGCAGCCTGCGGATCACCTCGCCGGTGCGGCCGTCGAGGATCGCCAGGTCGCCGAGGGAGTAGCCGTCGGCGTACGCCGGGCCGGCCCACGAGTACTCGCCCTGGCCGGTCAACCCGTGGATCAGGTAGTCGCAGGTCTGCCACAGCGAGGTGTCGGTGGCCGTGTCGACGACGCGCGAACAGCTGCCGGTGTCGGTGATCTTGGTGAGGTCGGCGACTACCTGGCCGTCGGGGGACAGCGCGGTCGCGTCGTACGATCCCGGGACGACACTCGGGCCGGGCTGCCCCGCTGCCCACGACGACAGCGGCTGCGGCCCGCCGTCGGGTCGCTCGGGACGGAAGTAGACGGTGCCGTCGATAAGTGCGACGAACCGGACGTTGTTGGCACCGGCCAGCGGCAGCGTGGACGTCGAGCCGTCGGCGCTGTCGAACACCGCGAGCGTGATCCCGGTCCTGACGTTGCCGTACTTGTCGGCCCGGCCGGTGGCGTAGGCGTTCCACCGCAGGTCGGGTGAGCCGATCGGTCCCGCCGCAGCGGTCCCCAGTGCCTCGACGCCGGCGGCGGTGACCCGGATCAGCTCGCCGCTCCCGTTTCGGCTCAGGTAGGCGTGGGCACCGCCGTCGAACGCGGTCGCCGCGGCAACCGTGCCGCCGGCCGGTACTTCGTACGACGAGCCCCCCACCACGACCGTCCGCCCGTCGACGTAGGGGACGAGCGGGGCCTCACCTTGTGACAGCGCGCCGAAGTCGACGTCGACCCGCTCGCGACCAGTGATCGTGCGCTCGGGCGGGTCCGAAGGCGTGGTCTGCCCGGGTGTGGCGGGTGGGATCTCACCGCTGCCGCGGGTGGCCGCGCCGCCGATCTGCAGGCCGACCGGGACGGCGATGGCCACCACGACAGCCGCCAGCGCACCGGCCACCACGCGCCGGCGGCGCCGGATACCGTGCGCCCGGGTGATCGCGCTGCGGCCGAGGTCGTGCGACGAGGGGACCCGCGACGCCTGAACGACCAGGGACCGCTCGAGCTCTTCGTCGAAGTAGTCAGCCATCACGCACCTCCGGTGGCCGAGTCGGCGTTCTCGTGCGCCAGGCGTTCGCGCAAGGTGGCGAGCGCCCGGCTGGTCTGGCTCTTGACGGTTCCCACCGAGCACCCGAGCACCCGAGCCGTGTCCGCAGCGGACATGTCCTCGTAGTAGCGCAGCACGACCGCGGCTCGCTGCCTGGGCGGCAGGGTCTGCAACAGCTCCCACATCCGGTCCCGCTCGCCGGACTGCGCCGGATCTGGGAGGTCGCTCACCCGCTCCGGCACCGCGTCGACGACGCGTTCGCGGTGGCGCCATGCGCGCCGCCACCAGCTGGTGTGCTCGTTGAGCATGATGCGGCGGACGTACGCGTCGGCGGCGCGCGGCTCCCGGAGCCGGCCCCAGCTCAGGTACGCCTTGGCCAGGGCGATCTGGACCAGGTCCTCGGCCGCGTGCAGGTCGCTGGTGAGCAGGTACGCCGTCCGCAGCAGCGCCTGCTGGCGTACGGCGGCGTACTCGCAGAACTGCGCCTCCTGCTGAGCGTCCATCGCGACCCCTTCCCGTCTCGACGGTAGATGCATCGAGGTGCGGAGGAGGTTGCATAGGGTTTCGGGCGTGGTGGTGGCGTTGGCCTTGATCGGCGCCGGTGCGCTGCTGCTGACCGCAGGCGCGGAGGCGTTCGCTGAGCATGTGGTGGCGGCCGCTCGGGTCGTGCGGCTGAGCGCCTTCGGGCTGGCCCTGCTGCTGGCCGGCGCCGAGCCCGAGGAGGCGTGGACGGCCGCTGTGGCGTCCTACCGCGGCCGGCCGGATCTGGCCGCCGGTGACGCCGTCGGCGCCAACCTGGTCGTCTCCACCATCACGCTGGGCCTGCTCGCGATCGTCGTGCCGTTCGTCGTGACACGGACGGTCCGCCGGTACGCCGCCGTGGCCGGGGTCGCCGGCCTGGTGGCCGTCGCCGTCGTATTCGACGGGACCGTTCCCCGGTGGGAGGGAGCGGTGCTGCTGGCCCTCTACGTCGCCGCCGTGGCGCTGCTGTGGCGGCACGAGCGGATACCGCCACCGATCGGTGAAGCCGCCGAGCTGGGCGAGCACCGTGACGACCCCCCGTCGCCGGGGGCGCTGGCATGGTTGGCCGCCGGCCTCGTCGCGATGGTGGCCGGCGGAGTGGTCGCGGTCGACGGCGCGCAACGCTTCGTCGCCGCCTCCGGGCTCAGCGACTCGGCGGTTGGGCTCACCCTGCTCGCCTTGGCCACCAGCTTCGAGATGCTGGCGCTGGTCTGGTCGGCGCAGCGGCGAGGTCTAGGCGAGGTGGCCCTGGCTGGGGCGCTCGGTGCCGTGGCCTACAACGCGACGGTCACGCTGGGGGTTGCCGCGCTCGTGCACCCGCTGCACCTCGCCGCGACCACGGAGCTGGTGGCGGTGGCCGTCGTGGTCGTTGTCGCGCTGTCCCTGGTGGTCGCCTCGTACGGCCGTCGCCTCGGGCGCCTCGTCGGCGGCGGGTTGGTGGCCGGATACCTGGTGACGGTCTCGCTGCTGCTGCGCTGACCGGCAGCATGGTCTCGTGGTGATGAGGGTGCGGCCGGCCGGGATCGAGGATCTGGCCGGCCTCCTGCTGCTGGAGCGGGACGTCTTCGCCGCAGCCGGCTGGAGCGAGCGGTCATGGCTGGCGGAGCTGAACGTCCCGGGCCGGCACGTCGTGGTGGCCGACGAGGACGGCAGGGTCCAAGGGTGCGGCGTGCTGATGGAGACGGTGGACTCCGCCGAGGTGCTGCGGGTCGGGGTGCGGGCGAGCCGGCGGCGTCGCGGGATCGGCCGGGCGCTGCTGGCGGAGTTGCTGGCGGAAGCGGGCCGCCGCCGGGCCGACCGCGTGGTGCTCGAGGTGGAGGCCACCAACACCGCGGCGCTCGGGCTCTACCACGGCGCGGGGTTCAGAGAGCTCGCGAGGCGTCACGCCTACTACGGAACCGGGCGGGACGCCGTCGTGATGGCCAGGACGGTCGGCGGACCCGGGCTGCTGCGGGCTTCGCGGTTGCTGTTGCGGAGGCTGGCGGCGACCGACCTGGCCCTGCTGGTGGAGCTCCACTGCGACAGCCGAGTCATGCGTCACATCGACGCCGGCCCGGTGACCGAGCCGGACGTGGCACGTCTGGACCTGCCGCGGATGTTGGCGGCCAACCGCAGGGGACTCGGCTACTGGGTGGCCGCCGACCCGACCGGGGCCGACATCGGATGGTTCGGCCTGGGCCCGAGCGATCACGGCGCCGAGGCATCTCTGGGATACCGGCTGCTGCCCCGAGCCTGGGGGCGGGGCTTCGCCACCGAGGGCGGCGGAGCGCTCGTCGACTACGGCTTCCGGACGCTGGGCCTGGAGCGGATCACGGCTACCACCATGACGGTGAACGCCGGCTCTCGCCGGGTGCTCGAGAAGCTGGGCTTCCGCTTGGTCCGGACGTTCTTCGAGGACTGGACGGTCCCGCTGCCGGGTTCCGAGCACGGTGACATGGAGTACGAGGTGCGCCGATAGCTGTGCCCGGCGTGGCTCGGCGCCGTCGCAGCCCTCTACAATCGTACACACGTTCGATAAAGACCTGGCACAGCCTCCGGGGCCGGCCCTGGCGGCGGCGATCGCCGCGTGCGACCTGACCGCCCTGTCCGACGACGAGCTGCTGAGCGTGGCTCAGGCCGCCGGACGGCTCGGCTCGTGGGCGTAGGCGTGGCAGCTCGACACGGTCGCGGCCTTCGCGGATCGGCGGGCGCCGGACTCTGAGGGAGCGGGAGACCGGCCGGGCGGAGAGCGGAGCCTGAGGCCGGGTGGTCCCGGGACACCCGAGGTGTTGGAGTTCAGCTGTGAGGAGCTGTCGGCGGAGCTCGGGGTCTCCAGCTGGCACGCGAGCCGCGAAGCTGCGCCGAGCGCTTCTGGACGGACGAGTCGAGGCCTGGCGTGCCCGCCTGGTCGCGACCGGCACCCGCAAGCTCGACCAACTGCCCTGCGCCGAGGTGGAGTCGGAGCTGCTCCCCCGCGTCGACCGAGTCACCTCTGGCCGAGTCGCTCGCCTGGTGCAGTCAGCGCTGTGCACCCACGCTCCTGAGATCGCAGCGGACGAGGCGCGTGCGGCCGAGTGCGCCCGCGACGTCCCTTTCGGCGAGTCCGACAACCAGGGCAACAAGGACCTGGCGGCGACCATGAGCGCCGCCGAGGCGGTCCGGCTGGAGGCGCGAGTCGAGTTCGTCGCCGACCTGCTGGCCGAAGAGGCCAGGCTGAGCGGCCAGGAGCTTCGCACCCCCCGGGGTGCTCTCCGGACGCGGGCCCTTGCGCTGCTGGCGGACCCGTCGGTGGTGACCGCGCTGTTCTCGCGGGTGAGGGCCTTGCGCTCCGGAACGGCGCCGGCAGAGCCGAGCCGGGACGAGCTGCCCACCACGGTTGTGCACCTGCACATGCGTCGTGACGAGCTGCTGGAGGAGGTGCCGGGTGCGGCCACCGTCGAGGGGACTCGACGGCTGCGAGCGGCCCCCGTCCCCTTCGAGGCGATCGAGGAGGTGCTCGACCACTCTCACGTGGTCGTCAAGCCGGTCGCCGACCTGGACCACATGGCCCCTGGTGGTGGCTACGCCTTCACCGGCGATCCCCACGAGGCCGTCGTCCTCAAAAGCACCTCCTGCGTCTTTCCGTTCTGTGACCGGCCGGCGCGGATCTGCGACAACGACCACGTCGAGGCGGCGCCCGACGGACCGACCACTGTCGAGAACGGCGCACCCTTGTGTCGACGACATCACCGGGTCAAGACACATGGCCGATGGCGTCTGCGGCAGCCCCTCAACGGCATCTTCTTGTGGGTCTCACCCACCGGCCGCATCTACCTCGTCGACGACCGCGCGACCACCCGGCTCAGCGACGCCGCCTGAGTGCGGGAGGGTGAGGCTGACGTCCTCCTCGCGGAACCCCAGGCGGGCGTAGACCAGAGCGAGGCGCGGTCGCGGTCGCGGGACGCGTACGTGCGGATCGTGGTCATGGGCCCAGCCTGCCCCCACCGGCAAGGAACTCGCGCACCGCGGCCAACCACTCCTCCGGCTGGTCCACGTGCGCCATGTGACCGGCGTCCTCGAGCACCCGGCACCGACTCATGGGCATCTGTGCCGCCGCTTGGCCGGCCAGGTCCGCTGGGAAGGTCATGTCCTGCCTCCCGTGCAGCACCAGGATGGGGATCTCGAGTGCCGACAGTCGCCTAGGTGCATCCTCGGGCAGCGCCGGGCGCAGGCTTCCGTCGCGCCAGGCACGCAGCCACTCCCCGGAGAACGAGATCCCGCCGAGGCGGCGCTGCCACTCGATTCGTGATTCCTGCCGCCAGACCGCCATGTCCGCTCCGGCTTGCGCAGCGGCCCTGGTCAGCTCCGCTGCTGGCACACCCGTACGCGACCAGACCTCGTTGACTGCCTCGGCGAGATGCTTACGTTCGGCCCAGTCGTCGTACGCATCTGGGGGCACCGCAAGCATGGTGCTCGACGCGACGACCAGGCGGCGGACTCGCGATGGTTCCGCCAGAGCCAGGCGCTGTGCGATACAACCGCCGAAAGAGAAGCCCAGGACGTCGACCACCGGAAGCTGCAGCCGCTCGAGCAGCGTCACCAGATCGGCGACTACGGCATCGGGTGTGTACTGGTCGGTGGACAGGCCGCGGGTCGAGCGCCCACAGCCGCGCAGGTCCGGCCAGACGATGCGCCAACCGTCGCCAAGCCGATGCACCGGGTCGATGAGGTAGGTGTGATCCCAGTCCGGGCCGCCGTGGACGACCAGCAGGGTCCGGTCACCGGGCGAGCGGGTCTCCGCCACGAACAGCTCGACGTCGGGATCCCCGCTCACCGCGAGCGTTCGCTCGGCCAGAAGTCTCGGCATCCTGCTCATAGCCTGGCACTCAAGTTGACCGAGTGCCAACGACCGCATAGATTCGGGGTTGGCACTCTCCACCCGAGGGTGCCAAGCGAAGCCAGCCGCACGACCCCCGCGACGGCGTGCGCAACGGCTCGACAACCGAAACGTACTCACCGCGCTTCATCTGCGTGAAAGGGGAGGTCGACAAGTGTCGGTCACCATCAAGCCGCTCGAGGACCGGATCGTCGTCAGGACGCTGGAGGCCGAGCAGACCACAGCGTCCGGTCTGGTCATCCCGGACACCGCCAAGGAGAAGCCCCAGGAGGGCGAGGTCTTGTCGGTCGGCCCGGGACGGATCGACGACAGCGGGAACCGGGTGCCGCTCGACATCAACGTCGGCGACACCATCATCTTCAGCAAGTACGGCGGCACCGAGGTCAAGTACTCCGGCGAGGAGTACCTCATCCTCTCGGCGCGCGACGTGCTCGCAGTCATCGAGAAGTAACTCGCCGATCACCGCACCGACTCCGCCCCGGTAGCCCACGAGGGCGCCGGGGCGCGGTCATGAAGGGAAGACCCTCAATGCCCAAGATCCTGGAGTTCGACGAGCACGCCCGCCGCGCCTTGGAGCGCGGGGTCGACGCGCTCGCCAACACCGTCAAGGTGACGCTCGGCCCCCGCGGCCGCTACGTCGTCCTCGACAAGAAGTGGGGCGCCCCCACCATCACCAACGACGGCGTCACGGTGGCTCGCGAGATCGAGCTCGACGACCCGTTCGAGAACCTCGGTGCCCAGCTGGCCAAGGAGGTCGCCACCAAGACCAACGACATCGCCGGTGACGGCACCACCACGGCGACCGTCCTCGCGCAGGCGATGGTTCACGAGGGCCTGCGGGCGGTTGCCGCCGGTTCGAACCCGATGGGGCTCAAGCGCGGCATCGACGCCGCCGTCAGCGCGGTCAGCGACGAGCTCAGCAACGTCGCCCGCGACGTCGACGACAAGCAGGACATGGCTCACGTGGCCACGATCTCGGCCCGCGACGAGCGCATCGGCGAGCTGATCGCCGAGGCGTTCGACAAGGTGGGCAAGGACGGCGTGATCACCGTCGAGGAGTCCAACACGCTCGGCACCGACCTCGAGTTCACCGAGGGGATGCAGTTCGACAAGGGCTACATCTCGCCCTACATGGTGACCGACACCGAGCGCATGGAAGCCGTGCTCGACGACCCGTACATCCTGCTTCACCAGGCCAAGATCTCCGCGGTCACCGATCTGCTCCCGCTGCTGGAGAAGGTCGTGCAGGGCGGCAAGCCACTGCTGGTGATCGCCGAGGACGTCGACGGCGAGGCACTCTCGACGCTCGTCGTCAACAAGATCCGGGGCACGTTCACCTCGACCGCGGTGAAGGCGCCCGCCTTCGGCGACCGTCGCAAGGCCATGCTGCAAGACGTCGCCACGCTGACCGGCGGTCAGGTCGTCTCGCCGGAGATCGGCCTCAAGCTCGACCAGGTTGGCCTGGAGGTGCTCGGCTCCGCGCGCCGCGTCGTGGTCACCAAGGACGACACCACGATCATCGACGGGGCGGGCGACCAGGCCGACGTCAGCGCCCGGGTGGCGCAGATCAAGACCGAGATCGACAACAGCGACTCCGACTGGGACCGCGAGAAGCTGCAGGAGCGGCTCGCGAAGCTGGCCGGGGGCGTGTGCGTGATCCAGGTCGGTGCCGCCACCGAGGTGGAGCTGAAGGAGAAGAAGCACCGCATCGAAGACGCCGTGTCCGCGACCCGGGCGGCGATCGAGGAGGGCATCGTGGCCGGCGGCGGTTCCGCCCTCGTCCACGCCGCATCGGTGCTCGACGGCGGCCTCGACCACACCGGCGACGAGGCGGTCGGGGTGCGCGTCGTACGCAAGGCGCTCGACGAGCCGTTGCGCTGGATCGCCGAGAACGGTGGCGAGCAGGGCTACGTCGTCGTGGCCAACGTCCGCAACGCCGGCAAGGGCAGCGGCTACAACGCCGCCACCGAGGAGTACGGCGACCTGGTGAGCCAGGGCGTGCTCGACCCGGTGAAGGTCACCCGTGCCGCGCTCGAGAACGCGGCCTCGATCGCCGGCATGCTGCTGACGACGGAGACCCTCGTCGTCGACAAGCCCGAGGACGACGAGCCGGCCGCGGCCGGCCACGGACACGGTCACAGCCACTGACGCTGGCTAAGAGCGGCGGGCGGTCCGACTCGGTCGGGCCGCCCGCCGTTTCTGCTTCCCCGCATACCCGGCGCTCCGGCATGAGGGAATGGTGACCGGTCATGACCGAGATCGCCATCAGCGTCCGCGGCCTACGACGCTCGTACGGACCGAAGGTGGCGGTTGCCGGGCTCGACCTGGAGGTGAGGACGGGCGAAGTCTTCGCGCTACTCGGCCCCAACGGGGCTGGCAAGACCACCACCGTCGCGATCCTCGAGCGTGCCGCCCTCCGGCAGAAGCGCCAGCGCGGTCATCAGCCCGGTCGTCATCGTCCTCCAGTTCACCTCGGGCGCATTCTTCGTCTACACCGAGCTTCCGACGTGGACGCAGCGGGTTGCCGAGCTGTTTCCCCTGAAGTGGATGGCTCAGGGCATGCGATCGGTGTTCCTGCCGGAGTCGTTCGAGGCGCGGGAGGTGTCCGGGTCGTGGCAAGGCGGAGCGACGGCGCTCGTCCTCGCGACATGGACGCTGATGGGTCTGATCTCGTGCCTGCGAACGTTGAGGTGGCGCCGCCGCGACGACCGCCTGAGGCAGGCCCTCTCGCCGGTGGCGACTCGCTCTGTAAGGGGAGCTCATGGCAAGAGACGCTCGAGCACCTTGGGCTGACCGCGGTGTGACCGCGACGGATACCATGTGCCATGGAGCTCACCGCCGCCGGAGTGCCCGAGAAGTTCGCCGCCCTCGGCTTGACGTTCGACGACGTGCTGCTGCTGCCGGGTGAGTCCGATGTCGTGCCCAGCGAGGTGGACACCTCGAGCCGGGTTTCGCGCAACATCAGCGTTGCCGTGCCGTTGGTTTCCAGCGCCATGGACACCGTGACCGAGGCGCGGATGGCGATCGCGATGGCACGCCAGGGGGGGCTTGGCGTGCTGCACCGCAACCTTCCGCTGGAGGAGCAGGCGCAGCAGGTCGACCTGGTGAAGCGCTCGGAGTCCGGGATGGTGGCGCAGCCGGTGACGACCGGCCCCGACGCGACGATCGACGACGCCGAGCGGCTGTGCGCCCACTACCGCATCTCCGGTGTGCCGGTCGTCGACGACGAGGGTGTGCTGCTCGGCATCGTGACCAACCGGGACATGCGCTTCGAGACCGACCGGGCCCGGTTCGTACGCGACGTCATGACGGCGATGCCGCTGGTCACGGGGCGGGTGGGTATCCGCCCGGACCAGGCGATGGATCTGCTGCGCCGGCACAAGATCGAGAAGCTCCCGCTCGTCGACGACCGGAACGTCCTGCGCGGGCTGATCACGCTCAAGGACTTCGTCAAGCGTGACCAGTTCCCCGCCGCCACCAAGGATGCCCGGGGCCGGCTTCGGGTCGGGGGCGCGGTCGGCATCTTCGACGACGCCTGGAAGCGCTCGATGCTGCTGGTCGAGGCGGGGGTGGACATGATCGTCGTCGACATGGCGCACGCGCATTCGCGCGCCGTGCTCGACATGGTCGCCCGGTTGAGGTCCGACCCGGCCGCCGCGGCCGTCGACATCGTCGCGGGCAACGTCGCCACCAGGCAGGGCGCCCAGGCGCTCGTCGACGCCGGCGCCGACGGCGTCAAGGTGGGCGTCGGCCCGGGCTCGATCTGCACCACCCGGGTGGTGTCCGGCGTCGGCGTGCCCCAGGTGACCGCTATCTCCGATGCGGCCGCGGCCTGCCGTGCGGCGGAGGTGCCGGTGATCGGCGACGGCGGCCTGCAGTACTCCGGGGACATCGCCAAGGCGCTGGCCGCGGGGGCGGACACCGTCATGCTCGGCTCGCTGCTCGCAGGCTGCGACGAGAGCCCGGGGGACCTGGTGTTCATCAACGGCAAGCAGTTCAAGACCTACCGCGGCATGGGATCGCTCGGCGCGCAGCAGTCGCGCGGACACGGCAGGTCGTACTCCCGCGACCGCTACCTGCGAGACGACATCGCGACCGACGACCGGATCGTTCCCGAGGGCATAGAGGGCCAGGTCCCCTACCGGGGGCCGGTGGCGGCGGTCGCCCACCAGCTGGTCGGGGGGCTGCGCCAGGCGATGTTCTATTGCGGCACCGCGAGCGTGGCGGAACTGCAGCGGCGCGGGACCTTCGTCCGCATCACCAGCGCCGGGCTCACCGAGAGCCATCCCCACGACATCCAGATGACCGTCGAGGCGCCGAACTACGGCTCCCGCTGACCCACCGGACCGCCGTCATGGACATCGAGATCGGACGCGCCAAGCGGGGCCGCCGCGCGTACGCATTCGACGACATCGCGATCGTGCCCAGCCGTCGCACGCGCGACCCCGAGGAGGTCTCGGTCGCCTGGCAGATCGACGCCTACCGCTTCGAGATCCCGGTGATCGCCGCCCCGATGGACTCGGTGATGTCGCCCGACACCGCGATCGCCCTCGGCAAGCACGGCGGCCTCGGGGTGCTGGACCTCGAGGGCCTGTGGACCCGCTACGACGACCCGGACCCGTTGCTCGCGGAGGTTGCCCGGATGCGGGGAGCGGAGGCGACCCGGCGGCTGCAGTCGATCTACACCGAGCCGATCAAGCCCGAGCTGATCACCGAGCGGCTGCAGCAGATGCGGTCGGCCGGGGTCACCGTCGCCGGCGCTCTGTCGCCGCAGCGGACCAAGCAGTACGCCGCGAGCGTGGTCGACGCGGGCGTCGACCTGTTCGTGATCCGAGGCACCACGGTCTCGGCCGAGCACGTCTCCAGCCAGAGCGAGCCGCTGAACCTCAAGGAGTTCATCTACGAGCTCGACGTGCCCGTTATCGTCGGGGGGTGCGCCACCCACCAGGCGGCGCTGCACCTGATGCGCACCGGCGCCGCCGGCGTACTCGTCGGCTTCGGCGGCGGGGCCGCTCACACCACCCGCACGGTGCTCGGCGTCGCGGTGCCGATGGCGACCGCCGTCGCCGACGTCGCGGCTGCTCGCCGCGACTACCTCGACGAGTCCGGTGGGCGGTACGTCCACGTCATCGCCGACGGCTCGGTAGGACGCAGCGGCGACGTGGCGAAGGCGTTCGCGTGCGGCGCGGACGCGACGATGGTCGGCTCACCCTTCGCCCGCGCCGAGGAGGCCCCCGGCCGCGGCTTCCATTGGGGCGCCGAAGCCTGGCATGCCGGCCTGCCGCGCGGTGAACGGGTCGAGATCGGGATCGCCGGCCCGCTGGCGGAGATCCTCTTCGGGCCGTCCCGGGTAGCAGACGGGACGATGAACCTCATCGGTGCCCTTCGCCGGGCAATGGCCACCACCGGCTACACCGACCTGAAGGAGTTCCAGCGGGTAGAGGTCGTCGTGCAGTGAAGCTGTCCGGCATGCCGTCGAGCGTGCGGGCCATGCCATCGCTCGATCCGCGCATGGTGGAGCGCCTGGTCGCCGGTGTTGCGGCGACCGGGGAGGAGACGTTCGCGACGACCGCGCCGTTCACCGGCCGGCCGCTGGCGCGGGTACCCGTCTCCACCCTTGACGACGTGAAGGCTGCGTTCGAGCGGGCACGGAAGGCCCAACCGCCCTGGGCGGCCACCGACGACAACCGCCGAGCCGAGGTGCTGCTCGAGCTGCACGATCTGGTCCTGGACCGGCAGCGCGAGATCATGGACCTCATCCAGTGGGAGTCCGGCAAGGCCCGCAGGCACGCCTTCGAGGAGGTCGCCCACGTCGCGATGACCGCCCGTTACTACGGGCGCACGGCGGTTCGTGAGCTGCGCAGTGTCCGCGCGCTGGGAGCGTTCCCGCTGCTGACCGGGGTCCGGGTCAACCGGGTGCCCAAGGGTGCGGTGGGAATCATCTCGCCCTGGAACTACCCGTTCACGATGGCGCTGTCCGACGGGCTCGCGGCACTGGCCGCGGGCAACGCCGTCGTCGCCAAGCCCGACGCCTCGACGATGCTCACCGCCCTGTTCGGAGTCGAGCTGTTGCAGCAGGCCGGGTTGCCGCCCGATCTCTGGCAGGTCGTCTCCGGCCCGGGACCGGTGATCGGCCCGGCGCTGGTCGACGCTGCCGACTACGTCTGCTTCACCGGGTCGACCGCGACCGGGCGCCTCGTCGGCTCGCGGGCGGCCGAACGCCTGGTCGGTGCGTCGTTGGAGCTGGGCGGCAAGAACCCGATGCTGGTGCTGCGCGACGCGGCGCTCGACCGGGCGGCCGAAGGTGCGGTACGGGCCTGCTTCTCCTCGGCCGGGCAGCTGTGCGTCGGGGTGGAGCGGCTCTACGTCGCCGAGCAGGTCTACGACCGCTTCCTGTCGGCGTTCTTGCGCCGGGTCGCCCGGATGCGCCTGGCGGCGGACTTCAGCTTCGCGACCGACATGGGATCGCTGGTGTCCGCCTCGGCACTGGAGCTGACCACCTCGCACGTCGACGACGCGGTGGCCAAGGGCGCCGTGGTGCTCGCCGGCGGCCGGCCCCGCCCCGATTTGGGGCCGCTGTTCTATGAGCCGACCGTGCTCGCCGGCGTCCGACCGGGCATGAGCTGCTACGCCGACGAGTCGTTCGGCCCGGTGGTGTCGGTCTACCGCTTCGCCACCGAGGACGAGGCGGTCGCGCGGGCCAACTCCGGCCGCTACGGGCTGAACGCCAGCATCTACACCCGTGACGTCGCCCGCGGTCGCCGCCTTGCGGGTCGGCTTCGCTGCGGCAGCGTCAACGTCAACGAGGGGTACGTCGCGTCGTTCGCCAGCCTGGACGGCCCGATGGGCGGCATGCGCGATTCCGGGCTGGGCCGGCGCCAGGGCCCGGAGGGAATCCACCGCTTCACCGACGCGCAGAGCGTGGCCAGCCAGCGAGTCCGGTTCGCGCCGGTCGCCGGCGTCTCCGACGAGGCGTACGCGCGGGCCCTCACAGCCTTGCTGCGGCTGCTGAAGAGGGCCGGGCGGCCGTGACGCCCTTCGACTACGACGTGCTCGTGATCGGTTCCGGCTTCGGTGGCAGCGTGACCGCCCTGCGGCTCACCGAGAAGGGCTACCGCGTCGGGGTGCTCGAGGCGGGCGCCCGGTTCCGCGACGACACGCTGCCGACGACGTCGTTTCGGCTCCGCCGGTTCCTGTTCGCACCCCGGCTCGGGTGCTACGGCATCCAGCGCATCGACGTGCTGCGAGACTGCCTGGTCCTTTCCGGTGCGGGTGTCGGGGGTGGCTCGCTGGTCTACGGGAACACGTTGTACGAGCCGCTCGACGCCTTCTACGACGACCCGCAGTGGGGCCACATCAGCGACTGGCGGGAGGAGCTGGCGCCCTACTACGACCAGGCCAAGCGCATGCTCGGCGTGGTGACGTACCCGGGATTCTCCCCCAGCGATGCGGTGATGCAGCAGGTCGCGGCGGAGATGGGAGTGGGCGCCACGTTCCGCCCGACACCGGTCGGGGTCTTCTTCGGCCCGCCGGGGGTGCGCGTCGACGACCCGTACTTCGGTGGCGCCGGGCCGCAGCGGCAGGGGTGCATCGAATGCGGCGCGTGCATGACCGGGTGCCGGCACAACGCCAAGAACACCCTGGTCAAGAACTACCTGCACCTCGCCGAGCAGGCCGGTGCCCGGGTCCACCCCTTGACCACGGTGAGCGCCGTGTGCCCGTTGCCAGACGGCGGCTACACGGTCCACGCCAGCCGTACGGACAGCTGGCGGGGCCGTCCGCAACGGTTCCGAGCCGAGCACGTTGTGTTCGCCGCCAGCGCCCTTGGCACCCAGAAGCTGCTGCACCGGATGCGCGACGGGGGATCGCTGCCGCACGTATCGCTTCGGCTGGGGGAGCTCACCCGGACCAACTCGGAGTCGCTGCTGGGTGCGGTTGCCCGCGGCCCGGGTGCCGACTACAGCCGGGGGGTCGCGATCACCTCGTCGTTCCATCCCGACGAGCACACCCACATCGAGCCGGTGCGGTACGGCAGGGGATCGAACCTGATGGCGCTCCTGCAGACCGTGCTGACCGATGGCGACGGGCCGGCGCCGAGATGGCGGACCTGGGTGCGGGAGGTGTGGCGCCAGCGGCGGCATGTCCCCGGCCTCTACGACCTGCAGCACTGGTCGGAGCGGACCGTGATCGCGTTGGTCATGCAGTCGCTGGACAACTCGATCACGACGTACACCCGACGGGGCCTGCTCGGGAGCCGTCGGCTCACCTCCCGGCAGGGCCACGGCGCCCCCAACCCAACCTGGATCCCGCAGGCCAACGACGCGGTGCGGCGGATGGCCCGCATCATCGACGGCACGCCGGGTGGCAACGTGGGTGAGCCGTTCAACGTCCCGATGACGGCTCACTTCATCGGGGGCGCGGTCATCGGTGACTCGCCCCGCAGCGGGGTCGTCGACCCGTACCAGCGTCTCTACGGCCATCCTGGGCTGCACGTCGTCGACGGGGCGGCGGTCTCGGCAAACCTCGGCGTCAACCCGTCGCTGACGATCACGGCCCAGGCCGAGCGGGCCATGGCGATGTGGCCGAACCGGGGGGAGCCGGACCCCCGCCCGCCGCTCGGGCGCCCGTACCGGCGGGTTGCACCGGTCGAGCCGAAGAACCCCGTGGTTCCGGTCGACGCCCCGGGGGCGCTGCGACTGCCGATCGTGGCCGTCAGCTGAGCGGCCCTCGCTGGCTAGACTCGCCGGGATGACGCCCGACCACCACGACCTGGTGCTGGTGGTGGACTTCGGCGCCCAGTACGCGCAGCTGATCGCGCGGCGGGTCCGGGAGGCGAAGGTCTACTCCGAGATCGTCCCTCACACGACGCCGGTCGGGCAGCTGCTGGCGCGGCGGCCGAAGGCGCTGATCCTCTCTGGCGGACCCCAGTCCGTGTACGCCCCGGGTGCTCCGCGGGTCGACCCCGCGGTGTTCGCTGCGGGCGTCCCGGTCTTCGGGATCTGCTACGGCTTCCAGGCGATGGCGTCCGCTCTCGGGGGACAGGTACGCCGGACCGGGCGCTCGGAGTTCGGGCGCACCGAAATCACCGTCTGCGGCAGCGGGACCAGGGTGCTCGCCGACGTGCCCGAGCACTTCTCCGCGTGGATGTCCCACGGCGACGAGGTGGCGCACCCGCCGGATGGTTTCGCCGTCACCGCCAAGTCCGACGGAGCGTGCATCGCCGCGTTCGAGGATGCGGGCCGCCGCCTGGCGGGGGTGCAATGGCACCCGGAGGTGCTGCACACCGAGCACGGCCAGCGGGTGCTCGAGGCTTTCCTGCTGGGAATGGCCGGCTGCCGCCCCACCTGGACGATGGTCAACATCGTCGAGGAGCAGGTGGACCGCATCCGGGCCCAGGTCGGCGGCAAACGCGCGATCTGTGGACTGTCCGGAGGTGTCGACTCCGCCGTCGCGGCCGCGCTGGTGCAGCGTGCCGTCGGCGACCAGCTGACCTGCGTCTTCGTCGACCACGGGCTGCTGCGCGAGGGGGAGGCCGAGCAGGTGGAGCGGGACTACGTCGCAGCGACCGGGGTGAGCCTGCGGGTGGTCGAGGCCAGCGCGCGGTTCCTGTCGGCGCTGGCCGGGGTGAGCGACCCGGAGGACAAGCGCAAGATCATCGGCCGCGAGTTCATCCGCGCCTTCGAGGGCGCCGAGCGCGAGATTCTGGCCGCCGCCGGTGCGCAGGGCGAGGCGGTCGAGTTCCTCGTCCAGGGCACGCTCTATCCCGACGTCGTCGAGTCCGGCGGCGGCACCGACGCCGCCAGCATCAAGAGCCATCACAACGTCGGCGGACTGCCCGAGGACCTGCAGTTCTCGCTGGTCGAGCCGTTGCGGACGCTGTTCAAGGACGAGGTCAGGGCCGTCGGCGAGCAGCTCGGCCTGCCGCCGGAGATCGTGTGGCGCCACCCGTTCCCCGGGCCGGGGCTGGCGATCCGGGTGGTCGGCGCGGTCGACGCCGAGCGGCTGCGCATCCTGCGTGCCGCCGACGCGATCGCCCGCGAGGAGGTCACCCGGGCCGGGCTCGGTCGCGACGTCTGGCAGTTCCCGGTCGTGCTGCTGGCCGACGTCCGCTCCGTCGGGGTGCAAGGGGACGGCCGTACGTACGGGCACCCGGTGGTCCTGCGCCCCGTCACCAGCGAGGACGCCATGACCGCCGACTGGGCGCGGCTGCCGTACGAGGTGATCGAGGCGATCTCCACGCGGATCACCAACGAGGTGCCCGAGGTGAACCGGGTGGTGGTCGACGTGACCAGCAAGCCTCCAGGCACCATCGAGTGGGAGTAGAAGCACCGCGTGCACCGCACCCGGCTTGTCATGGTGGCGTCACCTCGACGGGCGCGACGACCGATGCCAAAGTTGACCGATGACGGCTGACCTCGATCGGTACGACGCCGCTCTAGACCGGGCCGCGTCCCGGGCCCGGGAATGGCTGGCCTCCCTGCCGCGGCGGCCGATTCCGCCGCGGCGCACCGCCGACGCCCTGCTGGACGACCTCGACCGGTCGTTGCCGGACCAGTCCACCGCCCCCGGCGTGGTCGTCGACCTGCTCGCGGACATCGTGGAGCCGGGCCTGATGGCGATGCCGTCGGGGCGTTTCTTCGGCTGGGTCATCGGGGGCACGCTGCCGGCGGCACTCGGGGCGGACTGGCTGACGAGTGCCTGGGACCAGAACACCGGCATGCGCTACGCGACGCCTGGGACGGTGGCGGTCGAGGAGACGGCGGCCGGCTGGATCCTCGACCTGCTGGGGCTGCCTGCCCAGGCAGACGTCGGCTTCGTCACCGGCGGGACAATGGCGAACTTCACCGGGCTCGCCGCCGCTCGCCAGCAGGTGCTCCACGACGCCGGGTGGGACCTCGACCAGCGGGGACTGACCGGGGGACCGCCGGTCACGGTGCTGGTCGGGGCCGAGCGGCACGTCACCGTCGACCTGGCGCTGCGCTACCTAGGTCTCGGCGCACCCCGGGTGGTCGCCGCCGACAACCAAGGCCGGCTGCGGATCGACGCCTTGGCCTCAGCGCTCGCGGACGTCACTGGCCCGAGCATCGTGTGCCTGCAGGCGGGCAACCTGCACTCCGGCGCCTTCGACCCGATCGCCGAGGCCACCGCACTAGCCCACGAACACGGCGCCTGGGTGCACGTTGACGGCGCCTTCGGCTTGTGGGCCGCCGCTTCGCCGCGGCTCCAGCATCTGCTGGCGGGCCACGATGCCGCCGACTCCTGGGCAACGGACGCGCACAAGACGCTCAACGTCCCGTACGACTGCGGCGTCGTGGTCGTCGCGCACCCTGCCGCGCTGCGGGCCGCGATGGGGTCCCAGGCCAGCTACCTCGTCCGGTCCGAGACCGCCGGCGACCCGCTGGAGCGGGTGCCGGAGCTGTCACGGCGGGCTCGCGGGGTGCCGGTGTGGGCGGCGCTGCGTTCGCTCGGCCGCCAGGGAGTCGCCGATCTCGTCGACCGGCTCGCCGCGAACGCCCGTACCCTCGCGGCCGGCATCGCCGACATCGACGATGCCCGGATCCTCAACGACGTGGTGTTCACCCAGGTGTGCTGCGCCTTCGGCGACGACGCCCGTACCCGCGAGGTCACGGCCCAGGTGTTGGCCGACGGCACCGCGTGGATGTCCGGGTCGTGGTGGCAGGGCCGGGACGTGCTGCGGGCCTCGGTCAGCAACTGGTCCACCGACGCCGATGTCGTGGCGTCGGTGGAGGCTGTGCGGCGGGCGTCGGCTAGTCGTGGACGTCGACGCTGAGCGCGCAATGATCGGACACCGGGAGCCGGACCGCGCGGCCCGGACCGTCCGGAACCAGACCGCGGGCCAGGATGTGGTCAATCTGCCGACGGGGCCGGGCTGCCGGGAACGTGGGCGCGGCGGCGAGCGGCCGCAGCCCGGTCAGGGTCGCCGCCGGCCGCGGTCCCATGTTCAGGTCTCCCATCACCACCAGCGGTCCGTCCCACGAGGCGACCGCCCGCCGCAGCCGACCCAGCTGCACGAGGTTCCAGCCGCAGACGTACGACAGGTGGGTCGACACGACGGCCACCCTCCCCGTCGATGCCAGCATTGTCGCGACCACGGCCACCCGGGGCTCGTCGCGCACCAGCCTGGGGCGCCGTCGGCGGCGTAGCAGTGGTGTGGACACCGCAAGCGCCGGCAGCCTGACCACCCGCCACTGCGGTACCGCAAAGCGGGAGAGTAGGGCGACTCCGTAGCCAGCCAGCCCGGCCGGCTCCGTACCGGTCGCCGCTTGCCAGCCGCCCGGCGTGCCGGCAAGCGCGGGGACGAACCGGTGCGCGGTGGCCTGCATCGCCGCGGCCGCCACCGACGTCAGGTCGGCACTCAGGGAACGCGGCTGAGCCCGGTCGACCTCCTGCAGCGCCAGTACGTCGGCGTCGAGAGAGCGGACCGCGGCAGCGAACCCGTCGAGGTCTACCCGGCCATCCGAAGGGCTGGCGCCGTGCAGGATGTTGAAGGTGGCCAGGCGCACCAGCACATTCTGCCGGTGCCGTGGCTCAGCGAGGGTCCGGCGCGACCTCCCCTGAGGGGGGCACGGCGCGCAGGACGCTGAGTGAGCCGTCGGTCTCCAGCACGATCGCAGCGACCTTCCCGAGGTCGGCGTAGCCCTGCGACCGCGCCGCCTGGCGCAGCTCGTCGGCGGTCACCCTCTCGCGGCGCATGACGGCTAGGACGAATCCGTGGTGGTAGACCAGGCTCGGCTCCGACTTCACCAGCCGCTCCACGGCTCGGCTGCGGTTGGACGCCCAGGCCACCGCGTACTGCAAGCCGACGAGCAGGGCCAACGCCGTGAGCCCTTCGGCGAGAGCGACGGAGGAGGACAGCAGGATACTGGCCAGCGTGGAGCCGAGCGCGACCGTGACGATGAAGTCGAAGGCGTTGAGCTTGGCCAGGGTCCGCTTTCCGGAGGCTCGCAGCAAGACGACGAGTGCGACGTAAGCGCAGGCCCCGACGACGATCACCCGTACCAGTCCGTGCCAACCGTCGTAGAACACTGCTCACCCTCTCCTCAGGCTTCCTCGCGAAGCGTCCGTGCTATGGCGGCTGCGGTGGCCGACGCGGTGAGATCCTCCAGGGGCTGCGGCAGCGCCAGCGACCAGTTGTCGCGTCCGCCGACGCCCGGCAGGTTCGGTCGTCGCACCTCGACGGCGACGTCCTCCAGCGTCGCCGCGGTCAGCATCGACGGAGCTCGGGCCAGCCGCCGGTGGGCGAACAGCACGGCGTCGAGCGTGCTCCCACCTGGCGGTTGACCCAACCGCGCCAGCATCGCGTTCCGAGCGCCGACCAGCTCGGCGCGGTCCCCGACACCGTGGTCGAGCTGGTCGGCGAGGTCGGCACCCGACCACAGCCCGGCCACCGTAGGCAGGTCGTGGGTCGTCACCGCCGCCAACGACTGCACCGGCCAGGAGGAGGGATCATCGGCTTCCAACCACAACACGCGGTACGACAGCAGACCGTGCTCGAGAAGTGACTGGTGGACGCCGTCCTCGACCGTACCCAGGTCCTCGCCGACGACCAGCGCCCGGGCCCGGTGGCTCTCCAGCGCCAGGATGTCCAGCAGGTCGCCGGCGAGATAGCGGACGTAGGCGCCACCGGCCGGCGGACCGTCCCGCGGCACCCACCACAGCCGGAACAGGCCCATGGCGTGGTCGATGCGCAGCCCACCCGCCCGTTCCACCGTGGCCCGGACCGACTCGATGAACGGGGCGTACCCCGACTGTCGCAACCGCCACGGGACGAGTGGTGGAGCGCCCCAGTCCTGGCCGCTGCTGTTGAAGGCGTCAGCGGGGGCGCCGATCGTCGTCTCCCGGGCGAACTGGTCCTGCCAGACCCACGCGTCGGCGCCGCCGCCGAAGACCCCGACCGGGAGGTCCTGGACGACGGCTAGCCCCTCGCAGGCCCAGCTCAGCTGCAGGTCGAGCACCCACTGCACCCAGGCATGGAACACCACGTCGTGAGGGTGCCGGTCGGAAACGGCTGGGACGGCGGTCGCTGGGTCCCGCAGCCGCGCCGGCCAGCTGCGCCAGTCGGGCCCGTGCCGCTCCGCGAGGACCATGAACGCCGCGAACTGCGCGAGGGAGGGCCCCTTGGCTCCCTGCCAGGCGGCGAAGTCGTGATCGGGCGGGGTGGAGGCGAAGACACGACGCAGCCCCTCGTTCTTGAGCGCGTAGACGGCGTCGCGATCGATGCGACGGTCGGCGTTTCGCGCGCGGCCCAGGCCGATCAGGTCGGTCAGGTCCGTCGCCGCGGCGCCGGGTGCCTGCTCCACGTCGGCGTAGAGCAAATTCAAGAAGCGCCGGCTGGTCGGCAGGTACGGGCTCGGCTCCTGCGGCAGCCCTGGGGCGGCGGCGTGGAGCGGGTTGACCAGCAAGAACCCGGCCCCCTCTCGCTGCGCCCACTCCCGCAGCCGGCGCAGGTCAGCGAGGTCACCGATACCCCAGCTCGACCTTGACCGCGCGGCGTACAGCTGGACCGACCATCCCCAGCTGCGCCGTTGCTCAGGCAGCCAGCACCTCCCCGGGGACACGATGAGCGGCTGCTGCCGGCCATCGGGGCGGAGGAGCCGGTGATAGCCGAGCGGGAAGTCCCCGGGCAGCTTGCCATCCACCCGGGCCGACGTGCCGTCCTCGAGCGCCACCTCCCCGACCAGGCCGGTCAGCCGCCGGCCCGGTCGCGTCACGATCGGCGACCGCTCGTGGTGGTCGGCCGGGCGGCGACCGATCCGGTCGTGCAGCAGCCTCACCGTCTCGGGGGGGACCGTGCGAACGGTTCCGGAGGCGTCCAGCCAGGTGGTCTGAACTCCCCAGGCGTCGACCGATCGACCGGGCGGTGACCTCACCCGGCCGATTGTTGCTCAGCTGGGCTGCGTCGTCTTGACCGCGGAGACGTCGATCTCGAGCACCACCTTGTCGCTGACCAGGAAGCCGCCGGTCTCCAAGGCCGCGTTCCAGCTCAGGCCCCACTCCTTGCGGCTGATGCTCGCCCTGCCCTCGAAGCCGGCGCGCAGGTTGCCGTACGGGTCCTTGGCGCTGCCGACGTGCTCGAAGTCGAGCGTCACCGGCTTGGTGACGTCCTTGATCGTGAGGTCACCGGTCAGCCGGTACGTGTCGTCGACTCGCTCTGCGCCGGTGCTGGCGAAACGGATCTCCGGGTAGCTCTCGGCGTCGAAGAAGTCACCGCTTCGCAGGTGGGCGTCGCGCTGCTCCTGGCCGGTGTCGATGCTGGCGGCCTGGATCGTGAGCTCGGCACTGGACTTCGCCGGGTCGTCGGCGTCGAGGTGCGCGTTGCCCTCGAAGTCGTGGAACGAACCGCGCACCTTGGTGACCATGGCGTGGCGGGCAACGAAGCCCAGCCGGGTGTGCGCCGGGTCGAGCTGGTAGTCACCGGTGAGGTCGTCGAGAACGGTGGTGGGAGCGTCGAACTCGGTCATGGGATGCCTTCCGTGCGCCTGGGTCGTGGTTGAAGCTTCAAACATCAGTGCACACCCGACGCATTCCCGGTGTCAAGCCGGGCGGGTACGCCGAGCGAACCGGCTGCCCGGCGGGGCGAGCGGGTACGTTCGCGCCCATGAAGTCGCGAGCGATCGCGGTGGCGGCGCCCAACGCCGCCGCCGCCGAGGCAGGCCGGGAGACCGCCCGCAACGGCGGCAACGCCGTGGACGCCGCGCTCGCGGCTTCGCTGGTGACGATGGTCAACGAGCCGGGCATCGTCTCGCTCGGCTCCGGCGCGTTCGTGACCGTACAACCGGCCGACGGGGGGCAGGCGGTGACCGTCGACGGCTGGGCGGAGATGCCGGGGCGCGGACTGTCCCCCCAGCGCTTCGGACAGGCCACCTGGTCGATCAGCACGGAGTACGGCGGCGGGGTGACGATGACGATCGGGCCCGGTTCGGTCGGGACGCCGGGCACCGTAGCCGCCTTCGAGCTGGCCTCGCGGCAGTGGGGGGAGGTCTCCTGGGCGCAGCTGCTGGCACCGGCGATCTCGGTCGCCAGCGGCGGCTTCCGGATCGGCGCCGCCGCCCGCTACTACCTCGAGCACGTACACGAGTCCGTCTACGGCTGGGACGAGACGAGCCGCCGGGCGCTGCACGACGAGGTGACCGGCGAGCTTGTGGCCTCGGACCGACTCGTCGTGGTTCCCGGCCTGGCCGACACGTTGCAGACCGTGGCCGAGGAGGGGGCCGATGTGCTGTACCGGGGGGCTCTGGGACAGGCGCTCAGCGACCAGGTCCTGGCCCGTGGTGGCATCTTGACCCGCGAGGATCTCGCCGCGTACGAGCCCGAGCAGCGTGCCGCGTTGAACGCGCGTACCGGGGACTGGCTGCTGGCCACCAACCCGCCTCCGTCGGTCGGCGGGCCCGCGGTGGCGGCGATGCTGCGGATGCTCGCCGGGCGGCCCCGGGGCGCCTGGACTCCTCCCGACACGGCGGCGCTGGTCGAAGCGCAGCTGCGGGTCCTGCGGCACCGGATCCGGCACCTGGAGTCCAGCCCCGACCTCGACTCCGAGGTCCGCCGCCTGCTCGAGCTCACCGAGCCCGGTGACGCCAGCCAGCTGTGGTCGGCATCGACGACCCACGTCTCAGCGGTCGACACCGACGGGACCGCGTGCTCGGTCACGGTCTCGTCCGGCTACGGGTCAGGCATGCTCGCCGGCGACACCGGAATCTGGCTAAACAACTGCCTCGGTGAGCCGGAGCTGAACGCCCACGGCCTCCACGGGCTGCCGCCGGGCACCCGGCTCATCTCCAATATGGCGCCCACCGTGGCACGGCGCCCCGACGGAGCCGTGCTCGCGCTCGGGTCGCCGGGAGCCGACCGCATCAGCACCGCGATCACCCAGGCCATGGCGGGTATCGCCGGGGGCCTGTCATTGCGTGCGGCGATCGACCATCCCCGCGCCCACGTCCGGATCGACCGGTCCGACCCGCAGCTGCCCGCGGTGCTCGACTACGAGGCCGGCCTCGAGCTGCCGCCGGTGGGCCTGCCCACGCTGGAGCTGCCGTTGCACAGCATGTACTTCGGCGGTGTCACCGCCGCAGCGTACGATCCGGCCACCGGGCTGACCGCAGCCGCCGATCCCCGTCGGACCGGTGCGGTGGCGGTCGGCGACGAGTGATCCGGCGGCGCCCTGACCAACCCGGAAATCAGCCCCGGGAGCCCACGCCGTCGCCGTGCCAGGACTGCCACAGCGCGGAGTAGGAGCCGTCAGCGGCGACCAGGTCGTCGTGGGAGCCGATCTCGCTGACCTTGCCGTCCTCGACCACGGCGACCCGGTCGGCGTCGTGGGCGGTGTGCAGTCGGTGCGCGATCGCGACGACCGTCCGGCCAGACAGCACCGCGCCGAGCGACCGCTCGAGATGGCGCGCGGCGCGAGGGTCGATCAGCGACGTCGCCTCGTCCAGCACCAGCGTGTGGGGGTCGGCAAGCACCAGCCGTGCCAGCGCGATCTGCTGGGCCTGCGCCGGCGTCAGGGGGCGGCCGCCGGACCCGACCCGGGTGTCGAACCCGCCGGGGAGCGCCGCCACCCACTCCCAGGCGTCGACCGCCTCCAGGGCACACCGCAGCGTGTCGTCGTCGGCGGCCTGGTCCAGCGCCAGTGCGAGGTTGTCGCGCAAGGTTCCCACGAAGACGTGATGCTCCTGGGTCACGAGGGCGACGTGGCCGCGCAGGTCGTCCAGCGGTAGCTCGGTGAGTCCCACGTCCCCGACCGTGACCTCGCCGGTCCGTGGCGGGTGGATCCCCGCCAGCAGCCTCCCCAGCGTCGACTTGCCCGCACCGGAGGGTCCCACCATCGCCAGCCGCTCGCCGGGACGCAGCTGCAGGTCCACCCCGTGCAGGACGTCTCGCCCCTCGAGGTAGGAGAACCGGACGTCCGCGGCCTGGATCTCCGCGTGAACCGGTTCCCGCCCGGTGGGCGTCCGGTCGTCCGGCACCTGGGCGACGCCGAGCAGCCGGGCCAGCGAGGCTCCGCCGACCTGGAGCTCGTCGAGCCAGGAGATGATCCGGTCCACCGGGTCGATGAGCTGCTGGACGTACAGCGTAGCCGCGGTCACCTCGCCCAGCGAGGCGTACCCGCGGGTGTGCAGCCAGCCGCCGATCAGCAGCGTGGCCACCGTGGGGATCAGGTAGCCGGTCTCGACGACCGGGAACCACACCGTGCGCAAGAAGAGCGTGTAGCGCTCGGCGGCGTACGACTCCGCGATGTCGGCGTCGATGCGGGTCTGGCGCCGCGGTCCGAGCCGCAGCGCGTCGACGGTCCGCGCGCCCTCGACGGTCTCCGCGAGCGTGGCGTTGATCTCGGCGTACGACGCGTTCTCGCGCAGGTAGCCGGCCTTGGCCCGGGCGAGGTACCAGCGCGTGCCGGCCCACAGGATCGGGACACCGAGGACCAGCGGCACCGCGACCCAGGCGCCGACGAGCAGCGCGGCCGCCACGGTGAACAGCGTGGTGATGATCGCGATCAGTGTCTCCGGCACCGCGAAGCGCACCGACCAGCCGAGCGCGTCGACGTCGCGGGACGCCCGGGTCAGCAGGTCACCGGTGCCCGCTCGCTCCACGGTGCTCACCGGCAAGGCCAGCGCCTGCTCGACGAAGTCCTCCCGCAGGTCGGCCAGCACCTTCTCGCCGAGCCGGAAGGACAGGTAGCGGGCGAAGCGGGTGAGCACGGTCTGTGCCAGCAGGAAGACCGCGATGACCAGCGCGATGGTGTCGATGTGGCTGCGCGTGGTGCCGTGGGCGACCTCCTCGACCAGGCTGCCGAGCAGTCGCGGCGCGGCGAGACCCGCGATCGCAGCGAGCGCGTGGAGCCCCAGCGAGGCGCCGAGCTCGCGGGGATGGCGCCGCGCGATCCGGCGGGCGTAGCGGCGGACGTCGGGCGCGTCCGCCACGGGCAGGATCTCCCTCATCGCTCATCCTCCTCTCCGCGCGTCACGGTGCGCCGGTAGGCGGGCACGGAGGCGACCAGCTCCCGGTGTGACCCCACGGCCACCACCTCACCGCCACAGACGAACGCCACCCGGTCCACGCGGTCCAGCAGCAGCGGGCTGCCGGTGACGACGACGGTCGTACGGCCGGAGCGGGCGCTGCGCAGCCGGTCGGCGATGCGGGCCTCGGTGTGAGCGTCCACCGCAGAGGTCGGCTCGACGAGCACCAACACGTCGGGGGCGGTGACCAGCGCTCGCGCCAGCACCAGGCGCTGCCGTTGCCCACCGGAGAAGGACCGGCCGCGCTCTTCCACCCGGGCCTCGAGGCCGCCGGGCAGCGCCTGCAGCGCGTCCTCCGCCGAGGCGGTGTGAACGGCCCGGTCGAGCACCGCGGTGGCGCCGCTGCCCGAGATGTCCAACTCGTCGCGCAACCGGCCGGAGAACAACGTGCTGGCGGTGTCCGACACCACTATGCGCCGCCGCACGGTATCCAGGTCCAATGCCGCCAGCGGGACGCCGGCCAGGGTCACGTCACCGTCGGCGAAGCGCCCGAGCCGGTCCGCGATCGCGACCGCCTCGTCGGGGTCATCCGAGACCAGCGCGGTCAGCTGGCCCTCGGTGGCGACGAAACCGGACGCGGCGTCGACCAGCGTGTTGCCGCGGGGTGCCGGAACCGGGTCGGCCGGGCCGGTGATCTCCGGCTGCAACCGCAGCACCGCTATCACCCGGCCGGCGGCAACCCGGGCCCGGATCAGCTTGTTGGCGAACTCGGTCGCGGTGCGCAGTGGCAGCACGAGGAACGCCGCGTACCCGTAGAACGCGACCAGCTCGCCCGGGCTGATCCGGCCCTGTGCGGCGAACCGCGCCCCCAGCCAGACCACGAAGACCACGAAGATGCCGGGCAGCAGGATCTGGAAGGCGTCGAGCAGCGACTGCAGTCGCGCCACAAGCACCCCGGCGGCACGGACCCGCTGCGACTCGACCTGGTAACGCCGGTGGAACACCTCCTCGCCGCCGATGCCGCGCAGCACCCGCAGCCCGCCGACGATGTCGCTGGCGAGGTTGTTGAGCTCGCCCTGCATCTCCCGGGCGGCGAGGTTGCGTTGCTGCAGCGGCTTCAGCAGCGGCCCGATGGCGATCAGCAGCAGCGGCACCCCGATCAGCACGATCAGCCCCAGCGGCCGCGACGCGGACAACATGATCGCCGCCACCACCAGGAAGGACACCAGCGCACCGGCTGCCCGCCCCAGGGCGTCGACGCTGTTGCCGATGTGCGCGACGTCGTTGGCGCCGACGCTGACCACCTCACCGGTGGCCACCCGTTTGGGCAAGGTGGCGCCCAGCTGGGCCGCCTTGCGGCTCACCAGCTGCACCGTGCGGTACGCCGCGTTCAGCCACAGGCTCACCGAGAAGCGGTGCCGGATGACCCCGGTGACCGCTTGCACGATGCCCGCCGCCAGCAGCAGCAGTGCCCAGTACGCCAGGCGTCCGGTGTCCTTGGCGGCGACGCCCTGGTCGATGGCCCGGCCGATGAGCGCGGGCATCACGGCCTGCGCGACCATCCAGGCGATCCCGAACGCGATGGCACCACTCAGCGCTCCCGCCTGCGCGCGCATGCAGAAGAGCAGGTAGCGGCCGGGGGAGCGAAGGTCTGGGGTGCCCGGGTCAGCGAGCGGGAGATCCTTCATCGCTTGATCGAGGGTACGGGCGGGCCGGGGGTTGGCGCGAACCGTTTACCCCGCCGGGCAACCGTTCGCCGGGCGTGCACCGACACGTCGCCGTGGTGTGGCCGCGGCGCCGATGTCGTCGGCTTGACTACCGGCGTGGGGCGCTCCGGCCACTTCCCGTGGTGATCGCGCACCGGGGCGCGAGCGGCTACCGGCCCGAGCACACCCTGCCGGCGTACCGGCTGGCCACCTTGCTGGGGGCCGCCTTCGTCGAGCCCGACCTGGTGCCGACCGCGGACGGCGTCCTGGTGGCGCGCCAAGAGAACGAGATCGGGGCCACCACCGACATCGCCCGGCGAGCGGAGTTCACCGAGCGGCGGACGACGAAGGTCATCGACGGGCGCACGGTGACCGGCTGGTTCGTGGAGGATCTCACGCTCGCTGAGCTGCGGACGCTGCGGGCGACCGAGCGGCTGCCGCAGCTGCGACCCGGCAACACCGGCTACGACGGCCGCTACCAGGTGCCGACCCTGGACGAGATCCTGGCGCTGGTACGGGATGCGAGTCGGCGCACCGGGCGGCTGATCGGCGTCTACCCGGAGCTGAAGTGCCCCTCGTACGCCGCCTCGATCGGCCTGGCGATGGAAGCGCCGCTGGCCAGATCGCTCCACCGGCATGTCGGGCTGCTGCCCGGAGCACCGGTGTTCGTGCAGTCCTTCGAGCCGTCGTGCCTGCGCCGCATGGCCCGGCTCGCCTCCGGACTGCCGAGGGTGCAGCTGGTCCCCGCCGGCGGTGCCCCCGCGGACTTCGTCAACGGAGGGGATCCACGCGACTACGGCGACCTGCTCACGCCGGCCGGGCTGCGGGAGGTCTCGACGTACGCGGCGGCTCTCGGCGTCAGCAAGGGGCTGCTGATCCCACGCGACCCCGGTGGCCGGTCGGGGGAGGGGACGGGGCTGGTCGCTGCCGCGCACGACGCCGGGTTGCTGGTGCACGTCTGGACGCTGCGCAACGAGAACTGCTTCCTGCCCGCTGAGTCGAGGCTGGGACCCCGGCCCGCGGACCACGGCGACGCGGCGGCGGAGTACCGCGCGCTGTTCGACCTCGGCGTCGACGGCGTCTTCTGCGACCACCCCGACACGGCCGTCAGCGCGCGGGCCGCCTGGGCCGGCCCGCGGCGGCGGCTCCGGGTAGTCGCCGCAGCGACATCGTGACCTGCGGACTGTCGCGCGCTCACATGATGCGGACGACGAAGAACGACTCCGCCAGCCGACCATCCGGGAGCCCGTTGCTGCGGGCGTTGGCGCCGAGGAACATCCGCATCCGCGGCTCTATCCGGTCCGGATCGGGGTGCTGGCTCTTGTGCGACAGGATCGCCGCCAGCTTGCGCTCGAAGACGTCGCTCACGTTGACCGCGTGGGCAGCGCTGGGATGGCCCATCAGCCACAGGTCGTGCACCGTCCACGCCTCCAGCCCCTCGCGGCGCAGCTCCGGGAACGCGTAGGGGTTCCGCGCCACCGGATACACCGCGCGGACCACCGCCTCGCCGACCGCCAGGTGATCGGGATGGCTGCGGCCCAGGAATGCCCAGTCCCGCTCCGGGCTCGGCCCCAGCACCCGCTGCGGCGCCACGTCCCGGATGACCCGGGTGATCTCGCGGACCAGATCAGGCGTCGTCTCGACCGCGCCGTCCTCATGGCCGAGGAACCGGACATCGCGGACACCTACCTCGGCGGCCGCGGCTTCCTGCTCGGCCCGCCGGATCCGGGGGATCTCGGATCGGTCCAGGTCGTCGTCGAAGCCACCGGCCTGCCCGTCGGTGCAGACGAGGTACGTCACCTCCAGTCCGGCGCTCGTCCACGTCGCCACGGTGCCGGCCGCGCCGAAGTCGACGTCGTCGGGATGCGCGGTGACCACGACGACGCGCTCCACCTCGGAGTCGGGGAGGGGTTCGGCCACGGCGTCACGGTAACGGCGGGCCCTGCCGTCGGCGACCCCGAGTGTCCGGCCGAAAAGTAGGCTGGGCGCTGAGATGACCGCCGCGTTCCCCGTACCCGCCGTCCCGGAGCGGGAGCTCGCCGAGCCCGGATCCGAGCCGGGTGACGATCCGGGCTGGTCCCGGCGTCGCGCCGAGGCGCTGCTGGAGGGGCTGAACGACTCCCAGCGGGCGGCGGTGGTCCACGAGGGCGCCCCGTTGCTCGTGGTTGCCGGGGCCGGTTCGGGCAAGACCCGGGTGCTGACCCGCCGGATCGCCTGGCTCATCGTCTCTCGGGGCGCCCACCCCGGATCGATCCTCGCGATCACGTTCACCAACAAGGCGGCGGCGCAGATGCGCGAGCGGGTGGCGGCCCTGGTCGGCGGCAAGGCCCGCGTCATGTGGGTGTCGACGTTCCACTCCGCCTGCGTGCGCCTGCTGCGCCGCGAGATCAAACGATTCGGCTACTCGTCGACGTTCTCGATCTACGACGAGGCGGACTCTCGCCGGCTGATGACGCTGGTCTGCCGGGACATGGAGCTGGACCCGAAGCGCTACAACCCCCGCGCCGTCCTCAACTGGGTGTCCAACGCCAAGAACGAGCTGCTCGACCACGAGTCGACCGCCGAGAGGGCGGAGAACTCCCTCGAGCAGACGTACGCCGAGGCGTACGCGCGCTACCAGCGACGGCTGCGCGAGGCCAACGCGCTCGACTTCGACGACCTGATCATGACCACCGTCCACCTGCTGCAGGCGTTCCCGGAGGTCCGGGAGAGCTACCGGCGGCGGTTCCGGCACGTGCTCGTCGACGAGTACCAGGACACCAACCACGCGCAGTACGCGCTGGTCCGCGAGCTGTGCGCACCACTGGCCGCCCGCCGCACCGTCGACGGGGACGTCGTCGGGGCGGCGCCGGGGGCGGAGCCGGAACCGGCCGCCGAGCCGGCCGAGCTGATGGTCGTCGGGGACTCCGACCAGTCGATCTATGCCTTCCGGGGGGCAAACATCCGCAACATCATGGAGTTCGAGACCGACTACCCGACCGCACGCACGATCCTGCTCGAGCAGAACTACCGCTCGACGCAGACGATCCTGTCCACCGCCAACGCGATCATCTCCCGCAACTCCGCCCGCAAGGCCAAGAACCTCTGGTCGGACGCGGGCGCCGGAGCGCGCGTGGTGGGCTACGTCGCCGACGACGAGCACTCCGAGGCGAAGTTCGTCGCCGACGAGGTCGACCGGCTCGGCGACGAGGGCGCCGCCCGGCCCGGCGACGCCGCGGTGTTCTACCGCACCAACGCGCAGAGCCGGGTGTTCGAGGAGGTGTTCATCCGCGTCGGCCTGCCGTACAAGGTCGTCGGCGGGCTGCGGTTCTACGAGCGGCGCGAGGTCAAGGACGCGCTCGCGTACCTCCGCGTGCTGGTCAACCCCGACGACTCGGTGTCCCTACGCCGCATCCTCAACGTGCCCAAGCGTGGTATCGGAGACCGCGCGGAGGCGTGCGTCGCCGCCTTCGCGGAGCGGGAACGGGCCTCGTTCTGGCAGGGCCTGCGACGCGTCGACGAGGTGCCCGGGCTCGCCACCCGCTCGGCCAACGCGATCGGTGGCTTCGTGGCGATGATCGACGAGCTGACCGGGCTAGTGGCCGCCGGCGAACCGGCGGACGCCGTCGTGGAGGCGGTGCTGGCGCGCAGCGGCTACCTCGCCGAGCTGGAGGCGTCACCGGACCCGCAGGACGAGTCGCGGGTCGAGAACCTCTCCGAGCTGGTGGCGGTGGCGCGGGAGTACGTGCAAGAGCGCGACGACGGGTTCGGCGAGGACGGTGACGTCGAAGGCGGCTCGTTGCCGGCCTTCTTGGAGCGGGTGGCACTGGTCGCCGACTCCGACTCGATCCCGGACGCCGAGGACGGTGACGGGGTGGTCACGTTGATGACGCTGCACACCGCCAAGGGGCTGGAGTTCCCGGTGGTGTTCCTCACCGGGCTGGAGGACTCGGTGTTCCCGCACCAGCGGTCGCTGGGCGACCCCAAGGAGTTGGAGGAGGAGCGCCGCCTCGCCTACGTCGGGGTCACCCGGGCCCAGTCCCGGCTCTACCTCTCGCGGGCCGTCACCCGCTCGGCGTGGGGAGCCCCGGCGACCAACCCGGCGTCGCGTTTCCTCGACGAGGTGCCCGCCGAGCTGGTGGAGTGGCGGCGCACGGCGGCGGCCACGACGAGGTGGCACACCGGCGCCGGGACGCTGGCCCAGCCGCGCCCGCCGCGGGAGGGGCGCTCCGCGGGCGCCAGGCCGGTCCCGGAGCTGAGCCCCGGGGACCGGGTCGTGCACGACTCGTTCGGCCTGGGGACCGTGGTGGCGCTGCAGGGCAGCTCGGACAAGAGCGTGGCCAGCGTCGACTTCGGCTCCGGCGGGGTGAAGCGGCTGCTGCTGCGCTACGCGCCGCTGGAGAAGCTGTGAGGATCCTCGGTTAGATTGCGGCGCAGCGCGGGACCGGCAGGACGGAGAACGACACATGCCCAGGCGGATCGTGGTGGCCAAGCCGGGCCTCGACGGCCACGACCGTGGTGCCAAGGTGGTGGCGCGGGCGCTGCGGGACGCCGGCAACGAGGTGATCTACACAGGGCTGCACCAGACACCCGAGCAGATCGTGGAGACCGCGATCCAAGAGGACGCCGACGCGATCGGTCTGTCGGTGCTCTCCGGCGCGCACATGACGTTGTTCCAGCGGCTGCTCGCGCTGCTGGACGAGCGTGACGCCCGCGACATCGTGGTGTTCGGCGGCGGCATCATCCCCGCCGCGGACATCCCGTTGCTCGAGGAGGCCGGGGTGGCGAAGGTGTTCACCCCGGGGGCGACGACCACCGAGATCACCGAATGGGTGGCCACCCACATCACCACCACCACCGGCTGAGGCCTTGCCGCTATCCCATGTTCACCTGGGATAGCAACGCTTCCAATGGCGCGCAACCTGTTGGAAGTGTCCGTACGCCAATGGAAGTGGCCGCGGCACGGTGCGCGGGTACGACGCCGCCCCCGGACCCGGGCAACGCCGCCCGGGACTAGAGTCCGCCGCACCAGCGCCGAACCCCGGACGGGCGACACATGGACTTGATGGAGTACCAGGCCAAGCAGCTGTTCGCCGCGCACGACGTTCCGGTGAACGTCGGCGAGGTCGCCGAGACCCCGGACCAGGCCGAGGCGGCGGCGGAAGCACTCGGCGGCCGCGTCGTGGTCAAGGCGCAGGTCAAGGCCGGTGGCCGAGGCAAGGCCGGCGGGGTGAAGGTGGCCGAGGACCCGCAGCAGGCCCGCGAGCTCGCCGCGGGCATCCTCGGCATGTCGATCAAGGGCATGACCGTACGCCGGGTGCTGGTCGCGCCCGCGGTGGACATCGCCGCCGAGTACTACTTCTCCTACCTCGTCGACCGGTCCAACCGGGCGTACCTCTCGATCGCCAGCGTCGAGGGCGGGGTGGAGATCGAGGAGGTCGCCCGCACCCACCCCGACGCCGTCGCCCGGGTGAGGATCGACCCCGCGGCCGGGGTCGACGAGGTCACCGCGCGGGAGATCGTCGCAGCGGCCCGTTTCCCCGCCGAGCTCGCCGAAGCCGCGGTCGACCTGGTCCGCAGGCTGTGGGACGTGTTCATCGCCGAGGACGCCACCTTGGTGGAGGTCAACCCGCTGGGGCGCCTGCGGGACGGCAGCCTCGAGGCGCTGGACGCCAAGATGACGCTGGACGCCAACGCGGCGTTCCGCCATCCCGGCCACGCACGGTTCGACACCGCCGACGACGACGCGGACTCGCTGGAGTCGCGGGCGGCCGAGAAGGACCTCAACTACGTCAAGCTCGACGGTGAGGTCGGCATCATCGGCAACGGTGCCGGGCTGGTCATGTCGACGCTGGACGTCGTGGCGTACGCGGGCGAACAGCTCGCCGACGGGCAGGACGACGACCCGGTGAAGCCGGCGAACTTCCTCGACATCGGTGGGGGGGCCTCCGCGCAGGTGATGGCCGACGGGCTCGAGATCGTCCTCGGTGACCCCGCCGTCACCAGCGTCTTCGTCAACGTCTTCGGCGGCATCACCTCCTGCGACGCGGTAGCGGACGGCATCGTGTCCGCCTTCCGACTGCTCGCGGACCGCGGCGAGCCGGTGACCAAGCCGCTGGTGGTCCGCCTCGACGGCAACAACGCCGAGCAGGCCCGGGAGATCCTCTCCGCGGCGGGGCTCCCCGGCGTCGAGCAGGTCGACACGATGGACGGAGCGGCACGCCGGGCCGCCGAGCTGGCAGCCGCCAACCGGGGAGCCTGAGCGATGGCCATCTTCCTCGACAAGGACAGCACGATCATCGTGCAGGGGATGACGGGGTCCGAGGGCTCCAAGCACACCGCTCGGATGCTGGCGGCGGGAACCCGGGTGGTCGGCGGCGTCAACGCCCGCAAGGCCGGGACCCGCGTCGAGTTCGACGTCACGACGCTGCCGGTCTTCGCGACGGTGGCCGAGGCGATGGACGCGACCCGGGCCGACGTGTCGGTCGCGTTCGTACCTCCGGCGTTCACCAGGGACGCGGTCCTGGAAGCGGTCGAAGCCGAGATGCCGCTCGTCGTGGTCATCACCGAGGGTGTTCCCGTGCACGACACCGCCGCGTTCTTCACCGCGGCCCAGGCCTCCGGGCGCACCCGCGTCATCGGACCCAACTGCCCCGGCATCGCCTCACCCGGCGCGTCGAACGCGGGGATCATCCCGGCCGACATCACCACCGCCGGCCGGATCGGGCTGGTCAGCAAGTCCGGCACGCTGACGTACCAGATGATGTACGAGCTCCGCGACATCGGCTTCAGCACCACGGTGGGGATCGGTGGGGACCCCATCATCGGCACCACCCACGTCGACTGCCTGCAGGCGTTCGAGGACGACCCCGGCACCGACGCGGTCATCCTGGTCGGCGAGATCGGTGGTGACGCCGAGGAACGCGCCGCAGCGTACATCGAGGCCAACATCGGCAAGCCGGTGGTGGCGTACGTCGCCGGTTTCACCGCGCCGGAGGGCAAGACCATGGGTCATGCGGGGGCGATCGTCTCCGGGTCGTCGGGTACCGCGGAGTCAAAGAAGGCGGCGCTCGAGGCCGCCGGTGTGCAGGTCGGGAGGACACCGTCGGAGACCGCGCAGCTGATGCGGGAGGTCATCGCCGGCCTCGGCTGAGCACAGCCGTCCCCGGTGCGCCTGCGGTGGCCGACGCCGCCGGTGGGTGACGATTGCCGACGATGACCGACCTGCTGAGCCGGATCGAGCCCGTCCTGCGCCGCGCCGACGCGGGCCGGCCACCGGGATGGATCACCGGAGCCCTCGCCGGCGCGGTGGCCGGCTGCGCCGGGGTGCTCGCTTGCGGCGGACTGGCGGTGCTGGCTTGGCTGGCAGGCACCGGGGGCACGGTGGCCGACGCGCTCCGCGCGGGGGGCGTCGGCTGGCTGCTGGCCCTCGGGTCCGGTCTCGACGTCCCGGGCGCCCACGTCGGAGTCGTCCCGTGGGGGCTGACCGCGGTGGTGCTCTCGGCGGCCTGGTGGGGTGGGCGGTGGGCCTGGTCGGTCTCCGGCGGCGGCCCCCGGTCGATCGCCGAGATCGGATCCGCTGCCGGGGCGGCGTACGCGGTGGTGGCGACCGTGGTCGCGCTGCTGGTTTCCACGCCCACGCTCACGGTCTCGATGCCCCGCCTGGTGCCCACGGCGTTCGTGCTCTCGGGTTCGGTCGCGGCAGCTGGCGCCGCCCGGGCGGGTGGAATCGACCGAGTCTGGCAGGCCCGGCTGCCGATCGATGTCCGGTCCGCCGGTCACGGCGCGATCCGCGGGTTGGGGGCTCTCGGCGCAGTGGCGTCCCTGGTCCTGGCCGCCTCGTTGCTCGGGCATCTCGGGCAGCTGCGCCAGCTGCTCTCGACGCTGCACCTCGGCGTGCCCGGTGGGCTGCTGCTCCTGCTGGGCTGCCTGCTCGTGGCGCCCAACGCGGTGCTGCTCACGATCTCCGTGCTGCTGGGACCCGGGCTCGTGCTGGGCGTCGGCACGTCGGTGAGCCTGACGTCGGTGCAGCTGGGCGCGGTGCCGGCCGTACCGTGGTTCGCGGCGCTGCCGCAGACCGCACCGCCTCCGGCGCTGGTCGCGGTGCTCCTGGCGCTCCCGCTCTGCTGCGGTGTCGCGGCCGGCGTATGGGCGATGCGCGCCCATCCGGTCGACGGATACGCCCGCGCGTGCCTGCGGGGGGCCCTGGCCGGGGCCCTGGCCGGCGTCTGCGCGGGAATTGCAATGGCGGCTTCTGGTGGCAGTCTCGGGCCCGGCAGGATGGCGGCGTTCGGTCCGCACCTGTGGGCGGTCCTGGCCGCCCCCGCCTTGTTGGCGCTCGGCGGGGTGGCCGGTGGCGCTGCCACTCGTCTCGCCGCCAGACTCTGATCCCGTGTCGTCGTCGTACGCCCCCGCCCGACCCCCCGCCCGACTCGTCGTGCTCGCCTCCGGCACCGGGACGAACCTGCAGGCGCTGCTCGGTGCGGGGGCCGACCCCGCGTACGGCGCTCGCGTCGTGGCGGTGGGCTCCGACCGCGGCGGCAGCGAGGCGCTGCGCCGCGCCGAGCGGAGCGGCGTACCCACGTTCGTGCTACGCGTCGGGGACTTCGTGGGACGAGAGGGGTGGGACCGCGCCCTGGCCGACCGGGTCGCCGAGTATCGGCCCGACCTGGTCGTGCTCGCTGGCTTCCTCAAGCTCACCGGGCCGGCGTTCCTGGACCGCTTCGATGGCCGGACGGTCAACACGCATCCGTCGCTGCTGCCGGCCTTTCCCGGCATGCACGCGCCCGCAACGGCGCTCGAGTACGGGGTGCAGCTCAGCGGGGCGACGCTGTTCGTCGTCGACGCCGGCGTCGACACCGGTCCGATCGTGGCGCAGTGCGTGGTGGCGGTGGAGGGTGACGACGACGCCGAGTCGCTGCACGAGAGGATCAAGGCCGCCGAGCAGGCGATGCTCGTCGAGACCGTGGGCCGGATGGTCCGTGAGGGCTACACCGTCGACGGCAGAAGGGTCACGATCGGATGAGCGACGAGCTGCGCCGACCGGTACGCCGGGCGCTGTTGTCGGTGTACGACAAGACCGGCCTCGAGCGGCTGGCCCGCGGCTTGTCCGAGGCCGGGGTCACGCTGGTGGCGACAGGCTCGACGGCCCAACGGATCGCCGCGGCCGGGGTGGGGGTGACGCCGGTCGAGGAAGTGACCGGCTTCCCCGAGTGCCTCGACGGCCGGGTGAAGACGCTGCACCCGGCGGTCCACGCCGGCATCCTGGCGGACTTGCGGGTGCCCGAACACCGAGCCCAGCTCGACCGGCTCGGCATCGACGCGTTCGAGCTGGTGGTCGCCAACCTCTACCCGTTTCGCTCGACCGTACGCTCGGGCGCCGGCCACGACGAGTGCGTGGAGCAGATCGACATCGGCGGACCGGCGATGCTGCGGGCCGCGGCCAAGAACCACGCCAACGTCGCCGTCGTGGTGTCCCCGGGCCGCTACGGCGAGGTGCTGGCCGCCGTCGGCGCCGGCGGGTTCTCGCTGACGCAACGGCGGCTTCTGGCCGCCGAGGCGTTCGGGCACACCGCCGCGTACGACGTCGACGTGGCCGGGTGGTTCGCGCGGGAACTGGCCGCGCCGCCCGGCGAGACGTGGCCTGAGTTCGCCGGTGTGACCTTGCAGCGCGCGGCGGTGCTGCGCTACGGCGAGAACCCGCACCAGCAGGCAGCGTTGTACGCCGACGTGGACGGCCCGCCCGGACTGGCGCAGGCCGAGCAGCTGCATGGCAAGGAGATGTCGTACAACAACTACGTCGACGCGCAGGCGGCCCATCGCGCGGCGTACGACTTCGGCGAGCCGGCCGTCGCGATCATCAAGCACACCAACCCGTGCGGGCTGGCCGTCGCCGCCGACGTTGCCGCTGCCCACGCCAAGGCCCACGCGTGCGATCCGGTCTCGGCGTTCGGTGGGGTCATCGCCACCAACCGCCCGGTGAGCGAGGCGATGGCCCGGCAGGTGGCGGACGTCTTCACCGAGGTGGTGGTGGCACCAGGCTTCGATCCCGGCGCGCTCGAGGTGTTGACGCGGAAGAAGAGCGTCCGGCTGCTGGTCTGCGAGCCGTCGCCGGAGGATGAGCGGGTGGAGTGGCGGCCGGTCAGCGGAGGTGCACTGGCGCAGCGGTCGGACCGCTTCCAGGCGCCGGGTGACGACCCCTGCCGGTGGCAGCTTGTGAGCGGCGAGGCGCTCGGCGAGCGGATGCTCGCGGACCTTGCCTTCGCGTGGCGCGCCTGCCGGGCGGTGAAGTCCAACGCGATCGTCCTCGCCGCGGACCTGGCAACCGTCGGCGTCGGGATGGGCCAGGTCAACCGCGTCGACTCGGCCCGGTTGGCGATCTGGCGGGCCGGGGAACGGGCGCACGGCGCGGTTGCCGCCTCCGACGCGTACTTCCCGTTTCCCGACGGGGTGCAGGTGCTGGCCGACGCGGGGGTGCAGGCGGTGGTGCAGCCGGGCGGGTCGGTGCGCGACGAGGAGGTGGTGGCGGCGCTGCGAGAGGCGGGCGTCTCCATGTACCTCACCGGCGCCCGCCACTTCCTCCACTGACCGGCGGCCACCGTTCACACAGCCGCGCGCGCGCCGCCCGGGGGGGTTGTCGAGTGGCGCAAACCTGCAGCTGATCGGCGGAGTCCGGGACCGATTTGCGCCACTCGGCCAGGGAGCCCGGCCCGGGGTGGCGCATTCACCGCCGGGGCGGGACCCATCGTTCGAGGCGGCGGAACCGGGTGGCCAGGGCCGCGGCGCCACGTACGGAGTAGCTCGACTGCCCGTATGCTGTCAGCCAGGCGTGCAGGCGAGCCGGGTCGTGAGCCAGCCCGAGCGCGTCCTCAGCGTCCCGAATGATCTGCGCTGCGCCCCGGTGAATCTCGATGTCGGTGTAGCCGTATCGCTCGATGCCCAACCTGGCGAGCGCCTTGTCGCGGCGCAGGTCGGCGCGATGCTGGCTGCGGTCACGGTGGTGGGCGCCGTCGTACTCATGGAGCCGTGTCGGGCCGACCCGGAGGTCTGCCCTGGCGACCACGACTCCGGTGGTGTCGCGGACGAGACCCTGCGGCAGCACCCCCGGGATGCCGGCCAAGACGTGCAGGAGGCGCAGCACCGTCTCCCAGGGGGACTCGCTGCGACCGTCGCACAACCCGAGCGCCCGGCGGTAGACACGCACCCCCCGGCGTCGTGGAACAGCCGCCGCGACCAGCTGGGCGTATGAACACTGCCCGGAGTGCAGGGCGGCATCCATGGCCACCACCAAGTCGACCAGTGAGAAGAGCTCCGCCAGCTCCACCAGGGTCCAGGGCGCGCTCGCAATGCGGAGGCCGCTACGGTTCTCGCGGTGGCCAGGCGGGATGTCACAGCGCCGGACATAGACCCCTCGCCGGTTTAGGTGGGGCGCCGCACCGTCGGTGCAGGCGATCACCAACTGAGGCAGCCGGGGCAGCCAGAACCGACGGAGTAGGGCGCTGGTGAGGTGGGTGAACACCGCGTCGTCTGGGAGCAGCAGCTGGATGGCGCGGCAGCGGCGCCACAGCTGCTCGGAGTCCGTGGTCCGAAGGCGTACGCCCTCGGCCGGGCTGGTCCACGTCGGACCGCGCAGCTGGCCGATCGTCAACCCGTGCTGGGCGGCGTTGCGTACTCGGACTTCACGCTCGCCGGTCACCATAAGCCGAGCGTTGTCGCCGACGGGCCGCGGCGGGGTGCCACGATCGCAGCTGTGGATCGTCGAGTGGCGCAGATCGGCGGGTGCGCTCACTCGGTAGCCACCGATTTGCGCCACTCGACGGATTCGGATGCCGGCGGCGGGGTGGGTGGTCAGGAGCCGGCGGCGAGGGGAGGGCGTGACAGACTGCGGGCCCGTGACCGCAGCGATCCTGGACGGCAAGGCGACGGCCGCGGCGATCAAGGCGGAGCTGCGCGTACGGGTGGTGCGGCTGCGCGAGCGGGGCGTCACCCCGGGGCTCGGAACCATCCTGGTCGGCGACGACCCGGGCAGCCGCTGGTACGTGGCCGGCAAGCATCGCGACTGCGCCGAGATCGGCATCCGCTCCCTGCGCGTCGATCTCCCCGTCGACGCGACTCAGCAGGCCGTCGAGGACGTGGTCGACCAGCTCAACGCCGATCCCGCCTGCACCGGCTACCTCGTCCAGCTGCCGCTGCCGCGCGGTCTCGACGACCACGAGGTGCTGGCCCGCGTCGACCCGGCCAAGGACGCCGACGGTCTGCACCCCACCAACCTGGGCTGGCTGGTGCTGGGGCGTCCGGCTCCGGTGCCGTGCACGCCGCGCGGCATCGTCGAGCTGCTGCGCCGGCATGACGTCGAGATCGCGGGACGCGACGTGACCGTCATCGGCCGGGGCATCACCGTCGGCCGCTCGCTGGGGCTGCTGCTGACGCGGCGGAGCGAGAACGCCACCGTCACCTTGTGCCACACCGGCACCAAGGACCTGTCGGCGCACGTTCGCCGCGCGGACATCGTGGTGGCCGCCGCCGGCGTACCGGATCTGGTCAGCGCCGACATGGTCAAGCCGGGAGCCGCGGTGCTCGACGTGGGGGTGAGTCGCGGCCCCGGCGGCATCCGCGGCGACGGCGCCGCCGACACCGCCGAGGTCGCGGGTTGGATCTCTCCCAATCCCGGTGGTGTCGGTCCCATGACCCGGGCGATGTTGCTCAGCAACGTCGTCGAGGCGGCCGAGCGGAGCTGCGCCGCGACATGAGCGCCGCCCCCCGACGCCAGCTCGGCAGCCTGATGTACGCCGCGGTGCTGGTGGGTTTGGTCACCGGTCTGGCGCTGATCGCCTTCGGGCCGTGGCGGGCCGGAGCCGGGTTGTGCGGCGCAGCGATGCTGGCCGGCGGCGCGGGACGGCTTATCATCCCGGACCGGATCTCTGGACTGCTGCGGGTCCGCCGGCCCACCAGCGACGCGGTGATCATGGTGGTGCTCGGCATCGCCATCATCGCCATGGCGGTGGTGATCCCCGCCCGGCCGTGATCCGGGCCGCGCGGCGCGTTCGTCGCCTGCTGGGGGCCGCCTACGTTGTCCCTGTGCCACCTCACCCGGACGTCTTCGTACACGTGGGACTGTCCAAGACCGGGACGTCCTACCTCCAGCACGTCTTGTGGTCCAACCGGCAGACGCTGGCGGCCGACGGCTTGCTGGTCCCCGGTGACGGGCCGCTGTTTCGCAGCCTCGCGGTGTGGGACCTCACCGGACGCCGGCCCAGGGGCACCGACCTGCCACAGGTCCCAGGCTCATGGCAGCTGCTGGTGGACGCGGTGGCTGCCTGGGACGGGGCTCGAGTCGTGCTGTCGGAAGAGGGGCTGGCGTTGGCTCGGCCTCGACAGGTGCGGCGCGCCGTCTCGTCGCTCGCGCCGGCGCCGGTCCACGTCGTCGTCACGGTGCGGGACCTGATGTCGACCATCCCCGCCACCTGGCAGCAGGAGCTGGCGAAGGGAGCGACCTGGACGCTCGCGGACTACCTGTGCGCCGTCCGGGACCCCGAGTCGGGGCCGGTGGGTGCAGGGGTCGCCTTCTGGCTGCGGCAGGACGTGACCCGGGTGTTGGACAGGTGGGAGTCGGCCGTGCCGCGCGAGCGGATCCACCTCGTCACGGTGCCTCCGCCGGGCAGCCCGGCCGGGCTGCTGCTGCAACGCTTCGCCGCCGCTGTCGGGATCGACACCGCGAAGCTGGCCGAGGCCGCGTACGCATCGAACGCTTCGGTCGGCGTGGTCGAGGCCGAGGTGCTGCGCCGGTTGAACCTTGCGCTTCGAGACCGACTGAACGAGCGCCAGTACACCCGAGTCGTCGCCCGCGGCGTCCGGGAGGCGCTGCAGCAGCGCGCCGACCCGCAGCGGATCACGCTTCCCGCCGAGCACGTCGGCTGGGTGCACGAGCGGGCCGCCGCGATGGTGGGTGAGCTGCGGAGCCGCTCGTACCACGTCTGCGGCGACCTCGACGACCTGCTGGCCGGCCCAGAGACGGCAGGTGGCCCGCCGACGATCCACGAGGAAGCCGTGGCGGAGGCGACGATGCATGCGCTGCGGGCCACAGTGGAGCAGCACGCCCAGCTGTGGTGGCGAACTCGCAACAAGGAGGCCGCGACGACGACCGACGAGGTCTCCCGGCTGGCCAGCTCCGCCCGGGCGGCCGGGTACCGGCTACGCGTGTCCGGTCTCGCGCTGGCGAACCGGAACCGGCTGCTTCGCCAGGCAGTGGCCCGATATCTGCGGGTGGGCCGCTCCGGCTGAGCTCACCCCAGCAGGTCCAGTCGCTGCACCGCCTGCCGCTCCTCGGTCAGCTCCCGCACGCTCACATCGATTCGCCCGCGGGAGAAGTCGTTGATCTCGAGGCCCGGCACGATGTGGTAGGCCCCGTCGTCACACCTGACCGGGAACGAAGACACGAGCCCCTCGGGGACGTCGTACGAGCCGTCGGAGCGCACCGCCATCGACACCCAGTCGCCGTCGGGCGTGCCGTAAAGCCAGTCGCGGGCGTGGTCGATCGTCGCTGAGGCCGCAGATGCCGCCGACGACGCCCCCCGCGCGGCGATGATCGCCGCCCCGCGCTGCTGCACGGTGGCGATGAACACGTCCTCCAGCCAGCTGCGGTCGGCGGCGAGGTCGGCGGCACTGCGGTCACCGATGCGGGTGTGGAAAATGTCGGGGTACTGGGTGGCCGAGTGGTTGCCCCAGACCGTCAGCCGGGTGACGTCGCCGACCGGCGCGCCGGCCCGCTGCGCGACTTGGGCCAGTGCCCGGTTGTGGTCGAGTCGCGTGAGCGCGCTGAACCGCTCGGTCGGGATGTCGGGGGCGTTCGACATCGTGATCAGCGCGTTGGTGTTGGCCGGGTTGCCGGTGACCGTGACCCGGATGTCGTCGGCCGCGTGGGCGTTGAGCGCCCGGCCCTGGCCGGTGAAGATGGCCCCGTTGGCCTCGAGCAGATCGCCCCGCTCCATGCCCTTGGTACGAGGACGGGCACCCACGAGCAGCGCCACGTTGGCGCCGTCGAAGGCGACGGCGGGGTCGTCGGAGGTTTCCACGCCGGCGAGCGTCGAGAACGCGCAGTCGTCGAGCTCCATCACCACCCCCTCGAGGGCCTTCAGCGCCGGGGTGACCTCCAGCAGGCGCAGCTCGACCGGGGTGGCTGGCCCCAGCAGCGCTCCGGCGGCGATGCGGAACAGCAGGCTGTAGCCGATCTGCCCGGCGGCCCCGGTGACCGCAACCTTGACCGGCGAGGAAGTCACCGCACCGACGCTAGCACTGGGTGGTCACCGTCTCGGGGGGCCATGGCCCGCGCTGACGGTGACAACCACGGGGGCGACGAGCGGGACGCTGACGTGGGTATCTTGGCGCGCCATGGCGAAGATCACGGTGGCGAACCCGGTCGTCGAGCTCGACGGGGACGAGATGACTCGGATCATCTGGCGGTTCATCAAGGACCGGCTGATCCACCCGTACCTCGATGTCGACCTGCGCTACTACGACCTCGGCATCGAGAGCCGCGACGCCAGCGACGACCAGGTCACCGTCGACGCGGCGAACGCGATCAAGGCGCACGGCGTCGGCGTCAAGTGCGCCACCATCACCCCGGACGAGGCAAGGGTGGAGGAGTTCGGGCTGAAGCGGATGTGGCGCTCACCCAACGGGACCATCCGCAACATCCTGGGCGGGGTGATCTTCCGCGAGCCGATCGTGATCTCCAACATTCCCCGGCTGGTGCCGAACTGGACCAAGCCGATCGTCGTCGGCCGTCACGCCCACGGCGACCAGTACAAGGCCACCGACTTCAAGGTCCCGGGTGCCGGGACGGTGACGCTGACGTACACCCCCTCCGACGGGGCGGAGCCGGTCGAGATGGAGGTCGTCACGATGCCCGAGAGCGGCGGCGTCGTGATGGGGATGTACAACTTCAACGACTCCATCGCCGACTTCGCCCGGGCGTCGCTGTCGTACGGGTTGCAGCGCGGCTACCCCGTCTACCTGTCGACGAAGAACACGATCCTCAAGGCGTACGACGGGCAGTTCAAGGACATCTTCGCCGCCGTGTACGAGGCGGAGTTCCAGGCCGACTTCGAGGCGGCCGGGCTGACGTACGAGCACCGGCTGATCGACGACATGGTTGCGGCGGCGCTGAAGTGGGAGGGCGGCTACGTCTGGGCGTGCAAGAACTACGACGGCGACGTGCAGTCCGACACGGTGGCGCAGGGCTTCGGCTCGCTGGGGCTGATGACGTCGGTGCTGATGACGCCGGACGGGCAGACGGTGGAGGCGGAGGCCGCGCACGGCACGGTGACGCGGCATTTCCGCCAGCACCAGCAGGGCAAGCCGACGTCCACGAACCCGATCGCGTCGATCTTCGCGTGGACCGGCGGGCTCAAGCACCGAGGCAAGCTGGACGGCACCCCCGAGGTGACCGGGTTCGCCGAAGCGCTGGAGCGGGTCTGCGTCGAGACCGTCGAGCGCGGGACGATGACCAAGGACCTGGCGCTGCTGGTCGGCCCCGACCAGGGCTGGGCCAGCACCGAGGACTTCCTGGCCGCCCTCGACGACAACCTGCAGGCCGCGGTTGGGTGAGCCGCCGGCCGGTTTCGAGCTGCCGCGACGCCTGGTCGAGGCGATGGCCACGTACGACCCGCCGGACGCGCGGCGGCGAGCCTGGGTGGCCGCACTGCCGGGGATCGTCGACGACCTGGCGTGGCGGTGGGAGCTGCGGCTGGGTCGTCCCTTCCAACCCGGCGGTGCGGGCTCCTGGGTGGCGCCCGCCGCCGACGCTGCCGGCGAACACCTCGTGCTCAAGGTGGGGTGGCGGCACGGCGAGGCGCTGCACGAGGCCGAGGGCTTGCGGGTGTGGGACGGTCGCGGCAGCGTCCGGTGCCTGGACGCGCTGACGGTCGATGACACCAGCGCGCTGCTGCTCGAGGCGTGCGAGCCGGGGACACCGCTGGCCCGGGTGCTGCCGCCGGCGGAGCAGGACGTCGTCGTCTCCGGGCTGCTCCGCCGGGTCTGGATCGAACCGCCGCCCGGTCACCCGTTCCGCCCGCTGGCCGGCATGTGCGCGTGGTGGGCCGAGGAGTTCGAGGACAAGCACGCGGCTGCGGGGCGCGCCGGAGCCGGAGTGCTGGACGCCGGGCTGGCCCGGGAGGGAATCGAGCTGTTTCGCGAGCTGCCCGCCACCGCGCACGGACAGGTGCTGCTGTGCACGGACCTGCACCCGGAGAACGTGCTGGCCGCCCGGCGCGAGCCGTGGCTGGTCATCGACCCCAAGCCGTACGTCGGCGACCCGGCGTACGACCTGCTCCAGCACATGCTCAACTTTCCCGAGCGTCTCGCCGGCGACCCGGGTGGCTTCGCGGACCGGATGGCCGGGCTGTGCGAGGTGGACGGGGACCGGGTGAGGCAGTGGTTGTTCGCCCGGTGCGTGCAGGAGTCGGTCGACCAGCCGTACCTTCGGCGGGTGGCGGCGGTGCTGGCTGCCGAGCTCTGAGCCAGCCGGCGCGAATGCCGTACTTCCCGTGGCTGCGCCACACCTCGAACGGGTTGCAACCCATTGTCAGTGCCGCTATCCCAGGTGAACCTGGGATAGCTGCAGGCTCAGCGGACCAGCGTCCGTTGGCGAGGACCGTCTCGCCCATCACGGCTCCGGCGCCAGCAGGTCGAACCAGATCGCGTCCGCGAAGCTGCCGTCCCCGAGGCGTTCGGCCGCCCGGTGGCGCCCCACCTCGACGAACCCGGCCCGCCGGGCGACGTGCTGGCTGGCGGTGTTGCCGGCGCCGGTGCCGAGCTGCAGCCGGCGCACCCCCAGGCCGCCGGCGTCGGTGCCAGTGAAGGCGTGGCCCACCACCAGCCGTACCGCCTCGGTCATGACTCCCCGCCCCCGAGCGGCTGGGTGCGCCCAATAGCCCACCTCCCCGCTGCTGGGATCCTCATCGGCCAGCCCGAACACCCCGAGGTCGCCCAGCAGCTCGTCGGTGGCGGGGTCGGCGAGGCACCAGCTCACCGACGCCCCGAGCGACTGCTGGACCGCGCAGTGAAGCAGGAAGCTGCGTGCCTCCACCTGCGTGTACGGGTCGGGGAGGGCTGCCAGCCAGTGCCGGCTGCGGGGGTCGGTGCACGCCTCCACGACGCGCGGCACGTCGCTGTCGCGGGACGGCCGCAGCACCACCCGCTCACCACGCAGCACCGGTGGCTGCAACCAGCGGGTGCGCGGCGACATCTCGGCGCCGGGCAGCAGCGAGCCGATCCAGGCGTCGACGACCTCGCCCCGTTCGGCCAGCAGCTTCGGCACCGTGCCGTGGAGGCTGAACCCGCAAGCCCAGGCCACCCGGCGCGAGGCGAAGTTGCCCACGTCGGCGCGCCAGTGGACGGCCGCGACGTCGCCACGCTCGAACGCCCACCCCGCCGCCAGCCGGACGGCCCGCGCCATCACTCCCCGCCCACGCGCCCACGGGTGCAGCCCGAAGCCGACGTCGGCGACCGGGACACCGCGCACGTCGACGTTGCCGGCATAGCGGCGTCGGCCGCTGTCGTCGGCCGCCTCGACCGCCCATCCGCGGTGGTCACCGCGGTCCCAGCCCGCCGGCACCACCTCGCGCAGGTACCGCTTGGCGTCGTTCCGGGAGTACGGCCGCGGCACCGACGTCCACCGCGTGAACTCCGGGTCGCGGCACATCTCCACGGTGGCGTCGATGTCGGCGTCGGTGTGTGCTCGCAGGCGTACGACGCCGTCGTCGAGCTCGGGGACCTCGGGGCGCATCTCAGTCCTTCCGTCCGGCACCGGCGGCCGCCCTCACCGTGAACACGTCGGGCCGCTGCCAGCCGGCGGCCGCGAACGCGCGGCGGCACCGCTGCGCCACAGCCTCCACCAGCGCTGCTGGCACCAGGGCGATCGCGCTGCCGCCGAAGCCGGCGCCGGTCATCCGCGCGCCGAGGGCACCGGCCTGCGTGGCGGCGTCGACGGCGGCGTCGAGCTCGGGGCTGCTGACCTCGAAGTCGTCGCGAAGCGAGGTGTGGGAGGCCGAGAACAGCTCCCCCAGCCCGGACCAGTCACGCCGCCGCAGGGCGGTCACCGCGGCATGCACCCGGGCGACCTCGGACGTGACGTGACGCACCCGCCGGCGCAGGAGCGGGTCCGGCAGGCGCTCCACATCCTCCTGGCCGGCGGCGGCCAGGTGCCGCAGGCCGAGCCGCTCCCGGGCCCGGTCGCACTCGCGGCGGCGGGCGGCGTACTCCCCGTCGCGCAGGGAGTGGGAAGCCCTGGTGTCGATGACGGCCAAGCGCACGCCGTCCGCCTCCCAGTCGGCGGGCACCGGCCGCACCGACGGGCCGCCGGTGTCGATGAGCAGGGCATGTCCCGGCCGCCCGCAGACCGAGCTCAGCTGGTCCATCGCACCGGTGGGCACGCCGACGTAGTCGTTCTCCGCCCGCTGGGCCGCTCGAGCCAGCGTCAGGTCGTCGGCGTCGAGGCCGGCGAGGTCGCGCAGCGCCACCGCCACCGCGCACTCCAGCGCCGCCGAGGAGGACAGGCCGGCGCCGACGGGGACGTCGCTGCTCACCTGCAGGTCGACGCCCGGCAGCTGGTGGCCGCCGTCGTTGAGCGCCCAGAACACACCGGCGACGTACGCCGCCCACCCGCCGACCTGCCCGGGCACGGTCGTCACCGGGAAGCGGGCCGGTTCGGTCTCAGCGTCCGATGTCACGCTCACCGTGGCGTCCGGGCGGACGTGAGCCGTCACCGTCGTGCGGCGGTCGATCGCGATCGGCAGCACCGGTCCGCCGTTGTAGTCGAGGTGCTCCCCGAGCAGGTTCACGCGACCGGGGGCGCTCCAACGTCCCTCGCACCTGCGCGGTCGCATGCGCGCAAGGGTACGGTCGGCTGCCATGGCGGAGCGCGTGATCTCGCTGCGCCGCGGCGGCGTGGGTGTGGTCGTCGCCGAGCAGGGGGACGGGCTTCCGGCGGTGCTGCACTGGGGAGCCGACCTGGGACCCGGTCACCTGGATGCGCTGCCCGCGCTGGTGACCCCGGCAGTGGCGCACAGCGCCGTGGAGCGGCCCCTCCTGCCCCGGCTGCTGCCGGAAGCGGCGACAGGGTTCGCCGGCCGGCCGGGGCTGCAGGTGCTGAGGGCAACCGCGAGCCGCACCTGGGCGCCGCGCTTTGGCGGCGTGCAGCTCGCGGTCGAGCCGGATGCGCTCACGATGACCGCGACGGATCCCGAGCTCGAGCTGGAACTGCGCAGCGAGCTGCGGCTGGAACGGTCGGGGCTGCTTCGGCTGCGGCATCGGGTCACGAACCTGGGTGCCCAGCCGGTCTGGATCCTGGCGCTCGAGGCGTCGCTGCCGGTGCCCGCCACGGCCGGTGAGGTCCTCGACCTCAGCGGGCGGTGGTGTCGCGAGCGCAGCCCGCAACGTCGTCCGTTCCACGACGGCGCCGTCGTTCGGGAGAGCCGCCGCGGCCGCACCGGCCACGACGCCCCACTGGTGGTCGCCGCTGGAACGCCGGGGTTCGGATTCGAGTCCGGCGAGGTCTGGGCGGTGCACGTCGGCTGGAGTGGTGACCACGTCGCGTACGCCGAGCGGCTGCCCGAGGGGCAATCCCGGCTCGGGGGCGGTGAGCTGCTCGGCCCGGGCGAGGTCCAGCTGGCGCCCGGCAGCAGCTACCAGACCCCATGGCTGTTCGCGTCATGGTCCGACGGCGGGCTCAACGGTGTGAGCGAACGCTGGCACGACTGGATGAGGTCGGTACCTTCGCATCCCGCCCGGCCCCGGCCGGTGGTGCTGAACACGTGGGAGGCCGTCTACTTCGACCACGACCTGGACCGGCTCACCGACCTGGCGACCAGGGCGGCCGATCTGGGGATCGAACGGTTCGTACTCGACGACGGGTGGTTCCGCGGACGGCGCGACGACACTCGGGGACTCGGCGACTGGTGGGTCGACACCGACGTGTGGCCACAGGGACTGCATCCGCTGGCGGACCTGGTCGCGCAGCTGGGCATGGAGTTCGGGCTGTGGGTGGAGCCGGAGATGGTCAACCCGGACTCCACGGTCGCCCGCGCCCATCCCGACTGGCTGCTGCGGGGTCGGGCGGAGCTGCCGCCACCTTGGCGCAGCCAGCAGGTGCTCGACCTCACCAACCCGCAGGCGTACACCCACGTCCGGGACGCGCTGCTGGCGCTGCTCGGTGAGTACGACATCGCAGCCCTCAAGTGGGACCACAACCGAGACCTGATCGACGTCGCCCACGCCGGCCGGCCCGCCGTGCACAGGCAGACTTTGGCCTTCTACAACCTGCTCGACGAGCTGCGGAGCGCACACCCCGACCTGGAGATCGAGAGCTGCGCCTCCGGGGGAGCCCGGATCGACCTGGAGGTGCTGCAGCGGGTGCAGCGGGTGTGGCCCAGCGACTGCAACGACCCCCTGGAGCGCCAGCTGATCCAGCGCTGGACCGGGTTGCTGGTGCCTCCGGAGATCGTTGGCTGCCATGTGGCCGGTCCGGTCTCCCACACCACCGGGCGCGTTTCGACCCTGGGCTTGCGGGCCGTGACGGCCTTCTTCGGGCATCTCGGTGTCGAGTGGGATCTCGCGGCTGCCAGCGCATCGGAGCTGGCCGAGCTGGGCGAGTGGATCGGATTGCACAAGCAACGCCGACATCTGCTGCACACAGGTCGGGTGGTGGTCGCCGACCACCGAGACGAAAGCGTGCTGGTGCACGGGGTGGTGTCCGAGGATGCCACCCACGGCATCTACGCGGTGGTGTGCGTGGCAGCCTCGGGCCGGGCGCTACCAGCTCCGGTCCGGCTGCCGGGTCTCGACGAGGCGACCCGTTACCGGCTGGCGAGGCTGGGCCCGCCTCCCCGCTACCAGGCGCCTGGATCGGACGGGGCCGAACCGGGGTCGCTCGAGGTCAGTGGCAGCGTCCTCGCCCGGGGCGGAGTGGCCCTTCCGGTGCTGCGGCCGGAGACCGCGCTGCTGCTGGAGGCGATCGGGCTCGGCTGAGCCCTCTTGGTGTTGCGGCAGTGTTCCAGCACGGTCACGCTGACGTCACGACGGCGTTCACCCGACGGTCACGTGCTGGACACGCCGCCGTACGGGTAGTAGACCTTTCCACACACAAGTGACCGACCAGGACTAGGAGACCCCATGGGGCGCGAGAAGTTCTTCCGCCTGGCGGCCCTCGCCAGCGTGGCAGCGGTGGTAACCACCGGATGCTTGAGCAGTGGCAGCAGCGGAGGTGGCGGCAGCAGCGGTGGGGGGACGACGCAAGGCGCCGGTGGCTCGACTCCCAACGACGGCAAGGTGACGATGGTCGGGGCGTTCACCGGCGACGAGCAGAAGGCCTTCGAGGCGTCCATCAAGCAGTGGGAGACCGACAACAACATCACCATCGACTACACCGGCAACTCCGACTTCACGACGCTGATCCGCAGCAGCATCCAGGGCAACCCGCCCGACATCGCGCTGTTCCCGCAGCCGGGGCTGCTGCTCGACCTCGCCTCGAAGGGCGACGTCGTCCCGATCAGCGAGTTCCTCGACGTGAACAAGCTCAAGCAGACTCTGATCCCCGGGTTCCTCGACGCCAGCACCGACAGCAACGGCACCGTCTACGGCGCCCCGATGCGGATGGCGGTCAAGAGCCTGGTGTGGGTGCCCAAGGACTACGCCCAGCAGGGCTACTCGCTGCAGCCCAAGTCGGTCCAGGAGCTGGAGCAGATCGCGTCCAAGATCAAGAGCTCCGGCACCCCGCCCTGGTGCATCGGGTACGAGGCGGGGGCAGGCACCGGCTGGGTGGGCACGGACTGGATCGAGGAGTTCGTGCTGCGCATCGGCGGGCCGGACTTCTACGACAAGTGGACCTCGCACCAGGTGCCGTTCAACGACCCCACCGTCAAGAAGGCCTTCGAGGCCTACCGCACCCTGATCGGCAGCGACGCCGACAACGTGCTGGGCGGCTCCAGCGGCATCCTGAGCACGCCGTTCGGCGAGGCCGGCAACCCGTCCTTCGACAACCCGCCGAAGTGCTACATGCAGCGGCAGGGCAACTTCATCACCGGCTTCTTCCCCAAGGACGTGCAGCAGAACCTCGACGCCAACGTCGACGTCTTCACGTTCCCGCCGTACGAGGGCGGCTACCAGGGCCAGCCGATCCTGGGCGGTGGTGACATCGCCGCACTGTTCAACGGCAGCGACGACGACTCCAAGAAGGTCATGGAGTACCTCACCTCCGACCAGTTCGGCGCGGAGTGGGCCAAGACCGGTGGGTGGCTCTCCCCGCACAAGACGTTCGACGCTTCCAACTACCCCGACGACACCACCCGCAAGATCGCCGAGCTGGCGGCGCAGGCGGACGTATTCCGCTACGACGGCTCGGACCTGATGCCGCCGCAGGTGGGTGCCGACTCGTTCTGGAAGGGCTCGGTGGCCTGGATCGACGGCTCGAAGTCGACCGACCAGGTGACGCAGGACATCGAGGACTCCTGGCCGAGCTCGTGAACCCTGGCCGGCCGGTCGCCTGCACCCGGGCACCGGCCGGCCGGGCCCCGTCGGTCCGCCTGAGCATCGGAGCGTGACATGAGCACACTGCAGGAACCGGCCGGGTCGACGGCGCTCGGTCGCAAGGACGTGGAGGAGGTCCCACCGGGCGGACCCGGCAACGAGTCCGCTGGCATGCGCCCGGGGGTCAAGGCGCTGGTCGGAGTGCTCGGCCTGGTGATCACGGTCGTCGCCCTCAGCGTCGGCTTCCAGGCGATGTACCTCTATCCGCCGCCGAAGATCTTCCAGGTGCCGCTCGGCCTCGTCGGTGGTGTCGGCGGCGCGATGCTGTTGTTCTACTTCCTCAACATGCTCGTCGAGTCGCTGCCAGGCGACTGGTCCCGACGGATCATGCCGTACGCGTTCCTGCTTCCCGCGTTCGGCCTGATCGGGCTCCTGCTCATCTACCCGACCGTGCAGACCGTCGTCTACAGCTTCGCCAACTCCGACAGCACCGCCTTGGTCGGGTTCCAGAACTTCAAGGACGTCCTCAACGACCCCGACATGCAGACCACGCTGTTCAACAACCTGCTGTGGCTGGCGATCGTCCCGGCGCTCACGGTGCTGCTCGGGCTGGCCGTCGCCCAGCTCTCGGACAAGCTGTCCGCGCGCTGGGAGAAGGTGGCGAAGTCGGTCATCTTCGTCCCGATGGCCATCTCCTTCGTCGGTGCCGCCACCATCTGGCGCTTCGTCTACGCCGAGCCGACCGGCGGCGGTGCCCAGGTGGGGATCCTCAACGCGATCGTCACCAAGCTGGGCTTTGGTTCCGTCGGGTGGCTGCGCTTCGCCGACTACAACGTCAACGACATGCTTTTGATGGTCATCCTGGTCTGGCTGCAGACCGGCTTCGCCATGGTGTTGTTGTCGGCCGCGATCAAGAGCGTGCCCGAGGAGACGCTGGAGGCGGCCCGCATCGACGGCGCCAACGAGTGGCAGATCTTCTGGCAGGTGGTGGTGCCGCAGATCCGCGGCACGCTGATCACCGTCTTCATCACCGTCCTCATCTTGGTGATGAAGATTTTCGACGTCGTCTACGTCACCACCAACGGGCAGTACGACACCAACGTCATCGGGCTGAAGTTCTTCCAGCAGATCTTCATCAACGGGCAGAACGGGCTCGCCTCGGCCATCGTGGTGCTCCTGATGCTCGCGGTGCTTCCGGTGCTGATCTACCAGGTTCACCACTTCCGTGCCGAGGAGCGTGCCCGATGACCACGATGACCGGCGAAGCCGCGATGGGCAGCAAGAGCCGGCGCGGCGGCAGCTGGTTTCCCCGCATCTCGCTGCTCATCGTCTGCCTGCTCTGGACGATCCCGACGATCGGGCTGCTGATCACCTCGGTGCGCACCCGCGACGCCGCCAACAACTCCGGATGGTGGTCCTCGCTGCTGCACCCGTTCAGCAGCACCTGGACCTTCTCCAACTACCGGGACGCGATCTCGGGCAACAACATGGGGACGGCGTTCCTGAACAGCTTCATCGTCGCCATCCCCGCCACGGTCATCCCGATCATGTTCGCGGCGTTCGCGGCGTACGCCTTCACATTCATGCGCTTTCCTGGGCGAGACGTCTTGTTCGTGGTCATCGTCGCGCTGCTCGTCGTCCCGATCCAGATCTCGTTCGTGCCCATGCTCAACCTGCTGGGACCGAAGGGGCTCGGCATCGTGGGCCAGTTCCTCGCCGTCTGGCTGCTGCACACCGGCTTCGGCATGCCGTTGGCGATCTATCTGCTGCGCAACTACATGACGACGCTTCCGGCCTCGGTGATCGAGTCGGCGGAGGTCGACGGCGCGACGCACTTCCAGACGTTCTGGCGGCTCATCATCCCTATGTCGGTGCCGGCACTGGCGGCGTTCGCGATATTCCAGTTCCTGTGGGTGTGGAACGACCTGCTGATCGCGCTGCTGTTCCTGCCCGGCGGGGAGAACCAGGTCGTCACGGTCAACCTGCAGCAGCTCAACGGCCGGCTGGGTGAGGGGTGGCAGCTGCTCACCGCCGGAGCGTTCGTCACGATGATCGTGCCGCTGATCGTGTTCTTCACCCTGCAGCGCTACTTCGTCCGCGGTCTCACGGCGGGCTCGGTGAAGGGCTGACGCGCTCGAGTTGGAGTTGGCGGCACCCCGACTGTCTACGCTGGGTGGCATGGACGACGGGTGCCATAGACCGCCGCCGGTGATGCTGGCGTGAACGTCACCACCTTGAACATCGTCCTGATCACGGTCTTCATCCTGGTCGGTGCACTCTTCGTGGCCGCCGAGCTCGCACTGGTTTCGTTGCGGGAGGGCCAGATCCGGGCCCTGGCAGAGCGCGGCAAGCGGGGGCAGGCCGTCATCCGGCTCACCGCCGACCCCAACCGGTTCCTGTCCGCGGTCCAGGTCGGTGTGACGCTGACCGGCTTCTTGTCGGCCGCCTTCGGTGGCGCCACCCTCGCCGACAACCTCACCCCCACGCTGCTCGGGTGGGGCCTGCCGCGGCAGCTCGCCGAGATCTTGGCCCTGATCGCGGTGACGATGGTGATCTCCTACTTCTCGATCGTGATCTCGGAGCTGACGGCCAAGCGGCTGGCGCTGCAACGGACCATGGGCATCGCGCTGAACCTGGCGCCGTTCGTCGACTGGGTCGCCCGCCTGGCCAAGCCGGTGATCTGGCTGCTGTCGGTGTCAACGAACTTCGTCGTCCGGTTGCTTGGCGCGGACCCGAAGACCGCCCGGGAGCAGATGAGCGGTGAGGAGCTGCGCCACCTGGTGACCAGCCACGAGACGCTCAGCGCCGAGGAGCGGCAGATCGTCGAGGACGTCTTCGAGGCCGGCGACCGGCAGATCCGGGAGGTGATGATCCCCCGGACCGAGGTGGACTTCGTCGATTCCGCCACCCCGGTGTTCCGGGCGGTGAAGTTCGCCCTCGACAAGCCGCACTCCCGCTATCCGGTGATGCGGGGGTCCGCCGACGACATCATCGGGTTCATCCACGTGCGGGACCTCTTCGACCCGGCGGTCGCCGGCCGCTCGCTGCGCGTCGGTCAGATCGCCCGGGACACGTTGCGACTGCCCGGCACCCGCGAGGTGCTGTCGGCGCTCACCGACATGCGCCGGGAGGGCGTGCACCTCGCGATCGTCGTCGACGAGTACGGCGGCACCGATGGCATCGTCACGCTGGAGGACCTGGTCGAGGAGCTCGTGGGGGAGATCCGCGACGAGTACGACGCCGAGCAGGTCCGGACGCTTCGCCTGGTCAGCGGCGACGTGGAGCTCGACGGGCTGCTCAACCTCGACGACTTCGGTGACGAGACCGGCATCGGCCTGCCCGAAGGGCCGTACGAGACCGTCGCCGGTTACATCATGTTCCGGCTCGGCCATGTCCCGGCACTGGGCGAGGGGTGCGACGTCGACGGGCACCGCCTCACCGTCGTCGACCTCGACGGCCGACGGGTGTCACGGGTCCGCGTCAGCCTGGAGGGATCGGAGCCGGCACCGGCGAACAACGCGCCGCAGCCAGCCGGCGCGACCGCGGTGGACGTGGCCGCCGACCAGCGCGGCTGAGCGTCGGCGCGCCGTGCCCGGCGACGGGTGGAACAATGCCCGCCATGTCGACGCAGCCGTCCGCGCCGCGGGTCTTCTCCGGCATCCAGCCGACGGCGGACTCCTTCACGCTGGGCAACCTGTTGGGGGCGGTACGGCAGTGGGTCGACCTGCAGGAGGGCAACGACCCGTTCTACTGCATCGTCGACCTGCACGCGATCACCCGCGAGCACTCGCCGGCGGTGCTGCGCGAGCGGACGCGGGGGATGGCCGCACAGGTGCTGGCGGCCGGGATCGATCCGGGGCGCAGCACGCTGTTCGTGCAGAGCCACGTGCCCGAGCACGCGCAACTGGCCTGGGTGCTGGGCTGCCTCACCGGCTACGGCGAGGCCGGCCGGATGACGCAGTTCAAGGACAAGTCGCAGCGCGAGGGCTCCGACCGGGCGACGTTGGGCCTGTTCGCCTATCCGGTGCTGATGGCGGCGGACATCCTGCTCTACCAGACCGACCAGGTGCCGGTGGGCGAGAACCAGCGCCAGCACCTCGAGCTCACCCGCGAGCTCGCCGGCCGGTTCAACACCCGGTTCGGCCACACATTCACGGTCCCGGAGGCGTACATCCTGCAGGACACCGCGAGGATCCTCGACCTGCAGACCCCGCACAAGCAGATGAGCAAGAGCCTGCCCGGTTCCGGCTGCCTGTTCCTGCTCGACGACCCGGCGGTCAACGCCAAGAAGATCCGCAGCGCGCTCACCGACTCCGGCCGGGAGGTCCGCTTCGAGCCGGCGGCCAAGCCCGGGATCTCCAACCTGCTCACGATCATGTCGGCGATGACCGGGCGGCGGGTCGCCGAGCTGGAGGACGCCTACGCGGGCAAGGGGTACGGCGAGTTCAAGGCCGACGTCGCCGACGTGGTCGTTGACTACACGGGACCCTTCCGGGTGCGGACCCGGGAACTGCTGGACGACCCGGCCGAGCTCGACCGGCTGCTCGCCAAGGGCGCGCAACGGGCCCGCGACGTCGCCGCTCCCACGCTGGCGACCGCGTACGACCGGATGGGCTTCTCACCGGCGCTCTGAGCACCCGGTTAGGGTCGAGGGGTGCTCACCATCGGTGTCGCCATCGCGGTCCCGGAGCCGCACGCGACCCAGCTGCGGCGTCACCGCGCGTCGTTCGGTGACCCGCAGGCCCAGACGGTCCCCACCCACGTGACGCTGCTGCCGCCGACCGACGTCGACGTCTCGGAGCTGCCCGATGTCGACAAGCATCTGCGGACGGTGGCCTACTCGCACTGCTCGTTCGAGATGCACCTGCGCGGGTCCGCCACCTTCCGCCCGGTCTCACCGGTCGTCTTCGTCGCGGTGGCTGCGGGCATCGGTGAGTGCGAGCTGCTCGCCTCGGAGGTGCGCAGCGGCCCGCTCGACCGCGACGTGGAGTTCCCCTTCCACCCCCACGTGACCGTGGCGCACGACCTTCCCGACTCCGAGCTGGACCGGGCCTTTTCGGCGCTGGCGGGCTACGAGTGCCGATTCCGGGTCGACTCCTTCGTCCTGTTCACCCACGAGGGAGCCAAGGGCTGGCGCCCCCACCGGAAGTTCGCGCTGGCCGCCACGCCATGAAGGTGGTGGACCGGGCCGGCGAGCTCGTCGCAGCAGTCCGCCGCCGGTCCCGGCTGGTCGACCACGGGATCGCCGCGGTGATCCACTACACCAAGATGCAGGGCAGCGTGCTAGCCGGCGCGATCACCTACTTCGGCTACCTGTCGGTCTTCCCGGTGCTGGTGCTGGGGTTCGCCACGGTGGGATTCGTCACCAACGGGGACCGGCGCGCCACCCGTGCCGTCACCCAGGCCGCCGACGGCGTGCTGCCCGGGCTGATCGGTGAGCGGGGAGGACAGCTCAGCCTGACCAGTATCCAGTCGGCAGCCGGGACGGTGGGCGTCATCGGCGCGGTCACACTCCTCTACACCGGCCTCAACTGGCTGTCGGCGATGCGGCAGTCGCTGCAGCACGTGTTCACGCTGCCGCGCGAGGCGGGACGGAACTTCCTATTGGGCAAGGCCGTTGACCTGCTGGCCCTCGTCGTGCTCGGCGGCGTGCTGCTGGTCAGCCTCGGCCTGTCCGCGGCCGTCACCGCGTCCAGCGACCTGGTGCTGGGCTGGCTGTCGCTGCGGGATGCCGCCGGCATGAGCCTGCTGGTGCGGGGGGTCGCCATCGCGCTGGGGATCGTGAGCAGCACCGCCTTGTTCTTCGTGATGTTCCGGCTGCTGCCCAACCCGGAGCTGCCGTCCGACGCGCTGCTACGGGGTGCCGGAGTGGCTGCGGTGGGCTTCGAGGCGCTGAAGCTCGTGGCCACGCTGCTGATCCGGCTCGCCTCACACAACCCCGCCACCGCGGTCCTGGGGACCTCGGTCGTGCTGCTGGTGTGGATCAACGCGTTCGCCCGGGTCACCATCCTCGGTGCCTCCTGGGCGGTGACGACCGGGGAGGCCCGCGAGGCGCTTCCCGAGCTCCGGGAGGAGGCGTTGGCGGAATCCGCCGCCGAGTCCGGCTGAGCTCGCGACCGGTCGAGCGCCTACGGTTTGGCCATGAGCGCCTCGACCGAGTCCGGACAGCCGTTCCAGCCCGTGTACGGCCCCGAGGCGCTGGCCGACTGGGATGCCGCCGAGCAGCTGGGGGAGCCGGGGGAGTTCCCGTACACCCGGGGCGTCTACCCCTCGATGTACACCGGCCGGCCGTGGACGATGCGGCAGTACGCCGGCTTCGGCACCGCAACCGAGTCCAACCAGCGCTACCACGAGCTGATCGCCAACGGCACCACCGGGCTGTCGGTCGCCTTCGACCTGCCGACACAGATGGGCTACGACTCCGACGCGCCCATCGCGCACGGGGAGGTCGGCAAGGTGGGGGTCGCCATCGACTCGGTCGAGGACATGGCGGTGCTGTTCGACAAGATCCCCCTGGACCAGGTGTCGACGTCGATGACGATCAACGCGCCGGCCGCGCTGCTGCTGCTGCTGTACCAGCTCGTCGGAGAGGAGACCGGCGTCGACCCGGCGCAGCTGACCGGCACCATCCAGAACGACGTGCTGAAGGAGTACATCGCCCGCGGCACCTACATCTACCCGCCGTCAGCGTCGCTCCGCCTCGTCACCGACACCTTCACTTACTGCCGCGACACCGTCCCGCGCTGGAACACCATCTCCATCTCCGGCTACCACATGGCCGAGGCCGGGGCGTCGCCCGCGCAGGAGGTGGCCTTCACCCTCGCCGACGGCATCGAGTACGTGCGCGCGGCGATCGCCTCGGGGCAGGACGTCGACGACTTCGCGCCGCGGCTGGCGTTCTTCTTCGTCTCGCGGACCACGCTGCTGGAGGAGGTGGCGAAGTTCCGCGCCGCCCGGCGGATCTGGGCCCAGGTGATGCGCGACGAGTTCGGCGCTCGCGACCCCAGGTCGCTCATGCTGCGATTCCACACCCAGACGGCCGGCGTGCAGCTGACCGCTCAGCAGCCGGAGGTCAACCTCGTTCGCGTCGCGGTCCAGGGCCTGGCCGCGGTCCTCGGCGGCACCCAGTCGCTGCACACCAACTCTTACGACGAGGCGATCGCGCTGCCCACCGCGAAGGCCGCCCGGCTGGCGCTGCGCACGCAGCAGGTCCTCGCCTACGAGACCGACGTCACCGCCACCGTCGACCCCTTCGCCGGCTCCTACGTCGTGGAGTCCATGACCGACGGGCTCGAGGCGGCGGCGCGCGGGCTGATGGCCCGGGTCGAGGAGCTCGGGGGCGCGGTCGCGGCCATCGAGGTG
>JBBPZV010000043.1:0-128174 GCA_038198775.1 Propionibacteriales bacterium | reverse complement strand
GCAACCCCTACCTGCAAGGCGCGCTCGGTGCCGCGGCGATGGCGTGCTCACAGAACCCGAGCACCTACCTCGGCGCCCGTTACCGACGCATCGCCAGCCGGCGCGGACCGATGAAGGCCAACGTCGCCATCCAGCACTCCAGGCTCATCGCAATCTGGCACATGGGCACCACCGGCACCCTCTATGAGGACCCCGGCGCCGACTTCTTCACCCGGCTCCACCCCGACCGCACCAAGAAGCGAGCGATCAGCCAGCTCGAAGCCATGGGCTACCGCGTCACTCTCGACACCACATCCCAAGCCGCAACGGCCTGACGCGAAGACCCACCGCATAGGTGAATCTTCGCGTCAGTGTGCCATAACCCTGGATGTAGAGCGCTCAGTGCCATCGGGTGCCAGGGCACTCCGGCGAGCCTGTTCTGGACCTGGTCGCGCAGCCGCTCGTTCTCAGCTTCAGACTGCCGGCGAGATTTCCGGCGCCGGCAGCGTCGAGTCAGCGGACTGACTGTGCTGTCTTCGTTCGGTATCCGCCAGGTTCCTGGCCAGGGCCACGTAGAACAGCGCCATCCAGAAGAACTTGTACTCCACGTTGGATAGGAAGAACGCCGCGAACAGGGTCCCGGCAAAGCTGGCCAGTGGCGGCCCCCGCATCCAGCCAGGCAGCTTCACGGCTTCGGACAGGGTGAGAAGGACTCCGGCACCGAAGAGCAGCAACCCGGGGAGGCCGAGTTCGATCGCTATCAGGACCCAGACGTCATGGGCCTGGTAAGCCCCGCCGCCCACCAGCACATTGGCACCGGCGACGCGCGCCTGGGTGGCGGCGTAGACGTCCGGGAAAGTCTCCCATCCCGCGCCGGCCGGGCAGTATCGAGAGCAGGCGGCGAAGGCCACCCGCCAGATGTCGGTGCGGCCCGACGATGAGCTGGCGCTGGCGAACGTGCGGTCGGCGATTCCCGCCGGATGGGTGAAGAAGACCAATCCGGCCGCCGTTAGCGTGGCCACGCCGTAGCCGATGAGAAGCTTGCGCCCAGAGGGTTGGCTGATGATCAGGGCCACCACCGCAACGGCCACCGCGAGCAGCCCGCCGCGGGACCCGGTCAGCAGGACTCCGGTGAGCAGGTACGCCATCGAAGCGGTGTACCGGACCCGTTGGGGCCCTCTCGTGGCACCGATCGCCCGGGCCAGCGAGACCATCAGCGGGATGATCAGCGTCACCGCCTCGTTGTTCGGCCCCAGCATCCCGTTGCCGAACCGGCCGTCGAGGGTCGCGCCGGGAGGGTCACTGGGGAAGCCGCCTTGGACGACGAGCTGGAAGAGCCCGTACGTCGTCACGAGCAGGCCACCGGCCAGGATGCCGTTCTCGGTCCACCGAAATGAGCGCCGGTCGACGTCGCGAAGCGAGATGAGGACGTAGAGCACGACCAGGCTGGTCAGGATGAAGAAGCCGGTCTCGGTCTTGCCCGGTGAGACGCTCCACAGCACCGTGGCGCCGGCCACTCCCAAGAACATGAGCCAAACCGGGACCGTTGCGGACAGGCGCACGTTGACGCGGCCCGAGCGCAGCCGCTCCAGGGCCAGGCCGATGCCGAGCAGGAGCCCGAGGATCGACGATAGGGAGGCGAAGGCGGACGAACCGAGCGCCAGCAGCTGACCGAACGGAACGGTTGCGGCGAAGAGCGGGAGACCGATGCGCAGCGGTTCGCGCAGGTAGATCACGAGCAGCATGACGACGAATGGCGCAGCAGCGGCCAGCAGCACGAGCTGCGTCACTTCGGCTCCTACGCGATCGGTGAACGAATCCCACATGCTACTGTGCAGCCGCTCGGAGCAATCGAAAACGCCGTTCGACGAGCCACCCGGCGGAAGGCTTCATGACCGCATCCGGCGCCAGGCTCTTTGACCAGGACGGCCGGGTCGAGCGGCTCATCGCCGAGCGGGTCGAAGCAGGGTCGGACGCCTGGTTCCCGCAGCTGGCCCGCGGCAGGATCCGCGTCACGACACTGAGTGCCCGACCGACGTGCACGATCTTTGCGGTGTCCTTGACCGATGACGGCACCCCCCCGCAGGTGCTGGCCAAGGCAAGGAGGGACACCCCCGGCGTGGAACCCAGGCGGCCCCGCCTTCATCCCCGCCCGGCGACCGCCCTCGAGCACACCCTCCTCGAGCACTCCGGTCTGGCCTCGATCCGGACCACGTTCCTCGCCACCGAGCCGGGGTTCGGCACGATCCGACCGCTCGACCTCGTCCCCGACGAACCCCTGCTGCTCATGGACTACGTCGGCGAGGGCACGCTTCGTAATGCCTTCGTCTACGACAGTCGCCTGCTGGCCACCGTGCGCCGACGGACGCCGGCGGCGGCGTGGCGCAACGTCGGTGCCTGGCTTCGCCGCTTCCATGAGTCAGGCGCCCTCGTCGGCCGGCCGGAGCAGCAGGCCACCCGCGCCGAGGTCGTTGACCTCTTCGGGCAGTACGGCGACTACCTGTCCGACCGGCTCGGTCGTCTCGACCTGCGCGATGCCGCCAGCGGCGGCGCGGCGCTGGCCGCCCGGAGCCTGCCCGACCGGCTGCCGCTGGTGGTGGGTCACGGCGACTTCGCGCCGCGCAACATGTTCGTCACCACCGAGGGGCGCATCACCGTGTTCGACCCGATGCCGCGCTGGTGCATGCCACGGTACGAGGACGTGTGCCGCTTCCTCGTCGGCATGCGGTTGACCGGCCTGCAACTGCGTAGCTGGGGCCTGGCGTACAGCCGAGACGCCTTGGTCCGGCGCGAGCGCTGGTTCCTCTCGGGATACTTCGGCCAGGACCCCGTACCGGCCGAAGAGCTGAGGTGCTACCTGCTGCTCGTACTGCTCGACAAGTGGGCCGCGCTCGCCGAGGCGCAGGGCCGGGGCGGGTCATGGCGCGGCCGGACTCGGGCCGCGCTCATGAGGCCGGTCCACGAGTACCTTGCTCGGGAGGCTCGCCGGTTGGTGGAGTCCGACCCGGAGGCGCTCGTCCGCGAGAACGACACCTAACCGACGACGAGCTCGGAGCCGTAGCCCCACCGGCTGGACACCGCAAGCCCGAGCATCACCTCGAGCTGGCGCACCTCCGGGGCGAAGCGGCGGCGCAGGTCGGCCGCGACCGCCGGGGGCACGGTGGGCCGGTTGTCGTCGTAGCTTCGGTAGAGCGCCCGCCGTACCACCGTGGTCCGCTTGACGCGAGACCGCAGCCGCCGCAGCCCCAGGCGGAGCACCAGGCGGGACGCTCGCTTGGCCGCCGCTGCGGAGGCTACGTGGCGCGGCACTCCCGCGGGCATGCGTCGCTGCAGGGCGGACGCGGGCAGCTCGAACGGGGGCACGCCGAGGAACTCGAACACCTTGTCCGCGTAGGCCTGTGGGTCGCTGCCGAGGTCGTCGAACAGCGCGACGTGCAGCTGCTCAGGCGGGAAGTGCTCGAGGTATCGGCGCAGGTGGGTGGCGTAGCGCCCCCGGTCGACCAGCCGCGGGTACTGCTCGAGGGCCGCCTCGAAGGACCCGTCGAACTGCCCGTTCTTGGTCAGGTCAAGGTAGTCGGAGAACGCCCGGTCCACCGGTTCGCGCAAGCACACCAGCAACCGCATGGCCGGGTTGAGCGCGGCGATCCGCGTCGGCGCCTGCTCGGAGGACAGGTAGGAGTGGGAGATCTCCCCGACGGCCGGCTTGCCGTCGGCACCGGCGAACTGCTGCTGGTACCACGTCGGGCCGTTGTCGAAGTGGGAGTCGAAGTAGTAGAGCCCTTTGCTCGGTGCCAAGAAGACGTCCGGGTGGATCGACAACGCGTTGAACAGCCACGTCGAGCCGGCCTTGCTCGTCCCGATGTAGAGGAAGTTCGGTACGGAACCCGAGTCAGCGTACACGGCTCGGATCGTAACCCTCGGCGATGACGTCCCAGTACGCGGGCGTGAACGGGAGACCGCACAGATCGTTCGCGGCGAGGTCCCACAGCTGCCCGCGGCTTTCGGCGACGGTGTCCTCCAGCTTGAGGGCCGTCACCCCTCCGGAGTCCCCGATGTAGAAGCCGTAGCGTTGCAGGGCCCGTGCGATCACCAGAGCCTGCGGGGGCAGACCCAGGGCGTCGAGGTTGACCGACGGCTTGATGCGGAACCGCAGGCCCTGCGGCGGGACCGCCGGGTCGGTCCCGGTGTAGTGGCCGTCGGAACCCACCATCGGGAACACCGCGCGATCGGACACCTCGGGACCGGAGGCGACCTTCAGCACGTGGTTCACAACGCCGGCCTCCACCATGTCCCAGCGCACCACCGACGTGGCCCCGTTGTTGCCGCGGTGGCTGCCGGTGTTGTGGCTGTTGTCGGACTGGTCCGTGAGCACGTTCAAGCCGTTGGAGTGCAGGTAGGTCACGGTGGCGCCGGCGGCGGTCCAGGTATCGGTTGTGGCGTCGTACGCAGCGCCGCTGAGCAATGCGACCGTTCCGCGGTGCCGGTCGAAGATCGTCATGCTGGCATCGTTGTTGTCCGGCGGCTCGGCGCCGAGCGGGATACGGAGGTGGTCGAGCTCCGGCGGCCGGTAGTGCTTCGTTCCCTTCACGTCGTAGAACGGGTCACCGGGCCCGGCCCAGTAGACCGGCTGGCCCCACTTGCCCTCACCGGCACCCGCAAGCGACAGGCACCCGTCCCCACTGTCCGGAGCGGTGCGCAGGTAGCTCAGGATGAGGTCGGCGTTCGGGTTGAGCGGCGCCTTGGCTGGCAGGGGCGTGTTCCACCATGACGTGGGTGAGAAGGCGCGGAACGCCCGCTCCGGGGACGCTGTCAAGGCAGGGGTGACGGGCGAGGCAACGTCGGAGGTCAGCACGGGCGCGACGAACCGCATGGCGACCCCCAGGGCGATGCCGGACAGCGAGATCAGGGCGACCAGTGAGGCGGTGCCACGCGACGGCTTAGACTTGTGCACGGGGCGTTCACCACGCGTCCTAGGCCGTTCCTTGAGCTCCGTCATGGGAGCAATGGTAGGCGAGGAGTCCACGTCGCGTAGTCGACTGCGGCAGCGGGGCTAGAGCAGCGAGGGGACCCAGGTGAGCACCGAGCCAAGCGTGGACCTCAAGGTGTTGTCGGTGGTCGGCGCCGGCCGGAGCGGGACAACAGTGCTGGCCAGCATCCTCGGCGAGGTCGAGGGCTTCTCGAGCGCCGGGGAGCTGCGCTGGCTGTGGGCCAGGGGCATCAGTCAATCGCGACCCTGTGGTTGCGGCAGGATCCCCGAACACTGTCCCGTGTGGTCGCAGGTCATCCCGGCCGTTCGGGAGTCGCGAGATCCCGCCGACCCGTGGACGACACAGGACGTGGTGACCGCACAGCGCGAGGTGGCGCGAGACCGGAACCTTCTGCGGCTGATGCGCGCGGTCGACCATCCCAGCCCCGACTGGCTGGCGCTGGGGCGGGTCCGGGAGGCGACCGAGGCCGCCTGTCGGACCTTCGCCGCCGTGACCTCCGCCCGGGTGGTGGTGGACACCTCGAAGCGCCCACAGGACGCGGCCGTGTACGGGATGCTGACAGGCATCGAGCACTACGTGCTGCACATCGTCCGCGACCCGCGCGCGGTCGTCCACTCCTGGCGACGGGCGAAGTCGTTCACGGCCGAGGGTGGGCGACGGACCATGGGCACCCGCCGGCTGCCCGGGGCCATCTGGGCCTGGACGTCCAACGGCATCGGCGCCGAACTGTTACGTCGCCACGTCCCCGCCTCACGCTGGATGTTCCTCCGTTACGAGGACTTCGTCCGGGCGCCCCGGTCGACTGCCGAGGGGATCGTGCGCTTCGTCGAGGAGGACGGCAGCCCGCCGTTCTCGAGCGACGACGCGGTGCTCTTGCACCCCAATCACATCGTCGCCGGCAACCCGAGCCGCTTCACGACCGGCGCGGTCAAGATCGAGGCGGACGAGGAGTGGCGGCGGGCCATGTGCCGCCGGGACCAGCACCTGGTGTCGCTGGCGACCAAGCCGCTGAGGTCACGGTACGGCTACGTGAGCTAACCGGCGCGGCGCTCCGGAAGGCAGCCGTGAGAAACTGGCGCCATGCGCCGAACGGTTCTCGTCCTTGTCGCGTCCCTGTGCGCCCTGCTGCTCGGCTCGTTTCCGGCCCGGGCCAGCTGGATGCCATCCCTGGGGACGACCACGCACCGGCCTCCGACGAAGGTGCTCACCTTCGTCGAGGAGAACCACTCGCTGGCGCAGATGCGCGCCCACATGCCGTACCTGTTCTCGCTGGCCAGGCGCTTCGGATACGCCACCCGGTACCACGCGCTGGCGCACCCCTCGCTGCCCAACTACCTGGCGCTCACCGGCGGCTCAACCTTCGGGGTGAGCGACGACGCTCCGCCGGCGGTGAACGCCGCCAAGGTCGGAAAGGCTCGCTCCGTGTTCGACCAGGCGCTCCGCGCCGGGAAGACCGCGAAGGTCTACGCCGAGTCGATGCCGGTCAGCTGCGATCTCGTCGACAGCGGCCGGTACGCGGTGAAGCACAACCCGTGGGCCTATTTTCTCTCCAGCCGGAAGCGGTGCGAGAGCTTCGACCGGCCGATGACCCGCCTGCGGTCCGATGCCCGCCACAACCGGCTGCCGCACGTGGGCCTGGCCATTCCCAACACCTGCCACGACGCGCACGACTGCTCGCTCGGCGCGGCCGACCGGTGGCTGAAGCATCGGCTCCCGGACGTGCTGCGCTCCCGGGACTTCACCACCGGCCGGCTGGTCGTGGTCGTGACCGCGGACGAGGACGACCACAGCGCCGGTAACACGGTGCTCACGGTCGTGCTGCACTCATCGCTGCACGGCAAGGTGGTGCGCAAACCCTTGACGCACTACTCGCTGCTCGGCTACGTCGACCACGTGCTGGGCACGCCGCTGCTGCGGCGGGCCAGCAAGGGGTTCGGTACGGCATTCGGGCTGTAGCCGGACACCGCGCCGACCAACCGTCAGCTGGTCTTGAACATCGCGAAATACGGCTGGTGGTTGTTCTTGTCGTTGTTGAAGACCCCTTGGAAGTAGCCGCCGGCGTACAGCCGGCTCGGGGTGGCCGCCAGCGCCCATACCCCGGGGTAGGACTTGAAGAACCGCGGGGTGAAGGCCGGGTCGAGCACACCCGTTGCCGGGTCGACCGCCGCGATCAGGTGCCGCTCGTGGGCGGAGTCGTTCACCCCGACGTACCGGTTGAAGTGGCCGCCGATGTAGAGCAGCCCGTCCGGCCCGAGCGCGACGGTCTGCACGTCGCCGTCGGTGTGGGAGTAGTACGCTCGCGCGCCGGTGACGAGATCGATCGCGCCGAAGCCGTTGCCGCCCTTGCCGCCGGAGGCGACATACGCCCGGGTCGCGTCCACGGTCACGTCCCAGAACTTCTTGCAGCCCGAGCACAACGCGGCGGGGCTCCACGAGGCCAACGCCCCGGTGGTCAGATCGACCTCCGCCAGCGTGGGACGGGCAGCGCCGTTCACCGTGGTGAACTGGCCGGCCAGGACGAGGTTGCTGCCGGACTTCGCCACGCCGTAGACGGGCTTGTCAGTCTTGGCGCTGAAGGTGCCGTCGTTCTTGCCGTCCACGGCGGAGACCTTGCCGATGCCGCGCTCGCCGTTGCCGTTGAGGGAGGAGAACGCTCCGGCCACGTAGAGGTCGCTGCCGTCCACCAGCAGGTCACGCACGATCCCACTGGCGCTGGCCTTCCACGACTCGACGCTCCCGTCGCTCACGTCGAGCTTGACGAGACGCTTGTGGGTGCTCCCGGCCACGGTGACGAAGTTGCCGCCGGCGAAGAGCGCGCCCCCGTCGGCCGACACCGCCAGTGCCCGGACGTCCTTGTCCGTGAGGGTGGTCCACTTCGTATCGCCGGTGACGGAGTCGACGGCGGCGACGTAGCCACCGATAACGGTCTTGTTGTCGGTGGGATCGAGGATCGCCCCCCCGAGAAAGGTCTGGCCCCCCGAAACGGCAAGCGCCTGCACCGGCCCGTTGGGTGACCAGCCCACGCCGGACTCGCTGCTGTAGGCGGCGAAGGCGGGCGCGGCCATGCCGACCGCTCCGACCACCCCCAGTGCGGCGCCGAGCACGGCGGCGCCAACCCGAGATTGCAATTTCACGATTAGTTCTCCCTCATGTCAATGTGAGAATGCTAGGGGAGGATTTTCGCGTCGTCCACCGGTACTACGCAACGCTCATAAATCGTCACCTTGGGTGAGTTACTCGGCATCCATTCCTCCGGCAGTTTCATACCGATCTTGGCCAGTTGGAATGCTAGTTGAGAATTGTGTGGATCGAAGAAGTCCTGCATCCGGGTCCGCGCCAGCGCCGGCATTGTCAGCTCCGCGGCGGGGCGGTTGACCGCGTAGTACCCGGACCGGAGCACCCGTTTGGTCGCCGGGTGGCGGGAGAAGAACCGTTCGGTGCGCTTGTTGACCCCGACCGCGGCTCGCTGCACGGTGCGGTTGCGGTATTGCTCAGTCTTGTTCTCGACCCGGAAGTCCACGTCGTCCAGCCCCCCGGGGTCGAGGTCCAACCAGCGGCAGAGGTCCCGCACCACCTGCTGCGGGTCGCGGACGATGTCGTCGAAGAACAGGATGCGCAGCCGGTCGCCGAACTCCTCGATCCACGGCTCGAGGTAGCTGTCGTAGCAGCCGCCGCCGAGCCCCCAGAACGGCTGGTGCTCGACGTCGCCGTCCACCCCGGCCCGGTGCAGCTGCTCACACCGGTCCAGGTACGCCTCGAAGGTCATGTGCTTGGGAATGCGGGTCCGGCTCTTGACGAACCGGAACCACGACCAGCACCGATCCGCCGGCGAGCGCAGGCTGACCACGACGCGGGCGTCGGGGCAGGTCTCGTTGATCGCGGCCGCGACGTCGGCACCGCCGTAGAAGTATCCCGGCGTCGCCTCGACCGCGTAGCGCTGGGCGCCGCAGTGGGCGAAATGGGCGGCGTACTCATCGAGCGGGGCCACGGGCTGACCATGGCGCAGCGCCGAGAAGTACCGCAGCTCCTTCACGTCGGACGCGCAGACATCGGGATGCTGGGAGAGGTACGTATAGAGCGAGGTCGTCCCACCCTTGCTCACGCCGGCAATGATCAGGTTCGGCAGCCGCCCCGGAGGGCCGTCTCCCGAGACAGTATCCATGGCGTTCCTTTCGCCCACGTGGTGCAAATTCGTCGGGCAGGTCACGCCCATCGTTCCCCGCGGTCATGGTGCCATGATATTTGCCCCGATACGACCCCCAACTACATATAACTACGTACGGCCACGAATCAGCTCCGCTGCGTCACGTACGTCCCGCCACGAGCGGCCGTGCTGGATCTTGCGGATTGCGTCACCGATCCGGACCGCCCGGCGCGAGCGGGTGCGAGCCAGTGCCCTTTCCATCCGCACCAAACGCTCCGCCAACTCTTCGACGCTGGCGTCGATGGCGAGCGTACGCGGCCGGTGGTCGAAGTCGACCCGACGAGCCCACGCTGTGCGTCGGGCGCGCAGGTCGTCCCCGTCCGGCAACCACTGCCGTCCTGCCACCGGGTCCAGGACCGCGCGCAGCGCCGACGCGTCGGTCGGGTCATAACCGAAGAAGCCGGGCAGCTGCCCGCAGTGCTCCAACGCCCCCCGCTCCTCCTCCGACGTGCTCCGTGCCCAGCGTTCGGCCCGGTCGGCGTCGATCGGGTCGCGCGTGCTCGTGCTGCCGTCCGCGGCGCGGGGCACCCCCTTGTCCCGCTGCACCCGGTGGTGCTCGAGAACGTTGTCCGACCACGGCTCGCCCAGCCACGCCAACAGCTCGCGCAGCACCGGCTGCCCTACCTGGACGAGCTCCTCGTAGCGGCAGAGGGTGAATCGGCAGCCCAGCTCGCTCGCCGCTCGCACCATCTCGAGGTTGGTCGCCTCCCAGTAGGACAGCCCGTCGGAGAACGTGTAGTTGAAGTTCTTGCGCAGCGACGCAGCCACCCCACCGGGGTGGCGGACGATCCCGACGAAGACGGCGTCGGGGAAGACCCTGGCCATCGTCGGGATGTGTGAGGTGTGGAAGGGGGTCTTCTCCCCCCACCGCGGCTTGCCCTGGGAGGCGGCGTAGCGTTCGAACATCCCCGCGTAGAAGCCGCGCAGCCGCTGGTCCAGCTCCGGCTCGGTCCAGCCGATCCGGGTGTACCACTCGGCCCCGTAGCGCCAGTTCGGGATGACCTTGGTCGCCTCCAGGGCCCCGACGAAGCCGGTCTCGGCTCCGATGGCGATGTTCGGGTGGCTGTCGAGGATCAGCCGGAGCATGGTCGAGCCGGATCGCATCGAACCCACCACGAAGATCGGCCCTCGCCCCGGAGGGGAGCCCGCCGCGGCGTCGGTCATGGTGCCGATTGTCGCGGGTGAGCGCCGCGCATCGCCAGTCGACCACGCCTGGCCAGCGCGTGGGCCCGCCCGGTGCGCACCGCCAGGTACCGTCGGGAAGCCTTGGCCCGCAGGCTCACCAGACCGTTTCCGCGGTAGACGCCCACCCGCGGGATCGCATAGCGACCGGCCGGTTCCGGCCCTTCCGGCAGCGCCAGGGCATGGGTGTAGCCGGCCCGGGACGCGGCACTGCGCACCCGGTCGTCGTGAAGCCCGCGGGGATAGGCGAGGAGGCGGACCGGCCCGCCGAGCAGGTCCTCCAGCAGCTCCCGGCTGCTCCGCAGGTCCTCGACACAGGCGTCCGGGTCCAGGTCGGGCAGGTCGCGGTGGGCCCAGCTGTGGGACTGGAAGTCCACCCCGGCCGACTGCATCTCGCGCACCTGGTCCACCGTGAGGGTCCGCAACGGCCACGGTGGCGCCGTCCGGACCCAGTCGACCGGCTGGCCCTGCGGCGCCAGCGTCTGCGCCACCAGGAAGACCGTGGCCGGGAGGCGGTGACGGGTGAGGACCGGCAGCGCGTGCTCGTGGAGCGCCGCGAACCCGTCATCGAGGGTCAGTGCAGCCTCACCACGAGGAAGGTGACCCGACCGGTCGAGCCGCTCGATCGCCGCTCCCAGCGGCAGGACGTCTCGGTGCCGGGCGAGCCAGGCGCAGTGGGCCGCGAAGTCACCGGGTCGGACGGCGAGCGGGGACTCCCACTCGGGCTCGACCGAGTGGTAGCACAAGATCGTCACCGCGAGTCCTGCAGGACGGAGTCGTAGAGGTCGGCGACGGCGCGCGCGGTGGCGGTGCTCGAGAAGTGCTCCTGTACGCGTTCGCGCCCTGCCGCTCCCATCCGCCGGCGCCGCTCGGCGTCGCCTAGCAGTTTTTCGAAGGCCACCGCCATCGGGTGGGGGCACCGGGCCGGGGTGACGAACCCCGTGGCCCCGTCCTCAACCGCGCGACAGACGTCGCCGACATCGCTGGCGACCACCGGCAAGCCGTACGCCATCGCTTCCAGCACCGACAGCGGCATCGCCTCGTACCACGAAGGCAGGCAGAACACGTCGACGGCGGCGTACGCGGCGGCCATCTCCTCAGGTGGCCGCCGGCCGAGCAGGGTCGCCGTACCTGCCGCGGCCTCGCGCACCGGTAGCTCCGCCTCCGGTCCCTCGTCCGGCGTGCCGCCGACGAGCCAGAGCTCGTGGTCGACGCCGTTGGCTCGAAGCAGCCGGGACGCCTCCAGCAGGTCCAGCACCCCCTTCCGGGCGGTCAGCAGCCCGACGTACAGGATGCGTGGCGGCTGGTGCTCCTCGCGGGCCGGGGGCTGGTCGGGCACCTCGACGCCGTTGTCGACCAGCTGCACCCGGTCGTGGCCCAGCGCCTCACCGAGGAGCTGCTCCCCGTTGCTCCAGCAGGCGGCAATCCGGTGCGCGGGGGCCATGGCCAGCCGCAGCACCCGCCTGCGAAATCCGCCGCTCAGCCAGGACTCCAGCTCGCTGCCATGGGCGTGCACGATGACCGCGCAGCCGCGCAGCCGTGCCGCGAAGGCCAGCAGGGCGGCGCGCAGCACGGTGACGGTCGGCGCGAGCGCGGTGTGGATGTGGACGATGTCGTGGCTCTTCGCGTGCCGCCACACCCTGGCCGCGTCGTGGAGAGTGCGCCCAACGTTGGACGCGGAGGCCTTCCCGCCCTCCGGGGTGCTGGTGTGCGCCACGTTGAGGAACTCGAGCTGGTGGCGGCGGGCGAGCTCGCTGCGCTGCAGGATGTGCAGGAACGTCGGGATCCCGCCGCGGTCCGGCGCGCCCTTGCCGACCAGAAGGACCCGGCTCATGGCTGCGCCGCTCGCTGCGAGAGCCGGGCGTAGTCGGAGTACAGCTCCTCGGCCCGCCGCACCCGCTCAGCCGTGCGCGGTTGGCTCAGCGCCTGCTTGATCTCGGCGGTGCGCTCGGCGCGGGCCTGCGAGGGCCGGCCGACGTGGGTCTCGACGACCTCCCCGCGGCACTCCTTGCGGTTCATCTCCTCGACCAGCGCGAACGCGGCCGCCTCGTTCGCCGGGGTGGGCTGGTAGGGGACGAACGCGGTGGAGAAGCGGTCGTTGACACGTTCGATGACGTTGCCGAAGTTGCTCACGACGTCCTCGAACAGCCCGACGACGAAGTCGTCGCGGACCCGCCACGCCGTGCGGTAGAAGTCCTCGTACTCGGTGAGGGCGTCGCTCGGGGTCAGCGTCGGCCTCCGCACCAGGTACGACGGGACCGCCTCCCCCGGGTGGCGGATGAGCACCACCGTCGGCAGGCCGAGACGCACCGCCCGCAGGATGTGCGGAGCCCCGTGCAGGTGGCGGCCGACCGGGACGTCTGCGCCGTTGGCGACCGCGAACGCGGCCACGCTGAAGGTGTTACCAGACCGCAGGAAGCCGTCGATGACGATCGCGGTCCCCGGCCCGGCCAGCGTGGCGCGCTTGCCCGGCCGGACGTACATCGCCGCGTCCCACAGGTAGGGCGTGCGCGCCACGGGCCGGCGAGCGTGGTGGCGGACCCGGTCCGCCGCACGCTGCCAGCCCATGGCGTCACGCTACCGGCCGTCGGCCGCTCGCACGGGCCAACCGGTCAGGTTTCGGCTCCTACTGCCAGCCCTTAGGCAGCACGACGAAGTCGTCCCACCGGATGCCGCTCAGCACCGTGGTTGGCATCCGACCGCCCCAGACGTTGCGCCCGGGGCTCTCCTGCTCGGCCTTCAGCCCCGAGCCGGAGCCCGAGTTGTCGCCGAGGTAGCAGCCGTGGCGCTGCAGGGTGCGGGCGAGAACGACGCCCTCCGGGGTCATCCCCCGGGCCGTAACGTCCACGTCCGGGGCGATCGCGATCCGCAGGCCCTCGGCGCCGAATCCGGACTTGCCGTGCTCGGCGCCCACCATGGGGTGGCAGAAGCCGGCGGCACTGTTCGTCTCGACGAACATCATGTGCAGCACGTGCCCGAGGTCGCCGCCGGTCTGGATGGCGTAGTCGACCAGGTCCTTGCGGATGACCATGGCATCTGGGATCGCGCCACGGGAGCGGAAGTTGGCCGAGTTGTCCGAGCGCGGGTTGCGCTGGTCCAGCCCGTTGGACGCATGGTCGAAGTAGCCGGCCGCACTGACCGAGATTACCCTTGTCCCGGCCTTCTTCGCGTTCGCCGCCCAGATGCTCCGCCCGGACTTGCGATCGAGGATGACCATGGGCGAGTCGCTGGTCCCGGTGAGCACCTGATCGAACCAGTCCGGCGCGGCGAAGCCCTCGCTGGCCAGCTTCGAGACCGGCGACGGCACGCTGCCGGTGAGCCGCCATTGCGGGTCTGCGGTTCCCGACATCGCGAAAGGCATGCCCCAGGCGTTTCCGTTCGTGCCGCGGATGGTGGGGAACGGGACCGCGCGCTGGTCGGGATGCGACTTCATGAAGCTGCGGAAGGCGGTGGTCGCGGCGTTGTCCACCGGGGCTCCGAGCACCTGGGACTTGAAGAACGACCCGGCCTCGTACGCCACGAACGGCGCAGCGCCGCTCGGGTTTCGGCCTGAGCCGGCCTGGACGTCGAGGCTGAGGGTTGCGGTGTCCTGGATGACGCCGGTGATTCGGTCCTGCAGCTGAACGGTGATCGTTCCGCTGTCCTGGACCCGGGCGGCGAACACCGATTGGTTCCGGCCGCCGCCGACCTTGTGCCAGGCGAGCCCATTGGGACCGGAGACCAGCATGCGCCGTTTGAAGTCGACGCCCTCGTGGATGACGACCCGGGCGACTTCACCGGCTTGATAGCTGCGCTTGTCCAGGCTGATCCGGAAACCGTTGCCTGCAGCGGCGGCCGGCTCGGCCAGCCAGAGTCCGGTAGCTCCGATCGTGGCGACCGTGAGACCCGACTTGAGGAAGCAGCGCCGTCCGGCGTCCGCCTCGGCTGTGATTGGCTCTGCAACGTGGCGACCCCGCACTCGTTCCCGAGATGCACGATGTGACGGTGTGTACATATTAAGCCACTCTCCGTAGATGACAGTGGCTGAGTCTGCCCACGTGACGGGTGGGACATGCAAGCGATTCCGGGGGTATTCGACCGCACGGCGGGGGTCGTCGCGCGAACGGGGGATGCGCCTGCCCGCCGAAGGGGGGATGCGCGCGCCTTCGGCCTGCCTCCCTAGTCCCGCTAGGATCGGGGCCTCTCGAGGACGGAAAGGAAGGGGCCATGGCCGTGCCGCGCCCCGCCAGCGGCGAGCTCGTCAGCGTGGTGGTGCCGGCCCTCAACGAGGAGCAGTTCATAGGCAGGTGCCTGGACTCCTTGCGGGCGCAGTCCCATGCCGACCTGCAGATCATCGTGGTCGACGGGAACTCGACCGACGCCACCGCCGAGATCGTCGCCAAGCACCGCGCCGACGACGGCCGGGTGGAGCTGCTACACAACCCCCGGCGGTCCATCCCGGTGTCGATGAACCTGGGTCTGGCCCGGGCCGTAGGCCGGTGGTTGGTTCGGGTGGACGCCCACTCGGTCGTGCCGCGGTCGTACGTGAGCGTCGCGCTGGAGCGGTTGCAGGAGGAGCGGTGGGGTGGTGTCGGGGGGCGCAAGGACGGAGTGGGCGTGACGCCCGCCGGCCGAGCCATCGCGGTCGCGATGGGCAGCCGATTCGGCGTCGGGAACTCCACCTACCACCACGGCACCCGGCCGTCCGAGGTCGACCACATCCCCTTCGGTGCCTATCCGGTGGAGCTGCTGCGGCGCTTCGGCGGGTGGGACGAGCGCCTGGTGGCCAACGAGGACTACGAGCTGGACTACCGCTTGCGCCGAGGCGGTGCCCGGCTGCTGTTCGACCCCAACATGTGCATCGAGTGGTACTGCCGGCAATCGATCCCGGACCTCTTCCGGCAGTACCTGCGCTACGGCCGGGGGAAGCTCGACGTGGCATTGTTGCACCCGGAGTCGCTGAGCCCACGCCATCTCGCGCCGCCGACATTGATCGCCTACCTGGCGGGGGCGGCGCTCACGGCACGACGCTCACCGGGGTTTGCGGCGGGCCTATTCGGGGTCTACCTGGCGGCGGTCGGGGCAGCCTCGGCCCAGGTGGGCCGCCGGCTGGACAGCCGACGCGAACGGCTGCTCACGGCTCCGGCGTTCGCCGCGATGCACTGCGGCTGGGGACTGGGGTTCTGGTCGGGTGCGCTCAGCGCTGCCGGCCGCCGCGCCCACCCTGCCGCCAACAAGCGACCCGGGAGCCCTCCGAGCGGTCGGGCTAGTTGACGCCGCGAATCCGGTGCAGGGACTCCACCTTGTGCACCACGTCGGCGAGACTGGCCCGGGCCCGGTCCCTGCCCTTGCCGCCGGTCAGGTGGTCGGGAGTCGCGCCGGACCGGTCGTCGCAGTACGACGTCGTCCACCCCTCGTAGCTCGATCGGTACGAGTCCATGTAGTCGGCGCCGAGGCCGCCATGCACCACAGTGGGCCCGTCGCACTCCTGGTCGAAGAGGCGGTCCGGCCCCCGGCCGCCGTACAGGACATCGGCGCCCCAGCCGCCGAGGACGGTGTCGTGACCGGCGCCCCCGCGCAGCGTGTCGTTCGCCGCGTCGTTGGAGTAGATGGAGTCGTCGGACACCTTGTCGGCGCCCCGGTTTCCTTGGACGAGGTCCGTACCGCGCCACCCTTCGACGACATCTGCGCCGGCGCCTCCCCGGATCAGGTCCGGGCCGTCGTGGCCGCGGATGTAGTCCGCGCCGGGGCCGCCACACAGGTAGTCCGGCACCTGGTCGGCGACGCCATCTTCGCCGAGGCTGACGATCGTGTCGTTTCCGCCGCCCCCGTAGATCACGTCCTGCTGGCCGTCCGTGGTCAAGAAGGTGTCATCGGCCGACGTCCCGGCCGGCTGCGTGAGCGCCTGACCGAAGCAGGTGTGGGTCCTGAGCCCCGCATCGGCCGGGCCACCGACGAAAACGGCCGCCAGAGACACGCTGACCAGACCCACAAACGCGAGACGACGAGACGATCCGGCTCGGGTCATGGGCGCTCCCCTTCAGAGGAACCGCTCAGCATCGCGGTCGCGGTGGGCCGCACGTTCGATCCTCCCGGTCTGCTAGGGGCAGTTCTTCAGCGTGTCGCCGGGGTCGGCGCTGCACAGGTCGGTCCCCGCCCCACCGTTGAGCACATCGGTGCTCGCCCCGTCCAGGCCGTCGAGGTTGTCGTCGCCGTTGCCGCCGAGCATGTGGTCCGCGCCCGGCCCACCGCGCAGGATGTCCTTGCCCCCGCTGCCGTAGATGAAGTCGTTGCCCCTGCCACCGGACAGGTTGTCGGTCCGGATCCCGCCCGCCACCCGGTCGCCGCCCCTGCCGCCGAGAAGCGTGTCGCGGCCGGGCCCTCCGGAGATCCGGTCACCTCGTTGGCCGCCGCGAATGGTGTCGTTGCCGAGCCCCCCGCGAACGATGTCTCCGTTTCGTCCGCCGCGGATCCGGTCGTTCCCCCGTGACCCGTTGATGAGGTCACGGCCCTGCCCGCCGCGGATCCGGTCGTTCCCGCCGTCGCCGCAGATGACGTCGGGCCCGCGCCTGCCCTTGATCACGTCGCTGCCGCCCAGGCCGGCGATCACGTCCTTGCCCCGGGTGCCGAGGATCACGTCAGGCCCATCGGTGCCCATGATGGTCACCTGTTGCCCGCGGCAGGTGGGCTGTTGCAGGGCGTACGCAGTGGTGGGCGCGGCCGGCGTCGCCACCACGAGCGCTGCCGCTGCGATGGTGCCCAGGCTGGTAAGCATCATTTGGATCCTCCAAGAGATCTCGGCTTTCGAGGTGTCTCGGTGTGTTGCCAGCGGACGTTCAACGCGGAACCTGGCGAGCGGGGCTTGCCATGTCGGCCCACTCCCCGAGACAAGTGGTCACTCCGGCAGAATGACACACGAACCGGGGGTGTTACCAGTGTTACAACTTTGGGTACATACCAGGTCACACTGCGCACTCAGACCGGTCTGGAAGCCGGTGCCGAGGCGACGTCGACGAGGGCCTACCTCGGGTGGCGAATCCGGTCCCGGACCGGTCCCCGCAGGATAGGGTCGGACAGCTTTGGCCGATGCCCGCGCCGAGCACCTGGAGGAGGGCCGAGTGGCCGCCGGTCGACTGCCGAACCTGCTGGTGGTGGGCGTCCCGAAGGCCGGGACGGGGTCGTTGTTCGCGTACCTCACCCAGCACCCCGAGATCTGCGGTTCGGACGAGAAGGAAGTGGGATACTTCAACTACTTCAACCCGCTGCGTCACAGCGGAGAACCCCCGCCGATCGAGACGTACGCGGAGCACTTCGCCCATTGCGGGCCGCAGCGCTACCGGTTCGAGGCGACGCCGACTTACTCCTACGGTGGCACGCCGGTGATCCAGGCGATCCAGCGCGTGCTGCCGCAACCAAAGGTCATCCTCGCGCTGCGCGACCCGGTGGACCGCCTCTGGTCGGCGTACACGTTCCAGCGGGAGCTGGGAAACCTCACCCACCTGAAGACGTTCGAGGAGTACGTCGCGGTGTGCGAACGGACCAGGCGGGAGGCCGCGGACCTGGTGCCGAGGGACCATCTGCACGGGCTCTACATCGGCTTCTACTCCAACTATGTGGGGCACTGGCTCGACGCGTTCGGCGCGGACCTCAGGATCGTCTTCACCGAGCAGCTGGCGGCGGACCCGGCGCCGGTGATGGCCGCGGTATTCGGGTGGCTGGGGATAGACACCGACGTCCTCCCGCAGCTCGACCTGGCGCGCCGCAACAAGACGAACTACGCGCGCAGCACCAGGATCGCCGGCGTGGCTTACGCGGTGAAGCGGTCAGCGGACCGAAGGAACCTGCTCCCCCCCGCCGTACGCGACCGGCTGCGCCGCGTGTACCAACGCGTGAACTCGGGCCGGATGTCCGAACGCCTCGAGCCGGAGGTCCGCCGCCACCTGGAGGACGTCTACCGACCCTCGAACCGCGAAACCCGAGATGCCCTGCTCGCGCACGGCTACCGGGACCTGCCCGCCTGGCTAGGGGTCGTCGGCTAGCCGACGAGCCGTCCCAGCAGCGGCAGGCGCCGGAGCTCGGGGAAGGTCTCCGCGAGCTCCAGGTTGCGCCGGGTCGCGAGCAGCAGGTACGCCGACGCCGCCGCCACCACAACCAGGGTCACGACGAGACCGGGGTGGACCACCAGCTGGAACCCCCACAGCGCCAGCGCGAGCCCGAGGATGAGCAGGTACGGGCGCCAGTACGCCCGGTCGATCAGCGCGGTCTGCATGCTGGAGCGAAGCGCCCACTGGTTGAGCAGGTTCTGCGTGACCAGCGCAATGCAGTTGGCTCCGGCGACGCCGGCGGCGGCGAACCGAGGGGCCAGCAGGATGCTCAGCGCGATGTTGAGCGCGATGACCGACATGTTGACCCAGACCAGGTATCGGATGCGACCGCAGACCTGCAGCGTGTACGCGTTGAAGCCGACGATCACGTTGAGGTAGTACCCGAGCGCCAGCAGGCCCAGCACCGTCGCCGACTCCGAGTAGCGGGCACCGAACAGCAGGACTGTCGTCTCCGGAGCCATCGGAGCGGTGAGGGCGAAGATCGGGAAGGTGAGCACGGCGGCGAACAGCGCCGTGTGCCAGTACGTGCGGCGCAGCCCGTCGATGTCGGACCGCTCGTACAAGCGGGCGATCACCGGGAGGAACAAAGTGGCGAAGGAACCGGTGACGGCGGTGTTGAGCCGGGCGGAGTTGAAGACCGCTCGGTAGTTCGCGACCTCCACCACCGAGTGGGATGCGCCGAGCACGAGCACGCCACCCACGTTGAGCGAGAGCAGCGCCAGCTCGCCGGTGATCAGCGGGAAGGAGAAGGCGAACACCGCCCGGTACGGGAGGATGACACGGCGCAGCGAGAAGTGCTGGAGCAGGTCCCGGTCCCGCAGCATCTTGATGAGCAGGCCGATGTACAGCGATACCCCGAGCACCGACGCCACCAGGTAGCCAACCGCGAGGAAGGTCACGCTGGCGCCGGTGGCTATCAGGAGCAGGACGACGGTCAGTCGCAGGCCCGGCGCGAGCAGGAACTTGCGGAAGAAGATCGCCCGGGGCTTGCTGAAGACCGCGAACAGCGCGACGAAGACCAGGTCCAGCGCCTCGAGCGGTGACAAGAACACCAAGATCAGCACCATGGTCATCGCCGTCGAGCTGTCCACCGCCGACCCGATCAGAGCGCCCCGGAATAGGAACATCGCGCCGATGCCGAGGACACTGGTGATCAGGATCGTCCCGATCGCGAGGAACATCGCCCCGAACATCCGGGCGTAGTCCTTCTGCTCGTCGTACATCGCCATGAAGCGGCTGAGCAGCTTTCCCTGTCCCAGGCTGAGGATCGTCGAGCCCGCACTCGACAGCGCCAGGGCGTACGCGAACGCGCCGTAGTCCCCCTTCGACAGCGAGCGGACGATGAGCACCTGCGTCGCCAGCCCGAGGACCATGGAGAGGCCCCGGCCGACGAGCAGCAGGGCCGACCCGCGCACCTGGCGCCGCCCCATCACGGTGCTGTCCTGCGGCTGGCCGGGTACGGCGTCCCCGCTCATACCGGCGTCGCCGGACGGGCCTGCGCCGGGCGGCGCGGGAAACCCCCCACGTCCTGACATCGGCTGGCGCACACCCTTCGTCCCCAAGACTCTCGGCGCGAGCAGGCTACCCGGCCAGCCGCCGCGCCGAAGGCAAGACCGGCGCATTCCCCGGCCGATCCCGAACCGCAGCGGCTAATGTGTGCTGCCGACCGTCCATCGCCCACCGTGGCGAGCCCGTCTCGATGGGAGAAGGCAGTGACCGAGCCGGCCTCGCGACCTGCCGCGGCTAATACGCCGGGGGCGTCGTACGACTTCGACCTGCACGGCCTGGTCGGGGTGCGGCTGCTGGACGCGTCACCAGAAGATGCGGCCAAGGTCGAGCGGCAGCTCGGGCCGCTGCGGGGCACGCTGGAACGTGACCCGGACATCACCGTTCGGTTCGTGGACTCGGCGACCGAAGCGCCGCTGACGTACGCCGGCCTGGGGGACGGGGGCTTCAACGCGGACGGCTTCTTCGTCCTGCGCGGCAAGGGCGGCGCCCCGGGGAAGGCCAAGATCCCGTTCGACCGCATCGGTCGGCGCCCCGAGCTCGTGTGCGAGCGGCGCCTGCCCGCCGTGCCGCACCTGCTGGCCGTGATCAACCAGACCGCGCTCAGCAAGGGGGTGCTGCCGCTGCACGCGTCCGCCTTCACTACGGCTGAGGGCACCGGCGTACTGGTGGTGGGCTGGGCCAAGGGCGGCAAGACCGAGAGCCTGTTGGGAAACATGACCGCCGGAGCGCATTACGTCGGAGACGAGTGGATCTATCTGGCCTCGGACGGCTACATGGTGGGTCTGCCCGAACCCATCCGGCTGTGGGCGTGGCACCTGCGGCAGATGTCGTCGTTGCTGGCGGCGCGGCCGCGCCGGGACCGGATGGTGCTGTCGGCGTGGCAGGTCGCTGCCGCCACGGTGGACAAGGCGGCCGCCACCACGTGGCCAGGGGCGGGCCTGGTGCGCCGGGGCGCCCCGCTGGTCGCCCGCCAGGCCTACCTGCAGGTGCCCCCCGCAGAGCTCTTCGGGCCAGCCGCCATGGACCTGCGCGGCCACTGTGACGCCATCGTGCTGGTCGTCAACCACGACAGCCCGCAGATCGTGGCTCGAGACGTCGAGACGGCGGAGATCGCGGGGCGGATGGCGGGATCGCTGGTCGAGGAGCGCACCGCATTTCTCTCCCACTACCACCAGTTCTGCTTCGCGTTTCCCGACCGAACCAGCGCCGTCATCTCCGCCGCCGAAGCGGTCGAGCGCGAGCTGCTCGGCTCGATGCTGAACGCCCGGCCCGGATCCAAGGTGCTCCACCCGTACCCGTGCGACATCCACGAGCTCGGACGCGCGGTCAGCTCCGCCGCCCTCGACTCGCTGCGGACCTCCCAGGTCTAGATGAGGTCGCTTCCCAGAACCGAGGTCGGTCCGCAGGTCCTCGTCACCGACGACGTCAACGGTCAGAACCGCTCGGCGGTCTCCGCGGTACGCGCGCTCGCTCAGGCGGGCTTCCGGCCGGTGGTCAGCACGTGCGGGCGCTACTCGGTCGCTGCTGCCTCGCGCTTCTGCACGGGTCGGATCCGGCTTCCCGCCGCCGGGGGGCCGGGGTACGCCGCCGCCCTGCATCGCGAGCTGCAGGGCGGGAGATACCTGACCGTGCTGCCGGCCAGCGACGTGGCGCTGCTCGCCGTCGGTGGCCCTGGCGGGGACCTGGCGCACAAGGGGGTGCTGGCCGAGCGCGCACAGGCGGCCGGGCTGGTCACCCTGCCCGGTCGCGTCTTCGACTCGGTCGCCGACCTGCGCGCGAAAGCCGACCAGCAGGCGTACCCGCTCCTGGTCAAGTCCGCCGTCAAGAGCGGGCAGGGCGACGTCCAGGCACTGCGCGTCGACCTCCCCGAGCAGGTGGGGGAGCTCCCGGATGCCGGCTCGGTGATCGTGCAGCCCTTCGTTGCGCAGCCGCTGCGGGCCGTCGCGGGGGTGACGTGGGGGGGCGCGTTCCTGGCGCTCGCCCACCAGCGCTATGAACGGCTCTGGCCGCCGCAGGCCGGGGTGGGGGCGGTCGCGATGACCGTGGAACCCGACCTCGCCCTCGAGGAGCCGCTGCGCGCGCTCCTGTCCGGGCACGACGGCATCTTCCAGGCCCAGTTCGTCGGCCCCTACCTCGTCGACGTCAACCCGCGGGTCTACGGCTCCCTGTCCCTGGCGGTGGCCGCAGGAGCCAACCTGCCGGCGATCGCCGCCGACGCCGCACGGGGGTGGGTCGGGGCGATCGTGCGAGCCCGGGTGGGCGTGCGATACCGGTGGCTGGAGGGGGACCTGCGCAATCTGATGGACCAGCGCCGCAACCGTCAGGTAGGGACCCGTGAGGTCCTGCGCCAGCTGCTCCCGCGACCCGGCACCGCGCACAGCATCGAGAGCCTCACCGACCCCGTCCCCGGCATCCTCCGGTTGTCCTACGCCCTGCGCCGGGGAGCCGGATGAGCGCCACCGACGATGAGGAGCTGGTGGCGGCGACGGCCCAGGACCACCTCGCTCGCAACGCCGTCCCGAGCGCCGTGGAGATCTCTGACCGGGAGGCGGCGCTGGACCTGATCCGCGCGGCGCTCGGGGACCTGCTGGGCAGCGAGGGTCTGCGTGTCTCACCCTTGGGAACGGGCTGGACCGACGTCTTCGCCGCCCCTGTCTCCGCCGAGCCGGACCCACGAGCCCTCACTGGGCTGGGCTGGCTCGACCTCACCGGCCTGATGGCAGCGCTCGGGCAGCCCCGCTGGCGGCACTGGGCCGTGACGTCTTCGGGGCGCGTCCTCGCCGGCGTGCGCATCGGTGTCGGGGCATCGCCAGACCCCGTTCGTGACGTGCTCGACCGGGCGAACAATCGCGGCGAGGTCCGGCTGCGCGAGGTGCTCGAGCTGCGGGTCCTGGTACGACAAGGTGCCCGGCCGCCGGCGGCGTCGCCGGTGGTGCAGGCCGCCGCAGACGCCGAAGCCGCACTGGGCGGCCGCGACCTCGTCCGGTGGACGACCGGACGCCGACGACCGGCCCCCGTGCCGCTCGGGGCGAGGGCTCCCCACCGGCGCTCCCGGCTGGTGATCGCCTGTAGCGGGGTCGACGGTGCGGGCAAGACCACGCTGCTGGACAACCTCGCCAGAGATCTCGCGAACGCCGGCGTGCCGGTCAGCCGGGTGTGGCTGCGCCCCGGCATGGGGCTGGGCTGGCTCGCCGCGCTGGCGGAGCGGGTGAAGCGCCTGTTGCGGCTCGACCCGCGGCCGGGAGTCGGGGTCATCGCGGCCCAGCCAGACGCGCAGCTGCGATCCCGAAGCGGGGCGCTGGGCTGGGCATGGTCGGCGCTGGTTACGCTCAGTTTCGTCGCTGGCGTACGGCGCCAGTACGCGCAGAGCCGGGGGGTGGTGCTGTTCGACCGCCACGTAGCCGACGCGCTCGCCACGCTGGACTTCGCGTACGCCGGCAGCGGCTTGCGGCTGCAACGATGGATGGTCACCAGGCTGCTGCCGGCCGCCGATGCCGCCTTCTACCTCGAGATCTCCGCCGCCGAGGCCACCGCCCGCAAGCCCGACGACCTCATCGGTGGCGCGGCGATCGCCAGCCAGATCGCAGCCTACGAGCGGTCACTCCCGCGGTTGCGCCCGGTGCACCGCCTCGATGCCACCCAACCTGCGGCTGTGGTCGCTGCTCAGGCGTTCGCCCACATCGCCCAGCGGTGACCCGGGTTCAGCCGCCGCGGCCGCCGAATACCTGGCCGGCAGTGCGGACAAGGATCTTGATGTCCGCCCACAGCGACCAGTTCTCGATGTAGTAGTTGTCGAAGCTGGCGCGATCGGCGATGTCTGTGTCGCCGCGCAGACCGTTTACCTGGGCCCAACCCGTCAGGCCCGCCGGCACCCGGTGCCGAGCCATGTAGCGGGGGAACTGCTGGCGGAACTGGTCGACGAACAGCGGGCGCTCCGGGCGTGGGCCCACCAGGCTCATGTCTCCGCGGACAACGTTCCACAGCTGCGGGAGCTCGTCGAGCGAGAGGCGCCGCATGAGCCTCCCGACCGGGCCCAGCCGCTCGTCGTGGCTGATGTTCCAGCGCTGCGCCGACTCGTCCGCGCTGGAGGGCTGGAGAGAGCGGAACTTGAAGATCTCGAAGCTGCGGCCGTCGAGGCCGACCCGCTCCTGTCGGAAGATGACGTGGGGACCACCCTCCATCCGAACAGCCACGGCGCAGGCGAGCATTATCGGGCTCGCCAACAGAAGTCCCGCGGTGGCAGCGACGGTGTCGAAGACCCGCTTCGCGTGCCAGCTGATGGTCCGGTAGGACGCCCGCCGGAGCCGGGTCATCGGGAGGCCCCAGATGAGCTCGGTGTCCCGCCCGGTCGCGCAAAGCTCGAAGAGCCGCGGCACGAAGAAGACCTCGCAGGCCATGCGGTCACACGCCCGGACCAGGTCCACCAGGACCGACTCGCGGCTGTTCGTGAACGCGAAGATCACGTTGCGGACCCGGTGGTCGACGAGAAGGTTCGTCAGCTCCGATGTCGGGCCGACCAGCGGGACATGCCGGTCCTCGATCGGGATCAACGGTTCGTCGTCGACGAACCCGATCGGGTTAAGGCCGTACTCCGGGTGCTCCCGAAGCGCAGTCGCGAGCTGCATGCCGATGTGACCGCAGCCGACGATGAGCGTGGGCTCGCTCAGCCGACCACTGACGCGGTTGCGCCGGATAACCGCGTACCCGACGGCCCGGCCCAATGCGGCCAGGGGGATGAACAGCAACGCCGCGAGCACCGGCAGGTTGTGCACTTCCTGGCCCCAAACGACGAGCCGGAACGCCAACAGCAACGCCCCGCCAATCAAGGCCCGGGCGGCGAGCCCGGGCAGCTCATCGAGGAGGGAGGGGGCTATCCGGGCACGGTAGTGGCCGCCGCCGGCGTTGAGCGCGAGGACGCACAACGCGAGTCCTCCCGCGGCGGTCCTTCCCAACGGGATGATCGTGCCGGCGGTGAGGAGCGCCGCGATGTCGATGAAGAGGACGAGCGGAACGACGTCGATGCCGAGACGCCCAATGCGCCGGCCCGGTCGCTGCCACGGGCGGTCGCTGGCAGCTATGGTTGAGCCGTGCCGCACCTTAGGAGCGGCCGTGACCAATTGATCGCGCTGAGTAATATTGCTTACCGACATTTCTTTTCCTCCCGAGCAGGCACAGCGGTGCCGGCAGGTAAATCCGCGGCGCCAGGGGATGAATATATACCGACTCTGCGACGGTTCGACTACCGTTCCGCGAGGTATTACGGATCGTTGCGGATCAATTACATGCAGTCAGCAGTGGTCTACTACTGACTGCATATTAACGGCTACTCATTGTGGTATATCCGGTGTTAACGGTCTCGCCGCGCCGTGATCGCGCGCCGTCCCGCGGCAGGGTAGTTGCCGGTCCCCGGCGTGGCCCTCGCCGGCCATGACGTGCCCCGCGGATCTACAACATCCGGCGGTTCGGCGGAGTCTCGGCGGTAGTCGGAGGGCATGCAGCGGATCAGCACCCAGCTCAGCAGTATCGCGCCGGCGACGCATATCCAGATACCCGCTACGAGCAGGCCGGTCAGCACACATCAACGGTAGACGGGGGGAAGGCGGTGACGGGCCGTTTGGGGCCACGGCGCGCCGGGGTGTCGGTTGGCGATTGACCGCTGCCACCAGCGGCGAATTTGTGCGTCTCCGGACAACCGTGCACCAGCGTCCCGTACTCTCGTCGACGACCCACGCGGTCACGATCCAGGGCACGTCGGGCGACGACGTCCTCGCCGGCACCAAGCGGCGAGACGTGATCAGCCGGCTCGGTGGCAACGACACCATCACCGGTGGTCGGGGCCGCGACATCATCTGCGGGCGCGACGGGGACGACCCCATCAAGGGCGGCCTCGGCAAGGGCCTCATCAACTGCGACAACGGGAACGACAAGCTCCGGGGTGGTCCCAAGATCGACGTCATCCGCGGCGGAGGCGGCAACGACGGCAGCAACGGTGGCAAGGGTGCCGATCGGGTCTCCGGCGGCAGCGGTCTCGATCGGGTGGCCGGTGGCATCGGCATCGTTGCCGGCGGCGCCATGGCCGACCACTTGTGGGGCGGTCGGGGCGACGACTACGTCTACGGCAGCGCCTACGACGACGTCATCTACGGCGGACCGGGCGCCGACCACATGTACGGCGGGTTCGGCGACGACCAGCTCCATGGCCTCGATGGCGCGCCGAACGACGTCCTCACCGGTGGGGGGAACCGACGTCTGCGAGATCGACCCAGGCGACACGGCGACCACCTGCGAGCTGTGATAACCGATCGGTCGGTCACGACCGGCTGACGGAAATGGGCCGCCGCGTTATCCCCCCCCCGGGGGGACGCGGCGGCCTTTGCATTGTTTGCGGGGTAGACCGGGCAATGGCTCGCACGGTACTGTTGCCGGGACCGAACCAGGGGAAACACAACCACGTCAGCTCGGGAGCTCGCCGTGAAACTCTCATCCGCCGCATTTGGGTCACTGACCGCCGGCCTGGCCACCGTCGTCCTCACCTCCACGGCCGCCGGCGCCGCGGGCTTCGGCGCGCACTGGAAATTCGACGAATCCGGCACCCCGAAGACCGCTGCCGATTCCTCCGGGAACGGCAACACCGGCACGAACCACAACATCAAGGGCACTGGGGAGGGGTACGAGTTCAACGGCAACAACTCGTGGGTCGTGGCGCCGGATGATGCGTCCCTCGACCCGGGCTCGGCGGACTTCACGATGACGGTGACGGTCATCACCGATACCCCGGCCGGCGGCAAGGACTACGACCTGGTCCGGAAGGGACTTTCCGGGACCAATGGTGGCGAGTACAAGCTCGAGATCATCAACGTCAACGGCCAGGCCCGGGCCTTGTGCCTGGTCAAGGACTCCAACAAGGTGGTCGCGTCCATCCGCGGAACGACGAGCCTCGACGACGGCAAAGCGCACACCCTCACCTGCACCAAGACGTCGACCGGCGTGACGCTGAACAGCGGGTCGGGCGCCGTCCGGACCAAGCGGGTGACCCGGCTCGGATCGATCTCCAACTCTGCCGCCTTGGTGATCGGCGCGAAGACGCCGAGCGGTGGCGACGACTTCTTCTCCGGCAAGATGACCGACCTCGCCCTGACCAGCGGCTGACAAAGCGGCGCGATTCAGCGCGGCGGACGGCGCCGCCTTTCGGCCCGCCCTCCCCGGCGATGATTGCGGCCCAGTACCCGGTGCAGCCCGAAGAATGCCTACTCGCGCGCCCGACGGGTCTCCCGCTCGTTGGCCCGCTGCAGCGCCTCGATCAGCTCCGCCTTGGTCATCCGGGAGCGCCCGCGTACGCCCAACCGCTGAGCGAGCTCGTACAGGTGCCGCTTGGAGGCGTTGGCGTCGACACCGCCGGCGGTCTCTCGGGGTCCGCCCGGGTCGCTGACGGTCCGTTCCGCCTGCGGGTCGGACGGGCCCGGAGCCTGCTTCGGCTCCCAGTGGTCACCGACCTTCTCGAACTGGTGCTTCACCGCCGCGAACGCGGTCTGGTGGGCCCGGGCACCCTCGCCGTACGTCTCCGCGGCCGAGTCGTGGGTGGCGGCCCAGACATCCTGGGCATGCTCGGGTGAGCGCTCGAGCGTCGACGGCATCTCGTCCCGACCTGGCATGGGTCCATGATGCACCCATGACGGATTCGATGGACCCGACCTTGGTCTCGCTGCTCGCCTCGCACCACCTCGGGACGCTGGCGACGATCCGCCGCGACGGCAGGCCGCAGCTGTCCAACATCAGCTACTCCTACGACGAGGATGCGGAGGTCGTCTCGGTGTCGATCACCGACGATCGGGCAAAGACGCGCAACCTGCGGCGCGACCCGCGCGCGGCCTTCCACGTCAGTGGCTCGGGTGGGTGGTCCTACGTCGTGGCCGACGCGACCGCCGAGCTGAGCGCGGTGGCCCAGGCGCCGGACGACCCCGCGGTCGACGAGCTCGTCGAGCTGTTCCGCGCCGTGCAGGGCGAGCACCCCGACTGGGACGACTACCGCGCCGCGATGGTGCGCGACAAGCGGCTGGTGCTGCGGCTGCACGTGGAACGGGTCTACGGGATGGCGCCGAGCTGAGCGAGCACCGCGGTGACTGCGCGGCGAGCTGACACGATCGCACCCGGCCGTGCCGGCATGCTCACCTCCTGCGGCGTGCCCTGCCGGCCGACTCGGGCGCCTTGCTGAGCATGGTGAGCACGGCGCGTTCGGCTACCCCGTGAGTTGCGGGGCTGCCGTAGTCGGTGTCCTCGCCCAGGCGGCGCAGCGCACCTTCGATCGTGAGCCCGTCCTCGAAGAGGTCGATCACCCGGGGGTCGACGTATGAGGCCCGCGCCACCGCCGGTGTGTTTCCGAGATAGCTCGCCACCTCGCTCATGGCCCGGGAGACCGCCCGCTTGCGCGCCGCCGGAGTGTCCGCCACGTGGGTGCTGACCGCGAGCGCCACCGTCGCCAGCACGGTGGCGTGCCAGGTGCGGAAGTCCTTGGCGGACACCTCGGCGCCGATGACGTCTTTGAGGTAGGCGTTGATGTCGTCGGACGTGATGTCGCGCCAGCGCCCGCGGTCGCGGTAGGCCAACAGCTCCTCGCCTCCGCTGCGGCGCCGGCGCATTGCCGTGATCGACGCCCGCAGCGGCTCGTCGTCCAGCACTACGTCCTGCTCCTTGCCCGACTTCGCCACGAAGCGGAACCGCAGCTGCCCGTGTTCGAGGTGGACGTGCTCCTTCCGCAAGGTCGCCAGCCCGTAGCTGCCGTTCTCCTCGGCGTACGTCTCCCCGCCGACACGGAAGAAGCCGAGGTCGAGCAGCCGGAAGGCGGTGGCGAGCGCCCGCTCCCGCGGTACGCCGGCGAGGGAGACGTCATGCATGACCTGCTCTCGCGCTGGCGGCAGCCGGCGGGCGACGGTCAGGACGCGGTCGAACTTGTCGGCGTCGCGCAGCCGGCGCCATTGTGCGTGGTAGAGGTACTGCCGCCGCCCGGCGGCGTCAGTCCCGACCGCCTGGATGTGACCGTTGGCCGCCGGGCAGATCCACACCTCCTGCCAGGCCGGCGGGATGACCAGGCGACGGCAGCGGTCGGCGTCGTACGGCGCCAGCCTGCCCCCTCGGTCGTCGAGATAGGTCCATCCCCGTCCGGCTCGACGCCGCCGCCACCCCGGGCCGTTCGGCGAGACCGTCCGCAGTCGCGGCATGCGTACATTGTCGCGGTCACGGCGGGCCGGCGCAGGCTACCGCCGCACGTCGGTAGCCTGCCACGGCATGAAGGTGGCCGAGCGATGGTTCTCGTCGCGCATGCAGCAGCACATCACGCTGGTCCGCTGGGGCCATGTCGGCGCCCCCGTGCTCGTGTTCCCGACCGCCGGGGGGGACGCCGAGGAGGTGGAGCGGAACCATCTCGTCGCCGCCTGCGGTGAGCTCCTGGACGCGGGGCGGGTCAAGCTCTACTCCTGCGACAGCGTCGCGGGCCGGGCGATGGTGTCGGGGACGGGCTCCTCGGCGTACCGGATGTGGCTGCTCAACCAGTTCCACGCCTGCATCGCGGCTGAGGTCGTGCCCGCGGTCCACGCCGACCTCGGTGGACGGGCGCTGCCGCTGGTCACGACCGGGGCGTCCATCGGTGCCTTCAACGCGCTCGCGGTGCTCTGCCGCTACCCCCAGTGGTTCCGCGTCGCGATCGCGATGAGTGGCACGTATCGCATCGAGCGCCTCTACGACGGGCACTCCGGTGATGCGCTCTACTTCTCCTCGCCGCTGCAGTTCCTGCCGGGACTGGACGGTTCCCAGTTGGGGGCGCTGCGTGAGCGGTTCGCGATCCTGGCCTCGGGGGAGGGCGCCTGGGAGAACGTCGACGAGTCCTGGCATGCCGGCCACGTCCTGGGCAGCAAGGGCATCCCCAACCGGGTCGACTCGTGGGGGCCCGAGTGGCCGCACGAGTGGCACACCTGGCGGGCGATGCTGCCGCGCTACCTCGACGAGCTCTGCTGACTGCGCTCTGGGGACGCCGGGGGCGTTCGCCCGACAAGGCCCCGGCTCGCGGGCCGACCGCTGAGCAGCGGCGCCGGCGGCGTACTTCCAATGGCTTGGTGGCACTTCAAACGGGATTTGCGCCACTGGGAGTGCTGCCTTCCCAGGTGAACATGGGAAAGCGGCCGCCGGCGCTGGGGGGTGGGGGCGGCTAGTCTGCGGTCGGTGCGCGTCGTCGAGCTGGGCATCCGCGGCAGGCTCGACGACGTCGGTCGCACCATCCACGTCCATGCCGGGTGACCGGGCCCAGGTGACGCTGCTGGGGCCGCAGCGGCGCCCGACGCTCGACCAGGTCGTGCGCGACCTCCCCCCGTCGGCCCCCTTGGTCACGGTGACGGCCGGCTGGCAGGAGCGGGAGCCCGACGTAGGCGAGTTGCACGGGCTGCTCGCCAGGCCCTGCACCAACCTCGGTCTCTACGGGCGCTGGCAGGACGTGCAGGAGCGAGACCCTTCGTACGCCGCCGCCGAGCTCGACCACCGTGCGGTCCTTGCGGAGCTTCGGCACACCCACCTGGTGCAGCTGGAGTCGGCGCTCGAGGTGCTCTACGCCCTGCTCCGCAGGACCACGCAGCAGCCCCGGGCGTACGCCGCGGCGGTCGCCGACGCGGAGGCGGTGGTGCGGCTGGTGGACAGCTCGCACCTGGACCGGGTGCGGAACGCGAACGGCGAGTTCGCCGCCGCCTGGGTCCCGGCGCACAGGTCAGCAGTCGCCGAGCACCGCGCCGAGGTGGGTGAACACCTGGCCCGCTCGGCCGGGCTGGTGGTCGCCGGAGGTCACGTGGGCGACCTGCTGGTGGTGTTGCGGCTGTTCGACGTGGCAGCGCGGGTGCCACCGGTCGTGCTCGCGTGGTCGGCGGGGGCGATGACCTTGACCGAACGCGTCGTGTTGTTCCACGACCGGGCTCCCCAGGGTGCGGGGGCCGCCGAGGTACACGACGACGGGCTCGGACTGCTGCCCGGTGTCGTGGCGCTTCCGCATGCGCGCCGCCGGCTGCGTACCGACGACCGGACCGGGATGGCGGTGCTGGCGAGCCGGTTCGCGCCCGCCCGCTGTGTCGTGCTCGACGACGGGATGTGCGTCCGGCTGACCGGGCGGGGACGGCTCCCGCCCTCGGCTCGCGTGATCTCCCCCGACGGGCGCATCGTCGCCCTGGAGGAGCTGTGACGACCCGCTCGCTTCCCCCCTCCGCCGGTCGGCTGGCCATCAACCGGCTCAAGGAGCGGCTGCCGGTGGGCCCCGACGCGGTCGACGACTTCATCACCGGGCACGAGGTGCCGATCATCGAAGGCACCCGGTGCACCTTCGTGTTCCGGGGGGAAGCCGACGAGGTGCACCTCCTGCATCGGATCGTGGGGCTGCCGAGCCGGATGCCGCTGCGCCAGCTCCGCGGCACCGACCTGTGGCACCTCGTGCTCGAGCTCCCTGAGGGGTCCAGGATCGAGTACCAGCTCCAGATCCGTCGCGGCGAGCAGGTCGTGCAGGTCAACGACCCGCTGAACCCGCACCGTTCGCACAGCCCTGTGGGCAGCTCGTCGGTGTGCTTCGGCCACGGCTATCTGACCCCCGAGTGGACCGAGCCGGACCCGGACGCCCGGGCCGGGGAGCTCACCGAGATCAGCTTGGCCAGCCGCTTCCTCGGCCGCGACTGCCCGGTGACCCTGTATCTCCCGGCCCGGTTCCGGCGCACGACGACGTACCCGCTGCTGATCGTCCATGACGGCGGGGACTTCCTGCAGTATGCGGCGTTCAAGGTCGTCCTCGACAACCTGATCCACCGGTTCGACGTCGCGGAGACGATCGTCGCCTTCGTGCACCCGGGGGACCGGCTCGTGGAGTACGCCAACTCCACCGCCCACTCGCGCTTCGTGACCACCGAGCTGGTCCCCAGCCTGGAGGCAAGTCTGCCGCTGGCCGGGCAACGCTCGGGGCGCTGCCTGCTGGGTTCCAGCTTCGGCGCGGTCGCGTCGCTGGCCACCGCCAACCGGTCGCCGCAGACGTACGGGTCGATGGTGTTGATGTCGGGGTCGTTCGTGTTCACCGACATTCCCACCGACCACGGCGGCGGGCCGGCGTTCGACCCGGTGGTGAGGTTCGTCAACCGCTACCGAGCCCGCCCGCGCCGGGTGGCCGACCGGGTGTTCGTGTCGTGCGGCGTCTACGAGCCCCTGATCGTCCCCAACAGGTCCATGGTGTTGACGCTGCGCGCAGCCGGCATGGACGTCGCGTTCGTGGAGGCTCGCGACGGTCACAGCTGGGAGAACTGGCGCGACCGGCTCCGCGATGCGCTGTCGTACGTCTACCCCGGCCCGCACAAGCTCGTCTACGAGTGACCACCCCGGGAAACGGGTACGACGACGGGGTGGCGGAGGAGGCTCGGCTGCTCGCCGGCCGCTACCGGCTCGAGCGGCTGCTCGGGCGTGGCGGAATGGGTGAGGTCTGGCAGGCTCGCGACGAGACGCTCGGCCGTCCAGTCGCGGTCAAGCAGGTGCGGTTCCCGCCCGGCATCTCACCGGAGGAGCGTGACATCCGCTGCGAACGCACCATGCGGGAGGCGCGTCTGACCGCCCGCCTCAGCCATCCCGCGATCGTCACCGTCTACGACGTGGTGTCGGCCGACGGACAGCCGTGCATCGTGATGGAGCTGGTAGCGGCGCCCAGCCTCGCGCAGGTCATCGATGCGGACGGCCCCGTCGAGCCGGGACGGGCGGCGGCGATCGGGGTGGCCCTGATCGACGCGCTCGAGGCCGCGCATGCAGCCGGCGTGCTGCACCGTGATGTCAAACCCAGCAACGTGCTGCTCGACGGGGACCGGGTGGTGCTCACCGACTTCGGGATCGCCACCAGCGAGAGCGACGTCACGTTGACGAGTACCGGGCTCCTGGTCGGGTCGCCCACCTACATGTCGCCGGAGCGGTTGCGCGCCAAGCACATCGGGCCACCGGCGGACCTGTGGTCGCTGGGGGCGACGCTGTACGCGGCACTGGAGGCGAGACCGCCGTTTCGCGCCGAGACGACGATGGGAACCATCACCGCCGTCCTCGCCGACGAGGTCCCGCCTCCACACGTCGAAGGGCCGCTGCGCAGCGTGCTGCTCGGACTGCTGGACAAGGAGCCCGACCGCCGACTTCGCAGCCGCCCGGCCCGGCAGTTGCTGATGCAGGCGGTGACCGCACCGCCGCCTCCGTTGGTCGTCCCGGCGCCCGACGGGGACACCACGACGATCCACCTCCCGGTCGCCCCGGTGATGGCGCCGGTGGCGCCGCCGTCGCAGCTCGAGGACTTCTTCGTGGCGGCGCCCGAGACGCCCGAGCGCCAGCTGGGACGACCGCTGCTGCTGCTGGCAGCCGTGGTGGTGCTGCTAGGAGGGGGTCTCGTCCTCGCCGGCCAGCTCGGCGGAGGTGACCCGGGCTCGACGACGGCCACCCAGCGCAGCGGTTCGACGTCCGGCACCGGCGCGACGGGGCAGGGCAACCCGGGTCGGGCCCCTACCCGCCGCCCGTCGGCCAGCAACCCCTCTGCCTCTGCCTCACCGTCTCCGCCAGCCAGCACCTCACCGGCAGCGCCGGAGGCCCGTCCCGGTCGCGGGGTCCCGGCGGGCTACCAGCGAGTGCACGACCCGCTCGGCTTCACCGTCGCCGTACCCGACGGATGGACCCGCCGACTGGCGGCACCCACCCGGGTGGACTACGTGTCACCGGACGGCACCCAGTTCCTGCGGGTCGACCAGCAGCCGCAGGCCGAACCCAGTGCCGAGCAGGCCTGGCTCGACGCGGAACCGGCGGTCGCCGCGCGGCTGCCCGGCTACCAGCGCATCAGCATCGCACCGGTCGACTACCGGTATCCGGCGGCCGACTGGGAGTTCACCTGGCAGGCCCCGGGTGGCACCATCCACGTGCTCAACCGAGGAATCGTCACCGACCCGCGAGGCTTCGCGCTGTACATGTCCGGCCCGGACGCCACCTGGGAGAGCGCCAGCCGGCCCGTGTTCCAGACCGCCGCGGCGACCTTCCGCCCGCACTAAGACCCGGCCTGACGTGGGTTAGACCGGTGACCGCAGGGTACGACGGCCCAATCCCAACGAGCGTCGAGGAGCACCGATGTTGTGGTCGAAGCTGACCGGCAGGCTGGAGCAGGCGCAAGCCCTTGACCCGGCAGTCGACGCGGTCGCGGGGGTCGTGACGGCCGTGGTGCCGCGGGGACCGGTCAAGGATGCCCTTCACGGGCGCTGGCTCGGCCATCCGGTCCACCCGCTGCTGGTCACGATGCCGATCGGGCTCTGGTCGGGGGCCTCGCTGCTGGACTACCTGGGCGGCCCGGGAGCTCGCGAGGCGGCGCAGCGACTCGTGGGGGCGGGGATTCTCAGCGTCCCGGCAACCGCAGCTGCGGGGCTGGCGGACTGGTCGGAGCTGGGTCTGGACCGCCAGCCCAAACGGGTCGGTCTGGCGCACGCCGCGTTCAACGTCGCCAGCACGCTGCTGTACAGCGCCAGCTGGCTCGCGCGCGCCCGCGGTGACCACCGGCGGGGGAGGCGGCTGGCGCTGCTCGGCGCCACCACGGTCTCGTTGGGCGGCTACCTGGGTGGCCACCTGAGCTACAGCGAGGCCGTCGGGGTGAACCGCAACTACGGTGTGGACAAGGCACCACTCGACTGGACGGACGCCGCCGCGGCGACAGACCTGTCGGAGGGGCAGCTGCTGCGCGCCGATGTCGGCGGCGAGCCGATCCTGCTGGCGCACACCGAGGGTGAGCTCTACGCGCTGCACGCCGTGTGCAGCCACTACGAAGGACCACTCGACGAGGGGGAGCTCCGCGAGGGTTGCGTGGTCTGTCCGTGGCACGGCAGCACGTTCCGCCTCCGAGACGGCAGCGTCGCCAGGGGACCCGCGACCGCGCCGCAGCCCGGCTACGACGTTCGCACCGTCGAGGACCGCATCCAGGTGAGAGCCCGGACCTGACGGGGGCGGACACTGCCGTAGGGCGGGCTCATGGGAACGGATGCTGGGCAGGGGGGGTGTGCCTGTACCGTACAGGGGTACCGTAAGTGTAGGAGGCGCCGTGCAGGGCTACAGCGAAGACCGCCAGGCACACCTGGCCCGGCTCCGTCGCATCGAGGGACAGGTGCGTGGCCTGCAGCGGATGGTGGAGGCCGACGACTACTGCATCGACATCTTGACGCAGGTCTCCGCCGCCACCCGAGCGCTGCAGTCCTTCTCGCTCAGCCTGCTCGACGCCCACCTGGCGCACTGCGTGGTGGCGGCAGCCGCCAAGGGTGGTGCGGAGGCCGACGTCAAGGTACGAGAGGCCCAGCAGGCCATTGCCCGCCTGGTCCGGTCCTGAGAGGAGCATTTCGTGTCCATCACCACGACGTACGCCGTCGACGGCATGACCTGCAGCCACTGCGTCAACGCCGTCGTGGGGGAGCTTTCGGCGATCGAGGGTGTCCTCGCCGTCCACGTGGATCTCGTCGTGGACGCGGCGTCCACGGTGCGCGTGAGCAGCCAGGCGCCTTTGGACCGAGAGGTCGTGGGCGACGCCGTCGAAGAGGCGGGTTATCAGCTGGCATGAGCACCGTCGACCTGCAGATCGGCGGCATGACCTGCGCCTCGTGCGCCGCCCGGATAGAGAAGAAGCTGAAGCGCCTGCCCGGCGTCGACGCCAGCGTCAACTACGCCACCGAGAAGGCCACCCTCACGCTGCCTGCGGGCGTCAGCGTCGCGGACGCCATCGCCACTGTCGAGGCCACCGGCTATACCGCGAGGCTCCCCCAGCCGGTCACCGCGCCGGGGGAGCCCGACCCGGGTGGTGAGGCGCGCGAGCTCCGTCGCCGACTGCTGGTCTCGGTCGTGCTCGCGGTGCCGGTGGTGCTGCTGGCTATGCTCCCCTTCCTGCAGTTCGACTTCTGGCAGTGGCTCTCGCTGGCCCTCGCCACCCCAGTGGTGACCTGGGGCGCCCTGCCCTTCCACCGGGCCGCCTGGGCCAACGCCCGGCACCTGAGCGCCACCATGGACAGCCTGATCAGCCTCGGTGTGCTGGCGGCGTACGGCTGGTCGCTGTACGCGCTGTTCCTCGGGGATGCCGGGGCCGCCGGGATGCGCATGCGCCTGGACCTCGTCCCCTCGACCGGTGCCTCCGACCACATCTACCTGGAGGTGGCCTCGGCGGTCACGGTCTTCATCCTCTCCGGGCGCTACTTCGAGGCACGCGCCAAGCGCCGCTCCGGCGCGGCGCTGCGCGCCCTGCTCGAGCTGGGAGCGAAGGACGTCGCAGTGCTCCGGTCCGGCCGCGAACAGCGGATCCCGATCGAGGCGCTGGCTGTGGGCGACGTCTTCGTGGTGCGACCGGGGGAGAAGGTCGCAACGGACGGGGAGGTCGTCGAGGGCTCCTCGGCGGTCGACACCAGCCTGCTCACCGGTGAACCCGTGCCCGTGGAGGTCGCGCCGGGCGACGCGGTGGTCGGGGCCGCGGTGAACGCCGGCGGTCGGCTCGTCGTCCGCGCGACCCGCGTCGGGACCGAGACCTCCTTGGCGCAGCTGGCGCGGCTCGTCGAGCAGGCGCAGTCGGGGAAGGCGCCGGTGCAGCGCCTCGCCGACCGCGTCTCGGCGATCTTCGTGCCGGTGGTCATGGCTCTGGCCGTGCTCACGCTGCTGGGCTGGCTCGCCGTCGGTGCCGATCCGCAGGTCGGGTTCGGTGCGGCGGTGGCGGTGCTGATCATCGCCTGCCCCTGCGCGCTCGGGCTGGCCACCCCGACCGCCCTGCTGGTCGGCACCGGACGAGGCGCCCAGATAGGCGTGCTCATCAAGGGCCCCCAGGTCCTCGAGTCGACCCGGCGGGTCGACACGATCGTCCTCGACAAGACCGGCACCGTCACCGAGGGCCGGATGCGGCTGGTCGACGTGGTTCCGGCGGCGGGCGAGAGCGCCGCGGAGGTGCTGCGGCTCGCCGGCGCGGTCGAGGTCGCCTCCGAGCACCCGATCGCGGCCGCCGTCGCGGCCGCCGCCCACGACAGGTTCGGCGACCTTCCTCCCGCCGGGCAGTTCCTGGCCACCTCGGGGCTGGGGGTCGACGGAGTCGTCGCTGGGCATCGGGTCAGCGTCGGGCGGGCGCAATGGCGGGCTGGTGCCGCCACGCTCCCGGCGGACCTGGAGCCGCACCGGGAGGCGGCGGAGTCGGCCGGCCACACCGTAGTCGTCGTCGGCTGGGACGGGGTCGCGCGCGGTCTGCTCGTGGTCGCCGACACCGTGAAGCCGACCAGCGCGCAGGCCGTCTCCGAGCTGAGGTCACTGGGCCTGCGTCCCGTGCTGCTGACCGGTGACAACCGGCGTGCCGCCGCGAGCGTTGCGGGCGAGGTCGGCATCGCCGAGGTGATCGCGGAGGTGCTGCCGGCGGCGAAGGTCGAAGCCGTACGCAGCCTTCAGCGCAGTGGCTGTGTCGTCGCCATGGTGGGGGATGGCATCAACGACGCACCGGCTCTGGCCCAGGCCGATCTCGGTATCGCGATGGGAACCGGCACCCAGGTCGCGATCGAAGCCAGCGACCTGACCCTGGTCCGGGGAGACCTGCGGACGGCGGCGGACGCCATCGCGCTGTCCCGACGGACGTTGCGAACGATCAAGGGAAACCTGGTCTGGGCCTTCGGCTACAACGTGGCCGCGCTGCCGCTGGCGGTCTCCGGGCTGCTGAACCCGTTGATCGCCGGCGCCGCGATGGCGTTCTCGTCGGTCTTCGTGGTCTCCAACAGTCTGCGGCTGCGCCGGTTCCGGCCGGTGTCGCTGCGCTCGGACCCGGCCGACGTCGGGGGGAGCCGCTGATGGAGGCCTACCTCGGGCTGTTGTCGATGCTCGGCGTCGGAGTCGGGGCGGTCGGAGGCGTCTACGCGACCGGCCTCGTGCTCGGTGTCCACCGGGAGCCGCTGGAGGTCCTCCCGTTCCTGTCCGGCAACGAGCCCACCGAACACGCCCTGTCGCGCTACCACGCTCGTTGGTATCTGCTTTCGCTGGTCTTCTTGGCCTTCGACGTCGAGATGCTGTTCATGTACCCCTGGGCGGTCGTGGTCGCCGACGTGGGAGCCGAGGCCGTCGTGGAGATGTTCGGGTTCCTCGGTCTGCTGATGCTCGCGGTGGTGTGGGCATGGCGCGAGGGCGCGTTGCGATGGGCCTGAGCGAGGCAGTCGGACGGCTCGCGGTACGAGGCGTCCACCTGCTGGTCGTCGCGGTCCCGGAGTGGCCCACGGTGCGGATGTCGCTGGAACAAGCGGTCTTCGCCCGTTCCTGGCGGCTGGCGAGGTCAGCGGCCGACGCCGACGCCCTCGTCGTCTGCGGGCGGCCGGGAGCGGAGCTGCGGGGCGCCGCCGACCGGGTGTGGGCGCAGCTCCCGGGTCCGCGTGCCCGCGGGGTGCTCACGACGCCGGCGAACGCGGACGCGTTGCTGGACTCCCTGGCCGCGGAGCTGCTCGACGCCGGGTCGCAGCGCCGGGACGCCCGCAGCCGCACGTCGTACGCGGTGAACGCGGCCGACGAGGACGAGATGACCCCGGCCGGTATCCAGCTGGCCGGCGAGGGGCCAGACCGTGACGGCGTCGACCTCGACGTGCTGCACGTCCCGCTGGGGCCGGTGCTGCCGCACTGGCCGGCGGGGCTTCGGCTCGACTGCCGGCTCCAGGGCGACGTCGTCGTGGCGGCGCAGGCTCGGATGCTGCCGGCGGCGGAACCGGAGGACCCCACGGGAGCACCGGCCGGGGACCGCCGCCGAGCGGTGATGCGGTGCGACGCCAGCTACCGGCTGCTGGCGGTCGCAGGTTGGGACGCGGCCGCCGACTCGGCGCGGCACGTCAGGGACCAGCTGCTGACCGGTGCACCGATGTCGGACTGCGCATCCCGCCTCGACCGGCTGCGGCGCAGGGTCGAGCGGTCGGTCTCGCTGCGCTGGCTGCTGCGGGACCTGCCCCCGGGGGATGTCCACCGGCGTCTGGTGCGGTGGTTGGCCGAAGCCGCGGCCGCTGCCCGCGGCGAGCGGGAGACCGATCCCAGGGTCGCGCCGCCCGGTTCGGTGACCGAGACACTGCCCGACCTGGTGGCCGGTCTTGACCTGGGCGCCGCCCGGCTGGTCGTGGCCGCGCACGAGCCGGACTCCGTCGTCTCGGTTCGGGAGTCCGCGCATGGGTGAGGTCGGCCAGGTGGGTGTGGGCTGGGTTGTGGTGGCCGCGCTGGTGCTGTTCGCGGTCGCCGGGGCAGGCGCCGGGTTGGACGGCGTGCTGGCGGCGCGCTGCTCACCGCTGGTCGAGGTGGCTCGGTTGGTGCGGCAGCGCCGGCGCCGCACCGTCGCCGCCGACCGGCCGCTGTGGCGCATCGGCGGGGCCGGCCTGCTGGTGGTCGCACTGCTGATGGTGGTCGTGGTCCCGCTCGGGCGGTGGACGGTGGCCGACCTCTCCGTGGGGGTGGTGTGGTTCAACGCCATGGACGTCGTGGTCTGGGCGATGGTCTGGCTGGCCGGCTGGGGGCCGAACAGCGTGCACTCGCTGGTCGGCGGCTATCGCTTCCTCGCCCAGGCGCTGTCGTACGAGCTGCCGCTGATGTTCGCGATCACCACCCCGGCCGTCGCGGCCGGCAGCCTGCGGATCGCCGACGTGGTCCGCGCCCAGCAACCGCTGTGGTTCGTGGTCTCGATGCCGGTGGCCCTCCTGGTGTTCCTGACCGGCGTCGTCGCCTTCTCCGTCTGGGGTCCGCTCGGGCACCCGGCCGGGAGCGACGTGGCCGGCGGCGTCCTGGAGGAGCTCTCCGGGGTGGACCGGCTGCTGGTGCTGGCCGGGCGTTACGCGCTGCTCGCCGCCGGTGCCGCGTTCGGGGCCACGCTGTTCCTCGGTGGCGGCAACGGGCCGCTGCTGCCCGCGTGGGCGTGGTCGCTGACAAAGACGCTGGCGCTGCTCGCGGTCCTGGTGGCAGCGCGCCGGCACGCGCCGTCGGTGCGCGCGGACCGCCTTGCGGAGGTCGGCTGGCTGGTGCTGTTGCCGCTGGTGCTGGTGCAGGTCCTGGTGGTTGCCGTGCTCGCGGTGGCCAGATGAGCGCGGTGTTCGTGGACGTCGCGTTCTGGGTCCTGTCGGTGGCGGCTGTCGGCTTCGGTGCCCTGGTCTTCCGGGTCGACTCGATGGCCCGGGCCACGTACGCCCTGGCCGTGTCGTTCGTCGCCGTGGGGCTGGCGTTGCTGCTGCTCGGCCTGGAGTACGTCGGCATCGTGACCGTCCTGATGATGGTGATGGAGATGGCGATCATGGCCGTCTTCATGGTCATGTACATGGGGATGAACCCCGCCCTGATGCCGATGAACATGGTGCACTCCCCCCGGTGGGCGGCCGGCGTCGCCGCCACGACGTTCGTCGGCCTCGCCGCATTGGCGCTGCTCGTGCCCTGGCCGGCACGTCGTGGAGCGCCCCCGGTGGACGTCACCACAGCCCTCGGCAACGCCATCATGGGCTCCAAGATGCTGGTGATGCTCACGGTCAGCCCGGTGCTGTTCGCCACCTTGGTGGCGGCCGTGGTGCTGGCGTCGGCTCGCGGCCGCTACGACCGCTTCGGTGACGACCTGAGTCGCCGGCCGGCGGACGACCCAGCGCCGGGAGGGGTGAACCGGTGACGTTGCAGACGGTCCTACTCGTGGCCGCGGCGCTGTTCGCCGTCGGCATCTACGGCGCGCTGTCCCAGCAGGTCGTCGTGATGGTGATGATGGGTCTGGAGCTGATGCTCAACGGCGTGATCCTCGCCGCCGGTGGTTTCTGGTGGTTCCTGGCGCCGTCCCCGGACGGTCAGGTGCTGCTGCTGGTAGTGATCTCGGCGATGACCGTGGAGATGGCGATGGGCTTCGCGGTGGCGACGCTGCTGCATCGATCCCGCGGCGCCGACATGACCGACATGGCCGCGGACCTGGCCGGATGAGCGCGGCGGTCCTGGGGCTGTTGGTGCTGCTCCCCGCCCTGGTGGGCGCGGGGCTGGCACTTTGCGGCGCGGCCGCCGACCGGGTCGCGCGGTCGCTGTCGCTCGCGACGGCAGCCGTCGGCCTGGGCCTGGCAGTCGGCGCGGCGCTGACCCGGCCGGCGGTGTCGATGCCGTTCCTTCCGCAGGCAGGGTTCGGGCTGGGCGTCGACGCACTCTCGGCCGCCGTGCTGCCGACGATCGCCGCGGTCACGCTACTGGTTCTGGTCTTCGCCGCGGCCGACATAGCCAGGTCACCGGCACGTTTCCACGGTTTGATGCTGATCTTCGCCGCGGCGGTGACGCTCACCGCCACCGCTACCACGCTGCCGGCCCTGCTGGTCGCCTGGGAGGTCATGGGAGCGACGTCGTACGCGCTGATCGGCTTCGAGTGGCAGTCCGAGGAGCGCGTCGGCGCGGGCGCGGTCGCGTTCCTCACCACCCGGACCGCGGACCTCGGGCTGTATCTGGCCGCGGGTGCGGCGCTGGCCGGCGGTAGCGGCCTGGATCTGAGCGGCCTGGCAGCGGCGAGCCCGGGGTGGCGGGACGTCGTCTGCGCCGGTGTCGTGGTGGCGGCACTCGGCAAGGCGGCCCAGCTGCCGTTCAGCTACTGGCTGTCGCGGGCCATGGAGGGGCCGAGCGCGGTCAGCGCGTTGCTGCACTCGGCCGCCATGGTCGCGATGGGCGGCTACCTGCTGTTGCGCGTGCAGCCGCTGCTGGCCAGCACGCGATGGGCGGACGTGACGGTCGCCTGGGCCGGTGCGCTCACCGCCGTGGCGCTGGGTGCGGTCGCGGTCGGGCAGCGGGACCTCAAGCAGCTGCTGGCGGCGTCCACGTCGGCGCAGCTCGGGTTCGTCGTGCTTGCCGCCGGGGTGGGTGCGGTCACCGGAGGCACCGCCCAGCTGGTCGCTCACGCGGCCACGAAGGCCGCGCTGTTCCTGGCCGCCGGTGCTTGGCTTTCCGCCCTGGGGACCAAGCGGCTGGTCGCGCTGCGCGGCGCCGCCCGGCGGTGGCCGCTGGTCGGGGTCGCCTTCGGCGTCGCCGCGCTGGCGTTGGCCGGCGCCCCTCCGCTGTCCCTGTGGGCCACCAAGGAGGGCGTGCTCTCCGCGGCCCGGGAGTTCTCCGCCCCGCTCTATGCCGCCGGGCTCGTGGCGTCGCTGCTCTCGGCGGCCTATGCGGGCAAGGCGCTGTTCGTACTGTGGGGTGACGACGCCCGGCCAGCCGGCGCGGACCGGGTCGGTGCCGGGCGTACGGTGCCCATCGCCGTGCTCGCAACCGGGGCGGCGACCCTGGGAGTGCTGGCACTGCCACCGCTGGCCACCGCCGACCCGGTCGGGCTGGCAGTCGCCGCGGTCATCGCGCTGGGCACGTTGGCCGCGGTCCACCGCTGGGGCGTCCCCGAGCCCGACTGGGCCCGGCACTGGCTGGGGCTGGAGCGAGCGGCGAACGCCGTGGTCGTGAACCCGGTGCTCGGCCTGGCGGCGGCGTTGGCGCGGTTCGACGACCGCTGGGTCGACGGCGGGGTCGTCGCCATCTCCGGCTCCACACTGCGCTTCGCCGACACCGCAGCCTTGGCCGACGACCGGGTCGTCGACGGCGCGGTCTCGGCGCTCGGGCGCGGCACCCGAGCGCTGGCGGCGCTGGCCCGCCGCCCCCAGACCGGACAGCTGCACCAGTACTACACCCAAGCGGTGGCGGTGCTGGTCGTCGCCGTCGCCGTCTTGTGGCTGGTGAGCTGAGGTGCTCAGCCTGGTGGTGTTCCTGCCGCTGGCGGCCGCGCTGCCGCTCGTGGCCGTGCCGCGGATCGGGGACGCCACCGCCCGCTGGACCTGGGTCGCCGTCACGGCCGCGGACCTCGGCCTGCTGGGCTACGTGTGGGTGCGGTACGCGACCGCGGACCGGCCCGGCCTGGCGTACGAGGAGCAGCTGCGCTGGATCCCGAGCGTCGGCAGCAGCTACCACGTCGGCGTGGACGGGCTGTCGCTGCCGCTGCTTGCGCTCACCGGGGTGGTGTTCGTCGCCTGTGCGGTGTACGCATTGCGGGAACAGCGGCGACCGCGCCAGCAGGCGGCCCTGAACTTGTTCTTGCAGACCACCTGCCTCGGGCTGTTCGCGGCGCAGGACCTGCTGGTGTTCTTCGTGTTCTTCGACCTGTCGATCGTCGGCATGTACTTCGTCATCGCCGGTTGGGGCCACGGCGACGCGGCCCGCTCGGCGCTGAAGTTCTTCCTCTACACCTTCCTCGGCTCGCTGGCGCTGCTGCTCGGCTTCATCGGCCTCTACCTCGCCGCGGCACCGCACACGTTCGACATGGTGACGCTGACCCGGAACCCGCCGCTGCGAGACAGCCCGTTGGTCGGCGGGCTGGTGCTTGCGGCACTGCTGCTCGGGCTCGCCGTGAAGACACCGACGGTCCCGTTCCACACCTGGCTCCCGCCGGCGCACACCGACGCCCCGGCGGTCGGGTCGGCGGTGCTGGCCGGGGTGCTGCTGAAGATGGGGACCTACGGCTTCGTCCGGATCGCGATGCCCATGCTGCCGGACTCCTGGCGTGCCTGGGCCTGGGTGCTGATAGCGGTCGGCATCGTCTCGGTGCTGTACGGCGCGCTGGTGGCGCTCGCGCAACGCGACCTGAAGCGGATGATCGCCTACACCTCGGTCAACCACATGGGATACGTCGTGCTCGCGGTCGGCGCGGCCGGAGTCGTCGCCCCGGACACCACCGCGGCGCGGCAGCTCGCCGTGACGGGGGCGGTCACCCAGATGGTCAGCCACGGGCTGATCACCGGAGCACTGTTCCTGCTCGCCGGGGTGATGCAGGAGCGGCACCGCAGCTACCAGATCGACGGGTACGGAGGGTTGGCGCAGGTGGCGCCCCGCTACGCCACCTTCTTCGGCGTGGCCGCGTTCGCCTCGCTGGGCCTGCCGGCGTTCAGCGGCTTCATCGCCGAGTTCCAGATCTTCACCGGGGGGATCGGTGCCGCCCCGGTGGTGGCCGTGGCACTTCCGGGCATCGTGGTGACGGCGGCGCTGTTCTTGCGGGCGCTGCAGCGGGTGTTCACCGGGCCGTTGCGCCGGCAGTCCGCCGGCTTCGTCGACATCTCGCCGGCCGAGACCTGGTCGACCGGGTTGCTGCTGGCCCTGGTGGTGTTCATCGGTGTGCTGCCGCGGCCACTGCTGGGGATCATCGAGCCAGCGGCGGCCACGCTCGTGCACCAGGTGGGGCGGTAGCCGCGCGTGCGGACCGCGATGGCGCCGGCGGTGCTGCTGCCGGAGGCGGCGATCCTCCTCGGCGCGGTGGCGGCGCTGTTGAGCGGGTCGTTCCTGCCGCGGCGTAGGCAGTACGTGGCGCGCCTGATCGCGGTGGCAGCCCTGGCGGTGGCGGCTGGCATCGCGGCCGTTCCGGCGGGCGGGGGTGACCGGCTGGGCTTCGACGGCACCTACGCGGCCGACACCGCGACCACGGCGGCCCGGCTGCTGGTCATCGGCTCCACGCTGCTGGTGATCTGGCTGGGCGGCGACGAGCTGGCCGGGCGGGCGCGGGAGAGCGAGACGTACGCGCTGCTGCTGCTGTCGGGGTTGGGGGCGGTGGTGATGGCCGGAGCGAACGACCTGCTGATCCTGGCGGTCGGCTACCTGCTCGGCAGCATCCCGCTCTATGCGCTGGTCGGGCTGGAGCGTTCGGCGGCGGCCGCCGAGGCGGCGCTCAAGACCTACCTGCTCGGGGCGCTGTTCGGCATCACGATGCTGCTTGGGGTGAGCGTGCTCTCCGGGCTGGCGGGCGCCACCGCCTACTCGCAGCTGGCGACGCAGCTGGCCGCCCAGCCGCCGGCTGCGCTGGCGACCGGCGGCGTCGCGGTCGTGGCGGGGCTGATGTTCAAGGCCGGCGGGGTGCCCGCGCACTTCTGGGTCCCCGACGCCGCGCAGGCGGCGAGCACCACCGTTGCCGCCTTCCTCACCACCGTGCCCAAGATCGGTGCTCTGGTGGCGGCCTACCGGTTGCTGGACGCCCTGCCTCCCAGCGTCGACTGGCCGCTGCTGATGGCGCTGCTGGCCGCGGCCAGCATGACGCTGGGCAACCTGGCCGCCTTCGCCCAGACCGACGCGCGCCGGCTGCTCGGCTGGTCCACGGTCAGCCAGGTCGGTTACCTGTTGTTGCCGGTTGCGGTCGCCGGCCGCAGCGACCTCGCCCTCCCGGCGCTGCTGCTGTACCTGGCCGCCTACGCCGCCACGAACCTGGCGGCCTTTGCAGTCGTGGCGGCGCTGCCGGAGCGGCGCAGCCTCGCTTCGTACGAGCGGCTGAGCAGCTGTCGACCCTGGCTGGCCGGGGCACTGCTGGTCAGCCTGCTGGGACTGGTGGGGACGCCGCCGGCCGGGGTGTTCGTCGGCAAGCTGACGACGTTCGCGGCTGCCTGGGACGGCGGCCTGCCCTGGCTGACGGTGGTCGCGGCGGTGAACACCGTGGCCAGCCTGTTCTACTACCTGCGCTGGCTGGGGCCGGCGTTCGGCATGTCCTCGCCGTCCGGGGCCGGCGCGACGAGCGGGGCCTCGCGGCCGTACGCGGAGGCGGCCGCCCTGGTCGCTGCCGCGGCGGCCTTGCTCGTTGGCCTCGGGTCCGGGCTGGTCTGGGCGATGGTCGACGCTCCGCTGCTGCGCTGAGCGGGCCGACCGGGCAGACTGACGCGGTGAAGAAGCTGTGGGGTGCCCCGGTAGCGGCGCTCGCCGCCGTGGCCGCCCACGACGTCGCCCAACGCCGGCACGCGATCTTGCGGAACTTCCCGATCATCGGGCACGGCCGCTACCTGCTGGAGGCGGTCGGTCCGGAGCTGCGGCAGTACATCGTGGCCGGCCACGACGAGGAGCGCCCGTTCAGCCGTGACCAGCGGCGGTGGGTCTATGCGTCGTCGAAGCTGGAGCACAACTACTTCGGCTTCGGTACCGACAACGACCTCGAGCACAGCTCGGGAAACGTGATCGTGCACCACCGCACGTTCGGGCGTACGCACGCCACCCACGGCAAGCCGGGCCAGCCGGAGCTGGCGACGCAGGGCCCGCCGGAGGTCGCCGAGGCGGGGGCCTCCGGGGACAACCTCGGCGGCGGGGAACCGACCCCGCTGGGATGAGGCTGCTCCTGCTCGCCGACACCCACGTGCCCAAGCGGGCCCGTGAGCTGCCGCCGCAGGTGTGGCACGCGGTGGGCGAGGCGGACGTGGTCGTCCACGCCGGCGACTGGGTGGACGGGTGCCTGCTCGATGAGTTCCTGGAGCGGTCGTCTCGGTTGGTGGCGGTCTTCGGCAACAACGACGGACCGGCGTTGCGGGCGAGGCTGCCCGAGGTCGCCCGCGCCGACGTCGACGGGCTGCGCCTCGCGGTCGTGCACGAGACCGGACCCGCCCGCGGGCGCGAGCGCCGCTGTGCCGCGGCATACCCGGACGTGGACCTGCTGGTGTTCGGGCACAGCCACATCCCATGGGACACGACCACAGCCACCGGGCTGCGCCTGCTCAATCCCGGGTCGCCGACGGACCGGCGGCGCCAGCCGTACTGCACCTACCTGAGCGCGGTGGCCGAGAACGCCATGCTGCACAGCGTCGAGCTGCACCGGCTGCCGCCGCGCCGCTGACAGGCCGTCCTCTCACTCCTCGCGGCGGTGCCCCTCCGCGAGAGTTCGCAGCGCGGCCACGTCGATCGCCTCGCGGCCGGCGACCGCAACCGCGCACTTGGTGACCGCGCGCAGGGTCGAGGTGCGGCGGCCGCCCTCCAGCAGAGCCCGCTCGCCGAGCACCGCGCCCGGACCCACCTCGGCGACCGGCTCCTGGTCGACCTCGACACGTAGCACCCCGTCGAGCAGTACGTACAGCTCCTCGCCCGGCTGGCCCTGCTCTGTCAGCGTCGCCCCGGCCGCCAGGCGGCGGATCCGGGGTCGGGCCCCCGCCATCACCTGCCGGGACAGCTCCCGCTCCAGCGCCGACTCGACGGCGCTGACCATGGCGGGCGAGTCCTCCTCACCCCACGGTGTACGGCGGCCGAAGGCGGTGGTGCTCCACGTCGCATAGCTGATCACGGCCGACTTGGACACCAACTCGCCCTGTGCGTCGTAGACCCAGTGCCGGGGGAACGGGCTGGCCCCCTCCAGGTGTCCCGCCGACGAGCCGTTCGCTCGCAATGTCAACGACAGCGTCGTCCAGGCGACGGGCGCGCTCAGCTGCACGTACGGCGGGTGCGAGACCCGCCGGGGGGCGGGGACGCCGGTACGACCGCCGGAGGTCTGCACGAAACGGACCTCGGTGTCGCCGCGCCGCTCGGTGTCCTGACGATCCGGCAGCGAGACGGCCGCGAACGTCATCGCCGAGCGCCCGACCCTCATCGTGGTGGCTCCGATCTGGCCGCCGCCGGACTGTCCGTGGGCGGTGATCCGGCCGTCGTCCACCTCGATCCAGGCCTGCAACCGGTTCACGAACCGGCACCGGTCGGCGGCGACGAGCTCCGCGAGGTCGCCGAGCCGGGCCGGCGGCGGCTCGTCGTAGTGGGCGACTCCGACGCGGAACGGCACCTTGAAGGCGATGCCGGTCACGGCCTCGCTCGGGATCCATGAGACCGCGGTGACGGCGCTCTGGACACGCATGGGATCAGGTTAGTGCGCTGTGCGGGCCGGTGCGTCCCGTAAGGTCCGCTTCCGTGTGCACGCGATGGTGGGGAGCTGCGATTGCGGTGGTCGCGCTCGTGCTCGCCAGCGGGTGCACGGCAGGCCCACAGCCCGCCGCCGGAACCCCCCGCTCCCCGGCCGCCGCCCCGCGCCGCGAGCAGGCCCCGACACCGTCGCCGGTCAAGACCGTGTCGGACCGGCCGGCGATCCCCCAGGTGGTCGGCAAGCCCAACGTGTTGATGGTGGTCACCGACGACCAGCCGGTCGACCAGCCGAAGGACCTCGCGCAGTACATGCCGCACACCGCGCGGCTGATGCGCCGCGGCGTCAGCTTTCCCGAGGCGATCGTCAGCGACCCGCTGTGCTGCCCGTCTCGGGCCACCGCGATGAGCGGCCGCTATCCCCACAACAGCGGGGTCACCGACCTGACCACCGGCGGAAACCTCGATCCGCGCACGACCGTGCAGTACGCCCTGCAGCGGGCCGGCTACTTCACCACGATCGTCGGCAAGTACCTGCAGGGCATCCCCAACGCGGCCCGCCCGCCGTACTTCGACTGTGCCCGCAGCTGGCTCAGCACCAACTACTTCGACTACAAGGTCAACGTGGACGGCGTGACACGCCGGGTGCACCGCTACTCCACCACGTACTCCGGGCAACAACTGCGCGGCTGCCTGCGCCAGTTCGAGTCGACCGCGGACCGACGACCCTGGTACGCCTACTGGGCCCCGCACGTGTCCCACAAGAGCGCCGCGTTCGGCAACGTGGCAGAGCCGGAGCCGAAGTACCGCGGCACGCCGGTGCCGGACTGCGTCGCGCCGGGGGAGCGCTTCATGGGCGACAAGCTGCCGTACCTGCGCAACCACAACCTGAACCCCGACCGCGTCAGGCACTTCTGCAAGAGCGCGGAACGGGCCCTGATCAGCCTCGACGACGAGATCGCCAGGACCGAGCAGTGGCTGCGCCGCCACGACGAACGCAACACCATCGTCATCTTCTGGAGCGACAACGGTGTGCTCACCGGTCAGCACAACCGCATCGGAAAGACCGTGCCTTACCTGCCGAGCGTCAAGGTGCCGATGTTCGTGGCGTGGCCGGGGCACCTGCAACCCGCCGTCGACCATCGGCTGGCTACCAACGTGGACCTCACCCCCACGATCCTGGACGCGACCGGGACCACTCCTAACCATGTCATGGACGGAACGTCGCTGCTCGTCTCGTCCCGGCGCCGGGTGCAGTACAGCGAGTCGTTCGTCACCAAGGACGGCGCCGACCGGATCCCTCAGTGGTTCCAGCTGCTGAAACCCGACAGCTGGGCCTACATCGAAGACGATCTTCCCTCCGGTGACGTCTTCACCGAGTACTACGACCTGCGTCAGGACCCGCGACAAAACCGCAACCTGCTCGGCGACGGCAATCCCGGCAACGACCCACCGCCCGGCCGGCTCCGGCAGCTGCACGCCCGGTTGCAGGCCGCCCGTGGCTGTGCCGGTGTCGGACCGACTGCGGCCGACCCCTGTCCCTAGCCGGGCCCAGAGTGCCGGCGACCCGCGCGCCACTTCCCCCGCACTTCCAATGGCTGAGCTGCGCTTCCAACGGTGCACATCCCATGGGGAGTGACCCCCAGCCTTTCGAAGTACGCTGGCCGCTCGACTGGCAGATAATGAGCGGGTGAGCGGCACCGTCCCGACCGGCACCGTGACGATGCTGTTCGCCGATGTGCAGGGGTCGACCCAGCTGCTGCGGCAGCTCGGGACCGCGCAGTACGGCTCCGTGCTCGGGGAGCAGCGGCGGCTGCAGCGGTCGGCATACGGCCGCTGGAACGGCCATGAGCTCGGCACCGAGGGCGACAGCTTCTTCGTGGTCTTCTCCTCGGCCCGCGACGCTGTCAACGCCTGCGCGCAGGCGCAGCGAGAACTGGCCGAGCACCCGTGGCCGGCCGGGGCCGCGATCCGGGTAAGGATGGGGCTGCACACCGGCGAGCCGGAGGCGTACGAGGACGGCTACGTCGGCCTCGACGTGCACCTGGCGGCCCGGGTGGCGGCGACCGCGCACGGGGGTCAGGTCGTGCTGTCGGACTCGACCGCGCGGCTGGTGGCGGGGCAGCTGCCGGAAGCGGTCTCGCTGCGTCCGCTGGGTGCGCACCGGCTCAAGGACATCGCGGAGGCTCAACGCCTGCACCAGCTGGTGGCCCCCGGCCTGCCGCAGCGGTTTCCCCCGCTGCGAAGCCTCGGCACGGCGACCAACCTGCCCCGGCCCGCGCACTCGCTGGTCGGCCGCGACCGCGAGGTCGCCGAGCTGACCGCACTGCTGAGTGCACCCGATACCCGGCTGCTCACGCTGACCGGACCCGGCGGGTCCGGCAAGACCCGGCTGGCGCTGCCGGTCGCCGCGGCGGTCGCCGAGCAGTTCCCCGACGGTGTCTACTTCGTTTCGCTGGCCGCCGTCACGGACCCCGACGTGATGTGGACGACGATCGCCGAGGCCATGGGGTTGACCGGGGAGAGCAAGGCCCCGCCGACGTTCTTCGACCACCTGGCTGGTCGCCGGCTGCTGCTGGTCCTGGACAACCTCGAGCAACTGCCGGACGCCGGCGCGGAGGTGGTGTCGGGCCTGCTGGCCGCCGGCCCCGACGTCGCCGTGCTGGCGACCAGTCGCCGGCCGCTGCACGTGGGAGGAGAGCAGGAGTACGCGGTCGAGACCCTGGAGCTGCCCCCCGCCGGCGCCACGGTTGAGCGGGCGCAGCAGACCGGGGCGGTGGCGTTGTTCGTGTCGCTGGCCCGTTTGGTGCGCCGGGACTTCGAGCTGGAGACTGGCAACGTCGCCGACGTCGTCGCGCTGTGTCGCCGCCTGGACGGGCTGCCGCTGGCGTTGGAGCTGGCGGCGGCGCGGAGCAAGCTGTTGGGCCCGCGGGCGCTGCTGGAGCGGCTCGATCCGGTGATGGAAGTCGCAGTCGCGGGTTCTCGGCTGCCCGAACGCCAGCAGACCGTGCGAGCCACGGTGGCCTGGAGCTACCAGCTGCTGCGGCCGCAGCTGCAGGCGGCGTTCCGGTCCCTCGGCGTGCTTGCCGAGGGTGCAGACTTCGATGCGGTCACCGCGGTGACGGGTGTCCAGGACCCGGTCGAGCTGTTGGCCGAGCTGGTCGACGCCAGCCTTGTCCGCGTCGACGAGCGGTCGCAGGGATCACCGCGGCTACGGCTGCTGGAGACGATTCGCGGCTACGCGCTGGAGCAGCTCGAAGTCGCTTCGGAGACCGACCAGCTGCGGCGCCGCCACGCCGGTCACTACCTGGCCCGTGCCGAGGCCGCCGCGGAGGAGCTGCGAGGGCCGCGGTTGATGACCGCCCGGGAGACGATCGAAACCGATCTCGCCAACCTGCGCGAGGCGCTGGCCTGGACGTTGCCGACCTCCGGCCCCGAGCAGACCGACGCCGAGCGGGTGTCGACCGGCCTGCGCCTTTGCACCGCGCTGAGCTGGTTCTGGTACACCTCGGGATACGTCGCCGAGGGCCGTGGCTGGGCTCAGCGTGCGAGCGCGCTCGCGTCCGGCCAGCAAGGCCCCGAACTTGCCTCGGTGCTCCACACGTTGGCGATCTTGTTGCTGCAGCAGGGTGAGAACCAAGACGGCCGCGACATCCTCGCCAAGTGCCTCAGGATCTGGCGCCGGCTCGGTGACCAGCACAAGGTCGCGATGGAGCTGAACAGCCTCGGCGTCGCGTACCGGGCGCTGCAGGACGAGGCGCGAGCGCGAGAACTGTTCGAGGAGAGCATCGCCACGGCGCGGACGGTCGGGGACCCGCGACGGTTGGCCACGGCCCTGGCCAACCTCGGTGTGCTCGAGGTGGATGCCGGCCGAGCCGACCGCGCCATCGAGATCTTCACCGAGGCCGAAGCCGTCGACCGCGAGCTCGGCGACGAGTGGGGCGTTGTTGCCGACCAGACCAACCGGGTGGGTGCCCTGCTGGTGGCCGGGCGGCCCGGGGAGGGGCAGGCGCTGCTGTGCTCGATGGCGGCTCGAGCGCTGGCGCTGGGCGACATCGACCTGACCGTCAACATCATCGAGCTGTTCGCCGCATGCTCAGCGGCCATGGCCGAACCACACCGTGCCGCGCGGCTCAGCAGCGCCGCCGCGACGCTCCGCAAGCAGTCAGGCATCCCGTTGCCCGAACCCGACCTTGCCTTCTTCGACAGGATGCTGGCTCCCGCCCGCGATGTCATGAGCCGGCAGGAGTGGGCTGTCGAGGAGGAGATCGGACGCCGCTGGTCGGCGGCCGAGGCGCTCGAGCACGCCCAGTCTCACTCCCGCGGATAGCGGGCCCAGGCGAAGCAGTACACCGCGAACGCTGCGAACCCGAGCGCGACGAGCGTGAGCAGCCACGCGCCGAACGCCTGGTCGAGCAGGGTCTGCAAGGCGACGTCGAGCCCTCCGGCCTTGTGCGGGTCGTACGTCCAGGCCGCCCACCCGAACAACCCGCCCACGACGACCAGCGAGACGCCTTTGGCGGCGTACCCCGCCTGCCCGAGCCTGACGATGACGTGGCCGCTGCGGCCGGAGGTCGCCTCAGGCTGCAGATGGTTGGTGAACGACGCCTTGACACCTCGCACGACCAGCGCGACCCCGAGCCCGACGATGCCGACGCCGATGAGACCGACAAGGAACCGGCCGCCGGTCTGCTTCATCACCTGCGCGGTCAGGGAGTCGGTGCTCGACCCGCTCTTGGACCCGGTCACGATGCCGAACGCGGTGTACGCCAGCGCACCGTAGATGACGGCGCGCCCGACCGAAGCGAGACGTTTGGCGGTGCGCTTGCCACCCTCCTCGGCCGTATGCCCCCAGGCCGCCTCGCTCAGCTGCCAGATCACCAGCGCGATCAGCCCGAACGCGACGACCCAGAGCAGCAGGCCGCCGAGGGCATTGCTGGCGAGCTGGCGCAGGGCGCCCGAGCTGTTGGCCTTGCGGTTCTCGTGGGTCCAGGCGACCTGCAGCGCGATCCAGGCGATAAGCAGGTGAACGAGGCCATAAGAAACCAGCCCGACCCGGACTCCGATCTCGAGGGCCCGGCTGTTCTTCACCTGCCGGCCGGCGTTGCGGCCCTGCTGCCGCGCGGTCCTACCAGCCACTCCTGACCTCCCTGGTCACCCACAATGCCTTGAGCGCGGTGCCCTGACGCGCCGGGACGCGCGTCAGGCCGAGCGGTTGTCGAGGTGGTTGAACGCCTGGTCCTGCCCCTGCAGCGGGTTGTTCACGGTGGTGCTCCTCGCGACGGTGTGGCTGGCTTGGCGCCACCGGCGTACCCCCGACTGGGCGGGGCAAACGGCCGGCTCCGCCGGTGAGTACGCCGGTCGATGTGGACGGCGTTCAGCCAGGAGCGCCGGGCGCCCCGTCGGTGGCTAGCCGCTCGTGCTTGATGTCGAGCAGTATCAGTGTGATAACGGCTGACGCGGCCACGATGAGGATGGCGACGGTGAAGGCCTGGGTGGAGCCGTAGGTCTGCGCGATCAGGCTGCTCGTCTGCATCTGCTCGCGCGACGGCGGCGCGCCGGTCCCGGCAGCTCGCAGCTGGGTGAACTTGTCGCTGATGCCGTTGGCGTAGACGGTGCCGAGCAGCGCGATCCCCACCGCCCCGCCGATCTGTTGGACGGTGTTCAACACCGCGGAGCCGACTCCGGAGTCGGCCGCGTCGACGCGACTGAGCGCGGTGAGGGTCAACGGCACGAAGACCAACCCCATGCCGGCCGCCATCACCAAGATCCACGGGAGCAGGTGCACCCAATACGACGAGTCGTACTCGAGCCGGCTGAAGCCCCACATCCCGAGGGCTGCGAGGGAACCGCCACCGCCGGCGATCCAGCGTGGGTCGACCCGGGAGGCCAGCGCGGACGCCAGCTGGGCCGACGCCACGATCGCGAAGCTGAACGGCAAGAACGCCAGTCCGGCCCTGATCGGGCTGTAGCCCAGCACGTCTTGGATGTAGAGCGAGAGGAACAAGAACATCGCGAACAGCGCCGTGCCGATCAGCAGCATCGAGACGAAGCTGATGCCGCGGGTGCGGTCGCGGATGATCCTCATCGGCAGCAGCGGGTGGCGAGAGCGCGCCTCGATCACGAAGAAGGAGGTCAGCAGCACGACTCCGGCGACGATGGGGCCCACAGTCCAAGAGTCGGTCCAGGCGTACGGCTGCGGCGGAGTGGTCCCCGGAATCGTCTGCGCCTTGTGGTTGAAGCCGTACACGATCCCGACCAGGCCCAAGGTGGCGGTGACGGCGCCGGCAACGTCGAACCTTCCGGGCCGCGGCTCCGACTCGTTCAACAACCGCGGTGCCAAGGCGGCGGCGAGCACGCCGATCGGGACGTTGATGAGCATCGTCCAACGCCAGGACGCCTCGGTGAGCGCCCCGCCGACGATAAGGCCGACGGCCGCGCCGGCACCAGACATCGCGGCGTAGACGGCGAAGGCCCGGTTACGAGGAGGTCCCGCCGGGAAGGTGGTCGTGATAAGCGCCAGCGCCGTGGGCGAGGCCGCGGCCGCTCCGAGCCCCTGCAGCGCCCGGGCGGACAAGATCTGCCACTCCGACTGCGCGAGCCCGCCGAAAAGCGAGGCCAGCGCAAAGATCAGCACACCCGCCATGAACACCTTGCGGCGCCCGAGGATGTCCCCCATCCGGCCACCGAGCAGCAGCAGGCCGCCGAAGGCGATGCTGTATGAGGTGACGACCCAGGTCAGGTTAGAGGCACTGAAGCCGAGTTCTGCCTTGATGTGGGGCAGTGCGATGTTGACCACCGTGGCGTCGAGCACCACCATCAGCTGAGCCGCGCTGATCAGCATCAGCGCGAGGCCGAGGTTGTGCTGCTGGCCTTGCGGGGATTCGTCGGCGGGCGGAGGGGAAGCGCCGGCGGCGGCGGATTCCACGGACATGCGGGGCGTTCCTTTCGGTCGTTCAGGGAGCTTCGTTCTCGGCGGTGTGGCATGCCGCGGGCACGACGACGTGCTCGATGGCGCGGCGGACGAAGTCGTCGTCGATCTCGCCACCGAGTACGAACTCGTGGTAGCTGCACAGGGCCGGCAGGACGGTAGCGACCAGGTCGAGGTCGGCGTCTTCGGATATCTCGCCCCTGGCCTGGGCGCGGGCGAACAGCTCGCGGGTGATCGCCATCCGTGGCAGCAAGAACCGCTGTCGGAAGGCGTGCGAGAGCTCGTCGTCGGTGTGCAACGCCGTCATCACAGCACCGAGTACCGACATCGGCAGCTCGGCCGCCCAGCCGTGCTTGCCGCACGCCGTCGCCAGCAGGTCACCGCGCAACGTGCCGGTGTTGGGCGAGGCGGCGTCAGGCATGCCCTTGGCGCGGGAGACCGCATCGACGACCAGGTCGGCCTTGCTCGACCAGCGGCGGTACAGCGTCGCCTTGCTCGCCCTGGCTTCGGCGGCGACCTGGTCCATGGTGAGACGGTCGTAGCCGACCTCGGCCAGGGCCCTCAGTGTGGCGTTGAGCAGCTCGGTCTCGCGGTCGCCGGTGACACGCGGGCGGCGCGGCCCGGTCGGAGTGGCCGGCATGGGGGGTCCTCCAGTTGGTACGAAACCGTTCTGTACCGTGACAGCAAGGTAGTGTCGGCTCGTGGCCGACGCAAGCTCAGCTGAACCAGACTCCAGGGACCGGCTGATGCCGCTGGTGGCGGGGGATGAGACCGCGGCGGCCTGGGGTGACCCGGAGGACGACCGGGACGAGGAGCTGCTGCGCGAGGTGCCGCCGCATCACGGTTGACGCTCAGGCGTCGGATGCCTGCCGGCGCGCCAGGTGGTCCCGGATTTCGCGCAGCAGCACGATCTCCTCCGAAGCCGCCTCGGCGGTCACCTCGCCGGGCTTCTTGAAGCGTTCCATGAGCTTGTTGTACGGAACGACGACGAGGAAATAGACCGCCGCGGCGATGACGAAAAAGGCCACGAGGTCGTTGATGAAGGCGCCGAGCGGGATGCCGTCGACCGTGACGGCGCCGAAGTCCGGACGGCCTCCGATACTGCCGATGAGCGGCATCATCAGGTTGGTGACGAAGGACGAAACGACGGTGGCGAACGCGGCCCCGACCACGAACGCGACCGCCAGCTCGATGAGGTTGCCGCGCACGATGAAGTCCCGAAATCCCTTGAGCATTGAGCGCCTCCTGACCGCCGGGACTCATCTTGCCAGTGAGCGGTTCAGGTCAACAGCAGGCTGAGCTGCTCGCGTACGGCCGCGTCTGCGAGCTCGAGTGCTGTCGGCTCGTCGACGGCGACCACGACCGCGGTGCCCTCGCTTCCCGCGGTCGCGGTGGCGGCTGGCGGCATGGCCACGACTCGGACGCCGCTGGCCACCACGTGGGCCGTGCCGCGGGCCTGCGGGTCTGCACCGACCACGTCGACGACGTCCCCGACGTGGACGAGGCTCTCCGCTGCGGGGTCCGCCACCCGGATCGTGGTGAGAACCGAGCCCTCCGGATAACCGGCGAGCAGGTCCGGCCGCAGCAGTCGGACGTCTGTCAGCGGCTCACCGGACCGCATCGGAGCGGCCACGACCGAGCCGAGCGTGGACTGGAATCCGGTGAGGGTGCCAGCGGGGACGCCGCCGGCCGGCCAGGCCACCCGCTCCACGTCTGCTGCCCGCAGGACCGCACCTGCTTGCAGGTCCCGCGCAGCCACCAGCACGGGCGTCGTCGCCGGTGGCGGGGGCCGGGCCGCCGAGATGGCGGTGACGACGGCCAGCGCGGCGCAGATCGCTGCCAGCGGTCGCCGCCGCACCACCACTGCGCGCCGAACCCCGGTTCCGAACGTCCGGAATCTGCTGGGGATCACACCGCGACGCTAGCGCCGACAGGCCCTCTCGGCCCGCTGTCCACAGGCTCAGTCGGCCGAGTCCTTGGCAGGGGAGGAGGCAGCCTTTGTCGCGGCCGCGCCGGATTGCTTCGGCTTCCCGTCCTTGCCGCCGCCGGTCTCGTTCCCGGTCTTGGCCGGCTCCTGCGAGCCGGTGCCGTTCTCGGCCGCTGCCGACGCAGCGGCCCGGCTGTCGGTGCGATAGAAGCCGGAGCCCTTGAAGACCACTCCGACCGCACCGAACACCTTGCGAAGCCGACCCGCACATTCGGGGCACGTCGTCAGCGGGTCGTCGCGGAACGCCTGGCGGGCCTCCAGGGAGTGACCGCAGGATGTGCAGGCGTACTGGTAGGTGGGCAACGTCTCTCCTCGCTGGCACTGCGTCACTTCGACTGCCAATTGTGCCCGAGCGGTCAAGGCCAGGCCCGCCCATCGCCCAGATCTCGGACGGCCTCGCCGCGGCAGTGCGGCAAGGCTGGCGTTGTCGGCACCGCCGCCACCACCGAGACGCAGCATTCGGATGCTGGGCACGGTCCACAATGGCGCTGTGACCGGGATCGTCGACCACATCGCCGGCCTGCCGGACCCGGTCGTCTACCTCGTCATCGCCGCGCTCGTCTTCGGTGAGGCGGCGATCTTCTTGGGGTTCGTGCTCCCAGGGGAGACGGCGGTGCTGCTGGGCGGGGTGCTCGCCGCCGGCGGCCGGCTCACGCTGTCGACGCTGCTGGTGCTGGTGGTCGTGGCGGCGATCGTCGGGGACTCCGTGGGATACGAGGTGGGCCGGCGGTTCGGACCCCGCGTGCTGGCCTGGCGACCGTTGCGCCGCCACGAGGCCAGACTCGGGGAGGCCCGCACGTACCTGCGCACCCGCGGCGGATGGGCGGTGATGCTCGGCCGGTGGACCGCGTTCCTACGAGCGGTCATGCCCGGTCTCGCTGGTGCCAGCCGGATGCCGTACCCACGGTTCTTGTTCTTCAACGCCGTTGGCGGGGCGGTCTGGGCGGTGGCGATCGCGCTGCTCGGCTACTTCGCGGCGGCCTCCTACGGGCGGGTCCACGCCGCTCTCGGCCAGATCGGCGCCCTGGTGCTTGTGGCGGTGGTCGTGGTCGTGGTGATCGTCGCTCGCCGCCGACGGCGCGCCGGGCAAACTGGCCGTCCCGGTAGTCGGCCGGGTCCCTGATGGGTCCAGCGCCTCGAAGGTGGCGAAGATGTCACCGGCCAGCGGCCGACTTGGCGGGCGGCCCTGCTCGACGAACCACTCGCGTCGCATCACCTGCCGATAGACCGGCCCTGGCAACCTCAGCAGCAGCCCGAGCGTACGCATACCGACGTCGGCGCTGGCCTGGCTGGCATGCGCCGCCATCGCCGCGCGCTTGTTCGACAGGTACTCGCTGACGTCGATGCAGTGCGTCAGCCTCTGGTGCGCGGTGTACGCCGAGGACAGGTCTGGGATGTCGAGCCGTCGACCCGGCGGCAACCCGATGCGCAGCAGCCGGGCCGCTGCCTGCAGGGGGCGCCGATCCACGGTGGCGGCAAGCACGACCGGCGTCCGGGCGCGCGCAGCGGCGAGGATGCCGGCCCGGTGCACCATGACATGGTCGGGATGCCCATAACCTCCGGCCGGGTCGTAGCAGGTGAGCACGTCCGCGTTCTCCTCTCGCAGGATCGCGGCGAGTCGCTCCGCCACCTCCTCGACGTCGGCGCCGGCGAAGCCGTCGGCGGCGGGCGCTGTGCCCGGGTCCACGGACCAGCCCGAGTCGGCGTAGCCCCAGACGTCCACCCGGGCGCAGCCGATGGCTGCCGCCGAGCGCTGGAGCTCGACGCCGCGGTGCCGGCCGAGGTCCCCGGCGGCGGCTCCGGTGGCTGCCAGGCCTGCCTCGCCGGCGGTCGCGACCACGAGGACGACGCGGTGCCCCTCGGCGGCCGCCTTCGCCAGCGTGCCGGCGGTGAGCAAGGCTTCGTCGTCGGGGTGGGCGTGAAACGACACCACGGTCCGGCGGGGGGAGCACCCGGCGCTCATGCCGAGGTGGGCAGGACGTCCTCTTCCGGCTCCTCCTCGGCCGTGACCGCGTCGACCGAGTGGCCGACCACACCCAGCGCCTGGTGGTACAGCTCCTCCGTCCGCTGCCAGGTCTCCTCCCAGGTGTAGCGGGTGGGGATCCGCCGGTTGTGCGCAGCGAGCGAACAGCGCAGCTCCCGGTCGCGCACCAGCCTGGTCAGCTGGTCGACCATGTCGTCGTCGGAGCCGGCCAGCAGGCCCTCCTCCCCGTGGGCGATGATCTCCGCGACCCCGCCACGGGTGCTCGCCAGCACCGGGACTCCCGCGCTCCTTGCCTCCAGGGCCGCTATTCCGAACGACTCCAGCGAGGCCGGAGCAACGTAGACACCCGTGCGGGAGAACAGTGCCGCGATGTCGGCGCGCGGCAGCACACCGGTCAGCCGCACCCAGCCGGCCATGTCGTGGCGACGCAGGTAGGCCGCAACCTTGGCGTGCTGTGGGCCGTCGCCTACGATGACCGCCTCCATTGCGACGTCGCCGGGCACCGCGGCGCGCACTCGGGCGAGCATGCGGACCAGCGGCAGCGGCCTTTTGCGACCCGCCAGCCGCATCACGCTGGCGATCACCACCGGATCCCCCGGCTCAGGGACGGCTGCCGGCAGCTGCCACTGGCTCAGGTCGATCGCGTTGGGCAGCACCGCCACCTCGCGACGCCCCCCCAGCATCCGCGCCAACGGCTGCGCTGCGGTCTCGCTCACCGCCGACCAGATGATCGGCAGCGATCCGATCCGGATCAGGCTCGCGATGGAGCCGACGAGCGCCCCGTACCCGGTGATCACCGAGTGCATCGTCACGACCACGGGGATCTCGTTGCGCCCGGCCGCGTGCGCGGCGGCAACTGCCACCGGTGAGGCGATCGAGGCATGGACGTGGACGACGTCGTAGCCGCCTGCGTTCACCGCCGCCGCGACTCCGGCAGCGGCACGCAGCGTCCGCAGCGTCGGCGAGGCGACATCGGGGCACAGCCTGCGCACCGCCGGCAGGCCGATGCCGACGGGCGCCTTCCCTGGTATCGGTGGGGTGGCCGTGATCACCTCGACCTCGTGGCCGGCCGCCAGCTGCCGGCAGGCGAGGTCGCGGACGTGCATCTCGATGCCGCCCACCCGGGGCAGGTAGCAGTCGCTGACATGGGCGATGCGCATCAAGCGCCTTCCGCCGTGGCCCAACGTCGAGCGATCAGCGCATGGCGGTGGCTCCAGGCCCAACCGAGCAGCACGGCGGAGCCGACCGGAATCTCCAGGCCGAAGGTGAAGGCGCGATAGAGCAGCACCCCTGCGGTGCTGAGCACCGGGTCGCCGTGCAGGGCGATGAGCAGCGAGGTCATGCCGATCTCGGCAAAACCCGTGCCTCCGGGGGTGACGAACGCCAGCGTTAGCACGCGCTCGAGGGCGTACGCGGCGACCAGAGGAACCAGCCCGAGGTCGACACCGAGCACATGGAAGGTCAGCCAGAGCAGCTCGAGCTGGAGCAGGCAGTAGCCGATCATGCCGAACGAAAGCGCCGGCCAGGCCGTTTTGATCCGGCCGACGGCGACCGTACGGAATTCCGCCAGCGCCGCCTGGAATCGGTGCTCCGGCACCCCCGAGCCACCCGGAAGCTGGCACCTGACCCGGTCGGCGAACGACCCGAGCCGAGCGGCGGCGTCGGCGTGCACCAGCACCACCGCGGCCAGCAGTACGAGAAGGCCGACCGCCACCATTGCCGCTGCGGCCGCGACCATCAGGTGCGCCGCCAGGTTGCCGGCCAGCAGCACGAGGAGCAGCCCGGCGATGGCGAGGGCGAACTTGGCGGCGATGTCGCACAGGTTCGTGATCGCCGTGTACACGGCGAACGACTGGGCGCTGAACCCCCAGACCCGCGCCATCAGGTAGTTCAGTCCGACGCCCGCGGCGCCGCCGAGGGGTACGAGTCCGGCCACGGCGCTGCCGGTGAGGTTCAGCGTCAGTGCCCGCCGGTGCGTCAACCTCGGCTGCGCCGCCGTCAAGACGATGGTGTGCACGCACAACCCGGCCAGCCAGACGGTGGCCAGCAGTGCCAGGCGACCGGGGGTCAGCGCGGCCAGCGGACTCAGGACGGCACTCCACGGCACCGAGGTCACCCGCGGGAGTACGGTGACCAGCAGGGCGGCTGCCAGGGCCGCGCCGGCAACGGCGCCGACCACCCGACGGACCCGTCGGGTGGCGGCGCGGGGTTCGCCCTCGACCAGCGACGATCTCACGGGCTCTCCCTCGGGGCCGCCGTCCAGCCGGTGGTCTCCAGCCGGGTACTACATGGTCGATAGTAGCGCCGCGCCGCCGGGACCGCTCTCCCGCACGGAGGCTACGCAGGGAGAATAGCGGGATGCGCCGGTCCTGGAGAGTCGCCGCGGCCGTCCTGGCGGTCGTGGCGCTCGCATTGGCCGCGGCCGTGGGCTACGTGGTCGCCTCGGTGCGCCAGTCGTACCCGCTGACGTCGGGGGAGCTCTCGGTCCCTGGTCTGCAGCAGCCGGTGGAGGTGCTGCGCGACCGAGCCGGCGTCCCGCAGGTCTACGCCGACACCGCACACGACCTGTTCTTCGCGCAGGGGTACGTCAGCGCTCAGGATCGCTTCTTCGAGATGGACTTCCGCCGGCACGTCACCTCGGGTCGCCTGAGCGAGCTGTTCGGCCCGAGCGCGCTCCAGACCGACATGGTGGTGCGCACCCTGGGGTGGCGCCGGGTCGCCGAGCGAGAGCTGGCCATCCTCGACCCCATGACGCGCCGCTACCTGCAGGCGTACTCGGACGGCGTCAACGCCTATCTGCGGGGCAAGTCGGGTCCGGACCTCTCGTTCGAGTACGCAGTGCTGTCGCTGACCGGGCCCGACTACGCGCCAGAGGGGTGGTCGCCGGCGGACTCCGTGGCCTGGCTCAAGGCGATGGCGTGGGACCTGCGCAGCAACGTCTCCGACGAGATCGACCGGGCCCTCGCGAATCAGACGCTGTCGCCGACCCAGGTCGAGCAGCTATACCCGCGCTACCCGTACACCCGGCACTACCCGATCGTGACCGCGGGACAGGTCGGACAGGCCGGGTTACGTTCCGCCCAGGTCCGCCGGCTGCACCGGTCGGCGGCACGGCTGCCGCTGCGGGCGGGCCGTGTGATGTCAGCCATCCCCGGCCTGCTCGACGCGGTGCCCGCACTGCTGGGCACCGGGGGCGGGCTCGGGTCGAACTCGTGGGCGGTGTCCGGGCGGCGCTCGGCGACCGGCGGCCCGATCCTCGCCAACGACCCCCACCTGGCCCCCTCGATGCCCGCCGTGTGGTACCAGATGGGGCTGCACTGTCGTCACGTCGGCGCCGGCTGCCCCTTCGACGTGTCCGGGTTCACGTTCGCCGGCATGCCCGGGGTCGTCATCGGCCACAACCAGCGCATCGCGTGGGGCTTGACCACGATGTACGCAGACGTCAGCGACCTCTACCTCGAGCGCGTCGACGACCAGGCCGGGACGTACCTGTTCGACGGCCGGCAACGGCGACTGAGGACGCGGCCGGAGTCGATCCGGGTCGAGGGTCGCGACCAGCCGGTAACCATCACCGTACGATCCACCCGGGACGGCCCACTGCTCTCCGACGTCGTCGACGAGTTCGCCGCCGCCGGCCGAGCGTCGGCGACGGGCCGCAGCACCGGGGCCAACGCGGTGGCGCTGCGGTGGACGGCACTCACCCCCGGCCACACCATGGACGCGGTCTTCGGCATCGACAAGGCGACGTCGTGGTCGCGGTTCCGGCAGGCGGCGAAGTCGTTCGACGTGCCGTCTCAGAACCTCGTCTACGCCGACGTCGACGGTCACATCGGCTACCAGGCTCCCGGGCAGATCCCGGTCCGATCCGGCTACGACGGCCGCTGGCCGGTGCCCGGCTGGAACCCCCGCTACGACTGGACCGGCTACGTCCCCTTCGCGGCGCTGCCGTCGGTCCTCGACCCGGCGTCGGGGTACGTCGTCACCGCCAACCAGGCCGTCGTCGCACCCGGCTACCCCTACCGGCTCGGAGGTGACACCTCGTACGGCTACCGCAGTCAGCGGATTATCGAGCTGCTCAACGCCAAGGCCACCCACGACGTCGCCGACATGGCGGCCCTGCAGCGTGACAGCTACAACGCCAACGCCGCCGAGCTGGTGCCGTACCTGCGACGGATCGAGGTTTCGACGACCTACTACCGGCAGGGCCAGCGGGTGTTGCGCGGCTGGGACTTCACTCAGCCGGCGGACTCGGGCGCCGCGGCGTACTTCAACGTGGTCTGGCGGGACCTGCTGGCGCGCACGTTCCACGACCAGCTGCCGCCGGCGGTGTGGCCGGACGGCGACGAGCGGTGGTTCGAGGTGGTGCGCCGGCTGCTGCACGACCCGACCAGCCCCTGGTGGGACGACGTCAACACCGACGCCGTCGTGGAGACGCGGAACGACATCCTGCTGGCGGCGCTGGAGGAGGGTCGCGACGACATGACGCGGTTGCAGGCCCGGGATCCCACCCAGTGGAGCTGGGGACACCTGCACCGGCTCGAGCTGGTCAACCCGACCCTCGGGACCTCCGGTACCGGGCTCGTCGAGTCGCTGTTCAACCGCGGGCCCTACCAGCTCGGTGGCGGGAGCGGCACCGTCGACGCCACAGCGTGGGACGCGGCGCAGGGGTTCGCCGTGACCGCCGTGCCGTCTATGCGGATGGTGGTGTCGCTGGCCGACCTCGACAGCTCGCGCTGGGCGATGATCGCAGGTGAGTCGGGGCACGCGTACTCCGCCCACTACAGCGACCAGATGCCGCTGTGGGTCGACGGCGAGACCCGGCCGTGGGCCTTCAGCCGGGGCGCCGTCGAAGCGTCGACCCAGGACCGGCTGGTGTTGCAGCCGTCCTGAGCCCCGACCTGCTGCCGTGCTTGCGCTCTAGGGTTGGCGTTCCTGCCCGGAAGCCAACCGGTCGGGCGCGACGTCGTCGGCCGCTGGAGCGGGTACGGCAAGCGTCCGGGTCGGGGTCACAATCACATGCACGCGCTGGTCGTGGGCGCTGGCAGGGACGGCCTCGAGCAGCTCGCCGTCGTGGAGGAGCAGTACCCGCAGCGTCGCGCGCCCGCAGCGGGCAAGAGCCCGGTCGTACGAGCCGCCGCCTCGACCCAGCCGGCCGCCGGCCACGTCGCCCGCCAGGCCGGGGCAGACGACGACGCGGGCCCGGGCGACCGTCCCGACGCCGAGGCGCTCGTCCGGGGCATCGGCCGGCACCCAGTCCAGGTCGCGGTCGGGAAGCAGCACGGGCAGCAGCACCCGGTGACCGAGCGCTGCGAGGCCCGCCAACAGCGGCCCGGTGCCCGGCTCGGTGCCGAGGGACGAGAACGCAGCGACCGTCGCCGGCTCGCGCAGCTCGGGGAGCCCCAGCACCCGGTGGGCGATCGCCTCGCTGACGGCGCAGCGATCCTTCGGCGACATGGCGAGACGGGTCGCCTGGACGTACAGGCGCAACTGCGCCTTGGCGTCGACAACGTCGGGCACGCGGTCACGGTAGTGCGAGGTTGGATGTCTTGCCGCTTCCGATCGGCCGGTGCTTCCAATGGCGCAGCGGCACTTCCAACGGGTTGCAACCCGTTGGAAGTGCCGCTGCGCCATTGGAAGCACCGGCCGATCGGAAGCGGCAAGACATCCAACCTCGCACTACCGTGACCGCGTGCCCGACGTTGTCGACGCCAAGGCGCAGTTGCGCCTGTACGTCCAGGCGACCCGTCTCGCCATGTCGCCGAAGGATCGCTGCGCCGTCAGCGAGGCGATCGCCCACCGGGTGCTGGGGCTCCCCGAGCTGCGCGAGCCGGCGACGGTCGCTGCGTTCTCGTCCCTCGGCACCGAGCCGGGCACCGGGCCGCTGTTGGCGGGCCTCGCAGCGCTCGGTCACCGGGTGCTGCTGCCCGTGCTGCTTCCCGACCGCGACCTGGACTGGGTGCCGGCCGATGCCCCGGACGAGCGCCTCGGCGTCGGGACGGTCGCCCGGGCCCGCGTCGTCGTCTGCCCCGGCCTGGCGGGCGACGTGGCCGGCGGCCGGCTGGGTCGAGGCGGCGGCTCGTACGACCGGGCTCTTGCCCGCTGCGGGCGCGCGACGCTGCGGGTACTGCTCCTCCACGACGGCGAGCTGCTCGAGGCCGTCCCTGCCAGCGCCCACGACCAGCGCGTGCATGTGATTGTGACCCCGACCCGGACGCTTGCCGTACCCGCTCCAGCGGCCGACGACGTCGCGCCCGACCGGTTGGCTTCCGGGCAGGAACGCCAACCCTAGAGCGCAAGCACGGCAGCAGGTCGGGGCTCAGGACGGCTGCAACACCAGCCGGTCCTGGGTCGACGCTTCGACGGCGCCCCGGCTGAAGGCCCACGGCCGGGTCTCGCCGTCGACCCACAGCGGCATCTGGTCGCTGTAGTGGGCGGAGTACGCGTGCCCCGACTCACCTGCGATCATCGCCCAGCGCGAGCTGTCGAGGTCGGCCAGCGACACCACCATCCGCATAGACGGCACGGCGGTCACGGCGAACCCCTGCGCCGCGTCCCACGCTGTGGCGTCGACGGTGCCGCTCCCGCCACCGAGCTGGTAGGGCCCGCGGTTGAACAGCGACTCGACGAGCCCGGTACCGGAGGTCCCGAGGGTCGGGTTGACCAGCTCGAGCCGGTGCAGGTGTCCCCAGCTCCACTGGGTGGGATCCCGGGCCTGCAACCGCGTCATGTCGTCGCGACCCTCCTCCAGCGCCGCCAGCAGGATGTCGTTCCGCGTCTCCACGACGGCGTCGGTGTTGACGTCGTCCCACCAGGGGCTGGTCGGGTCGTGCAGCAGCCGGCGCACCACCTCGAACCACCGCTCGTCGCCGTCCGGCCACACCGCCGGCGGCAGCTGGTCGTGGAACGTGCGCGCCAGCAGGTCCCGCCAGACCACGTTGAAGTACGCCGCGGCGCCCGAGTCCGCCGGCTGAGTGAAGTCCCAGCCGCGCAACACCCGCTGGCCCTGCCGGTAGTAGGTCGTCGAAACCTCGATCCGTCGCAGGTACGGCACCAGCTCGGCGGCGTTGGCGTTGTAGCTGTCACGCTGCAGGGCCGCCATGTCGGCGACGTCGTGGGTGGCCTTGGCGTTGAGCAGCTCGATAATCCGCTGACTGCGGTAGCCGTACGAGGTGTCACCTCCGAGCCGGTAGGGGTAGCCGGGTGCGACGACGGCCTGGTTGGCGGTGACGACGTACCCCGACGCCGGGTCGAGGACCGACGGCAGCGCCGCGAAGGGGACGTAGCCGGTCCAGTCGTAGCGGGGGTTCCAGCCGGGCACCGGCCAGCGGCCGTCGTAGCCGGATCGGACCGGGATCTGCCCGGGAGCCTGGTAGCCGATGTGACCGTCGACGTCGGCGTAGACGAGGTTCTGAGACGGCACGTCGAACGACTTCGCCGCCTGCCGGAACCGCGACCACGACGTCGCCTTGTCGATGCCGAAGACCGCGTCCATGGTGTGGCCGGGGGTGAGTGCCGTCCACCGCAGCGCCACCGCGTTGGCCCCGGTGCTGCGGCCCGTCGCCGACGCTCGGCCGGCGGCGGCGAACTCGTCGACGACGTCGGAGAGCAGTGGGCCGTCCCGGGTGGATCGTACGGTGATGGTTACCGGCTGGTCGCGACCCTCGACCCGGATCGACTCCGGCCGCGTCCTCAGTCGCCGTTGCCGGCCGTCGAACAGGTACGTCCCGGCCTGGTCGTCGACGCGCTCGAGGTAGAGGTCGCTGACGTCTGCGTACATCGTGGTCAAGCCCCACGCGATGCGCTGGTTGTGGCCGATGACGACCCCGGGCATGCCGGCGAACGTGAACCCGGACACGTCGAAGGGGCAGCCGGCGCCGACGTGACGACAGTGCAGCCCCATCTGGTACCACACGGCGGGCATCGAGGGGGCCAGGTGGGGGTCGTTGGCGAGGATCGGGCCGCCGGTCGCCGAGCGCCGCCCGGACACCGCCCACGAGTTCGACCCGAGCCCGCCCCCGGTGCCCAGCAGTGCGGGCACCGCGTCGAGCAGGCCGGGGATGGCTGACATCACACGGCCCGCCCGCAGCGGCAGCCGTGCCGCCGACCGGTGCAGCCGGCGGACCTGGGCGGAACGTAACCCGGCCTGTCCGACCTGTCCCGCGGTCACGATCGGGTAGTGCCGGGTGTACGGGTAGCGCGGGTATAGCTGCTCGACCTGGGTCGGCGACAGCGTCTGATTCGCGAGGGCCCGGTCGATCTCGTCGGAGACGTTGCTGCGCAGGTCCCACGCCATCGCCTTGAGCCAGGCCACGGAGTCCGCCGGCGACCACCCCTCTGGCGCGTAGTCGGGCCCGGTCAGCGACAGCACTGCGTACTCGAACGAGAGGTCCGGACCCGACTTGCCCCGCAGATAGGCGTTGACGCCGTCCGAGTACGCCTGCAGGTAGCGGCGCGTCATGGGGTCGAGGATGGCCAGCTCTCGCTCGGCGACCCGGCGCCACCCCAGGGTGCGCACCACCATGTCGGTCTGGAGCGCGCTCGGGCCGAACAGCTCGCTCAGGCGACCCGAGGTGACGTGCCGGCGGAAGTCCATCTCGAAGAAGCGATCCTGAGCGCTGACGTACCCCTGCGCGAAGAACAGGTCGTGTGCGGTGTCGGCGTAGACCTGCGGGACGCCGGCTCGGTCGCGCAGCACCTCCACCGGCTGCTGCAGACCAGGGACCGAGAGCTCCCCCGACGTCAGCGGGTACGACTGGCGCACCGAGGCGACCACGTAGCCCACGGCCGCGGCCAATGCGAGCGCCACGACCGCCAGGACGGCCGCGGCGACTCTCCAGGACCGGCGCATCCCGCTATTCTCCCTGCGTAGCCTCCGTGCGGGAGAGCGGTCCCGGCGGCGCGGCGCTACTATCGACCATGTAGTACCCGGCTGGAGACCACCGGCTGGACGGCGGCCCCGAGGGAGAGCCCGTGAGATCGTCGCTGGTCGAGGGCGAACCCCGCGCCGCCACCCGACGGGTCCGTCGGGTGGTCGGCGCCGTTGCCGGCGCGGCCCTGGCAGCCGCCCTGCTGGTCACCGTACTCCCGCGGGTGACCTCGGTGCCGTGGAGTGCCGTCCTGAGTCCGCTGGCCGCGCTGACCCCCGGTCGCCTGGCACTGCTGGCCACCGTCTGGCTGGCCGGGTTGTGCGTGCACACCATCGTCTTGACGGCGGCGCAGCCGAGGTTGACGCACCGGCGGGCACTGACGCTGAACCTCACCGGCAGCGCCGTGGCCGGACTCGTACCCCTCGGCGGCGCCGCGGGCGTCGGACTGAACTACCTGATGGCGCGGGTCTGGGGGTTCAGCGCCCAGTCGTTCGCCGTGTACACGGCGATCACGAACCTGTGCGACATCGCCGCCAAGTTCGCCCTCGCCATCGCCGGGCTGCTCCTCGTGCTGCTGGCCGGCAACCTGGCGGCGCACCTGATGGTCGCGGCCGCAGCGGCAATGGTGGCGGTCGGCCTTCTCGTACTGCTGGCCGCGGTGGTGCTGGTGCACGCCGACGCCGCCGCTCGGCTCGGGTCGTTCGCCGACCGGGTCAGGTGCCAGCTTCCGGGTGGCTCGGGGGTGCCGGAGCACCGATTCCAGGCGGCGCTGGCGGAATTCCGTACGGTCGCCGTCGGCCGGATCAAAACGGCCTGGCCGGCGCTTTCGTTCGGCATGATCGGCTACTGCCTGCTCCAGCTCGAGCTGCTCTGGCTGACCTTCCATGTGCTCGGTGTCGACCTCGGGCTGGTTCCTCTGGTCGCCGCGTACGCCCTCGAGCGCGTGCTAACGCTGGCGTTCGTCACCCCCGGAGGCACGGGTTTTGCCGAGATCGGCATGACCTCGCTGCTCATCGCCCTGCACGGCGACCCGGTGCTCAGCACCGCAGGGGTGCTGCTCTATCGCGCCTTCACCTTCGGCCTGGAGATTCCGGTCGGCTCCGCCGTGCTGCTCGGTTGGGCCTGGAGCCACCGCCATGCGCTGATCGCTCGACGTTGGGCCACGGCGGAAGGCGCTTGATGCGCATCGCCCATGTCAGCGACTGCTACCTGCCCCGGGTGGGCGGCATCGAGATGCACGTCCGCGACCTCGCCTGCCGGCAGCTGGCGGCCGGCCACGAGGTCGAGGTGATCACGGCCACCCCACCGATACCAGGGAAGGCGCCCGTCGGCATCGGCCTGCCGGCGGTGCGCAGGCTGTGCCCCGATGTCGCCTCGCCGACGCTGCGGACGCTGCGTGCCGCTGCCGGAGTCGCGGCGGCGGTGAACGCAGGCGGCTACGACGTCGTCCACGTCCATGCCTCGATCGCCTCACCGGTGGCAGTTGCCGCCGCGCACGCGGCCGGGCGCAACGAGATCCCCGTGGTCGTGACGATGCACTCGGTGATCACCGGGTACGGGGCGCTCGTCGGCTCCATCGCGAGCCTGATCCGGATCGGATCGCTGCCGATCATCTGGTCGGCGGTGAGCGAGACCGCAGCGCAGCCGTTGGCGCGGATGCTGGGGGGGCGTCGCGAGGTGGCGGTGCTGCCCAACGCGATCGACCTGAGCCAGTGGCAGCTGCCGGCAGCCGTCCCTGAGCCGGGGGATCCGGTGGTGATCGCCAGCGTGATGCGGCTGGCGGGTCGCAAAAGGCCGCTGCCGCTGGTCCGCATGCTCGCCCGAGTGCGCGCCGCGGTGCCCGGCGACGTCGCAATGGAGGCGGTCATCGTAGGCGACGGCCCACAGCACGCCAAGGTTGCGGCCTACCTGCGTCGCCACGACATGGCCGGCTGGGTGCGGCTGACCGGTGTGCTGCCGCGCGCCGACATCGCGGCACTGTTCTCCCGCACGGGTGTCTACGTTGCTCCGGCCTCGCTGGAGTCGTTCGGAATAGCGGCCCTGGAGGCAAGGAGCGCGGGAGTCCCGGTGCTGGCGAGCACCCGTGGCGGGGTCGCGGAGATCATCGCCCACGGGGAGGAGGGCCTGCTGGCCGGCTCCGACGACGACATGGTCGACCAGCTGACCAGGCTGGTGCGCGACCGGGAGCTGCGCTGTTCGCTCGCTGCGCACAACCGGCGGATCCCCACCCGCTACACCTGGGAGGAGACCTGGCAGCGGACGGAGGAGCTGTACCACCAGGCGCTGGGTGTGGTCGGCCACTCGGTCGACGCGGTCACGGCCGAGGAGGAGCCGGAAGAGGACGTCCTGCCCACCTCGGCATGAGCGCCGGGTGCTCCCCCCGCCGGACCGTGGTGTCGTTTCACGCCCACCCCGACGACGAAGCCTTGCTCACCGCCGGCACGCTGGCGAAGGCGGCCGCCGAGGGGCACCGCGTCGTCCTCGTGGTCGCGACCGCCGGCGAGGCAGGCCTGGCAGCCACCGGAGCCGCCGCCGGGGACCTCGGCCGGCACCGCGGCGTCGAGCTCCAGCGCTCGGCGGCAGCCATCGGCTGCGCCCGGGTGGACGTCTGGGGCTACGCCGACTCGGGCTGGTCCGTGGACCCGGGCACAGCGCCCGCCGCCGACGGCTTCGCCGGCGCCGACGTCGAGGAGGTGGCGGAGCGACTCGCCGCGATCCTGCGAGAGGAGAACGCGGACGTGCTCACCTGCTACGACCCGGCCGGAGGTTATGGGCATCCCGACCATGTCATGGTGCACCGGGCCGGCATCCTCGCCGCTGCGCGCGCCCGGACGCCGGTCGTGCTTGCCGCCACCGTGGATCGGCGCCCCCTGCAGGCAGCGGCCCGGCTGCTGCGCATCGGGTTGCCGCCGGGTCGACGGCTCGACATCCCAGACCTGTCCTCGGCGTACACCGCGCACCAGAGGCTGACGCACTGCATCGACGTCAGCGAGTACCTGTCGAACAAGCGCGCGGCGATGGCGGCGCATGCCAGCCAGGCCAGCGCCGACGTCGGTATGCGTACGCTCGGGCTGCTGCTGAGGTTGCCAGGGCCGGTCTATCGGCAGGTGATGCGACGCGAGTGGTTCGTCGAGCAGGGCCGCCCGCCAAGTCGGCCGCTGGCCGGTGACATCTTCGCCACCTTCGAGGCGCTGGACCCATCAGGGACCCGGCCGACTACCGGGACGGCCAGTTTGCCCGGCGCGCCGTCGGCGGCGAGCGACGATCACCACGACCACGACCACCGCCACAAGCACCAGGGCGCCGATCTGGCCGAGAGCGGCGTGGACCCGCCCGTAGGAGGCCGCCGCGAAGTAGCCGAGCAGCGCGATCGCCACCGCCCAGACCGCCCCGCCAACGGCGTTGAAGAACAAGAACCGTGGGTACGGCATCCGGCTGGCACCAGCGAGACCGGGCATGACCGCTCGTAGGAACGCGGTCCACCGGCCGAGCATCACCGCCCATCCGCCGCGGGTGCGCAGGTACGTGCGGGCCTCCCCGAGTCTGGCCTCGTGGCGGCGCAACGGTCGCCAGGCCAGCACGCGGGGTCCGAACCGCCGGCCCACCTCGTATCCCACGGAGTCCCCGACGATCGCCGCCACGACCACCAGCACCAGCAGCGTCGACAGCGTGAGCCGGCCGCCGGCGGCGAGCACCCCGCCCAGCAGCACCGCCGTCTCCCCTGGGAGCACGAACCCCAAGAAGATCGCCGCCTCACCGAAGACGAGCGCGGCGATGACGAGGTAGACGACCGGGTCCGGCAGGCCGGCGATGTGGTCGACGATCCCGGTCACAGCGCCATTGTGGACCGTGCCCAGCATCCGAATGCTGCGTCTCGGTGGTGGCGGCGGTGCCGACAACGCCAGCCTTGCCGCACTGCCGCGGCGAGGCCGTCCGAGATCTGGGCGATGGGCGGGCCTGGCCTTGACCGCTCGGGCACAATTGGCAGTCGAAGTGACGCAGTGCCAGCGAGGAGAGACGTTGCCCACCTACCAGTACGCCTGCACATCCTGCGGTCACTCCCTGGAGGCCCGCCAGGCGTTCCGCGACGACCCGCTGACGACGTGCCCCGAATGTGCGGGTCGGCTTCGCAAGGTGTTCGGTGCGGTCGGAGTGGTCTTCAAGGGCTCCGGCTTCTATCGCACCGACAGCCGGGCCGCTGCGTCGGCAGCGGCCGAGAACGGCACCGGCTCGCAGGAGCCGGCCAAGACCGGGAACGAGACCGGCGGCGGCAAGGACGGGAAGCCGAAGCAATCCGGCGCGGCCGCGACAAAGGCTGCCTCCTCCCCTGCCAAGGACTCGGCCGACTGAGCCTGTGGACAGCGGGCCGAGAGGGCCTGTCGGCGCTAGCGTCGCGGTGTGATCCCCAGCAGATTCCGGACGTTCGGAACCGGGGTTCGGCGCGCAGTGGTGGTGCGGCGGCGACCGCTGGCAGCGATCTGCGCCGCGCTGGCCGTCGTCACCGCCATCTCGGCGGCCCGGCCCCCGCCACCGGCGACGACGCCCGTGCTGGTGGCTGCGCGGGACCTGCAAGCAGGTGCGGTCCTGCGGGCAGCAGACGTGGAGCGGGTGGCCTGGCCGGCCGGCGGCGTCCCCGCTGGCACCCTCACCGGATTCCAGTCCACGCTCGGCTCGGTCGTGGCCGCTCCGATGCGGTCCGGTGAGCCGCTGACAGACGTCCGACTGCTGCGGCCGGACCTGCTCGCCGGTTATCCGGAGGGCTCGGTTCTCACCACGATCCGGGTGGCGGACCCCGCAGCGGAGAGCCTCGTCCACGTCGGGGACGTCGTCGACGTGGTCGGTGCAGACCCGCAGGCCCGCGGCACGGCCCACGTGGTGGCCAGCGGCGTCCGAGTCGTGGCCATGCCGCCAGCCGCCACCGCGACCGCGGGAAGCGAGGGCACCGCGGTCGTGGTCGCCGTCGACGAGCCGACAGCACTCGAGCTCGCAGACGCGGCCGTACGCGAGCAGCTCAGCCTGCTGTTGACCTGAACCGCTCACTGGCAAGATGAGTCCCGGCGGTCAGGAGGCGCTCAATGCTCAAGGGATTTCGGGACTTCATCGTGCGCGGCAACCTCATCGAGCTGGCGGTCGCGTTCGTGGTCGGGGCCGCGTTCGCCACCGTCGTTTCGTCCTTCGTCACCAACCTGATGATGCCGCTCATCGGCAGTATCGGAGGCCGTCCGGACTTCGGCGCCGTCACGGTCGACGGCATCCCGCTCGGCGCCTTCATCAACGACCTCGTGGCCTTTTTCGTCATCGCCGCGGCGGTCTATTTCCTCGTCGTCGTTCCGTACAACAAGCTCATGGAACGCTTCAAGAAGCCCGGCGAGGTGACCGCCGAGGCGGCTTCGGAGGAGATCGTGCTGCTGCGCGAAATCCGGGACCACCTGGCGCGCCGGCAGGCATCCGACGCCTGAGCGTCAACCGTGATGCGGCGGCACCTCGCGCAGCAGCTCCTCGTCCCGGTCGTCCTCCGGGTCACCCCAGGCCGCCGCGGTCTCATCCCCCGCCACCAGCGGCATCAGCCGGTCCCTGGAGTCTGGTTCAGCTGAGCTTGCGTCGGCCACGAGCCGACACTACCTTGCTGTCACGGTACAGAACGGTTTCGTACCAACTGGAGGACCCCCCATGCCGGCCACTCCGACCGGGCCGCGCCGCCCGCGTGTCACCGGCGACCGCGAGACCGAGCTGCTCAACGCCACACTGAGGGCCCTGGCCGAGGTCGGCTACGACCGTCTCACCATGGACCAGGTCGCCGCCGAAGCCAGGGCGAGCAAGGCGACGCTGTACCGCCGCTGGTCGAGCAAGGCCGACCTGGTCGTCGATGCGGTCTCCCGCGCCAAGGGCATGCCTGACGCCGCCTCGCCCAACACCGGCACGTTGCGCGGTGACCTGCTGGCGACGGCGTGCGGCAAGCACGGCTGGGCGGCCGAGCTGCCGATGTCGGTACTCGGTGCTGTGATGACGGCGTTGCACACCGACGACGAGCTCTCGCACGCCTTCCGACAGCGGTTCTTGCTGCCACGGATGGCGATCACCCGCGAGCTGTTCGCCCGCGCCCAGGCCAGGGGCGAGATATCCGAAGACGCCGACCTCGACCTGGTCGCTACCGTCCTGCCGGCCCTGTGCAGCTACCACGAGTTCGTACTCGGTGGCGAGATCGACGACGACTTCGTCCGCCGCGCCATCGAGCACGTCGTCGTGCCCGCGGCATGCCACACCGCCGAGAACGAAGCTCCCTGAACGACCGAAAGGAACGCCCCGCATGTCCGTGGAATCCGCCGCCGCCGGCGCTTCCCCTCCGCCCGCCGACGAATCCCCGCAAGGCCAGCAGCACAACCTCGGCCTCGCGCTGATGCTGATCAGCGCGGCTCAGCTGATGGTGGTGCTCGACGCCACGGTGGTCAACATCGCACTGCCCCACATCAAGGCAGAACTCGGCTTCAGTGCCTCTAACCTGACCTGGGTCGTCACCTCATACAGCATCGCCTTCGGCGGCCTGCTGCTGCTCGGTGGCCGGATGGGGGACATCCTCGGGCGCCGCAAGGTGTTCATGGCGGGTGTGCTGATCTTTGCGCTGGCCTCGCTTTTCGGCGGGCTCGCGCAGTCGGAGTGGCAGATCTTGTCCGCCCGGGCGCTGCAGGGGCTCGGAGCGGCCGCGGCCTCGCCCACGGCGCTGGCGCTTATCACGACCACCTTCCCGGCGGGACCTCCTCGTAACCGGGCCTTCGCCGTCTACGCCGCGATGTCTGGTGCCGGCGCGGCCGTCGGCCTTATCGTCGGCGGGGCGCTCACCGAGGCGTCCTGGCGTTGGACGATGCTCATCAACGTCCCGATCGGCGTGCTCGCCGCCGCCTTGGCACCGCGGTTGTTGAACGAGTCGGAGCCGCGGCCCGGAAGGTTCGACGTTGCCGGCGCCGTCACCGCCACCTTGGGCCTGGTCGGGATCGTGTACGGCTTCAACCACAAGGCGCAGACGATTCCGGGGACCACTCCGCCGCAGCCGTACGCCTGGACCGACTCTTGGACTGTGGGCCCCATCGTCGCCGGAGTCGTGCTGCTGACCTCCTTCTTCGTGATCGAGGCGCGCTCTCGCCACCCGCTGCTGCCGATGAGGATCATCCGCGACCGCACCCGCGGCATCAGCTTCGTCTCGATGCTGCTGATCGGCACGGCGCTGTTCGCGATGTTCTTGTTCCTCTCGCTCTACATCCAAGACGTGCTGGGCTACAGCCCGATCAGGGCCGGACTGGCGTTCTTGCCGTTCAGCTTCGCGATCGTGGCGTCGGCCCAGCTGGCGTCCGCGCTGGCCTCCCGGGTCGACCCACGCTGGATCGCCGGCGGTGGCGGTTCCCTCGCAGCCCTCGGGATGTGGGGCTTCAGCCGGCTCGAGTACGACTCGTCGTATTGGGTGCACCTGCTCCCGTGGATCTTGGTGATGGCGGCCGGCATGGGGTTGGTCTTCGTGCCGTTGACCCTCACCGCGCTCAGTCGCGTCGACGCGGCCGACTCCGGAGTCGGCTCCGCGGTGTTGAACACCGTCCAACAGATCGGCGGGGCGGTGGGGATCGCGCTGCTCGGCACCGTCTACGCCAACGGCATCAGCGACAAGTTCACCCAGCTGCGAGCTGCCGGGACCGGCGCGCCGCCGTCGCGCGAGCAGATGCAGACGAGCAGCCTGATCGCGCAGACCTACGGCTCCACCCAGGCCTTCACCGTCGCCATCCTCATCGTGGCCGCGTCAGCCGTTATCACACTGATACTGCTCGACATCAAGCACGAGCGGCTAGCCACCGACGGGGCGCCCGGCGCTCCTGGCTGAACGCCGTCCACATCGACCGGCGTACTCACCGGCGGAGCCGGCCGTTTGCCCCGCCCAGTCGGGGGTACGCCGGTGGCGCCAAGCCAGCCACACCGTCGCGAGGAGCACCACCGTGAACAACCCGCTGCAGGGGCAGGACCAGGCGTTCAACCACCTCGACAACCGCTCGGCCTGACGCGCGTCCCGGCGCGTCAGGGCACCGCGCTCAAGGCATTGTGGGTGACCAGGGAGGTCAGGAGTGGCTGGTAGGACCGCGCGGCAGCAGGGCCGCAACGCCGGCCGGCAGGTGAAGAACAGCCGGGCCCTCGAGATCGGAGTCCGGGTCGGGCTGGTTTCTTATGGCCTCGTTCACCTGCTTATCGCCTGGATCGCGCTGCAGGTCGCCTGGACCCACGAGAACCGCAAGGCCAACAGCTCGGGCGCCCTGCGCCAGCTCGCCAGCAATGCCCTCGGCGGCCTGCTGCTCTGGGTCGTCGCGTTCGGGCTGATCGCGCTGGTGATCTGGCAGCTGAGCGAGGCGGCCTGGGGGCATACGGCCGAGGAGGGTGGCAAGCGCACCGCCAAACGTCTCGCTTCGGTCGGGCGCGCCGTCATCTACGGTGCGCTGGCGTACACCGCGTTCGGCATCGTGACCGGGTCCAAGAGCGGGTCGAGCACCGACTCCCTGACCGCGCAGGTGATGAAGCAGACCGGCGGCCGGTTCCTTGTCGGTCTCATCGGCGTCGGCATCGTCGGGCTCGGGGTCGCGCTGGTCGTGCGAGGTGTCAAGGCGTCGTTCACCAACCATCTGCAGCCTGAGGCGACCTCCGGCCGCAGCGGCCACGTCATCGTCAGGCTCGGGCAGGCGGGGTACGCCGCCAAAGGCGTCTCGCTGGTCGTCGTGGGCGGGTTGTTCGGGTGGGCGGCCTGGACGTACGACCCGCACAAGGCCGGAGGGCTCGACGTCGCCTTGCAGACCCTGCTCGACCAGGCGTTCGGCGCGTGGCTGCTCACGCTCGTCGCGCTCGGGTTCGCAGCGTTCGCGGTGTACTGCTTCGCCTGGGCCCGCTATCCGCGGGAGTGAGACTGGGCGTGCTCGAGCGCCTCGGCCGCCGACCAGCGGCGTCCGATCTCCTCCTCGACAGCCCACTCCTGCCGGCTCATGACATCGCGGGCGGGAGCCAGCATCCTGTCGAAGAAGGCAAGGTCGGGTTCGGGCAACGGGATGCCTGACTGCTTGCGGAGCGTCGCGGCGGCGCTGCTGAGCCGCGCGGCACGGTGTGGTTCGGCCATGGCCGCTGAGCATGCGGCGAACAGCTCGATGATGTTGACGGTCAGGTCGATGTCGCCCAGCGCCAGCGCTCGAGCCGCCATCGAGCACAGCAGCGCCTGCCCCTCCCCGGGCCGCCCGGCCACCAGCAGGGCACCCACCCGGTTGGTCTGGTCGGCAACAACGCCCCACTCGTCGCCGAGCTCGCGGTCGACGGCTTCGGCCTCGGTGAAGATCTCGATGGCGCGGTCGGCTCGGCCGGCATCCACCTCGAGCACACCGAGGTTGGCCAGGGCCGTGGCCAACCGTCGCGGGTCCCCGACCGTCCGCGCCGTGGCGATGCTCTCCTCGAACAGTTCTCGCGCTCGCGCCTCGTCCTGCAGCGCCCGGTACGCGACGCCGAGGCTGTTCAGCTCCATCGCGACCTTGTGCTGGTCACCGAGCCGGCGCCAGATCCTGAGGCACTTGGCGAGGATGTCGCGGCCGTCTTGGTTCTCACCCTGCTGCAGCAACAAGATCGCCAACGTGTGGAGCACCGAGGCAAGTTCGGGGCCTTGCTGGCCGGACGCGAGCGCGCTCGCACGCTGAGCCCAGCCACGGCCCTCGGCGACGTATCCCGAGGTGTACCAGAACCAGCTCAGCGCGGTGCAAAGGCGCAGGCCGGTCGACACCCGCTCGGCGTCGGTCTGCTCGGGGCCGGAGGTCGGCAACGTCCAGGCCAGCGCCTCGCGCAGGTTGGCGAGATCGGTTTCGATCGTCTCCCGGGCGGTCATCAACCGCGGCCCTCGCAGCTCCTCCGCGGCGGCCTCGGCACGGGCCAGGTAGTGACCGGCGTGGCGGCGCCGCAGCTGGTCGGTCTCCGAAGCGACTTCGAGCTGCTCCAGCGCGTAGCCGCGAATCGTCTCCAGCAGCCGTAGCCGCGGTGATCCCTGCGACCGCTCGTCGACGCGGACAAGGCTGGCGTCGACCAGCTCGGCCAACAGCTCGACCGGGTCCTGGACACCCGTCACCGCGGTGACCGCATCGAAGTCTGCACCCTCGGCAAGCACGCCGAGGGACCGGAACGCCGCCTGCAGCTGCGGCCGCAGCAGCTGGTAGCTCCAGGCCACCGTGGCTCGCACGGTCTGCTGGCGTTCGGGCAGCCGAGAACCCGCGACTGCGACTTCCATCACCGGATCGAGCCGCTCCAGCAGCGCCCGCGGGCCCAACAGCTTGCTCCGCGCCGCCGCCAGCTCCAACGCCAGCGGCAGCCCGTCCAGGCGGCGACACAGCGCGACGACGTCGGCGACGTTGCCAGTCTCCAGCTCGAAGTCCCGGCGCACCAAACGGGCCAGCGACACGAACAACGCCACCGCCCCGGTCTGCTGCGCCCGCTCAACCGTGGCGCCGGCGGGGGGCAGCTCCAGGGTCTCGACCGCGTACTCCTGCTCTCCTCCCACGTGCAGCGGCCGGCGACTGGTCGCCAGCACGGCGACGTCGGGGCCGGCGGCCAGCAGGCCCGACACCACCTCCGCGCCGGCGTCCGGCAGTTGCTCGAGGTTGTCCAGGACCAGCAGCAGCCGGCGACCAGCCAGGTGGTCGAAGAACGTCGGCGGGGCCTTGCTCTCCCCGGTCAACCCCATGGCCTCGGCGATCGTCGTCCACATCACGTCGGGGTCCGTGACGGCGGCCAGCGAAACGAAGTAGACACCGTCGGGGAACTGCTCGGCGACCGCCGCGGCGACCGGCAGCGCCAGCCGGGTCTTGCCGGACCCGCCGGGTCCGGTCAGCGTGAGCAGCCGGGTATCGGGTGCACTCAGCAGTGCGGTCAGCTCGGCGACCTCGCGGTCGCGGCCGACCAGCGAGTGCGCGGGCCGGGGCAGGTTGGTCGCCGTGCCGAGGCTTCGCAGCGGGGGAAACCGCTGCGGCAGGCCGGGGGCCACCAGCTGGTGCAGGCGTTGAGCCTCCGCGATGTCCTTGAGCCGGTGCGCACCCAGCGGACGCAGCGAGACCGCTTCCGGCAGCTGCCCCGCCACCAGCCGCGCGGTCGAGTCCGACAGCACGACCTGACCCCCGTGCGCGGTCGCCGCCACCCGGGCCGCCAGGTGCACGTCGAGGCCGACGTAGCCGTCCTCGTACGCCTCCGGCTCGCCGGTGTGCAGCCCCATCCTTACCCGGATCGCGGCCCCGGCCGGCCACGGGTGCTCGGCCAGTTCTCGCTGCGCCTGCGCGCAGGCGTTGACAGCGTCGCGGGCCGAGGAGAAGACCACGAAGAAGCTGTCGCCCTCGGTGCCGAGCTCATGGCCGTTCCAGCGGCCGTATGCCGACCGCTGCAGCCGCCGCTGCTCCCCGAGCACGGAGCCGTACTGCGCGGTCCCGAGCTGCCGCAGCAGCTGGGTCGACCCCTGCACATCGGCGAACAGCATCGTCACGGTGCCGGTCGGGACGGTGCCGCTCACCCGCTCATTATCTGCCAGTCGAGCGGCCAGCGTACTTCGAAAGGCTGGGGGTCACTCCCCATGGGATGTGCACCGTTGGAAGCGCAGCTCAGCCATTGGAAGTGCGGGGGAAGTGGCGCGCGGGTCGCCGGCACTCTGGGCCCGGCTAGGGACAGGGGTCGGCCGCAGTCGGTCCGACACCGGCACAGCCACGGGCGGCCTGCAACCGGGCGTGCAGCTGCCGGAGCCGGCCGGGCGGTGGGTCGTTGCCGGGATTGCCGTCGCCGAGCAGGTTGCGGTTTTGTCGCGGGTCCTGACGCAGGTCGTAGTACTCGGTGAAGACGTCACCGGAGGGAAGATCGTCTTCGATGTAGGCCCAGCTGTCGGGTTTCAGCAGCTGGAACCACTGAGGGATCCGGTCGGCGCCGTCCTTGGTGACGAACGACTCGCTGTACTGCACCCGGCGCCGGGACGAGACGAGCAGCGACGTTCCGTCCATGACATGGTTAGGAGTGGTCCCGGTCGCGTCCAGGATCGTGGGGGTGAGGTCCACGTTGGTAGCCAGCCGATGGTCGACGGCGGGTTGCAGGTGCCCCGGCCACGCCACGAACATCGGCACCTTGACGCTCGGCAGGTAAGGCACGGTCTTTCCGATGCGGTTGTGCTGACCGGTGAGCACACCGTTGTCGCTCCAGAAGATGACGATGGTGTTGCGTTCGTCGTGGCGGCGCAGCCACTGCTCGGTCCTGGCGATCTCGTCGTCGAGGCTGATCAGGGCCCGTTCCGCGCTCTTGCAGAAGTGCCTGACGCGGTCGGGGTTCAGGTTGTGGTTGCGCAGGTACGGCAGCTTGTCGCCCATGAAGCGCTCCCCCGGCGCGACGCAGTCCGGCACCGGCGTGCCGCGGTACTTCGGCTCCGGCTCTGCCACGTTGCCGAACGCGGCGCTCTTGTGGGACACGTGCGGGGCCCAGTAGGCGTACCAGGGTCGTCGGTCCGCGGTCGACTCGAACTGGCGCAGGCAGCCGCGCAGTTGTTGCCCGGAGTACGTGGTGGAGTAGCGGTGCACCCGGCGTGTCACGCCGTCCACGTTGACCTTGTAGTCGAAGTAGTTGGTGCTGAGCCAGCTGCGGGCACAGTCGAAGTACGGCGGGCGGGCCGCGTTGGGGATGCCCTGCAGGTACTTGCCGACGATCGTGGTGAAGTAGCCGGCCCGCTGCAGGGCGTACTGCACGGTCGTGCGCGGATCGAGGTTTCCGCCGGTGGTCAGGTCGGTGACCCCGCTGTTGTGGGGATAGCGGCCGCTCATCGCGGTGGCCCGAGACGGGCAGCACAGCGGGTCGCTGACGATCGCCTCGGGAAAGCTGACGCCGCGGCGCATCAGCCGCGCGGTGTGCGGCATGTACTGCGCGAGGTCCTTCGGCTGGTCGACCGGCTGGTCGTCGGTGACCACCATCAACACGTTGGGCTTGCCGACCACCTGGGGGATCGCCGGCCGGTCCGACACGGTCTTGACCGGCGACGGTGTCGGGGCCTGCTCGCGGCGCGGGGCGGCGGCCGGGGAGCGGGGGGTTCCGGCGGCGGGCTGTGGGCCTGCCGTGCACCCGCTGGCGAGCACGAGCGCGACCACCGCAATCGCAGCTCCCCACCATCGCGTGCACACGGAAGCGGACCTTACGGGACGCACCGGCCCGCACAGCGCACTAACCTGATCCCATGCGTGTCCAGAGCGCCGTCACCGCGGTCTCATGGATCCCGAGCGAGGCCGTGACCGGCATCGCCTTCAAGGTGCCGTTCCGCGTCGGAGTCGCCCACTACGACGAGCCGCCGCCGGCCCGGCTCGGCGACCTCGCGGAGCTCGTCGCCGCCGACCGGTGCCGGTTCGTGAACCGGTTGCAGGCCTGGATCGAGGTGGACGACGGCCGGATCACCGCCCACGGACAGTCCGGCGGCGGCCAGATCGGAGCCACCACGATGAGGGTCGGGCGCTCGGCGATGACGTTCGCGGCCGTCTCGCTGCCGGATCGTCAGGACACCGAGCGGCGCGGCGACACCGAGGTCCGTTTCGTGCAGACCTCCGGCGGTCGTACCGGCGTCCCCGCCCCCCGGCGGGTCTCGCACCCGCCGTACGTGCAGCTGAGCGCGCCCGTCGCCTGGACGACGCTGTCGTTGACATTGCGAGCGAACGGCTCGTCGGCGGGACACCTGGAGGGGGCCAGCCCGTTCCCCCGGCACTGGGTCTACGACGCACAGGGCGAGTTGGTGTCCAAGTCGGCCGTGATCAGCTATGCGACGTGGAGCACCACCGCCTTCGGCCGCCGTACACCGTGGGGTGAGGAGGACTCGCCCGCCATGGTCAGCGCCGTCGAGTCGGCGCTGGAGCGGGAGCTGTCCCGGCAGGTGATGGCGGGGGCCCGACCCCGGATCCGCCGCCTGGCGGCCGGGGCGACGCTGACAGAGCAGGGCCAGCCGGGCGAGGAGCTGTACGTACTGCTCGACGGGGTGCTACGTGTCGAGGTCGACCAGGAGCCGGTCGCCGAGGTGGGTCCGGGCGCGGTGCTCGGCGAGCGGGCTCTGCTGGAGGGCGGCCGCCGCACCTCGACCCTGCGCGCGGTCACCAAGTGCGCGGTTGCGGTCGCCGGCCGCGAGGCGATCGACGTGGCCGCGCTGCGAACTCTCGCGGAGGGGCACCGCCGCGAGGAGTGAGAGGACGGCCTGTCAGCGGCGCGGCGGCAGCCGGTGCAGCTCGACGCTGTGCAGCATGGCGTTCTCGGCCACCGCGCTCAGGTAGGTGCAGTACGGCTGGCGCCGCCGGTCCGTCGGCGACCCGGGATTGAGCAGGCGCAGCCCGGTGGCTGTGGTCGTGTCCCATGGGATGTGGCTGTGCCCGAACACCAGCAGGTCCACGTCCGGGTATGCCGCGGCACAGCGGCGCTCGCGCCCGCGGGCGGGTCCGGTCTCGTGCACGACCGCGAGGCGCAGCCCGTCGACGTCGGCGCGGGCGACCTCGGGCAGCCTCGCCCGCAACGCCGGTCCGTCGTTGTTGCCGAAGACCGCCACCAACCGAGACGACCGCTCCAGGAACTCATCGAGCAGGCACCCGTCCACCCAGTCGCCGGCGTGGACGACCACGTCCGCCTCGCCCACCGCGTGCCACACCTGCGGCGGCAGCTCACGGGCCCGCTTGGGCACGTGGGTGTCGGCGAGCAGGAGCAGCCTCATCCCAGCGGGGTCGGTTCCCCGCCGCCGAGGTTGTCCCCGGAGGCCCCCGCCTCGGCGACCTCCGGCGGGCCCTGCGTCGCCAGCTCCGGCTGGCCCGGCTTGCCGTGGGTGGCGTGCGTACGCCCGAACGTGCGGTGGTGCACGATCACGTTTCCCGAGCTGTGCTCGAGGTCGTTGTCGGTACCGAAGCCGAAGTAGTTGTGCTCCAGCTTCGACGACGCATAGACCCACCGCCGCTGGTCACGGCTGAACGGGCGCTCCTCGTCGTGGCCGGCCACGATGTACTGCCGCAGCTCCGGACCGACCGCCTCCAGCAGGTAGCGGCCGTGCCCGATGATCGGGAAGTTCCGCAAGATCGCGTGCCGGCGTTGGGCGACGTCGTGGGCGGCCACGGCGGCGAGCGCCGCTACCGGGGCACCCCACAGCTTCTTCACCGCGTCAGTCTGCCCGGTCGGCCCGCTCAGCGCAGCAGCGGAGCGTCGACCATCGCCCAGACCAGCCCGGACCCGAGGCCAACGAGCAAGGCCGCCGCGGCAGCGACCAGGGCGGCCGCCTCCGCGTACGGCCGCGAGGCCCCGCTCGTCGCGCCGGCCCCGGACGGCGAGGACATGCCGAACGCCGGCCCCAGCCAGCGCAGGTAGTAGAACAGGCTGGCCACGGTGTTCACCGCCGCGACCACCGTCAGCCAGGGCAGGCCGCCGTCCCAGGCAGCCGCGAACGTCGTCAGCTTGCCGACGAACACCCCGGCCGGCGGCGTCCCCACCAGTCCCAGCAGGCTGACCAGCAGTGCCCCGGCCAGCCAGGGTCGACAGCTGCTCAGCCGCTCGTACGAAGCGAGGCTGCGCCGCTCCGGCAGCGCCGCCACGACTGCAAAGGCCGCCAGGTTCGTGGCGGCGTAGGCGGCCAGGTACAGCAGCAGCGCCGGGAGGGCGAGGTCGCTGCGGCCGGCGACCGCAACCGGCAACAACAGGTAACCGACCTGGCTGACCGTGGACCAGCCGAGCAGCCGGCGCGCGTCGGTCTGGGCGAAGGCGGCCAGGTTGCCCAGCGTCATGCTGGCCGCGGCCAGCAGCGCCATCAGCAGCGGCCAGTCGACGCTGGGAGGCAGGGCGTCCAGCAACCGGTAGGCCGCCACCAGAGCACCGATCTTGGGCACGGTGGTGAGGAAGGCGGCAACGGTGGTGCTCGCCGCCTGCGCGGCGTCGGGGACCCAGAAGTGCGCGGGCACCCCGCCGGCCTTGAACATCAGCCCCGCCACGACCGCGACGCCGCCGGTCGCCAGCGCAGCCGGCGGCTGGGCGGCCAGCTGCGTCGCCAGCTGCGAGTAGGCGGTGGCGCCCGCCAGCCCGGAGAGCACGCTCACCCCAAGCAGCATCGTGATGCCGAACAGCGCCCCGAGCAGGTAGGTCTTGAGCGCCGCCTCGGCGGCCGCCGCCGAACGCTCCAGCCCGACCAGCGCATAGAGCGGGATGCTGCCGAGCAGGTAGCCGACCGCCAGGATCAGCAGGTCGTTCGCTCCGGCCATCACCACCGCCCCCAACCCCGACAGCAGCAGCAGCGCGTACGTCTCGCTCTCCCGCGCCCGCCCGGCCAGCTCGTCGCCGCCCAGCCAGATCACCAGCAGCGTGGAGCCGATGACCAGCAGCCGGGCCGCCGTGGTCGCGGTGTCGGCCGCGTAGGTGCCGTCGAAGCCCAGCCGGTCACCCCCGCCCGCCGGAACGGCCGCGATGCCAGCCGCCACCGCCAGGGCTGCCACCGCGATCAGGCGCGCCACGTACTGCCTACGCCGCGGCAGGAACGACCCGCTCAACAGCGCCGCCACCGCGCCGAGGAGGATCGCCGCCTCCGGCAGCAGCACCGCCGGCGCCATCGCGGTCCGCACGCGCGGCTACCGCCCCACCTGGTGCACGAGCGTGGCCGCCGCTGGCTCGATGATCCCCAGCAGTGGCCGCGGCAGCACACCGATGAACACCACCAGGGCCAGCAGCAACCCGGTCGACCAGGTCTCGGCCGGCGAGATGTCGACGAAGCCGGCGGACTGCCGGCGCAACGGCCCGGTGAACACCCGCTGCAGCGCCCGCAAGAACAGCGCCGCCGTCACCACGATGCCCGGAAGTGCCACGGCCACCACCGGGGCGGCACCGATCCCCCCGGTGAAGATCTGGAACTCGGCGATGAAGCCGCTGAACGCCGGCAGGCCCAGCGAGGCGAACGCGGCCACGCCGAAGAAGGTGGCGTAGCGGGGCGCCACCTGCGCCAACCCTCCGTACCCGTCGATCTGGTAGCTGCGGTGCCGCTCCTGCATCACCCCGGCGAGCAGGAACAGTGCTCCGGTGATCAGCCCGTGGCTGACCATCTGGGTGACCGCCCCCGTCACGGCGAGCTGCCGCGCCGCGGTGGTGTCCGGGGCGACGACTCCGGCCGCGCCGACCGCGAGCACGACGTATCCCATGTGGTTGACCGAGGTGTAGGCGATCATCCGCTTCAGGTCGCGTTGCGCGAGCGCCACCAGCGCGCCGTACAGCACCGAGACGATGCCGACCGCTATCAGCACCCAGGCCCAGGCACGCCAGGAGTCCGGCAGCATGGGCATCGCGATCCGGACGAAGCCGTAGGTCCCCATCTTCAGCAGCACCCCGGCCAGCACCGCCGACCCGACCGCCGGGGCGTCGGTGTGCGCCGGCGGGAGCCAGGTGTGGAACGGGACCGTCGGTGTCTTCACGGCGAGCCCGAGCAGCAGTGCCGCAAGCACCAGCCCGCCGACCAACGGGCTGTCTCGCAGCGGCGGGTTCCGGGTCAGCGTCACCATGTCGAACGTGTGCGGTGCCGCGGCGAGGTAGAGGCCGATGAAGCCGAGCAGCAGCGCCAGCGAGCCGAGGAAGGTGTAGAGGAAGAACTTCAGCGCCGAGCGGGCCGCGTCGCCGTGGCCCCAACCGGCGATGACGAAGTACATGCCGACGATCGACAGGTCGAAGAACACGAAGAACACCAGCAGGTCCTGCGCCGCGAACAGCCCGAGGCAGGTGGTCTGCAAGAACAAGTTCAGGGCCGCCTGCTGGCGCGGTCGCCGCTGTTCCCGCAATGCGTACACCGCACAGGCGACGAACACCACCCCGGTGAGCGCAAGCAGCGGCAGCGACAGCCCGTCCACGCCGACGTGGTAGCTGCTGCCGACGCTCGGGATCCAGCGCAGCTGCTCCTCGTACGCCAGGCCGGGCCGGTCCGCGGTCGCGTACCGCACCCACACGTAGCCCAGCAGGCCGAGGTCCGCGGCCGTGACGGCGACCCAGGTCCAGCGGGCGGTGGCGTCCCCGATCCGCGGCACGGCCACGAGCGGCAGCGCGGCCGCCAGCGGCAGGAACACCACCAGGCTGAGCACCTCAGCTCACCAGCCACAAGACGGCGACGGCGACGACCAGCACCGCCACCGCTTGGGTGTAGTACTGGTGCAGCTGTCCGGTCTGGGGGCGGCGGGCCAGCGCCGCCAGCGCTCGGGTGCCGCGCCCGAGCGCCGAGACCGCGCCGTCGACGACCCGGTCGTCGGCCAAGGCTGCGGTGTCGGCGAAGCGCAGTGTGGAGCCGGAGATGGCGACGACCCCGCCGTCGACCCAGCGGTCGTCGAACCGCGCCAACGCCGCCGCCAGGCCGAGCACCGGGTTCACGACCACGGCGTTCGCCGCTCGCTCCAGCCCCAGCCAGTGCCGGGCCCAGTCGGGCTCGGGGACGCCCCAGCGGTGGACCGCGGCCAACGTGCCCAGCGCGATGACCGCGGCGACTGCCAGCCCGACCGGGTCGGCGGTGGCCAGCGGTGGCAGTGCCAGCACTCCCAGGGTCGCCGCCCCGGTTGCGAGCACGGCGATGGGCACCGTACGCCCGGCACCGACCCGGTCCGCGCCGGCTGGCCGGGCGTCGTCACCCCACAGTACGAACAGCGCCTTGCCCGCATAGGCCGCCGAGAGCAGCGACGCCACGAGCCCGGCGGCATAGAGCGGGGCGGAGAACTCCCGGGCCGCGGAGAGCACGCCCTCCTTGGTGGCCCACAGGGACAGCGGAGGGGCGCCGGCCAACGCCAGCGCGGCGACGCCGAAGGCGACCCCGACCAGCGGCCACCGCCGGGCGGCGCCGCGCAGCGCGACCAGCCGCTTGGTCCCCAGGGCGGAAAGCCAAGCACCGGCGGCCAGGAACAGCGCGGCCTTCGTGGCCGCGTGAGCGACCAGCTGGGCGGTGCCTCCGGTGACCGCACCCACCCCGGCGGCAAGCACGACGAACCCGAGCTGCGCCGACGTGGACGCCGCCAGCAGCTGCTTGAGGTCCCGCTGCCCGACCGCGACCGCACCCAGCGCCACGGCGGTGAGCGCACCGGCCCAGGCGACCGTCACGTCCGCCCATCGCGTGCTGGCCAGCAGCGGCTGCACGCGCAACAGCAGGTAGCCGCCCATCGCGACCATGGCGGCCGAGTGCAGCAACGCGCTGACCGCGCTCGGCCCCTCCATGGCCCGCGACAGCCAGTAGCTGAACGGCAGCTGGGCCGCCTTGCCGAGTGCCGCCACCACGACACCGGCGCAGACGACGTCCCGCCACCCCGGGCTCGCCGCTGCCAGGCCGCTCAGATCCAGGCCGCTACCGCCGGCCAGCGCCGCACCCGCGGCCAGATACAGCCCGAGGTCCGCGGTCCGGGTGGTGAGGAACGCGACCGCGCCCGCGCCGACGCGCTCCTCGGACTGCCACTCGAAGCCGATCAGCGCGTACGACGTCGCTCCCATGACCTCCCAGGCGACCAGCAGGGCCGGCAGCGTGGTAGCGGTGGCGGTGAGCGTCACCGCCGCGGCGAAGATCAGCATCAAACCGTGGAAACGTGCCGGTGACCTGGCTATGTCGGCCGCGGCGAAGACCAGAACCAGTAGCGTGACCGCGGCGATCGTCGGCAGCACGGCGGCCGAGAGTGCGTCGACGCCCAGCCCGAACCCTGCCTGCGGAAGGAACGGCATCGACACCGCCGGCCGGGTCAGCGCCGCGCCGACTGCCAGGCCCAGGCCGACGGCTGCCGTCGCGAGCGACAGCGACCGCGCGACCCGGTCGGCGGCCGCGCCGCAAAGTGCCAGCCCCGCGCCCACCAGGGCGGGGAGCAGCACCAACAGCCCCAGGACCGCCGCGCTCATCCGGCCAGGTCCGCGGCCATGTCGGTCATGTCGGCGCCGCGGGATCGATGCAGCAGCGTCGCCACCGCGAAGCCCATCGCCATCTCCACGGTCATCGCCGAGATCACTACCAGCAGCAGCACCTGACCGTCCGGGGACGGCGCCAGGAACCACCAGAAACCACCGGCGGCGAGGATCACGCCGTTGAGCATCAGCTCCAGACCCATCATCACCATCACGACGACCTGCTGGGACAGCGCGCCGTAGATGCCGACGGCGAACAGCGCCGCGGCCACGAGTAGGACCGTCTGCAACGTCACCGGTTCACCCCTCCCGGCGCTGGGTCGTCCGCCGGCCGGCGACTCAGGTCGTCACCGAAGCGGTCGTAGCGGCCGCGAGCCGACGCCAGCACCACGGCCGCCACCAAGGTGGCGAACAGCACCGGGCTGACCGTGAGCATCACCAGCATCTTGGAGCCCATGATGGCGTTGCCGAGGGCTGTGGTGACGTCCACCGGGGGCGCTCCACGACGTGCCGGCCAGGGCACGAGCAGCGCCAATGCGGCGAGGCCGACGAACGTCGTGGCGGCGACGCCGGCCGCCCACCGGGGGGAGTGCACCATGTTCATCGGCATCAGGGCGGGGTTCATCCCCATGTACATGACCATGAAGACGGCCATGATCGCCATCTCCATCACCATCATCAGGACGGTCACGATGCCGACGTACTCCAGGCCGAGCAGCAGCAACGCCAGCCCCACGGCGACGAACGACACGGCCAGGGCGTACGTGGCCCGGGCCATCGAGTCGACCCGGAAGACCAGGGCACCGAAGCCGACAGCCGCCACCGACAGGACCCAGAACGCGACGTCCACGAACACCGCGCTCATCTGGCCACCGCGAGCACGGCAACCACCAGGACCTGCACCAGCACCAGCGGCAACAGCACCAGCCAGCCGACCTCCGCAAGGCGGTCCGCGCGCACCGACGGCGCGTGCCGGCGCGCTGCCACCAGGACCGCGAGCAGCGCCAGCGTCTTTGTCAGCGACCACGCCCACGCGGGCAGCAGCGGCCCGTTGCCGCCACCGAGGAACAGCGTGGCCCCGAACGCGGCACCGGCGGCGAGCAGCGCGTAACGCCCGGCCAGCACCAGCAGCCGGTCCACCCCGGAGAGCTCCTCCAGGACGCCGCCGGCCACGTCGCTCCCGGCCGGGTGCCCGAGCGGACCCCAGACGGAGAAGGCGACGACGCCGGTCAGGAACACCAGGAGGGCCACCGGCATCGAGACCACGAACCACAGCGGTTGCTGGGCGCGGACCACGTCGGCGATCCGCAGGCTGCCGGCCGCGACGGCCGGGGTGGTGATCGCGAACATCAGCGGCAGCTCGTACGACAGCGCCTGGGCGAGGAAGCGATAGCCGCCGACCAGCGAGTGCACGCTGTTCGGCCCCCAGCCGGCCAGCCAGACCATCGCCCAGACCACGACGTCCATGGCGTTGAACCACACCACCCCCACGGAGAGGTCGGCCACCGTCCACCGCCCGAGCGGGACCACGACCACCATCAGCAGTGCGACCACCAGCAGGCCGGCCCCGCCGATGCGCCACAGCGGCCGGTCGGCGGCGACGGTGCGGCGCCGGCGCTGCCGCACCAACCGAGCCACCTCGACCAGCGGTGAGCAGCGCGCCGCCAGCACGCCGTCCAACCCGGCGCCTGCCCCGGCGACCGCGAACAGCACCAGCGCGGCCACCACAACCCAGCCCACACCCACCTGGCCGACCTCACCCATGCGCGGACTCCCGAACCGAGACGACGGAGTCCGGCTCGTGCGCGGCCACGACCAGCCGGGCGGCGCCCAGGTCAAGACCGGCCACCAGGTCGGGCAGTGTCTCGGTCACCGAACCGGGCGGCGCGACCCTGGGATCGGTCTCCCGCTCGCCGCGGGCAGCGGCCGCGGCTTCGGCCAACCACCGCACCAGACGCCGGTGGACATCCCCCGGGGGCAGGTCCCGCAGCAGCCAGCGCAGCGAGACCGACCGCTCGACCCTGCGCCGCAGCCGGTCGAGGCGGGATGCGCAGTCCGACATCGGTGCACCGGTCAGCAGCTGGTCCCTGACGTGCCGCGCCGAGTCGGCGGCCGCGTCCCAACCTGCGACCGCCAGCAGCCGGTAGCTGGCGTCGCACCGCATCACCGCTCGGCGGCGGTCCCCGGCCGGTGCTCCCGTGGGGTCCTCCGGTTCCGCCGCCGGCAGCATCCGAGCCTGCGCCGCCACGACGACGTCGCCCTGGAGCCGGCAGTCGAGCCGAAGCCCCGCCGGCCAGTGCGGCAGCACCGGCCCCAGCGGGACGTGCAGCACGTCGAGGTCGACGCCGTCACGGTCTGGCCCCTCGCCGGCCAGCTGGATACCGGCCGGGGTCATCTCGTCCTCGTCGGCCGCGTTCACCGCGTACGACGTGCGGCTGCGGGCGTCCCGGCGCTGCGACCCGGCGTCGAGCAGCTCCGCGGCCAGGGAGTCCAGCAACGCGTCCGCGTTCGCCGGCGTCGTGAGCACCCCGCGGGCACGCGGACCCGGGAGCTGCGCCCACACCCGGTCGGCGGCGCCCCGCAGCTCCGCTCCCGGCCGCCCGCAGACGACGAGGGCGTCGGCGTCGGCCGCTGACCTCGCCAGCCGCCAGGAACGGGCGAAGACCGCTTGTTCCAGCGACATCCGCACCGTGGGCCACTCCGGGACCGCGACGACCAGCAGGTGGACGCCTCGTACCGCGAGCCGTCCGACTGCCTCGCTCAGGCCCATCGCAACGCGCCCTCGCGCCATGCCCACACCACCGCGAGCATCAGCAGACCGAGGAACCCGAACATCTCCACGACGGCCTCGGCTCCCACGTCGGCGACCACGACCGCCCAGGGGTACATGAACAGCATCTCGACGTCGAAGGCCAAGAAGACCAGCGAAAGCAGATACCAACGAGCGTGGTAGCGCGACAGGGCGTGTTCGGTGGGCTCGTTGCCGGACAGGAACGGGAGGACCTCCAGCGGCTCCCGGTGGACACCGAGCACGAGGCCGGTCGCGTAGACGCCTCCGACCGCCCCGACTCCGACGCCGAGCATCGACAACAGCCCGAGGTAGGCCTCCATCAGCGGCTCCCCCCGACGTCGGCCGGGTCCGAGCGCAGCGACACCGGCCGGAACCGGCGCAGCCGCAGACTGTTGGAGACCACGAAGACCGACGAGAACGCCATCGCGGCGCCGGCGATCAACGGGTTCAGCAGCCCGGAGACCGCCAGCGGCAGCGCGGCCACGTTGTAGCCGAAGGCCCAGACCAGGTTTCCCTTGATCGTTCGCAACGTCCGTCGGGACAGCGCGATGGCGTCCGCCGCCGTCCGCAGGTCTCCCCGGACCAGGGTCAGGTCGCTGGCTTCGATCGCGACCTGGGTGCCGGTTCCCATCGCGATACCGAGATCGGCCTGGGCCAGAGCCGGTGCGTCGTTGATGCCATCCCCCACCATGGCGACGACACAGCCACTGCGCTGAAGGCTGCGTACGGCTTCGACCTTCGCCGCCGGCAGCACCTCCGCGATCACCTCGGCGATGCCGACCTCGCCCGCAACGCTCGCGGCGGCACGCCGGTTGTCACCGGTCAGCAGCACGGGACGCAGGCCCAGTGACCTCAGCTCGGAGACGGCCTGCGCGCTGGTCGGCTTCACGGTGTCGGCGACCACGAGCAGACCGCGCGCGACCCCGTCCCAGCCGACGACGACTACGGTGTGGCCGGCCGACTCCGCCGCCTCCCGGTGCGGCTCCAGGTCCGCCGGGAGCGTGGCGGCACCAGCCCGCCATTGCGCCCGCCCGACGCTGACCCGATGCCCAGCGACGACTCCGTCGACCCCCAGCCCCGAGGTGGCCAGGAACTGCCCGGCGGGAGGAAGGTCGCCGAACCTGTCGTGGGCGGCGGCCGCGACGGCGGCCGCGATCGGGTGCTCGGAGGCGACCTCGACCGCGCCGGCGAGCCGCAGCACCTCCGCGGCGCTCTCGCCCGCCGCCGGAACCACGTCGACCAGCCGCATCCGGCCCTCGGTGACGGTGCCGGTCTTGTCGAGGACGATCGTGTCGACCCGCCGGGTCGACTCGAGGACCTGGGGGCCCTTGATGAGCACGCCTATCTGGGCGCCTCGTCCGGTGCCGACCAGCAGGGCGGTCGGGGTGGCCAGCCCGAGCGCGCAGGGGCAGGCGATGATCAGCACCGCCACCGCCGCACCGAACCCGACCTGCGGATCGGCACCGACGGCGAGCCAGCCCAGCAGCGTGAGCACGGCCAGAGCCATGACCACCGGCACGAAGATCGCCGAGACGCGGTCGGCGAGGCGCTGCACCGGCGCCTTCCCCGACTGCGCCTGCTCGACGAGCCGCGCCAGCTGCGCCAAGGAGGTCTCGGTCCCGACGCGGGTCGCGCGGACGACGAGCCGACCGCCGGCGTTCACCGCGGCCCCGACCACCGCGTCGCCCGGCGCGACCTCCACGGGCACGGGTTCACCGGTGAGCAGGCTGGTGTCGACCGCCGAGGAGCCCTCGACGACCTCCCCGTCCGTTGCGACCTTCTCCCCCGGTCGCACCACGAAGACGTCGCCCACAGCCAGCGCCTCGATCGGGATCCGCTGTTCGCGGCCGGACCGGAGCACTGCGACGTCCTTCGCTCCCAGCTCGAGCAGGGCGCGCAGCGCCGCGCCGGAGCGGCGCTTGGCGCGTGCCTCGAAGTAGCGCCCGGAGAGGATGAAGACCGTGACCGCCGAGGCCACCTCCAGGTAGATGTGGTCGGAGGCACCGGTCGAGGGGACGAGGTCCAGGCGCATGCGCATCCCGGCGGCCCCGGCATCCCCGAGGAACAGCGCGTACAGCGACCAGCCGTACGCCGCCAGCACACCGAGGCTGATCAGGCTGTCCATGGTGGCGCTCAGGTGCCGGGCGTTGGCCCAGGCGGCCCGGTGGAAGGGCAGGGCGCCCCAGGTCACCACTGGGGTGGCGAGGGCCAGCGAGAGCCACTGCCAGAAGTCGAACTGCAGGAAGGGGAGCATAGCCAGCAGCACCACCGGCACCGCGAGCACGACCGAGACCAGCAGTCGGCGACGGAGCTCGCGCGCCTCACCACCCGGGTCGGGCTCCCCCGGCGCGGTGACCGGCTGGGGGAGCCTCGCGGTATAGCCGGTGGCCTCGACAGTGGCGATGGCGTCCGCGACGCTGACGCCCGCAGGCAGCGTGAGGGTGGCCTTCTCGGTGGCGTAGTTGACGCTGGCGTCGACGCCGGGCAGGCGCTTCAGCTTCTTCTCTATCCGGGCGGCGCACGAGGCGCAGGTCATGCCGCCGATCTGCAGGTCGACGGTGCTCATGCCAGCTGATAACCCGCCTCTTCGACGGCGTCGCCCACGACCTCTCGGTCCAAAGGCGCCTGGCTGCTCACGCGCACCGTGGACGCCGCGTCCACGACGAGATCCACGTGGACGGCGAGGACACCCTCGATCGCCGAAAGCTCCCCCACGACGGCGTTGACGCAGTGGCTGCAGGTCATGCCGTCGACGGCGTACGTCGTGGTGATGGACACGAAATGCTCCTCTCAGGACCGGACCAGGCGGGCAATGGCCTGCTGGGCCTCTCGTACCTTGACGTCGGCCTCCGCACCACCCTTGGCGGCTGCCGCCACCACGCAGTGCGCCAGGTGGGCGTCGAGCAGGCTGAGCGAGAAGGACTGCAGCGCTCGGGTGGCGGCGGAGACCTGCGTCAAGATGTCGATGCAGTAGTCGTCGGCCTCCACCATCCGCTGCAGGCCACGCACCTGTCCCTCGATGCGACGGAGCCGGGCCAGGTGTGCCTGGCGGTCTTCGCTGTAGCCCTGCACGGCGCCTCCTACACTTACGGTACCCCTGTACGGTACAGGCACACCCCCCCTGCCCAGCATCCGTTCCCATGAGCCCGCCCTACGGCAGTGTCCGCCCCCGTCAGGTCCGGGCTCTCACCTGGATGCGGTCCTCGACGGTGCGAACGTCGTAGCCGGGCTGCGGCGCGGTCGCGGGTCCCCTGGCGACGCTGCCGTCTCGGAGGCGGAACGTGCTGCCGTGCCACGGACAGACCACGCAACCCTCGCGGAGCTCCCCCTCGTCGAGTGGTCCTTCGTAGTGGCTGCACACGGCGTGCAGCGCGTAGAGCTCACCCTCGGTGTGCGCCAGCAGGATCGGCTCGCCGCCGACATCGGCGCGCAGCAGCTGCCCCTCCGACAGGTCTGTCGCCGCGGCGGCGTCCGTCCAGTCGAGTGGTGCCTTGTCCACACCGTAGTTGCGGTTCACCCCGACGGCCTCGCTGTAGCTCAGGTGGCCACCCAGGTAGCCGCCCAACGAGACCGTGGTGGCGCCGAGCAGCGCCAGCCGCCTCCCCCGCCGGTGGTCACCGCGGGCGCGCGCGAGCCAGCTGGCGCTGTACAGCAGCGTGCTGGCGACGTTGAACGCGGCGTGCGCCAGACCGACCCGTTTGGGCTGGCGGTCCAGACCCAGCTCCGACCAGTCCGCCAGCCCCGCAGCTGCGGTTGCCGGGACGCTGAGAATCCCCGCCCCCACGAGTCGCTGCGCCGCCTCGCGAGCTCCCGGGCCGCCCAGGTAGTCCAGCAGCGAGGCCCCCGACCAGAGCCCGATCGGCATCGTGACCAGCAGCGGGTGGACCGGATGGCCGAGCCAGCGCCCGTGAAGGGCATCCTTGACCGGTCCCCGCGGCACCACGGCCGTCACGACCCCCGCGACCGCGTCGACTGCCGGGTCAAGGGCTTGCGCCTGCTCCAGCCTGCCGGTCAGCTTCGACCACAACATCGGTGCTCCTCGACGCTCGTTGGGATTGGGCCGTCGTACCCTGCGGTCACCGGTCTAACCCACGTCAGGCCGGGTCTTAGTGCGGGCGGAAGGTCGCCGCGGCGGTCTGGAACACGGGCCGGCTGGCGCTCTCCCAGGTGGCGTCCGGGCCGGACATGTACAGCGCGAAGCCTCGCGGGTCGGTGACGATTCCTCGGTTGAGCACGTGGATGGTGCCACCCGGGGCCTGCCAGGTGAACTCCCAGTCGGCCGCCGGATACCGGTAGTCGACCGGTGCGATGCTGATGCGCTGGTAGCCGGGCAGCCGCGCGGCGACCGCCGGTTCCGCGTCGAGCCAGGCCTGCTCGGCACTGGGTTCGGCCTGCGGCTGCTGGTCGACCCGCAGGAACTGGGTGCCGTCCGGTGACACGTAGTCCACCCGGGTGGGTGCCGCCAGTCGGCGGGTCCATCCGTCGGGTACGGCGACGGTGAAGCCGAGCGGGTCGTGCACTCGCTGGTAGCCCGCCGGGACCCCGCGACCGGGACGGGCCTCCGGCGCTGCCGGTGAGGTGCTGGCTGGCGGAGACGGTGAGGCAGAGGCAGAGGGGTTGCTGGCCGACGGGCGGCGGGTAGGGGCCCGACCCGGGTTGCCCTGCCCCGTCGCGCCGGTGCCGGACGTCGAACCGCTGCGCTGGGTGGCCGTCGTCGAGCCCGGGTCACCTCCGCCGAGCTGGCCGGCGAGGACGAGACCCCCTCCTAGCAGCACCACCACGGCTGCCAGCAGCAGCAGCGGTCGTCCCAGCTGGCGCTCGGGCGTCTCGGGCGCCGCCACGAAGAAGTCCTCGAGCTGCGACGGCGGCGCCACCGGCGCCATCACCGGGGCGACCGGGAGGTGGATCGTCGTGGTGTCCCCGTCGGGCGCCGGGACGACCAACGGAGGCGGCGGTGCGGTCACCGCCTGCATCAGCAACTGCCGGGCCGGGCGGCTGCGAAGTCGGCGGTCGGGCTCCTTGTCCAGCAGTCCGAGCAGCACGCTGCGCAGCGGCCCTTCGACGTGTGGAGGCGGGACCTCGTCGGCGAGGACGGCGGTGATGGTTCCCATCGTCGTCTCGGCGCGAAACGGCGGTCTCGCCTCCAGTGCCGCGTACAGCGTCGCCCCCAGCGACCACAGGTCCGCCGGTGGCCCGATGTGCTTGGCGCGCAACCGCTCCGGCGACATGTAGGTGGGCGACCCGACCAGGAGCCCGGTACTCGTCAACGTGACGTCGCTCTCGCTGGTGGCGATCCCGAAGTCGGTGAGCACCACCCGGTCCCCGTCGAGCAGCACGTTGCTGGGTTTGACATCACGGTGCAGCACGCCGGCTGCATGCGCGGCCTCGAGCGCGTCGATCAGGGCCACCCCGATCGCCGCCGCCCGTCCCGGCTCGACGGGGCCGTCCGCATCGATGACCTGCGCGAGGCTGGGCGCCGCTACCAGCTCCATCACGATGCACGGCTGTCCGTCGGCCGACACCACGTCGTAGACGGTGACGATCGCGGGATGGCTGAGGCGGGCGGTCAGACGCGCCTCCCGCATGGTGCGTTCGCAGCGGATGTCACGCTCCTCCGGTGAGATGCCGGGCGGGAACCGCACCTGCTTGACCGCGACTGGACGGCCGAGCGTCTCGTCGCGAGCCTGCCAGACCTCACCCATTCCGCCACGCCCGAGCAGCCGCTCGAGCCGGTAGCGGCCGGCGAGCAGCCGAGCCTCCTCCGCCACCCCGTCGTCGTACCCGTTTCCCGGGGTGGTCACTCGTAGACGAGCTTGTGCGGGCCGGGGTAGACGTACGACAGCGCATCGCGGAGCCGGTCGCGCCAGTTCTCCCAGCTGTGACCGTCGCGAGCCTCCACGAACGCGACGTCCATGCCGGCTGCGCGCAGCGTCAACACCATGGACCTGTTGGGGACGATCAGGGGCTCGTAGACGCCGCACGACACGAACACCCGGTCGGCCACCCGGCGCGGGCGGGCTCGGTAGCGGTTGACGAACCTCACCACCGGGTCGAACGCCGGCCCGCCGCCGTGGTCGGTGGGAATGTCGGTGAACACGAACGACCCCGACATCAACACCATCGACCCGTACGTCTGCGGCGACCGGTTGGCGGTGGCCAGCGACGCGACCGCGCCGAAGCTGGAACCCAGCAGGCAGCGCCCCGAGCGTTGCCCGGCCAGCGGCAGACTTGCCTCCAGGCTGGGGACCAGCTCGGTGGTCACGAAGCGCGAGTGGGCGGTGGAGTTGGCGTACTCCACGAGCCGGTCCCCCGGGTGCACGAAGGCGACGATCGTCTCCGCGACGTCGAACCGGTGGATCAGGTTGTCGAGGACGACCTTGAACGCCGCATACTGCAGGAAGTCCCCGCCGTCATGGACGATCAGCAGCGGGTACGTCGTCGTGCGCCGGAACCGGGCCGGGAGATACAGGGTCACCGGGCAGTCGCGGCCGAGGAAGCGGCTGGCCAAGCTGATCTCGGTGAGCTCCCCGGCCCGGGCGTCCGGGTCCGGCTCGGTCCACTCGGGGGTCAGATAGCCGTGGCCGAAGCACACCGACGAGCTGCCCACAGGGCTGTGCGAACGGTGCGGGTTCAGCGGGTCGTTGACCTGCACGACCTGCTCGCCGCGACGGATCTGGAGCTGGTACTCGATCCTGGACCCCTCAGGGAGCTCGAGCACGAGGTGCCACAGGTCGGTGCCGCGGAGCTGGCGCAGCGGCATCCGGCTCGGCAGCCCCACGATCCGATGCAGGAGGTGCACCTCGTCGGCTTCCCCCCGGAACACGAAGGTGCACCGGGTGCCTTCGATGATCGGCACCTCGTGCCCGGTGATGAAGTCGTCGACCGCGTCGGGGCCCACCGGCAGCCGCTCCTTGAGCCGGTTGATGGCCAGCCGACCGGCGGAGGGGGGAAGCGAGCGGGTCGTCACAGCTCCTCCAGGGCGACGATGCGCCCGTCGGGGGAGATCACGCGAGCCGAGGGCGGGAGCCGTCCCCGCCCGGTCAGCCGGACGCACATCCCGTCGTCGAGCACGACACAGCGGGCGGGCGCGAACCGGCTCGCCAGCACCGCCATCCCGGTCCGGTCGTCGGTACGCAGCCGGCGGCGCGCATGCGGAAGCGCCACGACACCGGGCAGCAGTCCGAGCCCGTCGTCGTGTACCTCGGCGGCCCCCGCACCCTGGGGAGCCCGGTCGTGGAACAACACGACGCGTTCGGTCAAGGTCATCGCCCCCGCCGACCACGCGAGCACGACCGGTGGCACCCGCGCTGCCACGTCGAACAGCCGCAACACCACCAGCAGGTCGCCCACGTGACCTCCGGCGACCACCAGCCCGGCCGAGCGGGCCAGGTGTTCACCCACCTCGGCGCGGTGCTCGGCGACTGCTGACCTGTGCGCCGGGACCCAGGCGGCGGCGAACTCGCCGTTCGCGTTCCGCACCCGGTCCAGGTGCGAGCTGTCCACCAGCCGCACCACCGCCTCCGCGTCGGCGACCGCCGCGGCGTACGCCCGGGGCTGCTGCGTGGTCCTGCGGAGCAGGGCGTAGAGCACCTCGAGCGCCGACTCCAGCTGCACCAGGTGGGTGTGCCGAAGCTCCGCAAGGACCGCACGGTGGTCGAGCTCGGCGGCGGCGTACGAAGGGTCTCGCTCCTGCACGTCCTGCCAGCGCCCGTAGAGACCGAGGTTGGTGCAGGGCCTGGCGAGCAGCCCGTGCAACTCGCCTACGTCGGGCTCCCGCTCCTGCCAGCCGGCCGTCACCGTGACCAAGGGGGCCGACGGGGGGAGGTCGCGCACGACCTGGTCGAGCGTCGGGCGCCGCTGCGGCCCCAGCAGCGTCACCTGGGCCCGGTCACCCGGCATGGACGTGGATGGTGCGACCGACGTCGTCGAGCCTGCCGCGGATGCCCAGCTCGACGACGCGCACCGACCGCAGACTAGCCGCCCCCACCCCCCAGCGCCGGCGGCCGCTTTCCCATGTTCACCTGGGAAGGCAGCACTCCCAGTGGCGCAAATCCCGTTTGAAGTGCCACCAAGCCATTGGAAGTACGCCGCCGGCGCCGCTGCTCAGCGGTCGGCCCGCGAGCCGGGGCCTTGTCGGGCGAACGCCCCCGGCGTCCCCAGAGCGCAGTCAGCAGAGCTCGTCGAGGTAGCGCGGCAGCATCGCCCGCCAGGTGTGCCACTCGTGCGGCCACTCGGGCCCCCACGAGTCGACCCGGTTGGGGATGCCCTTGCTGCCCAGGACGTGGCCGGCATGCCAGGACTCGTCGACGTTCTCCCAGGCGCCCTCCCCCGAGGCCAGGATCGCGAACCGCTCACGCAGCGCCCCCAACTGGGAACCGTCCAGTCCCGGCAGGAACTGCAGCGGCGAGGAGAAGTAGAGCGCATCACCGGAGTGCCCGTCGTAGAGGCGCTCGATGCGATACGTGCCACTCATCGCGATCGCGACGCGGAACCACTGGGGGTAGCGGCAGAGCACCGCGAGCGCGTTGAAGGCACCGATGGACGCCCCGGTCGTGACCAGCGGCAGCGCCCGTCCACCGAGGTCGGCGTGGACCGCGGGCACGACCTCAGCCGCGATGCAGGCGTGGAACTGGTTGAGCAGCCACATCCGGTACGCCGAGGAGCCCGTCCCCGACACCATCGCCCGGCCCGCGACGCTGTCGCAGGAGTAGAGCTTGACCCGCCCCGCGTCCAGGAGCTCACCGCAGGCGGCGACGAGATGGTTCCGCTCCACCTCCTCGGCGTCCCCCCCGGCGGTCGGGAACACGAGCACGGGGGCGCCGACATGGCCCCAGCGGACCAGCGTGATGTGCTGCTGCATGCGCGACGAGAACCATCGCTCGGCCACCTTCATGCCGTGGCAGGCTACCGACGTGCGGCGGTAGCCTGCGCCGGCCCGCCGTGACCGCGACAATGTACGCATGCCGCGACTGCGGACGGTCTCGCCGAACGGCCCGGGGTGGCGGCGGCGTCGAGCCGGACGGGGATGGACCTATCTCGACGACCGAGGGGGCAGGCTGGCGCCGTACGACGCCGACCGCTGCCGTCGCCTGGTCATCCCGCCGGCCTGGCAGGAGGTGTGGATCTGCCCGGCGGCCAACGGTCACATCCAGGCGGTCGGGACTGACGCCGCCGGGCGGCGGCAGTACCTCTACCACGCACAATGGCGCCGGCTGCGCGACGCCGACAAGTTCGACCGCGTCCTGACCGTCGCCCGCCGGCTGCCGCCAGCGCGAGAGCAGGTCATGCATGACGTCTCCCTCGCCGGCGTACCGCGGGAGCGGGCGCTCGCCACCGCCTTCCGGCTGCTCGACCTCGGCTTCTTCCGTGTCGGCGGGGAGACGTACGCCGAGGAGAACGGCAGCTACGGGCTGGCGACCTTGCGGAAGGAGCACGTCCACCTCGAACACGGGCAGCTGCGGTTCCGCTTCGTGGCGAAGTCGGGCAAGGAGCAGGACGTAGTGCTGGACGACGAGCCGCTGCGGGCGTCGATCACGGCAATGCGCCGGCGCCGCAGCGGAGGCGAGGAGCTGTTGGCCTACCGCGACCGCGGGCGCTGGCGCGACATCACGTCCGACGACATCAACGCCTACCTCAAAGACGTCATCGGCGCCGAGGTGTCCGCCAAGGACTTCCGCACCTGGCACGCCACCGTGCTGGCGACGGTGGCGCTCGCGGTCAGCACCCACGTGGCGGACACTCCGGCGGCGCGCAAGCGGGCGGTCTCCCGGGCCATGAGCGAGGTGGCGAGCTATCTCGGAAACACACCGGCGGTGGCGCGGGCCTCATACGTCGACCCCCGGGTGATCGACCTCTTCGAGGACGGGCTCACGATCGAAGGTGCGCTGCGCCGCCTGGGCGAGGACACCGACTACGGCAGCCCCGCAACTCACGGGGTAGCCGAACGCGCCGTGCTCACCATGCTCAGCAAGGCGCCCGAGTCGGCCGGCAGGGCACGCCGCAGGAGGTGAGCATGCCGGCACGGCCGGGTGCGATCGTGTCAGCTCGCCGCGCAGTCACCGCGGTGCTCGCTCAGCTCGGCGCCATCCCGTAGACCCGTTCCACGTGCAGCCGCAGCACCAGCCGCTTGTCGCGCACCATCGCGGCGCGGTAGTCGTCCCAGTCGGGGTGCTCGCCCTGCACGGCGCGGAACAGCTCGACGAGCTCGTCGACCGCGGGGTCGTCCGGCGCCTGGGCCACCGCGCTCAGCTCGGCGGTCGCGTCGGCCACGACGTAGGACCACCCACCCGAGCCACTGACGTGGAAGGCCGCGCGCGGGTCGCGCCGCAGGTTGCGCGTCTTTGCCCGATCGTCGGTGATCGACACCGAGACGACCTCCGCATCCTCGTCGTAGGAGTAGCTGATGTTGGACAGCTGCGGCCTGCCGTCGCGGCGGATCGTCGCCAGCGTCCCGAGGTGGTGCGAGGCGAGCAGCGAGACCAAGGTCGGGTCCATCGAATCCGTCATGGGTGCATCATGGACCCATGCCAGGTCGGGACGAGATGCCGTCGACGCTCGAGCGCTCACCCGAGCATGCCCAGGATGTCTGGGCCGCCACCCACGACTCGGCCGCGGAGACGTACGGCGAGGGTGCCCGGGCCCACCAGACCGCGTTCGCGGCGGTGAAGCACCAGTTCGAGAAGGTCGGTGACCACTGGGAGCCGAAGCAGGCTCCGGGCCCGTCCGACCCGCAGGCGGAACGGACCGTCAGCGACCCGGGCGGACCCCGAGAGACCGCCGGCGGTGTCGACGCCAACGCCTCCAAGCGGCACCTGTACGAGCTCGCTCAGCGGTTGGGCGTACGCGGGCGCTCCCGGATGACCAAGGCGGAGCTGATCGAGGCGCTGCAGCGGGCCAACGAGCGGGAGACCCGTCGGGCGCGCGAGTAGGCATTCTTCGGGCTGCACCGGGTACTGGGCCGCAATCATCGCCGGGGAGGGCGGGCCGAAAGGCGGCGCCGTCCGCCGCGCTGAATCGCGCCGCTTTGTCAGCCGCTGGTCAGGGCGAGGTCGGTCATCTTGCCGGAGAAGAAGTCGTCGCCACCGCTCGGCGTCTTCGCGCCGATCACCAAGGCGGCAGAGTTGGAGATCGATCCGAGCCGGGTCACCCGCTTGGTCCGGACGGCGCCCGACCCGCTGTTCAGCGTCACGCCGGTCGACGTCTTGGTGCAGGTGAGGGTGTGCGCTTTGCCGTCGTCGAGGCTCGTCGTTCCGCGGATGGACGCGACCACCTTGTTGGAGTCCTTGACCAGGCACAAGGCCCGGGCCTGGCCGTTGACGTTGATGATCTCGAGCTTGTACTCGCCACCATTGGTCCCGGAAAGTCCCTTCCGGACCAGGTCGTAGTCCTTGCCGCCGGCCGGGGTATCGGTGATGACCGTCACCGTCATCGTGAAGTCCGCCGAGCCCGGGTCGAGGGACGCATCATCCGGCGCCACGACCCACGAGTTGTTGCCGTTGAACTCGTACCCCTCCCCAGTGCCCTTGATGTTGTGGTTCGTGCCGGTGTTGCCGTTCCCGGAGGAATCGGCAGCGGTCTTCGGGGTGCCGGATTCGTCGAATTTCCAGTGCGCGCCGAAGCCCGCGGCGCCGGCGGCCGTGGAGGTGAGGACGACGGTGGCCAGGCCGGCGGTCAGTGACCCAAATGCGGCGGATGAGAGTTTCACGGCGAGCTCCCGAGCTGACGTGGTTGTGTTTCCCCTGGTTCGGTCCCGGCAACAGTACCGTGCGAGCCATTGCCCGGTCTACCCCGCAAACAATGCAAAGGCCGCCGCGTCCCCCCGGGGGGGGGATAACGCGGCGGCCCATTTCCGTCAGCCGGTCGTGACCGACCGATCGGTTATCACAGCTCGCAGGTGGTCGCCGTGTCGCCTGGGTCGATCTCGCAGACGTCGGTTCCCCCCACCGGTGAGGACGTCGTTCGGCGCGCCATCGAGGCCATGGAGCTGGTCGTCGCCGAACCCGCCGTACATGTGGTCGGCGCCCGGTCCGCCGTAGATGACGTCGTCGTAGGCGCTGCCGTAGACGTAGTCGTCGCCCCGACCGCCCCACAAGTGGTCGGCCATGGCGCCGCCGGCAACGATGCCGATGCCACCGGCCACCCGATCGAGACCGCTGCCGCCGGAGACCCGATCGGCACCCTTGCCACCGTTGCTGCCGTCGTTGCCGCCTCCGCCGCGGATGACGTCGATCTTGGGACCACCCCGGAGCTTGTCGTTCCCGTTGTCGCAGTTGATGAGGCCCTTGCCGAGGCCGCCCTTGATGGGGTCGTCCCCGTCGCGCCCGCAGATGATGTCGCGGCCCCGACCACCGGTGATGGTGTCGTTGCCACCGAGCCGGCTGATCACGTCTCGCCGCTTGGTGCCGGCGAGGACGTCGTCGCCCGACGTGCCCTGGATCGTGACCGCGTGGGTCGTCGACGAGAGTACGGGACGCTGGTGCACGGTTGTCCGGAGACGCACAAATTCGCCGCTGGTGGCAGCGGTCAATCGCCAACCGACACCCCGGCGCGCCGTGGCCCCAAACGGCCCGTCACCGCCTTCCCCCCGTCTACCGTTGATGTGTGCTGACCGGCCTGCTCGTAGCGGGTATCTGGATATGCGTCGCCGGCGCGATACTGCTGAGCTGGGTGCTGATCCGCTGCATGCCCTCCGACTACCGCCGAGACTCCGCCGAACCGCCGGATGTTGTAGATCCGCGGGGCACGTCATGGCCGGCGAGGGCCACGCCGGGGACCGGCAACTACCCTGCCGCGGGACGGCGCGCGATCACGGCGCGGCGAGACCGTTAACACCGGATATACCACAATGAGTAGCCGTTAATATGCAGTCAGTAGTAGACCACTGCTGACTGCATGTAATTGATCCGCAACGATCCGTAATACCTCGCGGAACGGTAGTCGAACCGTCGCAGAGTCGGTATATATTCATCCCCTGGCGCCGCGGATTTACCTGCCGGCACCGCTGTGCCTGCTCGGGAGGAAAAGAAATGTCGGTAAGCAATATTACTCAGCGCGATCAATTGGTCACGGCCGCTCCTAAGGTGCGGCACGGCTCAACCATAGCTGCCAGCGACCGCCCGTGGCAGCGACCGGGCCGGCGCATTGGGCGTCTCGGCATCGACGTCGTTCCGCTCGTCCTCTTCATCGACATCGCGGCGCTCCTCACCGCCGGCACGATCATCCCGTTGGGAAGGACCGCCGCGGGAGGACTCGCGTTGTGCGTCCTCGCGCTCAACGCCGGCGGCGGCCACTACCGTGCCCGGATAGCCCCCTCCCTCCTCGATGAGCTGCCCGGGCTCGCCGCCCGGGCCTTGATTGGCGGGGCGTTGCTGTTGGCGTTCCGGCTCGTCGTTTGGGGCCAGGAAGTGCACAACCTGCCGGTGCTCGCGGCGTTGCTGTTCATCCCCCTGGCCGCATTGGGCCGGGCCGTCGGGTACGCGGTTATCCGGCGCAACCGCGTCAGTGGTCGGCTGAGCGAGCCCACGCTCATCGTCGGCTGCGGTCACATCGGCATGCAGCTCGCGACTGCGCTTCGGGAGCACCCGGAGTACGGCCTTAACCCGATCGGGTTCGTCGACGACGAACCGTTGATCCCGATCGAGGACCGGCATGTCCCGCTGGTCGGCCCGACATCGGAGCTGACGAACCTTCTCGTCGACCACCGGGTCCGCAACGTGATCTTCGCGTTCACGAACAGCCGCGAGTCGGTCCTGGTGGACCTGGTCCGGGCGTGTGACCGCATGGCCTGCGAGGTCTTCTTCGTGCCGCGGCTCTTCGAGCTTTGCGCGACCGGGCGGGACACCGAGCTCATCTGGGGCCTCCCGATGACCCGGCTCCGGCGGGCGTCCTACCGGACCATCAGCTGGCACGCGAAGCGGGTCTTCGACACCGTCGCTGCCACCGCGGGACTTCTGTTGGCGAGCCCGATAATGCTCGCCTGCGCCGTGGCTGTTCGGATGGAGGGTGGTCCCCACGTCATCTTCCGACAGGAGCGGGTCGGCCTCGACGGCCGCAGCTTCGAGATCTTCAAGTTCCGCTCTCTCCAGCCCTCCAGCGCGGACGAGTCGGCGCAGCGCTGGAACATCAGCCACGACGAGCGGCTGGGCCCGGTCGGGAGGCTCATGCGGCGCCTCTCGCTCGACGAGCTCCCGCAGCTGTGGAACGTTGTCCGCGGAGACATGAGCCTGGTGGGCCCACGCCCGGAGCGCCCGCTGTTCGTCGACCAGTTCCGCCAGCAGTTCCCCCGCTACATGGCTCGGCACCGGGTGCCGGCGGGCCTGACGGGTTGGGCCCAGGTAAACGGTCTGCGCGGCGACACAGACATCGCCGATCGCGCCAGCTTCGACAACTACTACATCGAGAACTGGTCGCTGTGGGCGGACATCAAGATCCTTGTCCGCACTGCCGGCCAGGTATTCGGCGGCCGCGGCGGCTGAACCCGGGTCACCGCTGGGCGATGTGGGCGAACGCCTGAGCAGCGACCACAGCCGCAGGTTGGGTGGCATCGAGGCGGTGCACCGGGCGCAACCGCGGGAGTGACCGCTCGTAGGCTGCGATCTGGCTGGCGATCGCCGCGCCACCGATGAGGTCGTCGGGCTTGCGGGCGGTGGCCTCGGCGGCGGAGATCTCGAGGTAGAAGGCGGCATCGGCGGCCGGCAGCAGCCTGGTGACCATCCATCGTTGCAGCCGCAAGCCGCTGCCGGCGTACGCGAAGTCCAGCGTGGCGAGCGCGTCGGCTACGTGGCGGTCGAACAGCACCACCCCCCGGCTCTGCGCGTACTGGCGCCGTACGCCAGCGACGAAACTGAGCGTAACCAGCGCCGACCATGCCCAGCCCAGCGCCCCGCTTCGGGATCGCAGCTGCGCGTCTGGCTGGGCCGCGATGACCCCGACTCCCGGCCGCGGGTCGAGCCGCAACAGGCGCTTCACCCGCTCCGCCAGCGCGGCGAGCCAGCCCAGCCCCATGCCGGGGCGCAGCCACACCCGGCTGACCGGCACGCCGGCGTTCGCGAGATCTCTGGCGAGGTTGTCCAGCAGCGTGGTCTTGCCCGCACCGTCGACCCCGCTACAGGCGATCACCAGCCGGGAGCGCCGGTGGGGAGCCCTCGCCCCGAGCGGCACGGGGGCCGGTCGTCGGCGTCCGGTCGTCCACCGGACGAGGTCGCGGCCGCCCAGTGCGGCTTCGGCGTCTGCGGCGGCCTGCACCACCGGCGACGCCGCCGGCGGCCGGGCACCTTGTCGTACCAGGACCCGCAGCTCGAGCACCTCGCGCAGCCGGACCTCGCCGCGATTGTTCGCCCGGTCGAGCACGTCACGAACGGGGTCTGGCGATGCCCCGACACCGATGCGCACGCCGGCGAGGACGCGCCCCGAAGACGTCACGGCCCAGTGCCGCCAGCGGGGCTGCCCGAGCGCTGCCATCAGGCCGGTGAGGTCGAGCCAGCCCAGCCCAGTGAGGGCTCGTGGGTCCGGCTCGGCGGAGACAGGGGCGGCGAAGACGTCGGTCCAGCCCGTTCCCAAGGGTGAGACACGCAGACCCTCGCTGCCCAGCAGGTCCCCGAGCGCCGCGCGGATCAGGTCCAGCGCCGCCTCCCGGTCAGAGATCTCCACGGCGCTCGGGACGGCGTTGCGAGCGAGGTGGTCCTGGGCCGTCGCCGCCACCAGCTCCTCATCGTCGGTGGCGCTCATCCGGCTCCCCGGCGCAGGGCGTAGGACAACCGGAGGATGCCGGGGACGGGGTCGGTGAGGCTCTCGATGCTGTGCGCGGTGCCGGGTCGCGGGAGCAGCTGGCGCAGGACCTCACGGGTCCCTACCTGACGGTTGCGGCGCTGGTCCATCAGATTGCGCAGGTCCCCCTCCAGCCACCGGTATCGCACGCCCACCCGGGCTCGCACGATCGCCCCGACCCACCCCCGTGCGGCGTCGGCGGCGATCGCCGGCAGGTTGGCTCCTGCGGCCACCGCCAGGGACAGGGAGCCGTAGACCCGCGGGTTGACGTCGACGAGGTAGGGGCCGACGAACTGGGCCTGGAAGATGCCGTCGTGCCCGGACAGGAGCGCGCGCAGCGGCTCCTCGAGGGCGAGGTCGGGTTCCACGGTCATCGCGACCGCCCCCACCCCGGCCTGCGGCGGCCAGAGCCGTTCATAGCGCTGGTGGGCGAGCGCCAGGAACGCGCCCCCCCACGTCACCCCCGCGACGGCCCGCAGCGGCTGCGCAACGAAGGGCTGCACGATCACCGAGCCGGCATCCGGGAGCTCCCCCACCTGCTCGGGGAGGTCGACGCGCAGTGCCTGGACGTCGCCCTGCCCGCTCTTGACGGCGGACTTGACCAGGAGCGGGTACGCCTGCTGGTCGGCTTTCGCGCGCAGGTCGGCGACCGAGTCGAAGACGCGACCGGGCAGGGTGACCAGCCCGGCCGCCTGTGCGCGCTCGGCCAGCACCCCCTTGTGCGCCAGGTCCCCGCCAGGGCCACCGACGGCGAGCAGCGCCACGTCGCTGGCCGGCAGCACGGTCAGGTATCTCCCGCCCTGCAGCTCGCGATGCAGGGCGGCGGCGTACCCCGGCCCCCCGGCGGCGGGAAGCCGGATCCGACCCGTGCAGAAGCGCGAGGCAGCAGCGACCGAGTAGCGCCCGCACGTGCTGACCACCGGCCGGAAGCCCGCCTGAGCGAGCGCGCGTACCGCGGAGACCGCCGAGCGGTTCTGACCGTTGACGTCGTCGGTGACGAGGACCTGCGGACCGACCTCGGTTCTGGGAAGCGACCTCATCTAGACCTGGGAGGTCCGCAGCGAGTCGAGGGCGGCGGAGCTGACCGCGCGTCCGAGCTCGTGGATGTCGCACGGGTACGGGTGGAGCACCTTGGATCCGGGCCGGGCGTTCAGCATCGAGCCGAGCAGCTCGCGCTCGACCGCTTCGGCGGCGGAGATGACGGCGCTGGTTCGGTCGGGAAACGCGAAGCAGAACTGGTGGTAGTGGGAGAGAAATGCGGTGCGCTCCTCGACCAGCGATCCCGCCATCCGCCCCGCGATCTCCGCCGTCTCGACGTCTCGAGCCACGATCTGCGGGCTGTCGTGGTTGACGACCAGCACGATGGCGTCACAGTGGCCGCGCAGGTCCATGGCGGCTGGCCCGAAGAGCTCTGCGGGGGGCACCTGCAGGTAGGCCTGGCGGGCGACCAGCGGGGCGCCCCGGCGCACCAGGCCCGCCCCTGGCCACGTGGTGGCGGCCGCCTTGTCCACCGTGGCGGCAGCGACCTGCCACGCCGACAGCACCATCCGGTCCCGGCGCGGCCGCGCCGCCAGCAACGACGACATCTGCCGCAGGTGCCACGCCCACAGCCGGATGGGTTCGGGCAGACCCACCATGTAGCCGTCCGAGGCCAGATAGATCCACTCGTCTCCGACGTAATGCGCTCCGGCGGTCATGTTTCCCAACAGGCTCTCGGTCTTGCCGCCCTTGGCCCAGCCCACCACCAGTACGCCGGTGCCCTCAGCCGTAGTGAAGGCGGACGCGTGCAGCGGCAGCACCCCCTTGCTGAGCGCGGTCTGGTTGATCACGGCCAGCAGGTGCGGCACGGCGGGCAGGCGCCGCTCGCACACGAGCTCGGGGCGCCGACCGATGCGGTCGAACGGGATCTTGGCCTTCCCCGGGGCGCCGCCCTTGCCGCGCAGGACGAAGAAGCCGTCCGCGTTGAAGCCCCCGTCCCCCAGGCCGGCGTACGTCAGCGGCGCTTCGGTCGCCGAGTCCACGAACCGAACGGTGATGTCCGGGTCACGTTCCAGCGTGCCCCGCAGCGGCCCGAGCTGCCGCTCGACCTTGGCCGCATCTTCTGGTGACGCGTCCAGCAGCCGCACCCCGACCAGGCCGTGCAGGTCGAAGTCGTACGACGCCCCCGGCGTATTAGCCGCGGCAGGTCGCGAGGCCGGCTCGGTCACTGCCTTCTCCCATCGAGACGGGCTCGCCACGGTGGGCGATGGACGGTCGGCAGCACACATTAGCCGCTGCGGTTCGGGATCGGCCGGGGAATGCGCCGGTCTTGCCTTCGGCGCGGCGGCTGGCCGGGTAGCCTGCTCGCGCCGAGAGTCTTGGGGACGAAGGGTGTGCGCCAGCCGATGTCAGGACGTGGGGGGTTTCCCGCGCCGCCCGGCGCAGGCCCGTCCGGCGACGCCGGTATGAGCGGGGACGCCGTACCCGGCCAGCCGCAGGACAGCACCGTGATGGGGCGGCGCCAGGTGCGCGGGTCGGCCCTGCTGCTCGTCGGCCGGGGCCTCTCCATGGTCCTCGGGCTGGCGACGCAGGTGCTCATCGTCCGCTCGCTGTCGAAGGGGGACTACGGCGCGTTCGCGTACGCCCTGGCGCTGTCGAGTGCGGGCTCGACGATCCTCAGCCTGGGACAGGGAAAGCTGCTCAGCCGCTTCATGGCGATGTACGACGAGCAGAAGGACTACGCCCGGATGTTCGGGGCGATGTTCCTCGCGATCGGGACGATCCTGATCACCAGTGTCCTCGGCATCGGCGCGATGTTCCTATTCCGGGGCGCTCTGATCGGGTCGGCGGTGGACAGCTCGACGGCGATGACCATGGTGCTGATCTTGGTGTTCTTGTCACCGCTCGAGGCGCTGGACCTGGTCTTCGTCGCGCTGTTCGCGGTCTTCAGCAAGCCCCGGGCGATCTTCTTCCGCAAGTTCCTGCTCGCGCCGGGCCTGCGACTGACCGTCGTCCTGCTCCTGATAGCCACCGGCGCCAGCGTGACCTTCCTCGCGGTTGGCTACCTGGTGGCGTCGGTGCTCGGGGTATCGCTGTACATCGGCCTGCTCATCAAGATGCTGCGGGACCGGGACCTGCTCCAGCACTTCTCGCTGCGCCGTGTCATCCTCCCGTACCGGGCGGTGTTCGCCTTCTCCTTCCCGCTGATCACCGGCGAGCTGGCGCTGCTCTCGCTCAACGTGGGTGGCGTGCTCGTGCTCGGCGCATCCCACTCGGTGGTGGAGGTCGCGAACTACCGAGCGGTCTTCAACTCCGCCCGGCTCAACACCGCCGTCACCGGTTCCTTCGCCACTTTGTTCCTCCCGGTGATCGCCCGCTTGTACGAGCGGTCCGACATCGACGGGCTGCGCCGCACGTACTGGCACACGGCGCTGTTCGCCGCCGTGCTCACCTTCCCGATCTTCGCCCTCACCGCTCCGATGGCTCCGGAGACGACAGTCCTGCTGTTCGGTGCCCGCTACTCGGAGTCGGCGACGGTGCTGGGCCTGCTGGCGCTCGGGTACTACCTCAACGTGATCGTCGGCTTCAACGCGTACACGCTGCAGGTCTGCGGTCGCATCCGATACCTGGTCTGGGTCAACATGTCGGTCATCGCGCTCAACATCGCGCTGAGCATCCTGCTGGCCCCTCGGTTCGCCGCCGCCGGCGTCGCCGGAGCCAACTGCATTGCGCTGGTCACGCAGAACCTGCTCAACCAGTGGGCGCTTCGCTCCAGCATGCAGACCGCGCTGATCGACCGGGCGTACTGGCGCCCGTACCTGCTCATCCTCGGGCTCGCGCTGGCGCTGTGGGGGTTCCAGCTGGTGGTCCACCCCGGTCTCGTCGTGACCCTGGTTGTGGTGGCGGCGGCGTCGGCGTACCTGCTGCTCGCGACCCGGCGCAACCTGGAGCTCGCGGAGACCTTCCCCGAGCTCCGGCGCCTGCCGCTGCTGGGACGGCTCGTCGGCTAGCCGACGACCCCTAGCCAGGCGGGCAGGTCCCGGTAGCCGTGCGCGAGCAGGGCATCTCGGGTTTCGCGGTTCGAGGGTCGGTAGACGTCCTCCAGGTGGCGGCGGACCTCCGGCTCGAGGCGTTCGGACATCCGGCCCGAGTTCACGCGTTGGTACACGCGGCGCAGCCGGTCGCGTACGGCGGGGGGGAGCAGGTTCCTTCGGTCCGCTGACCGCTTCACCGCGTAAGCCACGCCGGCGATCCTGGTGCTGCGCGCGTAGTTCGTCTTGTTGCGGCGCGCCAGGTCGAGCTGCGGGAGGACGTCGGTGTCTATCCCCAGCCACCCGAATACCGCGGCCATCACCGGCGCCGGGTCCGCCGCCAGCTGCTCGGTGAAGACGATCCTGAGGTCCGCGCCGAACGCGTCGAGCCAGTGCCCCACATAGTTGGAGTAGAAGCCGATGTAGAGCCCGTGCAGATGGTCCCTCGGCACCAGGTCCGCGGCCTCCCGCCTGGTCCGTTCGCACACCGCGACGTACTCCTCGAACGTCTTCAGGTGGGTGAGGTTTCCCAGCTCCCGCTGGAACGTGTACGCCGACCAGAGGCGGTCCACCGGGTCGCGCAGCGCGAGGATGACCTTTGGTTGCGGCAGCACGCGCTGGATCGCCTGGATCACCGGCGTGCCACCGTAGGAGTAAGTCGGCGTCGCCTCGAACCGGTAGCGCTGCGGCCCGCAATGGGCGAAGTGCTCCGCGTACGTCTCGATCGGCGGGGGTTCTCCGCTGTGACGCAGCGGGTTGAAGTAGTTGAAGTATCCCACTTCCTTCTCGTCCGAACCGCAGATCTCGGGGTGCTGGGTGAGGTACGCGAACAACGACCCCGTCCCGGCCTTCGGGACGCCCACCACCAGCAGGTTCGGCAGTCGACCGGCGGCCACTCGGCCCTCCTCCAGGTGCTCGGCGCGGGCATCGGCCAAAGCTGTCCGACCCTATCCTGCGGGGACCGGTCCGGGACCGGATTCGCCACCCGAGGTAGGCCCTCGTCGACGTCGCCTCGGCACCGGCTTCCAGACCGGTCTGAGTGCGCAGTGTGACCTGGTATGTACCCAAAGTTGTAACACTGGTAACACCCCCGGTTCGTGTGTCATTCTGCCGGAGTGACCACTTGTCTCGGGGAGTGGGCCGACATGGCAAGCCCCGCTCGCCAGGTTCCGCGTTGAACGTCCGCTGGCAACACACCGAGACACCTCGAAAGCCGAGATCTCTTGGAGGATCCAAATGATGCTTACCAGCCTGGGCACCATCGCAGCGGCAGCGCTCGTGGTGGCGACGCCGGCCGCGCCCACCACTGCGTACGCCCTGCAACAGCCCACCTGCCGCGGGCAACAGGTGACCATCATGGGCACCGATGGGCCTGACGTGATCCTCGGCACCCGGGGCAAGGACGTGATCGCCGGCCTGGGCGGCAGCGACGTGATCAAGGGCAGGCGCGGGCCCGACGTCATCTGCGGCGACGGCGGGAACGACCGGATCCGCGGCGGGCAGGGCCGTGACCTCATCAACGGGTCACGGGGGAACGACCGGATCCGCGGCGGACGAAACGGAGACATCGTTCGCGGGGGGCTCGGCAACGACACCATTCGCGGCGGCCAACGAGGTGACCGGATCTCCGGAGGGCCCGGCCGCGACACGCTTCTCGGCGGCAGGGGCGGCGACCGGGTGGCGGGCGGGATCCGGACCGACAACCTGTCCGGTGGCAGGGGCAACGACTTCATCTACGGCAGCGGGGGCAAGGACATCCTGCGCGGTGGGCCGGGCGCGGACCACATGCTCGGCGGCAACGGCGACGACAACCTCGACGGCCTGGACGGGGCGAGCACCGATGTGCTCAACGGTGGGGCGGGGACCGACCTGTGCAGCGCCGACCCCGGCGACACGCTGAAGAACTGCCCCTAGCAGACCGGGAGGATCGAACGTGCGGCCCACCGCGACCGCGATGCTGAGCGGTTCCTCTGAAGGGGAGCGCCCATGACCCGAGCCGGATCGTCTCGTCGTCTCGCGTTTGTGGGTCTGGTCAGCGTGTCTCTGGCGGCCGTTTTCGTCGGTGGCCCGGCCGATGCGGGGCTCAGGACCCACACCTGCTTCGGTCAGGCGCTCACGCAGCCGGCCGGGACGTCGGCCGATGACACCTTCTTGACCACGGACGGCCAGCAGGACGTGATCTACGGGGGCGGCGGAAACGACACGATCGTCAGCCTCGGCGAAGATGGCGTCGCCGACCAGGTGCCGGACTACCTGTGTGGCGGCCCCGGCGCGGACTACATCCGCGGCCACGACGGCCCGGACCTGATCCGGGGAGGCGCCGGCGCAGATGTCGTCGAAGGGTGGCGCGGTACGGACCTCGTCCAAGGAAACCGGGGCGCCGACAAGGTGTCCGACGACTCCATCTACTCCAACGACGCGGCGAACGACACGCTGCGCGGGGGCGCCGGTCACGACACCGTCCTCGGCGGCTGGGGCGCCGATGTCCTGTACGGCGGCCGGGGGCCGGACCGCCTCTTCGACCAGGAGTGCGACGGGCCCACTGTGGTGCATGGCGGCCTCGGCGCCGACTACATGGACTCGTACCGATCGAGCTACGAGGGGTGGACGACGTCGTACTGCGACGACCGGTCCGGCGCGACTCCCGACCACCTGACCGGCGGCAAGGGCAGGGACCGGGCCCGGGCCAGTCTCGCCGACGTGGTGCACAAGGTGGAGTCCCTGCACCGGATTCGCGGCGTCAACTAGCCCGACCGCTCGGAGGGCTCCCGGGTCGCTTGTTGGCGGCAGGGTGGGCGCGGCGGCCGGCAGCGCTGAGCGCACCCGACCAGAACCCCAGTCCCCAGCCGCAGTGCATCGCGGCGAACGCCGGAGCCGTGAGCAGCCGTTCGCGTCGGCTGTCCAGCCGGCGGCCCACCTGGGCCGAGGCTGCCCCGACCGCCGCCAGGTAGACCCCGAATAGGCCCGCCGCAAACCCCGGTGAGCGTCGTGCCGTGAGCGCCGCCCCCGCCAGGTAGGCGATCAATGTCGGCGGCGCGAGATGGCGTGGGCTCAGCGACTCCGGGTGCAACAATGCCACGTCGAGCTTCCCCCGGCCGTAGCGCAGGTACTGCCGGAAGAGGTCCGGGATCGATTGCCGGCAGTACCACTCGATGCACATGTTGGGGTCGAACAGCAGCCGGGCACCGCCTCGGCGCAAGCGGTAGTCCAGCTCGTAGTCCTCGTTGGCCACCAGGCGCTCGTCCCACCCGCCGAAGCGCCGCAGCAGCTCCACCGGATAGGCACCGAAGGGGATGTGGTCGACCTCGGACGGCCGGGTGCCGTGGTGGTAGGTGGAGTTCCCGACGCCGAATCGGCTGCCCATCGCGACCGCGATGGCTCGGCCGGCGGGCGTCACGCCCACTCCGTCCTTGCGCCCCCCGACACCACCCCACCGCTCCTCCTGCAACCGCTCCAGCGCGACGCTCACGTACGACCGCGGCACGACCGAGTGGGCGTCCACCCGAACCAACCACCGGCCTACGGCCCGGGCCAGACCCAGGTTCATCGACACCGGGATGGACCGCCGGGGGTTGTGTAGCAGCTCCACCCGGCCGTCGTCGGCGCGGTGCTTGGCGACGATCTCGGCGGTGGCGTCGGTCGAGTTCCCGTCGACCACGATGATCTGCAGGTCGGCATGGGACTGCGCCCGCAAGGAGTCCAGGCACCTGCCTATGAACTGCTCCTCGTTGAGGGCCGGCACCACCACGCTGACGAGCTCGCCGCTGGCGGGGCGCGGCACGGCCATGGCCCCTTCCTTTCCGTCCTCGAGAGGCCCCGATCCTAGCGGGACTAGGGAGGCAGGCCGAAGGCGCGCGCATCCCCCCTTCGGCGGGCAGGCGCATCCCCCGTTCGCGCGACGACCCCCGCCGTGCGGTCGAATACCCCCGGAATCGCTTGCATGTCCCACCCGTCACGTGGGCAGACTCAGCCACTGTCATCTACGGAGAGTGGCTTAATATGTACACACCGTCACATCGTGCATCTCGGGAACGAGTGCGGGGTCGCCACGTTGCAGAGCCAATCACAGCCGAGGCGGACGCCGGACGGCGCTGCTTCCTCAAGTCGGGTCTCACGGTCGCCACGATCGGAGCTACCGGACTCTGGCTGGCCGAGCCGGCCGCCGCTGCAGGCAACGGTTTCCGGATCAGCCTGGACAAGCGCAGCTATCAAGCCGGTGAAGTCGCCCGGGTCGTCATCCACGAGGGCGTCGACTTCAAACGGCGCATGCTGGTCTCCGGTCCCAATGGGCTCGCCTGGCACAAGGTCGGCGGCGGCCGGAACCAATCGGTGTTCGCCGCCCGGGTCCAGGACAGCGGAACGATCACCGTTCAGCTGCAGGACCGAATCACCGGCGTCATCCAGGACACCGCAACCCTCAGCCTCGACGTCCAGGCCGGCTCAGGCCGAAACCCGAGCGGCGCTGCGCCGTTCGTGGCGTACGAGGCCGGGTCGTTCTTCAAGTCCCAGGTGCTCGGAGCCCCGGTGGACAACGCCGCGACCACCGCCTTCCGCAGCTTCATGAAGTCGCATCCCGACCAGCGCGCGGTCCCGTTCCCCACCATCCGCGGCACGAACGGAAACGCCTGGGGCATGCCTTTCGCGATGTCGGGAACCGCAGACCCGCAATGGCGGCTCACCGGCAGCGTGCCGTCGCCGGTCTCGAAGCTGGCCAGCGAGGGCTTCGCCGCGCCGGACTGGTTCGATCAGGTGCTCACCGGGACCAGCGACTCGCCCATGGTCATCCTCGATCGCAAGTCCGGGCGGAGCATCTGGGCGGCGAACGCGAAGAAGGCCGGGACAAGGGTAATCTCGGTCAGTGCGGCCGGCTACTTCGACCATGCGTCCAACGGGCTGGACCAGCGCAACCCGCGCTCGGACAACTCGGCCAACTTCCGCTCCCGTGGCGCGATCCCAGATGCCATGGTCATCCGCAAGGACCTGGTCGACTACGCCATCCAGACCGGCGGCGACCTCGGGCACGTGCTGCACATGATGTTCGTCGAGACGAACAGTGCCGCCGGCTTCTGCCACCCCATGGTGGGCGCCGAGCACGGCAAGTCCGGATTCGGCGCCGAGGGCCTGCGGATCGCGATCGCCCCGGACGTGGACGTTACGGCCCGGGGGATGACCCCGGAGGGCGTCGTTCTCGCCCGCACCCTGCAGCGCCACGGCTGCTACCTCGGCGACAACTCGGGCTCCGGCTCGGGGCTGAAGGCCGAGCAGGAGAGCCCCGGGCGCAACGTCTGGGGCGGTCGGATGCCAACCACGGTGCTGAGCGGCATCCGGTGGGACGACTTCGTCGTGCTGCCTAAGGGCTGGCAGTAGGAGCCGAAACCTGACCGGTTGGCCCGTGCGAGCGGCCGACGGCCGGTAGCGTGACGCCATGGGCTGGCAGCGTGCGGCGGACCGGGTCCGCCACCACGCTCGCCGGCCCGTGGCGCGCACGCCCTACCTGTGGGACGCGGCGATGTACGTCCGGCCGGGCAAGCGCGCCACGCTGGCCGGGCCGGGGACCGCGATCGTCATCGACGGCTTCCTGCGGTCTGGTAACACCTTCAGCGTGGCCGCGTTCGCGGTCGCCAACGGCGCAGACGTCCCGGTCGGCCGCCACCTGCACGGGGCTCCGCACATCCTGCGGGCGGTGCGTCTCGGCCTGCCGACGGTGGTGCTCATCCGCCACCCGGGGGAGGCGGTCCCGTCGTACCTGGTGCGGAGGCCGACGCTGACCCCGAGCGACGCCCTCACCGAGTACGAGGACTTCTACCGCACGGCGTGGCGGGTCCGCGACGACTTCGTCGTCGGGCTGTTCGAGGACGTCGTGAGCAACTTCGGCAACGTCATCGAACGTGTCAACGACCGCTTCTCCACCGCGTTCGTCCCCTACCAGCCCACCCCGGCGAACGAGGCGGCCGCGTTCGCGCTGGTCGAGGAGATGAACCGCAAGGAGTGCCGCGGGGAGGTCGTCGAGACCCACGTCGGCCGGCCCTCGCAGGCCCGCGCCGAGCGCACCGCCGAGATCAAGCAGGCGCTGAGCCAACCGCGCACGGCTGAGCGGGTGCGGCGGGCCGAGGAGCTGTACTCCGACTACGCCCGGCTCTCGCAGCGAGCGGCGCAGCCATGAGCCGGGTCCTTCTGGTCGGCAAGGGCGCGCCGGACCGCGGCGGGATCCCGACGTTCCTGCACATCCTGCAGCGCAGCGAGCTCGCCCGCCGCCACCAGCTCGAGTTCCTCAACGTGGCGCACACCAGCACCCCGGAGGGCGGGAAGGCCTCCGCGTCCAACGTTGGGCGCACTCTCCACGACGCGGCCAGGGTGTGGCGGCACGCGAAGAGCCACGACATCGTCCACATCCACACCGCGCTCGCGCCGACCGTCACCGTGCTGCGCGCCGCCCTGCTGGCCTTCGCGGCACGGCTGCGCGGCTGCGCGGTCATCGTGCACGCCCATGGCAGCGAGCTGGAGTCCTGGCTGAGCGGCGGATTTCGCAGGCGGGTGCTGCGGCTGGCCATGGCCCCCGCGCACCGGATTGCCGCCTGCTGGAGCAACGGGGAGCAGCTCCTCGGTGAGGCGCTGGGCCACGACCGGGTGCAGCTGGTCGACAACGGCGTCGAGGTGCCCGACCAGCCCCCGGCCCGCGAGGAGCACCAGCCGCCACGCATCCTGTACGTCGGGCTGCTGACCGCCCGGAAGGGGGTGCTGGACCTGCTGGAGGCGTCCCGGCTGCTTCGAGCCAACGGCGTCGACCACGAGCTCTGGCTCGTCGGCGGCACGCCGGACGAGGGACCGGAGGCGGAGCTACCGGTGCGCGAGGCCGCGGCAGGTACGGCGACCCTGCTCGGCCGGCGGCCACCTGAGGAGATGGCCGCCGCGTACGCCGCCGTCGACGTGTTCTGCCTGCCTTCGTGGTACGAGGCGATGCCGCTGTCGGTGCTGGAAGCGATGGCGTACGGCTTGCCGGTGGTCGCCAGCGATGTCGGCGACGTCTGTCGCGCGGTTGAGGACGGGGCCACGGGGTTCGTCACCCCGGCCCGGTGCCCCCACCCGATGGCGGTGGCCTTCGAAAAACTGCTAGGCGACGCCGAGCGGCGCCGGCGGATGGGAGCGGCAGGGCGCGAACGCGTACAGGAGCACTTCTCGAGCACCGCCACCGCGCGCGCCGTCGCCGACCTCTACGACTCCGTCCTGCAGGACTCGCGGTGACGATCTTGTGCTACCACTCGGTCGAGCCCGAGTGGGAGTCCCCGCTCGCCGTCCGACCCGGTGACTTCGCGGCCCACTGCGCCTGGCTCGCCCGGCACCGAGACGTCCTGCCGCTGGGAGCGGCGATCGAGCGGCTCGACCGGTCGGGTCACCTTCCTCGTGGTGAGGCTGCACTGACCCTCGATGACGGGTTCGCGGCGCTCCACGAGCACGCGCTGCCGGTCCTCACCCGTCACCGCCTCCCGGCCACGGTCTTCCTGGTGGCGCAGACGCTGGCGCCGCAGGGCCAGCCGGTCGACTGGGTCCGGACGGCGCCACCGTGGCCGTTGCGGACCCTCACGGTGGACCAGGTGCGCGAGATGCAGTCGGCCGGGGTGGACTTCCAGTCCCACAGCTGGGCCCACCGCGACCTGCCCGACCTGGACCCGGACGCCTGTGTCGAGGACCTGCGGAGCAGCCGGGAGCTGCTGGAGGACCTGCTCGGCGGGCCGGTCCGCCTCCTCGCCTATCCCCGCGGGCTTCACGACGACCGGGTGCGCAGTGCCGCGTCCCGGGCCGGCTACACCCATGCCCTGGCGCTGCCGGAAGGGCCGGAACCGGCCGGTCGCTATGCGATCCCGCGGGTGGGCGTCTACCGCGGAAACGGTCTGGTGAGCCTGCGGGCCAAGGCTTCCCGACGGTACCTGGCGGTGCGCACCGGGCGGGCCCACGCGCTGGCCAGGCGTGGTCGACTGGCGATGCGCGGCGCTCACCCGCGACAATCGGCACCATGACCGACGCCGCGGCGGGCTCCCCTCCGGGGCGAGGGCCGATCTTCGTGGTGGGTTCGATGCGATCCGGCTCGACCATGCTCCGGCTGATCCTCGACAGCCACCCGAACATCGCCATCGGAGCCGAGACCGGCTTCGTCGGGGCCCTGGAGGCGACCAAGGTCATCCCGAACTGGCGCTACGGGGCCGAGTGGTACACCCGGATCGGCTGGACCGAGCCGGAGCTGGACCAGCGGCTGCGCGGCTTCTACGCGGGGATGTTCGAACGCTACGCCGCCTCCCAGGGCAAGCCGCGGTGGGGGGAGAAGACCCCCTTCCACACCTCACACATCCCGACGATGGCCAGGGTCTTCCCCGACGCCGTCTTCGTCGGGATCGTCCGCCACCCCGGTGGGGTGGCTGCGTCGCTGCGCAAGAACTTCAACTACACGTTCTCCGACGGGCTGTCCTACTGGGAGGCGACCAACCTCGAGATGGTGCGAGCGGCGAGCGAGCTGGGCTGCCGATTCACCCTCTGCCGCTACGAGGAGCTCGTCCAGGTAGGGCAGCCGGTGCTGCGCGAGCTGTTGGCGTGGCTGGGCGAGCCGTGGTCGGACAACGTTCTCGAGCACCACCGGGTGCAGCGGGACAAGGGGGTGCCCCGCGCCGCGGACGGCAGCACGAGCACGCGCGACCCGATCGACGCCGACCGGGCCGAACGCTGGGCACGGAGCACGTCGGAGGAGGAGCGGGGGGCGTTGGAGCACTGCGGGCAGCTGCCCGGCTTCTTCGGTTATGACCCGACCGACGCGTCGGCGCTGCGCGCGGTCCTGGACCCGGTGGCAGGACGGCAGTGGTTGCCGGACGGGGACGACCTGCGCGCCCGACGCACAGCGTGGGCTCGTCGGGTCGACTTCGACCACCGGCCGCGTACGCTCGCCATCGACGCCAGCGTCGAAGAGTTGGCGGAGCGTTTGGTGCGGATGGAAAGGGCACTGGCTCGCACCCGCTCGCGCCGGGCGGTCCGGATCGGTGACGCAATCCGCAAGATCCAGCACGGCCGCTCGTGGCGGGACGTACGTGACGCAGCGGAGCTGATTCGTGGCCGTACGTAGTTATATGTAGTTGGGGGTCGTATCGGGGCAAATATCATGGCACCATGACCGCGGGGAACGATGGGCGTGACCTGCCCGACGAATTTGCACCACGTGGGCGAAAGGAACGCCATGGATACTGTCTCGGGAGACGGCCCTCCGGGGCGGCTGCCGAACCTGATCATTGCCGGCGTGAGCAAGGGTGGGACGACCTCGCTCTATACGTACCTCTCCCAGCATCCCGATGTCTGCGCGTCCGACGTGAAGGAGCTGCGGTACTTCTCGGCGCTGCGCCATGGTCAGCCCGTGGCCCCGCTCGATGAGTACGCCGCCCATTTCGCCCACTGCGGCGCCCAGCGCTACGCGGTCGAGGCGACGCCGGGATACTTCTACGGCGGTGCCGACGTCGCGGCCGCGATCAACGAGACCTGCCCCGACGCCCGCGTCGTGGTCAGCCTGCGCTCGCCGGCGGATCGGTGCTGGTCGTGGTTCCGGTTCGTCAAGAGCCGGACCCGCATTCCCAAGCACATGACCTTCGAGGCGTACCTGGACCGGTGTGAGCAGCTGCACCGGGCCGGGGTGGACGGCGACGTCGAGCACCAGCCGTTCTGGGGGCTCGGCGGCGGCTGCTACGACAGCTACCTCGAGCCGTGGATCGAGGAGTTCGGCGACCGGCTGCGCATCCTGTTCTTCGACGACATCGTCCGCGACCCGCAGCAGGTGGTGCGGGACCTCTGCCGCTGGTTGGACCTCGACCCCGGGGGGCTGGACGACGTGGACTTCCGGGTCGAGAACAAGACTGAGCAATACCGCAACCGCACCGTGCAGCGAGCCGCGGTCGGGGTCAACAAGCGCACCGAACGGTTCTTCTCCCGCCACCCGGCGACCAAACGGGTGCTCCGGTCCGGGTACTACGCGGTCAACCGCCCCGCCGCGGAGCTGACAATGCCGGCGCTGGCGCGGACCCGGATGCAGGACTTCTTCGATCCACACAATTCTCAACTAGCATTCCAACTGGCCAAGATCGGTATGAAACTGCCGGAGGAATGGATGCCGAGTAACTCACCCAAGGTGACGATTTATGAGCGTTGCGTAGTACCGGTGGACGACGCGAAAATCCTCCCCTAGCATTCTCACATTGACATGAGGGAGAACTAATCGTGAAATTGCAATCTCGGGTTGGCGCCGCCGTGCTCGGCGCCGCACTGGGGGTGGTCGGAGCGGTCGGCATGGCCGCGCCCGCCTTCGCCGCCTACAGCAGCGAGTCCGGCGTGGGCTGGTCACCCAACGGGCCGGTGCAGGCGCTTGCCGTTTCGGGGGGCCAGACCTTTCTCGGGGGGGCGATCCTCGATCCCACCGACAACAAGACCGTTATCGGTGGCTACGTCGCCGCCGTCGACTCCGTCACCGGCGATACGAAGTGGACCACCCTCACGGACAAGGACGTCCGGGCACTGGCGGTGTCGGCCGACGGGGGCGCGCTCTTCGCCGGCGGCAACTTCGTCACCGTGGCCGGGAGCACCCACAAGCGTCTCGTCAAGCTCGACGTGAGCGACGGGAGCGTCGAGTCGTGGAAGGCCAGCGCCAGTGGGATCGTGCGTGACCTGCTGGTGGACGGCAGCGACCTCTACGTGGCCGGAGCGTTCTCCTCCCTCAACGGCAACGGCGAGCGCGGCATCGGCAAGGTCTCCGCCGTGGACGGCAAGAACGACGGCACCTTCAGCGCCAAGACTGACAAGCCCGTCTACGGCGTGGCGAAGTCCGGCAGCAACCTCGTCCTGGCCGGCCAGTTCACCACGGTGAACGGCGCTGCCCGTCCCACGCTGGCGGAGGTCGATCTGACCACCGGGGCGTTGGCCTCGTGGAGCCCCGCCGCGTTGTGCTCGGGCTGCAAGAAGTTCTGGGACGTGACCGTGGACGCGACCCGGGCGTATGTCGCCTCCGGCGGCAAGGGCGGCAACGGCTTCGGCGCGATCGATCTCGTCACCGGCGCGCGAGCGTACTACTCCCACACCGACGGCGACGTGCAGACCGTCGCGCTCGGGCCGGACGGGCTGCTCTACATCGGCGGCCACTTCAACCGGTACGTCGGGGTGAACGACTCCGCCCACGAGCGGCACCTGATCGCGGCGGTCGACCCGGCAACGGGTGTGCTCGACCCGGCCTTCACCCCGCGGTTCTTCAAGTCCTACCCCGGGGTATGGGCGCTGGCGGCCACCCCGAGCCGGCTGTACGCCGGCGGCTACTTCCAAGGGGTCTTCAACAACGACAAGAACAACCACCAGCCGTATTTCGCGATGTTCAAGACCAGCTGACGGTTGGTCGGCGCGGTGTCCGGCTACAGCCCGAATGCCGTACCGAACCCCTTGCTGGCCCGCCGCAGCAGCGGCGTGCCCAGCACGTGGTCGACGTAGCCGAGCAGCGAGTAGTGCGTCAAGGGTTTGCGCACCACCTTGCCGTGCAGCGATGAGTGCAGCACGACCGTGAGCACCGTGTTACCGGCGCTGTGGTCGTCCTCGTCCGCGGTCACGACCACGACCAGCCGGCCGGTGGTGAAGTCCCGGGAGCGCAGCACGTCCGGGAGCCGATGCTTCAGCCACCGGTCGGCCGCGCCGAGCGAGCAGTCGTGCGCGTCGTGGCAGGTGTTGGGAATGGCCAGGCCCACGTGCGGCAGCCGGTTGTGGCGGGCATCGGACCGCAGGCGGGTCATCGGCCGGTCGAAGCTCTCGCACCGCTTCCGGCTGGAGAGAAAATAGGCCCACGGGTTGTGCTTCACCGCGTACCGGCCGCTGTCGACGAGATCGCAGCTGACCGGCATCGACTCGGCGTAGACCTTCGCGGTCTTCCCGGCGCGGAGCGCCTGGTCGAACACGGAGCGAGCCTTTCCGACCTTGGCGGCGTTCACCGCCGGCGGAGCGTCGTCGCTCACCCCGAAGGTTGAGCCGCCGGTGAGCGCCAGGTAGTTGGGCAGCGAGGGGTGCGCCAGCGCGTGGTACCGGGTGGCGTATCCGAAGCGCCTGGCCAGCGAGAACAGGTACGGCATGTGGGCGCGCATCTGCGCCAGCGAGTGGTTCTCCTCGACGAAGGTGAGCACCTTCGTCGGAGGCCGGTGCGTGGTCGTCCCCAGGGATGGCATCCAGCTGGCCCGGGCCGGAAACGAGCCGAGCAGCAGGGCGCACAGGGACGCGACAAGGACGAGAACCGTTCGGCGCATGGCGCCAGTTTCTCACGGCTGCCTTCCGGAGCGCCGCGCCGGTTAGCTCACGTAGCCGTACCGTGACCTCAGCGGCTTGGTCGCCAGCGACACCAGGTGCTGGTCCCGGCGGCACATGGCCCGCCGCCACTCCTCGTCCGCCTCGATCTTGACCGCGCCGGTCGTGAAGCGGCTCGGGTTGCCGGCGACGATGTGATTGGGGTGCAAGAGCACCGCGTCGTCGCTCGAGAACGGCGGGCTGCCGTCCTCCTCGACGAAGCGCACGATCCCCTCGGCAGTCGACCGGGGCGCCCGGACGAAGTCCTCGTAACGGAGGAACATCCAGCGTGAGGCGGGGACGTGGCGACGTAACAGTTCGGCGCCGATGCCGTTGGACGTCCAGGCCCAGATGGCCCCGGGCAGCCGGCGGGTGCCCATGGTCCGTCGCCCACCCTCGGCCGTGAACGACTTCGCCCGTCGCCAGGAGTGGACGACCGCGCGCGGGTCGCGGACGATGTGCAGCACGTAGTGCTCGATGCCTGTCAGCATCCCGTACACGGCCGCGTCCTGTGGGCGCTTCGAGGTGTCCACCACCACCCGGGCGGAGGTCACGGCGGCGAAGGTCCGACAGGCGGCCTCGGTCGCCTCCCGGACCCGCCCCAGCGCCAGCCAGTCGGGGCTGGGATGGTCGACCGCGCGCATCAGCCGCAGAAGGTTCCGGTCTCGCGCCACCTCGCGCTGTGCGGTCACCACGTCCTGTGTCGTCCACGGGTCGGCGGGATCTCGCGACTCCCGAACGGCCGGGATGACCTGCGACCACACGGGACAGTGTTCGGGGATCCTGCCGCAACCACAGGGTCGCGATTGACTGATGCCCCTGGCCCACAGCCAGCGCAGCTCCCCGGCGCTCGAGAAGCCCTCGACCTCGCCGAGGATGCTGGCCAGCACTGTTGTCCCGCTCCGGCCGGCGCCGACCACCGACAACACCTTGAGGTCCACGCTTGGCTCGGTGCTCACCTGGGTCCCCTCGCTGCTCTAGCCCCGCTGCCGCAGTCGACTACGCGACGTGGACTCCTCGCCTACCATTGCTCCCATGACGGAGCTCAAGGAACGGCCTAGGACGCGTGGTGAACGCCCCGTGCACAAGTCTAAGCCGTCGCGTGGCACCGCCTCACTGGTCGCCCTGATCTCGCTGTCCGGCATCGCCCTGGGGGTCGCCATGCGGTTCGTCGCGCCCGTGCTGACCTCCGACGTTGCCTCGCCCGTCACCCCTGCCTTGACAGCGTCCCCGGAGCGGGCGTTCCGCGCCTTCTCACCCACGTCATGGTGGAACACGCCCCTGCCAGCCAAGGCGCCGCTCAACCCGAACGCCGACCTCATCCTGAGCTACCTGCGCACCGCTCCGGACAGTGGGGACGGGTGCCTGTCGCTTGCGGGTGCCGGTGAGGGCAAGTGGGGCCAGCCGGTCTACTGGGCCGGGCCCGGTGACCCGTTCTACGACGTGAAGGGAACGAAGCACTACCGGCCGCCGGAGCTCGACCACCTCCGTATCCCGCTCGGCGCCGAGCCGCCGGACAACAACGATGCCAGCATGACGATCTTCGACCGGCACCGCGGAACGGTCGCATTGCTCAGCGGCGCTGCGTACGACGCCACAACCGATACCTGGACCGCCGCCGGCGCCACCGTGACCTACCTGCACTCCAACGGCTTGAACGTGCTCACGGACCAGTCCGACAACAGCCACAACACCGGCAGCCACCGCGGCAACAACGGGGCCACGTCGGTGGTGCGCTGGGACATGGTGGAGGCCGGCGTTGTGAACCACGTGCTGAAGGTCGCCTCCGGTCCCGAGGTGTCCGATCGCGCGGTGTTCCCGATGGTGGGTTCCGACGGCCACTACACCGGGACCGACCCGGCGGTCCCGCCGCAGGGCCTGCGGTTCCGCATCAAGCCGTCGGTCAACCTCGACGCCCTGGGTCTGCCCCCGCAGGCTCTGGTGATCGCACGGGCCCTGCAACGCTACGGCTTCTACATCGGGGACTCCGGAGGGGTGACGGCCCTCAAGCTGGAGGACACCGTCGCCGAAAGCCGCGGGCAGCTGTGGGACCTCGCCGCGAACGATCTGTGCGGTCTCCCGTTCACGCCCGCGTACTGGGACGTCATCGCCGAGGGTTACGATCCGAGCCGTGTACGCTGACTCGGGTTCCGTACCGAACTTCCTCTACATCGGGACGAGCAAGGCCGGCTCGACGTGGCTGTTCAACGCGTTGTCGATCCACCCGGACGTCTTCTTGGCACCGAGCAAAGGGCTCTACTACTTCGACTCCCACTTCGACAACGGCCCGACGTGGTACCAGCAGCAGTTCGCCGGTGCCGACGGCAAGCCGGCCGTCGGGGAGATCTCCCACTCCTACCTGTCCTCCGAGCAGGCGCCGACGCGGATCGCCGCGCTCAACCCGGCCATGCGGTTGCTGGTGTGCTTGCGCGAACCGGTGGACCGGGCGTTCTCCGACTACCTTGACCTGACCAAGAACGGGCAGTTCGACGGGTCCTTCGAGGCGGCCCTCGAGCAGTACCCGCGGCTGGTCGACCGGGGGCGCTACGCCACCCACCTGCGCCGATACCTCGAGCACTTCCCGCCTGAGCAGCTGCACGTCGCGCTGTTCGACGACCTCGGCAGCGACCCACAGGCCTACGCGGACAAGGTGTTCGAGTTCCTCGGCGTGCCCCCGTTCGAGCTGCCCGCGTCCGCCCTGCAGCGACGCATGCCCGCGGGAGTGCCGCGCCACGTAGCCTCCGCAGCGGCGGCCAAGCGAGCGTCCCGCCTGGTGCTCCGCCTGGGGCTGCGGCGGCTGCGGTCTCGCGTCAAGCGGACCACGGTGGTACGGCGGGCGCTCTACCGAAGCTACGACGACAACCGGCCCACCGTGCCCCCGGCGGTCGCGGCCGACCTGCGCCGCCGCTTCGCCCCGGAGGTGCGCCAGCTCGAGGTGATGCTCGGGCTTGCGGTGTCCAGCCGGTGGGGCTACGGCTCCGAGCTCGTCGTCGGTTAGGTGTCGTTCTCGCGGACGAGCGCCTCCGGGTCGGACTCCACCAACCGGCGAGCCTCCCGAGCAAGGTACTCGTGGACCGGCCTCATGAGCGCGGCCCGAGTCCGGCCGCGCCATGACCCGCCCCGGCCCTGCGCCTCGGCGAGCGCGGCCCACTTGTCGAGCAGTACGAGCAGCAGGTAGCACCTCAGCTCTTCGGCCGGTACGGGGTCCTGGCCGAAGTATCCCGAGAGGAACCAGCGCTCGCGCCGGACCAAGGCGTCTCGGCTGTACGCCAGGCCCCAGCTACGCAGTTGCAGGCCGGTCAACCGCATGCCGACGAGGAAGCGGCACACGTCCTCGTACCGTGGCATGCACCAGCGCGGCATCGGGTCGAACACGGTGATGCGCCCCTCGGTGGTGACGAACATGTTGCGCGGCGCGAAGTCGCCGTGACCCACCACCAGCGGCAGCCGGTCGGGCAGGCTCCGGGCGGCCAGCGCCGCGCCGCCGCTGGCGGCATCGCGCAGGTCGAGACGACCGAGCCGGTCGGACAGGTAGTCGCCGTACTGCCCGAAGAGGTCAACGACCTCGGCGCGGGTGGCCTGCTGCTCCGGCCGGCCGACGAGGGCGCCTGACTCATGGAAGCGGCGAAGCCAGGCACCGACGTTGCGCCACGCCGCCGCCGGCGTCCGTCGGCGCACGGTGGCCAGCAGGCGACTGTCGTAGACGAAGGCATTACGAAGCGTGCCCTCGCCGACGTAGTCCATGAGCAGCAGGGGTTCGTCGGGGACGAGGTCGAGCGGTCGGATCGTGCCGAACCCCGGCTCGGTGGCGAGGAACGTGGTCCGGATCGAGGCCAGACCGGAGTGCTCGAGGAGGGTGTGCTCGAGGGCGGTCGCCGGGCGGGGATGAAGGCGGGGCCGCCTGGGTTCCACGCCGGGGGTGTCCCTCCTTGCCTTGGCCAGCACCTGCGGGGGGGTGCCGTCATCGGTCAAGGACACCGCAAAGATCGTGCACGTCGGTCGGGCACTCAGTGTCGTGACGCGGATCCTGCCGCGGGCCAGCTGCGGGAACCAGGCGTCCGACCCTGCTTCGACCCGCTCGGCGATGAGCCGCTCGACCCGGCCGTCCTGGTCAAAGAGCCTGGCGCCGGATGCGGTCATGAAGCCTTCCGCCGGGTGGCTCGTCGAACGGCGTTTTCGATTGCTCCGAGCGGCTGCACAGTAGCATGTGGGATTCGTTCACCGATCGCGTAGGAGCCGAAGTGACGCAGCTCGTGCTGCTGGCCGCTGCTGCGCCATTCGTCGTCATGCTGCTCGTGATCTACCTGCGCGAACCGCTGCGCATCGGTCTCCCGCTCTTCGCCGCAACCGTTCCGTTCGGTCAGCTGCTGGCGCTCGGTTCGTCCGCCTTCGCCTCCCTATCGTCGATCCTCGGGCTCCTGCTCGGCATCGGCCTGGCCCTGGAGCGGCTGCGCTCGGGCCGCGTCAACGTGCGCCTGTCCGCAACGGTCCCGGTTTGGCTCATGTTCTTGGGAGTGGCCGGCGCCACGGTGCTGTGGAGCGTCTCACCGGGCAAGACCGAGACCGGCTTCTTCATCCTGACCAGCCTGGTCGTGCTCTACGTCCTCATCTCGCTTCGCGACGTCGACCGGCGCTCATTTCGGTGGACCGAGAACGGCATCCTGGCCGGTGGCCTGCTCGTGACGACGTACGGGCTCTTCCAGCTCGTCGTCCAAGGCGGCTTCCCCAGTGACCCTCCCGGCGCGACCCTCGACGGCCGGTTCGGCAACGGGATGCTGGGGCCGAACAACGAGGCGGTGACGCTGATCATCCCGCTGATGGTCTCGCTGGCCCGGGCGATCGGTGCCACGAGAGGGCCCCAACGGGTCCGGTACACCGCTTCGATGGCGTACCTGCTCACCGGAGTCCTGCTGACCGGGTCCCGCGGCGGGCTGCTCGCGGTGGCCGTTGCGGTGGTGGCCCTGATCATCAGCCAACCCTCTGGGCGCAAGCTTCTCATCGGCTACGGCGTGGCCACGCTAACGGCGGCCGGATTGGTCTTCTTCACCCATCCGGCGGGAATCGCCGACCGCACGTTCGCCAGCGCCAGCTCATCGTCGGGCCGCACCGACATCTGGCGGGTGGCCTTCGCCGCCTGCTCTCGATACTGCCCGGCCGGCGCGGGATGGGAGACTTTCCCGGACGTCTACGCCGCCACCCAGGCGCGCGTCGCCGGTGCCAATGTGCTGGTGGGCGGCGGGGCTTACCAGGCCCATGACGTCTGGGTCCTGATAGCGATCGAACTCGGCCTCCCCGGGTTGCTGCTCTTCGGTGCCGGAGTCCTTCTCACCCTGTCCGAAGCCGTGAAGCTGCCTGGCTGGATGCGGGGGCCGCCACTGGCCAGCTTTGCCGGGACCCTGTTCGCGGCGTTCTTCCTATCCAACGTGGAGTACAAGTTCTTCTGGATGGCGCTGTTCTACGTGGCCCTGGCCAGGAACCTGGCGGATACCGAACGAAGACAGCACAGTCAGTCCGCTGACTCGACGCTGCCGGCGCCGGAAATCTCGCCGGCAGTCTGAAGCTGAGAACGAGCGGCTGCGCGACCAGGTCCAGAACAGGCTCGCCGGAGTGCCCTGGCACCCGATGGCACTGAGCGCTCTACATCCAGGGTTATGGCACACTGACGCGAAGATTCACCTATGCGGTGGGTCTTCGCGTCAGGCCGTTGCGGCTTGGGATGTGGTGTCGAGAGTGACGCGGTAGCCCATGGCTTCGAGCTGGCTGATCGCTCGCTTCTTGGTGCGGTCGGGGTGGAGCCGGGTGAAGAAGTCGGCGCCGGGGTCCTCATAGAGGGTGCCGGTGGTGCCCATGTGCCAGATTGCGATGAGCCTGGAGTGCTGGATGGCGACGTTGGCCTTCATCGGTCCGCGCCGGCTGGCGATGCGTCGGTAACGGGCGCCGAGGTAGGTGCTCGGGTTCTGTGAGCACGCCATCGCCGCGGCACCGAGCGCGCCTTGCAGGTAGGGGTTGC
>JBBPZV010000042.1:0-6717 GCA_038198775.1 Propionibacteriales bacterium | reverse complement strand
GGCTACGGCTGGCCTGGGGCTTGTTCTGCCGGGGGTGGCTAGCGCGTCCACGGTCAGCTGTAGTAAGCACATCGGCAACACCGTTGGCACGATCACATGCACGAGCCACGGAGGGTCGTACAGCTTCTCCGACGTCTACGCTCCCGGACGTGGTCTTCCCGTCGGGGCCAGGCCCCTGGCCAGCTCGATTGCTACCACCGGCTGACACCAAGCCCTGTTGTTCATACTATAAGGAGGAACGCACATGCGATTGATGCGGCGCACTACGAAGATTGTCTCTGGCGTGGTGGCCACGAGCGCGGCCGCCTTGGCTCTGCTCGTGCCTTCGGCTGCGGCGGCGTCGGCACAGCCCCCGGTGAGTCCCCAGGCGTGCGTCTACTTCGCCAAACCTCCAACCACGCCGCCCGGAGGCGGGGTCTCCGGCAGCGGCGGCCGCACCGGCTGCGGCACAAGCAGCGTGACGCTGCAGGTCGTCGTGAACAAGGACGTCCCCGGTTTCGACATCCAGGCCGCCGAGCGGACCTTCAGGGGGTTCGTCACCGGGACCGTGACCGCCGTAGGTAACTGCAGGGGTAACGGCAACTACTACACCGAAGTCCGTGTGCTAGGTACGTCCACCAAGGTCCAGTCCGATCGCGTCCGTCTCTGCTGAACCTGTCCAGCTTGAGAGGGGCTGACGGTCCAGGGTCCGGGTGTGCCCCGGGCTGCTCCAGGTGGCCTGCCGAGCGTGGCTAAACTTAGCCTCGGGCTTTCACCAGAGATGATCGTGTGGCGATACGCCGTATCTCGGATGCGCGGAAGTGTCTGCTCAGCACGGTTGGATCGTGGTTGTCGACGCCATGAACCACCGAGTTGAGAGGCGCTCCGCGGGTGAAGCATAAGGACTTGCGTCCCTGGTTGTCCGTGATCGCCGGCGGCGAGTCGCTGGTATCGCATGCCGGGGCGACGTTGCTGATCGAGACGGCACGGCGCAGCGGGCCGGCGAAGGAGGGGTGTGGTCGTCGGGCCGCACGCCGGCACGTGACGGTGGACAAGCTGAACAAGGCCATCGCCGACATCGTGAACGCGTTCATGGAGCTGGACCTGATCAGGGTGTGGGGTGACGGGTCGGTGGTGGCCGCCGACGGCACCCAGGTGGACACCTTCATCGACAACCTGCTGGCCGAGACCTCAATCCGATACGGGGGGACCGGTGGGATCGGGTACTACTACATCTCCGACACCTACATCGCGTTGTTCTCCAAGTTCATTCCGGTCGGAGTCTGGGAGGCGGTGTATCTGATCCAGGGCCTGCTCGAGCTCCGAACCGACCAGCGTCCAGTGTTCGATCAGCTCGTCATCGCCAAGCCGACATCGCACAGGAGGGCCTCTCGCTGGTCGGGATTCCCCGGTGCGGTCCACCGCCGATCCCAAGAAGTGCTGGGTTCGCTTGGTGGCGGCACTTCGACCGGTCAAACGAGACTGAACCGGGCCCGATACCCGCATCATCGGGGAGACGGCCCCATGAAGTGCTGATGCCTATCACGTAGACGGCACTTCATGTGCTCCGCGCGGTGCCACCACCGGCCCCAGGGAGGCGAGACCCCGGGGTCGGCGGCCGTGCAGGACAACGTCGCGGAAGACCCCCACCCGCAACAACGTCGTGCGTCGCCTCGGCGCCCGGCACGGATCCCGCCCCGATCAGCGACGTGATCGTGCCCCTCCTCCTCGCAGCCAGCGACGGCAAGGGCTGACCGCGTCCACCGCTCGTTTGCGGCTGGTGACAGCTACCTCCACGACACGTCTAACCGCGCCACGACATCCCACCGCCCAACGGCACCGGCAACTCCCTGCACCCGTCGGACCGCGCCGCCCCGATCCTGGCGTTCTGCCTGCCCCGGTTTGTCCCGCTCTCCGTACCAGCGGCTCGGCGACTGGTTCGGGGTGCGGGCCCGAGGGTCCTCGGTTCGGATCGAACGGCCTGGTGTTCTGGTCCGGGGTGCGAGTCCACGCGCTCGCCCGGGGCGCGCTCTTCACTGCACACACGCTCGGCACTTCCGACAGGCGAGAAGCCCACGTGCTCGGCGCCCGGCGGCCTGCTCGACGAGCCGCTGGTGCTCGGCCCTCACCGTTACGTTTGGTTACGTCAATACGTTTAGTGGCACGTATCGTATCATTACGTTATAAACTTAACACTACGTAATAGAAGAGGCTCGGTGTGCTGCCCGCGGTTGGCGGGCGGAGCGGACCCCCCCTCGTCGCACGGGGGAGGAGGGGGGGCGGGGGTGGCGCCGTCGGGCACGGGACGTCCCTCCTCGCCGCCCGGGGGGCGCAGCCGGGCGGGAACATCGCGGCGTGGTCCGCACCCACATCCAGGGTGGCGCCGCCAGCGCCAGCTCGACGCCGGCACACCGTCACGAGCACCTGTACCGCCCGGCGTTTCGTCAGAACGAAACCAAGATCATTAATCTAATGCATAGGCGTCTGCCGTTGCCTGGCCCGGTCTGGATCTTGAAGTAGTGGCTCGGCGGCGCGGGGGGCCGGTGTGGAGCGCGGCGAAAGTGGCAGTGGCTCGCGCGGGGGAAGTGGCAGTGGCTCGCGCGGGGGAAATGGCAGTGGTCAGGGGAGCGTGACGGCATCGCGGGAAGCGCGGCTCGGGAGATCGGGGGTGGAGGCACCCGGGCGCGCTGGCGTGACTGTGGAGCCGCACGGGCTCGTCAGTGGGAAACCGCACGAGATGTCAGTGATTGCCGCACGAGGATGGCAGTGGGTAGCGACGCTGTCCGATGCGGCTGAGGTGGAGCGCCCCGGCAGTGAGAGTGGCTGTGCGGTGATGCTGGCGGTGATGGTGAACGCGGGCGCGTAGGGCGCGGCCCGGTCCCAGAGCGCGCTGGGGCGAGCGGCCGGCGGCGCACTTTCCGTGATCAAGCTGCAGTGCTCGCCGCGCTGCGGTGTGCCGCCCGAGCATCGACTTGCCGTCGCGCCAGGCGTGTGGATCTTGACGTCGTTGGGATGCCGACGAGCAACCAAGAACCCGCCACCCAACACGACTGAGCGACGCGAACTCGACACAATCGAATCCGGCAGGGCACCAGCACGGGACCGGGGTCGAGGATGATCGGTGCAGCCGTTAGCGCCATTGTTGATCTTCAACTGGGTTACGAGCGTGCGGGGTGGCAAGCGAGCGCAGGTGTCAGGGTGCTGCGGGCTCGCTGGCGAGTTGTGTCATGCTGTACTGACCCCGGGTGTGATCCGGGGTTTTCCGGGAGCATGGAGGCGGCGGTGCGAGCGCGGATCTTCCTGAGCTGGTGCCGTCAGGACAGGGCACTGAAGGAGGCGTTGCTGCGCGACCTGCTCCCCGCGCTCGCCGTCTTCACAGACCTGAACGTCGAGTGGTGGGAGGACAGTCATCTCACCTGCGGGGAGGAGCTGATCCCCGGTGTCGTCGACCGGCTGGACGAAGCCGACTACGGCCTGCTCCTGCTCAGCACCCGCTACTTCGGTCGACCCTTCATCCGGCGCCACGAGCTGCCGCGGTTCGCGGGTCCCTGCGCCGACAAAAAGCCGTTGCCGGTTGCGCTGAGCCCGCTGCCGTCGTTCGGTCCGGAGCACAACCTGGGTGGCGTCGAGCGCCAGGTCGTGTTCACGCAGGACGACCGGAGTTTCTCCGAGCTGTCCGGCGCCCGGCGCACCCGCTTCGCCAACGACCTGGCGACCGCGATCCGGCGGCGCGGCGTCGGCGGGAACGGATACCGCGCGCTGTGAGGGCCCGACTGCTCCGCGATGAGATCGCCCACCATGTCGCCGTGCTGCAGGCACGGTCGTCGCTGACCGCGCTGCAGTCGGCCCGACTGACGGCCATCCTCGACACGGTGGCCGACGACGGCCGGTTCCTGCTCCGTACCGCCCTCGAGGCCGCCGAGTTCCCGGCGGGCGACGATGCCCGCAGCCAGGACGCCTTCCAGGACTTCCGCAAACGGGTGAACCAGGCGGCGGCCGAGGAAGGCGTCGATCTCCGGCTCGAGCTGGATGTCCGCAAGGCTCCTCCTGACCAGCGTCACGGCTGGTTCACCGGCGGTGATCTCGTCGACGAGGGCATCGCCTCCTTCACCGGCGAGGCAGCCGCGCGGACCGGGATCGATCACCCGGTGGCCCCGGAGGTCGCCGAGCTCGGGCGGTCCCGCCGAACGCGGGTGTACGTCAGCGTCCCCCCGACGACCGGCGCCACAGGGCGGAAGGTGGACACGCTGTTGCGGCAGCTGCGCGAGGCCCTGGCAGCGGACGGCGAGCGGTCCTGGGAGCTGGCCGATCCCAGCTCGGTCGGGCTGGGCGAGAATCCCGAGGCGGCACGCGACCGGCTGTGCTCGCAGGCCGACGTCCGGCTGGTCCTGGTGAGCCCCGCGTACCTGGTGGACGCCGCGGAGCGTCGACGGGCGCTGGCCTCGCCCGGCCGGGTCGTCGCGTTCACGTTCAGCGGACTTCCGGACGGCCCGCTGGACCTCGGTCCGCTGCACCGCCACGACGTCCGGCGCCGGGACGAGCCCTGGGACGAGCTGACCCGCACCGACCACCGCAGGCGCTACGTCGACCACGTGCTCGATGAGATCAAGATCGCGCTCCGGCCACCGCCCATCACGACCGCGGACCGGGCGGTGGACGACCCCCTCACGGCGTGGTCCACGAGCGTAGCGCGGAGCAGGCGGTCCGAGGATAGCGCGGTCCTGATCGAGGCCGAGTCGACCGAGACCTCGCTGCGGGAGTCCCGGCTGGACCGCTCGGGCCCGACGGCGGGCCCCGCGCTGCCCGCCGTCACCCGGCTGGTGGACTGGGCAACGGCGAAGGAGCCGGGGGCGCCCCGGCTCTGCGCGCTGCTCGGCGACGTCGGCATGGGCAAGACCACCACCGCGAAGCTGTTCACCCAAAAGCTGCTCAACCGGCGGGCCCGCGGCACCGCCTGCCCGTTGCCGATCCTGTTCGACCTGCGCGACGTCCGGATCAACGGCCTGGCCGAGGCGATGACGCTCGACCACATCCTGGACGGCATGCTCGACGCCGGCCGACCCGCAGGCGTCCCACCTGACCGCCTCACCGCCGACGTCGTCCGCCGACGGCTGGGCCAGGGCGACGCAGTGGTGGTGTTCGACGGGCTCGACGAGGTGCTCGTGCACCTGAGCCCACACGACCAGCAGCTGTTCACCCGGCAGCTCTGGCGGGCGGTCGGCGAGAGCTCGGGCGCCAGGATGCTGCTCACCTGCCGCACACAGTACTTCCGGACGATCCGCGAGCAGATCACCTTCTTCACGGGCGAGGGCCTCCACGGCCTGCGGGGCGAGGACTACCTGGCGCTGCTGATGCTCCCCTTCCGCGAGGAGCAGGTGCGGGAGTACCTGGCCGCTAACCTGGATCGCGACGCGGACTGGGTGGACGGGTTCCTCGCCACCGTCGCCGCCGTGCACGACCTGCCCGACCTCGCGCGCCGACCATTGACGCTGCGGCTCATCGCCGACCAGGTGGAGTTCATCGAGACGGCCAAGCTGACCGGCCGCACGCTGCGCTCGGTCGACCTGTACGGCGAGGTCGTCGAGCGCTGGCTGTCGCGCGACAGCGGCAAGCACACCCTGACCCCCGAGCACAAGCACCTGCTGATGGAGGAGATCGCGGCCGGGTTGTGGCGGTCCGGGCGGAACTCCTGGGGGGCGGCGGAGGTCGACGACTGGCTCCTCGACATGCTCGCCCACCGACCAGACCTGCAGCGTCACTACCGCGAGCGGGTGCCCGACCTGTGGAAGGCCGATTTCCGGACCGCCACCTTCCTCTCCCGCGACGGCGACACCTTCGTCTTCGGCCACCGCTCGCTGGCCGAGTATTTCCTGGCCCGATACCTGCAACGAGCCCTGCACGAGGCCACCTCCGTCGCAGGCCGAGGGCTCGACGCGCTCGCGATGCCGGTGCCCAGCCCGGAGACACTGGACTTCCTCGGCCAGGCGATCGCCGGGTCGACAGCCGAGCACCGGTCCGCGACGCTGGCCGGGCTGGACCTGACCCGCCGCCGGTACGTGCCGCAGGCCTCCGAGCTCGCTCTCGCCTACGCCCTGCGGGCGGCCGACCACGGCCATCCCCACCAGTCCCTGGCCGGGGTTCGGCTGGCGGGTGCGCGCCTGGCCGGATGGGTCATCGGCACGGCGGACGGAGACCGGCTGTCGATGGTCGGGGCCGATCTGGCGGGGGCGGATCTGCGCCGCGCGCGGTTCCACGGGGTGGATCTGAACAGGGCCGACCTGAGTGGTGCCGACCTGACCACCGCGGAGCTGCACGACTCGCACCTGATCTCGGCGCGGCTCGCCGGCGCCCGGGCGATCGGGACCATCCTGCGGAAGTGCGCGATCGACGACACCAACATCACCCTCACCGAGACCTACCGGACGCAGATCCTGCGCTGCACCCCGGCGCCGCAGCCCGCCGACGGGCTGCTGGTCGCCCCGCTGCCGACAGGTGGCCGGTGCGCTCTGCACGGCGCCTCGCCGTTGCGTCCACTCACCGGCCACCCCGGCGGGGTGGGGTCGGTGGCCTGGTCCCCCGACGGCACCCGGCTGCTCACCGGCGGCTACGACGGCACGGTGCGGGTCTGGGACGCCGCCACCGCCGAGCCCCTGCACCAGCTCACCGGCCACGCCGGCGGGGTGGGGTCGGTGGCCTGGTCCCCCGACGGCACCCGGCTGCTCACCGGCGGCGACGACG
>JBBPZV010000041.1:0-24928 GCA_038198775.1 Propionibacteriales bacterium | reverse complement strand
CAGGCGCAACTGCGCCTTGGCGTCGACACCGGCGGGCACGCGGTCACGGTAGTGCGAGGTTGGTTGTCTTGCCGCTTCCGATCGGCGGGTGCTGCCAAGGGCGCAGCGGCACTTCCACCGGGTTGCAACGCGTTGGATGGGCCGCTATCCCAGGTGAACATGGGATAGCGGCAGCTCCGGCAGCGCCTACGATGCGGTCGGTGAGCGGCGACGGGCTGACGCGTGCGCAGCGGCGGATGCGAGCCGCCGGGGTCCACGAGCGGGCGATCGCGGTGTTCACCCACTACTACGAGCAGCTGGACAACGGCGCCACCGGGCTGATCGCCGAAGCGGAGCTGGACCCGCTCGTCGACCCGCCCCGGCTCGCCGACCTCGAGGTCGATTCGCAGGCCGCCCGCGAGGCGCTCGGCGCCACCGCGATCGTCAAGCTCAACGGTGGACTGGGCACGTCGATGGGCATGGACCGGGCCAAGTCCCTGCTGGCGGTGCACGGCGAGCTTCGCTTCCTCGACGTCATCGCGCGCCAGGTGCTGCACGCCCGCAGCGGGTACGAAGTCAGCCTGCCGCTGCTGTTCATGGACAGCTTCCGGACCCGTGAGGACACGCTGGCCGCGCTGGCGGCGTACGACCTTCGCGTCGGCGACCTGCCGCTGGACTTCCTGCAGAACCGGGAGCCCAAGCTGCGTCGCGACGACCTCACCCCGGTGAGCTGGCCCACCGACCCGGCGCTGGAGTGGTGCCCGCCCGGTCACGGGGACCTCTACACCGCCCTCGAGGTCTCCGGGGTGCTGGAGGCACTGCTCGCCGCCGGCTACCGCTACGCCAGCGTCTCGAACGCCGACAACCTCGGCGCCGGACCCGACGGCACCATCGCCGGGTGGTTCGCCGCATCGGGCGCGCCATACGCCGCCGAGGTGTGCCGCCGCACCCCCGCCGACCGCAAGGGCGGCCACCTGGCGGTGCGCCGCAGCGACGGGCGGCTGGTCCTGCGTGAGACCGCGCAAACCGCCCCGGCCGATATGGCGGCGATGTCCGACATCGGCCGGCACCGCTACTTCCACACCAACAACCTGTGGTTCGACCTTCGCTCGCTCGCTGGCACGCTGCGAGACCGCGACGGTGTGCTCGGGCTGCCGCTGATCGCCAACATCAAGACCGTGGACCCCGCCGACGCGGCATCACCGGAGGTGGTACAGATCGAGACCGCGATGGGCGCGGCCGTCGAGGTCTTCGACGGCGCCCTGGCGCTGGAGGTCGACCGGTCGCGGTTCTTGCCGGTGAAGACGACCAACGACCTGCTGGTGCTGCGCTCCGACGCCTACCACGTCCGCTCCGACGCCCGGTTGGAGCGGCGGGCCGACGAGGCACCGGTGGTCGACCTCGATCCCGCTCACTACAAGACGATCGGCGGCTTCGAGCGCCGCTTCCCGGCCGGCCCGCCGTCGCTGGTCGAGGCCCGCTCGCTGACCGTTCGCGGCGACTGGACGTTCGGCGCGCGGGTCACCGTCCGCGGCGAGGCCCGCCTGGACGACGAGGGTGGACCGTCACGGGTGCCGGATCAGGCGACGATCGGTCGTTAGTGTTGGGGGCATGGCCTCCGACACCGCGCAGGACACCGGCCTGCGTAGCGTCGACGACCACCTTGGCAAGATCTTGCAGCTGGTGGCGCCGTTGCAGCCGTACGACCAGCCGCTGCTCGATGTGCACGGGCTGCCCGCCGGCGAGGACGTCGTCTCGACCATCGCGCTGCCGCGCTTCGACAACTCCGCCATGGACGGCTACGCCGTGCGGCTCGCAGACGTCGAGGAAGCCAGCGACGGGCGCCCCATCCACCTGCCGGTCGTCGGGGAGTCGGCCGCGGGGTCGACCAAGCCTTACGCGATGGCGCCGGGCACCTGCCTGAAGATCATGACCGGCGCGCCGGTCCCGACGGGGGCGGACGCGGTCGTGCCGTTGGAGTGGACCGACGGCGGCCGGGCCACGGTACGGATCTTCCGGGCGCCACAGCCGGGCCAGCACGTACGCCGCGTCGGGGAGGACGTCGCCGAAGGCGAGCTCGTCGTCACCGAGGGGACCGTGCTGGGCCCCCGCCAGATCGCCCTGCTCGCCTCGGTCGGGCGGGCTCGGGTCCGAGCGAGGCCGCGGCCACGGGTGGTCGTGCTGTCCACGGGGAGCGAGCTGCGGGAGCCGGGCGGCAGACTCGACTACGACTCGATCTACGACGGCAACAGCTTCATGCTCGCGGCGGCGGCCCGGGCGACCGGAGCCATCGCCTTCCGGGTGGGCATCGTCAGCGACGACCCACAGGACTTCTCCGACGCGCTCTCGGACCAGCTGGTGCGCGCCGACGTCGTCGTGACCAGCGGAGGGGTCAGCAAGGGCGAGTACGACGTGGTCAAGGATGTGCTGGGCCGCCTCGGCACCGTCGAGTTCTGCGAGGTCGCGATGCAGCCGGGCAAGCCCCAGGGCTTCGGCCGGGTAGGTGAGGACGCGACGCCGATCTTCACACTTCCCGGCAACCCGGTGTCGGCGTACGTGTCGTTCGAGGTGTTCGTCGCACCGGCGCTGCGCGCCATGATGGGCCGAGAGCCGTACCGCCGGCCCCTGCTGCAAGCGCGCCTGAGCAAGCCGGTGCGGTCGGCGGCCCAGCGGCGGCAGTACGTCCGCGCGTGGTTCGAGATGACCTCGGACGGGGCGGTCGTGACACCGGTCGGGGGTCACGGCTCGCACCTGGTCGGCGACCTCGCCGCCTGCAACGCGCTGCTGGTCGTCCCCTCGGACGTCACAACCCTGGACGCCGGCTCGACCGGCGCCGTACTGGTGCTCGATCGTGACTTCTGAGGCAGGGCCGGGACGGCTCACCCACGTCGACGAGCGCGGAGCCGCGCGGATGGTCGACGTGTCGGCCAAACCGGTCACGGCCCGGGAGGCGACTGCGACCGCCCGGGTGCTGGTGAGCCCGCTGGTGGTTTCGCTGCTGCGCGGCGACGGCCTGCCCAAGGGCGATGCCCTCGCCGTCGCGCGGGTGGCCGGGATCCTCGCCGCCAAGCGCACCCCCGAGCTGGTTCCGCTGTGCCACCCGCTGGCGATCAGCGCGGTTAGCGTGGACCTCGAAGTCGCCGACGGGTACGTCGACATCCGCTCCACAGTGCGTACGACCGGTCGTACCGGGGTAGAGATGGAGGCGTTGACGGCGGTCAGCGTCGCCGCGCTGGCGCTGTTCGACATGGTCAAGGGGGTCGACCGTGCGGCGGTGATCACCGACGTACGGGTCCAGGCCAAGTCCGGCGGTCGCAGCGGCGACTGGACTCGCTGAGGTCGGAGGCGGCATGCAGGAGCCGGCGCTGCGGGCCCGGGTGGTGACCGCATCCAACCGGGCTGCAGGCGGTGTGTACGAGGACACGACCGGGCCGCAGGTCAGCGCCCAGCTGCGGGAGTGGGGGTTCGACACCCCTGACCCGGTCGTGGTCGCCGACGGCGAGCCGGTCGAGCGCGAGCTGCGGGCGGCGGTCGCAGCCGGAGTCGACGTGGTGATCACCACCGGGGGCACCGGGGTCAGCCCCACCGACCAGACCCCGGAGCGCACAGCGGCGGTGCTCGACTACCAGGTTCCCGGTGTCGCGGAGGCGATCCGGGCCCACGGCCGCGAGCAGGGCGTTCCCACCGCCGTGCTCTCCCGGGGCCTGGCCGGGGTCGCAGGTCGCACGGTCGTCGTCAACCTGCCTGGGTCTCCCGGCGGGGTCAGGGACGGGCTCGAGGTCCTCGCCGGCGTGCTGCGGCACGCGGTGGACCAGGTACGCGGTGGTGATCACCGCTGAGCCGGGGATGGCCGGTGGTTCTCTCACATGACCGGGTCAGCCTGCGCCCCATCCGTACCCGCGACGCCCGGAGCTGGCGCGAGGTCCGGGCGCGAAACGCCGACTGGCTGCGGCCGTGGGAGGCGACCCTCCCTCCCGGCTCACCGCCGCCGGAGGGCGCGTTCGCCGCGATGGCCCGCGACATGCGCCGCCAAGCCCGACGCGGGGTGAGCATGCCGTTCGTGACGACCGTCGACGATCGGCTGGTCGGGCAGGTCACGATCAACGGCATCACCTGGGGGTCGGCCCGATGGGCCAACGTCGGCTACTGGATCGACCGCCGGTATGCCGGCCAGGGCATCACCCCGATCGCCGTCGCGCTTGCGGTGGACCACTGCATCGGCGCGGCGGGGCTGCACCGCATCGAGATCGCGGTGCGCCCGGAGAACACCGCCAGCCTGCGGGTCGTCGAGAAGCTGGGCTTCCGCCGCGAGGGGGAGGCGCCGCGCTACCTGCACATCGACGGCCAATGGCGTGATCACGTGCTGTTCGGGCTGACCGCCGAGGAGGTGCCAGGAGGGTTGCTGCGCCGAGTTCAGGGCTGAGGCGCGCCGGATCGCGGCGACCAGCCACTCGAGTCACACCAGCCTCACAATTCTCAGCCGACACACCGCGTCCCTGCCGTATCAGCGCGTCGCCGAGCGCCTAACGTTCCGGCTGTGGGTACCGGGCTGATCTACGGTGCGATCGTCGTCGTGTGGGCCGCGTTCTTGCTGCCGTGGGCGCTGCGGCGCTACGACGAGGCGTCGCGCGCTCGTTCCGTCGAGAAGTTCTCGACCGCCATGCGTGTCCTCGGTCGCCGCGACGGCCGCGAGCCGGCGACGCTGGCCGCCCCCCGTGGGCTCGCTGACCAGCCCGCTGCGGCCGTACCAAGCGGTGCCACGGCGGTCCGGCCGTCGCGGGCGGCCGCCCGGGCGGCCGCGAGGCGGCGGCGGCGGACCCTGCTGGTGCTGCTCGGGCTGACGGCGCTCGGGCTGCTCGTCGCGGTCTTCTCGGCCCTGCCGTTGTGGGCGGCGCTGGTCCCGCTCGTCGTCGTCGTCGGCTTCCTGGCGGTGTGCCGGCGGGAGGTCCGCCGCGAGGACGAGGCCACGTGGGAGCACCACGGTGCGACCGCGGCGCCGTCGTGGCCGGCTGCTGCCGTGGAGCCCGCCGCCCAGCCGGACAGCGCCGGAGACCCCCCGGACGACGAGCCGACGATCGTGCTCTCGGAGTCAGCGGCGGCAGCGCTCGCGGAGGCCAGCGCGGTGGCGATGCCGCTGCGGGCCAACGACGGCAGCTCGCTGTGGGATCCGGTGTCGGTCAACCTGCCCACGTACGTCTCGAAGCCACCGGCCGCGCGCACCGTCCGCACCGTCGAGCTCGGCGAACCGGGCACCTCGACCTCAGATCACTTGCCGGGCGAGCCAGCAGGCACGCCTCCGCCGAGCGAGGAACCGGCAGCCGAGCCGCAGCGCGCCGTCGGCTCCTGAACCGCGTTGTATCCTGACTCGCCGGCAAGGGGCTGTGGCGCAGTCCGGTAGCGCACCTCGTTCGCATCGAGGGGGTCAGGGGTTCAAATCCCCTCAGCTCCACGAGTGTTTCGTATCTCGAACGCCGTGCTGCCAGAGCTGGTCGGGAAGCCTCCGCCCGAGACTGGTTCATCTTCACCGGCTGCGGGAGGCGACCGACGGCCAGGGAGTCAGCGACATGCCCAGCGCGCAGCTGTACGACACCATCGGAGCCGCATACCCGTTGACGCGGCGCACCGAGCCGCGGGTCGCCGCGAGGATCTGGGCTGCGCTCGGCGATGCCCGGACGGTATTGAACGTCGGAGCTGGCACCGGCTCCTACGAACCCCCCGGCCTTGACGTAACCGCGGTGGAACCGTCGGCGCTCATGCGCGCGCAGCGTCCCGCAGGCACAGCGCCGTGCGTGGCCGCCGTCGCGGAGAGCCTTCCGTTCGAGGACCAGTCCTTCGACGCTGCGATGGCTGTGAGCACCGTTCATCACTGGCATGACCCGATCGCGGGCCTGCGCGAGATGCGGCGCGTGGCTCGCCGCATGGTGGTCTTCACGCACGACTCCAGCGACACCGGATGGCGTCGTCGGTTCTGGCTTGCTCGCGACTACCTGCCTGAGGTGGCTGACCTAAGCGCCGGCCGGCCTTCGCTGACCGAGCAGGCCCGCGCGGTCGGAGCCCGCATGGAGCCGGTGCTCATTCCGTGGGACTGCGCTGACGGCTTCTTCGAGGCCTACTGGCGCCGGCCCGAGGCATACCTTGACGACCATGTTCGTCGAGGAGTATCGGTGTGGGCGAGGGTGGGGCCGGATGCCGAGCAGCGGGCAGTGCGCAGCCTCCACGACGACCTTGTCTCAGGCCGGTGGGCCGAACGCAACCGCGACCTCGTCGCTCTCGATGCAGCGGAGCTTGGCCTTCGCCTGCTCGTAGCCTGAACCCCGGCGCAGACTGGGTACAAGTTGCTGCCCGCAGAGACCTTCTCCGGCGACGGTGTCGACAGACGGACGATCATGGAATGGCTGGATGTCCGAGACCACCCGATAGCCGCAAGCGGATCGTCGACTCTGGAGCACCCCTCAATTTTCGTCATACGATAAGCATGTGGTGACTGAAGAGCAGATCCGAGACTGGGCAGACGAGGCGGAAGTCGGCTACGACGTCGACGAGCTGAAGCAGCGCGGACGAGGTCGTCCGGGCCGCGGAGCGGAGCCGATGCAGGTAGTTGCAGTCCGACTCACCGCCGAAGAGCTGGACTCCCTTGATGCGGCCGCAGCCAAGAACGACATGAGCAGGTCCGAAGCCATCCGCGCTGCATTGGACCATCTCGGGGCGTGAAAGTTCACCCAGACGCCTCAAGCATGGCGTCTCGGCCGAGGACGCCATTCAGGCGGCTGAGTGGTCGCTCTGGATCGAACCGCTCGACGAAGACGGCCCGCCCGATCGGGAACTGCGACTCGGGTTCGACACCACCGCGCGATTGCTGGAGAACGTCGTACTGGTCTTCGCGAGCGGCGACGAGATGGTCATCCACGCCATGCCCGCCCGCAAGCAGTACTTGGAAACGCGCCCGGACGGAGTCCTGGACGCACGATGAGTTCCTCGTCGCCTGCCTGCAACGTGAGGTCTCCGCCCGGGAGTCCCACGGCGGCGAGGGCCGGATCCGGGCCGCACGGTTCCCGGCCCGCAAGTCCCTGGAGGAGTTCGACTGCAACCACGCCCGCGGCCTCGAACGCGACCTGGTCGCCCACCTCGGGACGCTGGACTTCGTGATCGCGAGGGAGAACGTCGTCTTCCTCGGCCCACCAGGCACCGGCAAGACTCACTGTGAGACTTGCATCTGGTGGCTCAAGCCAGGAGCACCGCCGGTGCAGGATGGATGATCGACCGGGCTGACCTCCACCCGACATCGCGTATGGCGCGGTGCGAGAACACCTCGGGTTTGTCGCCGCAGGGATCGTTGCGTCCGGCCGGTCCGCACACGCAGTCCGGCCTACGACTTGTCTGCTGCGGTCACCTTGTGTCCGGCCCACCGAATCGCTGGCCTGATCAGGAGCCTGGCCGACCCGCGGGTCGTGCCTCATCACAGTCCTGCCCCGCACCGACCGTATCCAGGCCGGCGCCGACACCTATCGGCTCCACCGAAGGAGAACCGCATGTCCATGCTGGCAGGCCAAGTCGACAACGTCATCGGCGTCGACACTCATCGCGACACCAACACCGCTGCGGTGCTCACCGCGGCTGGCGCCGTGCTCGCCCATCACCAGTGTTCGACCGATGCGATGGGCTACCGCCGCGTCGTCGCGTTCGCCGACGAACACGCGCCGAGACGACGTGTCTGGGCGATTGAAGGCACCGGCAGCTTCGGCTCCGGACTGACACGCACCTGCTCGAGCGCGGTGAGTGGGTCGTCGAGATCGACCGCCCTGCACGCCCGGCCCGACGCAACGGCGCCAAGACCGACGACCTCGACGCCGTCCGCGCCGCTCGCGAAGCGCTCACTCGTGATCACCTGGCTGCCCCTCGCGCTCGCGGTGACCGTGAGGCGATGCGGGTCATGCTCGCCGCCCGCCAAGGCGCCGTCGTGGCTCGCACCAAGGCCATCGGCCAGCTCAAGGCGCTCATCGTCAAGGCCCGGGCTTCTCGGAGGTGGGGCCAAATCAGACCGTCACAGCGGGGCCAGATCAGACTGACAGGACCACAGGGGTCGACCACCGAGGGAACCTGAACACCAGGGGGTCAATTTTCAACTGGCCCGGCCACACCGCTCGGCGTCAACGTCTTGGACACCAACGTCATTTCTGAACTGATGAGGCTGGCACCGGACATGCGGGTCCAAGACTGGGTGAGCGAGGTCCCACCTGCCACCGTCTACACGACCTCGGTGACGCTGGCCGAGGTGAGATTCGGTATCGCATGCCTTCCGGCGGGACGTCGACGGACCCTCCTGTCTGATGTTGCGGACGACGTGTTCGCGGACCGTGTCCTGCCTTTCGACGCCGCCGCGGCCGACCAGTACGTCGACATCGTCGTCGGGCGTGAACAGGCCGGAGCGCCGATCTCCGGCGTCGATGCCCAGATCGCGGCGATCTGCAGGTGTCGTCGGGCGACCCTCGCCACCCAGAACACCGACGACTTCAGTCTTCTGGATCTGGACTTGATCGATCCCTGGCTCAGCGACCCCTGAGGAGAAGTGCCCGGCCGGGCCCGGTTGAGGATCCGCGTGCGGGACGTTGCGCCGCCCCAAGGCGGAAGGTGCCCGTTACCGCTGGGACCGGGTGTGGACATACCGTGCGATGCGTGGAGGTTCGAGACGTGCATCTGGCGGACGGGATCGTCATCAGGTGCCAAGTGTCTGGTGACCCCGGCGCGCCCGCGATCGTGCTGCTCCACGCTCTGGGCGAGAAGGCGGCAACCTGGAACGAGGTGGCAGCACGGTTCGCGACGCGGTTCCGGGTCGTGGCGCTCGACCTGCGTGGGCACGGCGCGAGCACCTGGCCCGGAACGTACTCGTTCACGCTCATGCGAGATGACGTGCTCGGCGTCCTGGACGCCCTTGGCCTGCAAGATCTCGTCCTGGTCGGGCACTCGATGGGCGGCACCGTCGCGTACCTGGTGGCGCAAGCCCAACCCGGCCGCATCGTCGGGCTGGTGGTGGAGGACGCACCGCCGCCGTTCCCTCGTGAGCGACCCTTACCAGCGCGCCCTGCAGGAGAGCTCCCGTTCGACTGGGCCGCCGTGCCCGCAATCGTCGAGGCGGTCAACGACCCGTCGTTGCGGTGGTGGAAGCACCTGGCCGAGATCACGGCGCCAACCCTGCTCGTCGGCGGCGGCCCGACGAGTCACATTCCACAGGACCTGTTGGCCGACGTCGCAGGGCTTGTGCCGGACTGCACCCTGGTCACCATCCCCGTCGGACACGACGTTCACGAGTCCGAGCCCGACGCGTTCGTGGAGACCGTCCTCAACTGGCTCGCGACCGACCGCGGCGCCTTCAAGCCGCGGGTCGGGCCAGCTCACACCCACCCCGGCAGCCACATGTGCTGCTGCCAGACCCCGCGAGGGATCAGCGAGTCGGCCCAGATCGGGTAGAAGTAGGCGAAGCACACCAACTCGGCGGCGACGAACGCCACCGCAACCGTGGTGCCGACGCTACGCCGGGTCGACCAGCCCTCCCGGGCGGGACCGATCAGCTTGCCCAGGACCAGCGTCACGCCGATGACCGTGTACGGGACCAGCGCGACCGCGTAGAAGGAGAAGATCGGCCGGTCGTCGTAGCGGAACCACGGCAGCCACGTGGCGGCGACCCCGAGCAGCGGGATGGCGAACCGCCAGTCCCGCCGGGCCAGCCAGTACCACACGCAGCAGACCAGCGCCGCCACGCCGCCCCACCACAGCACCGGGTTGCCGAGCGCGAGCACCTGGCGCAGGCAGGTGGAGCTGCGGGCAGCGTCGCAGCCGTCCTGCCCCGGCTTGATGTCCAGCTGGGCGTCGATGCCCACCGGTCGGTTCAGCGTCAGCCACCCGAGCGGGTGGGACTGGTACGGATGGGTCTGCTTGGCGAGGTAGCTGCCGGTGTGGAAGTCGTAGACCATGGCGTGGTAGTGCCACAGTGATCGCAGCGCCTGCACCGCCTCGCCGAAGAACCCGTGCGCGGGCGAGTCGAGGTAGGACCCCCAGGGTGCGATGTCGCCGTAGCCGTGCCCGAAGCGCTGCTCGTACGCCTGGTGGTGGATCAACCAGCCGGTCCACGTCGCGAGGTATGCCACCAGCGCGACACCAACGATCGTGACCAGCGCCGGAGCGGCGTCGACGAGCAGCGACTTGGCCCACGCAGCGCGCACCCCGATGGCCCGGCGGGCGCCGGCATCCCACACCCAGGCGAGCAGGCCGAACACCGCGAGCACGTAGACGCCGGACCACTTGGTGCCGCAGGCCAGCCCGAAGCAGACCCCGGCGCCGACCCGCCATGGACGCCACAGCAGTCCTCGTACGGGTCCGAAGCCGCGGATGTCAGCGCTCACCGGATGGTCGGCCGCGAGCCGGGCCCGGGCCCAGTCCCTATCGGCGACCAGGCAGGCGGTCGCGCAGACCAGCCAGAATGCCAAGAAGACGTCGAGCAGCGCCAGCCGGGACATCACGAAGTGCAGGCCGTCGAAGGCCAGCAGCAGCGCCGCAACGCAGCCGAGCAGCGTCGAGCCGGTGAGCCGGCGCACCAGCCGGGCCAGCACGAGCACGGTGAGCGCGCCCACCACCGCTGCCGAGATGCGCCAGCCGAACGGGTCCAGTCCGAAGGCCCTCTCGCCGAGCGCGATCAGCCACTTGCCCCCGTCGGGGTGGACGATCTCGGTGACGTCGGGTTTGAAGATCCCTTGCAGGTTGCCGGCGAGGATCTTGCGGTTGGCCGCGTCGGTGAACTCCCGGACGTAGCCGTACTTCAGCAGCGAGTACGCGTCCTTGGCGTAGTAGGTCTCGTCGAAGAGGACCGCGTGCGGCGTTCCCAGGTGCCAGACCCGGATCCCGAACGCCAGCAGGGTCACGCCCAGCGGTCCCAGCCACCCGGCCAGCCGCGGGGACGGCGGTGGCACGAAGCGGTCCCGCACCGTCGGCCGGGCTCGGCCGGCCGCCGTGGGGGTGAGCGCGACCGAGCGCTCGGCGGTCACGCTCACGCCAGCATGGTAGGCATGGGCCGTGGCCGGGCCGGGGACGCTGCTGTTGGCCGCCACGCCGATCGGCAACCTGGCCGACGCCTCGCCGCGGCTGGGGCGGGCCCTCGCCGGCGCCGACGTGGTCGCCGCCGAGGACACCCGGCGGCTGCGGCGCCTCGCTGCCGGACTCGGTGTCGTATTGGCGGGCCGGGTGGTGTCGTACTTCGACGCCAACGAGCGCCGCCGCACCGGCGAGCTGCTGGCCGCGCTGGACGCGGGGGAGAGCGTCGTGCTGGTCACCGACGCCGGGATGCCAGGCGTGTCGGACCCGGGATTTCGGCTGGTGTCGGCAGCGGTCGAGGCCGGTCATCGCGTGGTTGTGATACCCGGTCCCTCGGCGGTGCTGGCGGCGCTGGCGGTCTCGGGCCTGCCGGTGGACCGGTTCTGCTTCGAGGGCTTCCTTCCGCGTCGTGCCGGCGAGCGCGCCCGCCGGCTGACCGAGCTCGCCACCGAGCCGCGCACGCTGGTGTTCTTCGAGTCACCCCGGCGTACGCCCGCCACCCTGGCCGCGCTGGCGGGCGCTTTCGGAGCAGCGCGGCCGGCAGCGGTGTGCCGGGAGCTGACCAAGACCCACGAGGAGGTACGCCGGGGCGACCTCGCGGACCTGGTGGCGTGGGCCGCCGACGGCGTCCGCGGCGAGGTCACGCTGGTCGTGGCGGGTGCAGCCGCGGGGGATCCGCCGGCGTACGATCTGATGGGCCTGGTCGCCGAGCGGGAGACGGACGGCCTCAGCCGCCGTGACGCGGTCGCCGCGGTCGCGCAGGCCACCGGGATCCGCCGGCGGGAGGTCTACGCGGCGGTCCACGGCGGAACCGGGCGGCCCGCGAACCGCGACTAGGGTGGCGCCATGCCGCGCCCGGACAAGGCGTTCTACATCACCACGCCGATCTACTACGTGACGGCTCCGCCGTCGATCGGCAACGCGTACACCTCGGTGGCCGCCGACGTGGTCGCCCGCTGGCACCGGCAGCGCCAGCAGCCGACCTGGTTCCTCACCGGCACCGACGAGCACGGCCAGAAGGTGCTGAGGGCCGCCGACGCCGAGGGGGTCAGCCCGCAGGAGTGGACCGACCGTCTTGTCGAGACCGAGTGGAAGCCGATGCTGGGGCTCGTCGACGCGAGCAACGACGACTTCATCCGCACCACCGATCCCCGGCACGCCGAGCGGGTCCGCGACTTCTGGCAGGCCGTGTACGACAACGGCGAGGTGTACGCCGGTGAGTACGAGGGCCCGTACTGCGTGGACTGCGAGGAGTTCAAGCTGCCCGGCGAGCTGCTCGAGCGCCCCGACGGCGCCCAGCTCTGCCCCATCCACGAGCGCCCGGTGGAGACCATCAAGGAGAAGAACTACTTCTTCCCGCTCGCGAAGTACGGCGAGCGGCTGCTCGAGCTCTACCAGCGCAACCCGACCTTCGTGCAGCCCGACAGCGCCCGCAACGAGGTGGTCGCCTTCGTGCGCCGGGGCCTGCAGGACCTGTCGATCTCCCGCTCGACCTTCGACTGGGGCATCGCGGTGCCCTGGGACGAGTCCCACGTGTTCTACGTCTGGATCGACGCGCTGCTCAACTACGCCACCGCCGTCGGCTACGGCACCGACCCGGAACGCTTCGCGAACACCTGGCCGGCCGACGTCCACCTTGTGGGCAAGGACATCCTGCGCTTCCACGCGGTGATCTGGCCCGCGATGCTGATGGCGGCCGGGGTCGAGGTGCCGCACCAGGTCTTCGCCCACGGCTGGCTCACGGTCGGGGGGACGAAGATGAGCAAGTCCAAGGCGACCGCGATCCACCCCAGCGAGGTCGTGGACACGTTCGGCTCGGATGCGTACCGCTACTACTTCTGCAAGGCGATCGGCTTCGGGTCGGACGGGTCGTTCTCCTGGGAGCAGCTGAGCGCGGTCTACACCGCCGAGCTCGCCAACGGGCTCGGCAACCTTGCCTCCCGCGTCACCGCGATGGTCGGGCGCTACTTCGCCGGGCGACTGCCCGAACCGGGCCTGGCCGGGCCGGCGGAGGAGTCGCTCGGGGCCGAGCTGCAGGCCACCGTAGAGGCCGCCGACGCGGCCATGGACCGGCTCGCGCTGCACGAGGCCCTCGGCGCGGGCGAGGCGTACGTGGCGCGGGTAAACGGGTACCTCACCCAGCAGCAGCCCTGGCAGGTGGCCAAGGACGAGTCTCCGGCCGGACGGGAGCGGCTGGGGACGATCCTTTACGCCGCGGCGGAGGCGTTGCGCGGCATCGCGGTGCTGCACGCGCCCGCGGTGCCGAAGGCGGCGGCGGCGCTGTGGGACATGCTCGGCGCCGCCGAGACGCTGGGCGAGCTGGCCACGCAGGACCTGCGCTCGGCCGGCCGCTGGGGCCAGCTGCCGGCCGGTGCCACGCTCAGCAAGGGTGAGCCGCTGTTCCCGCGGCTGCCCGACGAGGCATGACCCGCCCGCCCGCTCCGGAGCCGCTGCCCCACCCGGTCGCAGACAACCACTGCCACCTCGACCACTCCCGCGACGGCCAGCCCACCGACCTGACGGCGACGCTGGCGGAGGCGGCCGTGGTCGGGGTGACGCGGGTGGTTCACATCGGTTGTGACCTGCCCGGCGCCCGGTGGGCGGTCGAGGCGGCCAGAGCGCACGCCGGGCTGGTCGCCGGGGTCTCGCTGCACCCGAACGAGGCGCCGAGGCTCGCCGCCGCCGGCCGGCTGGACGCGGCGCTGGCACAGATCGAGGTGTTGGCCGGGTCGTCGCCACGGGTGCGGGCGGTGGGCGAGACCGGCCTGGACTACTTCCGCACCGGACCGGAGGGGCGCGCCGCCCAGGCGGACTCGTTCCGGGCGCACATCGCAATGGCCGCGGCGTTGGACAAGACGCTGGTAATCCACGACCGGGACGCCCACGCCGACGTGCTGCGGGTCCTCGACGAGGAGGGCGTCCCGGCGCGGACTGTCATGCACTGCTTTTCCGGTGGCAGCGACTTCGCCCGGGCCTGTCTGGAGCGGGGATGCTGGCTGTCGTACGCCGGCACGGTCACGTTCGGGAACGCCGGGCACCTGCGCGAGGCGCTGGTGGCGACGCCGCTGGACCGGCTGCTGGTGGAGACCGACGCGCCCTACCTCACCCCGGTGCCGTACCGCGGTCAGCCGAACGCGCCCTACCTGGTCCCGGTGACCGTACGGGCCATGGCACAGCTGCGCGGGAACGACGTCGGCGACCTATGTGTGGCGCTCGGCGCGAACACCGAGGCGGCCTACGGCGGGACCTGGTAGCGGCGGGCCGTGGCAGCCCGTACGCGGTGCGAAGCGGCGCCCGCTCATTCGTCCCATCCGTCACACCAGCAACAGGTGGTTTGACTCTCTTCCTCACCGTCTCGTTATGGTCGGGGGCTTGTCCGCCTGGACCCGGTCAGGGGTGGGGATCCGACCGGCACCCGGGGAAAGCCCGACCCTTGGAGCACAGTGCGCAAGCGGATCCTCATCGTCGTCGCGAGCCTGGCGGTCATCGGCGCCGTCGCCGGCGGCATCACCTACGCCAACCTCAGCAAGACCGTCACGCTGTCCGTCGACGGCAAGACAGAACAGGTCCACACCTTCGCCCGGGACGTCGGCGGCGTCCTGGAGTCCCAGGGCATCGAGGTCACCAGCCACGACGTGGTGGTGCCCGGCCTCGGCAGCCAGGTCGACGAGGGCAGTGCGATCGCCGTCCGGTACGGTCGGCAGCTGACCGTGAACAAGGACGGCACCACCCGGACGTACTGGGTGACCGCGACCAACGTCAACGACGCCCTGCGCCAGCTCGGGCTGCGCCTGACCTCGGGTGCCCAGCTGTCGCAGAGCCGGAGCACCTTCATCGGGCGGCAGGGGCTTCGGCTCACCGTCCGGACACCGCGCCAGGTGACCCTGGTGGTCGCCGGCACCAAGCGCCCGGTGCGCACCACCGCGCGCACCGTTGGCGCCGTGCTGCGCGAGCGGGGTGTCCGGGTCGACGGCAACGACGAGCTGAGCCCGAAGCCCGGCACCGACGTCAAGAACGGGCTTCGCATCGTCGTGACCCGCATCGGGATCCACCGGCGCTCGCACGTCAAGCCGGTGCCGTACCGCAGCGTGGTCCGCTACAACTCCTCGCGGTACGAGGGCAGGGTCCACGTCGCCCGCGCCGGCGTCGTCGGCAAGAAGCGGCTGACGTACCGGGTCGTCACCGCCAACGGCACGTTCCGCAACCGCAAGGTGGTGTCTCGCACGCTGGTGCGCAAGCCGGTGACGCGGATCGAGGTGCACGGCACCAAGCCGCGGCCCGCCCCGGCGCCCCCGCCCGCACCGAAGCCGGCGCCGTCTCCGGCCCCGGCTCCGGCCCCATCCCCCGCTCCGGCACCGCCGCCGGTTAGCAGCGGTGTGTGGGACCAGATCGCCCAGTGCGAGTCCGGCGGCAACTGGTCGATCAACACCGGCAACGGCTACTACGGCGGGTTGCAGTTCACGCTCAGCACATGGCTGGGCTACGGCGGTGGAGCGTACGCCGCCTACCCCAACCAGGCCTCGCGCGAGCAGCAGATCGCGGTCGCGACCCGGGTCCGGGACGCGGCCGGCAACTACGGCGCCTGGCCGGTCTGCGCCGCCAACGCCGGCCTCCCGACCTGAACGCGGCGTTGCTATCCCAGGTTCACATGGGATAGCGGCACTGCCAATGGGTTGCACCCCATTGGCAGTGCCGCTCCGCCATGGGAAGTACGGCCGGTGCCGTCGCCTACGCCAGCACGGCCGGCCCGAGCGCGGGCCCGGTCGATGACCGGCGTCCGGCTGCTCGGCCCCGCCGAGGTCCGCAGGCTTGCCCACGAGCTCGGGCTGCGCCCAGCGAAGGCGCGTGGCCAGAACTTCGTCGTGGACCCGAACACCATCCGGCGCATCGTGCGCACCGCTGCCCTGTCCCCTGACGCCACCGTTGTCGAGGTCGGGGCCGGGCTCGGGTCGCTCACGCTCGGTCTGGCCGGGGTGGCGGCACGTGTGGTCGCAATCGAGGTGGACCCGGTCCTCGCGACCGCGCTCCCTGCCACGCTCGCCGAGCGGGCACCGGCCCACGCCGGCCGCGTGCGGGTGCTGCAGGCCGATGCACGGCGGCTTGCGGTGCTGCCCGGCCCCGCTCCGACTGCACTGGTCGCGAACCTGCCGTACAACATCGCCGTCCCGGTGCTGCTGCACCTGCTCGAGGTGCTCCCGACGCTCCAGTCGGCGCTGGTGCTGGTGCAGGCCGAGGTGGGCGAGCGGCTGAGCTCGCCACCCGGGTCGCGGACGTACGGCGTGCCGAGCGTCAAGGCGGCCTGGTACGCCGAGGTGCGTCCGGCCGGGCGGGTGAGCCGGACGGTTTTCTGGCCGGTCCCCAACGTCGACTCGGGACTCGTCGCGCTGCGGCGGCGGCCACCACCTCTGTGCCGCACATCCCGCTCCGAGGTGTTCGGGGTCGTCGACGCTGCCTTCGCGACGCGGCGCAAGACGCTGCGCGCAGCGCTCACAACGCGGGCCGGTTCCGCCGCTGCCGCCGAGCGCGCGCTCGCCGCCGCCGGGGTGTCACCCAGGTCGCGCGGCGAGGCACTCGACGTCGCCGCCTTTGCCCGGATCGCCGACGCGCTGGCAGAGCCCCAATAGGTTGGCGCCGTGAGGTCCGTGACCGTCCGTGCGCCGGCAAAGATCAACCTGGCGCTGGCGGTCGGCCGCGTCCGCGACGACGGCTACCACCCACTGGCGACCATCTATCAGGCCGTTGACCTGTGCGACGAGGTACGCGTCGTCCCCCGCGACCACCCGGAGATCACCGTCGCGGTGACCTACGACGGGCGCCGACCCGGCGAAACGGCGGACGTACCGGTCGGTGCCGACAACGTCGCCGTACGCGCGGCGACGTTGCTGCGCCAGCGCACCGGAGTCACCAGCGGCGCCGAGCTGACGATACGCAAGGCGATCCCGGTGAGTGGCGGCATGGCCGGGGGTTCGGCGGATGCGGCTGCCGCGCTGCTGGGATGTGACCTCGCCTGGGACCTGGGAACCTCCCGGGCGGCGCTGCTGCGGCTCGGCGCGGAGCTCGGCAGCGACGTCCCCTTCTGCCTCGTCGGTGGTACTGCACTCGGCACCGGCCGCGGTGAGCTGGTGAGCCCGGTGCTGGCCAGCGGAACCTACTACTGGGTGCTGGCGCTGGCCGACCGGGGCATGTCAACGCCGGAGGTCTACGCCGAGTACGACCGGCTGCACACCGGGTTTGCGCCTCCGGAACCGGGGATCGCCCCGGCTCTGATGGCCGCTCTGCGCGCGGGTGATCCCGCGGCACTGGGCGCGGCGCTCAGCAACGACCTGCAGGATGCGGCGATGTCGTTGCGGCCGGAGCTGGCGACCACCTTGGCGATCGGGGAGGAGTGCGGCGCACTGGGGGCGCTGCTGTCAGGCTCCGGCCCGACCACGGTGTTCCTCGCAGCCGACGAGGAACACGCTCTCGACCTCTCGCTCGCCCTGTCGGCCGCGAGGGTGTGCGCCGACGTCGTGCAGGCCGTCGGACCGGTCGGAGGCGCCCGGGCCGTCGCGTGAGGTTCAGGGCAGGGCGTCCCCTTCCGCGGCGGCCGGCCGGTCGAAGGGCGCCACCAGCAGGCGCAGCGACGCAGCCAGCCGGTTGGCGTCGACAGCCGGGAGGCGGGACAGCAGCTGCCGCTCGCTTAGCAGCAGCTCGTCGAGGGCGGCATCGACGGCCGAGCGTCCCCGGTCGCTCAGCCGTACCTGGACCCCGCGACGATCCTTGGGGTCAGGCAGCCGCTCGACCAGGCCACTGGCGGCGAGCCGGTCCACCCGGTTGGTCATCGTGCCGCTGGTGACCATGGTCTCGTGCAGCAGCTGGCCGGGGGAGAGCTGGTACGGCGGCCCGGATCGCCGCAGCGCCGCCAGCACGTCGAACTCCCACGTCTGCAGCTGGTGGGAGGCGAAGGCCGCGCGGCGGGCCCGGTCGAGGTGGCGTGCCAGCCGGGTGACCCGGCTGAGCACGTGCATTGCCTCCACGTCGAGGTCGGGGCGCTCGCGTTGCCAGGCGGCCACCAGCCGGTCCACCTCGTCCTCCACAGCCGCTAGCGTAACTTCGGCGATTCTTGAGTCACCGGCCCGCGACGGAGGCAGCGACATCGGGCGTGAACCCGACTGGGACCCGACGACCTACCTGCGGTTCGGCGGCGAACGCGCCCGGCCGTTCGGCGAGCTGGTGGCGCGGATTTCGACCCGCCCGCGCACGATCACCGACCTCGGGTGTGGCCCGGGCCACCTGGCGCCGGTGCTGCGTGCCCGCTGGCCGGACGCCGAGGTGGTGGGCATCGACAGCTCTGCGGAGATGATCGAGGCCGCGCGGGCCGCGGCTCCCGACCCGCAGATCAGCTACCAGCAGGCGGATCTGCGGTCGTGGACACCGCCGGCGCCGGTGGACCTGGTGATCTCGAACGCCACCTTGCAGTGGGTTCCCGACCACCTCGACCTGTTGCCGGCGCTGGCGGCCCGGGTCGCCGCCGGCGGCGTACTCGCGTTCTCGGTGCCCGGCAACTTCGCCGAGCCGAGTCACGTGCTGCTCCGCGACCTGGCTGCGCAGCAGCCGTACCGTCGCTGGACCGCCGGCGTCGCCGAGCCGCATGCCCACGACGCCCTGGTCTATCTCGACCTGCTGGCCACGGCCGGATGGGAGGTCGACGCGTGGGAGACGACCTATCTCCACGTGCTGTCCGGCACGGACCCGGTGTTCGACTGGATCTCCGGTACTGGGGCGCGGCCGGTCCTGACGGCGCTGCCGGAGCCGGTACGGCAGCGCTTCGTGGCGACGTACCAGCGCCGGCTGAGCGAGGCGTACCCGGCGCGGCCGATCGGCACGGTGCTGCCGTTTCGGCGGGTGTTCGTCGTGGCGCGCCGGGTCGACGCCTCGCCGGTCAGGCGTTCCGCATGACCTGCGGCACCGCCTCCAGCCGGGACAGCCCGTTCCAGGCGAGGTTGCACAGGTGGGCGGCGACGACGTCCTTGGCCGGTTCCCGAGCGTCCAGCCACCACTGACCGGTGGTGCCCACCATGCCGACCAGCATCTGCGCGTACATCGGCGCGTACGTCGCGTCGAAACCGCGGGCCGAGAACTCCGCGCCCAAGATGTGCTCCACCCGGCTCGCGACGTCTCCGATGATGCTCACGTACGAGCCCGATGCCGACCCGACGGGGGAGTCGCGGACGAGGATTCGGAACCCGTCGGAGCTGCCTTCGATGTAGTCCAGCAGCGCGACCGCGGCCTGCTCCAGCAGCGCACGGGGGTTGCCGGCGGTCAGCGCTTCCCGCATCATCGTCAGCAGTTGGCGCACCTCCCGGTCGACGACGACCGCGTACAACCCCTCCTTGCCGCCGAAGTGCTCGTAGACGACGGGTTTGGACACCTCGGCTCGGGCTGCGATCTCCTCCACCGAGGCGCCCTCGACCCCGCGGTCGGCGAAGACGGTGCGGGCGATCTCGATCAGCTGCTCACGTCGCTCGGCGGCGGTCATCCGGGTGCGTCGCGAGCGCTCCTCACCCGCCGGCGACACGTCGGTCATTGTGCGTACCGAAACTCTCGGAAGGTCGGGCGGAAACTCTCGGATGGTCGGGCGGGAAGTCTCGGATGGTCAGGCCCGCTTGGCGGCGACGCGCTCGGGCACCGGCCAGCGGGCGTCGCTGACCCAGCCCAGCTTCTCCAGCGCCCAGATGACCCGAGCGGAGGTGTCGAGCTGTCCGCGCAGCACACCGTGCCGGGCACAGGTCGGGTCGGCATGGTGCAGGTTGTGCCAGGACTCACCCATCGACGGGATCGCCAGCCACCACACGTTGCCGGACCGGTCCCGGCTCCGGAACGGGCGTTCCCCGACCGCGTGGCAGATCGAGTTGATCGACCAGGTGACGTGGTGCAGCAGGGCGACCCGGACCAGCGACCCCCAGAAGAAGCCGGTGAGCGCGCCGTGGACCGACATCGACCACAGCCCCCCGATCAGGGCCGGCGCCAGCAGCGACACCGCGACCCACAGGGGGAACGTCCGGGACACCCGGACGATGTCGCGGTCCTTCAGCAGGTCGGGGGCGTACTGGCGCTGCGGGGTCTGCTCGGGGTCGAACAGCCACCCGATGTGGGCGTAGACGAGGCCCTTGGCGAGAGCCGGCAGCGAGTCGCCGTAGCGCCAGGGCGAGTGCGGGTCCCCGTCCCGGTCGGAGAACTTGTGGTGCTTGCGGTGGTCGGCCACCCAGCGGATCACCGGGCCCTGGATCGCCATGCAGCCGGCGACCGCGAGAGCCACCCGCACCGCCCGGTTCGGCTTGAAGGACTTGTGCGTGAACAGTCGGTGGAACCCGACCGTGATGCCGTGCCCGGTGATCGCGTACATCACGAGGGCCAGCACCACGTCGTGCCACCCGAGCCAGCCGCCCCAGGCGATGGGGACCGCGGCGACCAGCGCCGCGAACGGGACCACGATGAAGGCGGCGAGCGTGATCCGCTCGCCCCGGCTCTGCACCAGCCCGCCGAGCGTCCCGCCCTCGTCGTCGTACTCCTGACCGCGCGCGGCACCGGCAACGGGTTCGGTGGTGGGGGGAGCCATCGTCGGCGGTGCGGTCATCGGGCGGTCCTCGCAGTCGTGCGGTCTCTCGCGAGCCCGCTTACGCCACCGTAACCTACGCCACCGTAGGTCGCGCAAGACTCAGCTTGTGACGTCTCGCTTACCGGATAAGGCGCTCCGTACGGCCTCGGGCATGCCACGGCTGGCGACCGCTTCCGTACGCTGAGGGCTGCGATCCCCGGTTGGTCTGTCGGCAGGGCCCGCCGCACTTTGAATGCGGACAAGCGACGTAGGTTCGACTCCTACCCGGGGAGCGGTGGCCAACCAGGTCCGAGCCGTCAGGAGACGCCGCTATGACATCCACCGCTCCCGTCACCGCCGTCGTGCTGGCCGCCGGTGCCGGCACCCGGATGCGCTCGGCGCGCAGCAAGGTGCTGCACGAGATCGGCGGCCGATCACTGATCGCTCATGCACTGGGAGCTGTCACCGCGCTGGGTGCCGAGCAGGTCGTCATCGTGGTCGGCCACCAGCGCGACCAGGTGGAGCCACACGTCCGCGAGGTCCACCCCGAGTCGGTGATCGCGGTACAGGACCCGCAGGGCGGCACCGGCCACGCCGTGCTGGTCGGGCTGGCGGCCGTTGCGGTGCCGGCATCGACCGTGCTCGTGACGTACGGCGACGTGCCGTTGCTGCAGACCTCCACCTTGCGCCGGCTGCTGGCCGAGCACGCCGAGGGACGTGCGGCCGTCAGCCTGGTCAGCTTTCGGCCGGCCGATCCCAGCGGCTACGGGCGGATCGTCCGCGACGAAGCCGGCGGGGTCGAAGCGATCGTCGAGGAAAGGGACGCCGACGCTCGGCAGCGGGAGATCAACGAGGTCAACTCGGGCATCTTCGCCTTCGACGCCGACTTCTTGACCGGCGCCTTGGCCGGGCTGGGGACCGACAACGCTCAAGGGGAGCGCTACCTGACCGACACCGTGGGGATCGCCCGGTCCGGTGGGCGAACGGTAAGAGCGCTGTTGCTCGACGACTCCTGGCAGGCTGAGGGTGTCAACGACCGGGTGCAGCTGTCCCGGCTGGCGGCGGAGCTGAACCGGCGGATTCTGGAGCGGTGGATGCTCGCCGGCGTGTCCGTGCTCGACCCCGCGTCGACCTGGGTGGACGTGGACGTACGGCTGGCTCCGGACGTGACGCTGCTGCCCGGTGTGCAGCTGCACCGTTCGACGAGGTTGGATTCGGGAGCGGTCGTCGGGCCGGACACCACCTTGACCGACGTGAGCGTCGGTCGCGGTGCGACGGTGACGCGGACCCATGCGGCCGGTGCCGAGATCGGCGACCACACCAGCGTGGGACCGTTCGCGTACCTGCGCCCGGGCACGCGGCTGGCCGCGCGCGCCAAGGTGGGAGCCTTCGTCGAGACCAAGAACGCGGAGCTGGGCCCGGGAGCCAAGGTGCCCCACCTGTCGTACGTGGGGGACGCTGACGTGGGGGAGGGCAGCAATATCGGGGCCGGCACGATCTTTGCCAACTACGACGGGGTGGCCAAGCACCGCACGACGGTCGGACGGCACTGCCGTACCGGTTCCGACAACGTCTTCGTGGCTCCGGTCGAGATCGGGGACGGTGCGGTCACCGGTGCCGGGACCATCGTGCGGCGAGACGTGCCACCGGGGGCGCTGGCGGTCTCCACTGGGCCGCAGCGCGAGATCGAGGGCTGGGTGGGGCGCAAGCGGGCAGGGACCGCTGCGGCGCGGGCGGCGGCCGAGGCTGGGCAGGCTGAGGGAGCCAGCCCGGCGAGTGAGGAGGCCCGGTCGTGACCGGCCTGAAGCGGACGACGGAGAAGAACCTCATGCTGTTCTCCGGCCGGGCCCACTGCCGGCTGGCGGAGGAGGTAGCCGAGCTGCTCGGGACCGGCCTGGTGCCGACGATGGCGCGCGACTTCGCCAACGGCGAGATCTACGTCCGCTTCACCGAGTCGGTGCGCGGCTGCGACGCCTTCGTGATGCAGAGCCATACCGCACCGATCAACCACTGGCTGATGGAGCAGCTGATCATGGTCGACGCGTTGAAGCGGGCGTCGGCCAAGCGGATCACGGTCGTCACCCCGTTCTTCGGGTACGCCCGCCAGGACAAGAAGCACAAAGGTCGCGAACCCATCTCCGCCCGGCTCGTCGCAGACTTGTTCAAGACTGCGGGAGCGGACCGGATGATGGCCGTCGACCTCCATAGCGGCCAGATCCAGGGCTTCTTCGACGGCCCGGTCGACCACCTGCTGGCGCTGCCGGTGCTCGCGGACTACCTGACGCGCCACTACGACACGACGCGGATGACGGTGGTGTCCCCGGACGCCGGACGGGTACGGCTGGCCGACCGGTGGACGGACCGGCTCAACTGCCCGCTGGCGATCATCCACAAGCGCCGCGACCCCACTGTCGCCAACCAGGTCAGCATGCAGGAGGTGGTCGGCGACGTCGACGGCCGGCTGTGCCTGCTGATCGACGACATGGTCGACACCGCGGGCACCGTGACCAAGGCAGCCGAGGCGCTGGTCGCCGCCGGCGCGTCCGGGGTGGTGTGCGCGGTCACCCACGCCGTGCTGTCGGGACCGGCGGTCGACCGGTTGAAGAACTCCACGATCGCCGAGGTGATCGTGACCGACACCTTGCCGATCGGCGACCAGCGCCGCTTCGACAAGCTGACCGAGCTCTCGATCGCACCGCTGATCAGCCGGGCCATCCGCGAGGTGTTCGAGGACGGCTCGGTCACCAGCCTCTTCGACGGCGAAGCCTGACCACCGGCTAGACTTCCGCGGTTGCCCCGGCAGCCCCGCAGCGAGCGAGCGACGTACAGGAGAGACCACCCCGGTGTCCGAGATCACGATCAAGGCCGAGGCGCGCACCGAGTTCGGCAAGGGTGCCGCGCGGCGGATCCGCCGCGCCGACAAGGTGCCGGCCGTTCTCTACGGGCACGGGTCGGATCCGCTGCACGTCAGCCTTCCGGGCCACGAGCTGATGCTGGCGCTCAAGCACGCCAACGCCTTGCTTTCGGTCGACTTCGACGGCAAGTCGCAGCTGGCCCTGCCAAAGCAGGTGCAGCGCGACCCGATCCGGGGCACCATCGAGCACGCCGACCTGCTGGTGGTGCGACGCGGGGAGCGGGTGACGGTCAGCGTGCCGGTCGTGGTGACCGGCGAGGTCGACTCGAGCGTGCTCGTGGTCACCGAGACCACCGAGATCCTCCTCGAGGCCGAGGCGACACACATCCCCGGGGCCGTCGAGGTGTCGATCGCCGGGCGCGGTGTCGGCGACCGGATCCTCGCCTCCGACCTGATGCTCCCGACCGGCACCACGCTCGCTCTGGACGCCGAGCACCTCATCGTGAACCTCACCGCGGCCCCTACCGCCGAGGACCTGGAGGCAGAGCTCGCCGACGCGGAGGCCGACGCCGGCATCGACCGCGACGAGCCCACGGTGGAGGAGGCAACCGACGAGGTGGGGGAGGCCGCCCCTGCGAGTGCCGAAGGCGAGGCAGGGTCGCGCGAGGGCGCGTGAGTCTGCCCCGGCGGCTGCGATCCGGCGCCGGCACCGTGGACAGCGGCGCGTGGCTGGTGGTTGGGCTGGGCAACCCCGGCTCGCAGTACGCCGAGACCCGCCACAACGTCGGCTACCGGGTGGCCGAGCTGCTGGTCGTGCGGATAGGTTCGTCGTTTCGGGCGCACAAGTCCCGGCGCGCTGACGTGGTCGAAGGCTGGCTAGGACGGCCCGGCTCGGACGGCGTGCGAGTCGTGATTGCCCGACCGCGTTCCTACATGAACGACAGTGGTGGCCCGGTACGCGCGCTGACAGACTTCTATCGGACGCCGGCCAATCGACTTGTCGTCGTCCACGACGACCTCGATCTGCCTGTGGGCACGCTGCGGATAAAGTTCGGTGGTGGTAACGGTGGGCACAACGGCCTTCGGTCGATCCGCGCCGCACTGGGGACGGGAGACTTCTTTCGAGTACGCGTCGGCATCGGCCGGCCGGTCGATGCCGTGGGCCCAGCCGAGTACGTGCTCAGGGCTCCACCTGTCGCCGAGCGCGCAGCCTTGGGCGCGCAGCTGGAGAAGGCGGCAGGGGCCGTGGAACACTTGCTGCTTAACGGCCTGTCGATCACCCAGGACACGTTCCACTAGCCCCGATCGTTCACGGCGCGGTGGCGTGATCGGCGCGTAGAAGCGCCGAAGTGCCTGCCCAGCAGGGGAAACTTGGACTTGCGACAGTTCAAAGTTCCTCAACCGGAAGGCACTCCGTAGGTGAAGCGTACTTCGTG
>JBBPZV010000040.1:0-3248 GCA_038198775.1 Propionibacteriales bacterium | reverse complement strand
CCGCCGCACCGAAGCGCAGGATGTCCTGCACGCACACGATCGGGGTGGCGCATGCCACCAGCGCCAGCAGGGGCAACGACGCGCCGCCGGTGGTCAGCGCGGACACGGCCAGCACCGCCAAGGCCGCCACCGGCGCGAGCACGATCATGGCCCCGACCAGCTCGCCGGTGACCCGGCGCGCGGACACGGCGTCCGGCGCGAGCGCCACACGGGTGCCGAAGAAGCTTCGGCTCAGGCCCAGGGTCAGGGTCAGAATGGCGTACCCGAGGGAGAACCGGCCGAAGTCGGCTGCGCTCAGCGCCCGCGCCACCAGCACCACGGCCAGCAGGTTGGACACGCTGGACAGGACCTGGTCGGTGAGCGTCACCGCCCTCGGGCGCCAGGTCGGAGCCGAGCGCTGGAGCGACCCTGCCCCGCGCGACGGCGTGACGGCGGTCACGGGTGTGCGCCTACCCTCATGCGTCCGGGGACACCGAGCCGTGTGCCGTGGCACCGGCCGCGACCGGACGGCCACGCGGGGAGGGCTCCGCCGGTGCCCGCGCTCCCGTGTCGCGGGAACCTCCGGCCTGGTCGCGCAGCCCGGCCGCCATCAGCCCGAGGCCGAGGCCGATGATCAGGCCGAACGCCACGTCCAGCCTGCGGTTGGGAGACGACGGCGCGCCCGGGGCGGTGGCCGGCCGGGTGAGCGTCGTACGGACCGGCGAGCTGCCGGTCGTGCCCTTCTCCAGATCCTCGATCGACGCGCCGAGAGCGGTCGCCGCCGCGTTCGCCATGGACGCCGCACGCACGGGTGTCGCCGCCGTCGCGGTCACCCGCAGCAGGACCGTCTTTCCCGGGACCGTCGCCGACAGGTGCGGGCCCACCGAGGCCTTGCTGCCGAGCCGGAGCTGTCCCGCGACGGCCTTGGTGACGCTGGGGGAGTCCACAAGCGAGGCGTAGGTGTCCATGCGGGCGAGGGTGAACTGGGAGGCCAGCTGGGAGTTCTGGATCGGGCTGGCACTCGCCGTCGACACGACGTTGCCCACGAAGAGCTCGGCGGTCGCCGTGTACGTGGGGGTCTTCGTCAGGCCCCAGGCCAACCCCGCGGCGAGGCCGAGCAGGGTCAGGACGACCACGTAGATCCAGCGTCGTCCGAGCATGCGCACATAGTCGATGAGCTCCACGTGAGCCCCTTCCGTTGCGTCGGCGCATGTAACCGCCGAACGCGGCACAGCGTAGTTGCGGTTCCCCCCGCGGACCGCCCGGGAGTCGCACCCCTGCCAGGACCCTGCCGGTCCCTGGCAGGGCCGCGGTCAGTTACCGGTCATGCGCAGAACCTGCGCGACCGTACGGATCATGATCTTCATATCGAGCCACAGGCACCAGTTCTCGATGTAGAAGTTGTCGAAGCGGGCCCGCTCTCCGATCGAGGTGTCACCGCGCAGACCGTTCACCTGTGCCCAGCCGGTGAGACCGCACGGAACCCGGTGACGGTGCAGGTACTCGCGGTGCTCCTGGCCGAACTGGTCGACGAAGTGCGGGCGCTCGGGCCGCGGGCCGACCAGCGACATGTCGCCCTTGATGATGTTCCACAGCTGGGGAAGCTCGTCGAGAGACAGCTTGCGCATGGTGCGCCCGACCGGGCCCATCCGGTCGTCGTTCGCGACGTTCCACTTGGTCGCCGACTCCGACTCGTCGACCGGCTTGAGGCTGCGGAACTTCAGCACCTCGAACGGGGCCCCGTCGATGCCGATGCGTGTCTGGCGGAAGATGATCCCAGGACCGCCTTCGAGTCGCACGGCGACAGCGCAAGCCAGCAAGACCGGTGCCAGGAAGACCAGGGCCAACGAGGTGAGGAACAGGTCGACGCACCGCTTGAGCTGCCAGCTCGTGGACCGGAAGGTGGCGCGCCGCAGCCGCACGAGCGGCAGGCCTCGCACGGTTTCGCCGCCCCGGGCCGTGCTGTGCATCTCGAACAGCCGGGGCACGGTGAAGATCTCGACGCCGAGCCGGTCGCAGGTACGCAGGATGTCGATCATCTCGACCTCGCTGCGGGAACTGAACGCCACCAGCACGTTGTCGATGCCGTGGTCGCGGATCACCGTCGCGAGGTCCTCGGTGCCACTGAGCAGCGGCACTGGTCGCTCGACGGGCGGCAGCAGCGGGGCGTCGTCGACGAAGCCCACGGGGCGCAGCCCGTACTCGCGGTTCGCCAGCAGCGCGGTGCTCAGCTGGGCGCCGATGCGGCCACAGCCGATCACCAGCGTGGGGTGCGAGACCAGGCCTGACCGGCGCACCCACCGGATCAGGCAGTAGGCGCAGAAGCGCTCGAGGAGCAGGGCAGCGCCGGCGAGCACCAGCCACGTCGTGAGGCTGCGAATGGACGGCTGTTGGCGGACGGCCAGGCAGACCGCAAGCGTCAGCCCGGTGGAGGCGAAGAGGATCATCGACAGCTGCGGGAGGTCGTCGAGGACGGACAGGGTCAGCCGGGGACGCTGAAGACCGACCTGGCGCAGCATGGTGAACGCTGCCAGACCGAAGACGGCAAGACCCACGCGATGTCCGGGCACGGACAGCGCGAAGATAGCCAGCAGTACGGTGTCGGCGAGCGCGATGAACCGGCCCGCAGCGGGGTTGAGCAGGCTGGGGCGCCGCTCGGGCTCGGGATCGTGGATGACACTGAGGTGCTCTACCGACAGCCCAGGCAGCCGGTCCTGGCGAGGCAGGTGGACCGTCCGCTTGACCTGCACGCCACGACCGGGGTGCCCGTCCCACGCCGTCATCGCGGACCCGCCATCCGTCGGTCGGCCAGCAGGTCGACCGCGAAGTCGAGGACATGGCGGGAGGCGGTGGGGCGGCCGAGGCTGCGCTCGGCGTAGGCCGCGGCTACCCGACCCATGCCGGCGAGCCCCTCGCGGCGGTCCTGGAGCTCGATGACCGCCTTGGCCAGCCCGGCCGGGTCGCCGGGATGGACCCGCAGGGTCGCCCCGCTCGCTGCTGCCAGCTCCTGGGCACATGCCCCGTCCGCCGAGACCGCCGCCAGGACGGGCTGGCCGGCGGCGAAGTATGACGTCAGCTTGCTCGGGATCGACATCTCTCCCACCGTCGGGCGCTCGTTGACCAGCAGCACGTCTGCCGCACGAAGGACGTCCGGATAGGCCTCCCTCGAGACGGGCGGCAGGAAACGAAGCGCGGATATGTCGCGGCCCTCCCGCTCGAGGGTGGCGCGCTGGTTGCCGTCGCCCATCAGCACGAGGAGGACGTCACTT
>JBBPZV010000039.1:0-106252 GCA_038198775.1 Propionibacteriales bacterium | reverse complement strand
GCGTGGTGGCCGTGCTCGCCGTCGTTTCCGTGCTCGGGTTGCGGGTCGGTGCCGGGGGTGTGGTGGCCGCGGTTGGCGTGGTGGCCGTGCTCGCCGTCGTTTCCGTGCTCGGGTTGCGGGTCGGTGCCGGGGGTGTGGTGGTGCCCACGGTCTGCGTGGTGACCGGAGTCATGGGCAGGTCCTGCCCGGCCGCCGGTCCTGCCCGGGCCGGGAGATCCGCCGTTTCCGGTCGCGCCCCCGCTGGGGGCCCCTCCCGCGGTTCCACCGCTCCCCGTACCGCCAGCACCGCCGTGGCTGGCACCCCCGCCGCTCCCGGACGGTCCTCCGCCCGACTGGCCCGACGAGGATCCAGGCCTGGTGCCGCTGCCATGACCAGGAGAGGTCGAGGGCCGGCGCGCGTTCGGACGCTGGGGCGGCGCCGAGGCGACCTGCCCCGCGCCGACGTTGCCGGTGGCACCGGCCCCCGCGCTCCCGGACGACTGGCGCTCATCGTCCGCCGCACCGGGGTTGGCGGATCCGTGACGCGACGGCGCGCCGTGCTGGCGTGGTTCTCGAGAGTGCGCCGTCGACGGCAGCTGGGTGCTGTGGGTTGCGGGGGGCACCCTGTCACGCGTGGGCGCTCCCCCGAGCGAGGTGCCGGCCACCGAAGCCACGCGGTCGGATGCCGGGCTGTTGCCGTTCGGCGTGCCCAAGGGACCATGGGCCACCACGGCCGCGCCGACGACCGCCGCCACGGTGACGCCGGCGGCTACGACGGCTCCTGCTGGCGCGCCTCCAGCGGTACTGGCGGCAGCAACCGTCCGACTCCACCACGATGCCGACGCCGCGACGGCCGTCTTTGTGGCGGCGAGGTAGCCGGAGGCCGCAGCGCCCAGTAGCCAGGGTGCCAGCAGTCCGCGCAGGTTGGAGTTCAGCTCGGCCAGTTCGAGCGCGAGAGCCGCGCAGCGGCGGCACTCGTCCACGTGGTGCTCGACCCTGGCTCGATCGCGGTGGGACAAGCCGCCGCGGACGTATCCTCCGAGGTGCTCGGTCGTCCAGCGGCACTCGCCCTCCGCCGTGTCGGCGAGATGACTGCGCAGGTACGCCTGCCGGAGGCCTTCGCGCGCCCGGTACGCAAGCGCGGCCACGCTGTTGGGGGTCATACCCAGCAGCGGTGCCACCTCCGCGGGCTTGCTGCCCTCGACCTCGCAGTGCCACAGCACCAACTGCCATCGCTCGGGCAACGAGGAGAAGGCGCGGGCCGCCGCACCGCGTTCGAAGTCGTCCACGGCGGGGTCGACGAACGGCTCGGGGTCCTCGTACGCCTCGAGGTCGTCGGTGCTGTGGAGCCGCCGTCCCGATCGCCACCGGTCGACCTGCAGCCGACGCACGGCGGTGAGCAGGTAGGCCCGAAACGCGACATCGGGGCCACCGCCGGACCGCAGCACCGAGAGCAGCTTCGCGAACGCCTCGGAGACGAGGTCGTCGGCGTCGGCAGCATCCCCGAGCTGGCGCGCCAACCGCGTCGCCGCTGCGCGGTGACGTTCGAAGAGTTCGCCGTACGCGTCGGCGTCCCCGGCGCGAACCCGCGAGATGAGTTCGGCGTCGCTGGCCGGAAGTGTCTCGGTGTCTTGCATCACTGACCAAAGGAACGGGAAGTGGGCCGGTTCATGACGGGAGCGCGCCGCCACGGTATCCGCCGCTGGTGCCCCTTGTCAGGGAAAGCCAAACGCGGTCGGCGTCATGGCTGGGCGCGGCTGCCGTCACTTTGAGGTGAGGAGGCGAGAAGCATGACGCAGTTCGACAGCCTGACCCGCCCGCCAGGTCTCACCGCGGACGTCCGCGGTCGGCCCGATTACCTCCCGCGCACGATGGTCCGTGGTCTCGAACCGATTGCCGACGCGTTGGTGCACTCCGGTGACGTGGAGGCGTGCGCGGTCGAGGTGGGCCGCGAGCTGGCGGCCGAGGGAGTCGCGCTCAACCAGGTCCTGGACGACCTCGAGACGACGTACGCGGCGGTCGCCGCCGGTTCTCCGGGCTACTTGGTCGTGCGAGCGCTGTGCCTCGCCTGGACCGAGGTGTCGTTGCAGTACCTGCACGGCCTGTCGTGCCATGACCCGCTCACGGGTCTGGCCAGCCTGCCGCATCTGCGCAGTCGGATCGACGAGCTCTTTCGTACGGCCGAGCGCGACCGCCGGACCGGACCGGAGGCGTACGCACTCGTCGTCGTCGAGCTCGGTCCCCCAGTCCGGCCGCTGCGCATCTGCCGTTCGGCCGGTGACGGGCAACATTCGGCCAGCAGCCTCCGGCTGTCGACGGTGCTGGCGCTGGTCGAGGTGACCGAGGCGATGCGCGACGTCTTCTCCGGCGGCGAGACCTTCGCCCGCATCTGTGGCCGTCGCGCCTGTGCGCTGGTATCCCGCGACGCCGCCCTGGGCGCGGCCCTCGAGTCGCTCCGCCAGCTCCTGGAGGACAGATCGGCGCTGCGGTATCACCGGGCAGGGCCGAGAGTTTGGATCGAGAGCCTGCCCGCGACCAGTGAGCTCACATCGGCGCTACTGGACGAGCTCGCGAGGTGACGAGTCGTCGACGCCGCCCGGTCACGGGGCGGGCGGACAGGGCGAGTCGATCGAGGACGAGAGCCTCGGCGGCCGGCTGTGGTGTGCAAGGCTGCCACCATGTGCGGCAGGTACGCTGCCAGCCGGTCGCCGGAGGATCTCGTCGAGGAGTTCGAGGTCACCGCCGTCGAGCTGCGTGAATCGCTGGTGCCCGACTACAACGTGGCACCCACCAAGCAGGTGCCGGCGGTCATCGAGCGGCCACCGCGTGGCAACCGCGACCACGCCCCGGTGCGTCAGCTGGTGTCGCTGCGGTGGGGCCTGGTCCCGTCGTGGGCCAAAGAGCCGGGCATCGGCGCCAAGATGATCAACGCCCGGATGGAGACCGTCGCCGACAAGCCTGCCTTTCGTCGCGCATTCGCCTCCCGCCGCTGCCTGCTGCCCGCCGACGGATACTTCGAGTGGTACGCGTCCCAGCAGCGCACGGCCAGCGGCAAGCCGGTCAAGCAACCGTTCTTCATCCATCGCCGCGACGGCCGGGTGGTGGCGCTGGCCGGCCTCTACGAGATCTGGCGAGACAAGCGGGTCGACGAGGAGGACCCGGACGCCTTCTGGTGGACCTGCACGGTGATGACGACGACCGCCGAGGACGGGCTGGGCCACATCCATCACCGAATGCCGCTGCTGGTCGAACCGGAGCGGTACGCGGCCTGGCTCGACCCCGCCGCGGCGGACCGGGACTCCCTGCTCGAGCTGTTGGTCCCGGCGGCGCCGGGACGGCTGGAGGCGTACCCGGTGTCGACCGAGGTCAACAACGTGCGCAACAACGGGCCGCATCTGATCGAGCCGTCGCAGCTCGAGGTGGCGCGTTGAGCGGCCCGTGATCGACAACAGGCTGATCGAGACCAGGCACGGTCCGGCTCGCATCGAGCAACGACGTGCGCCGAGGCCGTGGGCGACGCTCGTCTTGACCCACGGTGCAGGTGGCGGCAACGACCGGCCGGAGCTGCAGCTGCTGGCGCACCAGTTGCCGGGGCAGGGCATCAGCGTGGCCCTGGTCGAGCTGCCGTGGCGGGTGGCCGGTCGGCGTGTCGCCCCGGCTGCCGCGATCCTCGACGAGACCTTCGCCGCCGCGATGAGCGGGTTGCGCCCGCGGACCCCGCTGGTGGTCGGCGGCCGCAGCACGGGGGGGCGGGTCGGCTGCCGCACCGCACGAGCACTCGGTGCCACCGGCGTCCTGGCCCTGTCGTTCCCGCTGCACCCGCCGGGCCGCCCGGAGCGCAGCCGGGCCGCGGAGCTCCTAGCGGCGGGCGTCCCGACGCTGGTGGTCCAGGGTGAGCTCGATCCGTTCGGCGCCCCCCACGAGTTCCCGCTGGGTCTGGACATGCTCGTCGTGCCGGGGGCCGACCACTCCCTTGCTGTCCATGATCGCGACGTCGCGGCGCAGGCCGACGCGGACGCGATCGTGCTCGGTGCGGTGAGGACCTGGTTGGGTCGACGGCTCCGCCACGACGAGCCGGGTCAGGCTCGCGCGGCACGGTAGACCCGCACCAGCCCGGGAACAACCAGGGCCGGCGCGCCGGTTAGAGCAGAGGTCAGAGCCATCTCGACGCCCGGAGGTCCATCCCGTGCTGGTCACCGCCTCGTTGCGGGCGTGGTTGCCGTGGGACACCGCCGCCACCCAGGCGGTCGGGGGCCGCGAGGTCGGTGCGCGTCGTCCGCCGCCGGTAGGCTCGGCGCCGATGACTGACAGCGGTGAGCAGACAACGACCACGGACTCGGGTGTCGTGCCGGAGACCGGGGAGCAACGCGCCGAACGCTTCGAGCGCGACGCTCTGCCCTTCCTCGATCAGCTGTATTCCGCCGGGATGCGCATGACACGCAACCCGGCGGACGCCGAAGACCTCGTGCAGGAGACGTACGCCAAGGCCTTCAACGCGTTCCATCAGTTCCGGCCGGGTACCAACCTCAAGGCGTGGCTGTACCGGATCCTGACGAACACCTACATCAACTCCTACCGCAAGAAGCAGCGCCAGCCGGCGCAGCAGATGACCGAGGAGATCGAGGACTGGCAGCTCGCAGCCGCTGAGGCGCACACCTCGTCGGGGTTGAAGTCCGCCGAGGTCGAGGCGCTCGAGCACCTGCCCGACTCCGACGTCAAAGCGGCCCTGGCGTCCTTGTCGGAGGACTTCCGGCTGGCGGTCTACCTCGCCGACGTCGAGGGGTTCCCGTACAAGGACATCGCCGAGATCATGGGGACGCCGATCGGCACCGTGATGTCGCGGCTGCACCGGGGCCGCCGGCAGCTGCGCGAGCTGCTCTCGGACTATGCCAGGGACCGGGGCATGGCGGCCTCGGGAGCAGGTGAGCGGTGATGTCCTGCGGCAACCCGCACACCCGCGACTGCAGCGAGATCCTCGCCAATCTCTACCTGTTCCTCGACAACGAGGCCGACGCGGCCAGCTGTGCCGAGATCCGCCAGCACCTCGTCGAGTGCGCACCGTGCCTGGCGACGTACGACCTGGACCGGCTCGTCAAGGACCTGGTCGCCCGCTCGTGCTGCGAGCTGGCTCCGACCCCGCTGCGGCAGCGGGTCGTGACCTACATTCGCGGGGTCCAGATCACGTTCACCCACGTCGAGCAGGGGTGAGGAGGATCGATGGGAAAGCACGGACGCAAGCGTCGGGCCCGTCGCAAGAACAAGGCTAACCACGGCAAACGTCCCAACGCCTGAGCCGACGCCGCTCACAGCGGCAGCCGGAAGCCTCGCAGGACTATCCCGGGGACCGGGCGCCAGTCGAGGTCGCGCGCCCGCTCGAAGCCAACCGCCTCGTACAACGCGTGTGCGGACGCCATGCCGTCGAGGCTGCTGATCACCAGCTCGCGGTGACCCAGTTCGCGGGAGCGTTGCACACACCTGTCCACCAGGAGCCGGGCGATCCCGCGGCGCCTGGCTCGCGGGGCGACCGCGAGCATCCGGAACTCCCCTTGGTCCCCGTGCCGCGCCAGCTCCCGGTACGCCGACCCGGGTGGGCAGTACGTGACGCTCCCGAGCAGCTCCGCCGCCCGGCTGGCGGCCCACAGCTCGCCGCCGGATGCTCGGGCGGCTGCATCCCGGAGCTCCCTCTCGTAGGCCGGCTCGCCGTCGAGGAAGCCGTCGGCGGCGTATGCGGCGACCGTGATGTCCCCAAGCTCGGCGTACTCGGGCGGCTCCGCCAGCCGGATGGTGACGCTCACCGGCTACTGTGGAGGTGGGGGCACGCCCGGCTCGGCGACGTCGGCGGTGGCCTGCTCCGGCGTGACCGCGACTCCGGCGTCACCGGAGTCGGCGTAATAGTCGCCGGGCTCGGTTGCATCAGCACCGGCCGGCGCGTTGGCGGCACGCAGCACGAACGTGACGAGCGCTGCGACGGCGACGTTGAGCACGAATGCGGTGACCGCGATGTAGACCTTGGTCGTCGCCGCCCCCGGCAACAGCGCCACCGGCGACCCGAAGTGGGAGACGGTCGGGTCGCTGGGGCTCGGCTGCTGGTAGGCGACGGTCGTTCCGTACGCCATCCCCACCGCCCAGCCGGCGAGCAGCGCCCAACGGTGGAACCACCGCGTGTAGAGCCCGAACACGATCGCGGGGAGGGTCTGCAAGATCCAGATGCCGCCCAGCAGCTGCAGGTTGATCGCGAACTCCTTCGGCAAGGCGATCACGAAGATCAGCGCGCCGAACTTCACGACCAGCGACACGATCTTGCTCTGGGTGGCCTCCTGCTGGGGAGTTGCGTCCCGGCGTAGGAACGCCTTGTAGACGTTGCGGGTCCACAGGTTCGCCGCCGCGATCGACATGATCGCCGCAGGCACCAACGCCCCGATCGCGATCGCGGCGAACGCGACGCCGGCGAACCAGGCGGGGAACTCGTTCTCGAAGAGCTGCGGGATGGCCTGCTGGGGGTTGTCGACCTTCACGCCCGCGGCGATGGCGACGTAGCCGAGGAGGGCAAGGAGCCCGAGCAGGAAGGAGTACGCCGGCAGCAGCGCGGCGTTGCGGCGGATGACGTTGCGGCTTCCGGTGGACAGCACGCCGGTCACCGAGTGGGGGTAGATGAACAGCGCCAGCGCCGAACCGAGCGCCAGCGACGCGTACGCCCACTGGGCCCCGCCGGTGCCGGGGAACAGCCCGGCTACCGGCGCCCCGGCCGCCTTGTTGGCGGAGTCGACCTTGTCACCGGCTGCCGCGAAGACGTCACCCCAGCCGCCGAGGTGGAACGGCAGGTAGATGACTGCGACGAGGACCACCAGATAGATCAGCGCGTCCTTGACGAACGCGATCAGCGCCGGGGCGCGCAGCCCGGAGGCGTACGTGTAGGCCGCGAGCACCGCGAACGCCAAGAACAGCGGCAGGTCCTTCTCGAGGGCCGACGCCCCGGCTCCGCCGCCGATGCCTAGGACCTCGAGCACGACCTGGATGCCCACCAGCTGGAGCGCGATGTAGGGCATGGTGGCGAGGATGCCGGTGAAGGCCACGGCCAGGGACAGGCCGCGGGAGTCGTAGCGTCCCTGCACGAAGTCGGCGGGGGTGACGTACCCGTGCCGGTGCGACACCGACCACAGCCGAGGCAGGAACACGAAGACGATCGGGTACACCACGATCGTGTAGGGCACCGCGAAGAACCCGACGGCGTTGCCGGCGTACAGCAGGGCAGGCACCGCCACGAAGGTGTAGGCGGTGTAGAGGTCACCGCCGATCAGGAACCAGGCGACGAACGTGCCGAACCCGCGACCCCCGAGCCCCCACTCATCGAGGCTGTCCAGCGGGCTGCGCCGCCACCGGGCCGCCAGGAAGCCCATGACGGTGACGAGCACGAAGAAGAACAAGAAGACCACGAGCGCGGTGGTGTTGACCCCGCTCACTGCGGCTCACCACCGTCGTTGGCAGACGTTCTGCGATCGGCCTCGACGGCAATGACGAGTCGGTACGCGGCGAAGGTGAGCGCCGCCGCGACCGGGACGAGAGCGAACTGGTACCAGAAGAAGAAGGGCACGCCGGCCAACGTCGGGCCCTCGCGGGCGTACGTCCACACCAGCAGCGGGGCGACTACGGCGATGGCCAGCAAGAGCAGCGCCCACAGGGCACGAGGGTCGCGCCCTCGGCGAGGTGGTTCGGGCGGGGGGGTCATGGGCTCCACCTCCAGCATTCGGCTGGCGTCCCCGACACCCTAGAAGGTGCCACCGCCGGGCGCCAGACTCACAGCGGGCTTTCCGCGCCGGCGCGAGCGGCCGGCAGTGCGAAAAGTTGTGGGCTGGCGGCCCTCAGCTGGTCCAGGACCAGCAGCAACAGGTCGGCTCGGCGTGCGGGTGGATCCGCGAAGAGCTCGCTATCCGCGCTGACGGCGGAGGAACCGCGGACACCGAGCGCGAGCTGCAGGTGCAGCGCCCGCAGGAATGATGCCGTGTTGGCTGCGGCAGGCGTCGGCCACTCGGTGTTCGCCCGCTCCTCTGACGAAGGCCGGATGGCCGAGCCGAGTCGGACGATCCACGGCTCGAGCACCTCGAACGGCACGAGGTCGCGGTGCAGGATGACCATCACCGCGTGCGCCAACCGGTCGTCCTCCCGGTGGTGCAGGACGTGTCGGGTGGGTAGCGTCAGCCGGTCTGCGACGACATCGAGGAGCACGGTGAGCTCGAGCCCCCGCAGGTGCGGGGACCGCGCCAGCCGACCGAGCAGATCGGCTCCGTACCTGAGCGCGTGGGCCCAACCGCGCTGGGGGACCCACCCGCGCAGGTCACGCTCGCGCAACAACCACACGGCTGCGTTGTCCCCCCACCGCAGCACGGTCTCGTGTCCCACGAGTCGGGCCTCGTTGTCGCGCGCGACGACCTCGCTCAGCATCCGCGCGCTGCCCGACCGGCGGAAGACGGTGTCGTCCGCAACGGCACCCAGCCCCGTGCCCAGCCCAACGGCTACCCCGTCCCCGAAGCCGGCAAGCAGGTCGTCGTACACGCCGCCTCGTAGCCAGGTGGAGAGAATGCAGTGCGCCAGCTCGTCGCGCCGGGTCGGGTCGGGGTCGCCGAGCATGTCGACGAGATCGGCGGTGAGATCGTCGAGCGGACGGTCCGGTGGCACCCGCAGCCCGGCGGTCAGCACCGCACGCCAGTAGCCCTCCACCACGAGCCCATCGTGGCATGCACGGTGCGCTCAGGCGGTGCGGATGCGCGCCCTGGCGTTGCGCCGTTTGAGTGCCCGGCGCTCATCCTCGCTGAGCCCGCCCCACACCCCGTGGTCCTGGCCCGACTCCAGTGCCCAGGACAGGCACTGCTCGCGGACGTCGCAGCGACGGCACACCGACTTGGCCTCTTCGATCTGCAGGATGGCCGGTCCGGTGTTGCCGATCGGGAAGAACAGCTCCGGGTCCTCTTCGAGGCACGCGGAGCGATGACGCCAGTCCATCGGCGGGGGCTCCTTGTTGCTGCGGCCTCCCTGGGAAAGCCGTTGTGAACAGGTCACGGTTGGCGGGCGCAGGGTTTGGCTGCACCGTCTGCTGCGGGGTTTGTCGCACCGGGATACGACCACTCGATCGTCGCAAGAAACCCAGGCCGACACAAGGGTGCGGGCGCTGTCGTTTGGCTCACATCACCCGTCGCGCTCAGCGCTGGTTCACTCGCTGAGCAGGCCGGCGCGCAACCGCACCAGTGCCCGTGAGAGCAGCCGCGACACGTGCATCTGCGACATGCCGAGCTCTGTGGCGATCTGGGACTGCGTCATCTGGTGGAAGAACCGCAGCAGCAAGATCTTGCGATCGCGCGGATCGAGTTCGGCCAGGAGCGGTCTCAGCGACTCCCGGTACTCGACGTGGCCGAGCGCCGCGTCGTCGCCGCCGAGCGCGTCGGACAGGCTGGCGCCGACGTCGTCTCGGTTGTTGGGCGCGTCCAAAGACAACGTCGAATAGGCGTTGGCGGACTCCAAGCCCTCGAGCACGCTGTCCTGGTCGAGGTGCAGACGGGCAGCAACCTCGGCGACGGTCGGGGACCGGCCCAGCTCCTGGGTCAGTTCCGAGGTCACCGCCGCCAGCTCGAGGCGGAGCTCCTGCAACCGGCGCGGCACCCGGATCGCCCAGCCCTTGTCCCGAAAGTGCCGCTTGATCTCACCGACGATCGTCGGCGTGGCGTAGGTCGAGAACTCGACTCCGCGCGCCGGCTCGAAGCGGTCGACCGCCTTGATGAGCCCGATCATTCCGACCTGCGTCAGATCGTCCAGCGGTTCACCGCGGTTGCTGAACCGTCGGGCCAGGTGCTCGACCAGTGGCAGGTGAAGTCGTACCAGGTGCTCGCGCAGGTCGGCCCGTCGCTGGTCCCGTGGGTCGAGTCGGGCGAGCTCGGTGAAGGCGGCTCGGGTGCCTGCCCGGGCATCCTGACCGGTGTCTGCTCGCGGCATGAGGGACGAGGATCCAGTCTTGGCCGCGGCGACCGGCGCCGTCACTTCGACGCTCATGAGCGCCAGACCGGCCGTTGCTGGCTGAGCTCGATCACCAGTTGGTCCGGGGGCACCACGGCGAACTCGACCCGGGATGCGAGCGCGTTCAGCACGGTCCAGGCGAAGCCGTCGCGAGACGGGACACGCGGGTTGGTCGCCCGCACGCCGGCCCGCACGATGACCGTGTCATCGCTCATGTGGAAGGTGCAGCGCAACCGGGCACCCGGCGACGCCTGCGAGAGCAGGATGGCGCACGCCTCGTCGACGGCGATCCTGAGGTCCTCGATGTCGTCGAGGGTGAAGTCGAGCCGGGCAGCCAACCCTGCGGCAGCGGTCCGCAGCACCGCCAGGTAGGCACCGTCCGCGGGCACGACCAAGTCGATCTCGGCCAGCTCACGTTCACTGGTAGGGCCGACCTTCAGATCGGTCACGACGACTCCTCGGGCCGGGTTCCCTGCTCCTGCGCGGTCAACCTATCGAGGTCGCGGGAGCAGGCGGCGCCGACACGGCGAGCCGGGGCGGTGGCCCCGGTGGCGTTGGCGGATCAGCTCTGCTTGGTCGCCGCGAAGATCTCAGCGATCTGGTCGATCTTCGCCAGCAGCTGGTCGGCGGTGTCCACGCTGTTGCTGCCCTTGGTGCCGCTCGCCCCGGCGAGCTTGGTCGCCTCGTTGAACAGGGTGTGCAGCTGTGGGTACTTCTCGAAATGGGGCGGCTTGAAGTAGTCGGTCCACAGCACCCACAGGTGGTGCTTCACGAGCTCGGAGCGCTGCTCCTTGATCATGATCGCGCGCGTCGTGAAGTCGTGGTCGTCGTTGTCCTGCATCTTCTCGGCGATCTTCTTGACCGACTCGGCCTCGATTCGGGCCTGGGCCGGATCGTAGACGCCGCACGGCAAATCGCAGTGGGCGTGCACCTCGATCGAAGGTGCGAACAGGCGCGCCAGCATCGGCGGATCCTTTCGTCGTCAGAGCGGGTGTGCGTCCGCGACACTACTCCGGGTGTGGGGACTCGCGGTCGTGCGCGGTAGCTCGATGCAGCCCACCTTGTACGACGGGGACCGGCTGCTGGTGCGTTACGGTCGGCACCCTCGGCCCGGTCGGCTCGCCGTCGTACGCCTCCCCGACGGGGTCGTCGCGGTCAAGCGGGCCGCGCGTCGTGCCCACGAGGGATGGTGGGTCGAGCGCGACAACCCCGACCGGGGCGTCGACTCCTGGTCGGTGGGGGCGATCCCAGACCGGGACATCTTGGCAGCGGTCCTCGTACGACTCTGGCCGCCTCGGCGGCCGCCGCGAGCCGCGAAGTAGGGTCGGGTCCCGTGTTCGCCGTCTACGCCGACTCGCTGAACGCGGACGACCCGCTGCGAGGGCTGGTGGTCGGAGAGCGGCCGGCGCCCGAGCCGCCGTCGGACTGGACGGTCGTCTCGGTCCGGGCCGCGTCGCTGAACCACCACGACCTGTGGTCGCTTCGGGGGGTCGGCCTGGACCGCGAGTCGTTGCCGATGATCTTGGGGTGCGACGCGGCCGGCGTCGACACCGACGGCTGCGAGGTCGTCGTGCACGGCGTCGTCTCGGACCCGTCCTGGCTCGGTGACGAGACACTCGACCCGAAACGGTCGCTGTTGTCCGAACGGCATCAGGGCTCGTTCGCCGCGCAGGTGGCCGTGCCGCGACGCAACCTTGTGCCCAAACCGGCGGGGATGTCGTTCGCCGAGGCGGCGTGCCTGCCGACCGCCTGGCTCACCGCGTACCGGATGCTGTTCACGCAGTCGGGGCTACGCCCTGGTGACAGCGTGCTGGTGCAGGGCGCCGGGGGAGGCGTCGCGACCGCGCTGATCGTGCTGGCTCGGGCGGCCGGCTTCCGGGTCTTCGTCACCAGCAGGGACGAGGCGAAGCGGGCGCGGGCCGAGAGTCTCGGAGCGGCGGCGCTGGAGCCAGGCGCCCGGCTGCCACAACGGGTCGACGCGGTGATGGAGACAGTCGGAGCGGCCACCTGGGCGCATTCACTGCGCGCCCTGCGGCCGGGCGGGACCGTGGTGGTGTCCGGTGCGACCTCGGGTTCGGACCCGGAGGCGACCGAGCTGAACCGGATCTTCTTCCTGCAGCTGCGGGTCCAAGGCTCGACGATGGGTACGCGCATAGAGCTGCGACGGCTGGTCGAGTTCCTCGACACGGCCGGCATCGCGCCGGTGGTCGACCGGACGCTGCCGATGGACCGGGCCCGGGAAGCCTTCGCCGCCCTGATCGCCGGCGACGTCTTCGGCAAAATCGTCCTCACCCTCGACGATCCGTGAGTTTCGGTCCCACGATCCGTGAGTTTCGGTCCGAAGCAGGGAGGTCGTTGTGGGTGTGACGATCCGGCTGGCCACGCCTGACGATGCCGCCGCAGCCGCTGCCTGCCACATCGCCTGCTGGCGGGAGGCGTACGCCGGCATCGTCGACCCAACAGTTCTGGCAGCCCGGAGCGACGATCTCTCGCAGCGCACCACGCGCTGGCGCCAGGCGGTCACCGACCTCGGTCCCCGCTGGCTGGCCGTTGAGCCCGCCGGTGATGTTGTCGGCTTCGCAGCCGCCGGTCCAGCGCGCGACGTCGACACCGACGGCGACATCGAGCTGTATGCACTCTACGTGCGGGCAGTTCACTACGGGACCGGACTGGGCGACCGGCTGCTTGTCGCGGCGATCGCGGACTCGGCGGCGTACCTGTGGGTCTTCGAGGCGAACCGTCGGGCCCGGGCCTTCTATGCTCGGCACGGTTTCCGCCTCGACGGGGCGCGCAAGGACGAGCTCTTCCTCGGCGAGCCGGAGGTCAGGATGCGGCGAGCCTGATCGCTCGGCGCCCGGACGCTTCCAATGGCGCAACCACACTCCCAATGGTGCGCAACCCAATGGAGGCGCTGCTATCCCAGGTGAACATGGGAAAGCAACGACCGCCGGGCTCAGTCGTCGAGACGGGCCAGCCAGGTGGCGAAGCGCTCGACCGGGGTCTCGAACTCGGGGTGCAGGTCGCAGAACTCCCGCAGCCGGTCGGCCAGCCACTCCAGCGTGAACTCCTCGTCTCCTCGGCGCGACTCCAGCTCTTCGATGCCCCGGTCGGTGAAGTACATCCCGCCCCTCAGGAGAACGCCTGCGTGAGCAGGTCCCGCTGCTCTTCGACGTGTCGGGAGTGCTGCCCGACCGACGGCGAGGACGACTCCGGCCTCGACACCCGGTAGAACGGCAACCCCTCCAGCTCGGTGGTCAGGTGCAGGGCGAGGTGGGGCCAGGCCCCCATGTTGGCCGGCTCGTCCTGCACCCAGCGCAGCTCGGCGAGTCGTGGATAGCGGTCCAGTTCGGACCGCAGCTGCTCCACCGGGCGCGGATAGAGCTGCTCGATCCGTACGATCGCGGTCCGCGACTCCTCGGCTTCTCGTTTACGTCGCTCGGCCAGCAGGTCCCAGGCGATCTTCCCCGAGCACAAGAGCACTCGCTCCACCCGCTTCGGGTCCACCTCGTCGTCGCCGATGACAGGTAGGTACGAGCCTTCGGTGAAGTCGCCGGGCTGGGAGACCGCCGCCTTGGCGCGCAGCATCGACTTCGGCGTGAACACGATGAGCGGACGGTGCCGGCTGCCGAGGGCGTGATGGCGCAGCAGGTGGAAGTAGCTCGCCGGGGTCGACGGCTGCGCCACCGTGAACGCGTCGTCGGCCGCCATCGTCAAGAAGCGCTCGATCCGCGCCGAGGAGTGGTCGGGTCCCTGACCCTCGTAGCCGTGCGGCAGCAGCAGCACGACCCCCGACTTCTGCTGCCACTTGGCCTCTCCGGCGCTGATGTACTCGTCGATCACGATCTGGGCGCCGTTGACGAAGTCACCGAACTGCGCCTCCCAGAGCACCAGCGCCTCGGGCCGGGCGACCGAGTAGCCGTACTCGAAGCCCATCGCCGCGTACTCGCTCAGCAGCGAGTCGTACCCGAAGAAGCCGGCCTGATCGTCGCTGAGGTGCCCGAGCGGCGTCCACTCGGCGGCGGTGCGCCGGTCGATGATCGTGGCGAAGCGGGAGACAAAAGTGCCCCGCCGCGAGTCCTGCCCAGCCAGCCGGACCGGTCGCCCCTGCAGGAGCAGGGACCCGAAGGCGATGATCTCAGCGGTTCCCCAGTCGATCGGGCCGGCGGTGATCGAAGCGGCCCGTCGTTGCAGTTGCGGCAGCACCTTGGGGTGCACGGTGAAGCCGTCCGGGGCCTGGGTGTGTGCGTCGGCGATGGTCTTGAGGGTCTCGGCGCTGATCGCGGTGTCGGCGCCACCGTCGACCGACGGCTTCTTCGGGTAGCTGGGCACGGTCGCGTACGCCGCGGTCTCACCCGCCGCCTCGCGGACCTGTGCGAACACCCGCTCCAGCTGGGACTGGTAGTCGCGCAGCGCCTCCTCGGCCTCCTCGACCGTGATGTCCCCGCGTCCGACCAGCGCTTCGGTGTAGAGCTTGCGGACCGAGCGCTTGCCCTCGATCAGGTCGTACATCAACGGTTGGGTGTACGAGGGGTCGTCGCCCTCGTTGTGCCCGCGACGGCGGTAGCAGACCAGGTCGATGACGACGTCCTTGTTGAACGCCTGGCGGTACTCGAATGCGAGCCGCGCAACGCGGATGCACGCCTCGGGGTCGTCGCCGTTGACGTGGAAGATCGGCGCCTGCACCATCCGGGCCACGTCGGTGCAGTACAGCGACGACCGCGACGCCGCCGGCGAGGTGGTGAACCCGACCTGGTTGTTGACGACGACGTGGATGGTGCCGCCGGTGCGGTATCCGCGCAGCTGGGAGAGGTTCAGCGTCTCGGCCACCACGCCCTGTCCGGCGAACGCGGCGTCACCGTGCACGAGCAGCGGCAGCACCGGGAACTCCGCACCCCGGTTGAGCAGGTCCTGCTTGGCCCGGGCGATGCCCTCGAGGATCGGGTCGACCGCCTCCAGGTGGGAGGGGTTGGCCGCGACCGACACCTTGATGGTGTCGCCGCTGCCGGCCTGGAACTCGCCCTCCGCGCCGAGGTGGTACTTCACGTCACCAGAACCCTGCACCGTACGCGGGTCGATGTTGCCCTCGAACTCGGCGAAGACCGATCCGACGTTCTTGCCGACGATGTTGACGAGGACGTTGAGCCGGCCGCGGTGCGCCATGCCGATGCAGACCTCGTCGAGCGCGGACTCGGCGGCCGCCTCGCAGATCTCGTCGAGCAGCGGGACCGTGGTCTCGGCACCCTCGAGGCTGAAGCGCTTCTGCCCGACGAACTTCGTCTGCAAGAACGTCTCGAACGCCTCCGCCTGGTTGAGCTTCGCCAGGATCCGCAGCTGCTCCTCGCGGGGGGGCTTCTCGTGCGGGCGCTCCACCCGCTCTTGCACCCACCGTCGCTGCTCGGGGTCTTGGATGTGCATGTACTCGATGCCGACGGTGCGGCAGTACGAGTCGCGCAGGATCCCGAGGATGTCGCGCAGCCGCATGAAGCGTCGGCTGCCGCCGAACGAGCCGGTGGCGAACTCGCGCTCGAGGTCCCACAGCGTCAGCCCGTGGGTTCCGACGTCGAGGTCTGGGTGGCTGCGCTGCTCGTACGCCAGCGGGTCGGTGTCGGCCATGATGTGGCCACGGACCCGGTAGGCGTGGATCAGCTCCAGCACCCGGGCCTGCTTGTGCACCTCGTCGTCGTGGGTGGCGGGAATGTCGCGCGCCCAGCGGACCGGCTGGTAGGGGATCCGCAGGGCGGCGAAGATCTCGTCGTAGAAGCCGTCCTCGCCCAGCAGCAACCCGTGCATGCGGCGCAGGAACTCACCGGACTGTGCGCCTTGGATGACCCGGTGGTCGTACGTCGACGTCAGCGTCATCATCTTCGAGACCGCCAGGTCGGCGATCGTGCGGTCCGACGCGCCCTGGAACTCCGCGGGGTAGTCCATGGACCCCACGCCGATGATCGCGCCCTGGCCCGGCGGGAACCGCGGCACCGAGTGGTTGGTCCCGATGGTCCCCGGGTTGGTGAGCGAGATCGTGGTGCCCCGGAAGTCCTCGACCTGCAGCTTGCCGTCGCGCGCCCTCCGGACCACGTCCTCGTACGCGGTCCAGAACGAAGCGAAGTCCATGGCCTCGGCGGCCTTGATCGCCGGGACCAGCAGCTGCCTGCTGCCGTCGGGCTTGGCCAGGTCGATGGCCAGGCCGAGGTTGATGTGCGCCGGCTTGAGCTTCGTGGGCTTGCCGTCGATCCTGGCGTAGCCGGTGTTCATCTCGGGCATCGCGCGCAGCGCCTTGACCAGCGCCCAGCCGATCAGGTGCGTGAACGACACCTTGCCGCCGCGGGCTCGGATCAGGTGGTTGTTGACGACGATGCGGTTGTCGATGAGCAGCTTGACCGGCACCGAGCGCACGCTGGTCGCCGTCGGGACCTCCAAGCTGGCGTCCATGTTGGTCGCGGTCCGGGCCGCCGCGCCCTTGAGCACAACACGCTCGACCTCGTCGGCCTTGGTGCTGGCCGGCTGCGACGGGGCGACCTCGGGAGCCGGGGGCTCCTTGGGGACCGGGCGGTCCTCGGGTCGCTCGGGCTGCGGCTTCTCGCTGGGCTTGGCCGACGTCCTCGGGGCGGCCGGGTCCTGCGTGCTCGCGGTCGGCTCGGAGGCTGGCCGAGAAGCCGGCTTGGCGACTGCCGGTGCATCGTCGTCACTGCCGTTTGCGGTGTCCGGGCGGGGGCTCCGGGAGAAGAAGCGCAGCCACGCCTCGTCGACCGATCCCGGGTCGTGCTGATAGCGCTCGAACATCTCGTCGACGAGCCACTGGTTGGTCCCGAAGGCAGCCAGGGGGTCGTCGTGCGAGGACTCGGTCACGGCCTCGATCGCCTCTTTCGCTCTCACACCCGCCGGCACACCCGCGGGTCGTTCGCCGAGCTTCCCAGGCTAGTCCCCTCCCGCGCGCTCCGAGGAAGGCCGAGCCGGTGGTAGCACAGCGGACATGACTGACCGCCCCGGTCCGAGAGCCGGGGCGGTCAGCGTCAGGTGGTGCCGCGTACCTCTTCGGTCAGGCCGGCCGGAAGCTGGCCTTGGCGACCCCGAGGTCGACGGTGGTCCCGGTGCCCTTCAGCACCTCGACCCGCAACGCCACCACCTTGATGCCGTACCTCGTCCGGTGCGCCCGAGGAGCCGAGAGCACCGCCAGATTGCCGATACGCACCGGGTTGCCGGGGGTGGGGATGGCGCGGTCGCGACCGCGGAACGTGATCGACACGATGCGCGTTCCCTTGGACGTCTTGACCAGCTTGGTGCCGTGCTTGCTGGCGTTGGCCGCCCCGATGACGCCCTTGATCACCAGGCTTCCGCTGGTGCCCACGGTGGCGCGGGCGACCCGGCCCCTGGTCTGGGCGTAGCCGTGGGTGCGGTCCTGCTGGTTGCCGCGCGCCGAGGCGGTGGCGGCGCCCAGGTGCACCAGGTTGTTGACGGTCACGCCCGCGGTGTGGTTGGTCCTCCACTTCCCGTCGGTGCCCTGGCAGGGCAGCGGCTGACGGGCGATCTTGCCGGTCTTGACCAGATTGTCGAGAGCGGACCCGGTGGCGGCGACGCCGACACCGCCGAGGACGCCGGAGACCAGGCCGTCGTGGATCTTGGCGGTGGCGTTGCCGAGCACCGCACTGGTGTCGGTCAGCGCCAGGTCGACCTTGGCTGCCTTGACGTTCTGCCGGGCACCGTGCCGTCCGGTCGCGCCGGTCTTGTCATTCAGCGTGACGGTGGCGATCCCAGGGATGTCGACCACCCCGTTCTTGGGGAGTATCCGGACGCCGAGCGAGAAGACGCCGGCAACCCGGGTGTGGCCGGCGCGGTGGAAGCCGTTGGCGTCGTGCCAGGTGCGGGCCACCGCCTTGATCCCGCGGATCTCCAGCAGGGAGTCCTTCTTGCCCAGCCGGGCGATCGTGTTGACCGACTTGACGTTGACCGAGCCGTGACGGCGGTACGTCCGGGTCGAGCTGTCGACCCCGCTGAGCGGGCCGAGGCCCTTGCCCAGGTTGACCCGGGCGACGCTGTTGGTGTCGGTGCGCCCGGTCTTGCGGGTGCACCCGATGTAGGCGAGCGCGGTGCGCCCGGAGTTCGCGGGTATCGCGCCGCCGTGGACCTTGCTGCCGTAGGCGGATCCGATGAGGCCGAAGTTCGTGGTCGCGCGTGCCCCGGCCGACGCCGAAGGCGCGGCTTGGCCGGCTTGTGGCACCAGCGCGAGCGCGAGCGCCGCGGCCGTGCTGACTACCGCGAGGTTCGCGCGCTTTGCTGAGACGTACATGTCCACCCCCAGGTGGGATTGTTGAGGACCGATCGGTCCAGGCCTGCTAGTCACCAAGGATGACGGCCTGAATCACGATCTGTGACGCAATAGTCTCAGAAAGTTACACAACAGTCCATGGGGTGGGATTGCGGGTGGATCCGTGCCCCCGACAGGATTCGAACCTGCGCACCCGGCTCCGGAGGCCGATGCTCTATCCCCTGAGCTACGGGGGCCCGTGGACGACGTCCGAGCCTAGCGCAGCCGAGAGTCGCGAGCGCTGATGCGTTTGGCGTGCTCGAGGCAGCCAGATGCATCATCGTTTCCGGCATGACGGACCGGATCCTCGTCGTTGACGACACCGAGTCGATCCGGCGGCTGATCCGACTCAACCTGGAGTTGGAGGGCTTCGACGTGGTGGAGGCGTGCGACGGGGCGCAGTGCCTCGACCTAGCGCTCCGAACGCAGCCTGACCTGGTCACGTTGGACGTGGTCATGCCCCACCTGGACGGGTTCGCCACCGCCGCGGCGCTGCGGGCGGACCCACGCACGAGGCAGCTGCCGATCGTTCTCGTCACCACCCAGAGCGGGCCGGCAGATCACCTCAGAGCACAAGAGCTCGGCGTCGACGGGTACGTCACCAAGCCGTTCGAGCCGGATGTGTTGCTGGCAGCGGTGCGGGCGGTGCTGTCGCGGGCGACGCCGTGACGACGGGTCGGCGCCACCGGTGGATACGCTGACGAGGTGACCCCCGAACGGTTGCGCGACGCCGTCGTCAGCGTGCTCGCCGAGCTGGCCGCTGACGGCGTGGTACCGCTGCCGCCGGTGGGGGCGTCGCCCCAGGTCCGCGTCGAGCGACCCAAGATCAAGGAGCACGGCGACTACGCGACCAGCGTCGCCCTGCAGCTGGCCAAGCGCGCCGGCATCGCGCCGCGGGAGCTGGCCACCGCGCTCGCCGACCGGCTCTCGAAGGTCGAGGGAGTTGCTGCTGCGGAGGTGGCCGGGCCGGGCTTCGTCAACATCAGGGTGGACTCCGCCGCGCAGGGGTTCGTCGCGGCCGAGGTCGTGGCGGCCGGCAGGGCGTACGGGCGCCACGAGCGTGCGGAGGGGCAACGGGTCAACGTGGAGTTCGTGTCGGCGAACCCGACGGGACCGGTGCTGCTGTCGCACTCCCGCTGGGCAGCCGTGGGCAACAGCCTGGCGCGCATCCTCACCGCTTTCGGCGCGCAGGTGACGCAGGAGTACTACTTCAACGACGCCGGCGCGCAGATCGACCGGTTCGCGGCCAGCCTGCTGGCCTCGATGCGCGACCGGCCCACGCCCGACGACGGCTACGCGGGCGCGTACATCGGCGAGATCGCCGAGCACATCCGCGCCCAGCGCCCCGAGGTGGACGAACTGCCCGACGGTGAGGTGCTCGAGGTCGTCCGCAGCGCCGGCGTCGCCCTCATGTTCGACGAGATCAAGCGCTCCCTCTCCGACTTCGGCGTGGACTTCGACGTCTACTTCTCCGAGCGGGAGCTGCATGAGCGCGGTGAGGTGGAGGTCGCGGTCGAACGGCTCCGTGGTGGTGGCATGACGTACGAGGCGGACGGTGCGCTGTGGCTGAGGTCAACTGCGTACGGCGACGACAAGGATCGCGTGCTGGTCCGCAGCGACGGACGGCCGACGTACGTCTGCAACGACGCGGCGTACTACCTCGACAAGCGGCGGCGCGGCTTCGACAAGGTGATGATCCTGCTCGGCGCCGACCACCACGGCTACCTCGGCCGCTACCGAGCCCTGGCAGCCGCGTTCGGTGACGACCCGGACCTGACGCTCGAGCTTCTCATCGGCCAGATGGTCAACCTGGTCCGCGACGGCGAGCCACTGCGGATGTCGAAGCGCGCGGGAACGGTTGCCACCCTGGAGGACCTCGTCGACGCCCTGGGCGTGGATGCCGCGCGCTATGCGCTGGTGCGCTATTCGATGGACGCCACGATCGACGTCGACGTCGGGCTGTGGACGCGGCAGAGCAACGACAACCCGGTCTTCTACGTCCAGTACGCGCATGCCCGGATGGCCTCGGTCCTGCGCAACGCCGAAGAGCTCGGCCTGGCACCGGCGGGTGAGGACTTCGAACCGGCACTGCTGAGCTCGGCACCCGAAGGCGACCTGCTGCGGTCTCTAGCGGACTTCCCGGGTGTGGTGGCTCAGGCAGCCGAGCTGCGCGAGCCGCACCGGGTGGCTCGCTACCTCGAAGCCACCGCAGCCGCCTTCCACAGGTTCTACGACGAGTGCCGGGTGCTGCCGCGGGGGGACGAAGAGCCGACGAACCTGCACCGGTCCCGGCTGGTGCTGCTGGCCGCCAGCCGGCAGGTGATCGCAAACGGGCTTGAGCTGCTCGGCGTCTCGGCCCCGGACCGGATGTAGCCAGGACCGGCGGGACAACAGGGGAATGCTCCGGCCCACCCTCGACGTTGAGGGCTTCGACGACACCGCGGACGGGCAGTGCTAGGCTCGGCGAAGCACACGACCCGCAGAAGACCTCGGCACCGGCCGAACGGGATCCGCGGTAGTTTGCCCTCTCACCCCGCACCGAGGTAGTCCCGTTCGGAGCGCCGACAACGCCCCGGACCGACGGCGGAGCAACCCAGACCCGCTCGTCACCTCGGCAACGGCGTGTCGGGGCGCCAGATACTTCTCGCCCGCGGACTCAGAGCCCGGGGGTGGAGCACCGCGCCTGGGTCCCAGGCAGCGGCCCGATCGCGGGGATGCCCGTACGGAGACTCCCCGAGACGTGGGAAGGACCTCACGTGACCGAAACCACCACCTTGCCCTCGACGGCAGGGGCGGAGAACGAGAACGCCGCCTCGACGCGGAGCGACCCCTCGCGCCGACAGGGCATGTCCGGCATGGTCCTCGCCGACCTTCAGCGCATCGCGAGCGGCTTGGGCATCAAGGGCACGGCCCGGATGCGAAAGAGCCAGCTGATCGAGGTCATCCAGGCTGCCCAGGGGCAGTCCCCGCCGACCCGCGTCGCGCCGGCGACGTCACCGCCGGCGTCGCCCGAGCCGGTGTCCACCACCAGCAACGGCTCGTCCTCCGGCGGTGCCGCCGCATCCGCGGCAGCGCACCCAGCCGGCGAAGCGGCCCAGCGCGACGGACACGCGGGCGCCGACAGCCAGCCGCAGGACCGGCAGGGTCAGGGTCAGCAGACCCAGAACCGCTCGGCGTCCGGCGCCCAGCGCGATGGCCAGCAGCCCCAGCAGCAGTCGCGGGACTCCCGCTACGACGACGACTCGTCGAGCAGCCGCCGCAGCCGACGCCGCCGCAGTCGGGACCGGGGGCGAGACCGGGACCGGCCGCGCCCGGACGGCGAGCCTCAGGTCAACGAGGACGACGTGCTGCTGCCGGTCGCGGGCATCGTCGACATCTTGGACAGCTACGCGTTCGTTCGCACCTCGGGCTACCTGCCCGGGCCTGACGACGTGTACGTCTCGCTCTCGATGGTTCGCAAGTGGAACCTGCGCAAGGGCGACGCCGTCACCGGGCAGGTCCGTCAGTCGCGCGATGGGGAGCGTCGCGAGAAGTTCAACCCGCTCGTACGCCTCGACTCGGTCAACGGCCTGACGGTGGACGCCGCCAAGAACCGCGTCGAGTTCGCGAACCTGACCCCGCTCTACGCGCAGGACCGGCTGCGGCTGGAGACCGAGTCCTCGCTTCTGACCACGCGCATCATCGACATCGTCGCGCCGATCGGCAAGGGCCAGCGCGGCCTCATCGTGGCGCCGTCCAAGGCGGGCAAGACGATGGTGATGCAGGCCATCGCCAACGCGGTCACCACCAACAACCCCGAGTGCCACCTGATGGTCGTCCTCGTCGACGAGCGGCCGGAGGAGGTAACCGACATGCAGCGCGCCGTCAAGGGCGAGGTTATCTCCTCGACCTTCGACCGGCCCGCTGGCGACCACACCACGATCGCCGAACTGTCGATCGAGCGGGCCAAGCGCCTCGTCGAGATGGGGCATGACGTCTTCGTGCTGCTCGACTCGATCACCAAGCTCGGCCTGGCGTACAACCTCGCCGCACCGGCGAGCGGCCGGATCCTCTCCGGCGGCGTCGACTCCTCGGCGCTGTATCCGCCGAAGCGCTTCTTCGGCGCCGCCCGTAACATCGAGCACGGCGGGTCGCTCACGATCGTCGCGACCGCGCTGATCGAGACCGGCTCCAAGATGGACGAGGTGATCTTCGAGGAGTTCAAGGGCACCGGCAACATGGAGCTGCGGCTGCGCCGGGAGTACGCCAACAAGCGGATCTTCCCCGCCATCGACGTCGACGCCTCCGGTACCCGCCGCGAAGAGCTGCTCATGGCCAAGGACGAGCTGCAGATCGTGTGGAAGCTGCGGCGTGTCCTCTCGGCGCTGGACGGCCAGCAGGCGCTCGAGCTGCTGATCGAGAAGCTGAAGTCGACCAAGAGCAACATCGAGTTCCTCATGCAGGTCAACAAGACCACACCGATGTCCGGCAACAGCCGCCGCGACGACGACTGACCGCTTGCCGCTATCCCACGTTCACATGGGATAGCGGCACTCCCAACGGGGCGCATGCCGTTGGGAGTGCCGCTCAGCCACTGGAAGTACGAGTGCGGACGTACGCCGCCGAGGAGCTCCGGAATCGCGATCGCGTGAGTCGCGTTGGTCATGGTGGGCCGTGTCAGACTTGCCCGTGGCCCCGGTTCACGCCCGACCAGGCGACCCGGCGGCCGACCAAGAGAGGACATCATGAGACCCGACATCCACCCCGACTATGCCGAGACCCAGGTGACCTGCACCTGCGGCAACACGTTCACCACACGCAGCACAGCGAGCAGCGGCGCCATCCACGCCGACGTCTGCTCCAACTGCCACCCCTTCTACACCGGCAAGCAGAAGATCCTGGACACCGGCGGACGGGTCGCACGCTTCGAGCGGCGCTACGCGGCCTCGAGAGCCAGCAAGGACACCGGCAGCTAGCTTTGCCTCCGCACCCCCGTCCGTGGCGTACGCCTGCGGTTCGGGGGTGCTGTGCGTCCGCAGTCGTCGTCGAGGAGCCGCCGTGTTCGAAGAAGTCGCAGAGCTGGTCGCCGAGCACGCCGATCTGGAGTTGGAGCTGGCGAGCCCAGACCTGCACGCCGACACTGGACGCGCCCGTGCCGTGGGACGGCGTTACGCCGAGGTCGACGCCGTCGTACGCACCTACCGGGACTGGCTGCGTACCGGCGAGGACCTGGCTGCCGCCCAAGAGCTGGCTGGCCAGGACGCCGGCCTCGACGCCGAGGCCGGCGCGTTCGAGATCCGACGGGCCGAGCTGGCAGAGCGGCTGCGGCGCCTGCTCGTGCCCCACGACCCGACCGACGACAAGGACGCGATCCTCGAGGTCAAAGCCGGTGAGGGGGGTGAGGAGTCGGCGCTGTTCGCCGCGGACCTGCTGCGGATGTACCTCAGGTTCGCCGAGCGCCGTGGCTGGCGCACAGAGGTCCTCGACGCCACCGAGTCCGGCCTCGGGGGATACAAGTCGGTGACCCTGGCAGTCAAGTCCGGCGGCACGCGAGGATCCGCCGCCCCGTACGGCTTGCTGAAGTACGAGGGCGGGGTGCACCGGGTCCAGCGGGTTCCGGTGACCGAGTCGCAAGGGCGCATCCACACCTCGGCCGCGGGAGTGCTCGTCATGCCCGAGGCCGAGGCCGTCGACGTGGTCGTCGACGATGCGGACTTGCGCGTCGACGTCTTCAGATCCTCCGGGCCAGGAGGGCAGAGCGTGAACACCACCGACTCAGCGGTCCGGATCACGCACCTGCCGACGGGCATCGTCGTCAGCTGCCAGAACGAGAAGAGCCAGCTGCAGAACAAGGAGCAGGCCATGCGGATCCTGCGGGCCCGGATGCTGGCAGCCGCGCAGGAGACGGCAGAAGCCGAGGCGGCCGACGCCCGGCGCTCCCAGGTCCGCAGCGTCGACAGGTCCGAACGGATCCGGACCTACAACTTCCCCGAGAACCGGATCGCAGACCACCGGATCGGTTTCAAGGCCTACAACCTCGACGCCGTCCTCGACGGAGCTCTCGACGACATCAGCGCTGCCTGCATGGCGGCCGACGTCGAGCGCAGGCTCGAAGCCCGGCCGCCACGGTGACTGTGGGTCGGCTCCTCGCCGCCGCCACGGCCGAGCTGACTGCGGGCGGCGTCCCGTCGCCTCGCCATGACGCCGAGGCGCTGCTCGCCCACGTCTTGGGGTCCGCCAGCACCCTCCTCTGCCTGGCCGGCCCGCCGACGCCGGACCAGGCGACCCGTTTCACGGCGCTGGTCGCGCGCCGCGCCGGCAGGGAGCCGCTGCAGCACCTCCTCGGGCGGGCTCCGTTCCGCTACGTGGAGGTGGAGGTCGGACCTGGTGTGTTCACGCCACGCCCGGAGACCGAGCTGCTGGCCGGCTGGGCGGTGGGGAGGTTGGCGACGCTCGCCGCGGCCGGTGAGCTGCCACCGGTGGCGGTCGACCTGTGCACCGGCTCCGGTGCGGTCGCGGCCGCGCTCGCCGACGAGGTGCCCGAGGCAACCGTGCACGCTGTCGAGCTGTCCGGCGACGCGATCCGCTACGCCGAGCGCAACCTGGCAGGATCCGGTGTCCACCTGCACCATGCCGACATCGCCGACTGCCTGCCGGAGCTGGACGGCCACGTCGACGTCGTGGTCGCCAACCCTCCGTACATCCCGCTCAGCGAGTACGAGTCGGTCGACGTGGAGGCGCGTACCCACGACCCGGCCCTGGCGCTGTGGTCGGTCGGAGACGGGCTCGACATGGTCCGGGTCGTGGAGGCGGTGGCCAGGCGGCTGCTGCGCCCTGGTGGCCAGGTCGGCTGTGAACACGCCGAGGCGCAGGGGTCCTCGGCTCTCGCGGTCTTCTCCGCAACGGGCCATTGGCGTGATGTCCGCGACCACCGTGACCTGCTGGACCGGCCGCGATTCGTGACGGCCGCGACGGCGTGAGCGCCGCCGCTCCGCCGCCGCTGATGGCACGATGGACGTCGTGACCGAACGCTTCGACTGTGCCGACGAGGAGGAGCGGGTCCGCGGGCTCGAGGCGGCCGAGATGGTGCTGCGCTCGGAGGAGCTGGTCGTCCTGCCCACCGACACCGTCTATGGTGTGGCGGCCGACGCGTTCGAGCCTGAGGCGGTACGACGGCTGCTGCGCGCCAAGGGCCGCGGTCGTGACCTGCCGCCGCCGGTCCTGGTCGCTGCGGCGGAGACGCTCGACGCGCTGACGACCAAGACTCCGGACTACCTTCACGAGCTCGTCAGCGAGCTGTGGCCCGGCCCGCTGACCGTCGTCTGCCAGCAGCAGCCGTCGCTGACCTGGGACCTCGGTGACTCCCGCAGCACCGTGGCCGTCCGCATGCCAGACAATGAGATTGCCCTCGAGCTGATTCGTGCGACCGGGCCGCTCGCCGTGAGCAGCGCCAACCGCACCGGCATGCCGGCGGCCACCACCGTCGACGAGGCGCAGGAGATGCTGGGCCATGCGGTCAGCGTCTACCTCGACGGCGGACCGTCACCGGGCGCTGCGCCCTCCACGATCCTCGACGTCACCGGACCGAGACCTCGCGTGCTGCGCGTGGGCGGGGTGGACCTCGACCGGCTGCGGGAGTTCTCCGCCGACATCGAGATCGCCGCAAAGGATGCGTGAGTACCTGCTGGTCGCGTCGATCGCCGCCTCGGTCACCTTCCTGGTCGGCGTGCTCGCCCGAGAGGCAGCCGTCCGCGTCCGCGCCGTGGCCGCCGTACGTGACCGCGACGTGCACGCGATCCCGATCCCCTACTTCGGGGGTATCGCGATGTTGACGGGGCTCGGCGCCGCGTACCTCGTGTCCCGGCACCTGCCGTTCCTCGCCACCTCCAACGAGCAGGTGTTCCACGACGCCGGAGCCGTGTTGCTCGGCGGGCTGATCATCTGCCTGGTGGGTGTCGTCGACGACGTCGTGGAGCTGGACCCGCTGACGAAGTTCGCCGGACAGGTAGCCGCGGCGACCGTGGTCGTGGCGCTGGGCGTGCAGTTCTACTATCTGCCGCTGCCCGGAACCGCGGGTACGCTCTCGCTCGACCCAATCCAGGCCGCGGTCTTCAGCGTCTTCGTGATCGTGCTCACGGTCAACGCCGTCAACTTCGTCGACGGGCTCGACGGGCTCGCTGCCGGCGTCATCGGGATCGGCGCGCTGGCCTTCTTCTGTTTCGCCTACGTCTTGGCGGCGGAGAACGGGGTGAGCCGCGCCATCACCGCCGCGCTGCTCACCGCCGCGTTGGGGGGCGCCTGTCTGGGGTTCCTCCCGCACAACTTCTATCCCGCCCGCATGTTCATGGGCGACTCGGGTTCGATGCTGATCGGGCTCGTACTGGCGTGCTCGGCGATCAGCCTCACTGTGCAGTTCTCGCCGAGCAACATCAGCGAGGGCATCAATGGTGCGCGTGCCAGCCTGGCCGTTCCGTCCCTGCTTCCGCTGCTGCTGCCGATCGCGATGCTGACCGTGCCGTTCGTCGACCTGCTGCTGGCTGTCATCCGCCGGACCCGGGCCGGGCGCTCGCCGTTCAGCCCGGACAAGCTGCACCTGCATCACCGGCTGCTGGAGATCGGCCATTCACACCGGCGAGCGGTGCTGGTGATGTACATGCTGGCCGCTCTGGTCGCGTTCGGCAGCGTCGTACTCAGCCTTTTCGCCGGCTGGCGATCGGTGGTGGGGGTCGGGCTGCTGGCCGTCGCCTCGCTGGCTGCGGTGTTCTGGCTGCCCCGCTGGCGCGCACCTGCGGTGCCGGCTGACCCGACCAGCCGCTGATCGAGCGCCGGAAGTCTCGGATGGTCGGACGGAAAGTCTCGGATGGTCGGGCTGGAAGTCTCGGATGGTCGACGGGGAAGGAGGGGGTGCCCGGCCGCTGTGGTAGCCTCGGCGCCACCTCGCCCCCGGTGAGGGTCCCGCGGGCCACCCCCAGTCCCGAAGGCTGCACCGACCGGAACCTCCCTCGCCATGAGAGACGACGCCCCTCGGCCGGCCATGGACTCATGGAGCCTGCTCGGGATCGGCGGCTATGCGCTTGCCTGTCTCGCAGCGGGCATGGGTCTGGGTCGGCTGGTCGACGGCTGGTTGGACACGGTTCCGGCCTTGACGTTGGCCGGGTTGGCGGTCGGGACCACCGCCGCGGTCGTGGGGACGTGGCTGCGGATCAAGTCCTTCTTTCCCTGACGTCACTGATGTCGGCGGGAGCCACACAGGGCTCGACGGCGAACGAGGAGATGCACCGATGAACCGCTCGGCTGCGCTGGGCAGAGCCGCCGGCAACCAACGCCGTGCCGCGGTCCTCGCGCTGGTGCTGATCGCCGGGGCGGTCTGGCTCAGTGTGCCGTTGGGACGCTGGCAGGTCGGTCTGTTCGTCTCGGTCGGCATCGTCTTGGGCCTGGTCAACCAGGTGCTGACCGAGTGGTCGTTGCTCCGGTCGATCGAAGGGGGAGACCTGCTCACGCGCAAGCAGTTCGCGGTGACCTCGCTGCTTCGCCTGGCCGTGGTCTCCGCGGTTTCGCTGCTGCTCGCGGTCGCCTTCTGGCCGGACGGCGCGACCGTGCTGATGGGGGTGGCGATGTTCCACCTCATCGTCTTGGTCCTCACCGGTCTCCCGTTGCTGAGGGAGATGCGAAAGACATGAACCACCACCCCGCGATCACGGCCGCCACCGAGATCCCGGTCGGCAACCACGTCACCGTCAGCATCTTCGGGCTGACCCTGAACGCGGACACGATCTGGGCGAGCGGGATTGCCGGGCTGGTCGTGATCGCGCTGGGGCTGTTCGTGCGCTCCCGGGTCTCCAGCGGCGTTCCGGGCAAGGTGCAGCTGATCTGGGAGACCCTCGTCGACTCGGTGACCACTTCGGTCGAGAGCAACCTCGGGCGGGTGAACCCGTTCGTCGTGCCGCTGGCGATCGCACTGTTCGTCTTCATCTTGGTGTCCAACTGGCTCGAGCTCATCCCCAGCGGGGAAGATCCCAAGCTGCTGCCGGCACCGACCGCCGACGTCAACCTGACGTACGCGCTCGCGCTTTTGGTCATCGTCGGCGTGCACATCCACAGCATCCGGGAGCGAGGGATCAAGGGGTACGTCAAGCACTACTTCGAGCCGTACCCCGCGCTGTTCCCGCTCACGCTGCTCGAGGAGATCGTCAAGCCGTTCACGCTTGCATTGCGACTCTTCGGGAACATCTTCGCCGGCGGCGTGATGATCGCGCTCATCGGGCTGCTGCCGATCTGGTCGCTGTGGGGGCCGAACATCATCTGGAAGCTCTTCGACATGGCCATCGGCCTCATTCAGGCATTCATCTTCGCCCTGCTGACCATCTTGTACTTCGGGATGGCCGGCGACACCCACGAGGAGGGCGGCCAGGCGGCCGCCGCCGGGGCCGACGTTCCGCGAAGCGGGGAGCCCGAGCTACAGCCAGCGCACTGACCCCCTGGGCGGTGCATGCCCGCCCAGCAAAGCGTGCACCGGCAGCCGCCGGTCACACCAGTCAAGGAGAGACATGGCAGCAGACACAGCAAGCCTGGACTCGGCGATCAAGACCGCCGGTGCCCTCGTCGGTGGCGGCCTGGCCCTCGGCGGCGGCGCGATCGGCGCGGCCATCGGCGACGGCGTCGCTGGTGCCTCGATCATTCAGGGCGTAGCCCGCCAACCCGAGGCACAGGGCCGACTCACCACGCTGTTCTTCTTGACCGTCGGCCTGGTCGAGGCGGCGTACTTCATCAACCTTGCCTTCATGGCGCTGTTCGTCTTCGTGCTGGGCAAATAGGTCCGCGGCCGGCGGATCAGACGGGAATCGAAACGATGTCCAGGAACGTTTTGGCGGCCCAGAACTTCCTCGTGCCCAACGCGACGTTCTTGGTGGAGCTGGCGGCCTTCGCCGTGATCTTGTTCGTGCTTGCCCGCTACGTCATCCCCCCGATCAACAAGGCACTGACCGAGCGGCAGGACCGGATCCGTTCCCAGTTCGAGGAGGCCGAGCGGGCGAAGGCGGAGGCGGAGGCGGCCGAGCAGGAGTACCGCACCCAGCTGGCCGGAGCACGCAAGGAGGCGAACCAGATCCGTGAGGAGGCGCGCGAGCAGGGCTCCGCGATCGTGGCGGAGCTGCGGGAGAAGGCGCAGGCCGAGTCAGCACGCATCCTCGAGCAGGCCCGGGCGCAGCTCGCTGCCGAGCGGCAGCAGGTGGTGGGCCAGCTGCGCGAGGAGATGGGCACGCTAGCCATCGAGCTGGCCAGCCGGATCGTCGGCGAGTCGCTCCAAGACGACGAACGCCGGCAGCGCACCGTGGAGCGGTTCATCGCCGCCCTCGAGGACGCACCTGAACCCGACCCTTCGGGGACGCGCTGATGCCGGCCGTCTCGAGCCAGTCGAGCGCCGCGGTCGTCGCCGCCGCCGAGGAGGCCGTCGGCGCAGGCGCGGACGCCGAGCAACTGGGTGAGGAGCTCTTCGGGGTGGTACGCCTGCTCGACTCCCAGCCTTCGCTGCGCCGAGTCCTCACCGAGCCCACCGTCGCGGCCGAGGCGAAGGAGGCGCTGGTCGACGGCCTGCTGCGGGACAAGGTCAGCGCGCCCGCCCGTGAGGTGGTCGTCACGGCTGGCGGCTGTCGCTGGTCGCAGGGCCGCGACCTGGCCGACGCCCTCGAGCAGGCGGGGATCAGCTGCCACCTCGCCCGAGCCGAAGCCGACGGGCGGCTCGACGACGTCGAGGACGAGCTGTTCCGCTTCGGTCGCATCGTCGAGGCGGAGCCGGCGCTGCGCGAGGCGCTCGGAGACCGGCTGGCACCGGTCTCGGCGAAGCGTCGCCTCGTCGACTTCCTGCTGGAGGGCAAAGCAACCGAAGCGACGCGGCAGCTGCTGGACCAGGCGGTGACCGGGCGCGAGCTCTCGTTCGCCAGAGCCGTCAACGCCCTGCAGCGAGTTGCCGCAGCCCGGCAGGACCGGCTGGTCGCCACCGTCGCGGTGGCGGCTCCGCTCAGCGCCGACCAGGAGGGGCGCCTCGCCGCGGCACTGCAGCGACTGTACGGCCACGCCGTCCACATCAACCTGATCGTCGACAGCGAGGTCCTCGGTGGCGTCCGGGTGCGCGCCAACGACGAGGTCATCGACTCCACCATCGTCGCGCGGCTCGCCGAGGCGCGCCGTACGTTGGGGGGCTGACCACATGAGCGGGAAACGAGAGGCGAGAGGACTTCGATGAGCGAGCTCACCATCCAGCCGGAGGAGATCCGGGACGCCTTGCAGCGCTTCGTCGCCGACTTCTCGCCGCAGGAGGTGGACCGCGAGGAGGTCGGTGTCGTCGCCGAGGCGGGTGACGGAATCGCCCGCGTCGAGGGCCTGCCCTCGGCTATGACCAACGAGCTGCTCGAGTTCGAGGACGGCACCCTGGGCATCGCCTTGAACCTCGACGTCCGCGAGATCGGGGTCGTGATCCTCGGCGAGTTCTCCGGCATCGAGGAGGGTCAGCAGGTGCGGCGGACCGGGGAGGTCCTCTCCGTCCCGGTCGGCGACGGATACCTCGGACGCGTCGTCGACCCGCTGGGCAAGCCCATCGACGGCCTCGGCGACATCTCTACCGACGCCCGGCGGGTGCTGGAGCTGCAGGCCGCCTCGGTCGTGCAGCGCCAGAGCGTCAACGAGGCGCTGCAGACCGGTATCAAGGCCGTCGACTCGCTCACGCCCATCGGGCGCGGGCAGCGACAGCTGATCATCGGCGACCGGCAGACCGGCAAGAGCGCCGTCGTGCTGGACACGATCATCAACCAGAAGGAGTACTGGGAGACCGGCGACCCGGCCAAGCAGGTCCGCTGCATCTACGTGGCGATCGGACAGAAGGGCTCCACGATCGCCGCCGTACGGCAGGCGCTCGAGGACGCCGGGGCGCTCGAGTACACCACGATCATCGCCGCGCCCGCCTCGGACCCCGCTGGCTTCAAGTACCTCGCCCCCTACACGGGCTCGGCGATCGGCCAGCACTGGATGTACGACAAGAAGAGCGTGCTGATCGTCTTCGACGACCTGTCCAAGCACGCGGAGGCGTACCGGGCGGTGTCGCTGCGGCTGCGCCGGCCACCCGGCCGTGAGGCGTACCCCGGTGACGTCTTCTACCTCCACAGCCGGCTGCTCGAGCGCTGCGCGAAGCTCTCCGACGAGCTCGGCGGCGGGTCGATGACCGGCTTGCCGATCGTCGAGACCAAGGCCAACGACGTGTCCGCCTACATCCCCACCAACGTCATCTCGATCACCGACGGGCAGATCTACCTCGACTCCGACCTTTTCAACGCCAACCAGCGCCCGGCCATCGACGTCGGCATCTCGGTGTCCCGGGTGGGCGGTGCGGCGCAGATCAAGGCGATGAGAAACGTCACCGGGTCACTCAAGGTCGACCTGGCTCAGTACCGCGCGATGGAGGCGTTCGCGATGTTCGCCTCCGACCTCGACGCCGCCTCCCGCCAGCAGCTCAACCGGGGCCAGCGGCTGATGGAGCTGCTAAAGCAGCCGCAGTACTCCCCGTTCCCCGTCGAGGAGCAGGTCGCCTCCATCTGGGCCGGCACCAGCGGCCGGCTCGACCCGGTACCGGTGGAGGACATCCGCCGGTTCGAGACCGAGTTCTTGGAGTACCTGCGCCGGGAGGAGGCCGGTCTGCTCCAGGGGATACGGGAGTCGGGCGCGTTCGACGACGACACCGAGGCCGCGATGACCTCGGCGTACGACAAGTTCGCCGGCCAGTTCGAGACCAGCGAGGGCGGTTCGATCAAGGTCGGCCACGAGGCCACCGCCGAGCCGCTCGACGACGAGGACGTCGAGCAGGAGCAGATCGTGCGGCAGCGGCGGAGCTGAGCCATGGCAGCATCCTTGCGCGAGTACCGGGCGAAGATCCGCTCCACGCAGACGACGAAGAAGATCACGCGGGCGATGGAGCTCATCGCCGCGTCGCGCATCATCAAGGCGCAGCAGCATGCGGCGGCGGCTACGCCGTACGCCCGCGAGCTCACCCGGGCCGCGTCGGCGCTGGCGACGTTCGCCCGCGTCGACCACCCCCTCACCACCGAGAAGGACAACCCGCAGCGAGCGGCAGTCCTGGTGGTGACGAGCGACAGGGGGCTCGCCGGGGCGTACTCCGCCGCGGTGGTGAAGGAGGCGGAGCGGCTGCGCGAGAAGCTGCGTTCGGAGGGCAAGCAGAGCGACCTGTACGTCGCCGGACGCAAGGGGGTGAGCTACTACACCTTCCGGCAGCGCGACATCGCGGAGCGCTGGATCGGGTTCTCGGACAAGCCGGAGTACTCCGACGCGCGCGAGATCGGTGACCAGCTGGTGGCAGCGTTCGTCGCCGAGGAAGGCGAGCCGGGGTCGGTCGACGAGGTGCACGTCGTGTTCACCCGCTTTCGCTCGATGCTCGTCCAGGAACCAGACGTGATCCGGCTGCTGCCGCTTCAGGTGGTCGAGGGCGAGGAGCGGCCGGCTTCGGACGAGGTGCTGCCGCTGTACGAGTTCGAGCCGTCGGCGGAGGAGGTGCTCGACGCGCTGCTGCCCCGCTACGTCCAGAGCCGGATCTACTTCGCGCTGCTGCAGGCCGCGGCCTCCGAGCTCGCCGCGCGCCAGCGCGCGATGAAGGCGGCGACCGACAACGCCGACGACCTCATCCAGAAGTACACCAGGATCGCCAACCAGGCCCGCCAGGCCGGGATCACCCAAGAGATCAGCGAGATCGTCGGTGGTGCCAACGCACTCGCCGACGCGACCGCCAGGAGTGAGTGAGACAGATGACAGCCACGCTCGAGCACGACGAGGCCGACCAGGAGACCGCGGCCACCGGACGGGTCTCACGGGTCATCGGCCCGGTCGTGGACGCGGAGTTCCCCGTGGACGACATGCCGGACATCTACCAGGCGCTGGAGGTGGACGTGAAGCTCGGGGACACCGAGCGCACGTTGACCCTGGAGGTCGAGCAGCACATCGGCGGCGGCATGGTGCGCTCGATCTCCATGCAGCCGACCGACGGCCTGGTCCGGGGGACCCGGGTCCGCAACACCGGCGGGCCGATCACGGTCCCGGTCGGTAACGTCACGAAGGGCCACGTTTTCAACACCATCGGGGAGTGCCTCAACCTCGAGGAGGGCGAGCACCTCGAGGTCGAGGAGCGGTGGCCGATCCACCGCAAGGCGCCGGCATTCGACACGCTAGAAGGCCGCACGGAGATGTTCCACACCGGCATCAAGGTCATCGACCTGCTGACCCCGTACGTCCAGGGCGGCAAGATCGGGCTGTTCGGCGGAGCCGGCGTCGGCAAGACCGTGTTGATCCAGGAGATGATCGCCCGCGTCGCACGTGACCACGAGGGGGTGTCGGTGTTCGCCGGGGTGGGGGAGCGGACCCGAGAGGGCAACGACCTCATCACTGAGATGACCGAGACCGGGGTCATCGACGCGACCGCGCTGGTCTTCGGGCAGATGGACGAGCCACCCGGTGCCCGACTGCGGGTGGCGCTGTCGGCGCTGACGATGGCGGAGTACTTCCGCGACGTCCAGAACCAGGACGTGCTTTTGTTCATCGACAACATCTTCCGGTTCACCCAGGCCGGGTCGGAGGTCTCGACGTTGCTGGGACGGATGCCCTCGGCGGTCGGCTACCAACCGACCCTGGCCGACGAGATGGGGGTGCTCCAAGAGCGCATCACCTCGACCCGGGGTCACTCGATCACCTCGATGCAGGCGATCTACGTGCCCGCCGACGACTACACCGACCCGGCGCCGGCGACCACCTTCGCCCACCTGGACGCCACCACCGAGCTGTCCCGCGAGATCGCCTCGCTGGGCATCTATCCCGCGGTCGACCCGCTGACGTCGACCTCACGCATCCTGGACCCGCGCTACATCGGCCAGGACCACTACGACACCGCGACCCGGGTCAAGCAGATCCTGCAACGCAACAAGGAGCTCCAGGACATCATCGCGATCCTCGGGGTCGACGAGCTGTCGGAGGAGGACAAGGTCGTGGTGTCGCGGGCGCGCCGCATCCAGCGGTTCTTGTCCCAGAACACCTACGTCGCCAAGCAGTTCACCGGTATCGAAGGTTCGACTGTGCCGTTGGACGACACCGTCGAGGCGTTCTCAAAGATCGCCGACGGCGACTACGACAACGTCGCCGAGCAGGCGTTCTTCATGTGCGGTGGCCTCGACGACGTCGACCGCAAGTGGTCTGAGATCCAGAAGAACCTGTGAGAGGGCACACCGATGGCTGACCCGCTGGAAGTGGAGCTGGTAGCGGCGGACCGCGTCGTGTGGTCCGGCGAGGCCACCATGGTGCTGGCGCGGACGACCGACGGCGACGTGGGCGTGCTGGCGAACCACGCACCCATCCTGTCGCTGCTGGTGGCCGGCGCCGTCGAGGTCGCGACTGTCGACGACCAACGCCTCGTGGCTGCGATCGACGGCGGGTTCTTGTCGGTCGCCAACAACCGGGTCTCCATCCTCGTCGAGGACGCTGAGCTCTCCGACGAGATCGATGTTGAGCAGGCGAGGTGCGACCTCGAAGACGCCAGGGGCGGCGAGGACGAAGATGCGTCGGCTGCCGCGCGCAGGGCCGAGGCCCGCATCCGGGCGGTCGAGCGGGCCTCCTAGGTCTCGTCGTCGGCGGGAGGATCAGATGCCGCTGGTGGAGTGGCTGCTCGAGCCGGCCGTCGTGCTGGCGCTCGCGCTTGGGCTGCTCGCGGCTGGGCTCGTGGCGAGACGGCGCTGGCTGGCGCGCCAGGGAGCCGTCTTCGAGCTGAGCGTGAACCAGCGGCGCTCGACGACCGGTCGGGGCTGGGTCCTGGGCCTCGGCCGCTACGACGACGACCAGCTTCAGTGGTACCGCGCGTTCTCGCTGTCGTGGCGGCCCCGGCTGAACTTCACCCGCGGTGGGCTGCAGATCGTCCGCCATCGCACCCCGCAGGGCACCGAGAGCTTCTCCTTGTACAGCGGCCACGTCATCCTCGAGTGCGCCACCGCGACCGGTCCGGTCCAGCTGGCCCTCAGCGAGGAGGCGTCGACCGCGCTGATGGCCTGGCTGCAGTCGGCACCACCGGGCCAGCTCGACAACGTGGTGTGAGCGCTCGCGTCGGCGTCAGCCGCCCTGGTGCTCGCCACCCGGCCGCCAGAGCACGTCCCCCCGGTGCCTGTTGGCATAGCGGGCCAAGATGAACAACAGGTCGCTGAGCCGGTTGAGGTAGCGGGCGGTCTCGGAGTTCATCGCGTCCGCATGCTCGGCCAGCGCCGCCCAGGTGGCACGCTCGGCGCGGCGTACGACCGTCCGAGCGACGTGCAGCAGCGCCGCCGCCGGCTCGCCGCCAGGCAGGATGAACGATCGCAACGCCGGCAGCGGCTCGTTGTAGTGGTCGCACCAACCTTCCAGCCGCGTGACGTACGTCGGGAGCACCCGCAGCGGCGGGAACTGTGGGTCGTCGACCACCGGGCAGGAGAGGTCGGCACCGACGTCGAACAGGTCGTTCTGCACCTGCCCGAGGACCTGCACGACGTCGGGGTCGAGCGTCCCCAGAGCCAAGGCGTAACCGACGTGGGAGTTCGCCTCATCGACGTCGGCGTACGCCGCCAGCCGCAGATCCGTCTTGGCCGTGAGGCTCATGTCGCCGAGACGGGTCGTGCCGTCGTCGCCGGTACGGGTGTAGATGCGGGTGAGGTTGACCATGGCGCTCAGCGTAGGGGCCGGTCAGCGTCGCTTCGGCGACGACCGGATCAACGTGTCCCGAGCCACCTCCGCGTCGTGGGGCCAGACCAGGAGCAGCTCGTCGCCCGCAGGACCCGACGTGGTCGCGGAGATGCCGCAGCTGCGCAGTAGGGCGATCATCCGCCGCGCCTGCTCGGGATCGCGGACCGTCGTCACCGGGACCAGGACGCCGTGGGTGCCCACGACCGGACGGCCGGTGGGTTCGGGCGGTGGCTGCCGGTGAGCCCAGCGCAGTACGAGGACGAGCAGCAAGACCAGCAGCGCCCCGGTGAACGGCAAGAACACGTAGTCCCCGGGAGTCATCGGCGAGATCGGCACCCGCACAGTCTGCCCCCATGGTGCCGGCACGGCATCTGGTGGCTAGGCTCGGCGCCCGACGAGGCGGGACGGTGCAGCTGGGAGGAGTCTGATGCCGGGCAGGGTGGCCGTGGTAGGCGCCGGGCTGATGGGCGCAGGCATCGCCCAGGTCGCGGCCGCGGCCGGCTGGGAGGTCACGCTGCGCGACGTCAGCGAGGATGCCCTCGCGCGTGGCTCCGCGGCCATCGCGAAGTCGTTGGCGCGCTTTGTCGCCAAGGGTGCCCTTTCCGAGCAACAGTCTGTCGCGACCCGGCAGCGGATCACCGCCACCACCGACCTGGAAGCGGTCCGGGAGGCCGACATCGTCGTGGAGGCAGTCTTCGAGAGCCTCGCGGCAAAGCAGGAGGTCTTCTCGGCGCTCGACGACATCTGCGGCGAGGAAGCGGTGCTAGCCACCAACACCTCGGCGATCCCGATCACGAAGATCGCCGCGGTCACCCGCCGTCCGGAGTCCGTCGTGGGCACCCACTTCTTCTCGCCGGTCCCCATGATGAAGCTGTGCGAGCTGGTCCGCGGGCACCGTACGAGCGACGCGACCCTGCAGCGCGCCCGTGACTTCGCCGAGAGTCTCGACAAGACCTGCATCGTCGTCAACCGCGACGTCGCAGGGTTTGTGACCACCCGGCTGGTGGGGGCACTCGTGGTGGAGGCGGTGCGGCTGCACGAGAGCGGCGTGGCCAGCGCCGAGGACATCGACACCGCCTGCCGGCTCGGCTTCGGACACGTGATGGGCCCGCTGGCGACGGCCGACCTGACCGGGGTCGACATCTTGCGCCATGCGACGGCGAACATCTACGCCGAGACCGGGGATCCGAAGTTCTTCCCCCCCGAGGAGCTCGCCCGCATGGTCGACGCCGGCGATCTCGGCCGCAAGAGCGGCAGGGGATTCTTCTCGTACGACTGACCTCCCCTGACCCGTGACGGTAACGTTTCTGCCGCGACGCGCCCGGCGTGTCGCGCGGATACGTTACCCCCAGCGGCGAGGCTGGGAGTCGACGGAACAGGGGGTCAGGCGGTGGCCGACACCACGCCTCACCGGATCGCACCGGCGAGCGCAGACGCGAGAGTAGTGGTGGTCGACAGCGACCGGCTGGACGGCTCCTCGGCGCCCGCGGTGAGGGAACAGCTGCGGGCCGCGATCGAGGCCTGGAGTGGCGACGTCGTGGTCGACCTCACCACCGTGCAGTGGGTGGACGTGACGGGGCTAGGGGTCCTGGTCGCCGCCAACCGCCAGCTGCGGGGAAGGCGGCGCCGACTCGTCCTGCGCGGATGCCTGCCGCGGGTCCGGCGCGCCCTCGCGGTGACCCGGCTGAACCGGTTCCTCGAGCTCGAGCCCCCGTTGGGCATGCTCTGAGCCTGCCGGTGAGGCCGGTCACCGTCAGCCCCGTACGGTGGCCGACCCGCCTACCCTGAACGGCATGCCGGCAGCACCGGGGGAACGAGACCGTCCGTGGGTGATGCGCACCTACGCGGGGCACAGCTCGGCGGCGGAGTCGAACGCGTTGTACCGACGCAACCTCGACAAGGGGCAGACGGGTCTGTCGGTGGCCTTCGACCTGCCGACCCAGACCGGGTACGACCCCGACTCCGAGATGGCGAGCGGCGAGGTCGGGAAGGTCGGAGTTCCGATCTCGCACCTGGGCGAGATGCGTCGCCTCTTCGACGGCATCCCGCTGGCCACCATGAACACCTCGATGACCATCAACGCCACCGCGATGTGGCTGCTCGCGCTCTACCAGGTGGTGGCCGAGGAACAGGGCGCCGACCCCGCGGCACTGGCCGGGACGACGCAGAACGACATCGTCAAGGAGTATCTGTCCCGCGGCACATACATCTTCCCGCCAGCTCACTCACTGCGGCTGACCCGCGATCTGATCGCGTACGCGGTGGTGCACCTGCCGTCGTGGAACCCCATCAACATCTGCAGCTACCACCTCCAGGAGGCCGGTGCCACGCCCGTCCAGGAGCTGGCGTACGCACTGTGTACGGCCATCGCCGTGCTGGACTCCGTGCGAGACTCCGGGCAGGTCCCGCCGGAGCGCTTCCCCGCCGTTGTGGGACGGATGTCGTTCTTCGTGAACGCCGGGGTGCGGTTCGTCGAGGAGATGTGCAAGCTGCGCGCGTTCGGCGTCTTGTGGGACGAAATCACGACCGAGCGCTACGGGGTGACCGACGATCGGATGCGGCGGTTCCGCTACGGCGTGCAGGTCAACTCCCTCGGGTTGACCGCGGCGCAGCCGGAGAACAACGTGGCCCGGATCGTCCTCGAGATGCTGGGGGCCACGCTGTCACGTCGCGCTCGGGCGCGGGCGGTGCAGCTGCCGGCGTGGAACGAGGCCCTCGGGCTGCCGCGGCCCTGGGACCAGCAGTGGTCACTGCGGCTGCAGCAGATCCTGGCGTACGAGTCCGACCTGCTCGAGTGCGGTGACCTGTTCGACGGGTCCCCGGTCGTCGAGTCCAAGGTGGCCGAGCTGGTGCGGGCCGCCGGCGTCGAGATCGACCGCGTGCAGGCCATGGGCGGGGTGGTCGCTGCCGTCGAGTCCGGATACCTCAAGCAGCAGCTGGTGGAGTCACACACCGCCCGCCGAGCCCGTATCGAGGCGGGGGACGAGGTCGTGGTCGGAGTCAACGCGTTCACCTCCACCGAGCCGTCGCCGCTGACCTCCGACATCGACGCCGCGGTCCAGCTGGCCGATCCCCAGGCCGAGGCGGCGGCGGTGGAGTCCGTACGCCGATGGCGCGACCAGCGGGACCCGGCCGCGGTGTCGGCGGCGCTGGAGCGGTTGGGCACCGACGCCGCTAGCGCCGCGAACCTGATGCCCGCCACGCTGGCGGCGGCGCGCGCCGGCGCGACGACGGGGGAGTGGGCGGGGGTCCTTCGCGAGGTCCTCGGCGAGTACCGCGCACCGACCGGGATCGGCGCCGCCGTTCCGGCGGCCTTGCGCGGCCCGGTGCTGGCGAAGGTTCGCGAACGGGTCAGGCTCACCGAGGACCAGCTCGGCGGCCGGCTCCGGCTGCTGGTGGGCAAGCCGGGCTTGGACGGACACTCCAACGGGGCCGAGCAGGTCGCGATCTGCGCGCGCGACGCCGGGTTCGAGGTGATCTACCAGGGGATCCGGCTCACACCGCAGCAGATCGTCGCGGCGGCGGTCGCCGAGGACGTTCACTGCGTCGGGTTGTCGCTGCTGTCCGGTTCGCACCGGGAGCTGGTGCCGCAGGTCCTCGATGGGCTGCGCGAGGCTGGACTGCACGATGTCCCGGTCGTGCTCGGTGGCATCGTGTCTCGGGCCGACGCCGCCGCGCTGCTGGACCAGGGGGTTGCCGCCGTCTTCACGCCGGAGGACTTCGAGCTGAGCCGGATCATGGTCGCGGTCGTGGAGGTGATCCGCAGCGCACACGGGCTGCCGGAACCGGCGGCCAAGCCGTAGCGTTCGCATCATGCGGGTGCTGGTCGTCGGAGCCGGCGTGGTCGGCCTCAGCGCCGCGGTGTGCTTGGCAGACCGCGGCGCCGACGTGCACGTCGTGGCACGGGACCTGCCGCTCGAGACGACCTCGGCGGTGGCCGCGGCGTGGTGGTATCCCTATCGGGCGCTTCCCCAGGACAGGGTCACCGCCTGGGCCGGCCGGTCCTACCAGACCTTCGCGGCGCTGGCCGGCCGTTCGGGCACCGGGGTCGTCATTCGCCAGGGGTTCGAGGTGCACCGCAGCGCCCAGCCGGACCCGTGGTGGCTCGACGCCGTCCCGAAGCTGAGGCGGCTGGACATCCTGTCGGCCGGGTACGCCGATGGGTGGGCGTTCGAGGGCCCGGTGGTCGAGATGCCGCTGTATCTGGGTCATCTGCGCCAGCGGTTGGCCGCGGCCGGAGGCAGCCTGACCAGGCTGGCGCTGAGCGCCCTGCCCACCGGGGCGGACGCGGTCGTCAACTGCGCCGGGCTGGCCGCCCGATGGCTGGTCGGTGACGATGCGCTGGTGCCGGTGCGCGGGCAGGTCGTACGCCTGGCACAGGTGGGGCTGGCCGACGTCTGGCTGGACGCGTCCGGTCCCCAGCCGACCTACGTCGTGCCACGGTCACACGACATCGTGGTCGGGGGCACCGACGACGAGGGCAGCTGGGACCGGCGCCCGGATCCCGCGGTGGCCCGGGACATCCTGGCGCGCGCGGTGGCGCTGGTGCCGCAGCTCGCCCCGGCTGCCGTCGTCGGCCACCGGGTCGGGCTGCGACCCGGGCGCCCCACCGTGCGGCTGGAGCGGGAGGAGCGACCCGGCGGCAGCCCCGTCGTCCACTGCTACGGCCACGGCGGGGCGGGAGTGACGTTGTCGTGGGGATGCGCCCAGGAGGTCACGGAGCTGGTTCTCGGCCCTCAGAACAGCCGCAGCCGGTCGTCCTCCACCTCGCGCAATGCGTCGTAGTCGACGCTCACGCATGCGATGCCCCGATCGGTGGCGAGCACTCGGGCCTGCGGCCGGATCTCCTGGGCGGCGAACACGCCACGCACCGGGGCCAGCAGCGGGTCGCGGTTGAGCAGGTCGAGGTAGCGGGTCAGCTGCTCGACCCCGTCGATGTCGCCCCTCCGCTTGACCTCCACCGCCACGGTCCCGCCGGCCGCGTCCTTGTAGAGCAGGTCGACCGGACCGATGGCGGTCGGGAACTCCCGGCGTACCAGCGAGAGCCCGCTGCCGATGCTGGCCGGATGCGCGGCGAGAAGTTCCTGCAGGTGCTTCTCGACGCCGACCTTGACCAGGCCGGGGGCGCTCCCGATGTCGTGGCTGACGTCCAGCAGGACCTCCGCGACCGACACCACGAGGGTGTCGTCGCTCCGGGCTGCGCGCACGGTCCAGGTGAGGACCCCGTCGGCGTCGACCGACTCCCGCAGCGTGCACGGCGGACTCATCCAGTTCAGCGGCTTGTACGCCCGGTCGTCGCTGTGGATCGACACCGAACCGTCGGCCTTCAGCAGCACCAGCCGGGTCGCCATCGGAAGGTGGGCGCTCAGCCGGCCGTCGTACTCGACCTGGCAGCGCGCGACGACAAGGCGCACGAGCACGCAGGCTACCGGCGCGTGGCAGACTTCGCGCCATGCCACGAGACGTCACCAGCATCGGTGTGGTCGGCCTCGGGACGATGGGGGCGGGCATCGCGGAGGTGTTCGCCCGCAACGGTTTCCGGGTCGTCGGCGTCGAGCGGGGGCCCGAGCAGCTGGAGCGCGGCCGAGAGCACATCGAGCACTCCACGGCGCGCGCGCTCGCCCGCGGCAAGCTCTCGAAGGAAGAGCAGGAGGCCGTCTTCGCCAACATCTCGCTGACCACCACGCTCGCCGACGTCAAGGACTGCGACCTCGTCGTCGAGGCGATCGTGGAGCAGCTGGCCCTCAAGCGGGCGGTCTTCGCCGATCTGGATGCCGTGCTGCGACCGGAGGCGATTCTCGCGACCAACACGTCGTCGCTGTCGGTGACCGAGATCTCGGCGGCGACCGGCCACCCCGACCGGGTCATCGGCATGCACTTCTTCAACCCCGCCCCGGTGCAGAGCTTCGTGGAGGTCATCCGCACCGTCGTCACCGCACCCGACGTGATCGCCGACACCCTGGCACTGGCCCATCGGCTGGGCAAGAACCCCGTTGTCGTCGGTGACCGGGCCGGGTTCATCGCCAACGCGCTGCTGTTCGGCTACCTCAACCACGCGGCCGCGATGTATGAGATGCGCTACGCCAGCCGCGAGGACATCGACACCGCCATGCGGCTCGGCTGCGGCTACCCGATGGGGCCGCTGGCGCTGCTCGACCTGATCGGCCTCGACACCGCGTACGAGATCCTCGAGACGATGTACCGGCAGCGTCGCGACCGGCTCCACGCCCCGGTGCCGATCCTCAAGCAGATGGTCACCGCCGGGCTGCTGGGCCGCAAGACCGGTCGCGGCTTCTACACCTACGAGGGACCGGACTCCCCGCTCGTCGTGGACGACGCCGAGGCGACCGGTGCGCAGGCGGCCCCGCGGCTGCAGCGACAGGTCGAGACGGTGGGGGTCGTTGGTTCGGGGACGATGGCCACCGGAATCGTCGAGGTGTTCGCCCGCGGTGGCTTCGACGTCGTCTACGTGGCAAGAGGCGACGCCAAGGTTGCGCAGGTCGGCGAGAAGCTGACCCGGTCCCTCGACAAGGCGGTCCAGCGCGGCAAGCTGGACCAGGCGGGCAGGGATGCCGCGCTCGCTCGGGTCCGCGGCTCGACCCGGCTCGAGGACCTCGCCGCCGCCGATCTGGTCGTCGAGGCGATCGCCGAGGAGCTCTCGGTCAAGAAGGCGCTGTTTGAGAACCTCGACGAGATCTGTCCAGCCGGAACCGTCTTGGCGACGACGACCTCCTCGCTGCCGGTCATAGAGTTGGCGGCGGTCACCAGCAGGCCGGCCGACGTCGTAGGCATGCACTTCTTCAACCCCGCTCCGGTCATGAGGCTGGTGGAGGTCGTCACGACCGTCGCCACCTCGGAGGAGGTCGTCGAGAGCGCGCGGGCGATCTGCCTGGCGGTCGACAAGCAACCGGTGCGGTGCGGTGATCGCGCCGGCCTGATCGTGAACGCGTTGCTGTTTCCCTACCTGAACGACGCCGTGAAGATGCTCGAGGCGCACTACGCGGACGCCGACGACATCGACACCGCGATGCGGGAGGGCTGCCGGCTCCCGATGGGGCCGTTCGAGCTGCTCGACGTCGTGGGCAACGACGTCGCGCTGGCGATCCAGCGCACCCTGTTCGCCGAGTACCGCGAACCAGGCTTCGCGCCCGCCCCGCTGCTCGAGCACCTGGTCACCGCCGGGTACCTGGGCCGCAAGACCGGGCGGGGTTTCCGCGACCACACCCAGCGCTGACGTGCAGCCGATCCGCGGCAGCTCGGTCCTGCCCGCCCGGCGGGAGCCGCTGACCCTGCACACCGCGGACGGCCTGCGCCTGGTCGCCGAGCTCGCGACACCCGTGGCGCAGGCTCCGGTGGCGACGATCGTGTGCCTGCACCCGCTGCCGACACAGGGCGGCATGATGGACAGCCATCTGTTCCGCAAGGCCGCCTTCCGGTTGCCGGCGCTCGCCCGGATCGCGGTGCTCCGATTCAACACCCGCGGCACTACCAGCATGCAGGGGACGAGTGAGGGTTCTTTCGACGGCGCCGACGCCGAACGCTACGACGTGGCCGCGGCATTGGAGTACGCCGAGTTCGCCGACCTGCCGCGGATCTGGCTGGTGGGATGGTCGTTCGGCACCGACCTGGCGTTGCTGCACGGGCTCGACGAGACGATCGAGGGGGCGATCTTGATCTCACCGCCGCTGCGTGGCTGCGGTGACGACTGTCTGGCCCGGTGGGCGAGGGTGAACAAGCCGATCGTGGCACTGGTGCCCGAGCTCGACGACTACCTGCGCCCCGAGCAGGCGCGCGAACGCTTCGCCGCGGTGCCGAGCGCCACGGTCGTCGCCGTCGAGGGGGCCAAGCATCTGTGGGTGGGTCACACCGAGCGGGTCCTGGACGAGATCGTCGCGCGGGTCGCGCCGCAGACTCCGCTGCCGCTACCTCGCTCGTGGTCGGGCCCCATGGCGACCGCGGACACGTCCGCGTACGCCTGAGGCGCCCGCAGGGCAACCCAAGCGTCGGGCGATCCGCCCGCCATGCGTTCCTAGCTCGGCGAGGACTCGCCGGCTGCGACGGTCCGGTCCCGGGCCGGCTACGCGGGCTCCGGCTCGTCCTGCCCGTCGGTGGTGCCGTCGGGGAAGGTCGCGGCGACGTCGCGCAGCTGTGCCAGCTGGGCGACGATGGCGTCCCGGCGACGCTGGACGTGGTCGAGCTCGGCGCGGGCGTTCTGCGTCTGCCGCTCGACGTCGGCCGCTGCCTGCGCCACCATCTGCTGCGCCTGCTGGCGCGCCGACGTGAGAGTCTGCTCGGCCTCCCGGCGCGAGCGGGTCAAGACCCGGCCCGCTTCGGCCTGCGCGTCACGGCGGTGCTTGGTCGCGTCGGCGGTGGCCTTCGCGGCCCGCTCATCGGCTTCGCGGGCCCGCTGCTCCGACTCGGCCACCAGTCGTGCGGTCTCGTTCGTCGCGGCCGAGTGCTGTTCGGCCGCCTCGGTGGTCAGGCGTTCGCGCTCCACCGCGAGCGCGCGGCGGGCGTCGGCCAGCTCCCGCTCCGCGGCGGCCCGGGTCCGCTCGGCCTCCCGCGTCGCGGTGGTCCGCAGCCCGTTGGACTCCTGTTGGGCAGCCAGCCGAACCTGGTCGGCCTCACGCTGTGCGGCCGCGACGACGTCCTTGGCCTCGGCGACGGCGGTCGCCCGTTCCTGTTCGGCCTCGCTGACGACCCGAGCACGCTCCGCCTCGAGCTGCTGGGTCTGCTCGTCTCGGAGGTCGGCTGCCAGCTTGGCCGCGTTGGCGCGGGTCGACTCGGCGTCCAGCTGAGCCTGCCGGGACAGCTGCTCTGCCTGGGTCCGGGCCCGCCCGGCCACCTCGTCGGCCTGCTGCTCGGCGATCGCCAGCAGCTCGGCCGCTCGGCCCCCGAGGCCGGTGTAGCTGGGGTTCTCCACCTCGGCCACCCGGGCCGACATCGTCGCGGCCTGCTCCTGCAGCTCTGCGGCCCGGGTGGCAGCAGCAGCCGCCTCCTCGCGCGCGGCCGTCAGCGCCGCCTCGGATTCCCGGGCGAAGGCGTCCACCGCGTCGCGGTCGTAGCCGCCGCGTCGTACCAGCGGGAACGAGGGTGCTTCGTTGACGTCGTCGGCCTGGCCGGGCTCAAAGATCGACAGGCCCTGCTGGTCGGTCATCGTCCGGTTTCCTCCGCAGGTTCGTAGGGTCGGCGAGCCGGTGCCGGCTCAGGTGCCGCGGAAGCGCAGAATCGCTGCCTCGTGCTCCTCGCGAAAGTCCCGGTCCCGGACACCGAGGCCCTCCTCCGGCGCGAGACAGAGTACCCCCACCTTGCCCTGATGCCGGTTGTGGTGGACCTCGCGCGCCGCCTCCCCGGCCAGCTCGAGCGGGTAGGTCTTGGACAGCGTCGGGTGGATCCGGCCTCGGGCGATCAGCCGGTTCGCCTCCCACGCCTCCCGGTAGTTGGCGAAGTGGGAGCCGACGATCCGCTTCAGCTGCATCCACAGGTAGCGGTTGTCGTAGCTGTGCCAGTACCCCGACGTGGACGCGCAGGTGACGATGGTGCCGCCGCGCCGGGTCACGAAGACGCTGGCTCCGAAGGTCTCGCGTCCTGGGTGTTCGAGCACGATGTCGGGGTCGTCGCCGCCGGTGAGCTCGCGGATCTTGTTGCCCAGCCGACGCCACTCCGAGGGGTCTTGGGTGTCTTCGTCCGACCAGAAGCGGTACGCCTCCGCCGCCCTGTCGATGATGAGCTCGGCGCCCATTGCCCGGCACAGCTCGGCCTTGTGCTGCGAGGAGACGACGCAGACCGGCGTCGCCCCGCCGTTCAGCGCCAGCTGGGTGGCGTACGAGCCCAGACCCCCCGAGGCGCCCCAGACCAGCACCACGTCGCCCTGCTTCATGCCCGCACCGTTGCGCGAGACCAGCTGGCGATAGGCGGTGGAGTTGACCAGTCCCGGGCAGGCGGCCTCCTCCCACGTCAGGTGCGCCGGTTTCGGCATCAGCTGGTTGGCCTTGACCAGTGCAAGCTCGGCCAACCCGCCGAAGTTGGTCTCGAAGCCCCAGATCCGCTGCTCGGGGTCCAACATCGTGTCGTTGTGCCCCTCCGGGCGTTCGAGCTCCACCGAGAGGCAGTGTGCGACGACCTCGTCGCCCGGCGCCCAGGCGTGGACCCCGACGCCGGTGCGCAGCACGACACCGGCGAGGTCCGAGCCGACGACGTGGTACGGCAGGTCGTGCCGCCGGGCCAGCGGCGACGTCTGGCCGTACCGCTCCAGAAAGCCGAAGGTCGACACCGGTTCGAAGATCGCCGTCCACACCGTGTTGTAGTTGATCGCGCTCGCCATCACCGCGACCAGCGCCTCCCCGGGTCCGACCTCGGGAACCGGGACCTCGTCGACGTGCAGGCTCTTGCGGGGGTCCTTGTCACCCGGGCGCAGCCCGTCGAACATCGCCACCTCGTCCTTGTGAACGGTCACCCCGCAGTAGCTGGCCGGTATCGCAAGCTGGGCGAACTCGGCGGCCGAGGTGTCCCCGGCGAGCACGGCGGCGCGGATCTCCTCCACCTGCACGACCCTTCTCTGCGGCGGTGGCGCGAGGCTATCCTGGCGCCGGTTCCACCAGTTCCACGAGCACGCCACCGGCGTCCTTTGGATGGACGAAGTTGATCCGGCTGCCCTGGGTACCGCGCTTCGGCTGGTCATAGAGCAGCCGAAGCCCGCGCGAGCGCAGCAGCTCCGAGGCGGCGTCGATGTCGGCGACGCGGTACGCGAGCTGCTGGATGCCCTGGCCGCGCCGCGAGAGGAAGGCGGCCAGCGGGGAGTCCTCGCTGAGCGGCGCCATCAGCTGGAGACGGGTGTCGGAGCTGCCCACCGCCAGCATGGCCTCGCGGATCCCCTGCTCCTCGTTGACCTCCTCGTGCACCGGCACCAGGTCGAAGGTCTTGGCATAGAACGCCAGCGCCTCGTCGAGGTCGGGGACGGCGATTCCGACGTGGTCGAGCGCGGTGAGCACCAAGGTGGGCTGTGAGTCGTCGGGCACCGACATGGGGTCATCGTCTCCTGGTCCGTGCCGAACGGGTCAGCCGGGTGGTGGCCCGGCGGGTACTCGGTAGGCTGGCTCGGTGGCTGCCGGGAGCAAGGAGGATGCCATGACCGAGTCCGTGATCGTGGCCGGCGCCCGAACGCCGATCGGCCGCCTGCTGGGCGGGCTCAAGAGCTTCTCCGGTGCCGACCTCGGGGGGCAAGCGATCGCCGCAGCGCTGGAGCGGGCGGGCGTGGGCCCCGAGCAGGTCCAGTACGTCATCATGGGCCAGGTCCTGCAGGCCGGGGCGGGTCAGATCCCCGCGCGGCAGGCGGCGGCCAGGGCGGGGATCCCGATGACGGTCCCAGCGCTCAACGTCAACAAGGTCTGCCTGTCGGGCATCCACGCGATCACCCTCGCCGACTCGCTGATCCGGTCCGGTGACTTCGACATCATCGTTGCCGGCGGGATGGAGTCGATGACCAACGCACCGCACCTGTTGCCCAAGTCGCGGGAGGGCTTCAAGTTCGGCGACGTACCCCTGGTCGACTCGATGGCGCACGACGGTTTGTGGGATGCGTTCACCACCCAGGCGATGGGTGCGCTCACCGAGACCTGCAACGCCGAGTCGTTCCGGCTCAGCCGGGAGGAGCAGGACGCGTTCAGTGCGCGGTCCCACCAGCGCGCCGCCGAGGGCTGGAAGAACGGCGTCTTTGACGACGAGGTCATCCCGGTGGAGGTTCCGAGCCGGCGCGGGGAGTCCACCTGGGTCCGAGAGGACGAGGGCGTCCGCGGGGACACTTCGACCGAGACGCTGGCGCGGTTGCGTCCGGCGTTCGACACCGAAGGCACCATCACCGCCGGTTCGGCCTCCCAGATCTCCGACGGTGGTTGCGCGGTCGTCGTCACGAGCAAGGCCAAGGCAACCGACCTCGGCCTTCCGTGGCTCGCCGAGATCGGCCCCTCCGGCATGGTGGCCGGACCGGACTCCTCGCTGCAGCTGCAGCCCGCCCGGGCGATTGCCGCGGCGTGCGCCAAGGAGGGCATCGCGCCCACCGACCTCGACCTCGTCGAGATCAATGAGGCGTTCGCCGCGGTCGGCATCGCCAGCACTAGGGAGCTGGGGCTGGACCCCGACCGCGTCAACGTCAACGGCGGCGCGGTCTCGCTCGGCCACCCGATCGGCATGAGCGGGGCGCGGGTTGTGCTGCACCTTGTGCTGGAGCTGCAGCGCCGCGGCGGCGGCGTCGGCGCCGCCGCGCTGTGCGGGGGCGGTGGCCAAGGCGACGCGCTGATCTTGCGCGTACCGAGGCGGTGACGCGGGCACCGCAGCACACTCGCCGCGACGGCGCCGTTCCCGAACTGGTCGAGCGGGCGCTTGTCGGAGAGGCACGCGCCGTCGCCCGGCTGGTCTCCTTGGTGGAGGATGCCTCACCGCAGTTGCGGGAGGTCAGCGAGCTCCTGATGGGACATGCCGGCAACGCCCAAGTGGTCGGGATCACCGGCTCTCCTGGCGTCGGCAAGTCGACCACGACCTCGGCGTTGGTCACCGCGCTGCGAGCAACCGGCAAGCGCGTCGGGGTGCTGGCCGTCGACCCGTCGTCGCCTTTCTCCGGCGGCGCCCTGCTCGGGGACCGGGTGCGGATGCAGGACCACGCCACCGACCCCGACGTCTTCATCCGGTCCATGGCCAGTCGAGGGCATCTCGGTGGACTCGCCTGGGCCACGCCGCAGGCCGTGCGGGTCCTCGACGCCGCCGGCTGCGACGTCGTCCTCGTCGAGACGGTCGGGGTCGGGCAGTCCGAGGTCGAGGTCGCCGGGCTCGCCGACACCACGGTGGTGCTGCTCTCCCCGGGCATGGGTGACGGGATACAGGCCGCCAAGGCCGGCCTCCTCGAGGTCGGCGACATCTACGCGATCAACAAGGCCGACCGCGACGGTTCCGACCAGTTGCGCCGAGAGCTGCGCTCCATGCTGGCGTTGGCCGACCGCCCCAGCGGAAGCTGGCGGCCGCCCATCATCAAGACGGTCGCCGTCAAGGACGAAGGCATCGACGACCTCGCCGCCAAGATCAGCGCCCATCTGGCCTGGTCAGGGTCGACCGGGGAGCTGACCGCGCGCCGGACCGGGCGCATCCGCAGCGAGATCGAGACGATCGCGGTGACCACCCTGCGAGAACGCGTCGCCGACCTCCACGGCCACGCCCTTCTCGACGAGCTGGCTGGCAGCGTCATCGAGGGGGTGTGTGACCCCTACGCCGCCGCCGACCAGCTCATCGCCGTCATCGAGGGCACCGGCGCCGATCAGGGAGTGCGGTAGCGCCCGTCGGGCTCCCGCGCGACCAGTGACTTCGAGGTGGCGAACTCGAGTGCCTTGTCGAAGCGGTCCTGCTCCCAGTACGCCCCGCCGACGAGGCGTTTGAGCGTCTCGGCATCTGCCGGTCCCTGGTCGCGCAGCGCGCGGGCCATCTGCTCCACCTCTCGGCGCCGGCGCGGGTTGCCCGGGCCCTTTGATCGCTGCTCGCTCGGGTTCGGCGGTGGCATCGGCATCGAGCCCTCTTCTCTCCCCGCTCAGGCGGGGGTGGGTTGACGTGAGTCGGCCGGGCCGGAGTCGTCGAGCGCGTCCTCGGCGGTCAGCGGCGTGGCGATGCTCTCCAGCGACTGGCGTTCGGCCTTGACGCCCAAGAACGCCGCCACTATCCCACCGCCGATCATCAGCACGGCACCGAGATAGTAGCCGAAGGCGATCGCGGTGATGTCCCCGCCCTTGGCGGTTGCGTCGGCGATGAGCTTGCCGAACAGCAGCGGCCCGGCGATACCTCCGGCCGCCGTGCCGATCGCATAGAAGAACGCGATGCACAGCGCGCGGGTCTCCATCGGGAAGACCTCGCTGGCGGTCAGGTACGCGGAGCTGGCGCCGGCGGAGGCGAAGAAGAAGATGACCATGCCGAAGGCCGTCAGCGTCGTCGCGGACAGGTCGCCCAGCACGAACCCAGCGATCCCGAGCAGAGCCCCGCTGAGGATGTACGTCCCGGATATCATCGGGATCCTGCCGACCGTGTCGAACAGCGGGCCGAGCAGCAGCGCCCCGAGGAAGTTGCTCGCCGCGAACAGGGCGAGGTACCACCCGACGGTCTTCACGCCCATGAACGAGGTGAGCGTGTCACCGTAGGTGAAGAAGAAGGCGTTGTACAAGAACGCCTGCCCCACGAACAGCGAGAAGCACAAGATGGTCCGCCGTGGATACAAGGTGAAGACCGTCTTGGCGATCAGGGGCAGCCCGATCGTGTGCCGCTGGCGGATCGTGATCGTGTCGTGGGTCTCCGCCAGCCCGTCTCCTGCCTCGTCCTGGACGGTCTCCTCTATCCCGCGCACCACCTCGTCACCCTCGTCCTCGCGGCCGTGGATGAACAGCCAGCGGGGGCTCTCCGGGACGTTGCGCCGCACTAGCAGGATGCCGAGCCCGAGGATGGCGCCGAGACCGAACGAGAACCGCCAGCCGAACTCCGGGTCGAAGAGCTTGGGGTCGAGCAACGGGATCGTTATCAGCGCGCCGGCTGCGGCTCCCACCCAGAACGAGCCGTTGATGGCCAGGTCGACCCGTCCGCGAAAGCGCGCCGGGATGAGCTCGTCGATGGCGGAGTTGATCGCCGCGTACTCACCACCGATGCCGGCCCCGGTGATCGCGCGGAAGATGTAGTACCAGGTCGGGTTGATCGAGAACGCGGTCAGCACGGTTCCGACGAGGTAGACGCCCAGCGTGATCATGAACAGCTTCTTGCGGCCGAAACGGTCGGTCAGCTGCCCAAACAGCAGCGCACCCACGCAGGCGCCGGCGACGTAGGCGGCACCTGCGAACCCGACCCCGAACGAGCCAAGGCCGAGTCCGCCCTTGCTGGCCGGCGACTTCAGCACCTCGGACAGCGAGCCGACGATCGTGACCTCGAGCCCGTCGAGGATCCACACGGTGCCGAGGCCGATCACGATCAGCCAGTGCCACCGCACCCACGGAAGGCGGTCGAGCCGAGCCGGGATGTCGGTGGTGATGCGTCCCATCTCCACCCCGCCGCTAGCTGACTTGCTCATGCGTTGTCCCTTCGCAGCCGGAACGTCCGGTAGAGCCTGCAACCAACTACGGGCGGTGTCTACCCCCGGGCCGCCCGGTTCACACCTGATCGGCTTCCGCGGTGTCCGGCGCGCCTGCCATGCCAGGAACCACCGGTGGGTTACACAGGGGAAGGCGGCGTACGTCCGGGGTGCCGAGCCGTCGACGAGCTGGTGAGGAGGACGGGTGCCCGACACCATCAAGAAGACGGTCGCCTACCTCATCATCGCCTTCTTGTTGTTCTATCTGCTCACCCAGCCGGTCGCGTTCGCCGGAGTCGTCCGCAGCCTGGGCATTTGGCTGCGCGACGGTTTCGATGCCCTGCTGCGCTTCTTCTCCGCGCTGACCTCCTGAGCGGGTCACGATGCTCGGCTGGCTGTGGTCGCTGGTGCCCTACCAGCAGGTCGCGCGCCACCTGCTCGTGGAGGAGGGCGAGGTCGTCATCGACGAGGTGGCCCACCACTGGGTCGTCTATCTGCGACCGCTGCTGGAGGTGGTGGCCGTAGCCGGAGTGTTCGTGGCGTTCTTGTTCGGCCCGGTCTCGGTCGGCTGGCTGCTGCTCCTGACCGTGTTTGCGCTGCTGGTGCACGCAGGCTGGTCCGCGCTGAGCGCTCACATGGACCGCTTCGTCGTCACCAACATGCGGGTGTTCCGGATCCGCGGCGTCGTCTCCCGCAGCATCGCGACGATGCCGATGTCACGCATCCTCGACATCACCGTCGAGCAGCCGGCGCTGGGTCGCCTGCTCGGCTATGGCCACCTCGTCTTCGAGTCGGCCGCCCAGCAGCAGGGACTCCGTGACATCCGCTACGTCGGCCATCCGAACGCCCGTGACCTGACGATCCAGCGGGTCGTCCAGCGCTTGGGTCTGCGGGGACCGCGCAAGGTGCGCCCCCCGGGCTAGAGCCTCGCCGCTCAGGTCGCGGACTCCCGCAGTGTTGCCGCGTGCGCCCCGCGGATCGTCAAGCCGCCGAGCACGACGGCCAGCGCGAGCAGCGCCACCAGCACTTCGGCCGACAGCTTCGCCAGCGACCCCGCGTCCAGCGTGGGCAGCACGCGGGGAGTGAACAGGCTGTCGGCGTACCCCAACGTGATCGTGCGGACCACGACGTACTCCGCGAGCGCACCGGCGAGGATGCCGGCGACCGCAGCCGTGCTGAGCACGGCGGTGAACTCGCTGGTCGCGGCAGCGAGGATGGAGCGGCGGCGCACACCCACGACCCGCAACGAGGCCGCGTCTCGGCGGCGGGCCGGTAGCTGCACCGCCGTGTTCACCACCAGGCTGGCCAGGGCCAGCAGGATCACGATGCCGGTGACGACGAGGTAGAGGTTGAGGGCGAGCGCGTACGGGTCCTGGTCAAGGGTGCTGCGCGCCTGGGCCAACGTTGACCGCTCGTTGATGCCATGGGCCGCGAGCTGGTCCAGGACCGATGCCGGAGTGTCGGATCTGGCCAGGATGTAGACCCGCGTCGCCGGGCCCACCTGGGTGTTGTAACGGATGTAGGCGGTGTAGTCGGTGAGCCACCCGATCGGTCCCAGGAACGGCATCGACTCGGTGGTCCCGACCGGTTGCACCACGCTTTTGGTGTCCCTGGACACTGCCCGGGCGGCGGTCCCGAGGAGGACCGGTGTGGCCGGTGGCAGGTCCGTGCTCTTCAGCGTGGCGACGACCTGGTTCCCGGCGGAGTCCAGCTCGACCCGCAGCGACGACCCGACGACCTGGGCGCGCTGCACCACCGGACCGCCGTACACGTACGCCGGGTTCGTCATCCCACGCCACCCGATGCGGGCGAAGTAGGGCAGCGGTGAACCGTCGACACGGGCGGTACCGATCGTCAGCGTTCCACGCATGACCGCGCCGGAGGTGCTGGGTGCGCTGATGCCGAGACCTGTGACCGAGCAGCCGCCGGCGCAGGGCATGGTCGCGCTCCGGGTGGCGGTGCCCCTCGGGTAGGAGCCGATGTAGACATGGCTCACCTCCCGCTTCGGGGTGAGGATGTCGACGTCGAGCAGCAGCCGTGGTGCGTCTCCGGCGACGGAGTTGGTGACGGTCAGCGCCAGCCGGTGCCCGGTCAGGGTCAGCGGCGGGCGCCCCGGGGACAGCTCCGCACCCACCTGGTCGGCCGTGACCCCCGGGGTCCACGTGCTCGGCCAGGCGGCGACCCTGGCCAGCCGCGGCGCGTCGAGGATGACCTTGGGCTCGAGGATGTCGTCATCCACCCCGGTGGCCATCAGCCACCGCCCGAAGGGGTCGAGCTGGTGGGTCAGGGCGACCGCTTGGGACAGCGACGTGTTGGCGCGGTACGCGGCGTCGGCCCCCACCATGGTGGCGGCGTCGCTGGCCCGCCACGCACCCGCAGCGGAGTAGATGCCGGCGCCGAAGACCGAGATGGCGAGCGCCGCCGTCAGCGGCAGGATGACCCAGGTGCCCTCCCGGCGCCGGGCGATGGTGCGGGCCGCGACGTACCCTGCGGTCCCCCGGTGGGAAGCCGAACGTCTCGCCCACCACCGGGCGGCCAAGGCAGCGGCGTACGTCAGCAGCTGTCCGGCGCTGAGGGCGAGCAGGATCGGCAGCAGCAGGTCGAGGACGTTGGGGTCGGACTGGCCCCCCGCCGACCACGTCACGGCGAGCGCCGCCACGGTCGCGGCAAACAACGCCGCCCGGGTCACCAGCATCCATCGGCTCGATGCCGCGGGACGGCGGACCGCTGCGATCTGGACGCTGAGGGGCTCCCGGACGGCGGCCCGGACGGCGATCACCGCAACGACCACGCTGGCAACGAGCACGACGGCGGCCCACCACAAACTGGTGGGCCCGAGCCGGGCCGGGAGCCCCCGCACCAGCCACGTGGCCGCGAGCTCGCGCCCGGCGAGGTAGCCTCCCGCCGCACCGACCGGCACGGCCACAGCGATGATCAGCACCGGCTCGACCAAAGCGAGCGTCCAGAGCAGGCGCCGGTCGACCCCGCGCAGGGAGGCAAGGGCGAGCTCCGGACGTCGCAGGTCGGTGGCCGCGGACAGCAGTCTGACCAGCAGCACCAGCGCCACCAGGACGAGCGAGGCCACCGCCGGCGCCACCGTCTGCTGGGCCGTGGCTCGCCGCGCGTCCACCTCGCGTACGACTGCCTTCAGGGCGTTTCCGAGCTCGGGGCTGAGGGATCCGGTCGTTTTCGCCGAGCGCAGCACACCGGGCAACCGCGACACCTCGGCGGCCGCCGCCTGGAGATCGCCGACCGAGGTCGACGCCGGCACCGGCAGCCGGTAGTCCATCCGGACAAGCCAGCTACCGGCGGGGAGGCCGGCCAGCGTCGAGCGGGCGGCGACGAACGGCGCGGGGGCGTAGGCGGTGTAGCCCATCCCCGTCGGCTGCGGCAGCACGCTGGCGAAGCGCGCGGCGTCGAACAGCCCGTTCCCACCGGTTGGTAGCCGATAGGTCCCGACCACGGTCAGCGCCTGCGACAGCGTGTCGGCCATGACCTGGTCACCGGGGCCGAGGTTGGTGTAGTCGGCATCGGAGCGCAGCAGCAGGATCTCTCCGGGCCGCTGCGGGCAGCGGCCCGAGACCAGCAGCTGCTGGCACGACCCGGGCGCCGTGACCAGCCGCGCCTGGGTCCGGCCGCCCGGCACGTCCGAGATGGACGGCACGGCGAGTCGGGTGCTCCACAACGAGAGCGCGGGTCGCTCGAAGCCGCGCGGCGCGGTGCCCGCCACCGCGGACCTGGCCTGAGCGTAGACGTCGGCGCTGCCGAGTCGCGACTGGCGGGTGTAGTCGAGCGTCACGCCGGTGATGTAGTCGGGCTCCGCCCGGAGCTTGGTGACGACGAACGACGCCGCCGACGCGGACTGGTACATCGGCCCCACGACGGCCGCAGCGATCGCGAGGGCGGCCACCAGCACCGAACCCACAGTGAGCAGCCGGCGTGCCCGCATCCCCCGCAGGCCGGTTGCCAGCAACGCGGCGATGTCCGCGAGCCAACCCCTCACCGGTCCTCCCGCAGCAGGCTGGGCGGTGAGGTGCGGGCGACTGCGGAAAGGCCGAGGTAGACCGTCAGCGCCACGAAGGCGCCCGCGGCCACGGCGAGCCCGGCCACGATGGTCAGCGGCGGGGCGGCGTCGAAGAGCAGGCCGAACTCGCCGGGGTGCACCAGCGGGAGCACGCCGAGCAGGAGTCGGCAGGCGAGCCACAGCATCAGCCCGCCGACGACCGCCACCCCGGCTCCGAGCGCGAAGGCCTCCCTGCGGTACGCCGTCGCGACGACTCCGGTCCCCACCCCGACGACCCGCAGCGACGCTGCCTCGTCGCGTCGGAGTCGGCGTTGCTCGAGGACGCCCGAGGCGGTGCTCACCGCGGCGATGAGCAGCCCGAAGACCGCCACGATCGCGAACAGCCGGGTCCCCTCCGCGGCCGTACTGCGCTCTACGGCGGCAAGCGCCTGCGGGTAGGTGCGCTCGGCTTCGACGATCCCGGTGGCGCGCAGCCGATCGACGACGGAGGCCGGGGTGTCCGCCCGGGCGAGAATCGAGGTCTGCGACTGCGGGATCTGGGCACCGGCGCCACGCAGCGCCTCGCCCAGGTCCAGCAGCAGCCCGGCGCGGCCGAGAACGGGGAGCGCCGCAACCTGGCCGGCGACGCGCACCGGGTGGGGAGCCCCGTCCACCCCGTGCGCCACGGGCTGGCCGTGCGAGTGGGCCAGCCGGAGCCCGGGGGTGGTCAGCACGGGCGCGGCTTCCGGTCGCCATTCGAGCAGCTGGCGGGCGTGGTTCGGGTCGGTCAGTGACAGCGCGAGGCCGTTGCCCGAGACTTCGCTGCGCACGGCCCGGGTGTCGGCCGCCGCGCTCGGACCTCCCGGGCCGGCCGGGATCAGCCGCAGGTCACCGAACGACATCTCGGTGACCCGGAGCGGGTGCTCGGTCTTGCCCTGGACGGACACGCTGGTGACCGCGCACCGGCGGGCGCAGGCGGGGGCGTGCGCCGTGTACCCGACGACTCCCGCCCGCACCGGGTCGGGGTAGTCGGTCTGCCCCTCGGGCAGCCGGAGCTGGTGCTGGTCGCCCCGGCCGTCGACGTACCCGATCGTGAATCTCAGTGCGGCGAAGTCGTAGGGTGTGAAGCCGCTCACCCGCCGGAGCAAGGCGCGGGGCCAGGCCCGGCGCACCGAACCGGCGGTGAGCCGCACCGAGACCCGGTCTCCCGTGGCGTACTGCACCACGCTGGCGGGAGACAGGGCGCCGATCTGGCCGGTGACCCCGCCCACCGGGGTGTCGGCGTAGAAGGATCCGACGACGCGGTTCCAGCGGCCGGTGTCGACGAAGGCGTCGCGACTGGAGCGGCCGGACGGTTGTGGCGAGGCGACGATCGCCATCAGCCACCGGCCCTGCGGGTCGACGTCGTGCGAAGCGAGGTACGCCGCGAGGCCGCCGGCGGGAACGTCGAACGCCAACGGCCCACCGATGTCCACTCGGGCGGTCTGGTCGCGCCAGCCGCTCGACCCGAACCAGCCGCTGCCGGCCAGGCCGGCCACCACGACCGCTGCGACCACGATGCGCAGCGCGCTCGCGGTGTTGTCGCGCCGGGTCAGCCGCCGCAACGTCAGGAACCACCCGACGCCACGGTTCACCCGTGGCAGCCGCAGCGCAAGCCCGGCGCCGATCGCGACCGACCAGACCGCCAGCTGTCCGGCCGCCAGCCCGACGACAGCCGGACTGAGATAGCTGACCCAGTCTGCGCGCTGAGCGCCCAGCGACCGAGCCTGGTAGACAGCCACGCCGGCACCGACGAGTACCAGCACCGCCAAGAAGGTCCCGGCCGGCGTCGCTGGCCGGGGCCGGTCCGTGGCGTCCAGCTTCCCGGCGAGCGGTTCGAAGGCCGTACGCCAGCTCACGGCGACCACGACCAGGGCGCCGGCAAGCAGCATCGCGACAGCGGTTGCCCAGTCGCTGGCCGTCATTGTGACGGCGGCGACCCCGGAGCCCACCCAGCGGTGGACGGCGGCCTTGGCCAGCAGCCACCCCGAGACGGTGCCCAGGGCGGCGGCCGCGACCAGGATCAGCGCCGGCTCCCCGACGGCCGCTGCGAGCAGCCCGACGCCGCGGCGCCCCCGAAGCTGTGCCAGCGCGATCTCGGCCCGCCGGGAACGCACCGATGCGGCGCCCTGCGAGGCGATGGCGACCGCACCGAGCAGCAGCAGCGCGCCGGCGGCCCCGGTCGAGGTGTGTGTCGCCTCGCTGTACGACACCGCGAGGACGCACCCCGCGACGGCCAGCACGCCCATCGCGAACAGCGCCAAGGACTGGCTGGCTCGGGCTCGGAGACCGCGCAGCGTGACCACCGTCGGCGCCTGCTACCAACCGACGGGTGCGCGAGCCGGGGAGGGCGGCTCGACGTGGTCGCTAAGGCGCCCGTCGTCGAGCAGCACGTGAGCGTCGGCGGCGTCCACGACGGCCGGGTCGTGGCTGGCCACGACCACCACCGCGCCGCGTTCGGCCTCGGCGTGCAGCTGGGAGACCACGTAGTCGCGGTTGTACTCGTCGAGCTCGCTGGTGGGCTCGTCGGCGAGAAGGATTGCGGCGTCCACGGCGAAGGCCCGCGCGCACGCCACCCGCTGCATCTGGCCCCCCGACAGCTCCTCGACCTGGCGGTCGCCGAGGTCGCCCACGTGGAAGCGCGTCAGCTCGGCGTCCGCGCGCTCGTCGGCGGCATCCGGCGGGACCCCGCGGGCACGCAGCGCCACCGACACGTTCTCCCGTGCCGACAGGATCGGCACCAGGCCGTACACCTGCAGGACGAACGCCACCTCGGGGCGTGGGTCACCGTCGCCACCCCACATGTCGCGCCCGGCGAAGGACGCGGTGCCACGAGTCGGCGCCAGCAGCCCGCCCGCCACCGACAGCAGCGTGGTCTTGCCCGAGCCGGACGGGCCTCCCACCGCGCTCACCTCACCGGCGCGCAGCTCGAGGCTGACCTCGGACAGGATCGGCCGGTCGCCGACCAGGACCTCGACATCGACGAGCGTGAGCGATCCCATCACCGGCTCCCGTCCCCGGAGGCGTCCCCGGACGGCCGAGTCAGCAGCACCTGGTCACGCCGCTCCGGCTGGACCCGGACGAGCGTGCCGGGCGGCCATTCCCGGGCCACCTCGGCGGGCAGGTGCAAGACCCCGTCCTTGCCGACCACGACGTACTCGGCACCCTCGCGGCCCTCCGAGCCGACCCGGCCGCCGAGCATCCGGACCGTGCGGGGGAAGGTGTCGGCCACCTCGGGCTGGTGGGTGACGATCACGATCGTGGTGCCGTAGCTGTCACCGAGCCGGTGGATCAGCGCGAGCACCTCGTCGCGGTCGCGGTGGCCGAGCTGGCTGGTGGGTTCGTCGGCAAGCAGCAGCTGCGGGTTCGACACCACGGCGCAGGCAAGTGCCAACCGTTGCCGCTGGCCCCCGGACATCGTCGCCACCACCTGCCGGGCCTGCTTCTCCAGCCCCATGCGTACCAGCAGCTCCATGTCGTCTCGGGCACGGCGCCGGTCGGCCGGGCGCATGGCCAGCTTGGCGAAGGTGAGGTTCTGCCGGGCGGTGGCGTATCCCAGCAGGTTGCGCGTGGCGCCCTGGAGCATCGTGCTCACCCGCCGGGCCCTTAGCCGCGCCACCGCGGCCTCGCTCAGCCGGCTGATCTCGTCCTCACCGACGAAGATCTTGCCCGCCGAGGGACGCTGGATCCCCCCGAGCAGGGTCATCAGCGTGGACTTCCCCGATCCGGACGGGCCCAGGAACGCCACCCGCTCACCCGGCTCGATGTCGAGATCCACCCCCTGAAGGGCGACCACGTCGTGACCCTCGAAGGTGCGGTAGAGGTGGACTACTCCGCGGCAGCGAACTCCGAGCCCGGGGGCGCGTGCCGCCGGGTGCGCTGCGGTGGCGACGGTGCTCACAGTCCCTCCGACCTGGCACGGGCAGGTTCGACAGGCAGCCAACAGCACGGACGAGGCGAACCCGAGCGCTCGCCGAAATCGTTGCACGACTGCAACCCGGGTCCGCCCGGAGCGGGTGCGAGTCGGCTTCGACGCCTACTATCTCGACCAGGGTCCACGGAAGGGGAGGACATGGACGAGCGCACCGGACGCGAGCGCTGGCAGCAGCGGTACGCGGCCTCGCGGGTCCGCGACGCCGACTTCACCACGCTGTCCGGCGTCGGGGTGGACCCGGTGTACGGGCCGGACGACAAGGACACCGACGGCTTCGACCGGATCGGGTGGCCTGGTGAGTTCCCGTTCACCCGTGGGTTGTACACCACCGGTTATCGCGGCCGGACGTGGACGATCCGGCAGTTCGCGGGCTTCGGCAGCGCCGAGCAGACCAACCAGCGTTACCAGATGATCCTGCGCTCCGGGGGCGGCGGGCTGTCGGTGGCGTTCGACATGCCGACGTTGATGGGCCGCGACTCCGACGACGCCAGGGCGCTGGGAGAGGTCGGCCACTGCGGCGTCGCGGTCGACACGGCGGCGGACATGGAGCAGCTCTTCGCCGACATCCCGCTGGGCTCGGTGACGACCTCGATGACGATCTCCGGACCCGCGGTTCCCATCTTCTGCATGTACCTCGTCGCCGCCGAGCGGCAGGGGGTCGACATCGCCGGGCTCGATGGGACCCTGCAGACCGACATCTTCAAGGAGTACATCGCGCAGAAGGAGTGGTTGTTCCCCCCGGAGCCGCATCTGCGCCTGATCGGTGACCTGATGGAGTACTGCGCCGAGCGGATCCCGGCGTACAAACCGCTGTCGGTCAGCGGCTACCACATTCGCGAGGCCGGTTCGACCGCAGCCCAGGAGCTCGCCTTCACCCTCGCCGACGGCTTCGGCTACGTCGAGCTCGGCCAGTCCCGGGGGCTGGACGTCGACACGTTCGCGCCGGGGCTGTCGTTCTTCTTCGATGCCCACGTCGACTTCTTCGAGGAGATCGCGAAGTTCCGGGCGGCCCGGCGGATCTGGGCGCGGTGGATGCGCGACGTCTACGGCGCAACCACCGCCCGGGCGCAGTGGCTGCGCTTCCACACCCAGACCGCAGGTGTCTCGCTCACCGCGCAGCAGCCGTACAACAACGTCGTGCGCACCGCCGTCGAGGCCCTGGCCGCGGTGCTCGGCGGGACCAACTCCCTGCACACCAACGCCTTGGACGAGACGCTGGCGCTGCCGACCGAGCGGGCCGCGGAGATCGCGATGCGCACCCAGCAGGTGCTGATGGAGGAGACCGGGGTGGTCAACGTCGCCGACCCGCTGGGCGGCTCGTGGTACGTCGAGGCGCTCACCGACAGGCTGGAGGCCGAGGCGGAGGAGACCTTCACCAAGATCCTGGCCATGGGTGGCGGCGACCAGGCCGAGCATGCGATCGGGCCGATGACCTCTGGCATCCTCCGCGGCATCGAGGACGGCTGGTTCTCCTCCGAGATCGCCGAGGCGGCCTTCCAGTATCAGGTGGCGCTGGAAAAGGGCGACAAGCGCATCGTCGGGGTCAACTGCCACAAGAGCTCGGTGACCGACGACCTCGAGATCCTCCGGGTCTCCCACCAGGTCGAGGTCGAGCAGGTGGCGGCGTTGGAGCGCCGCCGCAGCGAGCGCGACCAGCGCGCGGTCGACGTCGCGCTGGACCGCATGACTGCTGCCGCCCGTGGCACCGACAACATGCTCGAGCCGATGCTGGACGCTGCCCGCGCGGAGGCGACGCTCGGCGAGATCTGCGACGCGCTGCGGGAGGTCTGGGGCGAGTACCGCGAGCCCGCTCGCTTCTGACCGGCGGCACCAAGGCGTACGAGGGTTGCCACAATGGCGCCCATGACCTCCTCTTCGGACTTCTCGCGACCGGGGGCCGTGGACCTGTCCGGTCTGCGTCCCGTCCCTGCCGGCGGTGGCCCTGGCGGCCCGGGTGCCTACGTCGTCGACGTCGACGAGCAGGCGTTCCAGACCGAAGTCCTGGAGGCGTCCCTCGACCACGTCGTCGTGCTGTCGCTCTGGAGCCCCCGGGCGCCGGCGAGCATCCGGCAGAACGAGCTGCTGTCCGCGCTCGCTGACGAGATGGCCGGACGGTTCCTGCTGGCGCTGGTCGACGTGGACGCCAACCAGCAGATCGCCGCAGCCATCGGGGCTCAGGGGGTGCCGTTCGTGCTGGGGCTGGTGCGGGGCCAGCCGGTGCCGCTCTTCCAGGGCACCGTGGACGAGGCGGATGCCCGCCGTTACCTCGACGAGCTGCTCAAGGTAGCTGCCGCCAACGGCGTCACCGGCCGCGCCACCCCACGCGCGGTCGTCGGTCCCGACGAGCCGGACGAGCCGGTCGACGACCCCCGCTTCGCGGTCGGCGACCAGGCGCTGGCCGCGGGGGACCTCGACGGCGCGATCGCCGCGTACGAGCACCTCGTCGCAGTCAGCCCGGCGGACGAGGAGGCCGCCGAGCGACTGGCAGCGGTCAGGCTGGCCGCGCGCGCTCAGGGCGCCGATCCCGAAGCCGTACGGGCCGCTGCGACCAGCGCACCAGACGACATCGCGGCACAGCTGCTCGCTGCGGACGTCGACGTGCTGGAGGGGCACACCGAAGCCGCTTTCGACCGCTTGCTGAGGCTCGTCGCTCGCTCGGTCGGACCGGAGCGGGATGAGGTGCGGAAGCGGCTGCTGGAGCTGTTCTCCGTGGTCGGCACCGATGACCCGCAGGTCGCCGACGCCCGTCGCCGGCTGGCGAGCGCCTTGTTCTGAGCCGGCTCGCGGGGCGGCTCCTGCCACCAACACACCGCCAGGACGAGTGCGCCGGGCTCGGGCGGACCTAGGGAAGCGGTGGCTCGGCGCCGATCTCGAGATAGGCGGCCGGGTTCCGCTTGCCGGTGAGATATCTCAACAGGGTCACGGTGGCATCCGCGGCCCGATCCTCGATGGCCGCTGGCTCACACCAGTGAACGGCGACCAGCTCGGCGGGCTCGAGCCGAAGGGAACCAGCCCGCGTGGCGTCGAGCACCCCCAGGTCGAAGACGAAGACGCAGGCGTCGTCCCAGCCGCGCCACTGCGGGAGCCAGTTGACGGTGACGAGCCCGCGCACCTCCACCTCGACGCCGAGCTCTTCTCGCACCTCGCGCACGACTCCTCGCGCCGGGGACTCACCGGGCTCGACGACCCCGCCGGGCAGATCCCACTCCGGCTTGTACGTGAGCTCACAAAGCAGCACCCGGGCCTGGTCGTCGTACAGCAGCCCCTGGGCGATCACGCGCTTGGTCGGCAGCGACGCGTTGAGCATCGCGACGAAGCCCTCGCGGCTGCGGGGGTCGGGATCGTCGACCAGCCGTGCCAGCAGGACGTGGTCGCGAGGCTGGGCGTCAACGCCCTGCCGCCGCCTCAGGAGGCCCTCTCGCCGCAGGCCGCTGCGAGCAGCCAGCCGAAGGGACGACATGTCATCCGGCGCGACGTACGCCTCCAGCCGCATCAGCCCCAGGTCTTCGAAGGCATGGCGGATCAGGAGCCGCACCGCCCGGGTGCCCAGCTCGAGGTGGTCACCGCGGGGGGTCGACCACGACAGCTCTGCCTGGCGGTCACCGACCCCACGCAACCCGACGCGGCCCACCACGACCCCGGCGTGAAGCACCACGAAGTCGAGCTCCCGTCCCTGCTCCGGCCGGGCCAGCAGCTCGACGTCGCCGTCTCGCAGCGTCGGCCGGGCGGGTGCGGACATCCGGCCAGGGTACGGATCGCCGGCTGGCGACTGGCCGGCTTGGTCCGGTGGCGGGCGACCCGTACCGGCCGGCGCGTACTTCACGTGGCTGAGCAACACTTCGAACGGGATGCGCGCCATTGGGAGTGCCGCTTTCCCAGGTGAACATGGGATAGCGGCACGCCGCGTCAGGCCGGGGCGAGCCAGAGGGTGGCCAGCGGCGGGATCACCAAGGTGGCCGAGGCCGGGAGGCCGTGCCAGGGCTTCTCGACCGCCGAGACCACCCCGAGGTTGCCGACGCCGGAGCCGCCGTACGCATGGGCGTCGGTGTTGACGACCTCGCGCCAGGGACCAGGCGTCGGCAGCCCGAGGCGGTAGTCTTGGTGCGGCACGGCGGCGAAGTTCGCGATGCACGCCACCAGCCCGCCCGCCCCGTCGCTGCGCACGAAGCTGAACGTGTTGTTGGTGGCGTCGTTGGCGTCGATCCACGCGAACCCGCTCGGGTCGGAGTCGCGGAGCCACAGCGCCGGACGGTCCCGGTAGGCGGTGTTGAGGTCGCGCACCAGCAGGTGGACGCCGGCGGACGCGGGATCGTCGAGCAGCGACCAGTCCAGCTCGGCTTGCTCGGCCCACTCGGACTCCTGGCCGAGCTCGATGCCCATGAACACCAGCTGCTTGCCCGGATGAGCCCACAGGTACGCCAGGTAGGCCCGCAGGGTGGCCAGCCGTTGCCAGCGGTCACCGGGCATCTTGCGCGCCAGCGCGGCCTTGCCGTGGACGACCTCGTCGTGCGACAGCGGCAGCACGAAGTGCTCGGAGTACGCGTACATCATCGCGAACGTCAGCTGCGAGTGGTGGTACGAGCGGTGCACCGGGTCATGCCGGAGGTAGGCGAGCGAGTCGTGCATCCAGCCCATGTTCCACTTCAAGTCGAAACCGAGCCCGCCCAGGTGGGTGGGGCGGGTGACGCCGGGCCAGGCCGTCGACTCCTCCGCGATGGTCGTCGATCCCGGCACGGCCCGAGCGCAGGTGGCGTTGACCTCCTGCAGGAACGCGACCGCGTCGAGGTTCTCCCGGCCGCCGTGCACGTTGGGCGTCCACTGCCCCTCGCGGCGGGAGTAGTCCAGGTAGAGCATCGAGGCGACGGCGTCCACGCGCAACGCGTCGACGTGGAACTCCTGCAGCCAGTACAGCGCGTTGGCGACCAGGAAGTTGCGCACCTCGTTGCGCCCGTAGTCGAAGATGTACGTTCCCCACTCGGGGTGCTCGCCTCGGTGCGGGTCGGCGTGCTCGTACAACGGTGTCCCGTCGAAGCGCGCCAGCGCCCAGGCGTCCCTCGGGAAGTGCGCCGGCACCCAGTCGACGATCACCGCGATCCCGGCCCCGTGCAGCGCGTCAACCAGGGCCCGGAAGTCGTCCGGGTCACCGAAGCGCGCGGTGGGGGCGTAGTAGCTGGTGACCTGGTATCCCCAGGAGCCGCCGTACGGGTGCTCCATGACCGGCATCAGCTCGACGTGGGTGAACCCCATCGACGTCACGTATCCGACCAGCTCAGCGGCCAGGTCGCGGTATGAGCGCCCTCGCCGCCAGGAGCCGAGGTGGACCTCGTAGATGCTCATCGGGCGCTCGCAGGCGTCCACGCCGGCGCGGCTCGCAAGCCACTCCTCGTCGTCCCATGAGTACGTGCTGGCGAAGACGACCGAGGCGGTCTGCGGCGGCGGCTGCGCGGCGAAGGCCATCGGGTCCGCCTTGTCGCGCCAGTGGCCGTCGGCTCCGAGCACCGCGTACTTGTACCGGGCCCCGCTGGCCACACCCGGAACGAACAGCTCCCACACGCCGGACGCGCCGAGCGAGCGCATCGGACGCGCGGCGCCTTCCCAGCCGTTGAAGTCGCCGATCAGCCGCACCCCCAGAGCGTTAGGCGCCCACACCGCGAACGACGTGCCCGACATCGACCCGGCCGGCTCCCGGTAGCTGCGCGGGTGCGCGCCGAGGACGGTCCACAGCCGCTCGTGCCTGCCCTCACCGAACAGGTGGAGGTCCACGTCGCCCAGGGTCGGCAGGAACCGGTACGGGTCGTCGACAGTCGTCGCCTCTCCTCCGGGGTCGGTCACCCGCAGCCGGTAGCCGACCGTGTCCGGGCGCTCGAGCAGCCCGACCCACACCCCGCGGTGCTCATGCTCGAGCGAGGTCAGGCCGTCCTCGGAATCGACCTGCACCGCCTTCGCCCCCGGGGCCAGCACCCGGATCGTCAGGGCGCCGCCGTGCGGATGCGGCCCGAGGACCCGGTGCGGATCACGATGGGTGCCGTCCACGAGCCGGTCGAGCTCGCCGACGTCGACCGACGACGCGCTGGTCACGCCGCCACCACCGCGAGCCGCTGCACGGCGGCCAGCGGGATCTCCAGCCAGGACGGCCGGTGGTGCTTCTCGTAGACCGCCTCGTAGACGGCCTTGTCGATCTCGTACGCACGCAACAGCGCGTGCTGCTCGAACCCGGCACTGCCGTGCTCGGCGGCGTACCCGGCGAAGAACGCCTCCCGGTTGCGCTGGGCCCACTCCGCGGCCCGGTGCTGGCGCTGCCGGTCCGCGGCATCGGACAGCGCCACCGAGTGGGCGGCGTAGTCGAAGGACCGGAACATGCCGGCCAGGTCCCGGACGGGGGAGTCGGGCGCGGTTCGCTCGGCCAACGGCTTGGCCGGCTCGCCCTCGAAGTCGATGATCCGCCACCCGTCGACCGCCCGCAGCGCTTGACCCAGGTGGAGATCGCCGTGCACGCGCTGGGCCGGCACCGGGTGCTCGATCTCGCCGAGGTCGGCGTAGGCCCGCTCGAGGGTGCCGGCGTGCTCGGCCAGCTCCGGCAGCTCGGCGATGGCCTCGCGCAGCCGCCGGCGCAGGCGCAGGCTCAGCGCCGCCAGCTGCTCTGGCCCCCACCTGACGGTTGGCAGCACTCGGGCCAGGTCGGTGTGCAGCCGGGCCACCGTGACACCGAGGCGCTCGGCCTCACCGGCGAAGTCCCCGCCCACCTCGTCGGCGTAGAGGTCGCCCTCGGCCAGCAGGTCGCGGACGCTGGCCCGCGCGTAGGTCCAGCCGTCGGTGGCCGTCCGCAGGAAGTCCTGCAGCATGGCGATGTCGTAGCCGCCGGGTGGGCCGGAGTCGGTCGCGACCCACCCGCGCAGCGGTGCGACTTCGTGAGACCCGGCGTGCTGCAAGGCGGCGTGCACCTCGATGTCGGGGTTGCGTCCCGGCTGCACCTTGCGGAAGACCTTCAACAGCATGTCCTCGCCGATGACCAGCGAGGTGTTGCTCTGCTCACCGGTGAGGACCAGCGACGAGACGTCGTCGGGCAGCCGCAGCTCGCCCGTCACGTGGTAGCGCAACCCGCCGGCCGCCGCCTCGGTCGCGAAGCCATCGACCAGCCAACGGACCGCGGCCCGGTCGTGCAGTGCGTCGTAGGCCGTCCAGGTGTTCCCCTCCGCGTCGACGCAGGTGCCGACGAGGGCGTGCTCGTACGGCGGGTGCTCCGCGGAGTAGTAGGACATCGGCACGCAATAGACGGAGTCGGCCGGCTCCGCCGCCACCGTCACCAGCTCGACCCGGACCCGCGGCTCGTGCTCCGGCGGGCTCAGCCAGGGCAACGGGTGGACTTCGCGTATCCGCGCGGCACCTCCTGCGAACCACCGCTGCCGACCGAGGTAGTCGGCGATCGCGGCCCGGAACGGCTCGCTCACGAGGGCCGCTCCCCCCCGTCAGGGTCGTCCTGCGGCCGCCGGAGCCGGAACCAGTAGAAGCCGTAGCCGCCGAGCGTCAGCAGGTACGGGAGCTCGCCGACGGCGGGGAACTCGACACCGCCGAGGGTCTCGATCGGCTGCACGCCGGCGAACGCGCGCAGGTCGAGCTCCACCGGCTGAGGGAAGCGGGAGAGGTTGTGGACGCACATCATGACGTCGTCGCCGAACTCGCGAAGGTACGCCAGCACCGCCGGGTTGCTGCCGCCGAGGTCGCGGAAGCCGCCGAGCCCGAAGGCCGGGTGCTGGCCCCGGATGTGGATCATCCGCCGGGTCCAGTGCAGCAGCGAGGAGGTGTTCGCCAGCTGCGCCTCGACGTTGACCGCCTGGTATCCGAAGACGGGGTCCATGATCACCGGCAGCGCCAGCCGGCCGGGCGTGGCACTGGAGAACCCCGCGTTGCGGTCCGGCGTCCAGTGCATCGGGGTACGCACCCCGTCGCGGTCGCCGAGCCAGATGTTGTCGCCCATGCCGATCTCGTCACCGTAGTAGAGGACCGGGGAGCCGGGCAGGCTCAGCAGCAGCGCCGTGAACAGCTCCATCTGGTTGACGTCGTTGTCCAGCAGCGGCGCCAGCCGGCGCCGGATGCCGATGTTGGCCTTCATCCGCGGGTCGGTGGCGTACTCAGCCCACATGTAGTCGCGGTCGTCGTCGGTCACCATCTCGAGCGTGAGCTCGTCGTGGTTGCGCAAGAAGATGCCCCACTGGCACGAGTCCGGAATCGGCGGCGTCTGAGCCATGATCTCCGAGATCGGGTACCTCGACTGGCGGCGCACCGCCATGAAGATGCGAGGCATCACCGGGAAGTGGAAGCACATGTGGCACTCGTCGCCGCCGGCCTCGGGGTCGCCGAAGTAGTCGACGACATCTGTCGGCCACTGGTTTGCCTCCGCGAGCAGGACCCGCCCCGGGTAGTGCTCGTCGACGTAGCCGCGCACCTTGCGCAAGAACTCGTGCGTCTCCGGGAGGTTCTCGCCGTTGGTGCCGTCCCGCTCGTACAGGTACGGCACGGCGTCGAGCCGGAACCCGTCGATGCCGATCTCGAGCCAGAATGACAACGCCTCGATGATCGCGTCGTGCACGCGTGGATTGGCAAAGTTGAGGTCGGGCTGGTGGGAGTAGAAGCGGTGCCAGTAGTACTGTCCCCGGACCGGGTCCCAGGCCCAGTTCGACTGCTCGGTGTCGACGAAGATGACCCGCGCCTCGGGCCAGCGGTCGTTGGTGTCCGACCACACGTAGAAGTCGCCGTACGGCCCCTCCGGATGATTGCGGGAGGCCTGGAAGAACGGGTGCTGGTCGGAGGTGTGGTTCATGACGAAGTCGACGATCACCCGTATCCCGTGGGCGTGGGAGGAGTCAACGAGGACCTTGAAGTCCTCCAGGTTCCCGATGTCGGCGGCGACGTCGGTGTAGGAGGACACGTCGTAGCCGCCGTCGCGCAGCGGCGAGGGGTAGAACGGCGGCAGCCACAGGCAGTCCACCCCCAGCCAGGCGAGGTAGTCGAGCTTCTCGGCCAGCCCGCGCAGGTCCCCGACGCCGTCGCCGCTGGAGTCTCGGAAGGAGCGCACCAAGACCTCGTAGAACACCGCCCGCTTGAACCAGTACGGGTCCTCGCTGCGCACCTCGGCGCTGCCGACGTCGTGGTTCACCGGGGGTTCACGGTGAGCAGGTGGGCAACCTGGTGCGCCGGGTCCAGCCGGACGAAGTTGTGCTCGCCCCAGTGCCAGCGCTGGCCGCTCAGCTCGTCGCGGACCTCGAAGGTGTCCTGCCAGGCCATCCCGAGGGCCGGCAGGTCCAGGTGCACGGTGGTCTCCTGGGTGCTGTGCGGGTCGAGGTTGACCACTACGATCACCCGGTCGTGCCCGGCCCGCTTGGAGTAGCAGATCACCGCCGGGTTGCCCCCGTCGTGGATGCTCAGATTGCGCAGCAGCTGCAGGGCGCGGTGCTCGCGGCGCAGCCGGTTGAGGGCACCGAGGTAGGGGGCCAGCGACCAGCCCTCGGCCGCGACCTCGTCCCAGTCGCGGACACGCAGCTGGTACTTCTCGGAGTCGAGATACTCCTCGCTGCCCGGCCTCACCGGCACGTGCTCGAACAGCTCGAAGCCGGCGTACACGCCCCAGCTGGGGGAGCCCGTGGCGGCCAGCGTGGCACGGATCGCAAAGGCGCCCGGGCCGCCGTACTGCAGGTAGGCGTGGAGGATGTCGGGGGTGTTGACGAACAGGTTCGGGCGCAGCAGGTGGCTGGTCTCGTGCGACAGCTCGGACAGGTACGCCTCGAGCTCGGATCGGCCGTTGCGCCAGGTGAAGTACGTGTAGGACTGGGAGAAGCCGACGGCCGCCAGCGCCCGCATCATCGCCGGCCGGGTGAACGCCTCGGACAGCAGCACGACGTCGGGGTCGGTGCCGCGGATCTCAGCGATCAGCCGCTCCCAGAAGTTCAGCGGCTTGGTGTGCGGGTTGTCGACCCGGAAGATGCGGACGCCGTGGGCGACCCAGTGCCGCACGACGCGCAGCACCTCGGCCGAGATGCCGTCGGGGTCGGTGTCGAAGGCGAGGGGATAGATGTCCTGGTACTTCTTCGGCGGGTTCTCCGCGTACGCGATGCTTGCGTCGGCACGGCGGGAGAACCACTCGGGGTGCTCGCGGACCCAGGGGTGGTCGGGGGCGCACTGCAGGGCCAGGTCGAGCGCCACCTCCAGGCCGAGCTCGGCCGCGGTCGCGACGAAGGCGTCGAAGTCCTCGATCGTGCCCAGGTCGGGGTGGACGGCGTCGTGGCCGCCCTCCGCCGCGCCGATCGCCCACGGGGACCCGGGGTCGTGCGGCCCGGTGTCCAGGGCGTTGTTGGGGCCTTTGCGGTTGACGCGGCCGATGGGGTGGATCGGCGGCAGGTAGACGACGTCGAACCCCATCGCCGCGACCGCCTCGAGCCGCTGCGCCGCGGTCTTGAACGTCCCGCTGACCACGGTGCCGTCCGACTCGACGTACGCCCCCTCGGAGCGTGGGAAGAGCTCGTACCACGAGCCGTACAGCGCCCGCTGCCTTTCGACGAGGAGTGGGTATCTCGCCGACTCGCTCAGCAGGTCGCGCAGCGGGTGGCGCGCGAAGACGGCCGCCACCTCGCCGGCCGTCCCCGCCGAGAGCCGCGCCGACACCGGCCGTTTGCCGTTCCTGAGCGCGGCCGCCGCTCCCCGCAGGACCGCCCGGTCCCCGGTCGCCTTGCGCGGGAGGTGGCGCGCCGCCCGCGACAGCAGCTGCACGCCCTCCTTCAGCATCAGCTCGACGTCGACGCCCGCGTCGATCTTGACCCGCGCGTCGTGCCGCCAGGTGGCGTACGGGTCGCTCCACGACTCGACCCGGAACGTCCAGGGGCCGGTCCCGTCGGCCTCGACCGTCGCCGCGTAGCGGTCCACGTCGCCGGTGGGGTCCATCCGGACAGGCGGTCTGTCCCTGCCCCGGGGGTCGGTCAGCACCACCTCCGCTCCGAGCCGGTCGTGGCCCTCCCGGAACACCGTCGCCGACACCTCGAAGGGCTCGCCGACGACCGCCTTGGCGGGGTACCTTCCCGCCTCGACGACGGGCGCCACGGACATGATCGGGATGCGTTCGGCCATCGGCGCCAACCTAGCGGCGGTACCGTCGTGCCGGTGCGAGCCATCCGGCGTTTCACCGTCCGTCCGGTACTGCCGGAGTCGCTGCAGCCGCTGAGCGACCTGGCCACCAACCTGCGCTGGTCGTGGCACGAGCCGACCCAGGACCTCTTCGCGGCGATCGATCCGGCGCGATGGCGCGATTCGGGGCACGACCCGGTGCGCCTGCTGGGAAGCCTGTCACGGTCACGACTCGACGAGCTCGGACAGGACTCGGCGTTCCGGGCCAGGTTGGGCGTGGCGCGCGACGACCTCGAGGACTACCTCACCGGCCCGCACTGGTACCAGCAGGGTCGACGTCAGGACGGCCCGCGCGCCATCGCGTACTTCTCGCCCGAGTTCGGAGTCACCGCAGTGCTGCCGCAGTACTCCGGTGGCCTCGGCATCCTGGCCGGAGACCACCTCAAGACCGCCAGCGACATGGGCGTGCCCATGGTCGGCGTCGGGTTGCTCTACCGGTCCGGGTACTTCCGCCAGTCGCTGTCGCCGGAGGGCTGGCAGCAAGAGCGGTACCCGGTGCTGGACCCGGACGGGCTCCCGCTGACGCTGCTGCGGGAGGACGACGGGAGCGTGCCGTACGTCCACGTCGGGCTGCCTGGCGGCGCAGAGCTGGCCGCGCGCATCTGGATCGCCCAGGTCGGCCGGGTCCCGCTGCTGCTGCTTGACTCCGCGGAGAAGGCCAACGCGGAGCTGGGCGTCGACGTCACGGATCGGCTCTACGGCGGCGGCATCGAGCACCGGTTGCTGCAGGAGATGCTGCTCGGCATCGGCGGCGTCCGGGCGTTGCGGACCTTCGCCCGCATTCGGGCGACGACCGGCCCGGAGGTCTACCACACCAACGAGGGCCATGCCGGCTTCCTCGGGCTGGAGCGGATCCGCGAGCTCACCGAGGACCACGGGCTGGACTTCGACACCGCTCTGGAGGTGACACGCGCCGGCACGGTGTTCACCACGCACACGCCGGTACCCGCCGGCATCGACCGCTTCCCGCGGTCGCTGGTCGAGGGCCACTTCGGCGGCGAGAACGCGTGCCGCGGAGTCCCGGTCGAGCGGGTCCTGGCGCTGGGCTCGGAGGACTACCCGGGCGGCGACCCGAAGATGTTCAACATGGCGGTGATGGGCCTGCGTCTGGCGCAGCGCGCCAACGGCGTGAGCGCGCTGCATGGCCAGGTCAGCCGCTCGATGTTCGCCGGCCTGTGGCCGGGCTTCGACGCTCCGGAGGTGCCGATCACGTCGATCACCAACGGTGTGCACGCCCCGACCTGGGTGGCGCCGGAGGTCTCGCGGCTGGCCGGGCACGACGCCAACGCGGACTTCTCGGTCGTCGGCGACCTCGACTCCCGGCAGCTGTGGGACCTCAAGCGCTCGCTGCGCGAACGGCTCGTGCTCGATGCCCGGCGCCGCTTGTACGACTCCTGGCGGCAGCGTGGTGCCGCACCGGCCGAGCTGGGATGGGTCGACTCGGTCCTCGACCCGGACGTGCTCACGATCGGCTTCGCCCGGCGGGTGCCCTCGTACAAGCGGCTCACCTTGATGCTGTCCGATCCCACCCGGTTGAAGTCGCTGCTGCTCGACCCGGAGCGGCCGGTGCAGCTGGTGATCGCCGGCAAGGCGCATCCCGCCGACGACGGCGGCAAGCGCCTGATCCAGGAGCTGGTCCGCTTCAGCGACGACCGCGAGGTGCGGCACCGCATCGTGTTCCTGCCGGACTACGACATCGCGATGGCGCAGCCGCTGTATCCCGGGTGCGACGTGTGGCTGAACAATCCGCTGCGCCCGTACGAGGCATGCGGCACCTCCGGCATGAAGGCCGCGCTCAACGGCGGGCTGAACCTGTCGATCCTGGACGGCTGGTGGGACGAGTGGTACGACGGCACCAACGGGTGGGCGATCCCGTCGGCGGACGGTGTGGTCGATGCGGACCGACGCGACGTCCTCGAGGCCCACGCGCTGTACGACCTGGTCGAGAAGGATGTCGCCGCGCGGTTCTACGACCGGGACAGTGACGGGCTGCCGTCGCGGTGGTTGGAGATGGTCCGCCACACGATGACCTCGCTGGGGCCGAAGGTGCTTTCGACCCGGATGCTGCGCGAGTACGTGGATCAGCTGTACCTGCCGACCGCACGGACCGTCCGGGCGCTGGACGCCGATCACGAAGGCGCTCGCTCGCTCGCCGCCTGGAAGCGGCGCATCCGGGAGGGATGGCCCGCGGTCGAGATCGAGCACGTCGAGACCTTCGGGGTCGGCGACGCACCGGAGGTGGGATCGACGCTGACCGTCCAGGCTTCGGTGCTGCTCGGTGCGCTGCAGCCGCAGGACGTGGAGGTCGCGGTCGTCCACGGCCGGGTCGGCGACGACGACTCGATTGGCGACAGCATCGAGTCTCCGTTGCGCCCGCTGGCGGATCTGGGTGACGGGCGCCACCGCTTCGGCGCCGAAGTGGTCTTGGACCGCACCGGCCCCTTCGGCTACAACGTGCGCGTCCTGCCGCATCACGAGCTCCTCTCCGCCCCCGCCGAGATGGGGCTGGTCGCCTGGCCGCACCCGGTGGGCTCGCCCGAGTGACCCTTCAGTTGCGCGTCGCGTCGTGGGCGTGGTTTCGCAGAGGTTTTCGGTGGGAGTCGATCCAGGCTGGGGGGAGGAACTCGGGGTGCCGGTCGGCGGCGAGCCGGACTTCCCAGCTGGTGGTGTGGATGAGGCGGTGGTGGTGCCCGCACAGCAGGACCCCGTTGTGCAGGCTGGTCTTCCCTCCGTCTTGCCAGGGGATGATGTGGTGGGCTTGGCACCAGGCGGGTGGCCGGTCGCAGCCGAGGAAGGCGCAGCCGCGGTCGCGCAGGATCAGGGCGCGGCGGTTGGCGCGGCGGAACAGCCGTTGCCGGCGCCCGACCGACAGGGGCACCCCGGCCCGGTCGAGCAGCACGCTGACCAAGATGGCGTCGCAGGCGGCTTGTCGGGCGGCGGTGACGCTGATGCGGGTGCCGTCGTCGTAGCGGGCGGGGCCGTGGCCTTCGCGGAGCGCGTCCACGGTGGTGGTGAGCACCAGCTGGGGTGGGTCGCCGCCGTCGTCGGGGAGGTCCCCGGCGGCCAGTGCCCGGCGGGCCAGCTCGACCAGCGCGTCGGCCTCGCGTTGGGCCCCGGTGCGGGGATCGGAGCCGTCGGCGGCGGTGGGCCGGGGCGCGGCCAGCGGTGACAGTGCGGTGCGGACGGTGGACCACTGGGCGGCGGGCAGGCTGCCCCGGATCCGGATCCCGCCGTCCCCGTCGGGTAGGCCCACCAGCCCGCGGCGGCGGCGGGCCCGGCGCTCTTGGGCCAGCAGCCGGGCCTGCTCGTCGGCGTCGGCGGCGTCGGGGTCCACCGCCGCCCAGATGCCCACCCCCAACGCCCGCAACCCGACCGCGTCGAAGTCGTCGGCGTAGCCGATCAGCCGGTGCAACGCCCGGGACCGGACGCTGGGGGTGGCCGAAGCCGGGGCGGAGGCCATCACCGCGGTGATCGCCCCGGCCTGCTCGGTGTTGACGGCCGCCTCCCACAACGCCCGCCGCAGCGGCGCCCCCTCCGGGCCGCTGGTGAACGCGGCCACCTTCACGGTGGTGCTGGCGGCCGGGCCGCTCAGCTTGTCCCGCCCACGCACCCACGCCGCCGGGTTCGCCGCCCCCGACCCCGCCACCACCCCCCGCCCGGCCAGTTCGGCCAGCACCTCCAACCTGGCCGCCTCCACCCGGGTCAACAGGTCCCGGGTCTCATCATGCAAACCCACCAGCTCCGCGTCCGACAACGACCACAACGGAGCCTCAGCCGCCCGCACCAACACTCCGCGGCACCGCTCCACCGCATCCACTCGAGGATGCGGGGACAGGGTGGTCGAAGATGCGCTCACACCACCATGCTAGGCGCTCCGCAGCCAATATCGAACACCCATACGACATCTGTGGATGACGAGAAGGCCACGTTTTGATGAACCTAGTCCCGGTACGCTCCAAGTCCCTTGCCCCTAGTCATGCCGGCACAGAAACCCTGCTCGTACTGTAAGAACTTCACCGGACGTCCGCCGTGGCACGGCGCCCCGGCGATTGTCGTAGAAGATGATCTTACTTATGTGTTTCTCGCTCCAGCGGCTCTCGGAGGCATGGAGGGGCACACACTCGTTAGGACGAAACGGACGGCGTTCCCTCCTGAAGAGGCCGTCGAGATCACGCCGCCGGAGGAACGGGCAGTCCTCGCGGCCACACTGCGCGAGCGCTGGTTGGCGGTGTAGCGGCCGCTCGCGCCGGCCACCGCTCCGTTAGTCGGCGCCGCAGGTCGAGATGCCGGGCCGCGGCTAGGCTCGCGCGGACGACCGGCATGGGAGGCGCAACACATGGGCGAGTTGGTACGGCTGGAAGTGGCAGACGGTGTGGGGACGGTTCGCCTGGACCGGCCCAAGATGAACGCGCTCGACGTGGCGATGCAGGAGGAGATCCGGACCGCGGCAGCGCAGGCGGCCGAACGCGACGACGTCCGCGCCGTCGTGGTGTACGGCGGCGAGCGCGTGTTCGCGGCCGGGGCGGACATCAAGGAGATGGCTCAGATGTCGTACGCCGACATGGCCGACCGCAGCGCCTCCTTGCAGTCGGCCCTCACGGCGGTGGCGCGGATCCCCAAGCCGACCGTCGCGGCGATCACCGGCTACGCGCTCGGCGGTGGCTGCGAGCTGGCACTTTGCGCCGATGTCCGGATCGCCGCGGACGACGCGCAGCTCGGCCAGCCGGAGATCCTGCTCGGCATCATCCCCGGCGCCGGCGGCACCCAACGGCTCAGCAGGCTGGTCGGTCCCGCCAAGGCCAAGGAAATCGTCTTCACCGGGCGCTTCGTCAAGGCCGACGAGGCACTCCGGATCGGGCTCGTCGACACGGTGGTCCCCGCCGCCGACGTCTACCGCACCGCGCTCGCCTGGGCGGGGCAGTTCGCGCGGGGGCCTGCCTACGCCCTGCGTGCCGCCAAGGAGGCCATCGACCGCGGCCTGGAGGTCGACCTCGACACCGGCCTCGAGATCGAGCGGCTGCAGTTCAGCGCCCTGTTTGCGACGCGGGACCGCAGCACCGGGATGCAGTCGTTCCTCGACAAGGGGCCGGGCAAGGCCGCGTTCGAGGGCCGCTGAGTGGCGGCGAGCGCGCAGGAGGTGGACCGGGCCCGGGGCGACACCAAGCTGGCGCAGGTGCTCTACCACGACTGGGAGTCGCGCACGTACGACGACAAGTGGTCGATCTCGTTCGACGAGCGCTGCATCGAGTACGCCCGCGGGAGGTTCGTGGCGGTTGCGGGACGGGACGGCTGGCCGTACGCCAGGGTGCTGGAGGTCGGCTGCGGAACGGGCTTCTTCACGCTGAACCTCAAGCAGGCGGGGGTGATCGGGAAGGCGCACGTCACCGACATCTCCGCCGGGATGGTGGAGGCGGTCCGGCGCAACGCGGCCGGTCTCGGCTTCGCCGTCGAGGGCAACGTGGCGGACGCCGAGCGGCTGCCGTACGCCGATGGCAGCTTCGACCTCGTCGTCGGCCACGCCGTGCTGCACCACATCCCCGACGTCGAGCGGGCGCTCGCGGAGATGCTCCGGGTGCTGCGACCCGGCGGTCGCCTGGTGGTCTGCGGCGAACCCACCGACTTCGGCGACCGGACCGCACGCCGGCTCTCGCAGCTGACGTGGTGGGCCACCACCCACGCCACCCGGCTGCCCGGGCTGCGCGGCTGGTCGCGGCCGCGCGCGGAGCTGGACGAGTCGTCCCGGGCGGCGGTGCTGGAGTCGGTAGTCGACCTGCACACCTTCGACCCCGACGAGCTCGCCGCCACCGCCCGCCGGGCCGGCGCCTGCGACGTGCGTACGGTCACTGCCGAGCTGACGGCAGCCTGGTGGGGCTGGCCGGTGCGTACGTTCGAGTCCGCGGTGCCCGAAGACCGGCTGGGATGGCGCTGGCGGATGTTCGCGTACCGCTCCTGGCGCACGCTGTCGCGCCTCGACGAGCGGCTGCGGCCGGTGGTCCCGGCGAGGCTCTACTACAACGTCTCGCTGACCGGGACCAGACACTAGGGTTCCCGGCATGGTGCAGCGGTCCCCGCGTGACCCGCGCCAGGCCCGGTTGCTGACCTTCGCCAACCTGTGCTGGGTGCTGCGCCACCGGGCGTGGAGCCGCTACCACCTGGTGCGCTACTGGCGGTACGCGATGCTGCGGCTGCGGCATCCCGAGGTGGTCACCGAGGGCCTGGTGTTTCTAGGCCGCCGGGTCGAGCTTTATGCCCGCCCCGGATACGGGCGCATCGTGCTCGGGCGCTGGGTGCACCTGGGGGACGGGTGCAGGCTGCGGGCCCACGAGGGCACGCTGCGCCTCGGCGACAAGGTGGTGCTGGGCGCCGACAACGCCGTCAACTGTTACCTCGACATCGAGATCGGTGCGTCCACGCTGGTCGCGGACTGGGTGTACGTCTGCGACTTCGACCACATCGCCGAAGACCTGCACACGCCGATCAAGGACCAGGGGATCGCGAAGTCGCCGGTACGCATCGGCCCCGACTGCTGGCTGGGCACCAAGGTCAGCGTGCTGCGCGGGTCGGTGGTGGGGCGGGGCTGCGTGCTGGCGGCGCACACCGTGGTGCGCGGCGACGTCCCCGACTACAGCGTGGTGGCCGGCGTCCCCGGCCGGGTCATCCGGGCGCGCGCCGCGGCGGAGCGGCCCCGGGTGGTGCGCCGGGGGTCGTGACCAGCCGCTCGACGCTGGCGGGGACCTCGATCCCTGGTCGCAGCGTCGGGTCGGGGATCGGGTCCCCCCAGCTGGCGTGCAGCGGCAGCTGACCGGACCAGATCGGCAGGTCGCCGTCTGATGAATTTCCGTCCTCGGGGGGACCGGTCCGAATCTTGGCCGAGGCCTCCTCGATCGGCAGGGCGAGGATCGACGTGGCCCTCAGCTCCTCCGGCGTGGGGTGGCGAGCCTCGGCCCAGCGACCCGGCAGCAGCTTCTCGGTGAACGCCTCGAGCGCCGCCAGCTTGTCGGAGGAGTCCTCGACCTCTCGCAGCCTGCCCAGCAGCATCACGCTGCGGTAGTTGACGGAGTGCTCGAAGACGCTGCGCGCCAGCACCAGCCCGTCGAGCACGGTGACGGTCACGCAGGCCGGCGCTCCGGCGCGCAGCGTCCGCAGTGCCCGGCTGGCGGCGGATCCGTGCACGTAGACGAGGTCGCGGACTCGGGCGTGCAGCGTCGGCACCGCGTACGGCTGGCCCTCGTGGACGAACGCCAGATGGCAGCTCAACGCGACGTCGAGCACGGAGTCGATATCGGCGCGGCCATAGGTCCCGCGGTGCGGTTCTCTGCGCACCCGGGTCCTGGTGGACGGTGGTTGCGCGGACTCATCGAGCGGCGTCACGCGGGCCTCCTGCCATCGTTGCCGTGGTCGATCATCCTTCCCCCCTGCCGACCCGGCCGGGGCGCCTCCGGGCCCGCGGTGGCAGGCTTGCCGGCATGAACATCGTCGTGTGCGCCAAGCACGTACCGGATGCCACCGCGGACCGGACGTTCGACCCCTCCGACTCCACCGTCGACCGGGACGGGGTCGACGGGCTGCTGTCCGAGCTCGACGAGTACGCGGTCGAGGAGGCGCTGCAGCTCACCGAGGTAGCCGGGGGAGAGGTCACCGTGCTGACGGTCGGGCCGGAGCCGGCCGGCGACGCGATCCGCAAGTCGCTGCAGATGGGCGCCGACAAGGGCGTCCACGTCATGGACGACTTGATCCACGGCTCGGACGCCGTGGCCACGTCACTGGTCCTCGCCGAGGCGATCCGCCGGCTCGACGCCGATCTGGTGATTTGCGGCATGTCGTCCACGGACGGGGTCATGGGACTCGTCCCGGCGATGCTGGCCGAGCGCCTCGGGCGCCCGCAGCTCACGTACGCCGCCCAGGTGAGCGTGGACGGCGACACCGTGACCGTGCGCCGCGACAGCGACACGGCGGTGGAGACCGTCGTCGCGTCAATGCCGGCCATAGTGAGCGTCACCGACCAGACCAACGAGCCGAGGTACCCGTCGTTCAAGGGCATCATGGCCGCGAAGAAGAAGCCGGTGGAGACCTGGTCGCTGGCCGACCTCGGGATCGACGCCTCCCGGGTGGGCCTGGCTGCCTCCTGGACCGAGGTCATCTCGTACGACGCCCGCCCACCTCGCAGCAGCGGCACGGTGATCACCGACGAGGGCGACGGCGGGACCAAGCTGGTCGAGTTCCTCGCCGCCCAGAAGTTCGTCTGAGACAGGGAGCCCGACCATGAGCGAGGTCCTCGTGCTCGTCGACCACGTCGACGGCACCGTCCGCAAGACCACCACTGAGCTGCTCACGATCGCTCGCCGCCTCGGGGAACCGTCGGCGGTCCACAGCGGCGCCGGTGTGGACTCCGCCCTCGAGACGTTGCAGGCGTACGGGGCCGAGAAGGTGTACGTCCTCGACTCCGCGGAGCTGTCGGACTACCTGGTCGTGCCGAAGGTGGACGCGCTCGAGCAGTTGATGCAGGCGACGTTCCCGGCAGCGGTGCTCATCCCGTCCACCCCCGAGGGCAAGGAGATAGCCGGCCGCCTCGCGATCCGGACCGAGTCCGGGGTCGTCACCGACGCCGTGGACGTGCAGGCGGGACCGGATGGGACGGTTACGACCCAGTCGGTCTTCGCCGGCAGCTACACCGTCGAGGCCAAGGTGACGCAGGGCACGCCGATCGTCACCGTGAAGCCCAACTCCACAACCCCGGAGCGGGCGGCCGGTGAGGCAGTCGTCGAGAGGCCGGACGTGGCGGTGTCGGATGCCGCCCGTGGCACCCGCGTGAGCGAGCGTGAGCCGCGCACCAAGACCGGCCGTCCGGAGCTGACCGAGGCGTCGATCGTGGTGTCCGGCGGCCGCGGCACCGCCGGCGACTTCGGGCCGGTGGAGGAGTTCGCCGACTCGCTTGGCGCGGCCGTGGGCGCCTCCCGTGCGGCGGTGGACTCCGGGTGGTACCCGCATGCCTTCCAGGTCGGCCAGACCGGCAAGACCGTGTCGCCGCAGCTCTATATCGCCTGCGGCATCTCGGGCGCGATCCAGCACCGGGCCGGCATGCAGACGTCGAAGGCGATAGTGGTCGTCAACAAGGACTCGGAGTCGCCGATCTTCGAGCTCGCCGACTTCGGCGTCGTCGGCGATCTGCACAAGATCCTGCCGCAGGCGACCGAGGAGATCACCCGGCGCAAGGGCTGAGGGCTGGCTGAGGACCGACAACGGCGCGATCCTCCCGACCTTTGGGTGGCTCTGGCGGTCGAGTTGTCGGGAGATCCGTCTCGAAGCGGGCTGACTGCGCGGACGCACCGCACCGGCTCGCGCTCTCGACACCAAGACGGCCGGACTAGGCTGGACGCTCGATGAGCCCCCACCCCGATGCGGTCGCGTACTTCGACCATGCCGCCACCACGCCCATGGTCCCCGAAGCAGTGGCCACGATGACCGAGCAGCTGCAGCGGCTCGGCAACCCGTCGTCGCTGCACGGGTCCGGTCGGGCGGCGCGCCGGACGGTGGAGGAGTCCCGGGAGCTGATCGCGCAGCGGTTGGGCGCGCGGCCGGCCGAGGTGGTGTTCACCTCCGGCGGCACCGAAGCCGACAACCTCGCGGTCAAGGGCCTCTACTGGGCCCGCCGGGCCGGTGACCCTCGGCGGACGCGGCTGCTCGCGGCCGCTGCCGAGCACCACGCGGTGCTCGACCCCGTGGACTGGCTGGCCCGCAACGAGGCGGCGCAGGTCGAGCTCGTCGGTGTCGACGCGACCGGACGGGTACGGCCGGACGAGCTGGCGCAGCGCATCGACGCGGACCCGCGAAGCGTCGCGCTCGTGACGTGCATGTGGGCCAACAACGAGGTGGGCACGATCGCCCCGCTCGCGGAGATCGTGGCAGCTGCCCGTCCCAACGGGATCCCGGTGCACAGCGATGCCGTCCAGGCGCTGGGCCACGTGCCCGTCGACTTCACCGGCTCGGGCCTCGACGCGATGACCGTGACCGCGCACAAGATCGGCGGCCCGGTCGGAGTCGGTGCGCTGCTGGTGCGCCGAGAGCTCGAGCTCGTCGCGCTTCTGCACGGCGGCGGTCAGGAGCGCGACATCCGCTCGGGCACCCTCAACGCCGCCGCGATCGCCGCCTTCGCGACCGCCGTCGACCTTGCCGTGACGCGGCAGCCGGTACAGGCAGCCCGGTTGGAGGCGCTGCGGGCGGACCTGATCGCCGGCGTACGCGCGGCCGTGCCCACCGTGGTCGTCAACGGCGACCCGGACCCGGGCCCCGAACATCGGCTGCCGGGCATCGCGCACCTGAGCTTTCCCGGCTGCGAGGGCGACTCGCTGCTGATGCTGCTCGACGCCCACGGCATCGAGTGCTCCACCGGCTCCGCGTGCACCGCCGGGGTGCCGCAGGCCAGCCACGTGCTGCTCGCCATGGGGCAGGACGATGCCGATGCCCGCGGGTCGCTGCGCCTCAGCCTGGGGCACACGTCCTCGCGGGCCGACATCGACGCGCTGCTGGCGGTGCTGCCGGCCGCCTACGAACGGGCTCGGGCGGCCGGGCTCGCGGTCGCCGGGACCGGCTGACCGTGCGCGTGCTGGCCGCCATGTCCGGCGGCGTTGACTCCGCAGTCGCTGCGGCCCGAGCGGTCGACGCCGGGCACGACGTGACCGGGATTCACCTTGCGCTGTCCCGCAACCCCCGGTCGTACCGGAGCGGCGCCCGCGGCTGCTGCTCGCTGGAGGACGCGGGCGACGCCCGCCGGGCGGCGGACGTGATCGGCATCCCGTTCTACGTCTGGGACGTCAGCGAGCGTTTCGGCGTCGACGTCGTCGAGGACTTCGTGGCGGCGTACGCGGCGGGTCAGACCCCTAACCCGTGCATCCGGTGCAACGAGCGGATCAAGTTCGCCGCCGTGCTCGACCGGGCGCTGGCGCTCGGATTCGACGCGGTGGCCACCGGCCACTACGCGCGCCGGGTGACGGGGCTGGACGGGGCCGTCGAGCTGCACCGGGCCGCCGACGTGGGCAAGGACCAGTCGTACGTCCTCGGCGTGCTGACCCAGGGACAGCTGCGCGGAGCGCTGTTCCCGCTCGGTGACAGCACCAAGGGCGACGTGCGCGCCGAGGCGCTTCGCCGCGGGCTCGCGGTGGCGGCCAAGCCCGACAGCCACGACATCTGCTTCATAGCCGACAGGGACACCGCCGGCTTCCTGCGGCAGCGCCTTGGTCCCCGCCCGGGTCGGGTCGTCGACGAGCAGGGGCAGGCGCTCGGCGACCACGACGGGGCGTACGCGTTCACGATCGGGCAGCGCCGCGGGCTGCGGCTCGGCGTCCCGGCCGCTGACGGGCGGCCACGCTTCGTCGTCGACATCGAGCCGACGACCCGGACGGTCACGGTCGGGCCGAGGGAGTCTCTCGCCGTCGACCACCTGGAGGCGGTCGACCCTCGCTGGTGCGGCGAGGCGCCTCGCGGGGCGCTGCCGTGTCAGGTGCAGCTGCGGGCACACGCCGACCCGGTGGCCGCCACGGCCACCCCGCTCGGCCAGCGCATCGTGGTCGACCTGGATGTGCCGGCTCACGGCGTCGCGCCGGGGCAGGCGGCGGTCTTGTACGCCGGCACCCGGGTCCTCGGCAGCGCCACCATCACCGCCGCCGCACACACCGCCGCGTGACCGCAACCGGGATCGGGTCGATGCCCGGCACCGACATCGACGAGGCGGTGCGCATCGTCGTGGGCGAGCTGCCCGACCTGCCGCACCTGCCCGAGCTGCCCGCGCGCGGTCCAACCGCCGGAATCACCGGCCGGGGCGCCGCGCTGCTCGACGGCCTGGCCGCCGACCTGCAACCCGCCGGCTGGCGGCTGCAGGACGCCCCGGGCATCGACCACAGCAGAGCGATCTCACTGCTGCGGCAGGACCTCGACGTGCTCGAGGAGCACACCCAGGGCTACTCCGGCCGGCTCAAGGTGCAGGTGGCCGGTCCGTGGACGCTGGCGGCGACGATGGAACGCCCGCGCGGCGACCGCGTGCTGGCCGACCACGGCGCCCGCCGCGACGTCGCACAGTCGCTGGCCGCTGGTGTCGGCGCCTACGTCGCCGACGTACGCCGGCGGGTCCCCGGCGCAACCGTCGTGGTGCAGGTGGACGAGCCCGCCCTGCCGGCGGTGCTCGCCGGGGCCGTTCCGACCGCCAGCGGCTTCTCGCGCCACCGCAGCGTCGCAGCACCGGAGGCGCAGGCGACCCTGGCCGCCGTCGTCTCGGCCGTCGAGTCGGCGGGCGGGATCCCGATCGTGCACGTCTGCGCGGCCGAGGTTCCCATCGGCATGCTGGCCGCCGCCGGGTTCCGCGCCCTGTCCTTCGACCTGTCGGCGGTCCGCCTGTCGTCGGCGTGGCCGCAGGCATACGAGGCGGGCGTGGACCTGTGGCCAGGTGTGGTGCCTGCCGTCGACCCTGCGGCCGCCTCCGCGGTGGGCGACCTGGTCTCCGCGGTGCGCCGGTGCTTCGGCCGGTTCGACCTCGACCCCGAGCCGGACCGGCTCGTGGTCACCCCGACCTGCGGCCTCGCCGGCGCGTCCCCGGCCTGGGCCAGGCAGGCGCTCCGCCTCGTCCGCGAGCTCGCCGCGGCGCTGGCCGGCTGAGCCGGCGTACCGGTTTCGCGCGCGCCGAGCGGCCCCTCGGCCAGCTTGACGTCGGCCTTTCAGATCCGCCGAGGGCAGCGCACATGCTCGTTCGCATAACGGCATGCGAACACGCATGCTATTGTCCACCGCATGCCAAAGACCGTGCAGATCCGCGATCTCGACGACGACGTCTATGCGGGGCTGGCGAGGCGTGCGGCGGAGGCAGGGGTGAGCGTTCCCGAGCTCTTGCGCTCCGAGGCGGTCCGGCTGGCGACCCGGCCCAGTGTGGGTGACTGGCTGTCTCGAACCAGGCGTCGGTCATCACCGATCAGCCGTGCCGACGTGCTCGCCGCGCTCGACGAGCACCGCGGTACCTGGCCCGATGCTCGTCGTTGACGCCTCCTGCCTCGTCGAGGTGCTGACCGGAGGACCAGCGGCCGAACAGCTCCGGGACCGGCTCGCCGCCGACCCCGACCACGCAGCGCCGCATGTCGTCGACGCCGAGGTTTTCGGTGTGCTACGGAGCCAGCACCTGCTGGGCCGGATGGACCTCACCGCGGGCTCCCAGGCGGTGGAGGACCTCGCGGCGTGGCCAGGGGAGCGATTCGGACACCGACCACTGCTGCCGCGAGCGTGGGAACTCCGGAACACCGTGCGCGGCTGGGATGCAATGTACGTCGCGCTCGCCGAGGCGCTCCGCGCGGTCCTCCTCACCACCGACGGCCGCCTCGCCGGCGCCAGCGGCCCGACCTGTGACATCGAGGTGGTCGCCGGAGGTCCGCCACCGGCTGGCGACTACTGAGCGCCGCCGTCGGTCCCGACCGGCAGGATGGGGTCATGGCGAAGACGCAGCCGCCGACCGACGTCGCCGGGGCCGCGGCGACACCGCAGGCGCGAGAGCAGCACCGGCAGCTCAGCGAGCGGGTCGACGACGCCCGGTTCCGCTACCACACCCTGGACGCACCGACGATCTCCGACGCCGACTTCGACGCGATGATGCGCGAGCTGGAGCGCCTCGAGGAGCGCCACCCGGAGCTGCGTACCCCGGACTCCCCGACCCAGCAGGTCGGTGGGGCGGTGTCGACGCTGTTCACGCCCGTCGAGCACGGCGAGCCGATGATGAGCCTCGACAACGCGTTCACCGGCGAGGAGCTGCAGGCGTGGGCGGCCCGGGTGGAGCGCGCGATCGGCGCGGGAGCCGACTACCTGTGCGAGCTCAAGGTCGACGGGCTGGCGATCAGCCTCAGCTACGACCGGGGCCGGCTGGCCCGGGCAGCCACCCGCGGTGACGGGCGCACCGGAGAGGACGTCACCGCCAACGTCCGCACCATCGCCGGGGTGCCCGGCCGGCTGGCCGGCGACGCGGACGACGTGCCGGAGCTGCTGGAGGTCCGCGGCGAGGTGTTCTTCCCGGTGGCAGCGTTCGAAGACCTGAACGCCGGCCTGGTGGCGGCCGGCAAGGCGCCGTTCGCCAACCCCCGCAACGCCGCCGCCGGCTCGCTGCGGCAGAAGGACCCGGCGGTCACCGCGTCGCGGCCGCTTCGGATGATCTGCCACGGCATCGGCACCCGGCGCGGCTTCGCGCCCGAGCGGCAGTCGGTGGCGTACGAGGCGCTGTCGCGCTGGGGGCTGCCGGTGAGCCCACAGGTGAAGGTGGTGGCCGACCTGGTGGCGGTGGAGGCGTACATCGAGCACTACCGGGAGCACCGCCACGCCGTGGAGCACGAGATCGACGGCGTCGTCGTCAAGGTCGACCAGGTCTCCCTGCAGCGGCGGCTCGGGTCGACCTCGCGGGCGCCGCGGTGGGCGATCGCGTTCAAGTACCCCCCCGAGGAGGTCAACACCAAGCTGCTGGACGTCCTCGTCAACGTCGGGCGGACCGGGCGGGTGACGCCGTTCGGGCAGATGGAGCCGGTCCGGGTGTCCGGCTCGACGGTGTCGATGGCGACGCTGCACAACGCCTCGGAGGTGAAGCGCAAGGGCGTGCTGATCGGGGACACCGTGGTGCTGCGCAAGGCCGGCGACGTTATCCCCGAGATCGTGGGGCCGGTGGTCGAGCTGCGGGACGGGACCGAGCGGAAGTTCGAGATGCCGACGCACTGCCCGTCCTGCGGCACCCCGCTGGCGCCGGAGCGGGAGGGCGACGCCGACATCCGCTGCCCCAACACCCGGTCCTGCCCGGCGCAGCTGCGGGAGCGGCTGTTCCACGTCGCCGGGCGGGGCGCCTTCGACATCGAGGTGATGGGGTACGAGGCGGCGGCCGCGCTGCTGGACGCCGGTGTGGTGGCCGATGAGGGGGACCTGTTCGGCCTGGACGAGGCCGAGCTGCTGCGGGTGCCGCTGTTCACGCGCAAGGACGGCACGCTGTCCGCCAACGGCACTCGGCTGCTGGACAACCTGGCCGAGGCCGAGCAGCGGCCGCTGTGGCGGGTGCTGGTGGCGCTGTCGATCCGGCACGTCGGTCCGACCGCGGCCCGGGCGCTGGCGCGGCGGTTCGGCAGCCTGGACGCGATCGAGGCCGCGTCGGAGGAGGAGCTCGCAGCGGTTGACGGCGTGGGGCCGACGATCGCCACTGCGGTGGGGGAGTGGTTCGCCGTCGACTGGCACCGCGAGGTGGTCGACAAGTGGCGTCGCGCCGGCGTACGCCTGGCCGACGACGCCACCGACGGGCCGGGGCGGACGCTGGAGGGGCTGAGCATCGTGGTGACCGGCTCGCTGGCCGGGTGGTCCCGCGACGAGGCGAAGGAGGCGATCGTCTCCCGGGGTGGCAGGGCCAGCGGGTCGGTGTCGAAGTCGACCGCGTTCGTGGTGGTGGGGGAGTCGCCGGGAGCCAAGCACGAAAAGGCGCTGCACCTCGGCGTGCCGGTGCTGGACGAGGCCGGGTTCGGGCTGCTGCTGGACCGGGGGCCAACGGTGGCGCGAGAGGTAGCCGCGCAGGGCTCGCCGATGGACAGCTAATAAAGCTGCCCCCTTGCTGGCGCGTCCGACCTGTGGGTAGGCCTTCGGTAACGACGACTCCCCCGGGGGGACATGACAACAGCCGTAAGATGTCTCGCTGTAGTCACACCAGTCCTGTCAGTAACCGCCGTTACACCGGCGCTGGCGATACATGAGGCCTACTCGCCTGACGGCGGGTCCCATGTCTGGGACAACCAGACTCACGACCACTTCAGTGTCAACGACAGCAAGTGCGACTCGCACTCGGCCTACGGGTACTGGAACAGCACCGACAACCGGCTTGAGAACTACAGCGGATGCGGAACCACGGTCAAGAAATACAATGTCTATGTGACCGCCGTGAAAGCCTGCACCAACAAGCCGGGTTGGGATTCCTGCAGCGACTGGACGTGACACGACCGTGTCCTGGCTGGGCATTCACACCGTAGCGGCCCCGCCATGAGCGGCATGGATGCCACACCGGTGCTGCGTGTCGAGGCCCTTCGGGTGTCGTACGGCGGCCGGACCGTGCTGAAGGACGTCGCCTTGTTGGTGGCTCGCGGCGAGTCCGTGGCAATCATGGGCAGGAGCGGGAGCGGCAAGAGCACGCTGCTCTCGTGCGTGCTGGGAATGCAGCCGGCCGACGCCGGCGAGATCTTCGTTGACGGCGAACGGGTGAAGCTCCGCGGGCGAGACGTGGCCGGATCCGCCGGGAGAAGATCGGGGTGATCTTCCAGAGCGGAGAGTTGCTTCCCGAGCTGTCGCCGCTGGAGAACGTCATGGTGAGCGGTCTGCTGGCCGGTCGCCCCGTCACCGAGGCCAGGCGGCATGCCGAACAGCTGCTGGCCACGTTGGGGGTATCGACGCAGTGGCGGGCGGTCACCGAATTCTCGGGCGGTGAGCAGCAGCGGATAGCCGTGGCTCGTGCGCTGGTGAACGAGCCACGGCTGGTGATCGCCGACGAGCCCACCGGTTCTCTCGACCCCGAGACCCGAGATCAGGTGATCGACGTGATGTTCGGGCTGCCGGACCGGTACGGATGCAGCCTCCTCCTGGTGACGCACGATCCGGTGGTTGCCGATGCGGCGTCCCGGACACTGCGCCTGGCCGACGCGGCCCTGACCCCCGTCGAGTTGGCGGCATCGGCGCCGGTATGAGCGGGCCGCGTCTGGGCTGGCTGGCCTGGCTCGGGCGCCGTTTCGGCGGGCGCGGCCCCTGGCACCGGATCCGCTGGGCCGGTCTGGTGCTGGGATCGACGGTCGTGACCGCAGGCATGCTGGCTGCAGCCTTCTGGTGGCACTTCGACGACCTTCGCCAGGCTCGCGCAGACACCCTGCGGCCGGTCATTGCCCACGACAGGGCCTCCGCCTCACTGCTGTACTCCTACGACGGTTTCGTGTCCCTCGCGGACCGCCAGGTCTTGGTGATCTCCATCTGGCCGCTTCGGCCTGACGCCCCGCAGCCTCCGGGAATGGCGGTTGGCCGTGGCCGGGCGAAGCGGTGCTGTCCCCGGCCACCCTGACCGCGCTGGGCCGAAGCCGAGCGGACCTGTTCGGCCGGGTCGCGGGCGTGATCGCCCCCTCCGGCCTGGAGTCGCCGGGCGAACGCCGCGTGTACCTTCGTCCGACCCGTGCGGCGTTCGATCCCCACCGCATGGTGGCGGTTTCGGGGTTCGGCGGCAACGCACCTCAGGACGCCTTCTACGGCCTGCCCACCCTCAACGCCGTCCGCACATCCGAGGTGCTGACCATGCTGGCCGCCACCGTGGTGGTGCCGTGGCTTTCAGCTCACGCGATGTAACCATTTCATGGCTGGATGCCCACTTCCGAGCCGCCGAGTCGCTCGGCCTGGCCGCATCTCGTCGCCATCGCCCTCAGCCTCTTCATCGGGTGCGCCACGGTGCTGGCGGTGCGGCAGGCCCGTCGATGGCGCGGCTACCGGGACTTCCGGGTCGTGCGGCAGGGTCTCCCGGTCCGATCGGCCGCAGTGTGCGTCGTCGCGGCGGTCCTCACGAGCTGGATCCCGGCACAGTCACAAGCTGGGCGCCCCCGGGTTATGGCGTTCGTCCTCGGCAGCTTGGCGGTCGCGTTGACGATCTCGTCGCTGTTGGCGGTGGTGCTGTCGTTCGTCGGCAGGGTGGTCGCGCGTTTCGGCCATCGGGCTGGGTCGGCCGCCGCGCTGCTCGGAGGTCGCAGCCTGCAGTTGTTCCCGGCGCGGGCCAGCAGAGTGATGCTGGGGGTGTGCGGCGCGATCCTCGTCTTGGGGCAGGTCCAGTTGTGGACCGGTTCGCTGAGTCTGGAGTACCGGGACGCGGTCGCGCTGCGCGCCTGGGTCGCCGGCCGCGTGGTCGAGGCGGACAATGCCCCGTACGGTCCTCAGCTGGCCGACTACCTGCGGGGCCTCTCCGGAGCTGCGCCGGTTTGGACATGGCTCAGCACCGAGAATCCGCGACATCTGACCGTCGTGGTCAGCGGATCGTGTCGAGCCATGCAGGTGCTCGGGCGGACCTGTAACCATCCGGATACGAACACCCAGCCCGGCAGCCCACTGCTGGCGGCTTTCGGCGGTGGGACAGCCGAACTGACCTTCGACGTCAACGACGCCACCGACATGAAACAGCTCGCCCGCCACGGGGCGAACCAGTATCTCGTCTCCACCGGTGGCAGTGGATTGCCGGTGGACCAAACTGCAGCGGCAGGCCTACCGGCAGGTCCCAGATGGGCTACAGCTCGATGCCGTGGGACAAGGTTTCGTTAACGAGGGCACCCTGCAGACGACCTGGGCGAACTGGACGGTTGTCTGGGGTGCCCTGGGAATCCTGGCCGTCGCGGTCGGGACCGGCCTGACGCTGGTGGGTGACGTCCTGGCCGGGGCCCGCGATGTCGCCCCCATCACCGGCGTGACCGATCGCCGACGGTGGTTGTACGGGCTCGCGCTCTGGAGGCTCGCGCTGCCGCTCGCCCTCGCCGGCGCCCTGTCGTCGGGTGCCTACCTGGTCTTGGCAACCGGGATCGAGACGGGCGGCACCTACCTGGTGCCGTCACCCTGGTTTGCCCTGGCCGCGACGGCCACGACGGTCGTCGCCGGGGTGCTGCTCGCGGCATGGTGTGCGGCCGAGATCGCAAGTTACGGCCGTCGGTGGCGTCCTGGCATGGGGTGAACCGGTACCGTTATCCGGCTGCGGCGCCTCTCCGGGCCGGATCAACTTTTGCTGCGGCGTTCTTTCCCTGCCCCCTCGACAGCCTCCGGTCGGGATCCACGAGCCATCCATCCGGAAGGCGGGTGGAGATGCCGCGCCCGCGGCCCGCCACTGCCGTGATCGGTCCGCTGCGTCAGCTGGAGTCCAGATCGATCCGGATTGTCAGCAGACCTGTGCCCATCGCCCGCACCATGGCGCTGTTGAGCCGGCGGCCGATCCGTCGCTGCCGCTCGCGCGGGTCGTCGTCGGGCAGCAGGGTCGCCGTCCCGGAGCGCCAGCGGCCGCCCACTTTTACGCGGACCTGGGAGTTGGCCCGGATGTTGCGGACGTACGCCGCCCGGTACCCGTGTTCGGAGACGATCCAGAAGGTGTCGCCGTCCAGGCCGTTGCCGACCGGAGTCCGCCGCGGCTGCTCCGACGTGCGGCCGATCGTCTCCAGCACGGCGTACCCCGGCGCCACCCCGAGGTCAATCGCCTTGCGGACGACCGGGTTGATCACCCGGGTCACTGCCTTGCCAACGGCTTGTTTGTCCACGGTCCGCTACCGATCGCTGCGCTGGCGCTGCAATGTCGCGCCGAACAGCGCACCGTACGCCACGTGGTCGGCCACCTGCGGCAGCAGCGGCAGATCCCGGATCCGCGGAAGGGCCCGCCCCAGGATCCCCAGGTCGAGGGCCGCGATCGCGAGCCCGGCTGCTCCACCGGCCACCGCGGCGCCGCGCCGGGGCAGCAGTGCGGCGAGGACCAGCGCCCATCCCAGCGAGAGGACCGTGTGCACGCCGACACCGGCCGCCAGCAGCGCCCACCGCCGAGTGGTGTCGGGCAGGGCGATCGACCCCGCGGCGTACGCCGCCTCCAGCGGGTCGCGTCCGGTCAGGACGGCGTGCACGGTCGACGGGACGCCGCTGAAGACCGCCGCCACCCCTCCCGCGACCAGTGCGTTGCGGTCCACCGGCTCAGGGAACCACACAGCCGGTGTCCGAGGGCGGCCTCCGGACCGCTCGCCACGCCGGCTTGGTCGAGCATCTCAGCGACCTCGCGGTCGCCGACGGCTGGAGGTCCGGCGCCCACGGCGCGAGCGCCGATCGGAGCGCACCTCGACGATGTCGTCGCCTGTTATCGGCCGCAGCACCGCCCGCTCACCCGGACGGTCGTACGACCAGCGCGGCGCCGCCGCCGCGTCGCACCGGTTCGGCCGCGGCGCGGAGCCGGTGGTGGGGCAGCATCGCCACCCCGGTCGCCGCCCCGATCTGGCGATCTAGCGGGTTGGGTCCGGTCAGCGCCGTGAAGTCCTGACCGTACCGGTGCCGCAGCACGCGGGCCACGTGCGTCCGCAGGAATCCCCGCTCGGCGTAGCTGGTCGGGGTGTTGAAGTTGCCGACCCGGGGTGCGGCGATGGCCCGCTCGAGGCTCATCCCGAAGTCGATGTGGTTGATCAGGATCTGCAGCACGGTCGTGATGATCGTGACGCCGCCGGGAGTCCCCACCGCGAACGCCGGCCGTCCATGGCGCAGCACGATCGTCGGGCTCATGCTCGACCTCGGCCGCTTCCCGGCAGCCGGCAGGTTGACGTCCGGGGTGTACGGGTCGGCGGGAACGAAGTCGAAGTCGGTCATCTCGTTGTTGAGCAGGAAGCCGTAGCCGGGGACGGTCATGCCGGTGCCGGCGAACTGCTCGATCGTGTTGGTGTAGCTGACGACGTTGCCCCAGCGGTCGGCGGTGACGATGTGGTTGGTCGACTGCTCGGTGTCGGAGCCGGACGCCGAGCCGCTGGAACCGCCGCAGCCGCGGAACGGTGGGTACGGGTGACCCGGCGGCACCGGGCTGTCGGCCGCCGTGTCGGTGATCAGGCAGCGGCGGGTCGCCGCGTACGCCGGGTCCAGCAGGCCGGAGAGGGGGACGTCGACGTAGTCGGGGTCACCGACGTAGCGGTTCCGGTCGGCGAAGGAGTAGCGCAGCGACTCGAGGTAGTGGTGCATGGCCAGGGCCCGCGGCTCCTGGGACATGCGGTAGCCGGACAGGATGTTCAGCGCCTCGCCCACCGTGGAGCCACCGGACGACGGCGGCGGCATGCCGTAGACGCCGTACCCCCGGTAGTTGACGTGGGTCGGCGACGGCTGGTCGGCGACGTAGCCCGCGAGGTCCCTCCTGGTCATGATGCCCGGCCGCACCTTCAGCGGCGTGCCCGGCCAGGTCGGCGGGTGCTGCACCGTGTGCGCGACGGCGGCGCCCAGTCGGCCCCCGTAGAAGACCTTGGGGCCGCGCTTGGCGATCAACCGATAGGTGTGCGCCAGGTCGGGGTTGCGCAACCGGCTCCCGACCGGCAGCGGCTTGCCGTCGCCGGTCAGGAACAGCCGACGGCTGGACCGGAACGCACGCAGGTCCGGCAGCGACTCCCTGGTCTCCTGGACGAACGTGCGATCGACGACGAACCCGTGCCGCGCCGCTCGGATGGCCGGTCGCAGGTCGGAGGCCAGGCTGCGGGCCCCGTACTCATGGGCGGCCTTGGCCCAGGTGGCGACCATGCCGGGCACCCCGACGGCCAGACCGGAGTGGCGCGCCGCTTCGAAATCCAGCGGCTGGCCGTGCTCGACGAAAAGCTTCGGGGTGCAGGCGGCCGGGCAGGTCTCCCGGCCGTCGATCGTCACCAGCCGGTGTTGGCGGGCCAGGTAGATCACCATGAACCCGCCCCCACCCGGACCGGCGACGTACGGTTCGGTGACCCCGAGCGTGGCGGCCATCGCCACCGCAGCGTCGATGGCGTTGCCGCCATGGCGCAGCACCCGGATACCGGCCCGCGAGGCGTCCAGGTCGACCGAGGCGACCGCACCCCCACGGCCGGTGGCGGCGGCGTGCTTGGGGTGATGTCTCGACGCGGGTTGCTCTTGCGGTTGCGCGCTGACCGCCGGGCCACCGGCAGCCAGGGCGCCGACGCCGAGCAGCCAGACGCTGGCCACGGCAGTGATGGTGCGGGTGCGGCGGCTGTCGCGCATCGGGTACCTACCGATTCACCTGTTCCGTTCGCGGGAAGCCTTGCCCCACCCTGCTCCCCGAGGGCGCACCGGCGCAACCGTCAAGTTCAGCCGCCGGCCGTGGCGGCATCGAGCAGCCGGCCGGCCAGTTCGCGCATCGCGTCGCGCAGCTCGGGCGGTTCCACCGACTCGATGGGCAGCCCGGTCGCCACCAGGTGGACGGCCAGGAAGTCCAGGCGGTCGGCGCCGGTGGTGAGCAGGCAGCTGTGCTCGTCGAGCGGCTCGACGGTTCCGACGGTGGCGGGAACCCAGCCGGCAACCTCGTGCGCCGGAGCGGTGAAGCGCACCCGTGCGGTGTGGCGGTATGGCGCCACGGTGATCGCCCGGGCGACGTACTCGCGCGGGTCGGGCGCCGGGCGGGGCCGGAAGCCCCAGGTGGTCGACCGCGCGTCGCGGACCCGGTCGAGCCGAAACGTGCGCCAGTCCCCACGATCTGGATCCCAGGCCATGAGGTACCACCGGCGGCCGGTCGCCACCATCGCGTACGGCTCGACCCGCCGGTCGGTGGTCTCGCCCCCGCCGGCGACGTACGCGAAGCGCACCTGCACGTGGTCGCGGCTGGACCGGGCCAGCACCAGCAGCGTCTCCGGGTCGACCGGATCGCTGGCGGAGTCGAGGGTGACGGTCGCGGCGGCGACGGCCGCCACCTGGGCGCGCAGCGGTCCGGGCAGCACCTGGTCGAGCTTGGTCATCGTCCGCAGCGCCGCTTCCCCGACACCCGCCACGGTGCCGCCGGCGGCCAGCCGCAGGCAAACCGCCACCGCCACCGCCTCCTCCGGGTCCAGCAGCAGCGGGGGCAGGGCCCGTCCCGCGCCGAGCTGGTAGCCGCCGCCGGCGCCGCGGGCCGCCCGCACCGGATAGCCGAGGTCCCGGAGGCGTTCCACGTCGCGCCGGATGCTGCGTACCGTGACCCCGAGCTGGGAGGCGAGCTCCGGGCCGGTCAACACCGGCCGCGACTGCAACAGCCCCAGCAGCCGGAGCAGGCGGGCGGTGGTGTCGGCCACGCCGCCACTGTGCCGCATGCACCGGACAGTTACTGACCTGTTTGCCAGGCAGGGTGGTGCCATGACCACGTCATGGAACGCCCGGCTGTTCGAGCAGCTCGACTGGCACTGGCAGCACCAGTTACGACCCCGGCTCGCCGGTCTCACCGACGACGAGTACCTCTGGGAGCCGGTGCCCGGGATGTGGAGCGTCCGCCCGCGCGGCACGACCTCCGCGCCGGTGCAGGGCGGCAGCGGTGACTTCACCGTCGACTTCGCCTTCCCGGAGCCGCAGCCGGCGCCACTCACGTCGGTCGCCTGGCGGATCGCCCACCTGGTCGTCGGCGTCTTCGGCGCCCGCAACGCCGCGCACTTCGGCGGCCCGTCGGCGGGCTACCTCGAGTGGACGTACGCCGGGACGGCGGCCGCAGCGCTCGACCAGCTCGACGCGGGGTACGACCGCTGGAGCGCCGGGGTCCGCGACCTCGGCGAGGAGGGGCTCACCCGCCCCTGCGGACCAGCCGAGGGGCCCTACGCCGAGCACCCGATGGCCGACCTCGTCCTGCACATCAACCGGGAAGCCATCCACCACGGTGCCGAGATCGCCCTGCTCCGTGACCTGTACGCACACTTCTCCTGAAGGGATTGCCATGCCCGCCCTCGCACCCCCCGTTGCCACCGAGCGCGACGCCCTGGTGGCGTACCTAGCCCAGCAGCTGGACGCCTTCCGCTGCGTCGCGTTCGGGCTCTCCGACGACGAGGCCCGCCTGACCCCGAAACCCAGCGCGCTGTCGATCGGCGCGCTGGTCAAACACGCCACCGGAGTGCAGCGCGGCTGGCGCGACCGCATCCACTGGGCACCGGACGCGCCTCCGTCCGACGAGCGCTCATTCTCCGAACGGGTCGCCGAGCACGAGGCCGAGTTCACGATGCGCGACGACGAGACGCTGGCCGACCTCCTCGTACGGTTCGACGACCAGGCGCAGGAGACGCTGCGGGTGGTGGCCGACGCCGACCCGGAGGCGCCGGTGCCGGTGCCCCGGGACGCGCCATGGTTCCCGCGCGACGTCGAGGCGTGGTCGGTTCGGTGGGTGGCGCTGCACCTCGTCGAGGAGCTGGCCCGCCACGCCGGCCACGCCGACATCATCCGGGAGGCCATCGACGGGGCGACGATGTACGAGCTGGTCGCCGCGCGGGAGGGCTGGCCGGAGACCGACTGGCTGAAGCCCTGGCGACCGGCCGCAGCCGGGCTCCCGCGCCACCCCGCAGGGGCGCTCGACCCGGCAGAATCGTGCGCATGACGGCAACGGAGTCTGCGATCTGCGTCGTGCCCGCCAACGAGGCGAGCTGGGAGGACCTGCGGGCGGTCTTCGGCAACCGCGGCGTGGCGTCCAGGTGCCAGTGCCAGCGCTACAAGCTGCGGCACCGGGAGACCTTCGGCTCGGTTCCCGCCGAAGAACGCGCCGGCCGACTGCGGGAGCAGACCGACTGTGGCCATCCGGAGTCGGACACGACCAGCGGCCTGGTCGCATACCTCGACGGCGAGCCCGTCGGTTGGTGCTCGGTCGAGCCGCGCACCGCGTACGAGGGGCTGGTGCGCACCTTCCGCGTCCCCTGGGACGGTCGCGCGGAGGACAAGACCGACGACAGCGTCTGGGCCGTGACCTGCTTGCTCACCCGCACTGGCTTCCGCAAGCGCGGCGTCAGCCGGGCACTCGCGCACGCTGCGGTGGACTTCGCCCGTGAGCGCGGTGCCCGGGCCGTCGAGGGCTACCCCATGACCACCCAGAACGTGATCTCGGAGGAGCTCCACGTCGGCACCGAAGGCGTGTTCGCCGACGCCGGCTTCATCGAGGTCAGCCGCCCGACACCGCGCCGGGTCGTGATGCGCCTCGACTTCGGTGGCGGCCGCTAGCGCTACCAATCATCTTCTTGCTGGTCCACAGCGGCAGTGGACAGTGGGCGTACGCGCTGCCTTTCGGGTCGATTTGGGCAGACCCGCAGCAAGCGCCCGGGAGTCGCGGCGGTCAGCGACCGGCGGCTGTCGGAGCGGGTTGTCATGCTTGGCGTCATGAGCGTTCCACCCAACTTCACCATCGTCACCCTCGGCGTCGCCGACCTGGAGCGATCCGCCACGTTCTACCGGGACCTCGGCTGGGAGCAGCGAGGTGAGATGTCCCAGGGCATCACCTGGTTCCGGACCGCCGGCACCTGGATCGGCTTGTTCGGATACGCCGACCTGGCCGCGGACGTCGGACTGCCCGCCGACCCGCCGATCGTGTACCGCGGGATCACGCTGGCGCTGAACCTCGCCGACGAGCCGGCCGTGGATGCGGCGCTGGCGGACGCCGTCGACGCCGGCGCGCGGCTGGTCAAGGCGGCGGCTCGGGCGGAGTGGGGAGGTTACTCCGGCTACTTCGCGGACCCGGACGGGCACCTCTGGGAGGCGGCGTTCGCGCCCGGATTCCCCGTGGCCGATGACGGCACCATCGACATCCCGGGTTGAGCCGACGGTGGCCCGGTTCGGGGCCTCGGTCGCCGCCTAGGATCGAGCGCATGCCGGCCGACCTCACCCGCGACGACGTGGCGCACCTGGCCCGGCTCGCGCGCATCGACCTGAGCGACGCCGAGCTGGACCATCTGGCGCCCCAGCTGAGTGTCATCCTCGACGCGGTGGCGAAGGTTGGCGAGGTGGTCGGGAACGACGTGCCGGCGACGTCGCACCCGCTGCCGTTGCGCAACGTGTTCCGGCCCGACGAGGCCCGCTCCTGCCTGGGACCTGAGGAGGCGCTGGCGGGCGCACCGGAGGTGGAGCAGCAGCGGTTCAGCGTGCCGCGAATCCTGGGCGAGGAGGCCTGATGGCCGACCTCGTCCGCCGTACGGCCGCCGAGCTGGCATCGTCGCTGAGCGACGGCGAGGTGTCCGCGCTGGACGTGACCCGGGCGCACCTGGACCGGATCGGGGCCGTGGACGCCGCGGTGCACGCGTTTCTCCACGTCGACGCCGAAGGGGCGTTGGCCGCCGCCCAGGACGTCGACCGGCGGCGGGCTGCGGGCGAGCGGCTGGCGTCGTTGGCCGGGGTCCCGGTGGCGGTCAAGGACGTGTTCGCCACCCGGGGTATCCCCACCACCTGCGGCTCCCGCATCCTGCAGGGCTGGGTGCCGCCCTACGACGCCACCGTGGTGGCGAGGCTGCGCGCCGCCGGGCTGCCGATCCTGGGCAAGACCAATATGGACGAGTTCGCGATGGGCTCGTCGACCGAGCACTCCGCGTACGGCCCAACCCGCAACCCGTGGGACCTCGACCGCATCCCGGGCGGGTCCGGCGGCGGCTCGGCGGCCGCGGTCGCGGCATACATGGCACCGTTGGCGGTCGGCACCGACACCGGCGGGTCGATCCGGCAGCCCGGTGCGGTCACCGGCACCGTCGGGGCGAAGCCGACGTACGGCGGGGTGTCCCGTTACGGCCTGATCGCGCTGGCCAGCAGCCTCGACCAGGCCGGCCCGGTGGCGCGGACCGTGCTGGACGCCGCACTGCTGCACGAGGTGATCGGCGGCCACGACCCGCTCGACTCGACCAGCCTGGACGAACCGCTGCCAGAGCTGGTTGCTGCCGTCCGCGACGCGGACGTCGACGGGCTGCGCGTCGGCGTCGTCCGCGAGCTGGGCGGTGCGGGATACCAGGCCGGCGTCCGCACCCGCTTCGACGAGGTCGTCGAGCTGCTGGCCAAGGCCGGCGCCGAGGTCGTCGAGGTGTCGTGCCCGCACTTCGAGTATGCGCTGGCGGCGTACTACCTGATCCTGCCCAGTGAGGCCAGCAGCAACCTGGCCCGGTTCGACGCGATGCGGTACGGGCTGCGAGTCGCGCCGGACGGCGTGGCCGCCCCGAGCGCCGAGCAGGTCATGGCAGCGACTCGGGCGGCCGGCTTCGGCGCCGAGGTCAAGCGGCGGATCATCCTCGGCACCTACGCGCTGTCCAGCGGCTACTACGACGCCTACTACGGCTCGGCGCAGCGGGTGCGCACGCTGGTGCAGCGAGACTTCGCCGCGGCGTTCGACCAGGCCGACGTGCTGGTGTCGCCGACCGCGCCGACGACGGCGTTCCGGCTCGGGGACAAGCTGGACGACCCGATGGCGATGTACCTCAACGACATCGCGACGATCCCGGCCAACCTGGCCGGTGTTCCCGGCATCTCGGTGCCCAGTGGGCTAGCCGACGAGGACGGGCTGCCGGCCGGGGTGCAGGTGCTGGCGCCGGCGCGGGCCGACGACCGGGTCTACCGGGTGGGGGCGGTCATCGAGGCGCTGCTGGTCGAGCAGTGGGGCGGCCCGCTGCTGGGACGGGCGCCGGCGCTGGGAGGGCCCGCATGACGGCGGCGACGCTGGTCGGGTACGACGAGGCGGTCGAGCGGTTCGACCCGGTCCTCGGGCTGGAGGTGCACGTCGAGCTCGGGACGGCGTCGAAGATGTTCTGCGGCTGCCCCACCGGCTTCGGCGCCGAGCCGAACACCCAGGTCTGTCCGGTCTGCCTGGGGCTTCCCGGCTCGCTGCCGGTGCTCAACGCGCAGGCGCTGGAGTCCGCGGTCCGCATCGGGCTGGCGCTCAACTGCTCGATCGCCGATGTCTGCCGGTTCGCCCGCAAGAACTACTTCTATCCCGACATGCCGAAGAACTACCAGATCTCCCAGTACGACGAGCCGGTTGCCGTCGCCGGGTGGACCGACGTCGAGGTCGACGGCGGGTCGTACCGGATCGAGATCGAACGCGCCCACATGGAGGAGGACACGGGCAAGTCGCTGCACGTGGGTGGCTCGACCGGGCGCATCCACGGCGCCAGCCACTCGCTCGTCGACTACAACCGGGCCGGGATACCGCTGATCGAGATCGTCACCAAGCCGGTCACCGGCACCGGCGCTCGGGCGCCGCAGGTGGCGCGGGCGTACGTCGCCCACCTGCGCGGCCTGCTGCTGGCACTGGGTGTCTCCGACGTCCGCATGGAGCAGGGGTCGCTGCGCTGCGATGCGAACGTGTCGCTGCGGCCGGGGCCGGACGCAGCGTTCGGCACCCGTACCGAGACCAAGAACGTCAACTCGCTGCGCTCGGTCGAGCGCGCTGTCCGCCACGAGATCTGCCGGCAGGCCGCGGTGCTCGTCGACGGCGGCACGGTGACGCAGGAGACCAGGCACTGGCACGAGGACACCGGCGTCACCACGGCGGGGCGGAGCAAGGAGGAGGCGGAGGACTATCGCTACTTCCCCGAGCCCGACCTGGCGCCGGTGGCGCCGGAGCGGGCTTGGGTGGAGCGGCTGCGGACGACGCTGCCGGAAGGCCCGCGGGAGCGCCGGGTGCGGCTGCAGGAGGCGTGGGGGTTCAGCGACCTCGACATGCGTGACGTGGCGGGCGCCGGTGCGCTGGCCCTGGTGGAGGAGACGATCGCGGCGGGTACGAACCCCGCGGCGGCGAAGAAATGGTGGCTGGGTGAGCTGGCCCGGGCGGCGAACGAGCGCGGCGTCGGGCCGGCCGAGCTGCCGGTCGGCCCGGGTCAGGTGGCCGAGGTGCAGGCACTGGTCGACGCCGGCCGGATCAACGACAAGCTGGCGCGGTCGGTGTTCGACGGGCTGCTGGCGGGCGAGGGTACGCCGGAGCAGATCGTGGCGGCGCGCGGCCTCGAGATCGTCTCGGACGACGCATCGCTGACCGCGGCTGTCGACCGCGCGATCGCGGACAACCCCGACGTGGCGGTCAAGGTCCGTGCCGGCAAGGTCGCCGCCGCCGGCGCGCTGATCGGCGCGGTCATGAAGGAGATGCGCGGCCAGGCCGACGCCGCCCGCGTACGCGAGCTGGTGCTGCAACGGTTGGGGTGACCGGTTCGTGACCAGGCGCGTCCCCGTACTTCCAATGGCTTAGCGTCACTCCCCATGGGATGTGCGCCACTGGAAGGGTTGCTATCCCATGTGAACATGGGATAGCAGCACGCGGATCCGACCACAGGAGCGGCATGGACATCACCGAGATCATCTTGTCCCAGCACCATGAGCAGCGGCGGATGTTCGCGCTGCTCGACGAGATCGACCCCGATGACGGCGAGCAGCTCGCTGCGGTGTGGGCGCGGCTGGCGATCTTCTTGGAGGTCCACGCCGAAGCCGAGGAGAAGTTCTTCTATCCCAGGCTGCTGAAGGTCGGGGAAGGCGCCGGCGGCCAAGACAGCGCGGCCAGCGAGACCAAGGACGCGATCAAGGACCACAACGAGATCCGGGACGCGGTCGCCGAGGCGGGGCGGCACGCCGCTGGCAGCGACGGATGGTGGAAGGCGGTCATCGACGCCCGGACGGCCAACGGCGACCACATGGCCGAGGAGGAGCGCGAGGACCTTCCGGACTTCCGCCGTTCCGCCGACCTGCAGGCCCGCCATGACATCGCGGTCGAGTTCGTCACTTACGAGTCAGAGCACTCCGAAGGGATCGAGAGCGAGGACAAGGACCCCGAGGAGTACGTCGACGAACACAGCTGAGAGCGGTTCTCAGCGCCGCAGCGCCCGCTCGACCTGCTCGGCCAGCTCCGCGAGCCGGGTTCTCTCCGGTGCGTCGAAGTCCTGGTCGGCGGTCGTCGCCCGCACACGGGCGAGCTGGTCGGCGACCACGCGGCGATCGGCCGGCCGCTCGACGCACCACGCCAGGTCGTGCAGCAGCGTCGAGAGCCGCACCATGACGCCGGGGTCACCGGCACCGTAGCGGAGGGGCTGCTCGACCGCCAGCTCCAGCAGGTCGCTCAGTTGCGGGCGGGCCAGCGCGACCCGGACGCGGTCGTCGTCGTCGCGGAGCAGCTGGGTGCCGAGGTCCCGTCCGGCCAGCTCGCACAGCAGTGCCGAGGTGTGGCCCAGGGCGTGCACCGCGGTCGTGGGGTCGTTGATTCCGGGGGACAGCGCCTTGGTGGCGACGTCGGTGAGCTGGCGCAGCCCGAAGCCCACGTCCTGGACACCGGTGCGCTCCGGGCCCGTCGACAGCGCGTCGGCCACCCGCTCACCGAGCCGTTCCCGGGCGTCGTCGTCAAGGGGCCGCGGCCCCCGCGACCAGGCGACCCCGACGGGTGTGCGGTCGACCAGGAAGGTCCCGGGCTGCTTGTCGATGAGCACGACGGCGTCGGCGTCGACGGCGGCCGAGAGCAAGGCGCTGCCGTTGACCCGCACCAGGAAGCCCGTGGCGGAGGTCAGCAGCGGCACCGCTCCGGCCGGCGCGACCGGAACAGCAGGTTCGACAGCCGGTGTGTCGTCTCGGTCGTCGAGCACCCGGCGCACCGTCGCGCTGGCCTCCTCGTGGACCTTGCCGACCATCGTCTCGACCCGGATCTGGGTGGCCAGGTGGGCCAGGAACAGCACCAGGGCGAAGACGCTGGTGAGGGCGAGGACGAAGGCGACCGTCACCGACAGCTGGGGGACGAACGCGGGCCGGCCGCTGCTGTCGGTCCGCACCGTGCGCAGTACCGTGAGCGCGTACGTGAACGTCGCGAGGAACAGCGCCAGCGTGACCCGAATGAACTGGTCGCGGGTGAAGGTGCGCAGCAACCGCGGCGAGAACTGGCTGCTCGCCAGCTGCAGCGTCACCACGGTCAGCGAGAACGTGAGCGACGTCACCGTGATCAGCGAGCTGGCGATCGCAGCCAGGACGGTGCGGGCGGCGTCCGGGCCGCCGCCGAACAGGTAGTCGGTCAGCCAGGCCGGCAGGTCACCGGCGATCCGCTCGTCGAGCAGCGGCAGCCCGACCCCGGCGACCACGGCCAGCACCACTGCGAGCGCGGGCAGCGGCCACAGTTGGGTGCTCAGCGCCTCCCGCAGCGACCGGACCGGACCGGCCGCTGTCACGACAGCACCACCCGAAGGATGCGGTCGTCCCCGGGCTTCGGCTCGCCGCGACCATCGGTGTTGGAGGTGGTCACCCACAGCGACCCGTCCGGAGCCGCCTGGACCTCTCGCAGCCGCCCGTACCGCCCGGTGAAGAAGGCCTGTGGCTTGCCGACCACCGCGCCGTCCGAGACCTGGACGCGCCACAGCCGCTGGCCCTGCAGGCCGGCCATCCACACCGCACCGTCGGCGTACGCGATACCCGAGGGGGATGCGTCGTCGGGCCGCCACTGCACCAGCGGGTCGGTGTACTTCGCGTCCTGGCCGCTGGCGCCCTCGACCACTGGCCACCCGTAGTCGTTGCCCGGCTCGATCAGGTTCAGCTCGTCCCAGGTGTCCTGCCCGAACTCGCTGGCGTAGAGGTTGCCCCGCTCGTCCCAGGCGATGCCCTCGACGTTGCGGTGACCGTACGTCCACACCGGCGAGCCTCCGAACGGGTTGCCCGGGGCAGGATCCCCCCGCGGGGTGAGCCTCAGGATCTTGCCACCGAGCGATGTCTTGTCCTGCGACACCTCGCCGTTGGAGCCGTCGCCGGTCGTCACGTACAGCATGCCGTCGGGCCCGAACGCGATGCGGCCGCCGTTGTGGATCTGCGACGACGGGATGCCGTCGAGCACGACCTGCTCGGGGCCGAACGGGCCCCCGGGCGGATAGCGCAGGCGTACGACCCGGTTGTCGGCGGCGGTGGAGTAGTACGCGTAGAGCCACGGCCGCCGGGGGTAGTCCGGGTGCACGGCGAGCCCCAGCAGGCCGCCTTCGCTGGAGGGAACGGTCTCGGGGATGCGGCCGACCACTCGGACACGTCCGGCGCCGTCGATGCGCTTGACCAGGCCGGTGTCCCGCTCGGAGACCAGCGCGTCCCCACCCGGCAGGAACGCGAGGTCCCAGGGCACGCTCAGCCCGGTCGCGACGGTGCCGGCGACGCTCGGCACCGCTGGGTTGGGCGAGGGCGAACGGGTGGGCGACGAGGCCGAGGCGGTCGGGGTCGACCGGGACACCACCACCGGCCCTGTTCCGGGCGAGCCGCCGGAGCAGGCGCCCAGGAGCAGACAGAGCCCGATGGTGACCGCCAGCAGACTGCGCCGGCGGGTCACCACGCCCCCAACCCTGTCACAGGCGCGCCGCACTAGGGTCGGGCGCCATGGACGAGCCCGGGCGCCGACGCGCCGACCTGGTGCTCGAGGGCGGCGGTGTGAAGGGCATCGCGCTGGCCGGTGCCGCCAGCGCGCTGGCCGACGCGGGGTACACGTTCCCACGGATCGCCGGTACGTCCGCCGGGGCGATCGCGGGGGCGGTGCTGGCCGCCCTCGTACGAGCGGACGAGCCGCTGACCCGGGCCGCCGACATCGCCCGCACCCTCGACTACGCCCGGTTCCGGGACCGGGGTGTGGTGGGGCGGCTGCTGGGACCGCTCGGCTTCTTGACCGACGGGTTCTCGCTGCTGCTGGAGAGCGGGATCTACGAGGGCGAGTACCTCCACGACTGGCTCGGCGGTGTGCTGAAGGACCTCGGAGTGCAGAGCTTCGGCGACCTGCGCGAGCACGACCCCGGCTCTGCCCTCCCGCCGGCCCAGGCGTACACGCTGGTGGTCACCGCCAGCGACCTGTCCCGCCGGCGGCTGGTGCGGCTGCCGTGGGACTACCCGGAGTACGGGCTGGACCCGGACGAGATGCGGGTCGCCGACGCCGTCCGCGCGTCGGCGTCGATCCCGTTCTTCTTCGAGCCGGTGACGATGCACGGCCGGGAGGGGGTGTCGACGCTGGTCGACGGGGGGTTGTTGTCGAACTACCCGATCGACGTCTTCGACCGCGCCGACGCCGAGCCGCCACGGTGGCCGACGGTCGGGGTGCGCCTCACGAGCCGGGTCGGCGATCACCGGCCCCCGCAGTCGGTGAGCGGGCCGATCTCGCTGGCGCTCGGGGTCGTCGAGACGACCATCGAAGCCTGCCAGGCCCAGCACATCGACGAGCACTGCAACGTCTCCCGCAGCGTCTTCGTGGACACCAGCGGCATCCCGTCGACCGACTTCGGGATCACCGCTGCCCAGCAGCTGGACCTGTTCGCGCTGGGTCGGCAGGCGGCCGAGCGGTTCCTCGGGCGTTGGGACTTCGCCGCGTGGCTGGACGAGTGCCGCTCGACCGCGGTGGGGCCGCCGTGAGCCGTCTGGTGTGGCTCCCCTTCGACCCCGAGCGGCTGGGCCCACTCCCGCGCGAGGTCGTCGTCGAGGTGTACGAGGGAGGCGAACCTCCGCGAAGCGTCGCGGAGGTCGAGTTCTTCGTTCCCGGCTACGACGTGCCGCTCGACATGTCCGAGCTGTTGCCGCGCCTGCGGCGGCTGCAGGTGCTGCAGACGCTCACGGCCGGCGTCGACGACATCGTCTCGCTGGTTCCCGCCGGGGTGACCCTGTGCAACGCCCGCGGCGTGCACGACGCGTCCACCGCCGAGCTGGCGGTGACCCTGCTGCTGGCCTCGCTGCGCGGTCTGCCGGACTTCGTGCGGGCCCAGCAGGCCGGCCGTTGGGAGCATGCGACGCGACCGGCGCTGGCCGACAGCACCGTGCTGATCGTCGGCTACGGCAGCATCGGAGCTGCCCTCCAGCGCCGCCTGGCGCCGTTCGAGTGCGAGGTCGTCAAGGTGGCGCGGCGGGAGAGAGCGGGTGTGCACGGCTGGCAGGCGCTACCCGAGCTGCTGCCGAGCGCTGATGCGGTGGTGCTGCTGGTGCCCTTGACCGAGGAGACCGAGGGGCTGGTCGGCCCGGGCTTCTTGAGCCGGATGAGGGACGGCGCGGTGCTCGTCAACGTCTCCCGCGGTCGTGTCGTCGACACCACCGCACTGATCGACCAGTGCCGATCGGGCCGGCTGCTCGCGGCGCTGGACGTGACCGATCCGGAGCCGCTGCCGCCGGACTCCCCACTGTGGCGCACGCCCGGTGTGCTGATCACGCCGCACGTCGGCGGGGCCACCACCGCGATGGCACCTCGGGCGGACCTCCTGGTGCGAGACCAGCTGCGCCGGTGGGCCGCCGGCGAGCAGATGCACAACGTCGTCTCGCGCTGACCTCGCGCTCAGGTCGGCGCAGTCACGGCCCAGCGGATCGTCGTCGTCACCAGGTGACCGGCCGCGCGCACGGCCGTCGCCTCGGTGACCGGCAGGTACGGCACCCTCAGCGGCCACCTCGCCCACCGGGGGAGCAGGCCCACCGCGGCGGCCGCGATCAGCCCGTACGGCGCGCGCGCCGGCAGCGGCAGCGGTGGTTGCAGCAGCAGGTAGCGAGCGGCCGCTCGTGCCTGCGGCGTGCTGCGCAGCTCCGGGCGGTAGTCGCGGATCGCCTGGGCCAGCTCGACCCGGGTCGTCGGCAGGTCAGTGGCACCGAGCGCCCGGCTGACCCGGGCCACTTCCGCGACGTACCGGTCGCAGTCGGCTGGGTCCAGGGGTGCGGCTCCGTAGCGCTGGTGGGCCGCCAGGAAGCTGTCGACCTCGGCGACATGCACCCAGCGCAGCAGGTGCGGGTCGGAGGCGGCGTACGGCTCGCCGGAGACCGTCGTGCCGCGGACCCGGTCGTGGATCGCGCGCACCTGCGCGACCGCGGTCTCGGCGTCCGCGGCGGTGCCGAAGGTGGTCGTGGCCAAGAACGTGCTGGTGCGCTGCAGCCGCCCCCACGGGTCGCCCCGATAGCCCGAGTGAGCGGCGACCGCGGTCATCGCCAGCGGGTGGAGCGACTGCAACAGCAGCGCCCGGAGCCCGCCGACGAACATGGCGGCGTCGGCGTGGACCCGCCAGATCGCACTCGACTCGTCGAACCACCGCGGCCCCGGGGCGGTGTTGATCCGGTCCCGGCGTTGCGAGCCGTCCTCGCCTGCGACGCGCTCGAACAGCAGGTCCCCGAGGCGTGCGCGCACGGCGTCGACTGGGGAAGTCACGATGCCATCCTCGCGCGCCGAACCCGGCAGGGCATCTCGAGGCTGCGCCGGCGACCACTTCGGCGAGATCACGCCACACCCGCCCGACGTCCAGAGCATGCGGGCCGTCGTGTTCTAGCGTTGGGAACATGACGCGGGCGGGGGGCTGGTGGAGAGTCGTCGGGCTGACGTTGGCCGCAGGTTTGGTCGGCTGCGGGGGGAGCGCTGCGGGGACCGCTGCCACGACGCAACCGGCAGCCGCGTCCGCATCCACTGTGATGTCCCGGTCCGTGGCAGCTGCTGCCGCAGCGCCCAACCGGCCGGTGTTCCACCACCGGATCCTGGTCGCCTACTACGGCACGGCTGGGACCGGGTCGCTGGGAGTGCTCGGCGAAGGCCCGCCGGGTCAGATCACCAAACGCCTGCGCGCCGCCGCCAGACCCTTCGGCCACTCCGGCCGCAAGGTTCAGATCGTCTACGAGCTGATCGTGACCATCGCCGACGGCTCGCCCGGCGCGGACGGCAGCTACAGCCACGACGTCGCCCGCTCCGCGGTCAAGCGGTACGTTCGCGCCGCCCGCCGCCACCATGCGCTGCTCGTCCTCGACCTGCAACCGGGCCGCTCGACGTTTCCCGCGGTCGCGCACCGGTGGGGGTGGGCGCTGCGCAAGCCGTACGTCGGGCTGGCGCTGGACCCGGAGTGGCGGATGGGACCGGGCGAGGTGCCGGGCCGCACGGTCGGTTCGGTCGGCGCCCGCGAGATCAACCGCACCTCGAAGTGGCTGGCACGGCTGGCCCGCCGCCACCACCTGCCGCAGAAGGTGCTCGCCGTACACCAGTTCCGCACCGACATGATCCGGCACATCCGGCATGTCAAGGACCGCAAGGGACTGGCCGAGCTGCAGCACGCCGACGGCTTCGGCAGCCGGGGGCAGAAGCTCGCGACCTATCACAACGTCGAGCACCACAAGCGGTTCCACATGGGGTTCAAGCTCTTCTACGACGAGGACAGCGACCTGTTCAGCCCGCGTGACGTGCTGCGCATCCGGCCGCGCATCGACTACGTCAGCTACCAGTAGGACCACGCCGAAGTCGACGAACCCCTCCGCGGTGCGCAGCCGGCCACGCTCGTAGCGGTTCCGCGACCCCACCTGATCGCGGCTGCGCCGCTCATAGCGGCCCCGGCCACCAGGAAGTCCTCCTGCTCACCCTTGAGCAGCGCCTGCACCACCTTCGATCGTCGGTTGCTCAACACCCGACATGATCGAGCAGGCCACCACCATTTGGCGGGACCGCTAGCCCCGATCGTTCACGGCGCGGTGGCGTGATCGGCGCGTAGAAGCGCCGAAGTGCCTGCCCAGCAGGGGAAACTTGGACTTGCGACAGTTCAAAGTTCCTCAACCGGAAGGCACTCCGTAGGTGAAGCGTACTTCGTG
>JBBPZV010000038.1:0-211642 GCA_038198775.1 Propionibacteriales bacterium | reverse complement strand
GCCCACCACCGAGGACCCCGGAGAACCGCAGCCCGGCAGCGCCAGCCGGCGCAACGTCATACCCAAGGTAAGCGCGCACAACCGCCACAACGATCAAGCCCCCCACCCACCGATCCGCCCACCGTCATGAATGACCGGGGCTAGTTCGTGTTTCGCCGGTATTTTCTTCCGATGTTGTCGGGAGAATCGCCAGCAGACCGATGGCAGAAAGTCGACTCGTAACTCCAGGTGATCGACCGATGCGACTTCAGTCATCTCCTTTCGCGCCCTTGTCTCCAGGTGCGAGGCTGTGGTTCTCTCTCGGGATAGGGGACAGACCATGACTGTGTGTGCTGCCGCGCGCCTCGTAGGTCCGCTGACGGTTGGGGTGCTCGCGTTCGGCTTGGGCGCGCCTGCGTCCGCGTCCATGGAGCAACCGGGGATTGCCTCGGCGGTGCCGTCGGCGAGTACGCCGCATGCGGTGGACGACGCCGTGGTGCACAACGCCAACGTGCACACCTTTACCCAGGTCGGGTCGACCATGTACGCAGGCGGCGAGTTCCACACCGTCGCTAGCCCTGGGCTCGACTCGACGTACGTTCGAGACAACCTCTTCTCGTTCGACGTCAACACCGGGGAACCGACGGGGTGGCAACCAAAGGTCAACGGAATGGTGTACACCACCTTGTACCTGGCCCCATACCTCTACGTCGGTGGCAGCTTCACGTCGGCGGACGGTGTGAGCGGGCGCTTGGTCCGCTACCAGCTGGGAACGTACGGGGACCCCGCCATCGACACCCGATGGAGTGTGCGGTCCATCAACGGCCCTGTCAGCCATCTCGGATACGCCAACGGCCAGTTGATAGTGGCCGGGTCGTTCAGCAAGCGACTCGTCGCGTTGAGTCAGACGAGCGGCAAAGATACCGGATACTTCAGCCTCAACATCGACGGCAAGGTCGCCGCCGGAGCGAGGACCGAGGTGTCCCGGTTTGCGGTCAGTCCGGATGGAACCCGCCTTCTCGCCATCGGCAACTTCGCCACGGTCAACGGCGAGACCCGCCGGCGGGCCTTCATGGTCGACCTGCACGCCACGTCCGCGACGCTGGACCGCTGGTATTACCGACCGCTGATGAAGAGGTGTACCTCACACATCCGACCGTACCTACGTGACGTCGACTTCAGTCCCGACGGCACGTACTTCGTTCTCGTCAGTACCGGTTTCGTGCCCAGAACCGTCGATGGCGTGGGCACGGACCTGTGCGATTCCGCGGCACGATTCGAGACGGGCAACAAGTCGCCTGGTAAGCCTACGTGGATCAACTACACGGGGGGGGACACGCTGCATTCGGTCGCCGTCGTCGGCTCGGCTGTCTACGTGGGCGGCCACGAGCGGTGGCTGAACAACCCCCAAGGTCGAAACAGCCCGGGTCCTGGTGCGGTGTCGCGGCGCGGCGTCGGTGCGCTCGACCCCACCACCGGACAGGCTCTTGATTGGAACCCCACCAAGACCCGGGGCGTCGGCACCAAGGTGATCTACCCGACATCGACCGGAGTATGGTTCGGCTCCGACGGACGCTACTTCGCGAAGCAGGTCCATGACTCGATCGCGTTCACGCCGCTGCCGCTGCCCTGACGACGCTGCGCGGTGCGTCCGGCAGAAGAACCGAGGCGGCGCAACGGTTTCGCTGACGAGACCTGGGACGCGGCTCGGTAGCCTGGCCGCTCCAATGCATTCCTCGCTCCGAGAGGCGCTTCCTGATGGTCGTTGCCGATACCCCACCGCAGCCGAGTCTCGACGACCACGGGCTCGCCGCCTGGCTGGCTGAGACCGCCGGCGGTGAGCTCCTCCGCGTCCGAGGCCAAGGCCTCACCGGCAAGGAGCTCAAGGACGCGGGGGACCGGGTGAGCCACGAGCTGCTCATGCGGCTGCTCGCGGACAACAGGCCCGCTGACGCGGTCCTCAGCGAGGAGGGCGCCGACAACCGAGCCCGACTCACCGCTGCCCGGGTGTGGATCGTGGACCCGCTCGACGGCACTCGTGAGTTCTCCGAGCCCCCGCGCGACGACTGGGCCGTCCACGTCGCGCTGTGGCAGGACGGTGACCTGGTAGCCGGCGCAGTCGCCCAACCGGCGCTGGGCATGACCTTCTCCAGCGCCCGACCGCCTGCCGTCCCCCCCTTCGACGGACGCCGGCCGCGGATCGCGGTGAGCCGTACCCGGCCCCCCGCCTTCGTCACGGCGTTGGCCGACGAGCTCGACGCGGAGCTCGTGCCGATGGGTTCGGCGGGGGCCAAGGTGCTCTCGGTGGTGCGAGGCGTCAGCGACGCCTATGTCCACGCTGGTGGCCAGTACGAGTGGGATTCGGCTGCGCCGGTGGCGGTCGCCCGGGGCGCCGGCCTGCACGCCAGTCGCGCCGACGGCACCGCCCTGGCCTACAACCGCCCGGACCCGCTGCTGCCCGACCTGCTGGTCTGCCGCCCGGAGCTCGCCGGCGCGATCACCAGCTTCGTGTGCCGGTACGAATCGGCCTGAGCGACGACGTCAGCCCGCCATGACATTGGCCGCACTCGCCTCACTCGTCGCCGCTGAGCCGACGCTGTCGGCCGCGCTGGCGGACAGCCGCCACGGCGTCACCGCCGCCCTCGACCTCACCGCGCCACCCGCGCTACGCCCGTTCCTCGCCGCCGCACTGGCCCGCCCACCGCAGGGTCCCAACCGCACCGTGCTGGTGGTCACCGCCACCGCGCGGGAGGCCGACGACCTGGTGGCGTCCCTGGGGGACCTGCTGGACCCGGCGGTCGTGGCGTCGTACCCCGCCTGGGAGACGCTGCCGCACGAGCGGCTCTCGCCGCGCTCGGACACCGTCGGCCGGCGGCTGGCCGTGCTGCGCAGACTCGTGCACCCGGGCGAGGCGGGCCGCAGCGACGGCCCCGTCCAGGTGGTCGTGGCACCGGTGCGTTCGGTGCTGCAACCCCAGGTGCGCGGGCTCGCCGACCTGCAACCGGTCGAGCTGGGCACGAAGGACGAGGCGGACCTGAGCGAGCTCACCGAGGCGCTGGCCGCCGCGGCGTACACCCGGGTCGACCTGGTCGAGCGGCGCGGGGAGTTCGCGGTCCGCGGCGGCATCCTCGACGTCTTCCCCCCCACCGAGGAGCACCCGCTGCGGGTCGAGTTCTGGGGCGACGTGGTCGAGGAGATCCGCTCCTTCGCCGTCGCCGACCAGCGCTCGCTCGAGCCGGCGCGGCGGTTGTGGGCACCGCCGTGCCGTGAGCTGCTGCTGACCGACGACGTGCGCGCCCGCGCGCGAAGCCTGGCCGCGGCGCACCCCGAGCTGGCCGAGCTGTTCGGCAAGCTGGCCGAGGGCCATGCCGTGGAGGGGATGGAGTCGCTCGCCCCCGTGCTCGTAGACGAGATGGAGATGCTGACCGACCTGCTGCCGGCGACGGCCGCGGTGCTGGTCTGCGACCCGGAACGGGTGCGCGCGCGAGCACGCGACCTGGTCGCCACCAGCCAGGAGTTCCTGCAGGCCTCGTGGGCGGCCGCCGCCGGAGGGGGAGTCGCCCCCATCGACCTCGGAGCCGCCGCCTACCACTCGCTGGCCGACGTACGCCTCGCGGCGCTGGGTCGTGGACTGTCGTGGTGGAGCACGTCCCCGTTCGGGCTGGACCCCGGCGCCCCCACCGCCGGCCCATTGCGGACCGAGGCGGGTGAGCTGGTGTCGGTCGACGTCGACCCCGAGGTGGGAGCGGTCGCCTCACGGGTGCTGCCGTTCACCGCCGCCCCGCTGTATCGCGGCGACACCGGGGCCGCGCTCGCCGACATCGCGGCACAGCTCCGGTCCGGTCACCGGGTCGTGCTGGTCACACCGGCACCCGGGCAGGCGCAGCGCTCGGTGGAGGTCCTCGCCGAGCACGACATCGCGGCCCGCATCGAGCCCGAGGTCGGCACCGACCCCGGCTCCGACCTCGTGCACGTGGTGACCGGGGCGCTCGGTCACGGCTTCGACTGTGCACCGCTGCGGCTGAGCGTGCTGACCACCGACGACCTCGTCGGCCAGCGCTCGGCCACCCGCGAGGAGCGGCGGCTGCCGTCGCGCCGGCGCCGGCAGGTCGACCCGCTGGAGCTGGCACCCGGTGACTACGTGGTGCACGAGCAGCACGGGGTCGGGCGCTACGTGCAGATGGTGCAGCGCACGGTCGCCGGGGCGGGGCGCGAGTACCTCCTGCTCGAGTACGCCGCCTCCAAGCGCGGGCAGCCACCGGACCGGCTGTTCGTCCCCACCGACCAGCTCGACCAGGTCACCCGCTACGTCGGCGGCGAGCACCCGTCGCTGGACCGGCTCGGCGGCTCGGACTGGGCCCGGCGCAAGGGCCGTGCCCGCCGGGCGGTCCGCCAGATCGCCGCCGAGCTGATCAAGCTGTACGCCGCCCGGCAGGCCACCCGCGGGCACGCGTTCGGCCCGGACACCCCGTGGCAGCGCGAGCTCGAGGAGGCGTTCCCGTACGTCGAGACCACCGACCAGGCCGCCAGCATCGACGAGGTCAAGCGCGACATGGAACGCCCGGTCCCGATGGACCGGCTGATCTGCGGCGACGTCGGCTACGGCAAGACCGAGATCGCGGTGCGGGCCGCGTTCAAGGCGATCCAGGACGGCTCGCAGGTCGTCGTGCTGGTCCCGACGACGCTGCTGGTGCAACAGCACATGGCGACGTTCGCCGAACGCTTCGCCCAGTTCCCGGTGACGCTGCGGGCGCTCAGCCGCTTCCAGACCGACGGCGAGGCCGCCGCCGTGCTGGCCGGTCTCCGCGAGGGCAGCATCGACGTGGTCATCGGCACCCACCGGCTGCTGCAGCCGGAGGTCCGGGTACCCAAGCTGGGGCTCGTCGTCGTCGACGAGGAGCAGCGCTTCGGTGTCGAGCACAAGGAGCGGCTCAAGCACCTGCGGGCCGCGGTCGACGTGCTGTCGATGTCGGCGACACCGATCCCCCGCACCCTGGAGATGGCGATCACCGGGATCCGGGAGATGTCCACGATCACCACCCCTCCCGAGGAGCGCCACCCGGTGCTGACGTTCGTCGGCGGCTACGACGACGGCCAGGTCACCGCCGCCGTCCGGCGTGAGCTGCTGCGGGAGGGCCAGGTCTTCTACATCCACAACCGGGTGCAGACGATCGACCGGGCGGTGCAGCGGCTCGCGAAGCTGGTGCCCGAGGCCCGAATCACCGCCGCCCACGGACAGCTGGGCGAGCACCAGCTCGAGCAGGTGATGGTGGACTTCTGGGAGCGGAAGTACGACGTGCTCGTGTGCACCACGATCGTCGAGTCCGGCCTCGACATCGCCAACGCCAACACGCTGGTGATCGAGCGCGCCGACCTGCTGGGGCTCTCCCAGCTGCATCAGCTGCGCGGGCGGGTCGGCCGCGGCAGCGAACGGGCGTACGCGTACTTCCTCTATCCCGGCGAGGCGCCGTTGACCGAGACCGCCCACGAGCGGCTGGCGACCATCGCCCAGCACTCCGAGCTGGGCGGGGGGACCGCGATCGCGATGAAGGACCTGGAGATCCGCGGCGCGGGCAACCTGCTCGGGGGCGAGCAGTCCGGCCACATCGCCGACGTCGGCTTCGACCTCTACGTCCGGTTGGTGGGGGAGGCGGTGGCCGACTACCGCGGCGACTCGCAGCAGCCGGAGGCCGACGTCACGATCGAGCTGCCGATCGACGCCCACCTGCCCCACGACTACGTGCCGAGCGAGCGGTTGCGGCTGGAGATGTACAAGCGGCTGGCCGCGGTGCGCAGCGATGACGACGTGGCCGCGCTCGGCGAGGAGCTGCTCGACCGCTACGGGACACCGCCGCGGGCCGTCGAGAGCCTGCTGGAGGTGGCGCGGCTGCGGGTCCGGGCCCGGTCCGCCGGGCTCACCGACCTCAACGTGGCCGGCAACCACGTCCGTTTCGCCCCAGTCGAGCTGCCGGAGTCCGGGCGGATGCGGTTGCAGCGGCTCTACCCCGGGGCGGTCGTCAAGCCGAGCGTGCGTACGATCCTGGTACCCCGGCCACGGACGGCGCCGGTCGCAGGGACCCCGCTGCGCGACGGGGAGTTGTTGGGCTGGTGCCGGCAGGTGCTCGACTCTGTGGTGGACCGGCCGGGGACCGGAGTCCAGGAGGGACCCGCGTGAGACGTCCGAGGCGGCTGCTGGCAGCGGCCGGAGCTGCGCTGGTGCTGGCCGGCTGCGGCTCGGTGCACCCCGGGGCGGCCGCCGTCGTCGGGGACACCCGGATCTCCTTCGACCGGCTCGACACGCTCAGCGCCGCGTACTGCCAGGCGACGATCGCGATCGCCGACTCGCAGGGCAAGCCGGTCAACCCCCTCGAGGGTGTCAGCTCCCGGCGCGCGGTGCTCGGCGCCCTGCTGCAGCTGCAGCTGGCCCGGCAGGCCGCCGCCGCGCTCGGCATCAAGGTGGCGCCGGGGACGTACACCTCCGACCAGCGCACCACCCAGCCGCTGCTCGACGCAGTCGGCCCCGCGTACGCCGGCGCCATCCGCGAGATCATCGCCGTCAACGACGAGACGTCGGGGCTGCTTACCGCGATCGGCGCGCACCAGCTGGGCCAGGACCCGGCGGCCGCCGACCCGAACAAGGCGATATCGGCCGGACAGCGGTACATCCGCGAGTTCGGCACCAGCATCGACATCGACATCGACCCGCGGCTCGGGTTGTCGCCCGGCGGGCAGGTGATAGCAGACAGCGGGTCGCTGTCGGTGCCGGTCTCGTCGGAGGCGGTCACCGGCAAGGACCCGACCGCGGTCTCGGCCCGGGTGGCGTCACTGCCGCCTTCGCAGGTGTGTAGCTGAGCAGGCCGGCGGCTCCCCGAGGCAGCCGCGTGCTCGACCTGGTCGAGGTGATGGACCGGCTGCGGACGTCCTGCCCCTGGGACCGCCAGCAGACCCACCGCTCCCTCGCGCGTTACCTGCTCGAGGAGACGTACGAGACGCTGGAGGCGATCGAAGACGGGGACCGGGACCACCTGCGAGAGGAGCTCGGCGACCTGCTCCTGCAGGTGGTGTTCCACGCCCGGCTGGCGGCCGAGGACCGCCACGACCCGTGGGACCTAGACGACGTGGCAGGCGAGATCGTCGCCAAGCTAGTGCGCCGGCACCCGCACGTCTTCGCCGGGGTCGAGGTGGCGGATGCCGCCGAGGTCGAGGCGAACTGGGAGTCCCTGAAGGCGTACGAGAAGCAGCGGCCGTCGGTGCTGGCCGGGGTTCCGGCGGCGTTGCCGGCGCTGGCTCGCGCGGACAAGCTGCTGACGCGCGCCGAGCGCGCCGGTCTCGCCGACGTGAAGGTGCCGGCCGGTGCGGGTGACGACGGCGAGGTCGGGGAGGCGCTGCTTGCTTCGGTCCGGGCGGCCAGGGCGAAGGGCGTGGACGCCGAGCAGGCGTTGCGGCAGGCGCTCGGGCGCTTCGAGACGGCCGTCCGGTCGGCGGAGTCCGCTCCTCCGGTCCAGCCCCCGCCGCCAGATCACCCGACGGCGGCGTCGCCCTAGCCACCGAGAGGTCGGGAGATCCTCGAGCCCCCGGCCCGACCGCGAGGCGGTCCCCGACGGCGGTCGTACCCCTGGTTAGCCTGGGTCGGGCCCGAACGTCGACCCGGGAGGCATCGCCGGTGACCAGCATCGAAGCCGTGGGAGCGCGGGAGATCCTCGACTCCCGCGGGAACCCGACGGTCGAGGTGGACGTGCTCCTCGAAGACGGGACACTGGGCCGGGCCGCGGTCCCGTCGGGGGCCTCCACCGGCGCGTTCGAGGCGGTCGAGCGGCGTGACGGCGACGAGCGCTACCGCGGCAAGGGAGTGCGGGCGGCCGTCGCCGCGGTGGTCGAGGACATCGCGCCGCGAATCATCGGCCTCGCCGTCGAGGACCAGCGGCTCGTCGACGCGACCATGACCGGCCTCGACGCCACCCCGAACAAGTCCCGGCTCGGCGCCAACGCCATCCTGGGAGTGTCGTTGGCGGTGGCGCACGCCGGCGCGGAGGCGGCCGGGCTGCCGCTGTTTCGCTACGTCGGCGGCGTCAACGCGCACCTGCTGCCGGTGCCGATGCTGAACATCCTCAACGGCGGCGCCCACGCCGACAACGGCGTCGACGTGCAGGAGTTCATGGTCGCCCCGGTGGGCGCGGCGACGTTCGGCGAGGCGCTGGAGCACGGGGTCGCGGTCTACGCGGCGCTGAAGGCGGTGCTGAGGCGGCGGGGGCTGGGCACCGGCCTCGGCGACGAGGGGGGCTTCGCCCCCGACCTGGGGTCCAACCGGGACGCGCTGGACCTGATCGCCGAGGCGGTGGTGACGACCGGGCTCACCCTCGGCGACGACATCGCGTTCGCGCTCGACGTCGCCGCCACCGAGTTCTACGACGCCGAGGCCGGTTCGTACCGCTTCGAGGGGGACGCCCGTTCGGCGGAGCAGATGAGCGCCTACTACGGCGAGCTCGTGCGGGCGTACCCGATCGTCTCGATCGAGGACCCGATGAGCGAGGAGGACTGGCAGGGCTGGCAGGCGGTCACCGCGGAGCTTGGGGACGCGGTGCAGATCGTCGGCGACGACCTGTTCGTCACCAACGTCGACCGGCTGGAACGAGGGATCGCGACCCGGGCGGCCAACGCCATGCTGGTCAAGGTCAACCAGATCGGCACGTTGAGCGAGACGCTGGAGGCGGTCGACCTCGCGCATCGCAGCGGCTTCGCGACGATGATGAGCCACCGCTCGGGAGAGACCGAGGACACCACGATCGCCGACCTCGCGGTCGCGGTCGGCTGCGGGCAGCTCAAGTCAGGAGCCCCGGCGCGCTCGGAGCGGGTGGCGAAGTACAACCGGCTGCTGCGCATCGAGGAGGAGCTCGACGACGCCGCCCGCTACGCCGGGCGCGCCGCTTTCCGCCGGCCGGGCGCCGGAGGTTAGGGACCGTGCCCACCCAGCGACGTTCGGCTACCCGGCGACCCGGGTCGGGTCCGCGCCGCTCACCGCCACGGCGAGTCGCCGCCCAGCCGGCCGGTGCCACCGCGGTCGCCCCACCACGCCCGCGCTTCACCGGCCGGGCACTGGTCCTCGCGCTGGTGATGCTGGCACTGGTGATCTCGTACGCCTCGAGCCTGCGGGCGTGGTGGCAGCAGCACGCGGAGATCTCAGCGGCGCAGGCCGACATCGTGAGCAGTCAGCGCAGCGTGGACATTCTCACGCTGGACAAGCACCGTTGGGCCGATCCCGCCTACGTGCAGCAGCAGGCTCGGGAGCGGTTCGGCTGGGTGCTGCCCGGCGAGGTCGGCTACCGGGTCGTCGACGCCGGCGGACACACGCTGGGCGCGCCGGCCCGGCCCGCTGCTCCGCCGCAGGCGTCGACACCGCCGAGCTGGTACGAGCAGGTGTGGGGAAGCATCCGGGCCGCCGGGGAGGAGCCGGGCACCACGCCACCGAAACGGACACCGCCGCGCCAGGTCGTCATCAAGCTGCCCAGGGGCCGAGGTTCGCGCGGCAGGTGAGCGACGACTGCGCCGGGACACCCGACGAGCGAGACCGCGCGATCGTCACCGCGATGCTGCGGCGTCGGCCGCGAGGGTTCCACGCCGTCGCACACCGCTGCCCGTGCGGCAACCCCGACGTGGTGGAGACGCGGCCCAGGCTGGAGGACGGAACCCCGTTTCCCACCCTCTTCTACGTCACCTGCCCCCGGCTGACCGCAGCCCTGAGCGGGCTCGAGTCCAGCGGGTTGATGCGCGAGATGACCGACCGGCTGCACAACGACCCCGAGCTGGGCGCGGCGATGGATCGTGCCCACGTGTCGTACCTGGAGCGGCGGGCCTCACTCGGCGACGTCCCCGAGATCGCCGGTGTGTCCGCCGGCGGCATGCCGAGCCGGGTCAAGTGCCTGCACGTGCTCGCGGGGCAGGCACTGGCGCAGGGGCCGGGCACCAACCCGTTGGGCGACGAGGTGCTCACCAGGCTCGACCCGTGGTGGCTGGCCGGCCCTTGCGTGAGCACCGGGTGACCGGATCCGTACGAGTGGCCGCCATCGACTGCGGCACCAACTCGATCCGGCTGCTGGTCACCGACCTGGACCCGGCCACCGACCGGCAGCGAGACCTGGACCGGCGGATGCGCATCGTCCGGCTCGGGCAGGGCGTCGACCGCACCCGCGCGTTGGCACCCGAGGCGCTGGCAAGGACCTTCACCGCCTGCGAGGAGTACGCCGCGGCGTGCCGGGGTCTGGGCGCCACCCGGCTACGCCTTTGCGCCACGTCGGCCGCCCGGGACGCCTCGAACGCCGCGCTGTTCGCCGCCGGGGTCGTCGAGCGGCTCGGCGTCGAGCCCGAGGTGATCACCGGCGCCGAGGAGGCGCGGCTCTCGGCGACCGGAGCCCTGCGCAGCCTGCCGGGCGCGGGTGCCGGCGGGTTGCCCGCGCTGGTGGTGGACATCGGCGGCGGGTCGACCGAGCTGGTCGAGGCGTCCGCTGGTGACGGCCGGTACGACGTGTCGTCCGCCCGCTCGTACGACGTCGGCTCCGTCCGGCTGACCGAGCGCCACCTCCACCGCGACCCGGCGACGACCGCCGAGGTCGCCGCCGCTGGTCGCGACGTCGACGCCGCCCTCGACGACGCCGCCGACATGCTGAGCGTCCCGCACACCGTCGTCGGCGTCGCCGGAACCGTCACCACGGTGGCCGCCCACGCGCTGCGGTTGGCCGCGTACGAGCCGGACCGGATCCACGCCGCGCGGATCGGCGTCGGGGACGTGCTCTCCTCCTGCGCGGCGATGCTGGCTGCGACCGTAGCGGAACGAGCGGCGATGCCGTTCATGCATCCCGGTCGCGTCGACGTGATCGGCGGCGGCGCGCTGGTGCTGGAACGGGTGCTGCGACGGGCGGCGCTCGTCGATGACGTCATCGTGGTGAGCGAGCACGACATCCTGGACGGCATCGCCTGGTCCCTGGTGGACCCGTGAACCCCGCCGGCGAGCTGCCGCACCCGCTGACCGGGGACCGGTATCCGAGCCCGGTGCCGGCCGGGTCGGGCTGGCCCGGCGACCCCGCGACGGCTCGTACCCCTGTCGCCGCTGACGCGGCGGCTGTCACCGCGGGTGCGGAGACCGCGTCGCTGGCCGAGCTGGAGGCGCGGGTCAGCGTGTGCCGGGCCTGCCCCCGGCTGGTCGCCTGGCGGGAGGCGGTGGCCGTCGACAAGCGGCGGGCGTACGCCGGCGAGCCGTACTGGGGCCGGCCGATCGCCGGCTGGGGGGACCCGCACCCTGCGCTGCTGGTCGTCGGGCTGGCCCCGGCCGCTCACGGCGGCAACCGGACCGGCCGGATCTTCACCGGGGACCGATCCGGAGACTGGCTGTTCGCGGCACTGCACCGGGCCGGGCTGGCCGCAGCGCCGACCAGCGAGCACGCCGGGGACGCCCAACGCCTGATCGGCACCCGCATGGTCGCCGCCGTACGGTGTGCGCCACCGGCGAACCGGCCCACCCCCGACGAGCGGGACACCTGCGCCGCCTGGCTGCGCGCCGAGCTGGAGCTGGTGCTTGGGTCGGTGCGCTGCCTGGTGGCGCTGGGGGCGTACGGCTGGGAGGCCGTGCTGCGGGCGCTGCCGCCGCTGGGCGTCGTCGTTCCCAGGCCGCGGCCGCGCTTCGGCCACGGCGCCCAGGTGAGCCTCGAGACGGCCAGCGGCGGGTCGGTGCACCTGCTGGGATGCTTCCACCCGAGCCAGCAGAACACCTTCACCGGCAAGCTGACCGAGCCGATGCTCGACGCCGTGTTCGACTGGGGCCGCGAGCTGGCCGGCATGTGAGCGCACCGACGATCCCGGGCATGATCGACGTTGTGTCGGCCCCCGTAGCCCAATGGCAGAGGCATGCGGCTTAAACCCGTTCCAGTGTGGGTTCGACTCCCACCGGGGGCACGGACCAGTCCTCTGAGGGCCGCGAACAGGGCCGCTGCCTTACCCGTCGCCAACCGAATCACGAGCGGGCAGAGGGACCGGGGTCGGGATCACGGTCGGGCTGGGTCGACGACGGGCAGGCCGATGGCCGCCGCGGCCTGGTTCAGGCGCTGGTCATAGGCGACGAACGCGGTCAGCCCGTCGGACGACGGCCCCGCCAACGTCTGCGCAGAGGCCAGGTGCACGGCGTCGAGGTTGCGCAGCAACCCGTCCGCATACCCGCCGGCCATGGAACGGATCGTCGCGTCAATGTCCAACCGGTACAGACGGGCGAACACATCAGTTACTCCCCCCAGAGCCTCGGGCGCATAGCGGCGCAACGCGCGTGGGACCTCCACCTCCACCAGCGCCGAGGACGCCAGGGGGGTCGGCGGCCGTGTAGCCAGCCACGCCACGAGCTCGGTACTTCCCGGTTCGCGACGAATCAACTTCACTACGGCCGAGGAATCGAGGTAGATCACCAGCGTTCATCTTCGCGTGCTTGCGCCAGGCGCTGGCCCACGTCAAGGACCTCGTCGCCACCGCTTGGGGGCATCGGGATCGGACCCGTGACGGTCGCCGCACGGGCGCGGCCTTCTTCCACCAAGCGATCCAGCGTCGGGGACCCGGCCGTAACAGGCACCAGTCGCGCCAGCGCCCGGCCGTCCTTGGTGATGGTCACGGCCACCCCGTTGGCGACCTCCGCGAGCACTGCACTGGTGTGCTGATTCAGTTCCCGCACTGGCACTCTGCGCTCCATGAACCCAATGTAGAACGCTACGTCCTACACGACAAGGGGAGGCGCCTCACTTGGCAGGCATCGCTATGCGCCATCTCAGCCGCACGAACTTGCGGGGGCTGGCGGCGTCGGTGCACGCCACGTTGTGGCGGTTGGCCGCGGTGGCCGGTGGCGCGCTGGCCGTGGCGACCGCCGCGGGGGCTGGCATCATCCGGCGCACCCTGCATCCGCTGCGTCGGGTGGCCGCGACGGCGACCCGGGTCAGCTCGGCGCCGCTCCGGCACCTCGGCGCCAGGTGTCCAAGCCCCCGGGGGTGGCTGCGTGGCCGCCGGGGTCGCCGCAACATCGCCGGTACGCTGGGACGACGGCCGTGAACCCGCGGCCACGACGGAGGGCCCGATGCAAAGCAGCAACCCGGTCTTCGCGCGCAGCGACACCTTCAACGGTCGCAGCACGAACGCGTACGGCAACCCCACCTATCCCGGCAGCGGCCCGTCCCCCGGCTACGGCGGGTCGAGCCCGGCCTATACCGACCCGTCGACCTGGCGGACCGGCGGGGGTGGAGGCGGCGGCACTGCGCTCGACACGGCCCGGATCAGCATCGACTCCGTCGTGGCGAAGACGGCGATCACGCTCGGGGTGCTGGTCGCGGCGGCCGCTGCCACGTGGGTCCTGACCGGCAACCTCACGTACGCCGCTGATGCCGCCCGGCTCAACGGGCTGGCCATCGGCGGGGCGCTGATCGGCTTCGGGCTGGCGATGGTCAACTCGTTCAAGCGGGTCATCAGCCCACCCCTGGTCATCGCTTACGCGGTCGCGGAGGGCGTCTTCGTCGGTGCGATCTCCAAGGTCCTCGAGACCGCCTACTCCGGGGTGGTGGCCGGCGCCGTGCTCGGCACCGTCGCCGCCTGCGCCGGCACGCTGGCGGCGTACAAGATCCTCAACATCCGGGTCACCGCCAAGTTCCGCCGCGGCGTGGTCGCGGCCATGTTCGGCTTCGTCGCGGTGTCGTTCCTGGACCTGATCATGGGTGCGTTCGGGGCATCGTTCGGCTTCAACGGCTTCGGGACGCTGGGCCTGCTGTCCAGTGTGGGCGGGGTGGTGCTGGGCGTGCTGATGCTGATCCTCGACTTCGACTACGTCGAGCAGGCGGTGGCCGCCGGGGCGCCGGAGCGGGAGTCGTGGCGGGCCGCCTTCGGCCTGACCGTCACGATCGTGTGGATCTATATCGAGCTGCTGCGCATCCTGGCGATCCTGCGGGGCAACGACTGACCGCCCCGCCCGCTCTCAGCTGAACGACCGGCGGGAGCGCTGCAGCGCGTGCTCGTGCACGATCGCCGTGGCATGTCCGTGCGCCAGGCCGTACTCGTCGCGCAACCAGTTGACCTTGTCCTCGAACCGGCCGAAGGCGGGGCCGGACTCCAGGCGCTGGAACCACTCGGGGAGATTCGTGCCGGTCGCCTGGGGGACCCGGGCGACCAGCAGCTGATGGGTCTCTTCGGAGTGGTGCAGCCCCATGGTGCCTCCCAGGTTGTGGGTGCTAAGAGCGTGCCGCATGCGAGGAAGGGAGGCAAGCCTCCGGTTCCTCTGCCAGCGGCTCCGGTACGGCGGCGCGGCGGCGGTGCCGGATCTGCGCCCAGCGACCCCGCGGCCCCTGGTCGCTGCCGCCGACCTGGGTGGGGCTGACCTCGGTGCCGGCGACGTCGGCCGCGGCCGCGGCGGCGAACGAGACCGGGAGCACGTCCTTGCCCGCAGCCGCCTCGAGCCGGTCGGATCCCACGTCCAGCGCAGCCGCCACCGACGGCAACAGCGCGGCCACCATGCGGGCGTACCCGGCCAGCGAGGGGTGGAAGCGGTCGGCGCCGAACAGCTCACCGGGTGCCGCCGCGAACGAGGGGGAGAGCAGCTCGCCAAGCGAGACCGAGCGAGCGCCGGCCTCGACGGTGGTGATCGTCTGGGCTGCGGCCATCCTGCGGCTCCACAGCCGGGCCAGCTGACGCAGCGGTGGCGCGATCGGCCCGACGGTGCCGAGGTCGGGGCAGGTTCCGACGACGACCGCACAGCCGGAGGCCCGCAACCGCCGGACCGTGGCGTCGAGCAGGGCGACCGCCTGCGGCGGGCGAACCGAGTGCGTGACGTCGTTGGTGCCGATGACGATCACCGCCACCTGTGGGTCGTAGTCCACGCCGGCGCTGACCTGGTCCTCAAGGTCGGCCGAGCGGGCACCGACGAAGGCACGGCAGGTGATGGCGACGGGGCGTCCGATCATCTGCGCCAGCCCCTGGCCGAGCAACGCCCCCGGGGTGTCCAGCGGATCGGTCAGGCCGTAGCCGGCGGCGGCCGAGTCACCGAGCAGCAGCAGTGAGACCGGATCACCCGGCTGGTCGCTGCCGTAGATGCCGTCCGCGCCCGGCGGCACGCCCTCGGCCGGCCCGATCCAGCGCCGGGCCAGCGTGGCCTCCACCCGCAGCAGCGCATACAACGCGCCACCGAGCGCACCGAGGCCACCACCGCCGTACACCGCGGCAGCAGCGAGTCGACCCACCGCGCCCTTGCCCACGCCCGCCCCTCCCGGTGATCCGACGGTTCCTTTCCAACATGATGCCCGCTCCCGACCCCCGACGGGTCGCGATCCGTCCTACCCTGGCGGGGTGGAGTACGTGGACTCGATGCTGGAGCTGGTTGGGAACACCCCGCTGGTGCGGCTGGGCAAGGTGACCGACGGCGCGCGAGCGACCGTGCTCGCCAAGGTCGAGTACTTCAATCCTGGCGGGAGCGTCAAGGACCGCATCGCCGCCGCGATGGTCGACGCCGCGGAGGCCGACGGCTCGCTGCGCCCCGGTGGCACCATTGTGGAGCCGACCAGCGGGAACACCGGGATCGGGTTGGCGATGGTGGCGCAAGAACGCGGCTACTCGTGCGTGTTCGTCTGCCCGGACAAGGTGAGCGGCGACAAGATCAACGTCCTCAAGGCGTACGGCGCGGAGGTGGTCGTCTGCCCGACCGCTGTCCCGCCGGAGCACCCGAGCTCCTACTACAACGTCTCCGACGCGATGGTCCGCGAGATCGACGGCGCGTGGAAGCCCGACCAGTACTCCAACCCGCAAAACCCGCAGTCACACTATGCGTCCACCGGACCGGAGATCTGGCGGCAGACCGACGGGCGGCTCACGCACTTCGTGGCCGGTATCGGCACCGGCGGCACCATCAGCGGCACCGGGCGCTACCTCAAGGAGGTGAGCGAGGGCCGGGTCCAGGTGGTGGGCGCCGACCCGGTCGGATCGGTCTACTCGGGTGGCAGCGGACGTCCCTACCTCGTGGAAGGCGTCGGGGAGGACATCTGGCCCGAGGCGTACGACCGCACCATCGCCGACGCGATCATCGCCGTCTCGGACCGGGACTCGTTCCTCACCACCCGGCGGCTGGCCCGGGAGGAGTCGATGCTGGTCGGTGGGTCCTGCGGGATGGCCGTCGCGGCCGCGGTCCGGCTGGCGCACGAGCTGGACGACCCGGACGCGGTCATCGTGGTCCTGCTGCCCGACGGCGGGCGGGGCTACCTTGCCAAGATCTTCGACGACGCGTGGCTGGCCCGCTACGGGTTCTTGCCAACCGGTCGCGGACGAACCGTGGGCGAGGTGCTGCGCGGCAAGGACGGCTCACTGCCCGAACTGGTGCACACGCACCCGTACGAGACCATCGCCGAAGCGGTGGCGATCCTGCGCGAGTACAGCGTCTCGCAGCTACCCGTCGTACGGGCCGAGCCGCCGGTGATGGCGGCCGAGGTGGCGGGCTCGGTGAGCGACCGCGCGCTGATGGAGGCGCTGTACGCCGGCGGTGCGGCACTGGCGGACCCGGTCGAGCGGCACCTGGAGCCGCCCCTGCCGACGATCGGGACCGGTGAGCCGGTGGCCAGCGCGGTGGCGATCCTCGAGGATGCCGACGCCATCGTCGTCCACGAGGACGGGAGGCCGGTCGGCGTCCTCACCCGGTACGACCTCCTCGACTACGTCACCAAATCCTGACCATCCGTGAGTTTCGGCTCGACCATCCGTGAGTTTCCGCCCGACTATCCGTGGGTTCCGGCCTGCTAGCCGGTATCGGAGCGCCGGTCCGGGGCCATCTGCTGCCGCAGCGAGCGGACGGACTCCCCGCTGCGCAGCCGCTCGGCCACGGTCCTGCCGGCTACGAACTGGCTCAGGTCGTCCGGGCGGAGCCCGAACATCACGCACGTCGCCGCGATTCGGGCGTCGTGTTCGCCTAGCCCCGCCGCGATCCACCGCGCGCGGTCCTCCGGGCCGATCCAGTGCACCGCCCACTCGTCGCTCGGCCTGGGCCGGTCGCGGTGACGGCGCCGGTCCGGCGGCAAGCTCTGCCCGCTCACCGCACCACGCTAAGCGCCCGCACCCCATGGACGCACGGCGACGCGCGGGACGACCCGGTGCCGTCGGCCTCAGGCGTCGGAGTAGGTCACGCCGGTCGCGTGGATCGGGCAGTAGCCGTGCGGGTTTCGCGCGAGGTACTGCTGGTGGTAGTCCTCGGCGTACCAGTACTGCTCCAACGGCACGATCGCGGTCGTGATCTGGCCGTACCCCTGGCGGCTCAGGTCCACCTGGTAGGCGGCGCGCGAGGCCTCCGCGGCCTCCCGCTGCGCCTCGTCGGTATAGCAGATCACCGACCGGTACTGCGTCCCGGCGTCGTTGCCCTGGCGCATCCCTTGCGTCGGGTCGTGCGACTCCCAGAAGTGCTTGAGCAGGGCCGGGTACGAGACCACCGCCGGGTCGAACACCACCCGCACCACTTCGGCGTGTCCCGTGCGACCGGAGCAGACCTCCTCGTACGTCGGGTTCGGCGTGCTGCCCCCGGCGTAGCCAACCGAGGTCGACCACACGCCGGGCAGCTCCCAGAGCTCCTTCTCCGCACCCCAGAAGCAGCCGAGCCCGAAGACCGCCTCGGCTTGGCCTGGCGGCGGCTCGGTCTCGATCGGGGTTCCGAGGACAAGATGCTCATCGCCCACGGCGAACGCCCGGGTGTCGCGACCCGGCAGCGCGTCCCGGGCGTCGGGCAGGGATGTCTTGGAACGGCGAAACAGCACGGTTGCCTCCAGCCGGCAATGGTCCTGGGGGAACAACCCCGGCCGCCGGGCATTGCTTCCCCGGCTACCCTGCGCCGGTGACAGACTTGGGCTTCGACACGCTCGCCATCCACGCCGGGCAGGAGGCCGACGCCGCCACCGGCGCCGTGACCACGCCGATCTTCGCCACCAGCACGTACCGCCAGGACGGGGTCGGGGGGTTGCGCGCCGGCTACGAGTACTCCCGCACCGCCAACCCGACGCGCACCGCGCTCGAGCAGTGTCTGGCCGCGCTCGAGCACGGCAGCAACGGGCTCGTCTTCGGCAGCGGCATGGCCGCCGAGGACACCGTGGTGCGGGCGCTGACCAGCCCGGGCGACCACGTGGTGGTGCCCGACGACAGCTACGGCGGCACCTACCGGCTGTTCTCCCGGGTGCAGTCGCGCTGGGGGCTCGACCACACGCCGGTGCCGGTGGGTGACGTCGACGCGGTGCGGGCGGCCGTGCGCCCCGGCACCACCCGCATCGTCTGGGTGGAGACGCCGACCAACCCGCTGCTCGGGATCGCCGACATCGAAGCCCTTGCCGAGGTCGCCCACGCCAGCGACGCACTGCTGGTCGTCGACAACACGTTCGGGTCGCCGTACCTCCAGCAGCCGATCGGCCTTGGAGCCGACATCGTCGTGCACTCGACGACCAAGTACTGCGGCGGCCACTCCGACGTCGTCGGCGGCGCCCTCGTCACCCGCTCCCCGGAGCTCGCTGAGCCGCTGGCCTACCACCAGAACGCGATGGGGGGCATCGCCGGCCCGTTCGACTCCTGGCTGGTGCTGCGGGGGCTGAAGACGCTGGGCGTACGCATGGAGCGGCACTGCGACAACGCCGAGCGGATCGTGGAGTTCCTCGGCGCCCGCCCCGAGGTGAGCACCGTGCTCTATCCGGGGCTGCCGACCGACCCCGGGCACCTCGTGGCGCGGCGGCAGATGCGGCGCTACGGGGGCATGGTGTCGTTTCGGGTGCGCGGCGGCGAGGCCGCTGCCCTCGCGGTCGCCGGCGGGACCCGGCTGTTCACGTTGGCGGAGTCGCTGGGCGGGGTCGAGTCCCTGATCGAGCACCCGGGCCGGATGACCCATGCCTCGGCGGCCGGGTCGCCGTGCGAGGTGCCCGCCGACCTGCTCCGGCTGTCGGTCGGGATAGAGACCGTCGACGACCTCCTCGCCGACCTCGACCACGCTCTCGGCGCCGCGTCGGTGCGGTGAGCGATCTCGTCGCCTGCGTCGACTTCGGCTCGACGTACACCAAGGCGCTGCTCGTCGACGTCGGGAACGCCGTACTGGTGGCCCGTGCTGAGCGCCCGACGACGCTGGACGGCGACGTGATGGACGGCTGGCTCGAGTGCCGAGAGCAGCTGGCCGCGACCGAGCCGGGCGCGAGCCGGGCGCCGGTGCTGGCGTGTTCCTCGGCCGGGGGTGGCCTGCGCATCGCCGTCGTCGGCAACGAGGAGCTGGTAACCGCCGAGGCGGGGCGCCGGGTGGCGCTGTCCAGCGGGGGCGCCGTCGTTCACGTCGCTCCCGACGGACTCTCGTCGCAGCCGACCCCGCTGGCCGCAGCGCGACCGGACGTCGTGCTACTGGTCGGCGGTACCGACGGGGGCAATGCCGAGGTGATCGTGGCGGCAGCCGGGCGGCTGGCTCGAGCGGGCTGGTCGGGGCCGGTCGTGGTCGCGGGAAACATCGAGGCCGCCGACCGGGTCGTTGCGATCTTGACGGCGGCGGGCATCGAGCACGCCGTCACCGCCAACGTCGTCCCGAGGATCGGGGTTCTCCGGCCCGAACCGGCGCGCGCGGCGATCAGGGCGATGTTCTTGCGCCATGTCATCGGCGGCCAGCGCCTGTCCGACTCCGCGGAGTTCCGCGCGATGGTCACCGGGCCGACCCCGGACCTCGTGCTCGGCGGCGTTGAGCTGCTCGCCGAGCAGCACGGTCCGATGGCGGTCGTAGACGTCGGCGGGGCCACCACCGACGTCTACTCGGTGGGCGAGGTCGAGGCAGAGGACGGCGGCCTGGCCCGCGAGGTCGTGGCCCGCACCCCGGCGGCTCGCACCGTGGAGGGAGACCTCGGCATGCGGTGGAGCGCAGTCACCACCGTCGCGGCCGCCGTGCAGGCCGGCCTCGTGTCCGAGGGCGAGCGGGCCGGACTCGCCGTGTGGGCCGACAGTCGCGGTGCGAAGGTGTCTTCGGTGCCCGCTGGTGCTGGCGACCTCCGCTGGGACCTGCGCCTCGCCGAGCTGGCAGCCGCGGTCGCGCTTCGCCGGCACGCCGGCCGGCAACGCGTCTCGTTTCGTCCCGATGGCCGGCTGGTGGAGCGCACCGGCACCGATCTGCGCGAGGTGAGACTGCTCGTGGGGTCCGGCGGGGTGCTGCGACACGCCGGGACCGCCGAGACGGAAGCGGTGCTGCGCAGCGCTGCCGGAGACGTCGGCGGTGGCTGGCTGCTCCCGCGGGCACCGCGTGTCGTCGTGGACACGTCGTACGTGCTGGTCGCGGCCGGCTTGCTCCGCGCGCAGCATCGCGATGCTGCGCGGGCCCTGCTGCACCGGTACATTTCTGTTCAGGCTCACGTCTGACCGGCGGGAGAGCTGACCCCGGGAGCGGCATGAGTCTTGCGGACCAGATGAGGGACCGGTTGCGCCGGGACGCCCGGAGGGCCGCCGAGGCCGAGCCCGAAACCGCGGACGACACCGAGACCGCGGACGACACCGAGACCTCGGCCGAGGCCGAGGACGAGAGCGACGACACCGACGGCGAGCGGCGGGCCGTCGCCGAGACCGACGGCGAGCTCGGCCCCGTCGGCGACCGGCTGTCGGCTCCCGCATCGCAGGCGAGACAACCAGTTGGTCGCGCAGCGCCGGCCAAGCGGCCGGTCGAGATCCCGCACGGCGTCGCCATCACCACCGCCTGGGCGTGGCGGATCTTGCTGATCGCGGCGACGCTGGCGCTCCTGGTGTGGGTGCTCCGCTACTTCAGCGAGGTCACCGTGCCGCTGGCAATCGCGGTCCTCATCACGGCGCTGGCCTCACCTCTCGTCTCCCTGATGCACCGCGTCGGCATCCCGCGCGGGCTGGCGACGGCCATCACCGTCATCGGCGGGCTCGCGATCGTCGTGGGCATGCTCACCCTCGTGGGCAGCCAGGTCGCCAACCAGTTCAGCGACCTGCGGGGCCAGCTCACCGAGGGGCTGAGACAGATCCAGGGCTGGCTGCAGACCGGGCCGCTGCACCTGTCCGAGGCAGACATCCAGAACGCGATCGACCGGATCCGGGGGACGTTCAGCTCCGGCAACGTCGCGGTCGTGAGCCGGGTCACGGCGGCGGGGAACACCTTCACCCACGTGGCTGCCGGCTTCTTCATCGTGTTGTTCTCGACATACTTCTTCCTCTACGAAGGCCGTCGCATCTGGGGCTTCCTGGTGGGACTGTTCCCCCGGGCGGGGAGGGAACGGCTCGACGCCTCCGGCCGGGTGGCCTGGGTGTCGCTGACCGCGTTCGTGCGAGCCACCGTGCTGGTGGCGCTCACCGACGCCATCGGCATCGCGGTGGGCGCCTGGCTGCTCGGGGTGCCGCTGGCACTGGCGATCGGAGTGCTGGTCTTCATCGGGGCCTTCGTCCCGCTGGTCGGGGCGCTGGTGTCCGGGGGGGTGGCCGTGCTGGTGGCCCTGGTGGCGCAGGGGTTCGCCACCTCGCTGGCCATGCTGGGCGTCGTCGTGTTGGTGCAACAGATCGAGGCGCACGTGCTGCAGCCGTTCCTGCTGGGCCGGCTGGTGTCGCTGCATCCGCTGGCGGTGATCCTCGGCATCGCCGCCGGCATCACCGTCGCCGGCATCGTCGGCGCGCTGATCGCGGTCCCACTGATCGCCAGCGGCACCTCCGTCGTCAAGTACCTTGCCGGTGAGAGTTTCGAGCCGAGCCCTCGCCGGCCGCTGCCGCGGTCCCGCGCCCGAACGGCGGAGTCGTGATGGCCGGCTGGCCCTGGCGGAGGTCTCGATCCGATGACGAGCCGGACTCGCAGCCGACCGAGGACCGGGTCGACCCGCGGCTCATCCTCGGGCCGATGCTGCGCCACGTCGACGAGACCTCGGCGGTGGTCTGGGTCGAGATTGCCGCGGCTGGTGAGGTGGCGGTATGCGCCGGTCAGCGCCGCTGGGCGGCTCACACGTTCACCGCCCACGGCCACCACTACGGCGTGGTCGACGTGGACGGACTGTCACCGGGAGCGTCCCTGGCGTACACCGTGGAGGTCGACGGGGAGCAGGTCTGGCCCCCACCGGCCTCCGCGCACCCACCGAGCCGGATCCGTACGCTGCGCTTCGACGAGCCGTTGACGCTGGCGTACGGATCGTGCCGGACCAGCATCTCGCACGACGCCGCCGGCAACCGCAAGCACGGCGTCGACGCGCTGCGAGCGATGTCGCGGCGGATGATGTCGCAGCCGGAGGGGCAGTGGCCGGACCTGGTGCTGTTCCTCGGCGACCAGGTCTACGCCGACGAGACCTCCGACGCCATGCAGGAGTTCATCGCCTCCCGGCGTGACCCCAGCGAGCCGCCGGGTGAGGAGCTGCGCGACTTCGAGGAGTACGCCCACCTGTACCGGCTGGCGTGGAGCGACTCCGTCAACCGCTGGCTGCTGTCGACGTTGCCGAGCGCCATGATCTTCGACGACCACGACATCCGCGACGACTGGAACACCTCGGCCCGGTGGCGAGCCGAGATCGTCCGCCAGCCCTGGTGGCACGACCGCATCGTCGGCGGGCTGGCCTCGTACTGGATCTATCAGCACCTCGGCAACCTCTCCCCCCGCGAGCGAGCAGACGACCCGATCTGGGCGCACATCACCACGGTGGGGGACCGGGAGGACGTCGGGGAGTTCCTTGACCGCTTCGCCGAGCGGGCTGACACGAAGCCGGACTCCTACCGGTGGAGCTTCGTCCGCGACCTCGGCGGCACCCGCCTCTTGGTGGTCGACTCCCGCGCGGCGCGGGTCCTGACCGAGGACACCCGCCAGATGGTCGACGACGCCGAGATGGCCTGGATCGACGGCCTGCTGCGGGGTGACCGCGACCAGGTGCTGTTCGCGACCTCGCTGCCCTTCCTGCTCCCCGAGGGCCTCCACCACCTGGAGGCGTGGGACGAGGCGATCTCCAAGGGAGCCTGGGGCAAGCGGGGATCGGCCATGGGGGAGAAGCTGCGACAAGGTGCTGACCTCGAGCACTGGGCCGCCTTCGAGGAGTCCTTCAAGCGGGTGTGCGAGATGGTGCGCGAGGTGGCCTGCGGCCAACGCGGTGCGGCGCCGGCCAACGTGCTGTTCCTGTCCGGCGACGTCCACCACTCCTACGTCGCGGAGGTCGACCTGCCGTCCGCGTCCGGGCGCATCCTGCAGGCCGTCTGCTCGCCGATCCGAAACCCGTTGCCGCGGCCGATGAGGTTCGCGTACGCCGTGACCGCGTACGGCATCGCCCGACCGGTCGGTCGGGTGGCGGCCCGTTCGGCCCGGGTCCCGGAGCCGCCGTTGCGCTGGCACGTCACCAAGGGCCCGTGGTTCGACAACTGCATCGCGACGCTGCGTATCGAGCGGCGGCACCTGGACCTGCGCTGGGAGAAGCCGTGCCTGCCCGACGGCAACGACTCCCGCCCAGAGCTCGAGATCGTCGCTGACTTCGCCCTGTCCGACCCCGAGCTGAGCCGAACGTAGGCTGCCAGGGTGACCAGCACGACCGTGGCGTCCGTGACCGCTCACGACATCGAGGCCGCCGCCGTCACGCTGCGCGACGTGGTGACGTGCACTCCGGTAGAGGAGTCCCGGTCGTTGTCAGCGCTCGCCGGCGCTCCGGTCTATCTCAAGTGCGAGAACCTGCAGCGCGCCGGCTCCTTCAAGCTGCGCGGCGCGTACGTCCGGATCGCGAAGCTGTCGACGGCGGAACGGGCCCGCGGCGTGGTCGCCGCCAGCGCCGGTAACCACGCGCAGGGGGTGGCGCTGGCCGCGTCGATGCTGGATATCCGCTCGACGGTCTTCATGCCCGAGGGGGTGCCGATCCCAAAGGAGAACGCCACCCGGGAGTACGGCGCCGACGTCCGGCTGGTGGGGCGCTCCGTCGACGACGCGCTGCAGGTGGCGCGGCAGTACGCGGACACGACCGGTGCCGTCTTCATCCATCCCTACGACCACGCCGACATCGTCGCCGGCCAGGGCACCATCGGGCTGGAGCTGATGGAGCAGCTGCCCAGCTGCGCCACCGTGATCGTGCCGGTCGGGGGCGGTGGCCTGGTCGCCGGCATCGCGACCGCCGTACGCTCGATCCGCTCCGACATCCGCGTCGTCGGGGTGCAGGCCGAGAAGGCGGCGGCGTACCCGCCCTCGCTCGCCGCCGGGCACCCGCTGACCGTGCCGCTCGACCCGACGATGGCCGACGGCATCGCGCTGTCCCGGCCCGGGGACGTGCCGTTCCGGGCCATCCAAGAGCATGTCGACGAGCTGCTGACCGTCTCCGAGGAGTCGCTGAGCCAGGCGCTGCTGATGCTGTTGGAGCGGGCCAAGATGGTTGTGGAGGCATCTGGTGCCGCTGCGGTCGCTGCCCTGCTCGAACACCCCGGCGGCTTCGGTGGGCCGATCGGCGCCGTGCTCTCCGGCGGCAACATCGACCCGCTGGTGCTGATGCGGGTGATCCGGCACGGACTTGCGGCCGCCCACCGCTACCTTTCGTTCCGGGTGCGGATCCCCGACCGCCCCGGCGAGCTGGTCCGCATGCTCGACCAGCTCGCGGCGATGCAGGTCAACGTCCTCGACGTCGCCCATGAACGTACCTCCGCGCACCTGCACGTCGACGAGGTGGCGGTAGCCTTGCAGGTCGAGACCCGCGGGGGGGAGCACTGCGACCAGGTCGCCCAGCGCCTGCGAGACGCCGGCTACGCGGTGTCGTTCGGCTGAGAGCCGGGCAGTGTCGGCGTCATAATGATGTTGACATGACGTCGAGACGACGTCATGGTGATGTCGGGGGACCGGAGCAGGCTTGAGAGGAGAGGCGGGGATGGCAGCCGTCGAGGTGTCGGGGATGAGCAAGGTGTTCCGCGCCGGCAAGCAGCGGGTGCAGGCGCTGGACGGCCTCAGCCTCGCGATTTCCGAGGGCACGGTGCTGGGACTGCTCGGGCCCAACGGGTCGGGCAAGACCACGACCGTACGCATCCTGGCCACGCTCTTGGACGCCGACGCCGGGTCCGCCAGCGTGCTGGGGCACGACGTGGCGCGCGAGGCCGCCCTGGTGCGGAGTCTGATCGGCCTGTCGGGGCAGTTCTCCGCGGTCGATGAGAACCTCACCGGCCGGGAGAACCTGTGGATGTTCGGCAGGCTCTACGGGCTGGCGTCCGCGCCGGCCCGGGCGCGCGCCGCCGAGCTGCTCGACAACTTCGACCTGTCCGACGCCGCCGACCGGGTCACCAAGGACTACTCCGGGGGAATGAAGCGCCGGCTCGACCTGGCGGGGGCGCTGGTCGCCCATCCGCGCGTGCTCTTCCTCGACGAACCGACGACCGGGCTCGACCCCAAGAGCCGGCTCGACCTCTGGGAGGTGATCCGCAACCGGGTCCGCGCCGGCGTGACGTTGCTGCTGACCACCCAGTACCTCGAGGAGGCCGATGCGCTGGCGGACTGCATCGCGGTCATCGACAAGGGGAAGGTGATAGCAGAGGGCACCGCGGACTCGCTGAAGGCAAGCGTGGGCGGGGAGCGGATCGAGCTGGTCGTGCACGACGCCAGGGACATCGCGACCGCCGGTGGCATCCTCTCGCGGGTCTCCGACGACGGCGTCAGCGTCGACGATCGCCACCGCCGGTTGACGACCGCCTCGTCCGGAGGTGCCGGGGTGCTGCTCACCGTGATCCGTGACCTCGACGCCGCCGGTGTCGGGATCGACGACATCGGACTGCGGAGGCCAACCCTCGACGACGTCTTCTTGACCCTCACCGGGCACGCCGCCGAAGCCGACGAGCAGCCCGCGAACACCACGGGAGCCACGCGATGACCGCGACCACCGTGCGCTCCGACACCGGAACGCCACCAGCGACTCGGCGCAGCGCGATCTCCGACGGGCTCGTCCTGGTCTGGCGCAACCTCAAGCGGCTTCCCCGTCAGCCCGACATGGTGATCTACGGCACCATCCAACCGATCATGTTCGTGGTGCTGTTCGCGTACGTGTTCGGTGGGTCGATCTCGGTGGGCGGCAGCAACGACCCCCGGCTCTACCGCGAGTTCTTGATGGGAGGGATCTTCGCGGAGACGATGGCGTTCGCGGTGGCATCCAGCTCGGTCGGGCTGGCCGACGACATGAAGAAGGGTCTCGTCGACCGGTTCCGCTCGCTGCCGATCGCCCGGTCGGCGGTGATCACCGGTCGAGTCGTCGGCGACCTGGTGTTCAACGCCTTCGTCCTGGTCGTGCTGATGCTGTGCGGCCTGGTGGTGGGCTGGCGGATCCACTCGGGCGTCGCCGAGGCCGCGCTGGCAATCGTGATCTTGTTGCTGTTCACGTTCGCGATGTTGTGGGTGGGGGCACTGATCGGGCTGAGCGTCAAGAGCGCGGAGGTGGCGGCGTCCGCCGGCCTGATCTGGCTGTTCCCGCTGACGTTCGTGTCCAATGCCTTCGTCGACCCGTCGTACATGCCGACCTGGATGCAACCGGTCGCCGAGTGGAACCCGATCAGCGCGGTCGCGCTCTCGGTTCGGAGCCTGTTCGGCAACCCGGTGGGCAACCGGCCGGACAACTTCGCCGGCGACCATCCGGTGCTGCTGACGTTCGGCTACCTGGCGGCGATCATCGTGGTGTTCTCGTGGCTCGCCGTCCGCAAGTACCAGCGGGCCACCATGCGCTGACCGGTGAACGGTTCTGCCCTCGTACGCTCGCGTGTCGTCACTTGCAATGGCTCGGCGGCACTCCGAACGGGATGTGCGCCACGGGAGGTGCTGCTATCCCAGGTGAACTTGGGATAGCAGCCAGCCCGTCAGCCGTTGTAGGGCAAGGCGTCGACGATGTCGACGCTCACGTCGCTCCCGTTCGGTGCCGAGTACGAGGCGCGCTCGCCGATGCGCTTGCCGAGGATGGCGCTGCCCAGCGGCGACTGGGGCGAGAACACGTCGTAGTTCACGGAGTCATCGAGCGCGAGCAGCTCGCGCGAACCCAGCAGGAACGTCTCGGTTCCCTCGTCGTCGCCGACGAACGAGATCGTGACGATCATGCCCGGCTCAACGACGCCCTTCCCCGAGGGTCGCTCGCCGACCCGCGCCCGGCGAACCATGTCCTCGAGCTGCCGGATCCGAGCCTCGGACTTGCCCTGCTCCTCCTTGGCGGCGTGGTAGCCGCCGTTCTCGCGAAGGTCGCCTTCCTCTCGCGCCTCCCCGATCTTGGCAGCCAGCTCCGTGCGAGCAGGTCCGCGAAGATGGTCGAGCTCGACCAGCAGCCGGTCGTAGGCCTCCTGGGTCAGCCAGACGACGTCCTCTTCGGTCTGCTGTGTCACGAGTGGTCGCTCCTTGGAGTGTCGGCGGCTGCGGTGCTCCGCCGCCGTTCGGGCATCTGAGGACAGTACCAAGACTTACCGGCCGCTGTGCCGATGCTAACCACGCGTAACCACCACGCACGTACGCAGCAGCCCGTTCACCGCCAGGCGTTCGGTGACGAGCGGCTCGGTGACGGTGAGCGTCCCGGGGCCGCCGGCGGGGATCACGACGCTTCGTTCCCCCACCACCGTGTGGTCTGCGGCCTCGGCCGCGACGTCGCATCTCACCGCGTCGCCGTTGTCGCGCGCCACGGTCAGCGTCAGCGAGATCGAGTGGTCCGATGTCACTACGAAGCCACGCAGCTGCGCGGAGACCGACGGCGCCGGCCGGTGCGCCACCGCCCAGTACAGCCAGCCCATCGCGGCCACGGCGATGGCGACGATTGCGACGATCAGGACCGGGCGCGACCAGCCCGGCGGAGAGCCGTACCGATCCGGCAGCACCTCTGGTGAGTGCTTAGACATGGGAATCCCCGCAGCGGGTGACGGCGTTGTCGTGATCGGCGAGACCATTGTGGACACGGGCATGCGCATACCGGGAGGGAGTGCAGGTGAACGACCCGCTGCGCTTGATGCACGTGCACGCGCACCCAGACGACGAGTCGAGCAAGGGGGCGGCCAGCACCGCACGGTACGTCGCCGAGGGGGTCGACGTGCGCGTCGTCACGTGCACCGGAGGCGAACGCGGCTCGATCCTGAATCCGAACATGGACCGCCCCGACGTCCTCGCCAACATCGCCGAGATCCGCCGGCAGGAGATGGCCGCGGCGCGCGACATCCTCGGCGTCACGCAGGACTGGCTGGGGTTCGTCGACTCCGGCTGGCCCGACGGAGATCCGCCGCCACCGCTGCCGGAAGGCTGCTTCGCGGCCGTTGCGGTGCCGGAGGCGACCGGCCCACTGGTCGCCCTGATACGCCAGTTCCGGCCGCACGTCGTCACCACGTACGACGAGCTCGGCGGCTACCCGCACCCCGACCACGTCATGGTCAACCGGATCGGTGTCGCCGCGTTCGAGGTGGCCGGTGACGGCTCCCGGTACTCCGAGTGCGGAGCTCCCTGGCAACCACTGAAGCTCTACTACCACCACAGCTTCCACCGGGAGCGGACGCAGGCGCTGCACGAGGCCATGCTGGCCCGCGGGCTCGAGTCGCCGTACGCGCAGCGGCTGGCCGAGTGGAAGCCCGACCCGGACCACGCGGCCCGGATCACCACCCGGGTGCCGTGCGCCGACTACTTCTCGGTCCGCGACCGTGCCCTGATCGCCCACGCCACCCAGGTCGACCCGGGTGGGGCGTGGTTTGCGGTGCCGCTCGAGGTGCACCAGGAAGCCTGGCCGACCGAGGACTTCGAGCTGGTCCGCTCCCACGTCGAGACCACGCTGCCCGAGGACGACCTCTTCGCCGGCATCCGCGTGCGCGCCGAGCCGCTGCTGGCCCGGACCGGGGCCGCCACATGACGCCGCTGGGAGGCGGCGACTGGTTGGCCGTCGTCGACCCGGCCCAGGTCAAGCCCGGGCTCTTGGGCTTCGCCGTCGTGATGGCGACGGCGCTGGCACTGGTGGTCTTGCTGCGCAGCCTGTCCAAGCACCTGCGTCGAGTCGACGTCGACCGGGAGGCCCGAGAGGGCTTGCCTCAGGAGGACCAAGCGCCAGACAACCCGAACGGCCGGCTGGGCTGAGCGTCTGCGTCCGATTTGGGCCGAATGCGACGACTACATGACCCAGATGGGCCATTACCACCCGGACGGCCCACGCGGTAGGAACGTGGGTCTAGGGCCCGACCAGACAGGGAGAGTCATGCGCAAACCAGTGCAGACCGCCGCGGTGAGCGGCGTGGCAGTCCTCAGCGCGGTGGCGCTGGCCACCGCCCCCAGCGCGAGCAGCACAACCTTGCACCGCAGCGGAGCGGCTCCGCCGAAACCCACCGTGGTGCAGCGGGGCCTGGACAACCCCAGGCAGATCTCGTTCACCCGGAACGGCCGGCTCGTGATCGCCGAGGCGGGTCACGGGTCGTACCAGAAGAGCCACTGCGGCGGAGGGCGCCGCCCCACCTGCGTCGGTCTCACCGGCAAGGTCAGCGTCATCTCCCACGGCAAGTACCGCCGGGTGATGACCGGCCTGCTGTCCGGAGCGGGGCCGGACGGGACGTTCGCCGTCGGATCCGACGGCGCCAGCAAGCGCCCGGGCGGCCGATACGAGGCGATCATCACCTACGCCCCGCCGGAGGCGTTCCCGAACGGCATCCCGGGCCGGAAACAGGCCGGAAAGCTGCTGGCACGAGCCGGGCACGGCCGCAACCGAGTGATCGCGAACATCGCCCGCTTCGAGGCCAAGCACGACCCCGACGGCGAGGGTGTGGACTCCAACCCGTACTCGGTGCTGGCGCTGCACCACCAGACCCTTGTCGCTGACGCGGCGGGTGACTACATCGCCTCGGTGCACCGCGGCAAGGTTCGACTGTGGGCGACGTTGCCCGAGTACGGCAAGCGCGTCGACGCCGTTCCCACGGTCGTCTCACGTGGTGGCGACGGCAAGATCTACGTCGGTGAGCTGCACTCGGAGCAGCCCGGCCTGGCCCAGGTGTGGAAGTACGACCGGCGCGGCAACGCGCTGCGTTCGTGGGGCGGGTTCACCACGGTGACCGGCGTAGCCCGGACCAAGGACGGGACCCTCTACGTCAGCGAGCTCTTCGGGGGCGACTGTGGGAACGACCCGAAATGCACGCCCGGCGACGTGGTCCGCGTCCAGCCCAACGGGCGCCGCACCACGATCCCGGTCCCGTTCCCGGCCGGCATCGCTGCTCGTGGTCACCGGGTCCTGGTCGCTGCGTTCAGCACGGCTCCGGCCAAGGGATTCGGCGGCGACCCCAAGGCCAGCGGTCAGATCTGGCGGCTGCACTTCCCGCGCTGACCGGCCAGAGCGGGCTCCTGGGCGCCGGACTCGGTTCCGGTGGCCCAGGAGCCTGAGTCGCCTTCCTCGTTCGCCGGCGGACGTCTGGGTGAGCGTCGATGAACTCGTCCGGCAGCCGGGCGGCCGCTTCGCCGATCTTGTGGAGGACGGCCTCGGCGGCTAGCCGGAGTGCTTCGTCTGCGTCGTACGCCTGTCGACCGCGCGCGACGAGCCTCCCCGCGGTCGCGGTTAAGGCGAGCGCATCTCGCGCAGCAGGTTCATGGGTGCAACATATCGTTTGATATGAGGGCCTTTGTCATGATGCGACGGATGACAGAATGTGCCGTCGCGTGCCGACCGTCGACCCGCCTGATCCCACCAGGCGGCGTGGGAGTCTGAACGGGTGGCGAATCGACTCGAGGACTCATTGAGCCCCTATCTGCTTGCTCATGCGACCAATCCGGTCGCCTGGTGGCCTTGGTGCGAGGAGGCCTTCGAGCAGGCGCGTCACCGGGACGTGCCGGTGCTGTTGAGCGTGGGGTACTCCGCCTGCCACTGGTGTCACGTGATGGCGCACGAGTCGTTCGAGGACGAGGAGACCGCGGCCTACCTCAACGAGCACTTCGTCAACGTCAAGGTGGACCGGGAGGAGCGGCCCGACGTGGACGCGGTCTACATGGGGGCGACGCAGGCGATGACCGGCCAGGGTGGCTGGCCGATGACGTGCGCGCTCACCCCCGACGGGCAGCCGTTCTTCGCCGGGACGTACTTCCCGGACGAGCCGCGATCCGGCATGCCGTCGTTTCGCCAGGTGCTGGCCGCGATCGTCGACGCCTGGGTGAGCCGGCGCGGCGAGGTGGACCGGGTCGGCGCGGACGTGGTGGCACGGCTGCGAAACAGCACCGCCGCTCCTGGCGCCGCCGGGCTCGACCCCGATGCGATCGACGCGGCGGCGCGGTCGGTGGCGGCGCAGGCGGACCGAGCCAACGGCGGCTTCGGTTCGGCACCGAAGTTCCCGCCGGCGATGCTGCTGGAGTTCCTGCTGCGCCACGCCGCGCGCACCGGCGACCCCGACTCGTACGCACTCGTCGCGCTGACCTGCGAACGGATGGCTCGCGGTGGGCTGTACGACCAGCTCGGCGGTGGGTTCGCGCGCTACTCGGTCGACGGCAGTTGGGTCGTGCCGCACTTCGAGAAGATGCTGTACGACAACGCACTGCTGCTCCGGGTCTACCTGCACTGGTGGCGGGCCGGTGGCGAGCCGCTCGGGCGTCGAGTCGCGACGGAGACCGCGGACTTCATGCTGTCGGAGCTCGGCACCGCCGAGGGCGGCTTCGCCTCGGCTCTCGACGCCGACTCCGAGGGCGAGGAGGGCCGGTTCTATGTCTGGACCCCGGCGCAGCTGCGGGAGGTGCTCGGTGCCGACGACGGCGAGTGGGCGGCGGCCCGGCTGGGCGTCACCCCGCTGGGCACCTTCGAGGCCGGCGCTTCGACGCTGCAGCTGCCGTCCAATCCGGACGACCGGGAACGCTGGGGCCGCGTCCGGATGGGATTGGTAGAAGCCCGGGCGAGGCGGGTGCGCCCCGGTCGCGATGACAAGGTCGTGGCGGCCTGGAACGGGCTCGCCATCGTCGCGCTCGCAGAGGCCGGGGTGATGCTGCAGCGCGCGGACTTCACGGCGGCGGCCACGCGGGCGGCCGGGCTGCTGGCCAAGGTTCACCTGGATGCCGACGGGCGGCTCTGGCGTACGTCTCGAGACGGCCGGCGCGGCGACAACGCCGGGGTCCTCGACGACTACGGGTCCGTCGCTTCGGCGTTTCTCGCCGCGCTCGGGGTCACCGGCGACCCGACCTGGCTGGAGCGGGCGGGCCGGCTGCTGGATCGGGCGCTGAGGGTGTTCGGGGACGGCAGCGGCGGCTGCTACGACACCGCGTCGGACGCCGATGAGCTGGTCGTCCGGCCGCGGGACCTCACCGACAACGTCACGCCGTCTGGAACCTCCGCGCTGGCGGAGGCGCTGCTGACGTACGCATCCGTCACGGGGTCCGGGCGGCACCGCGACGCGGCCGAGGCCGCGGTGGCCGGCGCGGGTGCCATAGCCCGGCAGGCGCCGCGATTCGCAGGCTGGACACTCGCGCAGGCCGAGGCGATGGCAGCGGGTCCGTTGCAGGTGGCGGTGGTTGGGCCGCCGGGAGCGCGCGACCCGTTGCATCGCGCGGCCATGGCGTTGACCAGCCCCGGTGCTGTGGTGGTCGCCGGTGAGCCTAACGACGACCGCATCCCGCTGCTCGCCGGGCGCGGTCTGGTCGACGGTCGGCCCGCCGCGTACGTCTGCCGCGGATTCGTCTGTGACCGCCCCGTCACCGACCCCGCCGCCCTGACCATCCGTGAGTTTCGGCCCGACCATCCGTGAGTTTCGGCCATCCGCCGCGTTCGCTGTGAGCCGATTTGCCCCGGAAGGCTGTTTGTGTAATGTTAATTACATGACTACATCCCAACAGAGTGTCCGCGGCTGGCTCTCGGGCAGGCTGCCGGACGACTGGTTCACTGGTTCACCCACCGTCGAGATCGACCGGGACGAGATCGTCGTCGTCGGTCAGCTGAGCGCGCCGGATCGGCCCGCGGACGACAGCGACGCCGATCAGGCGGCCGCAGTCTCCGGGCGGGTCAAGCGGTTCCGCGAGTCGACCCGCGAGCAGCGGATGCAGATTGCCCGCGAGCTCGAGCACGCTTCCGGCCGCAAGGTGGCCTGGGCGGTGGAGGTCGACGGTGAGCGGCACTCGTTCACATCGCTGTCGGCGCCGGTGATGACTCGGCTCCGACAACCTGAACGCCGGGTCCTGGACACGCTCGTCGATTCCGGGGTGGCTCGCTCCCGCAGCGACGCCCTCGGCTGGTGCGTACGTCTCGTCGCCCAGCACGCCGATGACTGGCTCAACGAGCTGCGTGAGGCGATGACGAAGGTCCAAGAGGTGCGCGAGCAAGGACCGGCTGCCTGAAACCGTCAACGGGACGCACGCAGGCGCAGCGGTCGGGCCGAAACTCGCGGATGGTCGGGCCGAAACTCACGGATGGTCAGTGGGCTGTGTAGGTGGCGATGGAGATGCCGATGTAGTGGGCTGTGAACGCCGCGAGAGTGAACGAGTGGAACACCTCGTGGAAGCCGAACCACCGCGGCCACGGATTGGGTCGCCGCAGCGCGTAGACCACTGCGCCTAGGGAGTACAACACTCCACCGGTGATCATCAATGCGAGGACCGCCGTTCCGGCGCGATGTGCGAACTGCCCCAGCCAGAACGTCGCTGCCCAGCCCAGTGCCATGTAGACCGGGACGTAGAGCCACCGCGGCGCATCCACCCAGCAGGTCCGGAAGACGACCCCCAGCAGCGCACCGGACCACACGACGGTCAAGAGCAGCGCAGCGCTGCGCCGATCGAGCAGCAGCAGGCTGAACGGCGTGTACGTACCGGCGATGAACACGAAGATGGTGGCGTGGTCCAGGCGCTTGAGCACGCCGCGGGTGCGGTCGCTCCACAAGCGGGTGTGGTAAGCGGTACTGACCCCGAACAGCAGGATCGAGGCGACCAGGAAGACCGCGGCGCCCAGGCGGGGCACGCCGCCGGGCGCGAGGGCGACGAGCACGATGCCAGCGGCCAGTGCGAGCGGCAAGGCCCCGGCGTGGAGCCAACCGCGCAGTCGCGGTCTGAGCTGCTCCACGGTGTCGTGCAGGTCCGTACGCACGTCCCGTAGCCGGCCCCCGAGTTCGGTTCGGGCCTCTTGCGGCTGCTCAGCCGGGGGCACGCGACCAGCGTAGATGCCCACACAACCTGCGCCTCGCCGGTAGCCTCATCGTGATGTCCGAGACGATCCCCCCAAACGCGCGGACCCACCGCCGGGTAGCCCGGCGAGTGCTGCGGCGACTCGTGTACGCGGCGTACACCCGCCGGCTCCAGCGCCGGATCGATCCCACCCGGTCACCGCGGCACGTCGGGGTGATGATCGACGGCAACCGGCGCTGGGCCCGCGCCTTCGGCGGTGTCACCGCCGACGGGCACCGCGCCGGGGCCGACCGGCTGCTGGAGTTCCTGGGGTGGTGCGACGAGGCGGGAGTGGAGATCGTCACCGTCTACCTGCTCTCGACCGACAACCTGAACCGGCCGCAGCGCGAGCTCGAACCGCTGATCTCGATCATCGAGCAGGTCGCTGCGCGGATCGGGGCGAACGGGCGCTGGCGGGTGCATCCGATCGGCTCGCTGGACCTGTTGCCGGCTTCCACCGCACAGTGGCTGAAGGAGGTGGAGGAGTCGACGCGGGGAATCGAGGGGACCACCGTCAACCTTGCGATCGGGTACGGGGGGCGGCGGGAGCTGACCGACGCGGTCCGCTCGCTGCTCCAGGAGCACGCCGGCAAGGGCACCTCCATCGAGGAGCTGGCCGACCTGCTGGACGTCGAACACATCGCCGAACACCTCTACACCAGGGGCCAGCCCGACCCCGACCTGGTCATCCGCACCTCCGGCGAGCAACGCCTGTCCGGGTTCCTGCTCTGGCAGAGCGCCCACAGCGAGTTCTACTTCTGTGAGGCGTTGTGGCCGGACTTCCGCCGCATCGACTTCCTGCGCGCAATGCGCGCGTACGCCGAACGAGAGCGGCGCTTCGGCCACTGACCATCCCACCCGCGCAGCCGGGCGTGTCGAAGGGCTTCACCACCACCGGCGCCGTAGCGTCGGCCCCGTCGGCTTGGAAGGGGACCAGCGTGGCTGACTCTGCTGGCAGCACCACTCGCACGTACGTGCTCGACACCAGCGTGCTGCTGGCCGATCCGGGTGCGCTGCGCAGGTTCGACGAGCACGACGTGGTGCTGCCGGTGGTGGTCATCACCGAGCTGGAGGCCAAGCGGGCGCACCCCGAGCTGGGGTACTTCGCCCGCGCCGCGCTGCGCCACCTCGACGAGCTGCGGGTGCGCTACGGGCGACTGGACGAGCCGATCCCGGTCGGTGCCGCCGGCGGCAGCGTCCGGGTGGAGCTCAACCACTCCGGCCCCGACTCGCTGCCCCCGGGCCTGCGGCTCGGCGACAACGACACCCGGATCCTGGCCGTCGCCAGCAACCTGGCGGCCGACGGGCTGTACGTCACCTTGGTGTCCAAGGACCTCCCGATGCGCGTCAAGGCCGCCGCGGCCGGCATCGCCGCCGAGGAGTACCGCGCGGAGCTGGCGGTCGAGGCGGGGTGGACCGGCATGGCGGAGCTGGAGGTGGCCCGCGCCGACATCGACCTCCTCTACGCCGAGGGTGTGGTGGACCTCGACGAGGGCCGCGACCTGCCGTGCCACACCGGGGTGGTGCTGGTCTCGGACCGCGGCAGCGCGCTGGGCCGGGCCGGCCCGGACAAGCGGGTACGCCTGGTGCGAGGTGACCGGGAGGCGTTCGGCCTGCGGGGACGGTCCGCCGAGCAGCGCGTCGCGCTGGACCTGCTGCTGGACCCCGAGGTGGGCATCGTCTCGCTCGGCGGCAGGGCCGGGACCGGCAAGTCCGCACTGGCGCTGTGCGCCGGCCTGGAAGCGGTCCTGGAGCGGCGTCAGCACAAGAAGGTCGTAGTGTTCCGGCCGTTGTACGCGGTCGGCGGCCAAGACCTCGGCTACCTGCCCGGCAACGAGTCGGAAAAGATGCAGCCCTGGGCGCAGGCGGTGTTCGACACGTTGGGTGCGGTGTCCTCCGCCGACGTCATCGACGAGGTCCTCGACCGCGGGATGCTCGAGGTGCTCCCGCTGACCCACGTCCGGGGGCGCTCGCTGCACGACGCGTTCGTCATCGTCGACGAGGCTCAGTCGTTGGAGCGCAACGTGCTGCTCACGGTCTTGTCCCGGGTGGGTGCGAACTCCAAGGTGGTGCTCACCCACGACGTGGCGCAGCGCGACAACCTGCGGGTCGGTCGCTACGACGGAGTCGTCGCGGTGGTGGAGAAGCTCAAGGGCCACCCGCTGTTCTCCCACGTCACGTTGACCCGCTCCGAGCGCTCGCCGATCGCCGCGCTCGTCACCGACATGCTCGAGGACGTCTCGCTCTGACCACGTGCCGGCTTGACGCGGCTGGTCCGGCTCCGCTGAGGTGGGGCAGTCAACCTTTCACGACGGACCGTCCGGCACGTACCTGCCGGTGAAGGGATACCCACATGGCTGAGGTCACGTACGACCAGGCGTCCTGCATCTACCCAGGCGCCGAGGTGGCCACGATCGACAAGCTGGACCTGGACATCCACGACGCCGAGTTCATGGTGCTCGTCGGGCCCTCCGGCTGCGGCAAGTCGACGTCGCTGCGCATGCTGGCGGGGCTGGAGCACGTCAGCAGCGGGCAGATCCGCATCGGCGAGCGAGACGTCACCAACATGGCGCCGAAGGACCGCGACATTGCGATGGTCTTCCAGAACTATGCGCTGTACCCCCACATGAGTGTCGGCGACAACATGGGCTTCGCGCTGAAGATGGCCGGGATCAGCAAGGACGAGCGCGCCCGGCGGGTGGGCGAGGCGGCAAAGCTGCTCGGGCTCGAGGACTACGTCGACCGCAAGCCCAAGGCGCTGTCCGGCGGCCAGCGCCAGCGCGTCGCCATGGGCCGGGCGATCGTACGGGAGCCGCAGGTGTTCTTGATGGACGAGCCGCTGTCCAACCTCGACGCGAAGCTCCGGGTGTCCACCCGGGCGCAGATCGCCTCCCTGCAGCGCCGGCTCGGGATCACCACCGTCTACGTCACCCATGACCAGGTAGAGGCGATGACGATGGGCGACCGGGTCGCTGTGCTCAAGGACGGGCTGCTGCAGCAGGTCGACACGCCCCTCAACCTCTACGACAAGCCGGTCAACTCGTTCGTGGCCGGTTTCATCGGTTCACCGGCGATGAACCTGTTCACGGTGCCGATCACCCCGCAGGGCGCCCAGCTGGGCACGCTGACGGTGCCGCTGCCGCGAGGCGCCAGCGACTCGCTCGGCAACGACAAGGAGCTGGTGCTGGGGGTCCGCCCGGAGGCTTTCCGCCCCATCCAAGAGGGCGAGGCGGGCCTGCAGACAACGGTCGAGGTCGTCGAGGAGCTGGGCGCCGACGCGTACGTCTACGCCACCGTCGAGCAAGACGGCGAGGCGCAGACCGTGATCGCGCGCCACGAGGCCCGGACGGTGCCGAAGCGAGGCGGCACGCTCAACCTGTGCGTGGACCCCGACAACGTCCACATGTTCTCGCTCAGCACAGGAGAGCGGCTTTCCACCTGAGGCCACGGCGCCGCAGGGGCGGTGCGACCGACTCGGCGAAGGTCTCGAATTGATAACGGTCGCCGCCGTGGTGCAGGGTGTACCGACCCCCCGCACCGATCGGAAGAAGTTCCCGCGTGTCCCGAGATTCTTGTCCACCCGGCCGGCATGCCTCCGGTGACCCCCACCGGCGACGTCGTCGGGACCCGCGCCGGCTGAACGCACAGGCGGTCGTCTTCACCGCCGCCGCCGGCCTGCTGGCCTCGGTGGTGGGGACATCGGCAACGGCGGAGAGCGGCTCGTCGCAGCCGGGCGCCCGGAACCACCCCCCCGCCATGTCGGCGGGTCCGCGCAGCGCGCTGCCGCTGACCGACCGTTCGATCAGCCGGGACAGTGCGCGGCCCGCGCTGCCGAAGCCGAAGCGGGCGTCGAGGGCGTCGCAGCTTCGGCCGATCCGTGAGGTCGGCGGCCGCAGCGGGGCCGCTGCCATCGCTCCCAAGCCCAGGCCCAAGCCGAAGCGGGTCGTGACGGTCCCCGCCGACCCCAGAGCCATCGCCCAGGCCATGCTCGGACAGTTCGGCTGGTCCGCGGCGGAGTTCCCCTGCCTGGACCAGCTGTGGGCAGGGGAGAGCGGCTGGAACCCGTCGGCGACCAACGCGTCCAGTGGTGCGTACGGGATCCCACAGGCCCTGCCGGCGGAGAAGATGGCGGCCGCAGGAGCGGACTGGCGCACCAACCCGGCGACCCAGATCGCCTGGGGACTCGGCTACATCGCGTCGTCGTACGGCAGCCCGTGCGGCGCCGAGGCGTTCAAGGCCGCCAACGGCTGGTACTGAGCGCGCACAATCGTGACATGACGCGGGTGCGGTCGCGACGATGCGCGGATCGGCAGTAGGCGTGGCGGCCGTCGACACCGCCGGCAGGGCTGCGGCGCGCGGGGCGACGGCGGTCACGGAGCGCGCGCGGACCGGAGCGGCCCTGCCGTACCTGCTGGCCACCGGCTTCAGCGTCGTCTACGCGGTGCTGTCGCTGGCCCGGCTGCACCGTCTCGCAACCAGGTCGTGGGACATCGCCATCTTCGAGCAGGCGATCCGCGGCTATGCCGACCTGGGGCTGCCGGTCGTCGACGTCAAGGGCCCCGGCTTCAACCTGCTGGGTGACCACTTCAGCCCGCTGCTCGTCGTCTTCGCGCCCTTCTACCGGGTGTTTCCCGACCCGGCGACGCTCCTGGTCGGGCAGGCGCTGCTGGTGGGGTTCTCGGTGGCGGTGGTGGCGCGGACGGCGATGCGCCACCTCGGCGGCGCCGCTGGGCTCGCGGTCGCGGTCGCGTACGGCCTCTCCTGGGGCATCCAGTCCGCGATCAACTTCGACTTCCACGAGGTCTGCCTCGCGGCTCCACTGCTGGCGCTCGCCGGTGAGGCGTACCTGAGCTGCCGCTGGGGGCGGGTCGCGCTGTGGTCGGGCCTGCTGCTGCTGGTCAAGGAGGACTTCGGTTTCACCGTGGCCGCCCTGGGCCTGTGCCTGCTCGTCGCCGGCGCCCGGCGCTGGGGCGCTGCCCTGGTCGCGGGCGGGCTGGCGGGCTTCGTGGTCACCGTGGTCGTGGTCGTACCGGCGTTCAATCCCCACGGTGGCTACGACTACTGGTCGAAGCTCGGTGGCTCCGGCTCGGCTTCGCTGCTGGATCGGCTGAGCGCGGTGCCGGCGCAGCTGGTGAGCCCGGCGGACAAGATCGAGACCGTCGTGCTGGCCCTCGGCATCACCGGGCTGATGGCGCTTTGGTCGCCGTTCGTCCTGCTCGCCGTCCCGACGCTGGCTTGGCGGTTCCTGGGCGACAACCCGTACTACTGGGGCACCGACTGGCACTACTCGCTGACGCTGATGCCGATCGTGTTCATCGCGCTGGTCGACGGTGTCGTCCGCGCCCGCCGCGGCCGGTGGCGCTGGTTGCGGACGTACGCCGGGCACGTGCCCGCGCTGGTGGTTGGGGTCGCGCTGGTGCTGTGCATGCAGTTCCCGTTCCGCGACCTGCTCGACCCGCAGACGTACCAGCCGAGCCCGCGCGCCGCGGCGGCCGAGGCGGTGCTGGCGCGGATCCCGGTCGGGGCCAGCGTCGAGACCGACATCGGCCTGATCACCCAGCTCGCCGGCGACCGGACCGTCTATTTCATCGGCAACGACAACCCCGGCGTGACGCCGCAGTTCGTCCTGGTCGACGCGACGGCGGGCTGGCCCGGGCTGCCGCCGGACGCGGCGACGCTGGCCGAGCAGCGGCATCCCGGTGTGCGCTACCGCGACGTCTACACCCGCGCCGGATACGACCTGGCCCGCCGGGTGGGCTGAGGGTTGCCGCTATCCCATGTTCACCTGGGATAGCAACACTGCCAATGGCGCACATCCCATTGGGAGTGATGCTCGGCCATGGGAAGTACGCCGGGCCGGCCGTCAGGGGTGTGTCATGCGCATGACGTCCAGCGCCTCGTCGAGCTGGGCCAGGCTAAGCTCGCCCCGGTCCACGTACCCGCGCTCGAGGACCACCTCGCGGATCGGTCTCCGCTCGGAGATCGCCTGCTTGGCGATCTGGGCGGCCGCCTCGTATCCGATCAGCGGGTTCAGCGGGGTCACGATCGACGGTGAGGACTCGGCGTACGACCGGCAGCGCGCTGCCTGAGCGACGACTCCCTCCACACACCGCTCGGCCAGCAGCCGGGCCGCGTTGCTGAGCAGGCGCAGCGACTCCAGCAGGCAGCGGGCGATCACCGGCATCATCACGTTGAGCTCGAAGGCCCCCGACGCTCCGGCGAACACGATCGCGGCGTCGTTGCCGATGACCTGGGCGCACACCATCAAGGTGGCCTCGGGCAGCACCGGGTTGACCTTGCCGGGCATGATGCTGGAGCCCGGCTGCAGGTCGGGCAGCGTGATCTCGCCGAGGCCGGCGGTCGGACCCGATCCCATCCACCGCAGGTCGTTGCAGATCTTGGTGAGGCTGACCGCAACCGTGCGCAGCTGGCCGGAGAGCTCGACGAGCCCGTCTCTTGCGCCCTGCGCCTCGAAGTGGTCGCGCGCCTCGGTGAGCGGCAGCTCCATCTCGGCCGCGAGCCGCTCGATCACTCGCGGGGCGAAGCCCGGCGGGGTGTTGATTCCGGTGCCGACCGCGGTGCCGCCCAGCGGCAGCTCCGCCACGCGCGGCAGCGCGGAGTCCAGTCGCTCGCTGCCGTACGAGACCTGGCTGGCGTAGCCGCCGAACTCCTGGCCCAGCGTGACGGGGGTCGCGTCCATCAGGTGGGTGCGCCCCGACTTGACCACGTCGGCGAACTCAGCCGCCTTGGACCCGAGCGCGTCCGCCAGGACTCGCAGCGCCGGTTGCAGGTCTCGTACCACGGCCCGGGCCGCGGCGACATGGATCGCGGTGGGGAACACGTCGTTGCTGGACTGGCTGGCGTTCACGTGGTCGTTGGGGTGCACCGGCCGGCCCAGGACCGAGGTGGCGAGGGTGGCGATCACCTCGTTGGCGTTCATGTTCGATGACGTCCCGGACCCGGTCTGGAAGACGTCGATCGGGAACTGCTCGTCATGTCGGCCCGCGGCGACCTCGGCGGCAGCGGCGGAGATCGCCTTCGCGACCTCCGGCTCCAGCACGCCCAGGTCGGCGTTCACCGTGGCGGCCGCACCCTTGACCGATGCCAGCGCCGCTATCAACGAGGGCTCCAGCGTCGTCCCCGAGATCGGGAAGTTCTCCACCGCCCGTTGAGTCTGGGCCCGCCAGAGCGCCGTTGCGGGTACTCGAACCTGACCCATCGTGTCGGACTCGATCCGGTAGTCATCGGCCATGTCCTCGACCCTAACGACGCGGCGGCCTAGCCAGGTACGCGTGGTGGGAAGTCTCACGCCCCTGCAGGCGGACCGCGAGCGGCACCTGCCACGCGGTGCCGGCAACCCGCGCCAGGGAGGTCGCCAAGACCGACGACGTCCCGGCCGACCACACCGCCAGTATCCCGTCCACAGCGCACCGCGACAGGCACAGCGCCAGGCCGGCCTCGCCGTACAGCGCCGCGTTGCCGGCATGAACGAGCTGCTCCGGCCCGTTGTCCACGTCGAGCAGTACGGCGTCGAAACCGCCCGGTTCGGTAGCGCCCAGCAGCTTTCGGACATCCAGAACGCGGACGTCGACACGGGGGTCGTCGAGGAGTCCGGACATCTCCGGCACGAGGCCGCGTCGCAGCCAGCGCACGACGGCCGGTTCGATCTCGGCGACGACGACCCGCTCGACCCGCGCGTCGGCCAGCAGGGCTCGTACGGTGTAACCCAGCCCGAGCCCGCCGACCAGGATTCGCCTGGGCCGGGCGGCGGCACGCAGCGCCTCCCGCCCGGTGCGCCGCAGCAGCACCAGCTCGCCGCGCACCGAGTGCGACCGCGCCACGACCCACGGCTGTCATTGCCTCGCTCCGCTCTCCGGCTCTCGCTGGCGGCGTCGGCTTGGCGTACGCTCACCCGCCGGAGGACCCAGTGGAACAGCTCACGTCGCTCGACGCCCAGTTCCTCAACGTCGAGAGCACGACGACGACGGGTCACGTCGGGGCGCTGCTTACCCTCGACCCGGCGACCACACCCGGTGGCACGCTCAGCTTCGAGGTTTTTCGTGACCTGTGGGCGACCAGGCTGCACCTGGTGCCGATGCTGCGTCAGCGCCTGGTCGAGGTGCCGTTGTCCCTGGGCGTCCCGTACTGGGTGGACGACCCGCAGTTCGACCTCGAGTACCACCTCCGGGAGATCGGGCTGCCCGCGCCGGGCGACCCCCAACAGGTCAGCGAGCAGGTCTCGCGGATCCACGCCCGTTCCCTGGACCGGTCGCGTCCGCTGTGGGAGGCGTACCTGGTGCAAGGTGTCCACGGCGGCAAGGTTGCGGTGTACGCCAAGCTGCACCACGCGATGATCGACGGCATCTCCGGCGCTGAGATCCTCGCGGCGGTGTTGGACGTCACCGTCGAGCCCCGCCAGGTGGAGCAGCCCGAACAGGAGTGGCGACCCGACCCGCTGCCGGGTCCGGCGGCGCTGCTCTCCCGCGGCATCGCCGACAGCGCGCTGACCACCGCGCGGGTGCTCGCCAACCTGCCGCACACGGCCCCCCATCTGATCGACCTGCCAGGCGTGGCGAACCTGCCGGGGGTGCGGTCGCTGAGCGACCTCGCGGGCACCGTCGCGTCGTTGGCCGACCGTCACGTCCGCCGGCGGCAGGCCCCGGCTCGAGACTTCACCGCACCCAGGACCCCGTTCAACGGCGCCATCACCGCGCACCGTCGCATCGGGTACGGGTCGGTTCGGCTGGCCGAGGTCAAGCAGGTCAAGAACACCTTTGGCCTGACCGTCAACGACGTCGTGATGGCCATGGCCACGACGGCGCTGCGGCGGTGGCTGCTGGACCACGACGCGTTGCCTGCGATCCCCCTGGTGGCGGCCGTGCCCGTGTCCATCCGCGCCCAGGACGAAACCGGGGACGCCGGCAACCACATCTCGGTCATGCTGGCCCAGCTTCCGACGCAGGTGGCCGATCCGGCCGAGCGCCTGTCGGCCGTCGCGACGTCGATGGTGAGCGCCAAGCAGAGCTTCGAGGCGGTCCCGGCAACGATCCTGCAGGACGCCAGCGAGGTCATCCCCACCGCGCTGTCCGCCTTGGCATCGCGGGCGTTGTTTCGGCTGGTGACCGCGCCGGGTCCGCCGTTCAACCTGTTCGTGTCCAACGTGCCCGGTCCGCAGCTCCCGTTGTTCGTCGCGGGGGCGCGGGTGGAGGGGATATATCCGGTCTCGGCGGTGACCGACCTCACCGGCGGCCTCAACCTCACGCTGTTCAGCTACGACGGAAAGCTCGACTTCGGGATCATCGCCTGCCGCGAGATGGTGCCCGACGTCTGGAACCTCATCGGCTACCTCACCGACGCGCTCGAAGAGCTGGTCTCCCTTTCCGACGCGGTGTGAGAGCGAGCGAGCGCCGGGTCAGGCTGGCCCGGCCTGCAGGGTCTGCTCCTCCTCGGCCGACTCGGTGCTGGCCTCCTCGATACGGCGCCGCACCGAGTCCGGCACCAGCCGCACCCTGATGGCGATCGTGAAGATGACGGCGGAGAACACGAGGATGACGAGGATTCCCCAGCCGAGCGTGATAAGGCCAGTGTTGCCCGCACCCTCACTCTTGGCGGGGTAGTTGCCGAGGTAGCTGATCAACGCCAGCCCGGCCAGCCACGGCAGCACCCAGACGGCGCCTGACCGCCAGTCCAGCGGAGCCGACTCCCCGCGGTTGAAGGCTCGGAAGACCGCCAGCATCACGAAGCCGAGCAGGACGGCCACGAACAGCTTCCAGTTCACGTCCCACCCGGCCCAGAACACGATCAGGTTCGAGGAGAGGAAGGCCAAGAACGCGATGAGATCGCCGCCCGGCAGCCGGAACGGCCGCTCCATGTCCGGCAGCTGCCGCCGCAGAGCCGAGAGGACCAACGGACCCGACCCGAACGACAGCACGGTCGCGGAGGTGATGAAGCCGACCAGCTGTTGCCAGCTCGGGAACGGCAGCAACACGATGAGCCCCACCACGAAGGCGACCAGCAAGCTGATGAACGGGACTCCGCGATTCGTGGTACGCGCCAGGGCGCTGGGCGCGTTCTCGTTGCGACCCATGGCATAGGAGATGCGGGCGGTGACCGTCGTGAAGATCAGGCCGGTGTCGGCGGGGGAGATGACCGCGTCGATGTAGAGCAGGGTCGCCAACCAACCCAGCCCGATGATCGTGGCGATTGCTGCCAGCGGGCCGAAGTCGTTGGCGAAGCTCAACGACCCCCACCCCTTGTTCAGGTCGCCTGGTTGCACCGCGCCCAAGAAGGCGACCTGCAGGCCGATGTAGATGACCGCCGCGATCCCGACGGACCCGAGGACGGCCAGCGGCACGTTGCGGCGCGGGTTGCTGCTCTCACCCGCCAGCTCGACGCCCTGCCGGAAGCCCAGGTAGGAGAAGACGATGCCGCCGTTGGCGATCGCGGAGAAGACCCCGTGCCAGCCCGTCGGCAAGAACTCGTGGGAGGTGAAGTTGGCGCCGTGGAACGTGGTGAACAAGAACGCCACGATGACCAGGCAGATGATGGCCAGCTTCCACCAGACGACCACGTTGTTGATGCGGGCGAACCAGCGGATCCCGAAGTAGTTGATGACGACGAACAGCGCCAGGCCGGCGACCGCGACGGGGTAGCCGAGACTGGTCAGCGTGTGCACTGGCTCGGCGGTGCCGCTCAGCTTGTGCGCGGAGGTGAACGGTGCGTACTTGGTCGCGTACTGCAACGCCCCCTCCACCTCGATCGGTGCCACCGTCGCCGCCGCCACCCAGGTGATCCACCCCGACGTGAAGCTGGCGAACGAGCCGAACGCCAGGTGCGGGTAGCGGACGACCCCACCGGCCAGCGGCAGTGCCGAGCCGAGCTCGGCGTACACCAGCGCGATCAGCATGATCATCACCGCGCCGATGGCCCACGAGAGGACCGCGGCGGGCCCGGCGATCTGAGCCGACGTGAGCGCGCCGAACAGCCAGCCCGAACCGATTATCGAGCCGAGCCCCGCGAACAGCAGGGCGACCGGGCCCATGTGCCGGCGCAGCCGACGGTCGTCGCCACCGGTGTCCGGTGAGCTGGTGGCGGTCTCTGCGGTGGCCATGGACACCTCCTGGTCAAGGTGGTGTGACAATAGCGACGAGAGGGGCCCCGCGCGAGGGTGCCGGCCCGGCGAGTTCGACGGCGGCTAGCGACCGTCGGTCCGGCTGGACCGGGCGGCGGGCTGCTCGGTGTTGCGTTCTCCGGCAGGGCGAGTCTCGGCCCGGTCCGCGGTGCGGGCGATCGCGCTCGAGACCAGCCCGTGCAGCTGCGGTGGCAGGTCGTGGGCCATGCCGGGAACCAAGACGAGCTCGGCACCGGGGATCGCGCGGGCCGTCGCTCGCCCCCCCGACGGGTGAACGAGCCGGTCCGCCAGTCCGTGTATGACGCAGACCGGAAGCTGGAGCCGCTGCAGCGCCCGGGTCCGGTCCGGCTGGGTCAGCACCGCCAGCAGCTGACGTGCCACACCGGCAGCTGAGTAGCCGCGGTCCCAGGTCTCCTCGGCCGTGCGCCGCAGCACGTCGGCGTCGTGCGGATACACCGCCGAACCCAGCAGCGACGTGCTCACGGCCGCCCTGGCGACGTACTCCTCCCGGCTCGAGGCGGTGGGAGCCAAGAGCATCGGCAACAGCCGAGGGTTTGCCCAGCCGACCCGCCGGCGTCCGGTGGTCGCCATGATCGAGGTGAGCGACAAGACCCGGTGCGTGTGTTCGATGGCCACCGTCTGGGCGACCATCCCACCCATGGAGACCCCGGCCAGATGGGTGGCGTCGACCTCGAGGTGGTCGAGCAGGCCGACCGCGTCGGCGGCGAGGTCGGACATCGAGTACGGCGCGGAGCGCCGGTCTCCCAGGTACGTCGTGAGCAGCTGCCGACGCAGCACCGGGCGGCCGGTCTCGACCCGGCTGGAGCGCCCGACGTCGCGGTTGTCGTAGCGGATCACGAAGAACCCAACGTCGACGAGCTGCTGGCAGAACTTCGCCGACCACCAGCTCAACGGGCCGCCGAGACCCATGATCAGCAACAGTGGCCTGCCGGCGGGGTCGCCGGACGTCTCGTAGCTGATGTGGATACCGTGCTGCAGCCGAGCGATCCGCTCTGCCACGCGACCCTCCGGAATCCTCCCGATCGGCTCGTTAGCTCTCATGTTCGACGAGGTGCCGAACCCAGTCCGTAAGACGTCGATCGGAAACTGGTCGCGGTGCCGGCTCTCGGAAAGTTTTCCCGCGCGCGTTGGGTCGGTGGCCCCCACACCGCCGTAGCGGTCATCGGGTCGGTGCTCAAGGGCCATGGCACCGACCCTAGCGATGCGAGGGTGGCGCGAGGCTCCGGGCGGTCCGGCCAGGAGCGACTCGACCAGCTCCTGGCGCGGGTCTCATTGCGTCCGCGGATTTCCCGCGAAAGTCTTGAAGTAGTCGAGCAACGCTTGCCTGTCACCCGGCCTCGCATCGGTCGACATGAGCCCCCAAGAGCGCCCGGCCGAGTCGTCCCAGTACAGATATCTTGCATTCCCCTGCCGGTACGTGAAAAGCATACCGGTCCTGTTCAGACCGTCCCTCCAGGTGACTGCATCAGGGCTGTTTCGGATGAAGTGGCGTCTGGGTGGGACCAGCCCTACGCCACTATCCATGGTGCCAAAGTACAAGGTCACCGAATGGCCGGGAGTAGCAACTTCGTTCATGCATTTGTCCTGCTCGACCTCGCCACCGACATCTGTGAAGGAGGGAACACAAGACTTCTCGAACTGGGCGTAGTCCGGTGCCCTCCTGGCGAAGTTGACCAAACTGGAATCTGTGAGTGCAGTGGGAAGGGAGAATTTTGCGGTGTTGAAACCGATGGCGCGCAGGAGGGCGTTGGCTCCACCGTACGTAAGGGGTTGCTTAGTCGAATCCGTTGCCGTGAAGATCGCTGCCCCTGGATGGTCTGGGTCGACGTCGTAGAGGGTCGAGCGCACCTCATCGTCTCCAGTGTTTTTCACCCCGTCCACTCCCTTGTCCTGCCACGTCAGGACGTACGCGTGGTAGTGGTCCTCGGTCGCGTTGATGGTTACTATCGTGTTCCGGGCGGGCTGGCGCACAAAGGGCGGAAGTTGGCCGTCAGCGTTGAGAATGCTCGGATCCTTCTCGGTCAATTCTAGCTCGAAAGCGTCGTACGGAGGCTTGAAGGAGCAGTTGAATTCCTCATATGTGCCCCCGACCGCCGCGTTGACGCATTCATTCAGGGCTCCGACGAAGTTGTCGCCGAAATGGTCGAAGGGACCGTTCACGTCAGCGACGACGACGTCGTGACGCCCCCCCATCTGAGGGGTGTCTGGCCGCGTCGAAACATAGACCCCGACAGATACCAAGACAGCCGCGACCGCGGCCACCCCAGCCACCGCCCACGACGGACGCCTGCCCGCCCGGCCCTTCCCCTGGTCGTCCCCGCCGGGGCCGTCTCCCACGCCCGCATGGCGGCCGAGCGATCGTGGTGGCACGCTGCGGCCTCCCAGCGGACGGTCACCCGGTGGACCTATGCGGTTCGTCTCCTCGGACCCCGCAGAATCCGGGGCCGGCGCACTCGTCGAGCCGGAGGAGGTCGGGAGCGCAGGCGCGGAGCTCGGCGGGCCCCAGTCGAGAGGTATCGCGCTGTTTGCCACCAGGCCCGCCGCGTGCCCGAGCAACGCGCAGGCCCAGTAGGCACTCTGTGCATCGCCTCCCCGCTGCTGCGCCAGTGCAGCTGCGACGTCCGCTGCTGCGGCGGCGGGATCGGCCCCTTGGTCAATTAGCGCCGAGAGACGTTCTAGCGAACCGAAGCGCACGGCATCGATCAACAGATTGATGTCGCCTGGAGTCGCAACTCCTTCGTCCAGGAAGTCGTCAAGGGTGGCCCGGAGCCCATCTGCATCCTCCAGGACATGGGTGCCGTACCGCCGAACGAGCGTTGTCAGCTCGGTGGCCAGGTCGGTCATCTCCACCTTCCTCAACTGTCAGAACTCGCCTTGCTCGCTCCTGGAAGGGATGATATGCGGCGAGAGGCCAGCTCCGCCGACCAAGGCGGGTCCGCTGACGGCCGTGAGCAGGTGACGGCCGCCGCCGCGCAGGCCGCCCGACCGAGTCGATCCAGTTCGGCCGGCCGCAGCCGTCCGGGTGTGTGGATTCCGGCCAACAGCGCAGCCATGAAGGAGTCGCCGGCTCCGATCGTGTCCGACACCGTGACCGATTCAGCGGCCACATTGACCCAGCCGTCCGGACTGGCCAGCGCAGCTCCGCGTGACCCGCAAGTGAGCGCCACCAGCCGGACACCGAGCGCCAGCAGCGCGGTTACGACGACCTCCGCGCTGGTCGTCTCGAAGAGCAGCTCGGCGTCCTCGTCGCTGAGCTTCACGATGTCCGCCTCGGACGCCAGCGCGAGCACCCGCTCGCGAACCTGAATCACGTTCGGTGTCAGCGCCGGACGCAGGTTCGGGTCCAAACTCACGGCGACACCGGCCTGCCGGGCCCGCCGGACGCTAGCCAGTACCGCGTCAGCTCCCGGCGGCAGGACCGCTCCCAGTGAACCGACGTGCAGCAGATCGTGCCCGGTGGGGATCCCCACTTCTGCCACGTTCCAGCGCAGGTCGAAGGTGTAGGTCGCGTGACCGGCGGCGTCAACGTCAGCGGTCGCGACGCCGGTGGGACCGGGCGGCGGAAGCGCCATTACCTCGACGCCGGAGGCGCCAAGGTGCCTGCGGAGCAGCGCCCCGTACGGGTCGTCTCCGAGCTGAGTCGCGAGCGTCGTGGGACGGTCGAGCCGGGCTAGTCCGACCGCGACATTGAGCGCGGAGCCCCCGGGAGCCGCCCGGGGAACTGCCTGGGTGCCGCAGGTGACGTCGACGAGCGACTCCCCGACGACCAGGAAGCGGCCCGCTCGTGCGTCAGTGTTCGAAGTCCACCGCTGAGTAGGCTGCAAGTTTCTCCAATTGGTGTTGGCTGATGATCTCGCGGATGGTGCCGCTTCGGGACCGCATCACCAGCGAGTGGGTAGAGCACCCGCCGGCGCGGTAGCGAACGCCCCGCATCAGTTCACCGTCGGTAATACCGGTGGCGACGAAGAAGCAGTCATCGCCCGCGACCAGGTCGTCGGTGCCGAGCACCGCGTCGACGTCGAGGCCGGCGTCGAGCGCCTTGCGGCGTTCGGTGTCGTCGCTCGGCCAGAGCCGACCCTGGATGATGCCTCCCAGGCACTTCATCGCACAGGCCGTGATGATCCCCTCCGGGGTTCCCCCGATGCCCAGCAGGAGGTCCACTCCGGTGCCGGGCCGGGCGGCCATGATGGCCCCAGCGACGTCACCATCAGTGATGAACTTGATCCGGGCCCCGGTTTCCCGGATGTCGGTGACGATGTCTGCATGTCGCGGTCGGTCGAGGATGCAGACGGTGACGTCCTTCGGTGCTGAGCCCTTGGCCTTGGCGACCAGGGCGATGTTTTCTGCAACCGGGAGCCGGATGTCGACCACCGCAGCCGCCTCCGGCCCGGTAGCCAGCTTCTCCATGTAGAAGACCGCCGACGGGTCGTACATGCTGCCGCGCGGTGCCACGGCGAGTACGGAAACCGCATTGCTCATTCCCTTGGCCGTGAGGGTGGTCCCGTCGATCGGGTCGACCGCGACATCACACTCAGGCCCGGTGCCGTCACCAACGGCCTCCCCGTTGTAGAGCATTGGCGCGTTGTCCTTCTCGCCCTCGCCGATCACGACGGTGCCGTTCATGCCGACCGTGCCGATCATGATGCGCATCGCGTTGACGGCCACCCGGTCGGCGCCGAGTTTGTCACCGCGGCCGACCCAACGCCCGGCAGCCATCGCCGCCGCCTCGGTTACGCGCACCAAGTCGAGCGCGAGGTTGCGGTCCGGAGCTTCCCGCGGTGGCTCCAGCGGCGCAGGGATGCGACCACCTTCGGTGGGAATCCTCGCGTGGGGGTTCGTCATCTTCTGACCCTTCGCGGTGACGGTGGCCTGAGGTCGCTATCGAACCACGATCTCACCGGGCCGCATGTTGATGCGCAGGCCTCCGGACAACTCCACGGTGTGCCCCGGCTGTACCTGATACGCCGTGGCGTCTGGGAGCACCGCCTCCCACGAGCGCTTGGTGAGGTTCTCCAGACCCCACCGTTGCGAGTCGGTGGGATGGCGGCGGACCCGTGCCACGTCCTCTGATTCCCCGGCAGCCAGCCTCAGGTGCTCTGACCGGATACGTGCGAAGCGGCTGACAGCAACCTGACGCCGTCCGACGCTCAGCACGAACGGCGGACGGACCGGCGTCTGGCAGCGTGCGCACGACGGGGAAGGATCCGACTCGTCCCAGAAGTTCGTAGCCCCGCACTGTGCGCACTGGATCATGCTGTCGGCAAGCCGGTCTGCCACCTTGATCCACTCGCTCTCGGTAACCCGGCTCCCCGGGTCCCGCAGCCCTTCGGTGAACGCGCGGGTGAACGCTTCTCGTACGAAGGCAGGATAGATGTCCCAGTAGGCCTGGACCGTGCCCTCGACGGGGCGGTTCGAGTCGTCGTCTGGGTCAAAGGTGAACAACGGGTCGGTGCCGAAATGTCGCATGAGCCATGAGGCATCGCGCAACCCGGTTTCGGTGCGACGACCCTCGAGCGGGTGCCCGACGCACAATGCATAGAACAGCAGGACGGCGAGGGAGTGCCGGTCGGTATCGGTGTTGGGCATCGTCCGTAACGTGGTGTCGCTGACCACCTCGGGGGCCATAAAGAAAGGAGTACCGAGGATGCGACCGCCGCCGTTGTCGATACCGACATTGTCGTTGTCACAGATGCAGGCATCCCCGGTTTCGGGATCGAAGGCAACATTTCCGAAACTGATGTCTCGGTAACACAGTCCGCGGGAGTGCAGTCGCAGGAAGCTGTCCGCTAACTGTCGGCATAGTGATATGACCGCCGCAAACGATGTGACGAGCTCCTTCCCCTCTGGCGTTCTGCCGGAGACGAGGTATGCCATCTCCATGAAGCGGGATGGACGCAGCGGCATGACGTAGCCGAAGCTAGGCTCGCCGGCAACATGGCCGAGGCTGAGCGGCCACAGGAACCGCGGGTGGGGGGCGCCCTGTTCGACCAGCATCGTGAGGGCAGCCTTCTGAGCCGGAGTTGCGCACTGCGGCTTGTACCACTTCAGGGCCAACGGTCGGCCCCCTTCTCGGTGCACCTCGTAGACGTAGCCTTCGCCGCCTTGCCCGAGCTCACGCCCCACTTTGGCCTCCCCGAGGATGCCGAGGTCGATGCGGGTGCCGCCGTGAAGCAGCATGTGGCCAACCTCTCGAACTGGCGGGGACGTCCTCGCCATCATCCGCTGTCGAGAAGGGTGGCGGCAAGCACTTTCGGTGGACGCCGGGGATCAGCCGCCGAGAGTATGGTTCGACTCGGTACTCCTGATCAGGTTCGGCAGCGAGGTGACATGAGCGACCGCTTGGGCGGTGCGGTGGGGCGTAAGCCACTGCACTTCTTCTTCGTCCTCGACGTGTCCGGGTCCATGCAGCGAGCCGGCCGCATCCAGGCGCTCAACAACGCGATCCGCGAGGTCGTACCTCATTTGCGCGACGATGCGCGGGCCAACCCACACGCCCAGATGTTGATCCGGATCCTCGCCTTCGCGACCGAAACTCGCTGGATCGTCGAACAGCCCATCGAGATCGAGAAGTTCCGCTGGCGTGGCGTGGATGCGGTGCCCCAGGGCTTCACCGAGCTTGGTCTGGCTTTGCGCGAGTTAGCTCGCTGCATGCGTGAGCTCGCGGAGCAGGCGCGAGGCTACCCTCCAGCGATCATATTGGTGTCCGACGGGCGCCCGACGCACACCGCTGGCCCGCACTACTCGACCGGGCTGCGGGAACTGATGGCCGAGCCCTGGGGGAGGGCAGCGGTCCGCCTGGCCCTCGGGGTCGGCAAGGACGCCGACATGAATTCGCTGCGTCGGTTCATCGGCCGCGAGGACGTGCCATTGCTGCGCGCCGACAATCCGCAGCAGCTCGTGGAGTTCATCGTCTGGGCATCGAAGGCGGCGAGCAGGGGCGCCTCAATGCCGGTCATCGGCAATTCGGGTATCAGCTACACAGCGCCCGACGCCCCGACGGGGGACCCCATTTGGAGCACTACCCAGCCATGAAACCGTCGTGGCTGGCGTTGGCCGCGACCTGCCGGGGTTCCCTGCACGGTCCCAGCGGTATCAACCAGGACGCGTGCGCGACGTGTGTAGAAGGCGAGATCGCGGCGGTCGCCGTCGCGGACGGCCACGGCCATCGGGCACACTTCCGCTCCGAGATCGGATCCCGCTTCGCGGCCGACCTCACCGTCGACTTGGCAATGGAGGCTGCTCGGGCAGCCAGTGATGCCTCCCATCTGCGGTCGCTGCTGGACGAGCAGCTGGCACCATCCTTGGTCAGCGGGTGGCAACAACGGGTGCGCGAACATGTGCGCCTGCATCCCTTCTCTGCTGATGACCGTGTCGCCCTAACGGGCTCGGGGGAGGAGGCGGTGCTGCGGCCGTACGGTTCCACGGTGATCGCGTTGGTCGCGACGTCGAGCTGCCTGGGGGTCGTTCAACTAGGGGACGGGGATGCCGTCGTGGCATTTGCCGCCGGTGAGGCGAGCCGACCGCTGCCGGAGGACCCGCAACTGGACGGCATCCACACCACTTCGCTGTGCCAGCTCGATGCCCAGCAGTACGTGCGCGCGACCGCGCTCGACGTACGGGCGAGCGAGGTGGCCCTGGCGTTCGCCGCCACGGATGGTTTCGGCGCACCGCAGGTCGACGGGACCGGCTGGTGGCGGCAGGTCGGCGCGGAGCTCGTAACCCATCTGCGGATCCACGGCGCCGCGTGGATGGCAGCCAAGCTGCCCGAGTGGCTGATCGAACCCGCCGAAACCGGTGGCGACGACACCACATTTGCCTTGCTGCTGAACCAGACCCTGGCCGAGTGAGCTGCCTGCGCTCAGCTCAGATCCCGTCGCGCCAGTACTTGTAGGCGGCCGCAAGACGCTTGTCGGGGGCGAAGACGAGGCCGTAGCAGGCCAGCTCGGTTTCGTCCCAGTAAATGACTGCCTTTCCCGTCTGGTCGGCAAACGTCTTGAACAGGGCCCCCGAGCGAGGATAGTTGGAGTCGGTGCTCCAGTCCCAGGTGGTCGTGGTCTGAGCTCCGTTCCGCCAGACGTCTTGGCGGTCTTTGAGTTTTTCAAGGTTCCTTACCCGAGCAAAGTAGAGGTTGTAGCCTCTCTTCCCAGAGCATTTGACCAACTCGACTTGGCCGGAGACCTCGGGCTTGTAGCGCCGGCAGTCACTGGCCACATCGGTGACATATCGCGTCGAGGTGGCGAACTCGTAGAGGTCGTCGGACCGGAAGGGTTCTCGGGGGTGTGTCCTGGGACGACTGACCGGTGTGTCCCCTCGCTGATCGAACCAGGTCCTCGCTGCCTGAGGGGCGAGGATCGTTTCGTCGGCTTCCAGGTAGGCGCTCATCTGGTCGGTCGTGGAGTCCCAGTAGAGCGTCGTGGTACCGCCGCCGCTTGCGAGAAAGTAGTACCCGTCGGCGTTTCGGCGTTGGTCGGGCTCGCTCAGCGAGGCGCGCACCTGGCGGCGCTGACGTGCAAGCGCGCCCACCGAGTCGTAGGTGACGAACTCGGCTTCGAGCTGGTGGAAGGCGCACGTGACACGGTCCGCCTCCCCGGTTCCCGGTGATCGGCGCTGGCAGGTGTTGGCTCCTCGGGTCACGTTGCTGCCGAGGGCTGCGTAGTCCGCCCGGACGACGGGAACCGAAACCGTGGTGTCGGGAGGAGGTGTCTTCGTGGGGGGAGGTGTCGTGGCACCACTCCCGCCGGTTTCCGGATCGGCGGAGACCGTGGGAGTCGTGACGGCCGAGGTCGAGACGGTGGCCGTCGGGGAACCGTTGCCTCGGGCCAGCACGAACCCCGTGACAGCCACCGCCACCACCACAACCACGGCGGCGACAATCCCTACCGGCAGCCAGGCCGAACCCTTTGATGTCAGCGGTGCGGAACCGTCTGGAGGCTCGCCGCTCTGCCATCCCGAACCCCATGTCGGCTGCAGGCCGCCGGTTCCTTCCGGCGGCGCACCAGTCTGTCGGCGAACTGTCTGGTCTCCTGGCGGCTCGGGGTCCGGCGATCCTGGCAGGTCCGGGCCGGGCGGTCCCACGACGAGGTCGGCGGGCACCCGCCCGACTGCGAATCCGAGCACGGCACACGCCCACACCGCGCTGCGCACGTCGGCGCCACCACGTTCGCGGGCCAACGACTCCCCGGCCGTCTGCAGGGCAGGTCTTGCCTCCGCGCCATGTTCGAGCATCGAGATCAGCCGCTCGTAGGCTCCGAGCCGCACCGCGTCCACGACCAGGTTGATCTCACCGGGGGATGCGACGCCTTCGTCGAGGAAGTCATCCAGCGACGCACGCAGGCCGTCGGCGTCGGCCAGCACCTCGGCTCCATAGCGACGTACCAGCGTTTGCAGGTCGGTGTGCAGGGCCATCCGGTCACCTCGGCATGCGGGCTGCGATGGCGCGGACTCTACTCACCGGCTGCCCGGGCGATGAGCGGTTTGACCTGATTGATCGGCCGTACCCTCCCGGACACGATCGGAGACCCGGCCTCTTGCCGATACGCGGAGGGGATGCCGATGATCTGGCCGTTGTCGTTGATGGCCAGCCCGCCCGAGTTCCCTGGAGCGATGCGCGCGTCGGTGTCGATCTCTCCGCGCGGCCCCGGAAGGGATGAGTCCTTGATGAATGTCGACACCACGCCGCGGGTGACTGACACCGCGCGAGAGTCCGAGATTCCCGGGAACCCCAAGATCGTGATGTCGTCGCCGGTCCGCAGTTCGTCGGAATCCCCGATTGGCACGGTGGGAAGATCGAGCTCAGCCGACAGCGGCGATCCGTCGGCGTTGGCGTAGATCTGGACGATCGCGGCATCTATGTACCCGTTGGCGCGCACCAGTCGGGCCCGGTACTCCGCGTCAGCTGGTCTGTCATCGGACGCCCGGGTGAGGGACACCGCGAGGTACGGCGGGTTCTGCAACCCGCTGGGTGGGTAGCGGCTGGCCAGTCCGGGTGCGTGCGGCGCCGCGACGTGGGCATTGGTCAAGATCATGCCATTCGGGTCGATGATGGAGCCTGATCCGGAGTAGCTCACCGCCATTCCCTGGCTATTGACGGTTGTCGCGGAGAGTAACACTGTGGCCGCCTTCGCCCGGTCCAGCTCATCGGAGGTCAGACCGGTCGGCGGTGGAGAAGTGGACGTCACCCGACCTGTCTGCACGCGCTGTGGGCCTTCGAAGAGGCGCAGCACAAAGACGGCGGTGGCGATCGTCACCGCTACCGTCGCGAGCCCCGCAACCAAGGCGAGCCCCCGCTTGCGGCGACTTCGGCGTCGGAGTTGCCGTTGGGCAACCGCCGCCGGATACACCGGCGTGATTGTGAGTTCCACTCCGGCGGCTGGGTGGCCCAGGCGCAGTCTCTGGGCCTTGTCGATCCGTATCGTCGAACGCCGCCTGGCACCGGTGTACGTGCCGGTGCTCGAGCTGTCGATGTAGAGCCATCCGTAGGGCTGCGGCTCGAGTCGGCCATGGTGGCGGGAGACGGTGGGATCTTCGCAAACCACGTCCGAGCCAGGGTCGCGTCCGATGCTGACCGTGTGCCCCGGCCCGAAGGAGTGGTCGCGACCGGCGACGCGAACCACCAGTCCGGAGCCCGCACCCTGTGCTGCGTTGGCAGCGACTGTGTGGGCCGGTCGGGGTGTCCCGGCTCGAGTGGCTTCCAATGGAGGGCCGAGGGGGGCTTCTCGCCGGGTTGGAAGCAACCTAACCAGTGAGCCGTCCGTTTCGCGACCGAACAACACCGTGACATCGTTCGGAACCAGTGTGTCTTTGACCGCTCGGCCGGAGATGTGTGTCCCGTGTTGACTGCCGAGGTCGACGAGGTGCCATCCCTGCCCGTCGGGTCGCAGTTCGGCGTGTGCCCGAGAGGTGCTCGGGCCGGTCAGCACGATGTCGGCGTCAGGCGCTCGGCCGATCTTGACGACGCGGTCGCCGTTGAAGACGAGTGCGCGTCCGCTGACCTCTACCCGGATCGACCGCACGCGTACTCCTCGGCGCCGTACTCATGCTCAGCTGCGGTGGGACCTGTTACAGAGCATGGCACGACCGGGATGGGATGTCTGTTGATTGGGCCCGAGGCGTGGTTACTGAAGCCACTGCACAGATCGCTGTCCGCTACTGCCTCCCCTGGCGCCAGTAGTGGACGGCGGCGGCCACGTCACGGTTGTTTGCCTGCAGTTCCGCTGCGCACAGCTGCTTCGGCGAATCCCAGTAGACACGGGCGTCCCCGCCTCCTTTGTGCTGGTAGGCCACCTGCCGTCCGTCGACGCTCGTAGCCCGACCGGCGGGCGGACCGGTCACCGGCTGTTTGGTCCCAGGGAGGGCGTAGCCGAGGTAGTTGTTGCGGTCCTCGAGGAACTCACGGGAGTTGTCATGACAAAAGAATGTTCCGCTGAACGGGCCGCGTCTGGCTATGCACTTGACCACCTCGCTGTCAGGAACGCTGTCGGAGACGGGAAATTCTCCGGGTTTGGGAACGAAGCAGTCGTTTGTGCCGAAGAGGTGGCGGGCAAAGCCGTACAGCTTTGCCGATTGGAATGGGGCCGGCACGAATGCGACGTCGGTCTGTCCCGGCGATGAGCCGCTGGTGGGATCGCCAGGTGTGCCGCTCTGAGTCCCGCTGGTGGCACCGCCGGAAGTGACGGCGCCCGGTGGCCCGCGATCGGTGAGGGCCAGCACGGCAACGAGAGCCGCTGCGACGGCCAATGCGACTAGGGGCACCCAGTAGCGGGCACGAGACCGGGGTCTGGGCCCGCGTCGCGGGGCGCCGTTCGACTCCTGCCGACCGCTTTGCCATCCGGACCTCCACGTGGGCTGGTCACCTCCACTGCGTTGGCGCACGACCGTCTCCTCCGACACACGTGCCGGTGTGGAATCGGGGACGGTAGGCTCCGAGCCATCGGGGGGCTGCCCGGGTGGCGTATTCGCGCCGTGGTTCTCGAGCACGACCTCAGGCGGGATCCGACCAGCCGCAAAGCCGAGCACTGCACAGGCCCATTGGGCGCTGCGCAAGTCGGCCCCCCCGCGATCGTGCGCCAACGCCTCGCCGGCCGCCCGCACGGCCGGCCTCGGCTCCGCCCCGTTGTCCAGCATCGAGATGAGACGCTCGTAAGCCCCGAGGCGCACGGCGTCAACCAGGAGGTTGATCTCTCCCGGTGACGCCGCATCTTCGTCGAGGAAGTCGTCCAGCGTGGCACGCAGGCCGTCGGCATCGGCGAGCACCTCGGCCCCGTAGCGCCCCACCAGCGTGTGCAGCTCAGTGTGCAGCGGCATCTCGTCACCTCTGGACCGGACCCGGCCGTGGAAGAGTCAATGACCATTATGCGGCGCCACCTGCTGACCGGGCTCACGCGAGCTCGCGGATCCTCGTAGCTACTTCCTGCGCGGTGGCCGGCCGGGCCGCGGGATCGTCCGCGATGCAGTCGCGAACGATGGCGGCAGCCTCGGTGTCAAGGGAGCCATGCGGTCGAGGCGAAGAAGCCAGAATTGTACGAACCACGAGCAGCGGCTCACGGCTCGGCAACTCGCCATACAGGCTGGAGCCGGTCAGAGCCTGGTGCAAGACCGCCCCCAGCGACCAGATGTCGGTCGCCCGAGACGCTTCACCACCCACCAGGATCGACGGATCGGTGAACTCGACCCCGACGTCGCCGAGTCCGGTCATCACGAGACCGGGGGACAGCAACTGGGAGAGCCCCAGGTCGGAGAGCTTGGCACCGAAGTCGTGCAGCAACACGGTGGCAGGCTTGATGTCACGGTGGGCGATTCCGTTCTCATGCAGGGTATGGGCGGCGTCGGCAGCGTCGGCCACGGCCCGAAGTGTTTCCTCGCGTGACAGCGGGCGGGCCGGCTTGCTCAACGATCCCAGGCGGAGATACTCCATGGCGTAGTAGAAGCGATCGCCTTGCCGCCCGACGTCGAAGATGGTCACCAGTTTCGGTGACCGGGCCATGGCAAAGTGCCTCCACTCACGGGTGGCGCGGCGGAACGCGACATCCGACGCCAGCCCGGTTGCGACCTTGACGACGACGAGGTCGTCCTCTACAGGAAGGCGAGCGGGTGTACTCGCCAGATAGAAGTCGCCGTAGTTGCCGCTGCCCAGCAGTCGGATGAGTTGGTAGTCGGCGATGCTGTCCATGTTCCACTCCTCACCGACCGGCAGGCACGCTTCGAGCAGACTGCCGGAAGCGCCCGCGCGGTCATGGCTTCTCCTTGCGACGGCGCCGGGGAGGCTGTCACGATGCGTCAAAGTGGTCCTACCGCGGCGGCGATAGGCGCGTCAATCCAAGGGCGGTCGAGACATGCTGGCGCAACTCGACCAGACAGTAGCCGCGGCGGTGGATGCCACGGCGGCGACCATGCCGCACATGGTCACCATCCTGGTCGCCCTGGGAGTCGTCATCCTCTCGGCCCGCGCTGCGGGAGCGCTGTTCATCCGGCTAGGTCAACCGGCGGTCGTCGGAGAGATTTGTGCCGGTGTGCTCCTGGGACCGAGCCTGCTGCCCCAACCGTTCATCGACTTCCTCTTTCCGCTCGACCAGCAGCCGTTCTTGCTCATTCTGGCAAACCTCGGTCTCGTCCTGTTCATGTTCATCGTGGGGCTCGAACTCGATGTGGGGATGGCCTATGGCAAGGGCCGCGCCGCCGTCTCGGTGTCGATCAGCTCCATTCTTCTGCCCTTCGCGCTGGGGATCGGCCTTGCCGCACTGTTGGCCGACGAGCACGACATCAATCCGGCGGGGAGGTTTTGGCCGTTCGCCCTCTTTCTTGGTGCCGCGATGTCGGTCACCGCCTTTCCTGTGCTGGCTCGCATATTGACCGACCGCAACATGCATCGCACGGAGACGGGCGCCTTGGCGCTGGCCTGTGCTGCTGTTGACGACGTGCTGGCCTGGACCCTGCTGGCCGTTGTGTTTGCGATCAGTGGCGGTGCAGCCGGGAGTCCGTGGCAGGTGGCGCTAGCCTTTCCCTTCGCAGTAGTTGTTCTCGTCTTCGTCCGACCGCAGCTCGCCCGGTTGGCGCACGCGTACGATCGTGCGGGTCGGCTCACGCCCGGCATGCTCGGTGTCGTGCTGATCGGCCTGATGCTGTCGTCGGCTGCCACAGAGTACTTTGGCGTGCATTTCATCTTCGGTGCCTTCTTGTGGGGTGCCATCATGCCGCGCCAGGGTGCGGGGCAGCTGCGCCACGAGATACTCGTGCGCCTGGAGCGGATCAGTGTCTTGTTGCTGCTGCCGGTGTTCTTCCTCTACTCCGGGCTCCAGGTCAACGTTCGAATGCTCACTACTGGCCAGGTCGGTCAGCTCGTGCTCATTCTCGTTGTCGCCGTAGGTGGAAAATATGCTGGCGCATTCATTGCTGCACGGTTTAGTGGTATACCTTCATGGCAGGCGCGGGCTCTCGGCATTCTGATGAATACTCGCGGACTGACCGCCATCGTCATCCTGAACGTCGGACTTGGGGCGCATCTTATTGGCCAAGCGCTCTTCACCATGTTGGTGGTCGTGGCGATAGTGACCACCATGATGACCGGACCCTTGTTGCGCCGGGTCTATCCCGATCGGCGAGTAGCCCGTGACATCGCCGAGGCGGAACGGCGAGCTCTGGGAGCCCCACCGGAAGGCTATCGGGCCCTGGTGCTCGGCAGCCAGGACGACGTGACCCCACGCCGATTCGCGCTGGCGCTCGCCGTCGTGGGAACTGAGAGACCAGTTGAGCTACTGCTTTCGATCCTGCGCCGTTTTGGGTCGCAGCGGTTGGAGGTGGGAAGCGGGCTCACTGACGAGTTGGCCGTAATGGCAGAGGCGTTGACGGCCATGGAGGCACTGGTTGATGCCGGAGCTCGAGAGGGCGTCAAGGTGACGGTGCTGACGAAGTTCAGCCGTGACGTGGTCGCCGATGCGGTGGCGCAAGTGGAATCGCTGGCACCCGACGTCGTTGTTGTTGGAGGCGACGACGAGCCGCTTCGCGGACTACCCGGTGACCTTGGCAGCAAGTTGCTGACCGTGGTGGGACCGGATGCCTGGGATGTGGTGCCCGAAGCCATACGCGTCCGGTGGCGCGGCAACAACGCCGACGACGACGCGGCGCTCTTGGTCGCGGCTCGCATGGCGAGTACCGTCGGGGCTGCAATCGTCTTGGACGCCGCCGGTGTCTCCCAGCGCCGACTGACGGCGATGCACACCCATTTTCGTCGGTTGGGCCTGGAGGTGTGGCCAGGCACCCGTTCGGAAGTCACCACCTTGACGGTCGGGCCGCCCGGTACGAGCGACGTTGACATCATCGTCGCCGCGGAGTGCGACGCCGAGCCGGTGGACTGGCCGACCGTGGAGCTCGGCCAGTCCCAGCGAGCGTCGACGGTGCCCGATCACACGCCTCGGTGAGAGTTGTAAACCAGCGTGTGACTACCCAACTGAAGGCGGCAACCTGTGCCCAGGGTGTACGGAGCACCGGGCTGCAGGGGGGTCCAGTGGGTGTCGTGTTCGGCGGCAACGTACGTCCCGTTGGCGGAGTCCTTGTCGATGACCACGACGTCCCACCCGCGCAGTTCGATTCGAGCATGGGCTCGTGACACCGTCTTGTCCGTGTCCTTGAGAGTGATGCCGCGCAGGCGGCCCGCTCGCACGTCCTTGTCGTGCTCGGGTTCACGGCCCAATACGTAGTCGGCGTCCAACGAGAAGACGGACCCATCGTCGAGCAAGAGCACACCCAGCGGGGGCCGCGGGCCCTCGACGATGACCGGCGTCTGCTGGACCATGTTGATGCCGCACACTGCGCAGAACAGCATCCGGCCGTCGTTGAAGTGCTGGTTCTTGCAGTAGATCCCGCGGACGACTTGACCCCCCGAGCTCCGCCGCCGCGACGGCTTCCCTGCGATGGGGAGGGGTTTGCGAGGCGGCTCTTGCGGGTCGGCGGAAGCATCGGCGGTCAACAGGACGGACTCGAATGCGGGTTGCCGCTCGCGCTGTTTGCCGGGCCACCGATCCGAGGCCGGTGGAGGCTCCGGAACCTGCCTGAGAGGTGAGGAATCCGAGGAACCGACTGTCTGCTCGGGTGCCCGGCCCTCGGCCGCCGAAGGTTCCGACTTGTCGGTTCCGTCCGCCGCGTCGGCCGGTGCGCTGCTCAGAGTCATCCCCCCACCGGGGACGACTCCGCCCTCGAAGTCAAGCGGGGTCGCGACGGGTTCACCCATCGATGCGGTACGCAGGGTCAGCGCAGTCACCGGCCAAGGGAGCAGTCGATCGACCCATGCCAATGAGGAGCCGCCTGACAACTTGAAGTCTTCCCCGATGATGACCTCAGCGGCTCCCTGAACGAAGACTGCGAGGCCCGTCGCCGCGGGGGCCATCGCCGCGAAGGCCGGCAGCTCGCCTTCCGCCGTCGCCAGCCAACCCGCCAGCCGACGACTCAGCGCACGGCCGTCCCCTCCGGACTGCGCAACACTGCGGCAGACGTCCACCACAGCCGACGCCGACGCGTCGGCGACGGCGACCACGAGGAACAGGTCGTGCCACCGGGCGACCAGCCCGTTCCCGGGGTGAACCGTACAAACCGACGCTGCCAGCGGGCTAGCGCCGGCGCTATCAGGTCCAGCCATCTCCTAGAACACCCTTCCGCCTCGAAAGCGCCAACGAATGAGAGGAACCCGCATTGGGCCGTTGACCCACAGCCAGGTCACCAGCCATACGGCCACGAACAACAGCAGATACGGAGTCAGTCCGGGAGGGTGTCCGATGCCGGGAACCCAGCCGAGTTGCAGGAAAAGCCAAATCAGTGCCGCTTCGTTGACGATGGTGACCAGACCGAACAACGTGGGCCAGTCCTTCTCCCACCGGAACTGTTGCAGACCGTGGTAGACCAACTCCCATGCCACCCCGACGACGATTACCGCCACCAGGATGAGGAACGTAACCCGGTAGGGCGGACCCTCCGGTAGTACTGGCGTTATCAGCAGCGTGACAAGGCCGCCCACGACGGCGAGCACAAACACCCTGGTCTGGATTCGTCCAAACAGCGTGGGCAGCACTTCCCCTCCCTCAGATCGCCGTTCCGCGCAGCCACTTCAACCACTGAAGCGTGGAGCGCCAGGGTCCGATATGGCTGCAGAACCTCCGCCGAGCAAGGTCGTCCACGATCTCCTGAGCGGCGATCTGGAGCCCCAGGAAAGTGTCGACACCGGGGAAGTACCCACCCAAGGTCGCCGCCCCGGACGCGTAGACCGCGCCATAGCCGGAGCGAGCACCACGCAACTCGAACGAACGCTCCACGTCGAGGCGGCCCACAGGGTTGCGACCAGCCCCACCGTGTTCTAGCAAGTCGGCGAGCAGACGGTGCTCTGCGATATCGGCCTCGAGCCCCGTGCAGTCGATGACGAAGTCGGCCGGCCGCTCGAGAGTGCCCCGGCTCGTGGAGATCTTGGTCACGACCCCCCCGTCGCCGGGGACGAGTTCCAGAACCTTGCCGGTGATGGTCTGATACCAGCCCTCACGCCTTCCCTGCGTCATCTGTGCCTGCCACAGGCGGCGGTAGGGGGTATTGGTCCCGCCGATGCGCTTGTAGAGGTCCGCCCTGTCGGTGCCCTCAAGCTTACGCATCCGCTCCTTCAGCTGCCCTCCCCACACGGACTTCGGGTAGTTGAATCCCTGGTAGGCCCAGCCGTCGCCGCCCTTGCGGCGCATGAAGACATGGGGTTGCTGACTGCCGGTGCCGTCATTTGGCCCAGTGATGAAGGTGCGGAAAACGTGCAGGATGCTGGTCTGCGCGCCCTTGTGCTGGCGATCGTCCATGAGCCGTTGGAGGACCCGAGATGCGACGATCCCGCCGCCTCGGACCACGACGACACCGGGGCGAGAGAGCAGCTGGTCGTAGACGTGCTCATGCGGTTCATAGGCGTTGACCACTCGGTGGTAGTCGTTGTACTGGGTGCGATAGCGCTGAAGGTCGGGCAAGAACTTCAATCCCGGATAGCCGACCGCAACGTGGACGTAGAGCGACCGGAAGGCGATCCGCTTGGTCGAGGTCGCTCCTTCGGGAGGAGTAAGCAGCGAGAAGTAGCCACCGTCGTGTCGTCTTCGGACGACACGGACCAGACCTTTCGCGAGCATGTCGTGATAGCGGATGCGCCGAGCCTCGCGTTCCATCGCTGCGAAGACCTGGCCAGCGCGGGGTGTCCAGTAGTCCGCGAAGATGGGTTCCACCAAGACGTGCCACAAGGGGGCGAAGCTGCGGGTGGCGATAGCCTCTGAAAATGCGTAGGACGGAAAGCCCCAGATGTTGTCCGGGCGAGAGGCGGAATCCGAGCGCAGTCGCTCGCGACGAGGTATCTGCGACACTCGGGTCAGGTACTCGTAGGTCTGCCACGGGTTGTCCAGCGCCGACAGCACCCGAACTGCATGGGTCGGGACTCCGGCGATTCGTAGGTAGTCGCAGAGCACGAAACTTCCGATGCCGCCCCCGATCGTGACCAGCGGGACGTCCACGATGGGAATCCCCGCCTGCTGGACCATCGCATCGGTCCAGATGTCGGTGCTAAGCAACTCCGGAGTGACGTCGCCTTCCCCCGGCTGCCCCAGAAGGTAAGCACGACCGGGAACTGGCACGGTCTCCTCGGATACCGATCCCACGGGCACCTCCGACGAGGATTGATGGCCTGCGCCCGGATGCTACCGCCACGGCGCACAGTTCGTGGCTGCCCGAGACACTGCGCGAAATGCTGACTCCGTCCCGCTCAGCTCAGGCGGGGTAGGTCGTGACCTCGAGCGCCTTGACCGCCGCCCACACCGAGTCCCCCTCCGCCAGCGACAACGCTTCCAGCGCCGCCGGAGTGACGTCGGCCAGCACCGGCACCGGGCCGTCGATCTGCACCCGCACGACGTCCCCGTGGGGCGCCATCCCGACGACTCGGCCCGGCCACACGTTGCGGGCACTGGCGTACGGCTCCCGGGTGTGGACGGTGACCGCGGACGGGCGGAAGCTGGCGAAGACGTCCCCGCGCAGAGCATTGGCGGCGACCAGCCGATGGCCGCCGGACAGTTGGACGTGGTCGCCGTTCGCTCGCCCCCGCAGCAGGTTGAGACCGAGCAGGCTCGCGACGTGATCGCTGCGCGGGTGCCGAGCCACCTCCGACGGGGACCCGCGCTGCAACGCCCGTCCGGACTCGAGCACGACGACCTCGTCGCAGAGCACCAGCGCGTCGAGGGGTTCGTGGGTGACCAGGACGGTCACCCCGGGAAAGTCCTGCAGGTGCCGGCGCAGGAAACGGCGCAGCTCGACCCTCGCCGCGGCGTCCAGGGCCGCCAACGGTTCGTCGAGCAGGAGCAGGTCAGGGTTCCCGGCCAGCGCCCTGGTGATCGCCACCCGCTGCTGCTGACCTCCGGACAGCGAAGCGGGTTTGCGTCGACCCAGCTCGGTCAGCCCCGTGCGCTCCAGCCAAACGCCCGCCTGCGCTCGGGCGGCGCGTCGTCCGGCACCACGTTGTCGCGGTCCGAAGGCCACGTTGTCGAGCACCGACAGGTGCGGGAAGAGCAACCGGTCCTGGAAGACGACGCCGCTTCGGCGCTCCCGAACCGGCACACGGACCCGACGCTGAGGGTGCTCCAGCACCCGCTCGCGGAGCGTCACGCATCCGGCCCGCATCGGGGTGAGCCCGCCCAGGGCCCGGAGCGCCGTGGTCTTGCCGGACCCGTTGGGGCCGAGGAGTCCCAGCACCTGCCCGTCCGCGACGCGCAGGGTGACGTCGAGCTGGAACTCGTCCCTCCGGACCTCCAGCCGAGCGTCCAGCGTCACCTGGCCACGCCTGAGAGCCATCGCTCCCGCAGGGAGACCAAGATGGCGATGCTGGTCGCCAGCAGCAGCAGGCTGATCACGAGAGCGCCCGAGAAGTCGGTCTGCAACGCGGCGTACACCTTCAACGGCAACGTCTGGGTGATGCCGGGGGTGTTGCCGGCGAAGGTGATGGTGGCGCCGAACTCACCGAGCGCACGCGCCCAAGCCAGCACCAGGCCGCTGATGACGCCCGGCGCCGCCAGCGGCAACGTGACCTGCCAGAACGTGACCCAACGGGTGGCTCCCAGCGTGGCGGCGACCTCGTCGAAGCGGGAGTCCGTCGAGCGCAGTGCGCCCTCCACGCTGAGCACCAGGAACGGAAGGGAGACGAACGTCTGGGCCATCACGACCGCGGTGGTCGTGAACGGCATCGACCACCCGGTGGCGGCGAACAGCCACCGTCCCACGACACCGTTGCGCCCGAAGGCGGTGATCAGCGCGACCCCTCCGACGACGGGGGGCATCACGAGCGGCACGGTCACCACAGTTCGCAGCAGGCGGCGGCCGGGGAAGCGGACCCGCGCCAGCACCCAGGCCAACGGCACGCCCAGCACCAGGCAGACGGCCGCGGCGCAGCTTGCCGTGACCACGCTCAACCGCAGTGCGTCCAGGACACCAGGAGCGGTCAGTTGCTGGCCGAGGCTGGTCCACGGGGCGCGCGCGACCAGACCCACCAGCGGCACGACCAGCAAGGCCACTGCCACCAGTGCGGGCACGAGGAGCTGCCATGGCGCCGGGCCGGTGGCGGCCTGCTCGGCTGGCAGCCCGTATCGCCTCACGGCGCGCTCTGAAAGCCGTACGACGCCAGCACGTGCTGGCCTGCGCTGGAGAGCACCAGGTCTACCCAGGCCTGCGCCGCGCCGGGATGCTGGCTGCTCGCCAGCACCCCGATCGGGTCGACGTTGACGACGCGGGCGGAGTTGCGGATCGAGACCGTGTGGACGTCACTGCCGGCGGCCAGGGCGTCCGAGGCATACACCAATCCGGCGTCGACCTCGCCGAGCGTCACCTTGGTCAGCACCGCACGCACGTTGTCCTCCTCGGTCACCGCTTTGGCCGTCACCCCGTCGAGAAGCAACAACCGCCGGGCGGCATCGCCGCAGGGGGCCTGCGGCACGCATTCGGCGAAGCTGGCGCCGGGACGCTGCAGGTCGCGCACGTCGGTGATGCCCGCCGGGTTGCCCGGTGGGGTCACCAGCACGAGGGTGTTCCGGGCGAAGTCGACGGGGTCGCCGGCCAGCAGCTGCTTGTCCGCGACCGTCGCCATCGTGGGCTCGTCCGCGGTAGCCAGCACGTCTGCCGGCGCGCCCTCGATGACCTGCTGGGCCAGGATCGCCGACGAGTCGAACGACAGCACCACCTCGACGCTGGGATGTTGCTGCTCGTACGTCGCCTTCAGGGCCGTGAACGCGTCGGTCAGCGAGGATGCTGCGAGCACGCTGAGCCGAGCGCGACCGTCGCCGGCCGAGCAGCCGCTGAGCAGCGCTGCGACGGTCAGACCGGCCAGCAGCGACCTCATCGCGGCAGCTCGAGGACGACCGCGGTGGCCTTGACGGCGGCGACCGCGATGACGCCGGGTTCCAGCGCGAGGTCGTCGGCGGCTTCCCGGCTCAGCAGCGAGACGATGCGGTAGGGGCCGCAGCACAGCTCCACCTGTGCCATCACGGTGTCGCGTGTCACCTTCGTGACGATGCCCCGCAACCTGTTGCGGGCGCTGACCTCGCGTGGGCCGGACTCGGGCAGGTCCGCCTGTTCGACCGCCAGCCGGGCCAGCTCACGGCCGCTGATCGCGGCGTACCCGCTGGGTGACCGCTCGACCCGGAAGCGGCCCAGGTCCGCCCAGCGCCGCAGCGTGTCGTCACTCACCCCGAGCAGCTGCGCGGCATCGGTGAGCGGGAACGGACCCGTGCCTGCGGTTGGCATGAGCGCGATACTATCCGAACTTGCGGATAGTCGAGCTGCGGACCACCACTCAGGCGCGGGCTCCGGGCGGACACCGGGCGGGGCTGGGCTGCTGCGGGACAATGGCCGGCATGAGCGTGCCGAGTACCCAACGCCGCGGTGGGTCGATCGCAGACATGGTGCGATCGGTGATCGTGTTGTTGGTCCTGGTGGTGGCGTTCGTGGGATTTCAGGCGCTGTTTCGGCGGGTGCCGGACCCCACGCCGCCGGTCGACTATCGCGCGGCGGTAGCGGCGGCTCGTCAGGACGCACCCTTTCGGGTGCTGGCGCCGGCGCGACTTCCCGAGGGTTGGCGGGCGACCAGCGTCGGCTACACCCCGAGCCCGCAGGCCCACTGGCACCTGGGGCTGCTGACCAGTGACGACGAGTACGTCGGCCTCGAGCAGGTGGTCGGCGTGGCCGGGGGGGCGGTCGCCGACTTCGCTCCTGGCTCGCTGATTTCGGGGACGACCACCATCGCCGGTCGGCAATGGCAGCTGCGCAGCCTCCCCGGGCAGAACCGCACCACGCTGGTCTTGTCGCACGACGGCGAGACGACGCTCGTCACCGGCACCGCCACACCCGACGTGCTCGCCTCGTTTGCCGCGAGCTTGCGGGGTGGCTAGGCGTCCGCGCCGTGGTGGTCGGTGGCCGCCGCCATCCGGCGGCGAGCCCCGTCGAGCCACTGTTGGCAGATCGCGGCGAGCTCTTCCCCGCGTTCCCACAAGGCCAGCGAGTCTTCCAGCGTGGTGCCTCCGGCCTCGAGCTGGTGCACCACCTCGACGAGTTCGTCGCGGGCCGCCTCGTAGCCGATCTCGGGTGACTGCGGACCTGCGTTCACGGTGCCGTCTCCTGCCGCTGCTGGGCGGCATCGCATCCGCCGGCGCTGACCTGTTCTGCAAGCGCGAGCACATGGCCGTCGGCCAGCTGGAGCTCGAAGCGCTCCTCGGCGGCAATCTGGGCGACCTCGCGCAGCAACTGACCGTCGAGACGTCGGGCCACGGCGTACCCGCGCTCCAACGTCGCCAGAGGTGACAGCGCCCGTACCCGGGCGAGCTGGGAGGCGACGCCGGCAGACTCGAGGTCTAGCCGATGCTCAAGACAGCGCCTCGCCCGGTCCCCCAGCTCGACGAGCGCGGCACACCGGGCGTCGATCGTTGCCACCGGGGCGCGAAGCGACGGCCGCTGTCGCAGGCTGCTCAGTGCGTGCAGCTCCCGATCGAGCAGGGTGGCCAGGCAGCGACGGGAACGCTGCTGGAGGTGCTTCAACCGCTCGGCCTCCTCGGCGACATCAGGGACGACTCGTTTGGCGGCGTCGGTCGGCGTGGAGGCTCGCAGGTCGGCGACCAGGTCGAGAATCGGGTTGTCGGGTTCGTGGCCGATCGCGCTGACCACGGGGGTGCCGGCCTTCGACACGGCACGCACCAGCGACTCGTCCGAGAAGGGGAGCAGGTCTTCGACCGATCCACCGCCGCGGGCGATGACGATGACGTCGACCTCGGCGTCGGAGTCGAGGTCGACGACGGCCGCCATCACCTGGCGGGCACAGTCAGCGCCTTGCATGAGGGTGTGGGTGATGCGGAACCGCACGTCGGGCCAGCGGCGCCGCGCGCCGTCGACGACGTCGCGCTCGGCGGCTGAGTCACGACCGGTCACGAGACCGACGCACCGTGGCAGGAACGGCAACCGGCGCTTGAGCTCCGGCGCGAACATGCCCTCGGCCGCCAGCAGGCGGCGCCTCTGCTCCAACCGGGCGAGCAGCTCGCCGACGCCGACGGGACGGATCGTGTCGACGTGGAGACTGAGCGTGCCTCGCGGTGCGTAGAAGCTGGGCCGGGCATGCACGACCACGCTGACGCCCTGAGTCACCGGGCTCGGGCTGGCGTCGATGACGCTGCGCTGGCAGGTGACCGGCAAGGAGATGTCGGTCTGGGAGTCCCGCAGCGTCAAGAACACGATCCCCTGCCGCAGGTTCAGCTGCGAGATCTGGCCCTCGACCCACACCCAGCCGAGCCTGCCGATCCAGCCGGACAAGGCCAGCGCGATCTGGCGCACTGGCGCCGGTGCCGTCGGCGAGGTCTGGAGCCCCACGGCAGCAGCCTAGGCGGTCGCAGCGGCATCGCGGGTGCCTCGACCAGGTGCCACCTACGATGGGGTCATGTCCCTCGCGCCCGAGCCCAGCGCGCCCGAGCTCCAGCGCCGGGTGCTGCTGGCCGCTCCTCGCGGCTACTGCGCGGGCGTGGACCGGGCCGTGCTAACGGTGGAGAAGGCCCTGGAGCTCTACGGCGCCCCCATCTATGTCCGCAAGCAGATCGTGCACAACAAGCACGTGGTCGACGACCTCGAGTCGCGTGGAGCGGTCTTCGTCGAGGAGCTGGACGAGGTGCCCGAGGGGGCGACGGTGGTCTTCTCCGCCCACGGCGTGGCGCCGGCCGTGCACGCCAGGGCCCGGGAGCGCTCGTTGCAGACCATCGACGCCACCTGCCCGCTGGTGACCAAGGTCCATCACGAAGCGCGCCGCTTCGCCGCCGACGACTACGAGATCCTGCTCATCGGCCACGACGGCCATGAGGAGGTTGAGGGCACCGCCGGAGAGGCGCCGGCACACGTCCGGCTGGTGCAGAGCCCAGATGAGGTCGAAGACCTGGAGGTAAGGGACCCGGACAAGGTCGCGTGGCTGTCGCAGACCACGCTGTCGGTCGACGAGACGCTGGAGACGGTCGAGCGGCTCCGGCAGCGATTCCCGCTGCTCGTCGACCCGCCGAGCGACGACATCTGCTACGCCACGCAGAACCGCCAGTCCGCGGTCAAGCAGGTGGCCTGCGAGGCGGACCTCGTGCTGGTGGTCGGGAGCAGCAACAGCTCGAACTCCGTCCGGCTCGTCGAAGTCGCGCTGGAGGCCGGCGCTGCCGCCGCCTACCGGGTCGATGACGCCGCCGAGATCGACGAGTCGTGGCTCGCCGGCGTGAGGACGGTGGGGGTCACCTCGGGAGCGTCGGTGCCCGAACAGCTCGTGCAGGGGGTGCTGGTCTGGCTCCAGCAGCGCGGGTTCCCGGTGGCTGAGCCCGTGCAGGCCACCCACGAGAGTCTGATCTTTGCCCTGCCGCCGGAGCTGCGCCGCGAGCTGCGAGCCCGGGGCGCCGGCTGAGCGGTCGCCGGAACGCGCCTCAGCCGGCGCGGCGCGCGCTCTCGTGCAGCGGTGGGGACGGCTCCATGAGTAGTTCCGGCGCGACCAGCGGGCGGACCGCGTCGTCGACCGGCTGCGGGCCGGCCAGCGGCTCGTCGCTCAGGTGCAGGTCATGCATCCGCCGCGCCGAGACCAGCACCCGTGTCTCCAGCGATGCAACCGCCCCGTTGTAGCTTCCGACCGCGGCGGTCAGTGACCGACCGACCTTGTCCAGGTGCCCGCCGAGCGTGCCCAGCCGCTCGTACAGCTCCCGACCCAAGACCTGGATCTCCCGGGCGCTCTCGGTCACCGTCTGCTGTCCCCAGCCGTAGGCGACCGTACGCAGCAGCGCGATCAGCGTCGACGGTGTGGCGAGCACCACCTGCCGTGCGGCGGCGTACTCGAGCAGCTTCGGCTCCGTCTCCAGCGCCTGGGACAAGAATGCCTCCCCGGGGACGAAGAGGACGACGAACTCGGGGGCGGCGTCGAGCTGGCGCCAGTAGGCCTTGGCCGCCAGCCCGTCGACGTGGTTGCGCAGCTGCCTGGCATGGCGGACCAGGTGGACCTGGATGGTGTCCTCGTCATCCGCGCCGGTCGCGTCGAGGAAGGCGTCCAGCGGCACCTTGGAGTCCACCACGACCTCACGGCCCCCGGCGAGGTGCACGACGAGGTCGGGGCGCAAGGTGACGTCGCCGTCGCGGTGGCTGCCCTGCTCGGTGAAGTCGCAGCGGTCGACCAGACCGGCCAGCTCCACCGCCCGCCGCAGGTGCATCTCGCCCCAACGCCCGCGAACGTGCGGTTTGCGCAGCGCGGTCGACAGCGACGCGGTCTCCCGGCGCAGCGACTCCCCGGTGAGCCGAACGGACTCCACCTGCTCACGCAGCTGGGCGTGCCACTCGACGCGGCTGGTCTCGAGCTCTCGCAGCCGGGTGTCGAAGCGGTCCAGGCTGTCCTTGACCGGCGCCACCGCCTGCGCTGTCGCGCTGGTGGCTACCCCGATCTGGTCGGCGATGCTGACCTGTTCGCGGCGCAGCAGTCCGCTGCCGATGAGCATCCCGAGGGCGAGCCCCGCGACCAGGGCCGTGCCGACGAGGAGAACGGTTGCTGGGTCCATGACGTCACCGTGTCACCGCCCACCGACGGTTCGGGCCCGAACGCCCGTACGCTGGTCGCCCGTGGCGCTGCGCATCGGGATCGTCGGCCTGCCCAACGCCGGAAAGTCAACGCTGTTCAACGCGCTGACCAGCAACGACGTCCTCGCCGCCAACTATCCGTTCGCGACCATCGATCCCAATGTCGGCACGGTCGGGGTCCCCGACCCCCGGTTGGGCGTGCTCGCGGAGATGTTCGGTTCGGCGCGTACCGTCCCCGCGACCGTGCAGTTCGTCGACATCGCCGGCATCGTCCGGGGTGCCTCGACCGGGGAGGGGCTCGGTAACAAGTTCTTGTCCCACATCCGCGAGTCGGATGCGATCTGCCAGGTGACCCGGGTGTTTCGCGACGAGGACGTCTCTCATGTGGAGGGGAGGGTCGAGCCGGCCTCTGATCTGGAGACGATCTCCACCGAGCTGGCACTGGCCGATCTGGCGACGATCGACCACGCGCTGCCAAGGTTGGAGAAGGACGCCAGAAGGGCCAAGGAGCTGGCAGTGGTGGTGAACGCCGTCCACGCGGCCCGCCGGGAGCTCGAGCAGGGCAGGGGTGTCTACGCCGCCGGGCTGGATCGGGCGCCGCTGCGCGACCTGCACCTGCTGAGCGCCAAGCCGTCCTTGTACGTCTTCAACTGCGACGCCGACGAGCTGGCCGACGCCTCGCTCAGGGAGCGGATGAGCTCGCTCGTCGCTCCGGCCGAGGCGATCTTCCTGGACGCCAAGTTCGAGGCCGAGCTGGTCGAGCTGGGGGACGAGGCGGAGGCCCGGGAGCTGCTGGCCGCATCGGGGGTCGACGAGCCGGGCTTGGACGTGCTGGCCAGGGTCGGCTTCGCGACGCTCGGGCTGCAGACCTTCCTGACCGCCGGCCCGAAGGAGTCCCGCGCCTGGACTATCCGCCGCGGGGCCACCGCGCCGGAAGCGGCCGGCGCGATCCACACCGACTTCCAGCGCGGCTTCATCAAGGCCGAGATCGTGTCGTACGACGACCTCGTCGCGGCCGGCTCCCTGCCGGCGGCGAAGGCGGCCGGGAGGGTCCGGCTCGAGGGCAAGGACTACCGGATGGCCGACGGGGACGTCGTGGAGTTCCGCTTCTCGAGCCGGTAGCCCCGCCTGCGGCCGCCGCCGAACCTCCCGACCGGTACAGCCGCGTCATCCGATCGGTTGGCTCGACGTGTTCGTTCGGACGATCTGCCCCACGACCCCGACTGTCGCGGCGGTGACCTCGGAATACTGGGCACCGAATGCGACGGAGGGTAATGAAATATGTACGAGCCGTCACATCGCCGCGGGGAGCCGGAAGGGGTCGACTCTGGCCGACGCGATCTTCTCAGGTCGGGCCTAGTACTCGCGACCCTCGGTGGCACCGGCCTCTGGCTGCCTGACGCCGCGGCTGCATCGTCCGGCGGACACTTCCACCTGCACCTGAACAAGCAGCACTACCATCGCGGCGAGACCGCGCGGCTGACCATCACCGAGACGGTCGACTTCAGACGGCGGATGCTTGTCTCCGGCCCGCGAGGCACCCACTGGCACAAGGTTGCCGGCGACGGGAGACACTCGGTGTTCGCGGCCAAGGTCCACCACAGTGGCAAGGTGGTGGTGCATCTCCAGAACCGGGTGACGGGCAAGACCTACGGGACGAAGCGGATCGAGCTCGAGGTCCGTCACCTGGGGCATCCCTCCGGTGCGCCCTTCCTCGCCTACTCGGCCGGTTCCTTCTTCCGCTCCCGCGTAGACCGGGCACCAGTCCACCACGCCGCGACCCATCACTTCCACCGCTTCATGCGGCGGCACCCAGACCAGCGCCAGTACCACTTTCCCCTGATCCGCGGTACCGACGGGAACGACTGGGGCATGCCGTACGCCCTGGCCGAGGCCGGTGACCCGGTGTGGAGGCTCACCGGCGCGATCCCTTCACCGGTGTCCCGGCTGCGGAGCGTAGGGTTCCACGCGCCCAGGTGGTTCGGCGACATGCTCACCGGCACCTCGGACTCACCGTTCGTGGTGATCGACCGAGCGTCCGGGCGCAGTGTCTGGGCGGCCAATTCCAAGGTCGTCGGTCACCGAGTCGTCAGTGTCGGCGCCGCGGGGTTCTTCGAGCACGACTCCAATGGTCTCGATTCCCGGAACCGCCGCTCGAACAGCCGGCGCAACTACCGTTCCCGGGGCGCGATCCCCGACGCGATGGTCATCCGACGGGACCTGGTCGACCACGCCGTCCGCACCCGCGGAGACCTGGGGCACGTGCTGCACATGTTCTTCGTGGAGACCAAGAGTGCGGCCGGATTCTGCCATCCGATGGTGGGTGCCGAGTCGGGCAAGCACGGCTTCGGTGCCGAAGGCCAACGGATCGCCATCGCGCCACACGTCGACGTAACCTCCCGAGGTCTCTCCCCGGAGGGTGTGGTGATCGCCCGCACCCTGCAGCGGTACGGCTGCTACCTCGGTGACAACTCCGGGTCCGGCTCGGGATTGAAGGCGGAGCAGGAGGGCCACGGTCACCGGGTCTGGCACGGTCGGCTGCCGGCGGACACCTTGCACGGGATCCACTGGGACGACTTCGTCGTGCTGCGCGAGGGTTGGCAGTGATGACGATCCCCGGTCCTGCCCCTGGCGGTGGAGCGCCTACTCGCAGGTCAACACCGTGTCCGCGTAGCCGGCCAGACAGGCGTCGACTCCGTCGTTGCCCGCCACCACGTCGGGCAGGCCGTCATCGGCGCCGTCGAGCGCGTCGTCACCCGCACCACCGTTGAGGTGGTCGGCGCCCCCTCCTCCGACGATGTGGTCGCTGCCTCCACTTCCGAACAGGAAGTCATCCCCGTTGCCGCCGGCCAGCCGGTCGGCGCCACGGCCGCCGGCCAACCGGTCGGCACCATCCTGGCCTCTGACGATGTCATCACCTTGACCGCCGGAGGCGGCGTCGCGAGCCTCGCCGCCGCTCACGACGTCGTCGTCACGTCCGCCGCGGACGATGTCTCGGCCCGCACCACCGCGCAGCCGGTCCGCGCCATCGGAGCCGTTGATCCGGTCCCGACCCCCTCCGCCCGAGATCATGTCGTTGCCACCGCCTCCGCAGAGCGTGTCTCGTCCGCCCAGGCCCTTGATGACGTCGCGGCCCTCCAGAGCGACGATCACGTCTGCGCCGCTCGTACCGGTCAGCTCGTCGCGGCCGGGAGTGCCGACGATCGTCGCTTGCCGGCCCCCGCAGGTTGGTGCTGCTGCGGCAGGTTTCTGCGGTGGCGCCAGCAGCGCTTGGTGGGGCCGCACCTCGCCCGCGGCGGAGAGCGGGACCACGCCGCTGTCGTATGCTCCCTCGTCGCGGTTGCCGCATCCCGCCAGGGTTAGGACCGCGGCTCCACAGAGCACAGCAGCCCGCCGAGCCACATGTGCAACTTCACCCTCGTGCTTCACAGCAGGAACACTAGGGCCACGGGTCGGGCTGTCACCACCCCCCGCTGCCGACGACGGTGCGAGCGAGCGCGCAGTCGATCCGTAGCCGAGTGAACGGCCGGCACCGGGGTATTACGAGCCCATGACCACGTCACCCCAGGAGCCACCCGGCCCGGTCCACGACCCCGACGTCGAGCCGGAGCAGACGCCACCGGCCACCGACCCGGACACGGTGCGACCCGATGTCCAACCCTCTCCGGCCGGCGGGGAACCGCTGACCGCCGATCCCGGTTCGCCGACGGCGTCCCCCGACTGAGCGCTGACCGTGTGGCGGGCACCGCAGGTCGACCGCCCGGAGCAGCCGCCGGGTGGCCGCTTCGCCTGAGGCAGCGCATCGACGGCGCCACCGGCACCTGAGCTACGGCGAAGGAAACGCGAAGCGGACCACCTCGCTGCCGCGGACCCGGCGCGGCTTGCCGGCGCTGAGACACTGCCAGCGTGCACGTCGCATTCGACCTGGCGGTGCTGGCGGTCGCGGTCATCGCCTTCAGCGAGGTGTCTCGTCGCCTCTCGCTCTCGGCCCCGCTGGTGCTGGTGGCCGTGGGGCTGGTGGCGTCGTACCTGCCGTTCGTACCGACGCCGACGCTGCAACCCGAGGTCGTGCTCGTCGGGATCTTGCCGCCGTTGCTCTATGCGGCCGCGATCCGGACCTCGCTGATCGACTTCCGGCGCAACAAGCGGCCCATCCTGCTGCTCTCGGTGGGTCTCGTCGTATTCACCACGGTCGGGGTCGGGCTGCTGGTGTGGTGGGTGCTGCCGGTACCGCTCGCCGCCGGGTTCGCGCTCGGCACGATCGTCGCTCCGCCGGACGCGGTGGCCGCCATCGCCATCGCCCGGCGGGTCGGCATGCCACGCCGCGTCGTGACGATCCTGGAGGGGGAGAGCCTGGTCAACGACGCCACCGCGCTGGTCGGCCTGCGTACCGCCATCGCTGCGATGTCGGGCGCGGTGTCCGTCCAAGGCGTTGCCGGCGGCTTTGTCTTGTCGGCCCTCGGCGGCATTGCGGTCGGGATGGTGGTGGCGGTGGTGGTCGGGCGCATCCGCAGCCACATCGGCGACGACCTGAGCGATGTGGCGGTCTCCTTGCTGACGCCGTGGGTGGCATACCTGCCGGCGGAGGAGATCCACTCGTCCGGTGTGCTGGCGGTCGTGGTGGCAGGCCTGCTGCTCGGTCACAAGTCCCCGGTGATCCAGTCGGCGACGTCGCGGGTCTTCGAACGCACCAACTGGGCGACGATCTCCTACCTGCTCGAGAACGGCGTCTTCCTGCTGATCGGCATGCAGGTCCGCTCGGTCGTGCAGGCTCTCGACGCGAGCCGGCTCTCGACGCCTCACATCGCGGGCGTGGCGGGGCTCACGCTGGTGGCGGTCATCGGGCTGCGCCTGGTGTGGGTGTACCCGGCGACGTACCTGCCCAGGCTGATCCCGGCGGTGGGGCGCGCCGACCCGAAGCCTCCATGGCCCATCCCGCTGATGATCGGGTGGGCCGGCATGCGCGGAGTGGTCACGCTGGCCGCGGTGTTCCTGCTTCCCGCGGACATGCCGTTGCGGGAGGTCTTCGTCGCGATCGCCTTCGTCGTGACCGCCGGCACGCTGCTGCTGCAGGGGTTGACGCTGCCGTGGCTGGTGCGCCGGCTGGGGGTTGCCGGGCCCGACCCCGCCGAGGACAACCTGCAGCGGGCCAGCGTCACCGAGCAGGCGTCGCAGGCGGGCCTCGCGGAGCTGGACGACGCCCTCTCCGGAGACGAGCCCCAGGAGGTCGTGGACCGGTTGAGACGGCGCAGCATCGACCGCTCCAACGCGGTCTGGGAGAGGCTCGGCACGCAGTCGGAGACACCGAGCCTGCTGTACGTCCGGTTGCGGGAGCAGATGCTGCGCGCCGAGCGGGAGGAGGTGCTGCGGGTACGCGGGCTGGGAACGGTCGACCAGCAGGTGCTGCGCGAGGTGCTCGACGCGCTGGACCTGGAGGAGACGGTCCTGGACCGGGTCGCCGCTAGCACCAGCAGTGCCGAACGCGAGACCGAACTGCGCCCGGCGGCGAACCACGACGCCTGCGAGCACCTGCAGGCGTACGAGCAGGTGCCGACACCTCGTACCCCGTCGGGGTGCGAGGAGTGCCTGCGCGACGGGACCAGCTGGGTGCATCTGCGGCTGTGCATGGCCTGCGGGCACGTGGGGTGCTGTGACTCCTCGCCGCAGGTCCACTCCGACCGGCACTGGCGCGAGTGCGAACACCCGGTCATGCGCAGCTTCGAGACCGGCGAGGCGTGGCGCTGGTGCTATGAGCACCAGCTGCTCGGCTGAGCGCTGGCTACTCGGTCTCTCCGGGAGCGAAGACGACGAGCACCTCGAGCTCCTCGGTGATGTCGTGGAACCGGTGCTTCTCTCGCGCCGGGACGAAGATGACCGACCCGGGGCCCACCTCGGCCGTCTCCTCGCCACCGGTGAACCGGGCGGCCCCCGACAACACGACGTAGACCTCGTCCTCGCGGTGCGGATGCTGCGGATCGTCCTCGCCGGCAGCGAGCACGTAGAGCCCCGAGCTCATCGCCGGGATGCGCAGCCACTCGTGGTAGCTCTCACCGGAGTCTGCGCACCGTTTGCGCAGGTCGGCCACGCTGCCGGGCTCCACCCGAGGACTGTCTCACACCATCGCTGACAGGCCGCGCTTGGCGAGCTGGTCGGCGATGATGAGCCGTTGCACCTCGCTGGCGCCCTCCCAGATCCGTTCGACCCGCAGCTCGCGGTAGAAGCGCTCGGCCACGTTCTCGCGCATGTATCCCCGCCCGCCGAAGACTTGCACCGCCCGGTCCGCGACCCGGTTGGCCATCTCCGACGCGAACAGCTTCACCATCGAGCAGCGACCGTGCAGCACCTTGCGGTCCAGCCCCTCGTCGACCGACCGTGCGGTCTCGTACACCATGGCCCGGGCGGCGAACAGCTCGGTGGCGCTGTCGGCGAGCATGGCCTGCACCAGCTGGCGGGAGAGCAGCGGCTCACCCTGCACGACCCGGTCGCGGGCGAAGGCGGTGGCCTCCTCGACCAGCCGTTCGGCGGCGCCGAGGCAGCGGGCGCCGATCATCAGCCGCTCGAAGCGGAACCACTCGTACGCAAAGCCCATCCCGGCGCCCTCGGAGCCGACCAGGTGTGACTGCGGGACGCGGACACCCTCGAACGCCACGATGGGGTGCTGGTGGGCGATGGTGTGGGTGTACGCGGGGTTGCGCACCACCCGGACGCCAGGGAACGGCAGGTCCACCACGAACAGGGCGTGCTCACCGGCGTGCGGCCCGTCGGTGAGCACCGCCTGGACGAAGGCGTACGCCGCCTCGTTGAAGGAGGTGACGTGCCACTTGACGCCGTCGAGGACGTACGCCTCCCCGTCGCGGCGTGCCGTCGTGCGCAGGCTGGCCACGTCCGAGCCGGCGTCCTCCTCGGTGATCGCGTAGCACTCCTGCATGTCCCCGCGCACCGTCGGCAGCAGCCAGCGCTCGCGTTGCAGGTCGTTGGCCACGGCCGGCCACCATCCTGGGGGAGTGTGCATGACCCAGCCGAGCGCGTTGGTGACCCGGCCGGCCTGCTCTTGCACCAGGACCTGCTGCAGCGTGGAGCAGCCCTGCCCGCCGTGCTCGGTCGCGATGTTGGTGGCGCGGAGGCCGAGCTCGATGGCGCGACGGCGGTGAGAGGCGACGACCTCGTCGGGCAGAGCGCCGCCGGCCAGCTCGGCCTCCACCTCGTGGGGGATGAGCTCGGCGGTGAAGGTGCGGGCGCGCCGCTGCAGGGCGAGGTCGGCGGCGCCGAGGCCGTACATGCGGGCTCCGTCCGGCGGTCTTGACTGACCGTTCAGTCTATGCCAGCGTCGAGGGCCGTGACCATCCTGCCCCGCACCGCGGACGCCGTCGTCGTCGGCGGCGGCACGATCGGCGCCTGGACGGCCTGGTTCCTGCGCGAGGCCGGGCTCGAGCGGGTCGTGCTGCTGGAGGCGGAGACGCTGGGCAAGGGCGCCAGCAGCCGCGCCGCCGGCATGGTGCGGGCGCAGGGCGGAACCGAGGCGGCCGTGCGGCTGGGCCTGTTCAGCCGGGAGTTCTACGCTTCCCAGCGTGATCGGCTGGGGATGGACAGCGGGTTCGTCGCGCAGGGCTACTACATGCCGTGCTTCGCGCCCGAGCAGGTGGGGCAGGCGCACGAGCGGATCGCGATGCAACGCAGGTCGGGGCTGGTGGTCGAGTGGGTGTCCCCGGAAGAGTTCGACGCGGCCAACCCGGCGGTGGCGCCGGGGCAGACGCTGGGTGCTTCGTACGCCCCCGGCGACGGGTACCTCGACCCGCAGCGCAACGTGCTGGCGTACACGGTGGCGCTGTTCTCGTCCGGCGTCGTCGTCGCCGAGCGCACCCGATTCGAAGGACTGCAACGCCGCGGCGACCGGGTGGTCGGGGTGCGGACCGACGCCGGTGACATCGCCACCGAGCGGGTGGTCCTGACCGGCGGGCCGTCGCTTGCAGCGGTGGGCGTGGCCGCGGGCGCGCGGCTACCCGCGGGCGGGGTCAGGCACCAGGTGGTGGTCACCCAGCCCTCCGCGGAGCTCGTCCCGGAGCGGCTGCCGATGGTGTTCGACGTGGCGTCGGGGATCTACTGGCGCCCCGAGGAGGGTGGCCTGATGTGGGGGATGAGCAACCCGGCGGAGGCTCCCGGCGAGGCGGTCGAGTTCGACTGGGAGTACCACTGCGTGATGGCCGAGCGGGTGGCCCGGCTGGTGCCGGTGACGAAGGAGCTCGGGTTGCGCCGGGTGTGGGCGGCCACCATCGACTTCACCCCCGACCACCTGCCGATCCTGGGCCCGCTGCCCGGTTTAGACGGGCCGGTGGCCGGCACGGTCGTCGCCGCCGCGGGCGGGCACGGAATGATGTGGGGGCCAGGTGTCGCGCGGGCTGCCGCCGACCTGGCACTGCACGGTCGCTCCGACGTGGTCGACGTCACGGACCTGGGCCCGGACCGTTTCGACGAGCACGGTCGCAGCCGGTTGGCGCCGGACCCGATCGCGCTGCCGTTCCCCGAGCTGGTGGGGGCGGACTGATGGCTGAGCCGTCGGGGTGCCTCGAGGCGTGGGCTTGGGAGCGACGTGGGGCTGGGCGATCCCATGTTCACCTGGTATCGCGTCACTTCCCATGGGCTGCAGTCCATGGGAAGTGACGCTTAGCCGTGGGAAGTGGAGGGAGCGTGCCGCTGGCGCGCCACGGAGGCGTGCCGCTGGCGCGGTTGTCGCGGGGGCGCAGGTGCCGCGCGGCGCGTGCGGCGGCGGGGCTGCGGCCGGGGGCTAGTGTCGTGGAGGTGGGCCACGCGGCGTCGCCCGCGCCCGGCGGTGCTTAGGCTATGCCGAGTGCCCGGTACGCCCAGCCAGCGGTCTCCCAGCGGGCCCGGTCCAGCGCCAGCCGGCCGTCGATGACCTGCCGCCGGCCCACGACCTGCGCCAGCGTCACCGGGTCGGTGCCGGCGAACTCCGGCCACTCGGTCAGGAGCAGGACCACCTCGGCGGCCGCACAGCCCACCATGACGTCGTCGGAGTACGAGAGCTCGGGGTGCGCCCGGCGGGCGTTGTGCACCGCCGCCGGATCCACGACCGTGACGTCGACGCCGTGCTGGCTCAGCGCGGCGGCGACGTCCAGCGCGGGGGAGTCGCGCACGTCGTCCGAGCCGGGTTTGAAGGCGGCGCCGAGCACCGCGACACGCCGCCCGCGCGGGTCCCCAGCCAACGTTTCGAGGGTCAGCTCGACCGCCTTGGCGCGCCGGCGCAGGTTGACCCGGTCCACCTCGCGCAGCAGCTCGACCGCGTGCCCGACGCCCAGTTCCTCGGCCCTGGCCATCAACGCCCGGGTGTCCTTGGGCAGGCAGCTGCCGCCGAAGCCCACACCGGGGGAGAGGAAGGAGGACCCGATCCGGGGGTCGAGCCCGAGGACGGTGGCGAGGTCACCGACGTTGGCACCGGCCGCCTCGCAGATCTCGCCAAGCGCGTTCATCAGCGACAGCCGGGTGGCGAGCATCGCGTTGGCGGCCACCTTGCCCAGCTCCGCCGTGGCCAGGTCGGTGCACACCACCGGAACGCCGTCGCTGAGCAGCGGCTTGTACACGTCGCGCAGCGCGGCCTCGGCGCGGGCGTTATCCACGCCGAACACCAGCCGGTCCGGGCGCAGCGAGTCCTCGACCGCGTGGCTCTCGCGCAAGAACTCGGGGTTCCAGGCGACCTCGGCGTCGGCTCCGACCGGGGCGGTGCGCTGGAGCAGCGTACGCAGCTGGGCGGCTGTCCCCACCGGGACGGTGGACTTGCCGACGACGACGCAGGGGCGGGTCAGCAGCGGTGCCAGCGCGCCGACCGTGGCCCAGACGTACGTGAGGTCAGCCGCGTAACCGTCGAAGACCTGCGGCGTACCCACGCAGATGAAGTGCAGGTCCGCGTCGGCCGCCAGCTCGTAGCGGGTGTCGAACCGCAGCCGGCCACTGGCGAGCCCCTCCCGGATCAGCTCGTCCAATCCGGGCTCGAAAAAGGGAGCCGTCCCGCTCCGCAGCATGGCCACCTTGTCGGGGTCGGCATCGATGCCGACCACCTCGTGACCGAGTGTCGCCATGCAGGCTGCGTGGGTGGCACCGAGATACCCCGTACCGAGAACCGAGATAAGCATGCGCATTCTTTAGCACAGTGGCCGGAGCGCTCGGGGCGGAACGTCTCAGCTTCCCCGCAACCCTCGATCGAGAGTCAAGACTTTTTCACGGAGTGTGACGAAAAGCGCCTCCCGCGAGCAGATCCTGCAGGTACGCGCCGTACCCGCTGCTGCGCAACGGGACCGCCAGCTCGGCGAGCTGGGAGTCGGTGATGAAGCCCTGTTCCCACGCGACCTGCTCGATGCAGCCGATCTTCAGACCCTGCCGCTCCTCGATGACCTGGACGAACTGGGAGGCGTTCATCAGCGAGTTGAAGGTGCCGGTGTCCAGCCACGCGGTGCCCCGGTCGAGGACCGCGACCTTCAACCGGTCGTACGCCAGGTAGGTGTTGTTGACGTCGGTGATCTCGAGCTCGCCGCGGGCGCTCGGCGTCAGCGACCGCGCGATGCCGACGACGTCGGCGCTGTAGAAGTACAGCCCCGGAACGGCGAAGCTGGAGCGCGGGTTGGCCGGCTTCTCCTCGATCCGCGTCGCCGTCATGGACCGGTCAAACTCGACGACGCCATAGCGTTCGGGATCGGAGACGTGGTACGCGAAGATCACCCCTCCCGCCGGGTCGACGTGCTGCTGCAGCTGCTGGCCGAGCGCGCTCCCGTAGAAGAGGTTGTCTCCCAAGACGAGCGCCACGCTGTCCGCGGCGATGAACTCCGCACCGATCAGGAACGCCTCGGCGAGCCCGTTGGGCTGGTCCTGGACCGCGTACGCGAAGCGGCACCCCAGCTGCGAGCCGTCCCCGAGGAGGCGCCGGAACTGGTCTTGGTCCCGCGGCGTCGTGATGATCAGGATCTCGCGGATCCCGGCCAGCATGAGCGTCGACAGCGGGTAGTAGATCATCGGCTTGTCGTAGACCGGGATGACCTGCTTGGAGACGGCCTGGGTCAACGGGTAGAGGCGGGTGCCCGTCCCGCCGGCCAGCACGATCCCCTTCACGAGCCCTCCCGCCGCAGGTATCCGGTCAGCTCCGACCGCCAGTCCGCCGGCTTCAGGCCGACCCCCCGGATCTTGGCAAGGTCGAGCACGCTGCTACGCGGTCGCGGCGCCGATCCGGGCCGCGTCCGCTGGTAGTCGGCGGTGTCGACCTCGGTCACCAGGTCGGGGGAGCGGCCACGCGCGGCGTAGACGGCCCGGGCGATCTCGGCCCAGGAGACGGCGTCCCCGTCGTTGCTGCAGTGGTACGTGCCGAAGTCCGCGCGGGCCGACAGCAGCAGCCCGATCGCCGCGACCGCCTGGGCGGTGAACGTCAGCCGACCCACCTGGTCCCCGACGATCGAGGCCGGCGCCCCCTGCCGGGCCCGCTGCGACATGCTGCGGACGAAGTTGGCCCCGTCACCCACAAGCCACGACACCCGGAGCACGTAGTGGCGCGGCGCGAGCGCCACGGCAAGGTCACCGGCCGCCTTGGACTGCCCGTACACCCCGAGCGGCGACATCTCCTCGGTCTCGCGGTGTGCCGCGGCGGTCCCATCGAAGACGTAGTCGGTCGAGACGTGCACCAACGTCAGCTCGTGCTCGAGCGCTGCCCGCGCCAGGTTGCGCGGCCCCTCCGCGTTGGCCCGCCACGCCAGCCGGCGGCCGGCCGGGGTCTCGGCCTCGTCGACGCGGGTGTACGCCGCGGCGTTGAGCACGGTGTCGAAGCCGTCCCAGGCAAAGGCCTGCACCGCCGCCGGGTCACTGATGTCGAGGTCCGCCCGCCGGAGCGGCGTGGCGGCGCCGAAGCGCTCCGCCAGCGCGCGCCCGAGCTGGCCGTCGGCACCCAGGATCGCCGCTCTCATCCCGTTCCCGCCGCGGCCACCTCGCGGAGCGGGGGCAGGGCGGCGTCCTTGTCCGAGAGCACGGCGTCGGACGCCGCTATCGGCCACCGGATCGCCAGGTCCGGGTCGAAGGGGTCGACCCCGGTGTACCGGGTCGACGCCGACCATCGAGCGTTGACCAGGTAGGTGTAGACGACCTGCGGCTCCAGCGTCTGGAAGGCGTTGCCGCAGCCGCGCGGGATGAACAGCGCCTTGTCCGGGGACAGCTCGAAGGTCTCCACCCGGCCGAAAGCGTCGCCCGCCCGCAGGTCCACGACCGCGGCGAACACCCGCCCGGAGGCGACGGACACGTACTTCTCCCAGGGCTCGGCGTGGATCCCGCGCAGGACCCCGGCAGTGGCGTTGAAGCTGACGTTGCTCTGCACCACGGCAAAGCCGCCGACGCCGTGCGCGGTCAGCAGGTCTTGGTGGTAGTTCTCCTTGAACCAGCCACGGTCGTCGCGGTGGACGGCGAGGTCGACCGCCAACACCCCGGCGATCTCGGTCTCGGTGACCGACGCTCCGCCCATCACTGTCCCTGCACCGCATACCTGGCTTCGACGTCCTGCTTGAACGGCCGCCACCAGGAGGCGTGGCTCTCGTACCAGGAGATGGTGGCGGCGAGCCCGTCGCGAAACGAGCGGTACGCCGGCGTCCAGCCCAGCTCGCTGCGCAGCTTGCTGGCGTCGATGGTGTAGCGCAGGTCGTGTCCGGCGCGATCCACCACGTGGCGGCGCCAGTCCGGCGGCTTGCCCATGAGCTCGAGGATCAGCGCCATCACGGTCGCGTTGTCCGCCTCCCCACCGGCGCCCACCAGGTACGTCTCCCCGGGCCGCCCCCGCTCGAGGATGGTCCAGATCGCCGCGCAGTGGTCCTCGACGTGGATCCAGTCCCGCACGTTGCGCCCGTCTCCGTAGAGGCTCGGCGGCACCCCGGACAACACGTTGGTGATCGTGCGAGGGATGAACTTCTCGATGTGCTGGAACGGCCCGTAGTTGTTGGAGCAGCCGGACACCGTCGCGCGGATGCCGTACGAGCGGATCCACGCCCGCACCAGCAGGTCCGCGCTCGCCTTGCTCGCGGAGTACGGGCTCGACGGGCGATAGGGGCTGTCCTCGGTGAAGCGGTCGGGGCTGGTCAGCTCCAGGTCCCCGAACACCTCGTCGGTCGAGATGTGGTGCAACCGCTTGCCGTGCCGCCGCACCGCCTCCAGCACCCGAAACGTCCCCACCACGTTGGTCTCGACGAACGGCGACGGCTCCGTCAGCGAGTTGTCGTTGTGGGTCTCGGCCGCGAAGTTGACGACGACGTCGGCCTGCGCCACCAGTGAGTCGAGCACCACGCCGTCGGTGATGGTGCCCTGGACGAACGAGATGTCGCGCTCCACAGCGGCCAGGCTCTCCCGGTTTCCGGCGTACGTCAGCGCGTCATAGACGGTGATCTGGTGCCCTGGCCGGCGCTCGAGCGTGTAGTGGACAAAGTTCGCACCGATGAAACCGGCCCCGCCAGTTACCAGCAATTTCATGCCGAGTGCCCCTAGGTCCGTCCTGGTGGAACCGGCGGATTCGCCTGCCCTCCCAGTTGGGAGGCACTTAGGCTAGGGCAGGTTTGCGACTGACGGAGCGGATTGGCGGTCGAGTGAACGGGCACGTCCGGGTCGACGGCAAGCAGTTCGCCCTCGGCCCCGACCGGTTCGCGTTCCGCGGTGTCACCTACGGCACGTTCTCGCCGCGCGGGGACGACGCCCGGTTCCCCGACCGGGACCGCATCAAGCGGGACTTCGCCGCCATGAGGCAGGCCGGCTTCACGGTCGCCCGCACCTACACGCCCCCGCCGGACGACCTGGTCGATCTCGCCGCCGACTACGACATCCGGCTGCTCAGTGACGTCTTCTATCCCGACTGGCGCTATCTGGTGGGCGCGTCGCGGCGCGAGCGGCGCGGGATGGTCCGCGACGCCAAGGCGGCGGTACGCGGGGTCGCCCGCCGGTTCGCCGGCAGCCCCGCCCTCGTCGGCCTGTGCCTGGGCAACGAGGTACCCGCGGACGCGGTGCGGTGGTTCGGGACCGATGCGGTGACAAGGCTCATCGAGGAGCTCGCCGACGTCGTGCACGAGGAGGACGCGGATCGGCTGGTCACCTACGGCAACTACCCGACGACGGAGTACTTGCCGCTGGACTGCCTGGACTTCCTCACCTTCAACGTCTTCCTGGAGCGGCCCGGCGACTACCGCAAGTACCTCACCCGCCTGCAGCACCTGGCCGCGGACCGCCCGCTGGTCCTCGGCGAGGTCGGGATCGACGCCGGGGACGACCCGGCGGGGGAGCGGCGCCAGTGCGACGTCCTCGACTGGCAGCTGGGCACCGCGCTCGAGCGCGGTGCCGCGGGCACGTGCGTGTTCTCGTGGACCGACGAGTGGTGGGTGGGGGACGCCGCGGTCGAGGGATGGCACTTCGGCCTCACCCGTGCCGACCGCTCGCCCCGCCCAGCGCTGGCTGTCGCGACCGCCTGGAACGGGCGTACGGTCGCCGACCTGGGCTTCGACTGGCCGTCGATCACCGTGGTGATCTGCGCCTACAACGCGGCCCAGACGTTGGGCCAGTGCCTGGAGCGAACCTGCGCGCTGGACTACCCGCGGCTGGAGATCCTGGTCGTCGACGACGGGTCCACCGACTCGAGCGCCGCAATCGCCGACCGCCACGACCGGGTCCGGTTGCTGCGCATCCCCCACGTCGGGCTGTCCGCGGCTCGCAACGCCGGGCTGGAGGCGGCCTCCGGCGACCTGGTCGCGTACCTGGACAGCGACGCCTACCCGAGCCCGGAGTGGCCGTACTACCTGGCGCTGGCGCTGGACGGTCCCACGGTGGGCGGTGTCGGAGGCCCCAACGTCCCGCCGCCGGATGCCGCCCCGGGAGCCCGCTACGTCGCGCAGGCGCCGGGCGGGCCGGTCCACGTGCTGGTGTCCGACGACCGGGCCGAGCACGTGCCCGGCTGCAACATGGCGTTCTGGCGGGAGACGCTGATCGACACCGGCGGCTTCGACCCGGTCTACACCGCCGCCGGGGACGACGTGGACATGTGCTGGCGGGTGCTCGAGCGGGGCTGGGAGATCGGCTTCCACCCCGCGGCGCTGGTGTGGCACCACCGCCGCGAGGGTCTGCGCGCCTACCTGCGCCAGCAGGTGGGGTACGGCCGCAGTGAGGCGCTCGTCGAGGCCCGGCACCCGGACCGTTTCACCGCCTGGGGCACCGCCCGTTGGCGGGGCTTCATCTACGACGCCGCGGCACCGACGGTGACCCGGCAGCGGATCTATCGCGGTCAGTACGGCGGCGCGGCATTCCAGTCCGTCTACCAGGCCGGCGGCCATCTGCTCGACGTCGTCCACCAGGCCGGCATCCCGCTGGCGGCGGCCTTCCTCCTCACCGCCCCGCTGGCCCTGATCTCCCCGACCCTGGGCATCCCGGCGCTGACCGGCGCGGTCTTGTTGCTCGGGCTCGCGGTGACCGACGTCGTCCGGGTCCGCCCTCCGCGCCGGGTGGCCGGGTCGACGCTGAGGTTTCGGGCCGGCGTGACCCTGCTGCACCTGCTGCAGCCGATCGCCCGCACCTGGGGACGCGCGCGCCACCGTTCCGTCGCCCGCCGCACCGGCCGCCCGGTGAGCCTGCCGGGGCCGCTGACCCCGACCGGGAGGCAGACGCTCATCACCTCGTACGAGGGGTCGCGGGTGCAGCTCACCGCGGCCGTGGTCAGCGTCCTGCAGGCGGCCGGCTTCCGGGTCGCCTCCGGCAGCGGCTGGGACGACTTCGACGCGCGCCTCTACGGCGGCTTCTTCGTCGCGGCCGACCTGCTGACCAGTGACCACCCCAGCGGGTGGGTGCAGATCCGGCTTCGGCCCCGGCTGCGCTGGCGCCCGGCGACCGCTGCCGTGGCGGTGGCCGGCCTGGTCTCCCTGGTCGAGCCGGCCGTGGCCCTCGTCCTGCTCGCGGCCGGGCTCGTGGAGGCCGGCCGCGGCCTGTGGCGCACCGGCGTGCGGTCGCGGCGCCGCCTGGTGGAGGCGGCGCGGTGACTGCGCCCAAGCGGCGCGCCCGGCAGACCTGGGCCGGGCGGCTGCGACGGTTCCGCAACCGGGCGCGGGGGCGCAAGCCACTGTTCGCTGCCACCACCGGGATCGGCGCCGTGGTCGGCTCCGTCGTGGGGGCGTTCCTGGCCGCCGGGGCCACTGCGGTCGTCGTCGGCCTGCTGGTCGGCGCCCTCAACGGGTTCGCCGTAGCCGCGGCCTGGGTGACGCGAGCGGGCCGCCGGGCACACGGGGGAGGCTCCAAGAAGGCGACGACCGTCAAGGAGCGGCGTGGGTTGGCGGCGGTGCTGCGATACGTGCCCCGCGTGCTGCCGTACCTGCGGCCCTACCGGTGGCTCATGGGGCTCGCCGTGGCCTTCACGGTCCTGTCCGCGCTGGTCGCGCTGGCCCAGCCGTGGCCGCTGGCTTTTTTGGTGGACAGCGCGCTGGGCACCCGGCAGCCGCCGCACATCATCAGCCGGGTGGTGGGCGACAGCCCGTCGAACCGAATCCTGTTCGCGGTGCTGCTCGGCCTGGTCATCACGTTCGTCGCCAACGGGGTCAGCATCCTGAGCTCGTATGTCCAGACCCGGCTCGAGCAGCGGATGATCTTCGACCTGCGCAGCGACCTCTTCGCGCACGTGCAGCGGTTGTCGCTGGCCTTCCACGACTCCGCGAAGACCGGCGGCCTGATGTTCGCGATCAACTACCAGGCCTCGGCGGTCGGGTCGATCGCGGTCGCGGTGCTCCCGCTGGCGGAGAACGTCCTCACCGTCGCCGGGATGGGGTTCATCGCCTACCGCTTCGACCCGCGGCTGGCGCTGCTGGCGCTGACGGTCGTGCCGGCGATCTACTACTCCACCCGGGTGTACGCCAACCGGGTGGAACCTCGGCTGCGCCACGTCCGGACCCTGGAGGGCAACTCGTTGTCGATCGTGCACGAGGCGATCTCGATGCTGCGGGTCATCGTCGCCTTCGGCCGGGAGCGCTACGAGCACCAGAAGTTCCGGACCCAGGGCCGCGACGCGGTGGACGCCCGGATCGACGTGACCGTACGCCAGACCGCGTTCTCGCTGGGCGTCAACCTGCTCACCGCGGCCGGGACCGCCGTGGTCGTCGCCTTCGGGGCGCATCTCGTCCTCGACGGCGAGCTGACCGTCGGCGAGCTGCTGGTGGTGCTCGCCTACATCGGCGCGGTCTACCGCCCGCTGGAGGAGATCAGCGGCACCGCCGCGGCCCTCCAGGAGCACCTGATCAGCCTGGAGGCCGCCGTCCATCTCCTCGACACCAACGTGGAGGTGAAGGACCCCGTGGACGGCGTCGTGCTGGACCGGGCCGACGGGCACGTGGCGATGCGGGGGATCAACTTCAGCTACGCCGGGCGGGTGGACACGCTGAAGGACATCTCGTTCGAGGCGGCCGGCGGCGAGGTGGTCGCCATCGTCGGACCGACCGGGGCGGGCAAGAGCACGCTGGTCGGGCTGATCCCGCGGTTCTTCGACCCGCACCGGGGCCGCGTGCTGCTGGACGGGGTCGACGTCCGCGAGATCACGCTGGAGTCGCTGCGGCGCCAGCTCAGCATGGTCCTGCAGGAGCCGCTGCTGTTCTCCGGCACCATTGCCGACAACATCCGCTACGGGTGGCTGGAGGCCTCGGAGGACGACATCGTCGCCGCGGCGCAGGCGGCGAACGCGCACGACTTCATCACTCGCCTCCCGAAGCAGTACGAGACGCTCCTCGGCGAGCGGGGAGCCCACCTGTCGGGCGGAGAGCGCCAGCGCATCTCGGTGGCGCGCGCGTTCCTGAAGGACGCGCCGGTCCTGATCCTGGACGAGCCGACCTCCTCGATCGACTCCCGGACCGAGGGGGTGATCCTGGAGGCGTTGAGCCGTCTGATGGTGGGGCGGACCACGTTCATGATCGCCCACCGGCTGTCCACGATCCGCCACGCCAGGCACATCCTGGTGCTGGACCACGGCCGGCTGGTCGAACAGGGCTCGCACGAAGAGCTGGTCGTCGCCGGTGGCCTCTACCAGGAGATGTACGAGGCGCAGAACGCCCGCCAGGCCGTCGAGGGCGAACCGCCGGCACCGGCGATGGAGATCCCCACTGGCGTCGGAGCGTCGTCGTGAACCCCGGTCGGCGCCGGATCGTCGTGCTCGGGATGGTGACCAAGATGCCCGTCGCCGGGGTGGTGTGGCAGACGCTGCACTATCTGCTCGGCTTCGAGCGGCTGGGCTACGACGCCTACTACGTCGAGGCCCATGCCCGTACCCCGTCGATGCTCATGACCCGCGAGGAGGACGACAGCTCGCGGATCGCGGCGGACTTCCTGGGCGCGGTGATGACCCGCTTCGGGCTGGCGGGTCGCTGGGCGTTCCACGCGCTGCACGCCGACGGCCGCTGCTACGGGATGAGCGCGGCCGAGCTGAGGCAGCTGTACCGGTCCGCCGCGATCATCGTGAACCTCCACGGCGGCACGCAGCCGCTGCCCGAACACACCGAGACCGGGCGGCTGGTTTACGTGGAGACCGACCCGGTGCAGCTGCAGGTCGAGCTGCACGACGGGGTGCCCGCGACGCACGACTTCCTGGCCGCGCACTCGGCGTTCTTCACGTTCGGGGAGAACCTCGGCAGCCCCGACTGCGGGCTGCCGGTGCCGAGCCGCTTCCCGTTCCGGCCCACCCGCCAGCCCGTCGTCTTGGACCTGTGGCCGCCGGCGCCGGGCGAGGTGCGAACGGTGTTCACCACGGTCGGCAACTGGCGACAGGAGTGGCGACCGGTCACGCTCGACGGCCAGACGTACAGCTGGAGCAAGCACCGCGAGTTCGCGAAGTTCCTCGACCTCCCGGCCCGGACCGGGCGACGCTTCGAGCTGGCGCTGAGCAGCCACACCGCGGCCGACCAGCGGATGCTCGAGGAGCACGGCTGGGCGGTGCGGCCGGGCCTGGGCGTCTCCACCGACCTCGACAGCTACCGGCGCTACCTGAGCATCTCGCTGGCGGAGTTCACCGTCGCCAAGGAGCAGAACGTGCGGCTGCGCAGCGGCTGGTTCAGCGACCGAGGCGCCACCTACCTGGCCGCCGGACGGCCGGTCATCACCCAGGAGACGGGGTTCAGCAACGTGCTGCCCACGGGGGAGGGGCTGCTGGCGTTCTCCACCGTCGAGGAGGCCTCCGACGCCGTCGCCTCGGTCAGCGAGGACGTGGCCCGGCACTCCAAGGCGGCGTCCGAGGTCGCCCGGGAGTGCTTCGACAGCGACGTGGTGCTGGGGCGGTTGCTGGCCGAGCTGGGGGAGCGGGCGCCATGGCGCCGGACCGCTGCGACCGAGCCGGCGGCTGCGCCGGTGCTCGCGGCCGACCTGGTGCTCACGCCCGTCTCGAAGCGACCGACGGTGCTGCCCCGACGGACCGTCGAGCGGGTGCTCGCCCTGCCGCTGCCGAGCGCGGAGCCGGCGGTCACTGACCTGACGACGAGCGTCGTCGTCGTCACGTACGACAACCTGGTGTTCACCCGGATGTGTCTGGAGACGGTGCTGGCGACCACCGGCCCCGACGTCGAGGTGGTCGTGGTGGACAACGGGTCGCGGGACGGGACCCCGGCATACCTGCGGGAGCTGGCGGGCCGCGTCGCCCGGGTGCGGCCGATCCGCAACGCCGACAACCGTGGCTTCGTCGCGGCAGCCAACCAGGGGCTCACCGCCGCCCGCGGAGCCGTGCTGGTCCTGCTCAACAACGACACGATCGTGGCCCCCGGCTGGCTCGACGCCCTGGTGCGGCACCTCGACGACGACACGGTGGGGCTGGTCGGCCCGGTGACGAACGGGGCGCCCAATGCGGCCCGGGTCCCGACGACCTACCGAACGTACGGCGAGCTGGTGTCGTTCGCCGCTGACCGTGCCACCGCCGTCGGGCTGGTCGACCTGCCGGTGCTGCCGCTGTTCTGCGCCGCGCTGCGGCGGACCGACTACACCGCCCTCGGAGGGCTCGACGAGCGGTTCGAGGTCGGCATGTTCGAAGACGACGACTACGCCGAACGGGTGCGGGGGGCGGGGCTGCGGGTGGTCTGCGCCCCGGACGTCTTCGTGCACCACTTCGGTGAGGCGTCGTTCGGCAAACTGGTGCCGACCGGGAAGTACGCTGCGGTGTTCGATGCCAACCGCAGGCGCTTCGAGGCCAAGTGGGGCAAGCCGTGGCAGCCGCACGAACGTCCCGCCGACGACGAGTACGTGGCGATGATCGACCGCATCCGTGACGTGGTCCGCGCCTGCGTGCCGCCCGGCGCGACCGTGGCGGTGGTCAGCAAGGGCGACGACGAGCTGCTCCGGCTGGACGGCCGGGTAGGTGTGCACTTCCCGCGTGACGATTCCGGCGGCTACGCCGGCCACTACCCGAGCGACGACCAGGAGGCGATCGGGCAGCTGGAGGCGGCCCGAGCCGACGGCGCCGGATACCTGCTCTTCCCCCGCACGTCCGCCTGGTGGCTGGAGCACTACGCCGGGTTGCACCGACACCTGGAGTCGGCGCACGCGGTGGCCGCCAGGGACGACGCGTGCGTGGTCTTCAGCCTGCGGACGACCGGATGAGCGCGCTGACCACGCCACAGACCGCCGGGGACCTGGCGGCCCGGCAGCGTGCGTACGCGGAGGTGGTCACCCGGCTGCGCGACCTCATCCACCACGTCACGGCGCCCGGCTCGACCGTGCTGGTGGTGAGCAAGGGGGACGAGGAGCTGCTGGCGCTGGTCGGCCGGCGAGGATGGCACTTCCTGCAGGACGACAACGGCTCGTACGCCGGCTACCACCCGCGAGACAGCGCCTCGGCGATCGAGGCGCTGGAAGCGATGCGCGGGCGGGGTGCCGACTTCCTGGCGATCCCGGCCACCTCGACGTGGTGGTTGACCCACTACGCCGACTTCGGTCACCACCTGCACCGCCAGTACGAGACGGTGGCCGAACAGCCGGAGGGCATCGTCTTCGGGCTGCGCCCCTCCCCACCGGCTGAGGTCGCGGGGGATCCGGCGCACGACGGCCTCGACCGGCACCGCAGCACCGTCCTGGCGGCGCAGCTCGCGGACCTAATGTCCTACCTGGTGCCGCGCGATCATGCCGTCGTCCTCATCGACACCGCGCCGGCAGCGCTCCAACTCGAGGGTTGGGCCACGACCCACGTACGGGTCGATGCCGAGCCCGGTGCAGCAGCCGATGCCGGAGCGCTCGTCGCAAAGTTGGAGAATCTGCGGCAGCGCGGGCCCGGGACCGCCATCATCACTGCAAGGGCTTTCGACTGGTGGGAGGCGCAGGAGGATCTCCGCACCGAGGTCGAGCGCCGCTACCGCCTCGTGACCCGGCAGGCGCACGTCTGCCTGATCGTTGACCTCGACCGAGCAGAGGACTGCGTGGACCGATGACACGACGCATCCTGTCGATCTGCCACAACCACCCTGGGGTCCGCCCGGGTGGCGCCGAGGCGTATGCGTACGAGCTGCACCGCAGCCTGTCCGCTCACCCCGACTACGAGTCGATCTTCTTGGCCAAGGGCGGCCCCCCCGTCGGCCACAGCGGCTCCGTCCACGGCGGCACCTGCTTCGCACCGACCGGTTTCGGGCCGGACGAGTACTTCTTCTACACCGACGGCTACGACTTCGACTACCTGATGGGCACGCAGCCGGGCAAGGACTTCTACACCCGGCACTTCCGCGACTTCCTGCTGGCCTACCAGCCGGACATCGTTCACTTCCAGCACACGCTGTTCCTCGGCTACGACATGATCCGCGAGGTCAAGAACACCGTCCCGGATGCGCCGATCCTCTACACGCTGCACGAGTTCCTGCCGATCTGCCACCGCAACGGTCAGATGGTGCGGACCGCCTCCGAGGAGCTGTGCGACCGGGCGTCGCCCCGGCGCTGCCACGAGTGCTTCCCGTCGATCTCGCCGCAGACCTTTTTCCTGAGAGAGCGCTTCGTCAAGTCCCACTTCTCCCTCGTCGACCAGTTCCTGGCCCCCAGCGACTTCCTCCGCCAGCGCTACGTCGACTGGGGCATCCCGGACAACAAGATCCGCACCGAGGACTACGGGCGAATCCGGCCGGTGCGCCGAGCCCGGACGCCCCAACGGACTCGCCGAAACCGGCTCGGGTTCTTCGGCCAGCTGAGCGGTTTCAAGGGTGTCGACGTCCTGCTGGAGTCCATGCGTCTCATCGAACGGGAGGATGCCAGCGCGGTCACCTCACGGCGCAAGACCGCTGAGCTGCCGATGTTGCGGGTGCACGGGGCCAATCTCGAGCTGCAGCATGGCGAGTTCCAGAACCGCTTCAACGCCCTGCTCGCCGAGACACGCGACACGGTCACGTTCGTGGGCAAGTACGACCATGACCACCTGCACGAGCTCATGGAGCAGGTTGACTGGGTGGTGGTCCCCTCGGTGTGGTGGGAGAACTCACCGCTGGTCATCCAGGAGGCGTTCCTGCACGGACGCCCGGTGATCTGCAGCGACATCGGGGGCATGGCGGAAAAGGTGACCGATGGGGTGAACGGGCTGCACTTCACGACGGGAGACCCGCAGAGTCTGGCGGCGGCGATCACCCGAGCGACTCGTTCCCCGGGCCTCTGGGAGCGCTTCCGCGCCGGCATCCCGGACATCTATCCCATGACCGACCACGTCGAGGAGCTCGACCGGATCTACAGCTCGCTGCTCGCTGCCAAGGACGCCCCGGAGGCCGTGCATGTCGGCTGAGAGCGGGCTGGTCAGCATCCGGACAAGCGGGTCGCGTGCATCCGAGAGAACGCCCCATGGCGAATTCGAGCCAGCGCTCACCCACGCCTGTTGGCTGTCTTCCGACACCCTGCTCCTCATCGCGCTCGTTGGGCCGTCCAAGGCAGCGGCGACGGCTAGCGCGGTTTGCGGCAAGACCACAGTGGCGCTTGCCACAAACAGCCTCGCCCTGCGGCCGGCCTCCACTGACGAGCCGCCGCGCAGCGAGAGATCCGCCGTCGTCCTCCTTCGTCTCCCAGCAGGTCATAGCGCTGCGGACCGCCTGCGCATCGTGGTGCGCTCGTCCGGACGCTCCCTGCGTCTGGACCCACCGGACCTCCGGTCGGTCACGGTCGGCCTTGACCGGCTGCTTCGCTCCGATCTCGCCGGGCTGGACTCCGGAGAACGCGCCGACGTGCTGGCCTTTTTAGTCGCCGGGCCAGGGGAGCTGCCGCCGTCACGCCGTGCCGAGGCCGCCTGCTGCGATAAGGCCACGGACCCCACATGGCCGACAGGCCGACTGCAGCTCAGCAAGAGCCTGCGCGCCGCGCGGCAGGTGCTGCGGGAGCGGTTGCCGGGCGGCACCATCTCGGTGGCGGCGCCTCAAGGTTTGAACGTGGACGCGGTGCTGGCGGTGGACGACCGGCACTTCTACGTACAAGGCTGGCTGCACGACGAGGAAGCCACCCCCATACGGCTGACCGCCGTCTCGCCCGAGGGCGGCAGGACCGAGATCCTTTCGATCCTGTACCGCTACCGCCGGCCTGACGTCGAGCAGTTCTACGGAGACTTCGCGGCGGTCGGCCCTGCCTTGGACCACGGCTGGATCGCCCACCTCGAGACCCCCGCTCCAAGCCTGCTAGGCACCGGCTGGACCTTCGAGATGGCCAGCTCGGCGGGTTCAGAGCTGGAGGTATCGGCGCCTGAGGTCACGCGCGACCCGGTCAACGTTCGAGAGCGCATCCTCGCTGACCTGCACCGGGAACGGCTCCCCGCCGACCGGTTGCGGGCCGAACACATCGCGCCGGCGCTGACCCGGCTGGAAGAGCGCCGCCGCTCCGTGGCCGACATCGAGAGCGTCGACCAGCACGGCACGCCACCAGAGAGCCCGGACGTCTCCGTGGTCGTGCCGCTATACGGGCGCATCGACTTCGTCGAGCATCAGTTGGCCCAGTTCGTGCACGACCCAGAGTTTCGGTCGGTCGACCTCATCTACATCCTGGACTCACCGGAGCTCGCCGAGTCCTTCCGGGTGACCGTCGCCCAGCTCGCCCAGTTGTACGACGTGCCCTTCCGAGCGGTCGTGATGAGCCACAACATCGGCTTCTCGGGGGTGAACAACGTCGGCGCTGGTCTGGCAGCGGGCCGGCTGTTGGTGCTACTAAACTCCGACGTCTTTCCCGCTGAGCCGGGATGGCTCGGTGTGATGGCCAGGTTCTACGACGAGACTCCGCAGATCGGTGCCCTCGCCCCAAAGCTGTTGTATGAGGACGACTCCATCCAGCATGCGGGCCTCTACTTCCGCCGCCTAGTCGATACGCAGTTGTGGAACAACGAGCACTACCTCAAGGGGCTGCACCGCATTCTCCCGGCCGCTAACATCGCACGCCCCGCACCAGCCGTGACGGCGGCGTGCCTAATGATCGACCGATGTCTATACCAGCAGTCCGGTGGCCTCCGCGGTATGTATCTCCAAGGCGATTACGAAGACTCGGACTTGTGTCTGCGTCTCCTTGAGAAGGGTTTACGTAGTTGGTATTATCCCAGCGTTGAGCTTTACCATCTTGAGGGGCAGTCGTATCCCTCGCAGATCCGGGAGCTAACGGGCGCCTACAACCGTTGGTTACACAGTTCGCATTGGGGGCAGCGGCTGGCGAGCACCGTCCAGATACTAGAATGATAAGACAACCATGGAAGGAAGACCGGACAAGGCTTCCTGAGTCGCAGCACCCTGCCAACAACGGAAGACTTAAGGTGCATGGTTGTGGTGGATGACGATGCTCCTGTCGGGCGAGTGACCGGCCACCAGCGGTATGAGCGATGTAGCATCCCGTTGCATGAAGCGACGACTGGATCCATATCGTTCGGAGCGGTTGATAGGCTGGATAGCTCATGGGATCGACTGCTCGATTTCGCAATTGATACCCCGAAGCTCCGGACGCTGTCCATCGGTCACACACTGATGATCAGCGGTTGGGTTCTGGGACGAGATCGGGACGTTAGGAGTGTTGAGGTCTTATACCGGGACCTCGTGCTCGGAATCGGCCATGTAGATGGCCGACGCTCCGACCTGTCCGCCGCCTATCCGAACAGCCCACAGGTAACGACTTGTGGCTTCATTGTAGCTGTGGACCTGCTTGGTCTGCCGTCGAATGTCAAGTTGTCCGTCCAAGCGGTCCTCGACGATGGTAGGAGAGCGCCGTTCGCCGTGTTGCACGGGGAACGAAGCCTACTGGAAGTGGATTGCCGAGTTCGCCCACAACCCCTCTTGGTCACTGGCCTTGGGCGCGCTGGGTCGACATACTTGATGCGGTTGCTATTAGAACATCCACAAATGACGGGCGTGAACTCGTACCCTTACGAGGCGAGAGTGGCCGCCTATTGGGCTCATGCCCTCAGAGTGTTAGCACACCAAGCGGACTACGAACGATCTGCTCACCCGGACACTTTCCACCAAAACCTGCAGTGGGTCGGGCATAACCCTTACAACTCGTATGGTGGCAACCCCCTGTCAGACTGGCTAACAACGCGTTACCTGTGTCATCTGGTGTCATTCGTTCACGAAGTCACTCATGGCTTCTACCTTGATCTCTATAGTAGATCGGCGAAGACAATACCAAAGTACTTCGCCGAGAAATCCAATCCCGGTCTAGCAACGAGCTTAATCCGGGAAGTCTATCCTGATGCACGGGAAATATTTCTTGTGCGTGACTTTAGAGACATGCTATGTTCGATATTCAGCTTTAACAGGAAACGGGGGTATGCTGCGTTCGGAAGGCAGAACGTCGCGACCGATGACGAGTTCATCACGAATCTCGGCCGAAGCGCGCAACGGCTCCTGGATGACTGGACTGACCGACGGACATCCTCCATTCTTGTTCGTTACGAAGACCTGATTCGTAATGGTTGCGACACTATCCCTCCTGTCCTTGAGTATCTCGGCGTGGCTTCAGGCAGGCAGATGGCTTCCCGCATGCTCGATGGCGCGCATGGCACGGATATTGACTTGGATCGCCATCGTACGAGCAAGGACAGCCATTCTTCGATCGGTCGATGGCGGAGCGAGCTTACACCGTCACAGACGCGTGCCTGCGAGGTAGCGTTTGAGAAACCGCTGACGGCATTCGGTTATATCTGAGGTGGAATATGGATTCTTGGTACGATCCGGGCAACGGGGCGAATGTGCTGCTTCCTGAGGGTCCGCCGGACATGAGGTCGCTCCTCCGACTTGTCACGTGTCCTCGGTGTCACGCCGAGGTTTGCGATGGGTCATAAAGGCCATCTTGCGGCTGCGCCGACCTAGTGGGCCGTGGTTGAAGTTGTTTGTTGGTCTGCTTTGTTGAGTATCTCGTCTGCGGTTTTGGTCCAGACGAAGGGGTTGCAGCGGTCGTTCCAGCCGTCGATGAAGGCGCGGATCTTGGCGTTGAGGTCCTTGACCGAGCCGAAGGTGCCGCGGTGGATGGCCTGTTTCTCGATGATGCCGAACCAGACCTCGACCAGGTTGAGCCATGACCCGGAGGTCGGGGTGAAGTGCACGTGGATGCGCGGGTTCGCGGCCAGCCAGTCACGGATCTCCACCTTCTTGTGCGCGGCGTAGTTGTCCATCACCAGGTGCAGCTCGATGGGTGAGCCGTGCTCATCGACATCAGCTGGTTAGGCGCGGGCGACTTGCTTGAGGAACGCCAGGAACTCCTGATGACGGTGCCGCGGCTTGCACGCTGCGGTCACCTTCCCGGTCGCCACCTCCATCGCCGCGAACAGGGTCGAGGTGCCGTGGCGGACGTAGTCGTGGGTGCGGCGTTCGGCCACTCCCGGCTGCATAGGCAGCGTCTTCTGGGTCCGGTCCAGCGCCTGGATCTGGGACTTCTCATCCAGACACAACACGATCGCGTTCTGGGGCGGCGCCAAGTACAGCCCAACCACATCGGTGACCTTGCCGAAAAGTTCGGGGTCGGTGGAGAACTTGAACGTCTCCACCCGCCACGGCCGCACCCCATAGTCACGCCACGCGCGGGCCACGGTGGTGTTGTCAATGCCGAGGCGGGCAGCCAGCAGCCGGCTCGACCAGTGCGTGACACCGAGCCTCTTCGGCGGCGGCTTCAACGTCTCGGACACGATCTTGGAGTGATCGATGCTGCGCGGGCGCCCCGGACGATGCTCGTCGCTCAACCCGGCGATCCCCGAACGCTCATAGCGCCGCCGCCACGCGGTCACCGTCGGGCGTGAAACCCCGACCAGCTCAGCGATCTCGGTATGGGTGACCCCATCCGCCGCCAACAGCACGATCCGCGTCCGCTTCGCCAGACCCGAGCGCACCGTCGTCGACCGAGTCCACGCCGACAACCTCGCCCGATCACCCTCACGCAACCCCAACGGCATCACTCGCATACCCGATTCTCCCAAACCGGATAAAAAAACCACTTATGCCACGCCGCACTAGCACTCGGCTCGCGAAGCGAGGGCTAGGCGTCTCTTGATTCGGTGCAGCGGGCGAGATGATCGATGAGGTTCGCCGCCGCCGGGTCCAAGAACGCCCTCTCGCGCTGGCTCAAGCACGACACGCTGTCGGCTGAGCGACAACTGGCCAGGTCCCGCGGCATGCCAACCAAAACGGGCGGGCTTGGCTGCTGGCGGAAACAGCCTCCGCTGGTGCTCGGAGAACCGGGGCCCTCTGTCCGACCCACGGCGACAGGCTCGACGAGCAGTGCCTCAGTGTGACCAGCCAAGGCAATCTATCGATCGAGGGCGACTTCAAGGTTGTGCCTCGAGCAGCGACGAACTATGATTCACTCATGGATGCCTACGAATGCTCTACGGCCGAGGCATCCAAACGACTGCACCAGAATCCGGCAGGAAGATGGACGTCCGGCGAATTGGGACAGAGCCCGGCAGAAGGCACAGCGTGGGCGCGAATAACGAACGGCGATATGTTTACCCCTGCATTAGCATCGTCCCTGCAAATTAGTCGCGAAGATCGCGTGTTCGCCTTGGGCTCCTGTTTTGCCCGCGGCATTGAGACAGCACTACAGCGGCTAGGGTTCGCTGTCGCCAGCCGAACCACACGCTTCGATGCGTTGCCCCTCAGAGGGAGTGGATGGGCTCACGACTACACCAACCGTTACAACCCTTGGTCGATCGCCAATGAACTGCGCTGGTCGCTCGACCCGGAGGTGGAGTTCCCCGCAGAAGCCCTGCAGCAGTTGCCTGACGGGCGTTGGTTTGATCCACACTCCACCCCCATCCTGGAGTTTGCTAGTCGTGAGGAAACGCTCCTTCGACGCAAGGTGCTGAATGAAATCTTCTCAGAGGTTGCTGGTTGCCGACTGGTGGTCATCACTCTCGGGCTTGTCGAGACCTTCTTCGATACGTACACGCGACTGTTTACAAATGGCGCCCCATGGCTGTCAATTGAACCGGAGCGTTTTAGATTTCGAGTCCTTACGTTCGCGGAGACGATGGCAGGCCTGGAGGACGTCCACTTACTGCTTACTACCTTCGGGCACTGCGACGTTCAGATCGTGGTCACCACGTCGCCTGTTCCCCTGGGCGCAACTTTTACGGGGCAGGATGTCGTCATCGCAAATACCCACTCGAAGGCAGTCATGCGGACGGCTGCGGGTGAATGGGCAGCATGTCATGACAACGTTCACTACTTCCCGAGCTACGAGATAACGATGAACTCGACTCGAGGTGCTGCCTGGCATCCCGACGGTAGGCACGTCCGTCGGGAGCTCGTTGACCACATTATGCAGACCTTCATCATGAACAACCTGGAGCCGAATCTGCAGCCCGCAACAGAGAGACAGAGTCTGCCAGGCTGATCATCAAACGAACCGACGTTAGAGCGATGGACCTCAGGAATCGGGAGCTTGATTGATGTCGGTGCTAGTATTCTCGCCTCTCGATGAACTCCCACAGTGGATTCCGCTGGTACATTCGCGAGATTTGTTCAGGAGTGAACCAGTGAGAGACATCGCGATCATATTCCGCACGGTTTACACGCACAAAGCTGCGTACCATTGTTTCTCGCTCCTTATCGACGTCGATAAACTCACCCACGAATCGGAGGAGGTCATCGGCGAGATTCTCAACTCTAAGCCAGTGATCGATTCTTAACCTGCCCGAGTCTGTGAACGTTTGCAACCGTTCGTCGGCTCTCATGCTGTTGGCGATCGTGTGTGGTGACTCCATGGGTAGTGGCTTGTAGTCCGGGTGCACTCCTCTAGTAGATCTGTGGATCGCCAGACTCAACATCCATGAAGGCAGCCGGCGAATATTGAGGGAGAGCCGCTTTCCCTCAACTGCCCGTTCAGCAAACCTGGCGTGTTTGGCGTTATCATCCAAGTCGTCGGCGTCTTCGATAAGTTCCGGAAAGATCTGGAACAACCGCGCCGTCATGTCACCGGCTGCCTTGGGGATGTGACCCCAGGCGAAGGAGCGACCTATGATCATGGCCTGACTGTACACTTAGGGTGTTTCCGGCAGCACGGAAGCGATACAGGTTCGCCACTGGGTAAGGTCTCAACATCGCTGGAACCGCAGAGGCTTGCGGCTTGGCAGTACTCGACCCTTCTGGTGGCTACTCCCCCGACGTGCCGCGTTCGGGAGGTGCCGGGCCGGGCTGCTTCCGTGTACGACCTTAGGTGTCGTTCCAGGGACGGCCCGAGGCGTAGCTCGGTCTCGGCGAGTTGAGTTCCTTCTGGCCCTGGGCTGGGTCGCCGTGCGGGCGCCACCGGTGCCGAGATCGCCGGCGAGTGCGGCGTCGATCGGCGCCACGTGCGCAAGTACGTGACCGAGGACGCTCCATCGGCCCCACCGTTTGCGCCGCCGCGGGTCGGGAGTCAGCCCGACGGTGATCACGCTGTTGGTGGGCATGATTGAGGCGTCGCTACGTGTCGACATCACCTTGAAGGCGCCGGTGATCCATTAGCGGCTGGTGGCCGAGCATGGCTTCACCGGCTGGGCGCCGTCCATCCTCGTGGCCTCTTCAGTTGGCTTGTTCTCGACAGACAGCCAGCATGTTGGGGCCAGGAGCTCGTTCTACGTCACGCCGCCCGCTCAAGGAACGAAGGGACTTGGAGGCGGCTGGGATGGACGTCGGTGCACCACCAGGACGGTCCCTTCGGGCGTGCTCCCCTTCGCGACCCAGCGCGAGTCAAGGTGAGTCGCTTGCCGGGTCAGCCCTTGACGCTAAGGAAGCGCGAATCACGCCGAGCGTAACGCTCGCATCTCCCGCGAGCTCCGCAGTCACCACGAGCTCGACGTCGTCTGGCAGGTTGGCCAGGTCGAGAAGTGCGCGGAACCCAGCCCGGGCGGCTCTCGGGACATCGGGGAAGGCTGCTGCCAGGTCGGGACGAGGGGCACCGAGGGGAGCCCTCGACAGGAGTCTCGACGCGTGGGTGACGGAGATGCTCACGGCGGGCTCATCTCGGCCCAGAGCCCAACCGACTAGCTCGAGCATCGCCGCTGTCGTGACCGTGCCAGGCTCCGGGCTGTCGATGTGACCACCCTGCAGTTGCCCCGACGGCGGTCTACTGATCTGCACGGCGACGATTCGGCGCTCGGTGATGGTTTGACAGGGCAGCTCGTAGATCGCGCAGGCCTGACTGGCGTGCAGTCGCGTGGAGTCCTGGAGGTAGGCCCGTAGTTTGGGCAGCCGCTCAAACCATGCGACTGGAGACTCGATGACAAAGTAGACAAACGTACCGGTTGCGCCCCGGACCGGCGTCACCGTTCTCCAGTGTGGAACGCTCGAAGAGTTGGCCGGGAGGCGACGCATTCGGTCGAGTTCCGCCTGAATACAGGCGGCGATGGGTTCTTCGTCCGTCGGAAGTTGTGACACTGCCCTGCCATTTAGATACCAGGGCAGCTCCGGGTGATGACTCAAGACCGCGACGGGCCGGTCATAGCCCAGTCCCGCTTGCTCCACCGCCAGCTGCACCCAGGCCCGCCGTAGTCCTGCAGCCAACGCTTCTCCATGGCCCGGAAGGGCCGACTCGAGCTGCTCGTAGACGCGCACCTCTTCCTCGAGCTGGGCCGCCCGGTCCCGCCCCGCCCACAGTCCGGACGAGTGCACCCGGTAGACGGCCTCCAGGCCAGGAAGGAGTTGCAGCAGCCCCTTCTGGGCGCACACCACGAGCATCAACCAGTCGATCCAGGCAAACTCGGTGAACCAGTTGGGGAGGTCGTCGACGTCGACTCGCCGGTGCATGACAGACGCCGCGGGGACGAAGTTGCCCAGGAGGATGTCGTCGAGATCGAACGTCTCTCGACCCAGCGAGGGCATCCCCCGCCGAGGCTCCGCTCCACCTCCCTCGGTGACCACGGCCACGTCGTGGAAGCAGACCTGGTAGTCGTCGTTGGAGTCGAGCAAGCGCGCCTGCCGCTCGAGCTTATCGACGGAGACCCAGTAGTCGTCCCCATCGAGGATGGCGAAGTAGTCGCCGCGCGCGGCCCGCATGACCTCGACGTACATCTGGTTCGGGCCCAGGTTCTCGCGGGGCAGGACCATGCGGATCACGTCGGGATGCTCATCGAAGAGCCGCTCGAGGACGGCGCGGGTCCCGTCGGTCGAGCAGTCCTCGCCGACCACGATCTCGAACGGACAGGTCGTCTGCTGCGCCAGCGCGCTCTCCAGCGCCTGCTCGAGGTAGCGCTCATGGTTGTACGTCGTGACCAGGACGCTCACCTTCGGCCGCGGCCCGTCCTGGACGCCGGGTGTGATCCGCACCTCGCTGGCCCGCTCGCCGCTCACGGCTGGTCGCTTCGCAGCCGGGAGCCGACCTCGTCGCCATGGCCGAGGGCAAACCGGATCAGGTCACAGACCCGGTCGGCACTCTCCGGGGAGGTCGCGGTGCCGGTGGGCAGGACGAGGGTCCGCTCCAGGATCGCCTGGGTCACCGGCAGGCGCTTCCCCGCCTCGGGGTCGTTCGTCCGATAGGGCTCCATGCGGTGGCAGCCGGGATAGAAGTAGCGCCGACTGCCGACGTTCTCCGCCGCCAGCACCTGGGCGAGCTGGTCACGGGTCAGGCCGGCGGACTCCTGCACCTCGAGGACGACGTAGTGGGAGGTGGCGGACAGCTCGGGGAGGGGCGGGTCGTAGAAGTCGATCCCGGACAGGTCCCGCAGCCCGTCGCGATAACGCCGGCGGTTCGTCGTGTTGGCCGCCACGAACCAGTCGAGGCTCTCCAGCGAGACCAGCCCCATCGCGGCGTTGACCTCGGGCATCTTTGCGTTGATCCCCAGCGCGACGACGCTGTCCACGTCGACGAAGCCGAAGTTGCGTGCTAGTGCCAGCCGCTCGGCGAGCTCGTCGTCGTCGGTCGCCACCGCCCCGCCCTCGAAGGTGTTGCAGATCTTCGTCGCGTGAAAGCTGAACACCTCGGCGTCGCCGAACGACCCGACCGGCCTCCCCGCGTACGACACTCCGAACGCGTGCGCGGCGTCGTAGACGAGCGCCAGGTCGTGTCGTGAGGCGACGTCCTGCAGGCCGGTGACATCGCAGGGGGTGCCCCACAGGTGGACGCCGAGGATCGCGGTCGTCTGCTCGGTGACGAGCTCCTCCGCCGTCTCCGGGTCCAACGTCCAGGTGGTCGGGTCGACGTCGCAAAACACCGGGGTGAGGCCCTGCCAGGCGAGGGCGTGCGCGGTGGCGACAAACGTGAAGGACGGCATGATGACCTCCCCGCGCAGGCCCATCGCCACGGCGAGGATCATCAACGCGCTGGTGGCGTTGCAGGTGGCCACGCAGTTGCGTACGCCGAGCTGCTCGACCAGCCGGCGCTCGAACGCCTGGACGTACGGTCCGTCGTTCGTCAGCCACCGCCGGTCCAGCGCGTCGTCGAGAAGCGCGTGCAGTCGGCGGCGGTCGCCGAGGTTGGGAGCTCCCACGTGCAGGGGAGCGCGGAAGGCCGGCTCGCCCCCAAAGATCGCGAGGTCGCTCACCGTGGTCTTCCCGCCCATGTCACGCCTGCCGGTAGACGTAGACCGTGTAGTCGTACAGGCCGTAGTCGTGGCGGATCACGAAATGGCGGCTGAGCTCGGCGACCAGGAACGTGGCGAGCAGGTCGAACGGCAGGTGGAAGAGGTCGTCTCGCTCCCAGTCCACGCGCTTGGACATCACGTTGAAGGCGATGCCCTTCGTGGCCTTGGCGAAGACGGCGCGCAGCACGTCGGTGGCATAGCTCCACATCTCCGCAAAGGTGTGCTCGGCTTTGAGCGTGAGGACTCCGTTGAGCACGACGTAGTCGAACGAGGGAAGCTCGTCGGCCTGGGTCAGCACGTCGAGCGGGTAGTACGGCGTGGTCGGGTGCTTGGCCCTGGAGACGGCCAGGAACTTCTCCGAGAGGTCCAGGCCCGAGTAGTTGATGCGGGTGCGCCCGCTGCGGAGGGCGTACTCGTACAGGTGCGAGAGCCCGCAGCCGAAGTCCAGCACCGAGACCTCGGCGTCGGGCTCGCGTATCACGCCCAGCATCGCGTCGTAGCGCCGGTCGGCGTCGGCCTGGCTCTTGGTCCACCCCACCCCGAGATAGCAGTCGCCGTGTCGGTCGAGGTAGGCCTCGCAGGCCGCAACGATGGTGTCGGACGGCCGCTGCATCGGGCTCACGGTTGGGACCGGTCTCGAAGCCGGCTCAGGGCGCGAGGGTGATAGCGGGCCAGGGCCACCAGTTCCCGTACGCCGGGGCGCCAGTCGCCCGCCGACAACCGGGCGGCGAGATCCCGACGCAGCGGGTCGCCGTAGTAGCCCCGCCAAAAACGGACACCCGCCTGGTACGCGGCGCGATGCTCAGCGCTGTCTCGCAGGTGGGGTCGCTGGCGCCGCATGACGGTAATCGCGGACGCAAGCATCCGCGGCAGGTCGCCGGACATGCTCGACCCGTGCCGCCGGTAGTCGGCGACGACGTGTTCGTGACAGTGGACCGGGAAGCGCCGCGCGATGCGCAGGTTGAGGTCGTAGTCCTCGCAGGCCGGCAACGATGTGTCGAAGGCGGCCACATGCTCGAACACCTCCCGCCGATAGAGCGCGGTCGCCGGCATGCCCACATAGTTGGACCGCAACAGGGTCTCGTACGGGTCCGCGCCGGCGCAGGGCAGCTCCGGGGTGGGTATCGGCGACCCGTCCAGGGAGACGCGCCGGTAGTGGCCGGACACGAAGGCGCACTCGGGGTGGGCGCGCAGATCATCGAGGCCTGCCTGCAGTGCCTTCGGCCGCAGTCGGTCGTCCGCGTCGAGGAAGACCAGGAAGTCGCCGTTGCTCCGCCGGATGCCGGTGTTGCGGGCCGCCGCGAGCCCTGCGTTTCGCTGGCGCACGCAGCGGACCCCTGGGTATCGGGCCGCCACCTCGCGGGTGTTGTCGGTCGAGCCGTCGTCGACGACGACGACCTCGTGGTGGGGATGGGTCTGGGCGATCACGCTCTCGACCGCCTCCGCCAAGAAGTGCGCCTGGTTGTAGCAGGGGATGACGACCGACACCAGCGCCGCCTCGCCCGGTGGGCCATGCCTCCACCCGCGGCGGATGCGCAGCGAGGCCACCGGGACGCGAGCCTCGTCCGGCAGCACCGCACTGATCCGCAACACCAGGTCCGCGGTGGTGCCGGTGGTGCTGAGGGTGGTGGCAAAGCCGGCGCGCTCCGCCCAGGCGACGTCCGGGAAGGCGGCGGCGAGGTCCGGGCGTGCCACCTCGACCGGCGTACGCCAAACGAGTCGGTCACCGTCGCAGAACTCCACGGCGGCTACCGGTCCGTGCGCGCCAAGCACCCAGCCGCTGACCTCCAGGGCGTTCGCCTCGGCGCGGCTGCCCTTGGACGGGGCGTCGAGATAGCAGCCGCGCAGGACCTCATCGGTCGGGTCGGCGACCTCGACCGACACGAGCTCGCTTACCGCTCCCACGTCGCCTCGTCCCCTGGACCGACCTCGTACTCGGCGATCTCGAGTTGATCGGCTCCGCCCGGCCGGACCAGCAACGATCGCACCCGCGAACCCACGTCGCTGGCCGCGTCGGCAACCCGGGGCGGAAGGGGCAGCAGCGCCGCGGGGTGATAGCGGAGCAGCCGTACGGTCCCGCGGGCGGCGGGCTCCCATCGTCGCGTCGCCGCCAGGGCACGCGCCTCGTGTGCGAGCCGGTCACCGTGATAGCTGCGGGACCTGCGCAACCCGTCCCGGTACGGCCCCCGCAACTCCGGGTGGCGCCGTACGTAGGGCCACTGCCGGCGCAGGACGGTCAGCTCGGATGCGAGCATCTTCCCCCGGTCGAGCGTCATGTTCGCGCCGTGGCGGCGGTACTCGGCGACCAGCTGGCCGTGACCGAAGACGGGCCGGGTCCGGGTGATGCGCAGGTAGAGGTCGTAGTCGGCGCTTGGGCTGACGGTGGTGTCGAAGCCGCCGGCCGTCTCGACGGCCGACCGTCGGTACATCACCGCCGCCGGCGTCGAGATGAAGCACATGCGGAGCAGCGCGCGGTAGGGAGGCTCGTCCAAGGGTGCCTGTGCGGTGGTCGGGAGCACCGAGCCGTCGGCGCCGATGAGCCGCCAGGTGCCGAAGACGAAGGCGTCTCCGCGGCAGGCCTCCAGTGCGGCGAGCCCCACCTCGAGGGCGGAGGGCAGCAGCCGGTCGTCGGCGTCGAGGAACACCAGCCGGTCGCTCCTCGCAAGCCGGATCCCGGTGTTGCGCGCCGCGGCCAGGCCGGCGTTGTCCTGTCGGACGTACCTGACCCCCGGGAAGCGGTCCGCGACCTCGACGGTGTTGTCGTTCGAGCCGTCGTCCACGACGACCACGTCGGCCCGGCCGTGGGTCTGGGCGGCGACGCTGGCGAGGGCATCGGCCAGGTAGTGGGCCTGGTTGAAGCAGGGGATCACGACCGACACCTCGTCGCGGGGTCGCCTGGCATGTGTGGGGGGCGCCACGCCTCGGACCCGGACCGTCCCGAGGTTGACGCGACGCTGGCTCTGGAGCACCGCTCGCACCTGCAGGTCGACGGACGGCTCCGCGCTGATCATGGGCAGCGGCACCCGGAAGCCCCCCCGACCGGCGCCCTCGACGCCCGGGAACGCAAGCGCGAGGTCCGGCCGTTCCGCGTCGACGGGCGCTCTCGCGATCACGTGCCCGTCCGCCACCACCTCGACGGCCACGGCGGTCTCGGTCTTGGCCAGGACCCAGCCGACCAGGCGCAGGTTGCCGCTCTCCAGCCGCTGACCAGGCTTGGGAGCGTCGACGTTGCGACCGTGCAGCACGTCGGTGTCCGGCGCCGCGAGCCGTACGGAGTCGATCTCGACGAAGGACACGGCCCGCTCCACCCTCGCTGTCCGACCGGACGTGGCCAATACCGGCGTGCAGGCTCGAAGACTACCGGCGGGAAGCCTCCCTCCGGCCTGGAACCTCGAGTCCCGCCGAACCACCAGCACGCGCCCGACCGCCACCGGTTCTTGCTGTCCTCGCCCGGCTCGGGATCAAATGAGCCAGATGGCCAAGGAGCGTTGGATTTCGATCGATTCGCCAACGCAGTGGCGAGCCGCCCTGCGCGGGCTTCCGCACGCCTTCGGCCACACCTGGGAGCACTGCCGAGCCGCCCACGCGCACTCCGGCAGTCCGGTCTTCCTGTACGAGGTAGAGACCGATGCCGGGCGATTCGTCTGCCCGATCGAGGAGCGAACGTTTGACGAGACCAGAGACCTGGTGACACCCCCGGGGTTCTCGGGGTTCATCGGCGCGGGGGACAGCCGCGGAGCAGCCGCCCACTGGAGTCGCAGCGCTGGGAGCCGTGGCTACGTGTGCGGCTACCTGGTCTCCAACCCCGCTCTCGGAGAAAGCGCTGTGCTGCCGCGAGCTGAGACCTACCATGCCAAGAGCCTGTACGTGCTGGACCTCACCGGATCGCTGACAGACCTGTTACAGAACATGCCGCCCAAGCGGCGCCATCAACTGGAGCAATTGCCGGCGCGGGCCGAGTCAATCGTCGTCGACAAGGCGCGTCTGACCAGATTCATCCTGGACACCTATGAGAGCTTCTTCGCCGAACGAGACGCAACGTCGACGCACGGCCTGTCCGCTGCCTCGGTCGTCTCGCTCGCGGCCGCGGACAACGTGATCATGGTCGGCATCCAGGAACGCGGAGACCTGATCGCGGCGTCCATGTTCGGCTACACCTCGAGCGGCGCCGACTACCTGTTCAACGTGGCCGAGGCTCCGGGCCGTCGGCACTCGGCGGCACTCATCTGGTGGGCCATCGAACAGCTCCAAGAACGCGAGATCCCGCACCTCAACCTCGGTGGCGGCCTGGTGGAGGGCGACGGGATCTCCCGGTTCAAGGGGCGCTTCGGCGCAGCGCGGATCGCACTCCCGGTCGTCAAACAGATCTATGACCGATCCACGTACGCCGAGCTGTGTCGCCGGGCCGGAGCCGACCCCGCCGACCTGAGCGGGTACTTCCCCGCGTACCGCCGGGCAGAACGTCGCAACGGCCCACAAGCGCCGCCCGCTGCCGGGTCGCCATGAAGCCCGTGGTCGTGGTGGCGGGTGCGTTGGCCCAGCGCCCCGGGTACGGCGGGCACGCCTGGGTCTTTCTCCAATACCTGCTGGGTTTTCGCCGACTCGGCTTCGACGTGCTCTTCGTCGACCGGATCGACGCGTCGATGTGCGTCGACGAGCGGGGGCAGCGGTGCTCGTTGGAGGCCTCGGTCAACCTCCGCTACCTGGTCGACGTCATGGCGGAGTTCGGCCTGGCCGACTCGTTCGCGCTGCTTTCCGACCATAACCCGCGGATCGTGGGGATGGGGTGGGGGGAGGTTGTGGATAGAGCGCGGCGGTCGGTCCTGCTGCTCAACGTCATGGGCCACCTCGACGACCCGGAGATCCGAGACGTCGCGCCGAATCGGGTGTTCCTCGACATCGACCCCGGCTTCGGCCAGATGTGGCGGGAGTTGGGGCTGGCCGACATGTTCTCCTACCACGACCACTACGTCACCATCGGGCACAACATCGGGCGGGCGGACTGCACCATCCCCACCGGCGGCATCGACTGGCTGACCACGCGTCCACCGGTCGTCCTCGAGCAGTGGCCGGACCAGCCGGTCGGCGGCTCGGCGGTCACCACCGTCGGCAGCTGGCGCGGGCCGTTCGGGCCGATCGAGTACGGAGGCGAAACGTACGGTCTGCGGGTGCACGAGTTCCGCCGCTTCGTCGACCTGCCCCACCGGACCGGCTTCCCGATGGAGGCGGCGCTGGACATCGACCCGGCCGACTCCGCGGACGCCGAGGCCCTACAGGCGGGGGGTTGGGGGCTGGTCGACCCGCACAAGGTCGCCTCGGACCCGGCCGCATATCGTTGGTACCTCCAAGGCTCTCGGGCGGAGTTCATGGTCGCCAAGAACATGTACGTGCGGTCGCGCAGCGGCTGGTTCAGCGACCGCAGCGTCTGCTACCTGGCCAGCGGCAAACCGGTCCTCGCCCAGGACACCGGGACCGGCGAGGCGTACCCGATCGGCGAGGGACTGCTGACCTTCTCCACGCCCGACCAGGCGCGGGTCGGCATCGAGCAGATCCAAGCCGAATATCCGCGGCACGCTGCGGCCGCGCGCCGGATCGCGGCGGACCACTTCGACTCCGACAAGGTCCTGGGGGGACTGCTGGACCAGCTGGGGGTCGGATGAGCGCCGAGCAGGTGGTCTCCGGAGGCATTCGACGCCTCAACTGGGGGTGTGGCGCCGCCGGTGAGCCGGGATGGATCAACTCGGACCTCAAGGACGGGCCCGGCATCGACCTCACCGCCGACATCCGCCAGGGCCTGCCGCTGGAGCGCGACAGCCTCGACTACATCGTGAGCATCCACGCGCTGCCGATGATCTCCTACCCCGACCTGGTGCCCGTGCTCCAGGAGCTCCGCCGCGTGCTCAAGCCGGGCGGTGTGCTCCGCCTCGGGCTGCCCGACCTCGACCGGAGCATCGCGGCGTACCTGCGCCGCGATCCGGTCTTCTTCCAGGTGCCGTCCTCGGAGGTGGACAGCTACGGTGGCCGGTTCATCGCCCACCTGCTCTGGTACGGCTACACGGTGACCCTGTTCACCCCCGACTTCATCCAGGAGCTGCTGGGCAAGGCCGGGTATCGACAGGTGCGGATGTGCGCCTTCCAGCAGACCGGCAGCGAGTACGCGCCCGGGATCCTCGAGCTCGACAACCGCGAGGCCGAGAGCATGTTCGTCGAGGCGGTCAAGTAGGTGGCCGGGCCGTCGACCATCTCGCGCCGCGGCCTCCTGGTGGGCGCCGGTGCGGTGGCGGTCGGCGGTGCCCTGGCGTCGAGGTGGTGGCAGGACTCGTCCGGCTCACAGCTGCGGGCGGCCGACTTCGGCGCGGTCGGCGACGGGGTCGCGGACGACGGCCCGGCGCTTCGCCGAGCGCTCGCGACCGCCCGGAACGCCGGACCCGGTGCCACCCTCCAGCTCGGCGCCGGCCGCTACCGCGTCGGGGGTACGCCCGGCGCGGGCTACGCGCTACCGGTCGCCGGTGCCCGCGGGCTGAGCATCGCCGGAGACCCGGCGACGATCGTGGTCGCCGACCCGGCGCTGGGCTGCCTGTCGCTGAGTGACTGCGACGACTGCCGGGTGACCGGTGTCGTGATCGACTACGACCCGCCGCCGTTCGCCCAGACCACGGTCACCAGGCTCGACCCAGGCGGCCGCACCTTCGACGTCGAGGTCGCCCCCGGCTACCCGTTGCTCGACGCCCCGTTGTTCTCGTTTCCCGCCCCGGACGTGGTCCACCCGGGGGCGTTCGGAGCCGCCTTCGACCCGGCGACGCGTCGACTGAAGCCAGGAATGGTCGACTTCGTCTTCGTGACCGCCGCCGAGCCGACGGGCCCGCGGACGTTCCGGCTCACCCCGCGCGACGGCGTCCCGGCCGGGCTGGCGCCGGCCGACGCCTTCGTCTACGTCACCCGGCAGGGCGGCAACGCGGTGGCGTCGTACCGCTCCTCCGGCACCCGGATCGACCGGGTCGTCGTGCGGGCTGCCAACTCGATCGCCTTTGCGCTGGTCCAGTCCGACGCCGCCAGAGTCACGAGGTGCACCGTGGGCCTCGAGCCCGGCAGCGGTCGGCTGGTGAGCACCAACGCCGACGGGGTGCACGCGCAGGGGTGCCGGATCGGCCCCACCGTCGAGGACTGCGCGTTCGCGGCGATGATGGATGACGGGCTGAACGTCTACGCGCTGCCGCTCGAGATCGTCTCCGCGCCCTCCGACCTCGAAGCGCTGCTGAGCGGCGTCGCGCCGGTGCGCGCCGGTGACCAGCTGGAGTTCACCGAGCCGACCAGCGGAGACGTCCTGGGGGTACGCCGGGTCGAGCGGGTGCTCGGGGCGGGCTCGCCCCTGAGGGTCCGGCTCACCGACCCGTTGCCGGGCCTGGCCGCCGCGGCGCGGGCCGGCACCCCGGTGACCGCCTTCGACCTCAGCGCCAGCGGCGAGGGATACCTGATCCGCGACAACACCTACGACCACCATCGCGGCCACGCCATGCGCCTGCACACCGGGCGCGGGACTGTGCAGGGCAACCGGATCCGCGCGACCAGCCGGGAGGGGATCCAGGTCAGCAACGACCCGGACTGGCCGGAGGGGCCGAACACCCGCGACCTGCTCCTTCGTGACAACACGCTTGCGGAGACCGGTGGCGACGCCGCGGTCGCGATCGAGGGCCGCCGGCTCGGATACCAGCTCGCCAAGACCGCGACCCAGCGCCGCATCACGCTCGAGGGCACCAGGGTCACCGACTGGCGGGGGTCGGCGATCACGATCGGGGCCGCTCACGACGTCACGGTGAGCGACACCACCCTCGTCGTCGACGGCGGTGCCGAGCCGGCCGCGGCCCAGAGCGGAGTCCTCGTCGAGACGGCGTACCGCGTCGAGATCGACGGGCTCGAGGTGCGGACGACCCCCGCCGATGCCCTCGGCGCCGCGGTCGTGATCGCTCCCACGGTCCTGCCCGGGGAGACCGGGGTGCGCATCAGCGACGTCCGGGTGCCCGCCGGCCTGGCCGCGGTGGAAGACCTGCGCGCGGACACCTCCATCGCGTCGGCCGGCGGCCCCGATCGCCGGGTCCACGACGCCCGAGAGCTGGCGCGGCGGGTCGGTCCGGTCCCGGTGGCACCGCGATGACCAGGATCGCCGTCGCCGGTGCGCTCGCCAACAAGCCGGGCAACGGGGGAGAGGCGTGGGTCCGGCTCAGCTGGGTCCTCGGCCTGCGGCGGCTCGGCTTCGACGTCTGCTTCATCGAGCAGATCTCGCCCGGATCGTGCGTCGGGGCCGACGGCGAGCCCGCTCGCGTCGAAGACTCCGCCAACCTCGCCTACTTCCGCCGGGTGGTCGACCGATTCGGCCTCGGCGCCAGCTCCTGCCTGGTACGCGACGACGGCTCACGGGTGACCGGCATGACCGAGGCGGAGCTGCGGGAGTATGCGGACACGGCCGTGGTGCTGATCAACCTCAGCGGCCACCTGACGCACCCGCCGCTGCTGGACCGCTTCCCCACCAAGGTGTACGTCGACCTCGACCCCGGCTTCACGCAGTACTGGCACGCGTCCGGGCAACCGCTCGGGCTGGAGGCGCACGACCACCACGTCACGGTCGGCACGAACGTCGGCACACCGGGCTGCCCCATCCCGACCGGTGGCCTCGCGTGGCGGGCCGTGCTCCCGCCGGTGGTGTTGGCGCAGTGGCCGGCCGGCGCCGGCGCCGACCACGACCGCTTCACCACCGTGGGCAGCTGGCGGGGCGGGTACGGGCCGGTCAGCTGGGAGGGGCGCACCTTCGGGCTCAAGGTGCACGAGTTCCGCAAGCTCGTGGAGCTGCCGGCGAGGGCGCCGGGAACGTTCGAGATCGCGCTGGACATCCACCCCGCGGACGCCGCCGACCGGACCCTGCTGGAGCGGCACGGGTGGCACCTCGTGGACCCGAGGCAAGCCGCCGCGGACCCCGACGACTTCCGCGGCTACGTCTCCGGGTCCGGGGCCGAGTTCTCGGTGGCGCAGGGCATCTACGTCGAGACCAACAGCGGGTGGGTCAGCGACCGTACCGTCCGCTACCTGGCCGCCGGGAAGCCTGCGCTGGTGCAGGACACCGGCGCCGGCCGCGCGCTGCCCACCGGGGACGGCCTGCTCACCTTTCGCACCACGGACGAGGCCGTCGCCGGCGTGCACGAGATCCGCCGCGACTACCCGCGGCACAGCCGGGCGGCCCGGGCGCTCGCGGAGACCTTCTTCGACTCCGACCTCGTGCTCGGGGCGCTGCTGGCGGATGTGGGCGTGTCGCGATGAGGACCGTGGTCAGCGGCATGATCGCCGCGGTGCCGTGCCAGGGCGGGGCCACCTGGGCGGTGCTGCAGTACCTGCTCGGCCTCGCCCGGCTCGGGCACCCGGTCAGCTTCGTCGAAGCGCTGGACGGCGACGCCATCGCGCCGAAGGGCGCCCCGCTCGGCGAGTCCCGGAACGCGCGCTACTGCGCTCAGGTCCTGCGCGAGCACGGCCTTGGCGACTCGTGGGCGCTGCTGCGACGCGGCACCCGAGACACCGCCGGCCTCTCGTACTCCGCGCTCGAGCAGGTCGCCCGCGACGCGGACCTGCTGCTGGACATCTCCGGCACCCTCGGCGGCGAGGAGGCTTTCCGTCGCGTACCCACGCGGGTCTACCTCGACGTGGACCCGGTGTTCACCCAGCTCTGGGCCGCCCAGGGCATCGACATGCGCCTGGACGGCCACACCCACTTCGTGACCGTCGGGCTGTCCCTTCCCGCCCCCGAGTCCACGGTGCCCACCGGGGAGCAGGACTGGATCGCGACCCGCCAGCCCGTGGTCCTCGACCAGTGGCCGGTCAGCCAGGAGCCGCCCCGGTACGGGTTCACAACGGTCGCCAACTGGCGCGGCTACGGGTCGGTCGAGCATGACGGCGTGCGCTACGGGCAGAAGGTCCACTCGCTCCGGCCGTTCCTGGCGCTGCCCACCCGGACCGAGCACCCGCTGCTGCTCGCGCTCGCCATCGACGAGGGTGAGGTGGCCGACCTGGCGGCGCTGCGGGACAACGGCTGGCGGCTCGCCGACCCGGCGGCGGTCGCCGGGACACCGGCGGCGTACCGGAGGTTCGTCCAGCAGTCCACGGCCGAGCTCGGGATCGCCAAGAGCGGGTACGTGATCTCCGGCAGCGGCTGGTTCAGCGACCGGAGCATCTGCTACCTGGCGTCCGGGCGGCCGGTGCTCGCGCAGGAGACCGGCTTCAGCGACCACCTGCCCACCGGTGAGGGGTTGCTGGCGTTCGAGACCGTCGACGACGCCCTGAGCGGCATCGAGCGGATCCACGCCGACTACCGCCACCATGCCGGCGCGGCGCGGGCCCTGGCGGTCGAGCACTTCGACTCCGACCGGGTCCTGTCCGGGCTGCTGCGCGAGGTCGGTGCAGGATGACCAGCGGGCGGCCCGAGCTCCAGCGGGTGCTGACCGACGCCCTGTCGGCGCACTTCGGCCGGCCCTGTGTAATCAGCCGGCTGCGCCACGGTCCGTACGCCTACAGCACGAGCTTCCGGCTCGACGAGCTGGACGTGGAGCTTGACGGCGGCACCCGGCTGCGCCTGATCTGCAAGGACCTGGGGGAGTCGGGGCTCCTGGCCGACGCGCGCGCGTTCAAGCCGGCGCTGGTGTACGAGCCGCGGCGTGAGATCGAGACCTACCGCCGGATCCTGTCCCGGGCCGACCTCGGGACCCCGCTGTACTACGGCGCGATCAACGACGAGACAGCGGGGCGCTGCTGGCTGCTGTTGGAAAAGGTGACGGGTCGCGAGCTCTACCAGATCGGCGACGTCAAGGTGTGGCAGGACGTGGCCCGTTGGCTCGCCCGAATGCACCAGCACCCTGACCTCGCCGTCGACCCGGCGGAGGCAGCCGACCTGCACCTGCTCCGCTTCGACGGCGGGTACTACCGCCAGTGGCTGGACCGGGCGCAGGAGTCCGTCCCGGCCGATCGAGCCGGAGATCTCGCGACGGTGGCGGCCGGGCTCACCGTGGCGCTGAGCCGGCTGGCCGAGCTGCCGACCACGTTCGTGCACGGCGAGTTCTACCCGTCCAACATCCTGGTCGGACCGGGCCCAGGGTGGCGCCGGGTGGCGCCGGTCGACTGGGAGATGGCTGGTATCGGCCCCGGCATACTCGACCTGGCTGCGCTCTGCACCGGCTGGGACGACGCCAACCGGCGCACGATCGCCGACAGCTATCGCCGGGCCGGCGAGGAGACCGCCGGCGATCTCGCGGACGACGGGGAGTTCCTGGCCGACCTGGCCAGCGGCCAGCTGTGCCTGGCGGTGCAGTGGCTGGGATGGTCCCCGGGCTGGGTCGCGCCCCCCGAGCACACCCGAGACTGGCTGCGGGACGCGGGCCAGCTGGCCGAGGGGCTGCTCGGGTGACCGCGCCGGCGGGGGCCAGCGCTTCGGAGCGGGTCCTGGTCGTCAACGGCGACGACTTCGGGCGGACGCCGGGGATCAACCGGGGCGTGATCGGCGCGTACGAGCGGGGGATCCTCACCAGCGCCAGCCTCATGGTGCGCTGGCCGGCGGCCGGGGACGCCGCGGCGTACTGCCGGGCCCGTCCCGGTCTCGGCTTGGGTGTCCACGTCGACCTCGCGGAGTGGGCGTTCCGCGAGGGCCGCTGGCGGGCCGTGTACCAGGTCGTCGCCACCGACGACGTCGACGCGGTGGCTGCGGAGGTCACAGCCCAGGTGGATACCTTCCGCCGGCTGGTCGGCCGCGACCCCACCCACCTGGACTCCCACCAGCACGTCCACCTGCACGAGCCGGTCCGCACCGCCGTGCTGGACGCGGCCCGGACCCTCGGCGTCCCGGTGCGCTCGTGCACCGCCGGGCTGCGCTACTGCGGCGACTTCTACGGCCAGACCGGCACCGGCGAGCCGTGGCCCGAGGGGGTAACGGTCGCCAACCTCCGGCGCATCATCGCCACCCTCGGCCCGGGGGTCACCGAGCTGGGCTGCCACCCCGGTGAGGGGGACGACGCCGAGTCGGTCTACCGCAGCGAGCGGTCGGCCGAGGTCGCCGTGCTGTGCCACCCCGGCGTACGCCAGGCGCTCGCCGAGCGCGGCGTACGCCTGGCCGCCTTCGCCCCGGGCTCGCAGCTACGATTCCGGGACGGGTCCGACGACGGAGGGGCGAACGATGGCTGAGTCGTCGGGGCGCGCCGTCGTCACCGGGGGCGCCGGCTTCGTCGGGTCGTGGCTGTGCGAGGAGCTGCTCCGGCGCGAGACGGCCGTGGTGTGCGTCGACAACCTCCTGACCGGCACGAAGGACAACGTCGCCCATCTCGGCGCCGACTCGGCCTTCGAGCTGGTCGTCGCGGACGTGTCCGACGAGCTCGCCGTCGACGGGCCGGTCGACGTGGTGTTCCACCTGGCCTCGGCCGCGTCCCCGGTGCACTACCAGCGGCACCCGATCGAGACCCTGCGTGTGGGCAGCGCCGGCACGACGAACGCCCTCGAGCTGGCCCGCCGCCACGACGCGCGCTTCGTGCTCGCCTCCACCTCCGAGGTCTACGGCGACCCGTTGCAGCACCCGCAGCAGGAGGGTTATTGGGGCAACGTCAACCCGATCGGGCCGCGCAGCATGTACGACGAGGCGAAGCGGTTCGCGGAGGCGCTGACGACGGCCTACCGCGAGGTCCACGGGGTGCGGACCGGCATCGCGCGCATCTTCAACACCTACGGCCCCCGCATGAACAGCGACGACGGGCGGGTGGTCCCGACGTTCATCCGGCAGGCGCTGGCCGACGAGCCGCTCACCGTGGCCGGGGACGGGTCGCAGACGCGCTCCATCTGCTTCGTGGCCGACCTGGTGGCCGGGCTGCTCGCACTCGCCGCGTCGGAGGAGGCCGGGCCGGTCAACCTCGGCAACCCCGAGGAGATGACGGTGCTGGCCCTGGCCGAGCGCATCGCGGCGCTGACCGAGACCAGCTCGGGGGTGGAGTCCATCCCGCTCCCGGTCGACGACCCGCAGCGGCGCTGCCCCGACATCGGCCGGGCGCGTGAGCTGCTCGGGTGGTCCCCGGAGGTCTCGGCCGACGACGGCCTGCGCGAGACGATCGCCTGGTTCCGGGCGCACCCGGAACGCTGAGCGACGTTTGCGGCTTCAGCCGGAGGGCGCCGGCTGACCGAGGACCTCCTGCCGCCGCCGGCCCCACTCCAGCGCGCTCGCGATCCCGTCGTCGAGGCTGAGCCGGGTCCGCCATCCGAGCACCCGGGCGGCCTTGTCCACGTTGGCGTACGCGCCGACCGCGTCGCCGGGTCGCGGCGGTGCCTCCCGTGTCGGCACGCTCTGGCCGAAGACTCGTTGGAACGACGCCAGCAGCTCGCGCACCGTCGTGCCGGACCCGGTCCCCAGGTTGACGACCGTGCTCGTCTGCTGCTCGGCGGCGAGCACATCGTCGAAGCGCTCGACGGCGGTGACGTGCGCGGCGGCTAGGTCCCAGACGTGGATGTAGTCGCGCAGGCCGGTGCCGTCGCGGGTGGGCAGGTCGGTTCCGGTGATCGTGAACGCGTCGATGCCGCCGCGGGCCGCCGCCACCAGGCGGCCGAGGACGAAGCTGGGCAGCGGGTCGTGGATGCCGCTGCGGAAGCCGGGTTCGGCCCCGATCGGGTTGAAGTAGCGCAGGATGATCGCGCGCAGCTCGGTGGCGTCCGCCAGGTCGGCGAGCATCATCTCCATCATCAGCTTGGTGCGCGCGTACGGTGACGTCGGCGCCAGCGGGGAGTCCTCGTGGACCTCGTACGTCGGGCTGGGCGCGTACAACGAGCCCGACGAGCTGAACACGACCCGCGGCTTGCCCAGCGAGACCAGCTCGTCGAAGAGCTCCAGCGACTTCGCGACGTTCTCGCGGTAGTAGAGGTACGGCTGGGCGACGCTCTCGGGGACGATGATCCGGGCCGCGCAGTGGATCGTGCAGTCGAGATCGGGATGCTCGTCGACCACCCGGCGCAGCAACACCCGGTCCCCGATGTCGCCTTCGTAGAAGGTCCGGCCCGTCGTGAACTGCCTTGGGCCGACGGCCAGATTGTCAAGAATGACCGGGGTGTGCCCGGCGGCCTCGAGTGCGGTGGCGATCGTACTGCCGATATAGCCGGCTCCGCCGGTGACGAGGACCTTCACCGCGGCAAGGGTAGACCAGCCGCTTGCCTGGCGATCGTCCGTACGCCCCGTACTTCCCGTGGCTGAGCGGCACTCCCAATGGCGTGCACGCCAATGGGAGCGCCGCTATCCCACGTTAACCTGGGATAGCGGCAGCGGCCCGGGCCACCGCGAGCGCGTCGACCGCGACGGCACCCGATGGCCCGGCGATCAGTGGGTTGACGTCCAGCGCCGCCAGCCGGTCGCCCAGCTCCGTGGCCAGCCGTGACAATGCCACCAGCGCAGCCACCACCGCGCCCCGATCGGCGGGAGCGCCGCCCCGGACCCCGTCCAGGAGCCGTGCGGCCGGCAGTCGCGCCAGCAGGGCAGCCGCCGCGGCGACGTCCAGCGGTGGCAGTGCCACGACCCGCTGACCGAGGACCTCGACCAGCGTCCCGCCGGCGGCCAGCACGAGCAGCGGCCCGAGCGCGGGATCACGCACCAGCCCGAGCGCCAGCTCCACCCCGGGCCCGGCGTCCGGCTGAACCACGACCCGCCGGCCGAGACGTCCCGCCAGCCGGGCGTACGCCGCCTCGACCTCGGCGGCGTCCCGCAGCCCGAGCACCACCCCGCCGACGTCGCTCTTATGCCACCGTCCTGGCGCATCGGTCTTCAGCACAACCGGGTAGCCGACCCGCTCCGCGGCCGCCACCGCCGCCCCGGTGCCGTCCGCCGGGACCGTCTGCGCCACCGGCAGGCCGTAGTCCGCGAGCAGCCGCAGCGACTCCACGGCGTCGAGCGGACCGGCGGCCAGGCGGTCCCGCCACCTCGCGGCCCTTCGTTCGTCGAGCGGCTCCGCCGCCGGCGTCGCGGCGCCCGGGCGAGCCCTGGCGAGCAGGTGCCGCAGCGCCACCAGCCCGCTGCGCGTTCCCTCCAGCACCGGCACTCCGGCCCGGCGCAGCAGCGTGGCCCGCGACTGGTCGACCGCGGCGGCGAGGCTGCTCAGCACCACCACCGGGACGTCAAGGACCCGCGCGGCGTCGAGCGCGGCCTCGACGTAGGACTCGTCACCGTCGTACTCAGCGATGAGGTCGACCGCCAGCGCCACGGCGCCGACACCCGGATCGCTGCCGACTGCTGCCAGGCAGGCCCCGAACAGCTCACGGGTACGTGCCCCGGTCCCCCAGATGTCGAGCGGGTTTGCCGGGCGCAGGCCAGGGTCCAGCAGCTCGCCGAGTCGGGCGACCGTGGCCGGTTGCAGCGGCGGAAACCGCACCCCGACCCGCTCGGCGACGTCGGCGACCAGGGCACGCTCGGCTCCGGAGTCGTGCACGGAGGCGATCCCGTCGGCGCCGGGCCTGGCCCGGGCGCCGAGCGCGAACAGCTCGAGGGTGTCCACCATCTCGTCCAGGTCGGCGACGCGGTGCACGCCATAGCGCTCGACGAGCGCCTCCCAGGCCGCGTCGTCGCCAGCGACGGCTCCGGAGTGGGCGGCGACCAGCGCACGCCCCGTAGGGGAGTGACCCACGGTCAGCGCCACCACCGGGATGTCGCGGTCCGCCGCGGTGTCCAGGGCGGCCCGCAGCCCGTCCGCGTCGCGCAACGTCTCCAGCAGCAGCGCGACCACGCGGGTCTCGGGCAGCTCGAGCGCGTAGCGAAGGTAGTCGGCGGCGGTGGTCACCAGCTCCTGCCCCGAGGAGACCGCCAGCGAGTACGCCAGCGACCGGTGGGTGCGCAGCAGCGCCGAGAATGCCGAGCCGGAGTGCGACACCAGCGCGACCGGACCCGGCTCGAGCGGGAACCGCTCGAGGTAGCCGATCGCCCGGATGCCCCCGGCGACGTTGAGGAAGCCCATGCACCCGCCGCCGCACAGCGCCATGCCCGCAGCCCGGGCGGTCTCCGCCAGCCGTGGACCAAGCCCCACTGCGGAGCCGAAGACGACGGCCCCACCCGCTCCGAGCTTCGCCGCCAGCTCCACCTGCTCGGCGAGTGCGGCGTCGGGAACCCCGAGCATGACCAGGTCGACCGGCTCGTCGAGGTCGCCGAGCCCGGGAAGGCATGAGCGGCCGAGCACGCTGGAGCGCCTCGGGTTGACCAGGTGCACGCTGGGAGCGGCCGGGCTGCGCAGCACCTCGGTGGCCATCCGGTGACCGAAGGAGCCCGGGCGGTCGCTGGCGCCGACCACCGCGACCGTGCGCGGCTCGAGCAGGCGCCGCAGCGCCGTCTCCGGCGCGCTCACCCGCGCCGCAGGACCAGCCGGGGCCGACGGCGGGAGGCGGTGGCGTCGCGCTGCATCAGCACCTCCGTCCCGCCGTCACCCGCGGATCTCCCGACGTTTCCGCTGCTCTCGCCCTCCGGCGGTCGGGAGGTCGGCTCCGGCCCGGCAACCGGGGTTTGACTGACGGTTCAGTCTAAGGAGGCGTACGGCCCCGCGACAAGACCGAGGTCGACGCTTGACTGACTGTTCAGTCCAAGGTGCTAGCCTCGCGACGACAGGCCGGTCCAGCGACGGGGAGTGGGCGATGACCGCCGAGGCGACCGTTGCCGGCGCCGACCAGCGCCGCCGCAGCATGCTTGCGGCGGCCGCGCAGCTCATCGCCGAACGCGGCTACGCCGACACCCGGATCGCCGACGTCGCCCGGCGCGTGGGTGCCAGCCCGGCCCTGGTCATCTACTACTTCGGCACCAAGGACCACCTGCTCAGCGAGGCGCTGCGGTTCTCCGAACAGAGCTTCTACACCGCCGCCGAGGCGATGCTGGCCCGGCCGGCGTCGCTGCGGGAGCGGCTCGAGACCCTGGCGCGCTGGACGTTCGTCCCCCAGTCGGCCGAGGAGGTGCCGGGGGCCTGGGGGCTGTGGTTCGACCTGTGGTCCGCGGCGCTGCGCTACGAGCAGGTGGCTCGGGATCGGGTCGAGCTGGACCAACGCTGGCGCGAGCTGATCGCCCGGGTGGTCCGCGAGGCTCAGGCGGGCGGAGAGGTCGAGCGCGTCGACGTCGACGACTTCGCCGTCACCTTCGCCGCCCTGCTCGACGGGCTGTCGATCCAGGTCACGCTGCGAGACCCGGTTGTGGACGCCGAGCGGGCGGTGACCATCGCGATGCGCTTTGCCGACCGGGCCCTGGCGGGCTGACGCAAGACTCAGGCGACGGCGACAACCTCGGCGGCGAGCCGGTCGACGTTGCGCAGGAAGCGCTCGACGTCGTCGTCGGTGTGCTGCACCGAGATCAGCCACTGCTCGACCTTGCCCCACGGGGGCAGGAAGACACCGCCGTTGTGCTGGACCAGCCAGTGCGCGTGGCCCAGCCGCTCGTCGATCTCCAAGAAGCCACGGAAGTCGCGGATGGGTTCGGGCCGGAACGTGATGCACCCCTTGGCGCCGGCGGTCACGACGTGCCAGGGCAGCTCGTAGCGGGCGATGTGCTCCTCGATGCCGGTCCGCATCAGTGCGCTGAGCTGGTCGAGGTGGGCGTACGCCTGCGGCGTCAGCACCTCGGTGAGCACCGCGCGGGTCGCCGCCATCGTGAGCGGGTTGCCGTTGAAGGTGCCGACCTGCTCGTAGCTTCCGGAGCCGATGAGGTCCATCACCGTGGCGGTGCCGCCGATCGCCGCGGTCGGGGTGCCGCCGCCCATGGCCTTGGCGAGGCAGATCAGATCGGGCGTCAAGCCGCTGGACGCGGTGATCCCACCGGGGCCGGTGGTGAAGCCGGTCTTGACCTCGTCGAAGGCCAGCAGGGCACCGTGAGCGTGGAGCAGGTCCCGCAGGCCGGCCAGGTAGCCGGGCACCGGCGGGATGATCCCGGCGTTCATCATCACGGGCTCGACGATCATGCCGGCGATCCTGCCGGGGTGCTCGGCCAGCGCCCGGTCGACCACGGCCAGGTCGTTGAAGCCGACGACCACGACCAGCTCCCGGATCGCTGCTGGGATGCCGGTGTTCCCCGCCACCGGGGAGGGACGGTCCGGCGGGCCGGCCTGGTCGGCCTCGGGCAGGACCGAGACCTGTACCGAGTCGTGGTGCCCGTGGTAGCACCCCTCGACCTTGATAATGAGGTCGCGTCCGGTGGCGGCGCGCATCAGGTGGACCGCGTCCATCGTCGCCTCGGTCCCGGAGTTGGCGAAGCGCCACAGCGGCAGCCCGAACCGGCGCGCCAGCTCCTCGGCGACCACGACGGCGTCCTCGGTCGGCTGGGCGAAGTGGGTGCCCCGGCGTACCCGCCGCTCCACCGCCGAGACGACGGCGGGGTGCGCGTGCCCGGCCAGCGAGACCCCGTAGCCGCCGTGGAAGTCGCTGTACTCGGTGTCGTCGACGTCGTAGACCTTCGAGCCCCGGCCATGGCTCATCCAGACCGCCTGGGGTTCGGCGATCTGCCAGCTCGACGTCGCGCCACCGGCCAGCACTCGTCGGGCCCGCTCGTGCAGCCGCCGGCTGGCCGGCTGCCGCCGCAGGAACGTCTCGGTCTCGCGGGCGACGAGGTCGTCCAGGCCGGCCGAGCCGCTCGACGCCGGGCTGGTTGCGGTGGCGGTCACGACGGAAACTCCTGACCTGAGCGCTGTCTGACTGAACGTTCAGTCTAGAGCCCGGCGCGGGCCTCCAGCAAGCACGACAGGCGACGGCCCCGACGCCTACAATCCGCGCAGGCTCGACGACGGGAGATGCCGGTGCGCCAGTCCGGAGGGGCGATCGAGCTGCGCGGACTCGGCAAGACGTTCGGCGACGAGGCGGCCGTAGTCGATCTCGACCTGTCCATCCGGGCCGGGGAGTTCTTCTCGATCCTCGGACCCTCCGGGTGCGGCAAGACCACGACACTGCGGATGATCGCCGGCTTCGAGGAGCCCACCAGCGGGGAGATCCTGCTGGACGGTGTCGACGTCGCGGCGGTCCCCGCGCACAAGCGTCCCGTCAACACCGTCTTCCAGAGCTACGCGCTCTTCCCGCACCTGTCGGTGGAGGACAACGTCGGCTACGGCCTGCGCTGGCAGGGCGGCGTGGACCGCCACGAGCGCCGCCAGCGGGTCGCCGAGGCGCTCGAGCTGGTGCAGCTGTCGGCGTACGCCCGCCGGCGACCGCACCAGCTGTCGGGCGGCCAGCAGCAGCGGGTGGCGCTGGCACGCGCCCTGGTGCTGCGCCCGTCGGTGCTGCTGCTCGACGAGCCGCTCGGAGCGCTGGACGCCAAGCTGCGCAAGACGTTGCGCCAGGAGCTGACCACCCTGCACCGCGAGGTCGGCGTCACCTTCGTCTTCGTCACCCACGACCAGGAGGAGGCCCTGGAGATGTCGGACCGGCTCGCGGTGATGGAGGAGGGACGGCTGGTGCAGTGCGGGCCGCCGCGCGAGGTCTACGCGGCTCCGCTCACCGCGTACGTCGCCGACTTCCTCGGGGTGGCGAACCTGCTCGAGGTCGACTGCCTGGGCCAGGCGGGGGACGGGATGCGCAACGTGCGGCTGGGTGAGGCGGAGCTGCTGGCGACCCCGGTGGGTGCCGGCGCCGAGCGCAACGGCCACGTCGTCATCCGCCCGGAGCGGGTACGCCTCGCGCCGGCGACGCAGGCCCCCTCGAACGGGCTGCCGGGGACCGTCGAGCGGCTGGTCTACGTGGGCGCCACCACCCAGGTGATGGTGCGGCTGCCGCACGGCCCGGTGCTGCAGGCGCTGGTCGTCAACGACGGGGACCGCGGCGAGCTGAGCTCGGGGAGCCACGTCTCGGTGACGCTGCCGCCGGACGCGCTTCGACTGCTGGCGGCCTCCTGAACGCTCACACGTCGAGCACGGCCAGCTCGTCGATGCCCTGTCCGTCGCGACGACGCAGCCGGCGCATCACCAGCCACGCCAGCGCGACCGCCAGCACCGACCCGAGCAGCAGCAGCGTGGCCAGGGCGTTGAGCGCCGGCGTGGGCGAGGTGCGTACGCCGCTGTAGAGCTTGATCGGCACCGTCACCGACGAGGCGTCGGCGGACAGGAACGAGCTGACGACGAAGTCGTCCATCGACGAGGCGAAGACGATCATGGCGGCGGCGAACACCGACGGCCCGAGCAGTGGGATCAGCACGGTGCGGATCGCCTGGATCGGCGAGGCCCCGAGGTCGCGTGCGGCGGTCTCGTACTCCGAGCCGATCGACAGCAGCCTGGCGCGCACGATGACCACGACGTAGGAGATCGAGAACGTCACGTGGCCGAGCAGCTGAGCGGTCCGGCCCAGCGGCACCGCGGTGTAGAGGTTGGTGAACACGAGGAAGAGCGCGGACCCCATCACGATCTCCGGCGTCGCGAGCGGCAGCAGCATCAGCGAATTCGACGCCCGGCTGGCCCGGCCCCGCCAACGGGTCAGCCCGACTGCGAGCGCGGCGCCGATCGGGGTCGAGATCAGCAGGGTGAGGACGCCGAGCCGCAGGCTGTTGGTCAACGCCAGGCTCAGCGTCGGGTCGTGGGCGACCGAGGAGAACGGGTCCCCCCAGTACCAGCGGAACGACGCGCCCTGCCACGCGGTGCGGCTCCGGCCGTCGTTGAACGAGAACTGCACCGCGATCAGCACCGGGAGCAGGGACCAGGCGACGTAGAGCCAGGTCAGTGTCGCGAGCACGGGTGCCCGCGGCCGCCGCCACCGCCGCCTGCGCTGGGGGCGGGGTGCCGCGGCCGCGGTCTCCGCCGGCGGCGCGACGACGGTGGTCACGCCAGCTCCCGGCTGGCCCGCTGGGTGGCCACCAGGTAGTAGGCCATCAGCGCCATCAGCAGCAGCGACAGCAACAGGACCAGCGAGGCTCCGACGGCCTTCTGCTGGCTCGCAAGCAGGTAGAACTCGATCTGGTTGCCTACCATCGTCGTCGTCGGAGACCCCGAGACCAGCGTGTTCGTGTAGTAGTCGCCGAACATCGGCAGCACGGTGATCGCCGACGCGGTCAGCAGCCCCTGGCGCGACAGCGGCAGCGTGACGTGCCAGAACGTGCCTCTGGTCCCGATGCCGAGGTCACGAGACGCCTCCAGCAGCTGCCCGTCGATGCGGTCCAACGTGGCGTACAGCGGCACGATGAAGAACGGCAGGTAGCCGTACGCCAGCGCGATCACCACCGTGTACGGGTTGCCGGAAAGCCAGTCGACGGGGCGCGCGACCAGATGAACCGCCTGCAGGAAGCGGTTCACGTAGCCGTCCGGCTCGAGCAGGTTGATCCAGGCGAGCATCCGGGTCAGGTAGTTGATCCACCAGGGCGCGAGGATCAATAGCAGCAGCAGACCGCGGCGGCGGCCGGCGAGCCGGGCGATGTAGTACGCGACCGGGTAGCCGACCAGGATGCAGATCGCCAGCGCCGCGGCGACGTAGCCGAACGTGCGGACGAAGACCGGCTGCAGGTCGCCGGTGAGGGCTCGCTGCACCACCTCGGTGAAGCTGCCGAACTGCCACTGCAGCGGGTTCCACACCGGGATCGGCGAACCGAACAGCGGGTCGATGACCCCGAAGGCGACCGCCGCGATCGCATAGAACGGCACCACGAACAGCAGCACCAGCCAGCCGGTGCCCGGCAGCGCCAGCGCCGGCCACAGCCGTTCGGCCCGGCGGTCGCCGGATGCGCGTCCCACCCGCGGACCCCTCACCCGGACTTGAACGTGGCCCAGGTGTCGTCCCAGAGCACCCGGCCGGTGGAGCTGAGCTGGAGCAGCTGGACGCCGGCGTCGTAGTCGGCCATGGTGACGACCGCGCTCTTCAGGTTGGCTGGTACGTACTGCTTGGCCAGCAGGAAGTCGGGCGTGAACCGGCTGAGTGCCGGCTGATAGCCGACCCAACCGAAGTTGCGCAAAGCGTTGTCGTTGTCGAGCATGAAGTTGAGGAAGTGGTGCGCCAGCACCGGGTGCTGAGCCGCGGCGGCCACGGCGATCGTGTCGTTGCCGATGGCGGCGTTGGTGTCCGGGCGCCAGTAGCCGAGCACGTCGGTCGAGACACCCTTGGGCAGGTAGTACTGAGCGCTGATCATGTCGCCCGACCAGCACTGGTGCACGGTGGCGCGGTTCTCGGCCACCTCGGTGTAGCCGTTGATGTCGACCTTGACGTGGACCAGCGGGACCAGCTTGTCCAGCTGGTCGCCGGCGGCGCGGATCTTGTCCTGGTCCTCGGTGTTGACGTCGGTGACCCCGTTGCGCAGCAACGACATCCCGATGGCCTCGCGCCCGTCGTCGAGGATGTGCACCTGCCCGGCGTACTTCGGGTCCCATAAGATGTCGTAGCCGTTGGGCGGAAGCGACTGCACCTCGTCGGCGCGGTAGCCGATCCCGGTCGAGTAGACGTTGTAGGGCACGGTGTATCGGGCGCCCCTGTCGTAGAAGGGGTTTTGCAGCTGCGTCCACGCGTTGCCGAGGTTGGGCAGGTAGCTGTGGTTGACCGGCTGCAGCAAGCCGCCGACGGCTACCTTGGCCAAGATGTCCGGGGTGGGGAAGAAGACGTCGAAGTCGGACTGACCGGTACGCAGCTTGGCGACCGCCTCGTCCATCGTGGTGAACGTCGTGACCTGGACGTCGACGCCGTACTGCTTGCCGAATGCCTTCATCAGTCCCGGCGCCACGTAGTCGGAATAGTTGAAGACCTTCAGCGTGCCGCTCTCCGGCTGCAGGCCGTCGGCGATCGGCTCCCCCTTCAGCGGCAGCTCCACCGGTGAGCCCGGCCGCGCCATCGGAAGGGCGGTGCTGCTGCTCGACACTGTCGGGGAGCCGCAGGCGCCGAGCAGGCTCGGCGCGGCCACTCCGCCGAGCGACACCAGCAGCGAGTTGCGCAGGAATCGGCGCCGATCGTACGCCGGCCGCTCCCGAGGGTGCATGGTCATCGGGTCTCCTCCCGCCGGCGCCACCGCGTCCGGCTTTACGGCGACCGGGGCGAGTGCCTAGGCTGACTGTATGGTCAGTCAGAGTCCGCTGGCAATGGGGCGGTCGACCGCCCCCCTCGACGCCGACGAGCTGCAGGCCTGCCTACGGCCCTTCGGCCTGAGCCGGATGCTACCCAAGGCCGCCTACCTCGACGAGGACGTGCTGGCATGGGAGCGCGCGAACGTCTTCTCCGGATGGACGTGCCTCGGCCGCTCCAGCGAGGTGGCCGACCCGGGCGCGATGCGCACGTACGCCGCCGGGGACAGCAGCGTGCTGCTGGTCCGGGACCAGCGGGGGGTCCTGCGGGGCTTCGAGAACGCTTGCCGCCACCGCGGCCACGAGCTGCTGCCGTGCGGCGAGAGCTCACAAGGGCGGGCGATCGTGTGCCCGTACCACGCCTGGGCCTACGACTTCGACGGGTCGCTGCGTGGGGCCCCGGCACTCAACCGCAACGCCGACTTCGACAAGCGGGAATGGTCGCTGCACCCGGTCCCGGTGGCCGACTGGCACGGCTGGGCCTTCGTCGACCCGAGCGGGAGCGCCGGCGGGTTCGCCGGCCACGTCGCAGATCTGGACCCGGTCGTCGCCGGCTACGACGCCGGAGAGCTGCGGACGGTTGAGACCCACGAGTACGACGTGGCCGCCAACTGGAAGATCGTGATCGAGAACTACCAGGAGTGCTACCACTGCGCGTCGATCCATCCCGAGCTTTGCCGGGTCAGCCCGCCCCGCAGCGGGGACAACCTGCAGACCACCGGCGACTGGGTGGCGGGGTGGATGGACCTGCGCGAGGGCGCCGAGACGATGTCGCTGGACGGGCGCAGCAACGGGGTCGCGATGGCACGGCTCGACGCGGCAGAGCAGCGCACCGTGATGTACATCGCGGTGCTGCCGAACCTGCTGATCAGCCTGCATCCCGACTACGTCATGAGCCACCTGCTCACGCCGCTGGCGCCTCGCAAGACCCGGATCTCGTGCTCGTGGGCGTTCCCTCCGGCCGCGTTCGACAAGCCCGGCTTCGACCCGGCGTACGCGGTGGACTTCTGGGACCTGACCAACCGGCAGGACTGGGCGGCGTGTGAGTCGGTGCAGCGGGGGATGCAGACGCCGAGCTACGTGCCTGGTCCGCTGGCGCCGGACGAGGACGGCGTCTACCAGTTCGTCACCAAGATGGCCCGCCGCTACCTCGGCGCCTGACGCGCCGGGGTCAGAGCTCGGAACGGTCGTCGCGGCGCCGGATCTTGCTGCCGAGCCACACCAGCGGGTCGTACTTGCGGTCCACGACGCGTTCCTTCATCGGGATGATCGCGTTGTCGGTGATCTTGATGCCCTCCGGGCAAACCTCGGTACAGCACTTGGTGATGTTGCACATCCCGAGCCCGGCGGCGTCTTGAGCCAGCTGGCGCCGGTCATGGGTGTCGAGCGGGTGCATGTCTAGCTCGGCGTAGCGCAGGAAGAACCGCGGCCCGGCGAACGCCGGCTTGTTCTGGTCGTGGTCGCGGATCACGTGGCAGGTGTTCTGGCACAAGAAACACTCGATGCACTTGCGGAACTCCTGGCCCCGCTCGACGTCCTCCTGCATCATCCGGCGCCTGCCGTCGGCGTCCGGCGGACCCGGGGCGAAGGCCGGCAGCTCGCGGGCCTTGACGTAGTTGTACGAGACGTCGGTCACGAGGTCGCGGATGACGGGGAACGCTCGCATCGGGGTGACCGTGACGACGTCGTCGGAGCCGAAGTCGGACAGCCGGGTCATGCACATCAGCCGGGAGCGGCCGTTGATCTCCGCCGAGCACGAGCCGCACTTGCCGGCCTTGCAGTTCCAGCGCACCGCGAGGTCGCCCACCTGGGTCGCCTGCAGCCGGTGGATGGCGTCGAGGACCACCTCGCCCTCCTCCACCTCGACGGTGAAGTCCTGCAGCCTCCCGCCCTCGCGGTCACCCCGCCAGACGCGCATCGACAGCTGTTTGCCCACCTACGTCACCTCGAACATCTCGTGCAGCTCGTCGGGCAGCCGCGGCAGGGCCTGCCGGGTCAGCGATACCTCGTCGTCCTTGGCGCTCAGCACCAGGTTGACCGCGCCCCAGGACTCGTCGGTGGCGGGGAAGTCCTCGCGGGTGTGGCCGCCACGGGACTCGGTGCGCTCCAGTGCGGCCTTGGCGATGCACTCGCTGACGATCAGCATGTTCGCGAGGTCCAGCGCCAGGTGCCAACCGGGGTTGTACTGGCGGTGCCCCTCGACCGACAGCCGGCCGGCGCGCCGCTTCAGCTCGCCCAGCCGGCGCAGCGACTCGACCAGCTCGGGCTCGGTGCGGATGATCCCGACCAGCTCCTGCATCGCCTGCTGCAGCTCCCGTTGCAAGGTGTACGGGTTCTCCCCCCCGTCGAGGGCGAACGGCGCCACGGCCGCCTCACCGGCGTCGCGGACGAGCTGCCCGGCCACCTGCGGGCGGCCCTGCTCGGCCTTGGTGGCGAACTCCGCAGCGCTGGCTCCGGCTCTGCGGCCGAACACCAGCAGGTCGCTCAGCGAGTTGCCGCCGAGCCGGTTGGAACCGTGCATGCCCCCTGCGACCTCGCCGGCGGCGTACAGCCCGGGCACGATCGAGACGCCGCTGTCCGGGTCCACCTCGACCCCGCCCATCACGTAGTGACAGGTCGGCCCGATCTCCATCGCCTCGGCGGTGATGTCGACGTCGGCGAGCTCCTTGAACTGGTGGTACATCGACGGCAGCCGGCGCTGGATGAACTCGGCGTCGCGCCGCGACGCGATGTCTAGGAAGATGCCGCCGTGCGGTGACCCGCGCCCGGCCTTGACCTCGGAGTTGATCGCCCGGGCCACCTCGTCGCGGGGGAGCAGCTCGGGGGGCCGGCGGTTGTTGGTCTTGTCGTCGTACCAGCGGTCGGCCTCCTCCTCGGAGTCGGCCGTCTCGGACTTGAAGAACTCCGGGATGTAGTCGAACATGAACCGCTTGCCCTCGCTGTTGCGCAGCACCCCGCCGTCGCCGCGCACCGACTCGGTGACCAGGATCCCGCGCACGCTCGGCGGCCAGACCATGCCGGTGGGATGGAACTGGACGAACTCCATGTTGATCAGCGACGCGCCGGCCCGCAGCGCGAGCGCGTGCCCGTCGCCGGTGTACTCCCAGGAGTTGCTGGTCACCTGGTACGACTTGCCGATGCCGCCGGTCGCCAGCACCACCGCCGGCGCCTCGAAGACGACGAACCGCCCGGACTCCCGCCAGTAGCCGAAGGCGCCGGCGATCCGGGCGCCGTCCTTGAGCAGCTCGGTGACCGTGCACTCCATGAACACGTCGATGCCGAGCGCCACCGCCCGCTGCTGCAGGGTCCGGATCATCTCCAGGCCGGTGCGGTCGCCGACGTGGGCCAGCCGGGCGAAGCGGTGACCACCGAAGTCCCGCTGCGAGATCAGCCCGTCGGCGGTGCGGTCGAACAGCGCCCCCCACTCCTCCAGCTCCAGCACCCGGTCCGGCGCCTCCTGGGCGTGCAGCTGCGCCATCCGCCAGTTGTTCAGCATCTTGCCGCCGCGCATGGTGTCGCGGAAGTGGACCCGCCAGTTGTCGTCGGACCACACGTTGCCCATGGCGGCGGCGATTCCGCCCTCGGCCATCACCGTGTGCGCCTTGCCGAGCAGGGACTTGCACACGATCGCGGTCCGCGCTCCGGCGTCGTGAGCGGCGATGGCGGCCCGCAGCCCCGCCCCGCCGGCCCCGATGACGACGACGTCGTACGCGTGCGTCTCCAACTCGGGCGTGGTCATCTGCTGGCATGCCTCCTAGAAGAACCGCGGGTCGGAGAAGACGCCGGTGGCGAGCAGGTAGACGTAGAAGTCGGCCAGCGCCACCGAGAACAGGCTGAGCCACGCCCACTGCGGGTGGTTGCGGTTCAGCCGCGACACGAGCGTCCAGGCCCGATAGCGCACCGGGTGCTTGGAGAAGTGCCGCAACCGGCCGCCGACGATGTGCCGGCAGGAGTGGCACGACAGCGTGTACCCCCAGATCAGCACCACGTTGACCAGCAGCACCAGCGAACCCAGCCCCATGTGGCCCCAGTTGCCGTCCGCGTCTCGAAACGAGATGACCACGTCGTAGCTGAGGATCAGCGCGACGACGGTGGAGGCGTACAGGAACCAGCGGTGAAGGTTCTGGAAGATCAGCGGGAACCGGGTCTCGCCGGTGTAGCCGGCGCGCGGCTCGGGGACCAGGCACGCGGTGGGTGACTGCCAGAAGGCCCGGTAGTAGGCCTTGCGGTAGTAGTAGCAGGTCAGCCGGAAACCCAGCGGGAAGATCAAGATGATCAGCGCCGGTGACAACCCCCACCACCCGATCGGCGAGCCGAATTCGTTGGAGCCCTCGATGCAGCCCTCGGTCAGGCAGGGGGAGTAGAACGGCGACAGGTACGGCGCCGCGTAGTAGTTGTGGCCGGAGAACGCCCGCCACGACGAGTAGACGACGAACGCGGTGAACACGACGAACGTGGTCGCCGGCGGCAGCCACCAGCGGTCCTGGCGCAGCGTGCGGGCGTCGACGTCGGCCCGCTCCGGACCGAAGACTCCGGCTCGCCGGTCGGGGGTCGACGGCGTCGTGGTGGAGGCCACGGCAGGACGCTACTCCGCCCGGCCCGGATCAGCGCGGCGAGGCCGGGGTGAACCGCGTCACGTCCCGGAGCGAGCGAGCGGCGTTCGCTAGCGTGCCAACATGGCAGCTCCCGCCTTGCCCGGGCCGTGGCGGGTCGCGTTCGAGCAGGCGTGGGAGGCGTACCGCCACGGCAGCATCGGCGTCGGGGCGGTGGTCGTCGACGCCGCCGATGCGATCGTCACGGCCGACCGCAACCGGTCGGGGGAGCAGGACGGGCCGGCGGGGCTGCTGTTCGGGTCCCGGTACTCGCATGCCGAGGTGAACGCGCTGGCCGCGCTGGGCGATCGCATCCCGAAGGACCTGCGGTTGTTGTCGACGCTGCAGCCGTGCGTCGTGTGCGCGGGCGCGGTCAGCTTCGCCCGGATAGCCGGTGTGGCGTACGCCGCCGTCGATGCTGCCTGGGACGGCGTGGACGCGGTCTACCGCTGTGCACCGGTACTCGTCGAACGGGCGCCGGTGGTGTCCCGGGTCGACCTCGGTCCGTGGTCGGTGTGGGCCGAGGTGCTGCCGCTCGCCGGGGTGATCGAGCGGTACGGCTCGGACAACCGGGTCGGCCGGACCTACCGGGTTGCCAACCAGGCGATGCTCGAGCTGGCGGCGGCGCTGGCCGCCGACCCCGGGCGCCGGCTCGGGCTCGACGCGGCGTACGAGCGCTGGGCGGGCCGGCTGGTGCAGACGCCGGCGACATGACCTACTGCCGGTAGCGTCTGGGCCGGTGAACAGCCGGGTGGGGCCGCAGCCGCGCTGATCCGCCACGGCCGGGTGCTGGCGGCCCGGAGGTGGTACCCGGCCCGGTTGGCGGGCCAGTGGGAGCTGCCAGGCGGGAAGCTGGAACTTCAACTTCCCCTACAACCTGTCCTGCCTAGCCACGGGCCTCGAGGTCGTGCAGGTAGTCGACCAGCCCGGTGAAGTACGTCTCCTGGTCGTCGACCATCGCCAGATGGCTGCCGTCGGGACAGTGGTGGTAGCGGCCGTCGGGAATCTGTTCGGCCATCCACGCCAGGTGCGCCGGGTCCATCGTGTCGTGCGCCGCGCCCATCACCAGGGTCGGGGCCGCAATCCGCCCGAGGTCGGCGGTCCGGTCCCAGCGCAGCAGCTTGCCGCTGGCGCCGAGCTCGCTGGGCCCCTGCATCGGAACGTAGACGGCGGGGTTGATGTGCGCGAAGGCGCGCGTCACAGGATCCGGCCACTCCTCGACCGGCAGCCGCAGCACGTGGAAGACGTAGTGGTGCTCCATGAGCAGCGCCTCGTACGCCGGGTCGTCGGTCCGGCCGGCGGCCTCCAGCCGCTTGATCTCCGCGAGCGCCGCCTGGTCCATGCCCGGCATCAGCACCGTCTCGGCGTACTCGTTATAGGCCGGAATGCTCGCCATCATGTTCGAGATGACCAGGCCCTTGAGGTGCTCACCGTGCGCCAGCGCGTACTCGATCGCCAGCGCGCCGCCCCAAGACTGGCCGTAGAGGACGAAGTCGTCCGCGCAGAGACCGAGCGCGACGCGGACCTGCTCCACCTCATCGACGAAGCGGTCGACCTCCCACAGCGGGGGGTTGTCCGGCTGGTCGCTGTAGTGGGAGCCGAGCTGGTCGTAGTAGTAGTACTCGATGCCCTCCTGCGGTAGCCAGCCGTCACAGGGCTCGAGGTACTCGTGGGTCGCGCCCGGTCCGCCGTGGAGGAGAAGCACCTTGAGCCGCGGATTGTTGCCTACTCGCTTGGTCCACACCCGGTAGTCGCCGGACGGTGTGTGTACCGGGATCATGCCTACGCCACCGGAAAGGCGGTCCGCGCGGCCGGTGTTGTCGAGGTAGGTCGCCAGGTCCACCGGCCCAGTTTCGCAGACATGGCTCGTGCTGCTCGACGGTCACCACCCGGCATGGCCGGCCGCTCGATGCGGCTGTGACGGGCCGTCCCGTCCGGTTCTGCTGAGGCGACTGCTGCCGCCCGTTTCTTCCAGACGCGGTAGGCGCGCTCACCGCCGCCCCGGCGTGCGGCTGCTGTGCCCGCTAGCGTGTCGGCCGGTGAACAGCCGGATGGTGGCCGCAGCCGCGGTGATCCGCCACGGCCGGGTGCTGGCGGCCCGGAGGTCGTACCCGGCCCGGTTGGCGGGTCAGTGGGAGCTGCCCGGCGGGAAGCTGGACCGAGGGGAGTCGGCCGAGGCGGCCTGCGTACGGGAGGTGCGTGAGGAGCTCGACTGCGGGGTGCGCGTCGTCGACCGGCTGCTCGGCGACCTGGTCCTCGGCTCCGGGTGGGTCATGCAGGTCTTCCAGTGCGTGCTCACCGAGGGCGAGCCGGTCCCGCACGAACACGACGCGATCCGCTGGCTTGGGCCGGAGGAGCTGGCGGAGGTGCCGTGGCTGCCCGCCGACCTGCCGCTGCTACCGGTGCTGCGGGAGCGCCTGCTGGACGGGGAGCGGCTGCCGGGTGGCAACGTCGGCGGGGCGGTGCGGGTCGGGACGACGGTACGCCGGCCGACGGGTCCGTGGACGCCCGCGGTCCACGCCTTGCTGGCGTACCTCCGCGATGCCGGGCTGGACCGGGTGCCGCAGGTGCTGGGCCGTGACGCGCGCGGCCGGGAGGTTCTGAGCTGGCTGCCGGGGGAGACGCTCGACCCGGATGCCGGGATCGCGGAGCCGTCGCTGCTGGCGGAGGCGATGGCGTGGCTGCGGCGCTACCACGACGTGGTGGCGGGCTTCCGGCCGGACCCGACGCTGCCGTGGCGCAGTTCGGTCGCGCCGCTCGCGCAAGGGCAGATCGTGTGCCACCACGACTTCGCGCCGTACAACTGGGCAGCCGACTCCGGGCGGCTCAGCGGGGTCCTGGACTGGGACGTCGCCGGGCCGGGCCGGCCGCTGGACGACGTGGCGTTCGCTGCCTGGAACTCGGTGCCGCTGTACCGCGACATCGGCGTTCCGCCGGCAGCCGAGCGGTTGCGGTTTATATGCGGGGCGTACGGAGCCGACCCGGTCGCCGTCCTGGACGCGGTCGACTGGCGCATCGCTGGTGCGGTAGAGCGAATCCGTGCCGGCGCCGAGGCTGGGGATCCGGGCATGCGGAACCTGCTCGCGACCGGCGTGGCCGACCGGGTGGCGCGACAGTCGGCGTCCTTCCGGGCCCGGCTTCCGGCGCTTCGGCGGCAGCTTTAGCTGCGGACCGGGCTGCCAGACTGCTGGGATGGATTTTGACAGCGGAGCCGGACTGCTGCACCGACTGACGCGGTACGACCCGAGTCGGGAATGGGACGTTCCGGCCGACGACCCGCGGCTGCGGCACGACCTGGTGCCGAACGACCCGAGCACGCTGCCGCCGCCGGTCAAGGACTACCCGGGCACGCTCCCGGTGACGGTGCTGCCGCGCCCGCTTCCCGCCGTCGATGTGAGCGCCGCGTCCGTTCTCGCCGGCGTGTCCGGGCCGCCGCGGGGGGTCGATGCGGCGCAGCTGGGACGGCTGCTCTTCCTGGCTGGCGGCGTGGTCCGCACATTGCAGCGGAACGGTCAGCGGATGTTGTTCCGAGCAGCGGGCTCGGCCGGCGCCCGGTATCCACTCGAGCTGTATGCGAGCACTCGGGACGTCGCCGGTGTCGAGGACGGGGTGCACTGGTACGACCCGGTCGAGCACCGGTTGGTCCACGTGGGTCCGGCCGCCGATGGAGAGGTCACCACGTTCGTCCTCACCGGCGTGCCGTGGCGGACCGGCTGGCGGTACGCCGAACGCGGCTGGCGGCACCTGTACTGGGACGCCGGGACCCTGCTCTCCCAGTTGATGGCGGCATCGGTGAGCATCGGGATCCGCGCTCGGCTGCGTACCACCTTTCCCGATGCGTCGGTGCGGGACCTCGTCGGAGCCGAAGGCGTCCACGAGTACCCGCTCGCCCTGTTGTCGTTCGGCGACGGCGCCCCAGCCATCGAGCCGTCGGGACCGGCCGCGACCGGTGCACTGCCGGCGGTGGAGCTGCCGCTGTGCACCGAGGCCCAACGCGCCGGTGAGCGTCGCGAGCTGGGAGCGCCGTGGCCGGAAGCACCCCCGCTCGCGGAGGTGCCCGACTCACCCTCGTTGGACGAGGTGATCCTGCGGCGAGGGTCGCAGCGGCGGATGGATCCCGACGCGACGCTGCCACGTACGTTGCTCGAATGGCCGATGCAGGCCGCGATGCGTGGCGTCGACGTGCCGCACTGGGTGGTGGTGCACGGCGTCGACGGCGTGCCGCCTGGGGTGTACCGGTGGCCCGACCTCGACTCTCCGCTGCGATCGGGGCTCCTGCGCGAGGAGCTGCTGCGGATCTGCCTCGGCCAGTACCTGGGCGCCGACGCCGCCTATGTCGTCATCTCGGCGGACCCCGGTGCCGCGCTCGACGACCACGGCTACCGGGAGGCGCAGCTTGCGGCCGGGTTGGTGGAGGGACGACTGCATCTGGCCGCGTACGCCCTGGGGGCAACGGCGTCCGGCATGACCTTCCTCGACTCGGAGGTCCCTGCTCTGCTGGCCGAGCCGGATGACTTGGTGACGCTGTTGTTCACCTGCGTCGGGATAGGCCGGTACGCCTCCAAACCCGGCGGAGGGCCAGGAGAACCCGCGGAAGTGCGTTACGTCGCTCCCCGCGTTCTGGAGTGAGAGCCGTTGGCGTCCGGTGGCACGTCTTTATCCACCGGCCCGTGGTTTTCCGACCGACCGGATAATCACGGTCGGGCCGGTGCCGGACATTTTTTGAAGCATTCCGTGGAATACCAGAATTTGTGGCCGGGAATTGTCGGTGGCGGGTGGTGTGATAACGGCATGAGAGCGACCGACGAGCTGGTTGGGCTGCTTGACGAGCTACTCGAGCAGCGCCGTGAAGTGGCCCGTGGGGAGGCGCGGCTCGCAGCGCAGTTGGTGGAGTTTGTCGACGCCCGCCGGGCAAGCGACAAGCAGGCGCTGGCCGCCGTACGCGCGGCCGGCCGGGAGCCGCGGCATGCGCCGGGGGAGTTCGCGGCGGACGAGCTGAGCCTGGCCACGAAGCTGTCGGTGTATGAGGTGCAGTGCCTGGTGGCGATGACACGCCGGATCCAGTCTCGGCTGCCGTCGGTGTGGGACGCTTGGTGTGCCGGTGATCTGGATCGGGACCGGGTGCGGCTGATCGACAAGGCGCTGCGCCGGCTGGTCGCCGACGTTTCGGTGGCCCGGCTGGATGAACAGGTCGTGGCCAAGGCGGTCGGCAAGACCGGCAAGCAGCTTCGGTCGTGGCTGGAGCGGTTCGTCGCCTACACCGAACCGGAGCTGCACCAGCAACGACACGTCGTCGCGCTCAGCGAGCGGTACGCCTCCGCCCGCCCAGGGTTGGACGGCACCGGGCTGCTGACCGCGGTGGGCTCGACCCTGGACGTGACGGCGGCGGATCAGCGGCTCGCCGACCTGGCGTACGCGTGCGGCGCCGACGACCCCCGCAGCATGGACCAGCGCCGCGCGGACGTGTTCTTCGACCTGCTGCTGGGCCGCACCGGTGACGGGAGGTCGGCTGTCACCACCGCGATCGGGGTCGTCGTACCGATCACCAGCCTGGTCGGGGACTCCGCGATCCCCGGTGCGCTGAGCGACCGGTCCGGCACCGTCCCGGCTTCCGTGGTGGAGCACCTGGCCACCCAGCGCGGCACGTTGTTCTACCGGCTGCTCACCGACCCGGCCGGGCAGCTGCTGGACGTGGCGGAGCAGGGCCGGTTCCCCTCCACCAAGCTCGGTTGGGCGCTGGACTTCCGCGCCGGGACCTGCGTGTTCCCCACCTGCACCGTGCCCGCCACCGGCTGCGACCACGACCACCACGTCCCGGTCCCCGACGGCGAGACCGCCGGGTGGAACCTGGACCCGGAATGCCGCCGACAACACCGAGCCAAGACCCACGCCGGGTTCTCCACCAGCCGGGACGGACCTCAGGTCAGCGTGACGACTCCCACCGGGCACACCTACACCCGAGTCGACGACCCGTTACATGTCGAAGGCTGGGCCACCGACCCAGCCGGCGAGGAGAACCGAGAGGGCGACGCTGCCTAGTCCCGTCGGCGAGGGTCTCGGACGCCCTCTTTTGAGGGGCGATCGCGGTTCCGCTACAGGCAAGGCTGGACGACCCGTACGTCGACGCCCATCTTGCCGGCGTCGCCGAGCTTGGCGTACGCGGTGACCAGCGGCGCCTCCAGTGCTTGTGCCAAGACGATGTACGCCGCGTCGTAGACCGTGAAAGTTGTCCCTGATCTCGAGAACACCGCTGATCATCCTGGCGAGCCAAACGCCGCTGCGGCATGTGCTTTGAGGGAGTTGAGCGTCGCTCTGAGACATCACGCACTTGCACGAGTGGCACCTGCGCATGCGTCGTTGTGCTCGGCGTTCAGCCGCTCGAGCGCGGTGTCGATCCAGGTCGCCCCGGAGCGCGCCGCGACCTCGGTCAGGTAGACCGCGGTCGCGGCTTCGCGCTGGCAGAACAGGATGCGGTGTCGCGCTGCGGGTCGCCCAGTGCTCGAGGAGCCGCCGAGACGTCGGCGAGGCTCCGGCGTAGTTGTCCTTGCGCCACAGCGCGACCCGCTCCCGTACGTCGTTGACCTGCCGGTTTACCTCGATCTGGTCGGCAGTGAGCTCGGGTAGCTCGAGCTGAGCGGCGCGCTTGCGTGGCCGCGGGACCGGTACGAAGTACGCCGAGGGGCGGCGCGCCTTCACCACCTCGTCGGTGATCCCGTCGTCGCCGAAGCGGAAGTGCAGCGCTGGCTCGTCGTACGGGCCGTTCAGGATCGGGTCAGCGATCACCCGGTCAGGCACCGGACCACCTCCCCGTCAGACGCGTTGCCTCTGCCTGGACCGTCAAGTATCACCGGCTGGTGCACTAGTGAGCAGGCGCAGCCATGATCTCGCACCGGACGTCGGGTGCTCGCCGCAGTCGTACGTCCAGCGTGGCCAGTCCAGCGTCAAGGGACTCCGCCAGGGCGACGTATCAGGCGTCGTAGGCGCTGAGATTGGCCCGGAGCTCCCAGAGCAGGTCACTATGGGCAAGGGGGCCGACGTCGGCCGAGATTTCGCCGGCGGCGGCGGCCCGGCGCAGGACGTTCGCCACCTCGACCGGCATCAGGTGCGGCGCGGTCAACTCGCAGGACTCGACCACCGACCCGGCCCACCTGCCCGTGGGACCGGAATCGACGAGGGTGGCGACGACCACGGACGCGTCGACGACCAGCGTCATCTGCGGTCGGCGTCGCGGTGACCCAGGATGCGCTCGCTGCTCAACGAGCTACCGGCGCCGCAGGTGGCGACCCGGCAGCTCACCGGAGCTCTTCAGCCAAGAGCGAAGGCAACAGCTGGAGCCGGCCCACCGGTCTGCCAACGGTCAGGCCAGCGCGATGATGGGCGCGTGCCCGGTCGTTCGGTCTGGTCGTTGAGCCCGCGGCAGAGTATCGAGGCCGAATGCGGCCGCCGCGGCCGCCGCGAAGTCATCGAGGGATGCGCCCGACTGGTGCGCGGGGAATCTGTCGACGGCTCGTTGATCCGCGCGCTCGGCGGACCGGCTGCGGACAAGTTCTTCGACGGCGCCGAACACGACGACCGCTACTGGTTTCGGGTGTGGGGCGCGCGAGGCCTGCTGTGGGCGTGGGACGACTCCGCGACGAACGCCATCCTGGCCGCACTGGATGACGAATCGTGGCGAGTACGGGAGATGGGGCTCAAGGTGGTCGCGCGGCACCTGCTCGGCGACACGTTCGACGCTGCAGCCGCCCTTCGCGACGACCCGGTGCTTCGCGTGCGCGAGGCCGCCCGGCGAGCCCTCGCGCTCCTGACCCAGGCAGAAGCCTGAGCCGGCTCTGGGCGTCCGGACCGTTCAGCCAAGCGCCGTACGCAGGAAGTCCACGCGCAGCAGCGCGAGGTTCTCCGCGACAACCTCCTGCGGCGTCATGTGCGTGACGCCGGTCAGCGGCAGCACCGTGTGCGGTCGTCCGGCAGCCAGCAGCGCCGAGGACAGCCGCAGCGAGTGCGCCACCACGACGTTGTCGTCGACCATGCCGTGGATGATCATCAGCGGCCGCTCCAGCCGTGGCGCCAGGGGCAGCAGCGAGGTGGACTCGTACACCTCCGGCTGCTGGTCGGGGTGCCCGACGTAGCGCTCGGTGTAGAAGGTGTCGTAGAGCCGCCAGTCGGTGACCGGAGCGCCCGCCACGGCGGCGTGGAACACGTCCGGGCGGGCCAGCACCGCCAGCGCCGCCAGGTAGCCGCCGTACGACCAGCCGGTGATGCCGACCCGCGAGGAGTCGACGTCGTCGGGGTACTCCGCCGCCACCGCCCCCAGCGCGTCGACCTGGTCGGCGAGGGTCACCTCGGCGATGACGTCGCGCACCGAACGGTCCCACGCCGGCCCTCGCCCCGGCGTCCCCCGCCCGTCGGCGACCACGACGCAGAACCCCTGGTCGGCCAGCCACTGCGGCTCCAGGAACGCCCGCGAGGCGGCGACCACCATCTGCGCGTGCGGCCCGCCGTACGGGTACATCAGCACCGGCAGCCGGCGCGCCCCCGGCTCGTGGTCGCGGGGGAAGAGCACGGCGGTCCGCAGGTCGCGCTCGCCAGAACGCAGCAGCCTCACTCGCGGCCGGAACCCCGCGTACACCTGGTGGTTTGCCAGCTCGACCGGTTCGGCTCCGTCGCGGAGCACCTGCACCCGCACCCCGTCGGCGTCCAGGGCGCCCCGGGTGACCACGGTGGTGCCCCCTCCGGACTCCCCGGTGTGCACCGCCGCGCCGGAGGTCAGCTCGTCCACCGAGCCGTCCCAGCCGACCCGGACCAGCTGCAGCTCGGTTGGTTCCGCCGACGCCGCGGCGAGTACGCCGTTGTCGTCGATGCCCACCACGCCGCGCACCTGGAGCCCGACCGGGCTGATCGGCTCACCGTCGACGCAGACCCGCTTGGTGTCCGCGCTGTCCTCGCACGTCACCAGCCGGCCGCCCGGGCCGTACGCCGGCGCGCCGTCGACCAGGTCGAGCCACGTCTCGTCGCGCAGCTCGCGCACCAGCACCGTGGCACCGGAGCCGGCGTCGACGGCGAGCACCTGCGCCGTCCGCTGGTCGCGGCTCATGACCTGCACCAGCGGGCCCCCGTACCCGGTCCACGACGCCCGGGTGAAGTACGGGTACGCCACCCGGTCCCACTCGACCTGCGTCCGGGTGCCGTCGAGGCGCACCACCCACAAGGTGACGTCGGCGTCGGCGGTTCCGGCGGCCGGGTAGCGGTGGGCCACCGGCTCGCGCTCCGGGTTAGCGGGGTCGGCGACGTACCACACCTGCACGTGGGCGTCGTCGTAGCGCTCGACCAGCAGCGACTCGCCGTCCGGGGCCCACCAGTAGCCGCGGTGGCGGTCCATGTCCTCGGCGGCCACGAACTCCGCCTGGCCCCAGACCACCTCATCGCCGTCCGGCTCGGCCAGCGATCGCTCGGCGCTGCCGTCGGCGCCGACGACGCGCAGCGCACCGTCGGCGGCGTACGCCACGTAGCGACCAGTGGGGTCGAGGCGCGGGTCGATCACCGCCCCGGCGGTCGGCAGCTCCCGGGCCGGGCCGCCGTCGGCGACGTCGACGACCCAGGCACCCCCTGACAATCCGAAGACCGCCGTCGCGAACGCCTCGTCGGTGGCGTACGACACGATCCCGGCACCGGACTCCCGGGTGCGCTCTCGGCGGGCCAGCTCCTGTGCGCTCAGCTGCTCGCCGGCGTCGCCGAGCAGCTCGGCCGGGTCGGCGACGAGGCGTTCGGCGCCGCCGTCCAGGTCGTACGCCCACAGCGCCGCGGTGCGCGAGGTGCCGGACGGCGTGCGGACGAAGAGCACCCGGTTCCCGTCGGGGGAGACCGACAGCGCTCGGGGGACACCGAGCGTGAAGCGCTGGGTGCGGGCGGACAACCGGGGAAACGACGGGGTCTCCTCGGCGGGGGCGGGTTCGGCGGCGACCATGCGGGGCATCTTGTCACCCACGCCTCGTAGGCTGATGTCCATGCCCGAGACCGACCGCCGGTTGCTGCTGGTCCACGCCCACCCCGACGACGAGACCATCGCCACCGGCGCCACGATGGCCAAGTACGTCGCCGAGGGCGCCTCGGTGACGCTGGTGACGTGCACGCTGGGTGAGGAGGGCGAGATCCTCGTCCCCGAGCTTGCCGGGCTCGCGGCCGACCGCGACGACGGGTTGGGCGAACACCGGATCGGCGAGCTGGCGCAGGCGATGAAGGCGCTCGGCGTCACCGACTCGCGCTTCCTGGGCGGCCCGGGACGCTTCCGAGACTCAGGCATGGACTACGCCGACGACGGTGCCGCCACGGCCCGGGCCAGCGTCCGCGACGACACCTTCTGGCGGGCGGACCTTCGCGAGGCGGCCGACCTGCTGGTCGAGGTGATCCGGGAGGTCCGCCCGCAGGTGCTGCTCACCTACGACGAGTTCGGCGGGTACGGCCACCCCGACCACGTGCAGGCGCACCGGGTTGCGACGTACGCGACGTCACTGGCTGCGGTGCCTTCGTACCGCCTGGACCTCGGACCGACGTGGGACGTGCCCAAGGCCTACTGGAACGCGATGTCGGAGTCGGTGCTGCGCGACGGGCTGCGCCGGCTGCGGGCGGCCGGTGACACGACGACGTTCGAGGGGATGGACCCCGACGGGCCGCTGCCGCCGTTCGTCGCACCGGACGAGACGCTGACCGCCTGCGTCGACGGCCTCGACCACGTCGACCAGAAGCTGGACGCGATGCGGGCGCACGCCACCCAGATCAGCGTGGAGGGCCCCTTCTTCGCGCTGTCGAACAACCTGGGCAACCAGGTGTGGGGCCGCGAGTACTACCGCATCGCGAAGGGCACGCCCGGCCCGGTCGACCCCGCGAGCGGGCTGGAGTCCGACCTGTTCGCGGGCCTGGACTGAGTGGTCCTGACCCGCGGCGCCGTCGCGACGACGCTGGCGGCGGTCGGCTTCGCCCTGGCCGGTGCGGTCGCCGCTCTCGCCGGTCTCATCGTGCACCGCCAAGCCCTGCGGGTGGGGGGGACACCACTGCCGTGGGGGCTCGGGCTGGGCCTGGCCACCGAGTACGCGCTGCTGCGGGCGGCGGCCGCCGGGCGGGGCATCCCGGCAGCCCTCGGCTGCGGAGGCGGTTGGGCGCTGGTCGTGCTGGCGCTGCAGCGGACCCGGCCCGAGGGTGACTTCCTGGTGGCCGCGGACTGGCTGGGATACGGCTTCGTCTTCGGGGGGATGCTCACGGTCGCCGTCGGCGTTGGGCAGGCCGTGGCGCGCTACCGATCACCGGAGCACGGGTGAGCCCGTCGCTCGACCCGTTGGCGTTCCGCCGCGCCCTGGGTCGCTTTCCCAGTGGCGTGACCGTCGTCAGCACGGTCGCCGACGGGGTCGACCACGCGCTGACCGCCAGCGCATTCAGCTCGGTGTCGCTCGACCCGCCGCTGGTCCTCGTCTGCGTCGACCAGCGCAACCGCTTCCACGACGCCGTCCTCGCCTCGGATGCGTGGGCGGTGTCGGTCCTCGCCGAGCCCGGGCAGGACGCAGCCACCTGGTTCTCCACCCGGGGGCGGCCGCTGGACGGCCAGCTCGACAAGGTCGGCTACCACCGGGGCCCGACCAGCGGGGCCGGCCTGATCGACGACGCCCTCGCCTGGCTGGAGTGTCGCACCTGGGGCGTCCACGACGGCGGTGACCACACCATCGTGGTCGGCGAGGTGGTGTGGGCACTGGTCAGCGACGCCGTGGACGACCCGCTGCTCTACTACCGCTCCCACTACGGCGCGCTGCTGCACTCCGCCGCCAGCGAGAAGTCAGGCGTACGGTTGCGCGAGTCCATCGTTCCCGAGCGGGGCGGGAGCGGGCCAGCGGTCTGTCACGGTCGCAGGTAGCGGTACGCGTGGTGCTCCCGGAAGCCGAAGCGGCGCCACAACCCCAGCGCGGCGTCGTTGTCCGGGCTCACCTGCAGATGGCACCACCGGGCGCCGCGGCCAGCGGCCCACCCGAGCAGCGCCGAGCTCACGGCCTGTCCGAGTCCTCGTTGCCGCCGCTCCGGCATCACCTCCACGGCTGACACCCCGGCCCACCGCCCGGTGACAACCGCCCTTCCGATGGCCACCGGCGGGTCACCGATGCGTGCGAACACCACCTGCTGCGGTCCCTCCAGCACCGCTCGGACGACCTCGCGGTCACGACCAGAGCTCCGGCCGTAGACCGCCAGCCAGGCGTCGTCGAGATCGCCGCGCAGCTGAACGGCGTCGCGCCCCCGCGGCTGGCGGGTCGGCGTCGTCACCATGACCAGGGCACCCGGTCGGGTGTCGTTGGGCCGCCAGCCGTGTTCGGTGAGCGCGCGCTCCCAGCGCGAACCGACGACGACCTGGGCCAGCGGGGGCAGGTCGTGAGCCCGGTAGAACGACATCACCCCTTCCAGGGCGGAGGCGACCGGCTGCCCCGGATCGCCGGCCACCAAGGCGGAGTTGGCGCGGCCGGTGAAGCCGCCGGCGGCCCGCAGCAACCAGCCTCCGAGGGGTTCGGTGACCACAGCGGGCCAGCCGTCGGCACAGATCCGCTGCAGTCGCTCGGCGTCGATCCGCGGCCCGGGCGGCTCCTCGGGAATCGTCTTGGCGGTCATTATGTCGGGCACCTCGACCGACACCGTGGTGCCGTCGCGGCGCGTCACCTCGGCGGTGACGCCGTCGTAGGACCGCAGCACACCGACGACGTCGCTCAGGGCCGGGCCACCAGAGGGCCCCGTCTGCCCGACGAGCCGGTAGCGGACAACGACCCGTTGGCCGACATGCCGGGCGTCGATCGTCATCGTTGGCGATACTAGGCTGGGTGCGGCTCACCTGAAGGAGGTCGCTCGTGACGTACGTCATCGCGCAGCCCTGCGTGGACGTCAAGGACAAGGGGTGCATCGACGAGTGCCCGGTCGACTGTATCTACGAGGGTGAACGCATGCTCTACATCCAGCCGGACGAGTGCGTCGACTGCGGAGCCTGTGAGCCGGTCTGCCCCGTCGAAGCCATCTTCTACGAGGACGACACCCCGGCGGAGTGGAAGGACTACTACGCCGCCAACGTCGAGTTCTTCGACGACCTCGGCTCACCGGGCGGCGCCGCCAAGCTCGGGCTGATCCCCAAGGACCACCCGTTGATCGCAGCGTTGCCGCCGCAGAACCAGGAGTGAGCCCTCGGGCGGTGTCGTCGCGCCTGCCCGGCTTCCCCTGGGACAAGCTGGCCGGGTTTCGCCGGCAGGCCGAGGAGCACCCTGGACGCCTCGTCGACCTGTCGATGGGCACCCCGGTCGACCCGACGCCGCTGGAGGTGCAGCGCGCGCTGAGCACGGCCGCCAACGCCCCCGGCTACCCGCTGACCGCAGGCACCCGCCGCCTTCGTGATGCCGCGGTCGGCTGGCTGGCTCGTCGCCTCGGTGTGGTCGGTGTCCACCCGGATGCTGTGCTGCCGGTGATCGGGTCCAAGGAGCTGATCGCGGGCCTGCCGACGCAGCTCGGCTTCGACGCGACCAGCACCGTCGTCGTGCCCGAGCTGGCCTACCCCACGTACGAGGTCGGCGCCCGGCTCGCCGGTTGCGAGGTCTGCTGCAGCGACTCCGTGGTGGCCAGCGGCCCGGCCCGCCCGGCCGCGATCTGGGTGAACAGCCCGGCCAACCCGACCGGGCGAGTCCTGCCCGCCGCGCATCTGCGCAAGGTCGTCGACTGGGCGCGCGAGCGGGGGACCCTGGTTTTGAGCGACGAGTGCTACGTCGAGTACGGCTGGGACACCACGCCGGTGTCGGTGCTGCACCCGAGCGTGTCCGGCCGCTCGCACGACCGCGTCCTCGCCGTGCACTCGCTCTCCAAGCGCTCCAACATTGCCGGCTACCGAGCCGGGTTCGTGACCGGGGACCCGGCGCTGGTGGCGGAGCTGGTGTCCGTCCGCCGCAACCTCGGCCTGATGGTGCCGGCGCCGGTGCAGGCGGCGATGGCGGTGGCGCTCCACGACGACTCGCACGTCGCCGATCAGCGCCAGCGCTACGCCCGCCGACGCGGCCGGCTGCTCGCCGCGCTGCGGCAGGCCGGTTTCGCGATCGACCACTCCGCCGGCTCGCTGTACCTGTGGGCGACCCGGGGGGAGCCGTGCTGGGACACCGTGGCCTGGTTCGCCGAGCGGGGCGTTCTGGTGGCCCCGGGGGACTTCTACGGGGCGGCCGGTCGGGACCACGTCCGGGTGGCGTTCACCGCCTCCGACGAGCGCATCGCCGCCGCCTGCCACCGCCTCTAACCCGACGATCCGTGAGTTTCGGCCCGACGATCCGTGAGTTTTCGTGCCACGATCCGTGAGTTTCGGCGCGAACCTCCGCTCAGCCGATGACGACGCGGACGTACGCTGCGGTGCCCGTGTCCTTGCGCCAGCCGTCGCTGGAACGCTCGGCCGTCCAGACCCATCCGGCGAAGCCCACCGAGCGCAGCCGCAGCCGATCCGCGTTCGCCACGAGGTACTGCGCCAGCGCCCAGCCGCGGCGTGGACCGGTGGCACGGAAGTCGACCGACTTGTCGGCGGCGGTGTCGGACGAGACGGGCCCGAACGCGCGCCGGACGTCCCTGGTGACCGCGGCAGCCGAGCCGGGCTCACTGGGGGCCGTGACCGTGCAGCTGAACGCGGCCCGGCTGTAGCCGGTGAGCGCCGACGCCAGCATCCGGGCGGACTGCTCGTGCTGCTGGTAGGCGCTGCCGTCGGCCGAGCGCTGCACCGCCTGCGAGGCCTCGGCGATCGGCATCGACTCGTAGCCGGCGACACGCTGCAGCGCGTCGTAGAACGCACCGGTGGCGTAGTACGGATCCAGGATCTGCTGCCGCGACCCCCAGCCCTGCGAGGGGCGCTGCTGGAACAGCCCCACCGAGTCGCGGTCACCGTAGGAGAGGTTGCGGATCTTCGACTCCTGGTACGCGGCCGCCAGCGCGATGGACGTGGCCCGGGGCGGTAGGTCCCGGCGTACGCCGACGGCCGCGATCAGTGCCGCGTTGTGGGCCTGGTCCAGACCGAGGTGCACGGCGGGGTTGTTGCCGACCCTCGCCACACAGCCGTTCGCGGCCGCGAGCGGGACCCCGCCGTGCCGCCAGAGGACCACGCCGCCGACCGCGGCGCCGGTGGCGAGCACGGCCGCCACGGCCAGCGTCGAGCGGCGCATCAGGCGTTGGCGTGCAGGGCGGTGTTCAGCTCGACCCGCCCCCCGGCGCGGCGCCGGCCCTCCAAGGCGCCGGTCACGGAGTTGCGCCACAGCTGGAGCCCGTCCACCCCGGACAGCTCCCTGGCCTTGACGACCCGCCCGTCCTGCAACGTCACCTTGCTGCCCGCGGTGACGTAGCAGCCCGCCTCCACCACGCAGTCGTCGCCGAGCGAGATACCGATCCCGGCGTTGGCGCCGAGCAGGCAGCGCTCGCCGACCGACACGATCTCGGTGCCGCCACCCGACAGCGTTCCCATCACCGAGGCGCCACCCCCGATGTCGGACCCCGCGCCGACGACGACCCCGGCCGAGATGCGCCCCTCGATCATCGACCGCCCGAGCGTGCCGGCGTTGAAGTTCACGAACCCCTCGTGCATCACGGTCGTACCGGCGGCCAGGTGGGCTCCGAGCCGCACCCGGTCGGCATCGCCGATGCGAACCCCCGACGGCACCACGTAGTCGCTCATCCGGGGGAACTTGTCCACGCTGGTGACCGTGAGGTGGTGTCCGCCCGCCCGGGCCCGCATCCGGGTCCTTTCGAGGCCGTCCACCGCGCAGGGGCCCAGCGACGTCCACGCCACGGTGGCCAGCACCTCGAAGCTGCCCTCGAGGCTCAACCCGTGCGGGCGCACCAGCCGGTGCGAGAGCAGGTGCAGCCGCAGGTACGCGTCGGGGCCGTCGGCCGGTGGGAGGTCGAGGTCGTCGAGGACCGTGCGGACGACGCTCCGGCTGACCCCGCGTACGTCGTCGTCCCCGGCGAGTGCGAGCAGCGGCGCCGGCGCTGCGGCCGTCGCGGGCGCACCGAGCCGCGGGGCCGGGTACCAGGTGTCGAGCACGACCCCGTCGGAGACCGTGACCAGCCCGAAGCCCCAAGCGCTCGTCATGCCGACAACGCTACCGGCGACCTCAGGGCGTGGCGGTGTAGAAGGAGCGCTCGGCGAGCGGGGAGCCGTCCCGGGCCAGGTACGCGACCTGTGCGGGGAGCACGTCGGTGTTGATCGCCGCGAACAGCGCGACCTTCCAGTCCCCCGGGTGGTACCGGGTGCCGAGCAACTGCGAGCCATCGGTGTAGGTCACGAGCATGGAGTGCGCCCTGGCCGAGGTCACGTCGAGCGTGAGGGTTCGCCCGAACAGCCCGTCCACGGTCGGCGCACGCAGCACCGAGGGCACCGACTCGCGGGCGACCCGGTGCCGGCGCGGCAGCTCGAGGACGTCGGTGAGCGAGCTCGGCGGCGCGTCCCGCAGCGCCGTGCGGGTCGGCAGCGTGACGATGCAGATCGCCGGGGTACCCGTGTCCACGGTCGTGCAGGCGATCGCCAGCATGTCGGCGGGGACACCGGACAAGGTGGTGAGCAAGATGTTGTGCGCGCGACCGTCCAGGACCACCTCGAAGAGCCGGACGTCGTGGGCCTGACGCTGCGAGGCGGGTAGCGAAGCCGCCGGGGGCAGCGTCGGGGGGGCCGACGACCGATCGTTTTGATCGTCGGGGAACCCCCAGTGCGGGAACCGGCCAACAGCCGTCTCGACCTGCCAGCCGCTGGCAGGCGGGTCGCCCTGGGGCCACGCCACGGCAACCCCGACGAGCCCGGCGGCGACGAGGGCAGCGGCGGCGACCCGGCGGCGGGTGGTGCGGCGCCGGCGGCGCTGAAGCTCCAGGTGGCGGCTCGTGGCAGCGGACAGCACGGTGAGGTCGACGTCGTACGGCGCGGTCTCGGCGCGGTCGAGCCAGCCCTCGAGCCGCCCGTCGTCGCGCACCGGTGGCTGCCCGTACGACCCCACCACACGGGCGGCGGCGAGCAACTGGTCGTGGGCATCACCGCGCCGGGCGGCCAGCAGCACCGACGCCAGCGCGTCCGCCGCGGCGCCCTCCGGGTCGGGCGCTTGCAGCAGGTGTGCCAGCCGGACCAGGCGGGTGCCATGGGTGTGAGCGAGCGTGGTGGCGTCGCTCGGGCTGCTCGGCACGACCATAGCCTCGCACCTGACCGCTTGGGCGTCACCTGGTCGGGCACGACACAATGACGACCGTGTCCGCCACCGGCTCGCCTCTGGACCTGTCGGCCGATGTCGTCTCGCTGACGGCGGCGTTGGTCGACATCGAGTCGGTCAGCCACGAGGAGACCGCCATCGCCGATGCCGTGGCCGCCGCCCTCGAACCCTGCGCGCACCTGCGGGTCGAGCGCGAGGGCAACACGGTGGCAGCCCGTACCGACCTCGGGCGCGCGGAGCGGGTGGTGATCGCGGGCCACCTGGACACCGTGCCGGTCAACGCGAACCTCCCGGCTCGGTTGGTCGGTGAGACGTTGTACGGGCTCGGCTCGTGCGACATGAAGGGGGGCGTCGCGGTCGCGCTGCGGCTGGCTGCCACGCTTCCGCAGCCGGCCCGCGACGTGACGTACATCTTCTACGAGTGCGAGGAGGTCGAGGCGGAGCACAACGGGCTGGGCCGGGTGGCGACCGACCGGCCGGAGCTGGTCGCGGCCGACTTCGCGATCCTGATGGAGCCGAGCAACGCGGTGGTCGAGGGGGGCTGCCAGGGCACGATGCGCGTCGACGTCACCACCTCCGGTGTCCGAGCCCACACCGCCCGGGCGTGGATGGGCCGCAACGCCATCCATGCTGCGACGCCGGTGCTGGAGCGGTTGCGCGACTACCGACCGCGGACGCCGGTGATCGACGGGCTGACCTACCGCGAGGGGTTGAACGCGGTCGCCATCAGCGGTGGTGTAGCCGGCAACGTGCTGCCCGACCGGTGCCAGGTGAGCGTCAACTACCGGTTCGCGCCCGACCGCGACGAGTCGGCGGCGTACGGCCACTTGCGTGAGGTGTTCGACGGCTTCGAGGTCGTGCTGCGCGACTCCGCGCCCGGTGCGCTGCCCGGGCTGGACCGTCCGGCGGCCGCCGACTTCGTGACGGCGGTAGGCGGTGAGGTCTCGCCGAAGTTCGGGTGGACCGACGTGTCGAGGTTCAGCGCCCTCGGTGTTCCCGCGGTGAACTTCGGACCAGGCGACGCGTCGCTGGCGCACACGCAGGATGAGCACGTTGCGGTGGCACAGCTGCGCCACTGCGAGGACACCATGCGCCGCTGGCTCGGTTGAGGTGCCATGACGGACCCCGCTGACGGGGAGCTCCCGCGCGAGTCGATGCACGGTCCGGTGGTCCTGCGTGGCTTCCATGTGCCTCGCAGCACCACCGACCAGCGGCTGCTCGACACCAGGGGGCCTTCCGACTGGGTCCACACCGACCCGTGGCGGGTGCTGCGCATCCAGGCGGAGTTCGTCGAGGGGTTCGGGGCGCTCGCCGAGCTGGGCCCGGCGGTCAGCGTCTTCGGCAGCGCCCGGACCCGCCCCGAGGACCCCGCGTACGCACTCGCCGAGCTGCTCGGGCGCCGGCTCGTGGAAGCGGGGTTCGCGGTGATCACCGGGGGCGGTCCCGGGGCCATGGAGGCGGCGAACAAGGGCGCCAGCGAAGCCGGTGGCACCTCGGTCGGGCTGGGGATCGAGCTGCCGTTCGAGGCCGGTCTCAACCAGTGGGTGGACGTCGGGATCAACTTCCGCTACTTCTTCGCCCGCAAGACGATGTTCGTGAAGTACGCCCAGGGCTTCGTCGTGCTGCCCGGCGGCATGGGAACCCTCGACGAGCTGTTCGAGGCGGTGACCCTGGTGCAGACGCAGAAGGTGACCTCGTTCCCGATCGTCTGTCTCGGCTCGGCGTACTGGGCCGGGCTGGTGAGCTGGTTGCGCGGCAGCGTGCTCGACGCTGGGAACATCTCGACCGCCGACGCCGACCTGATCCGCGTCACCGACGACGTCGACGAGGTGGTGGCGATCTTGCAGCTGGCGGTGGCAGAGCACGGTTGACGTGGCACGATCGACGACGTGACCTGGTTGCTCGTCATCGTGGTTGTCGTGCTGGTGTCCGGCGTGGTCGTGCTCGCGGTGGCTCGCGGCGCCGCGATGCGCCCGGCCTACGACGACGGCCGCGACGTGATGATCCCCGCCGGCCGCCCGCTGCGCTCCGACGACCTGGCCGCGGTACGGTTCACGACCGCCGCCCGCGGGTACCGCATGGGCGAGGTGGATGCGTTCCTGGCGCGCCTGCAGGCCGAGATGGCCGCGCGGGAGCAGGGGCCGGGGCCCAGCCTGCGGGCCCGCGACGACGTCACCTCACCGCTGCGCGAGGAGGGCCGCCATGCAGGGTGAGTTCAGCGTCAGCGTCGACATCGACGCCGACCCGTTGCGGGTCTGGGACACGGTGACGGCGTGGGAGACGCAGGGCGACTGGATGCCGATGACGACGATTCGGCGGCTGCCCGGCCCTCAGCACGCCTTGGGGGAGCGGCTGCTGGGCCGTACCGGCGTCGGACCCCTCGCCCTCGCCGATCCCATGACGGTCACGTCCTGGGATCCCCCCCACCGGTGCGAGGTCCTGCACACCGGCCGGTGGGTCCACGGCGTCGGCGCGTTCTACGTCGAGCCCGTCGCCGCCGGGACGCGGTTCACCTGGTGGGAGCGGATCCAGGTGCCGGGCGGTCCGGCGTCTCCGGCGCTGTGGCGGCTCGGCCATCCGCTGCTCCGGGCCGGCTTCGGGTGGGCGCTGCAACGGCTGAAGCGGCAGATCGAGTCCGAAGCGAGCAGGTGAGCCCGCCGGTTCGAGGCGACGACGGCCGGCTGCGGTGCCCCTGGGGGGACGCGCCCGCTGACTACCGGCGCTACCACGACGACGAGTGGGGCCACCCGGTCCGGAACGACCGCGAGCTGTTCGAGCGGCTGGTCCTCGAGGCCTTCCAGTCCGGCCTGTCCTGGCTCACGATCCTGCGCAAGCGACCGGCGTTCCGCGAGGCGTTCGCCGGCTTCGACCCGGCCACGGTGGCGGCGTACGACTGCGACGACGTGGCCCGGCTGCTGAAGGATCCGGGCATCGTGCGCAACCGGGCCAAGATCGAGGCCGCGATCACCAACGCCCGGGCCGTCGTGTCGCTCGAGGAGCCGTTCGCGGCGCTGTTGTGGACGTACGCGCCCGCGCCCGGTGCCGCACCGGTGGACAGCGATGACGTCGCGGCCACGACACCGGAGTCGGCGGCCTTGGCGAGGGACCTGCGCCGGCGCGGCTTCCGGTTCGTCGGCCCGACGACCGCGTACGCGCTGATGCAGGCGACCGGCATGGTCGACGACCACCTGAGCGGCTGCCACGCCCGACGGCGACGCCTATGATCGCTTCGGTGCACCCCCGCAGCTGGTTGCCGCTCGCGGTCGTGGCGGTGCTGCTCACCGGGGGAGCGCCCGCCGCCGCCGTCGACTTGGGGCCGCCGACCGGCCCGGAACGGCCGGCGGTCATCGGCGTCCGAGTGGTGGGCCACAGCGTGCGGGACCGTCCGATCCGGGCCTGGCACGTCGGCAGTCCGAGCGCCGGCACGACCGCGGTCATCCTCGCCGGCATGCACGGCAACGAGCTGGCGGCCCGGCGGACCCTGCGGACGCTGCGCGACGGCAACCCTATCCGCGGAGTCGACCTGTGGCTGGTGCCGACGTACAACCCCGACGGCGGCGCGGTCCGCGACCGTCAGAACGCCCGCGGCGTCGACCTCAACCGCAACTACCCGTACCGCTGGAAGCCGCTCACCGGCAACTATTACGCCGGTCCCCGCCCGGCGTCGGAGCCCGAGACGCGGGCGTTCATGCGCTTCCTGGACCGGGTGAGTCCCGACTACGTCATCTCGTTCCACCAGCCCTTCCACGGCATCGACCCGCGCGGTGCGAAGCGGCCGCGCTGGGCCCGGCGCCTGGCGGCGAACCTGCGGCTGCCCACCAAGCACGTCGACTGCGGCGGTGTCTGCCACGGCACGATGACCCAGTGGTTCAACCACCGCCACGACGGCTTCGCGATCACCTTGGAGCTCGGCTCGAGCCCGAGCGCTCGGTACCTCACCCAGGTGGCCCCGCGCGGACTGCTGCGCTCGCTCGGCGGCCGGCGCTATCAGCCGTCGTGACGCCGTGACCGAGCGACCTCGCTTCCACCTCGCGGTGCCGGTCGACGACCTGGACGCCGCCCGGCGTTTCTACGGCGGGGTCCTCGGCTGTGCGCAGGGCCGCAGCTCGAGCCACTGGGTCGACTGGGACCTGCACGGGCACCAGCTCGTGACCCACCTGGTGCCTGACCGCCAGCCGGTGGCAGGAAATTCGGTGGACGGTCAAGACGTGCCGGTCCCGCACTTCGGGTTGGTGCTCGGAGTACCGCAGTTCCACGAGCTGGCCGAGACGATGCGGGCGGCGGATGTGCGGTTCGCGATCGAGCCGTACCTGCGCTTCGCCGGCCAGCCGGGTGAGCAGTGGACGATGTTCCTGCTCGACCCGGCCGGGAACGCCCTGGAGTTCAAGGCGTTCGCCGACGAGTCCCAGCTCTTCGCCGGCTGAGGCCGAACAAATACTTCGCGTCCGGCGCCGCCCGATGGTGTCCTGGCATGGTGGCTCTGACCTGGCTCGACCCCCACCATCTCGACGACCGCGACGTGGACGGCGCGGTCGCGGTCATCGAGGCAGCGCGCGTGGTCGACGCTCCGCACTCGCTCCCGACGACGGTGTCGAGCCTCCGCGGCTGGCTGGCTCACGGCTGGGACGGCGACCCCAGGAAGGTGGCGGTGCATCGCGACGGCACCGGACGGGTCGTCGGAGTCCTGGAGGTGTGGCTTCCGGAGTGGGACAACACCCACCTCGGGTCGGTAGCGGTGACCGTGGATCCGGCCGCTCGCCGCAGGAGGATCGGTGGCCGTCTCTTCGAGGCCGGCACGGACGCGATCAGGTCCAGCGGACGCAACCTGGTGCTCGCGGGCTGCTTCACCGACACCGCCGGCGTCGAGTTCCTGCGCGCCAGGCAGCTGACGCCGGCCTCGACGGAGGTCGAACGCCGGCTCGATCTGGTTGACGTGGACCGGCGGCGCCTCGCCGACGAGTACGCAGCGGCGGAGCGACGGGCGGCCGGCTACGAGCTCGTACGCATGCCCGAGTCGGTGCCCGACGAGCTGCTGGACGACGTCGTCGCCCTGACGGCGGCCATCAACGACGCTCCCACAGACGACCTGCAGGTCGAGGACGAGGTGTTCAGCCCGGCACGGATCCGCGGGTTCGAGGCAGCCCACCGGGCACGTGGGTGCCGGCTCTACCGGCTGGCGGCGCGTCACCGGGCCGGCGGCGCGCTGGTTGGGCACACCGTGGTGGCGGTCGAGCGAGAACAGCCCTGGTGGGGATGGCAGTACGACACAGCGGTCCTGGCTGAGCACCGCGGTCACCGGCTGGGCCTGCTGCTCAAGATCGCGATGCTCGGCTGGCTCGGAGAGCGGGAGGCGCAGCTGCGCACGCTGGACACGTGGAACGCCGCCTCGAACACCCACATGGTGCGGGTCAACGAGGTCCTCGGCTATCGCGTGGTCGCCCACATGGTCGAGTGGCAGCGGAGGCTGTGAGGGCTGGCGAACCAGCGAGCCGCCGACTTCTGAGAGAGGGTCGGGAGGCACACACCTCGACGCGCGTTGCGGGACGACGGAGCCAGGCCATGCAGACGTTCCTGCCGTACGCCGACTTCGAACGCTCCGCCCGCACCCTGGACGTCAAACGCCTCGGCAAACAGCGCGTCGAGGTGATCCAGGTCGTCCGGGCGCTCACGTGGCCCCGGTACGGGTGGGCGCACCACCCGGCCGTGCTGATGTGGAAGGGTTACGAGGAGGCGCTCGGCTGCTACGGGCTGACCTGCTGCGGGGTGTGGCGCGAGCTCGGCTTCGCCGACACCTGCGCCGCGACGATCCACGCCGACCTGCGCTCGGCCGGCGTGGACGCCGGGCGTACCCAGACCGAACTGGCGGCCGCAGGTGCGCTGCCACCCTGGCTGGGCGGCGAGGAGTTCCATCGCAGCCACCGTTCCGCGCTGCTGCGCAAGGACCCGGATCGGTATCGGGCGGTGTTCTCGGACGAACCGGTCGACCTGCCGTACGTGTGGCCGGTGCGGTCTCGGCCCAGCCCCTCGAGCGACCGGTGAGACGGCTCAGCGGCCGCGGAACTGCGGCGCCTGCTTGGCGACGAAGGCGGCGACCGCATGCCGGTGGTCCTGCGAGCCGCCGGTCTGCGCCATCAGCTGCGCCTCGTACGCCAGCGCCTCGGGCAGGCCCGTTCCGGCGGCGTACGCCACCGCAGCCTTGATCGCCGCGTACGCCAGCGTGGGTCCGCTGGCCAGGGTGCGGGCGAAGTCCCTGGCCGCCGCCGCCAGCTCTTCGGTCGCGACGACCCGGGTGGCTAGTCCGAGGTCGAGAGCCTCGGCGGCGGTCACGGTGCGCGGCTGCATCAACAGCTCGACGGCGCGGGCGTAGCCCACGAGCCGCGGCAGCGTCCAGGAGGCGCCGGTGTCGCAGGACAGGCCGATGCCGGCGAAGGCGGTGTTGAACGCCGCCGACTCGGCGAGCAACCGGAAGTCGCAGCAAAAGGCCAGCGAGGCGCCGGCGCCGGCGGCGATGCCGTTGACCGCGGCCACTACCGGCTTCGGCATCGTCGCCACCGCAGTCGCGATCGGCGCGTAGTGCTCGCCGACCGTGGACCAGACGTCGGCCACCGGCTGGGAGGCCAGGTTGTCGGCGTGCTCGCGCAGGTCCTGGCCGACGCAGAAGGCTCGACCGGTCCCGCTCAGCAGCACGCAGCGCACGCCGGGGTCGGCTCCGGCTCGTCGCAGGCCGTCCCGCAGCGCCACCAGCGTGTCGCGCGTCAGACTGTTCAGGGCCTCCGGCCGCTCCAGCGTGAGTGCGGCGACCCCGTCGGACTCCACGTATCGCACGCTCACGCAGCGAGTCTGCCGCACCGGGGCCGAGAGCAGCGCTGATGCGCGATAATGACGACGACCTGCAGCGTCGCAGTGGCACTCACCCGGCTCTGGGTGGATGTGACGGGCAGGAGGGAAGGGGTGCGCGCATGGCGGCCATGAAGCCGCGGACGGGCGACGGTCCGCTGGAGGTCACCAAGGAAGGACGAGGCATCGTGATGCGCGTCCCGCTCGAGGGCGGCGGAAGGCTCGTCGTCGAGCTCAACGCGTCCGAGGCCAGTGAGCTCGGTGACGCGTTGAAGGCAGTGGTCAGCTGAGGTCGGCCTGCAAGCGCGCGACCAGCAGCCCGTCCCCGACGGGGAGCAGCACCGGCAGCAGCCGGTCGTCCTCGCGGACGGCGTTGCCGACCTCTCGCACGGTCACGGTCTCGTCGTCTCGCTGTGTTGGGTCGGCCACCCGGTCATGCCAGAGGGCGTTGTCGAACACGACCAGGCCACCGGGGCGCAGCAACCGGATGGCCTCGGCCAGGTAGTCGGGGTACTCGCGCTTGTCCCCGTCGGCGAAGACCAGGTCGTAGTGTCCATCGGTGAGGCGGGGCAGCACGTCCAGCGCGGCGCCGGAGATCAGCCGGAAGCGCTGCGTGGCGAAGCCGGCCTCGCGGAACGACTCGCGCGCCAGGCGTTGGTGCTCGGCCTCCAGGTCGACCGAGGTGAGGACTCCGTCGGGCCGCATGCCGCGCAGCAGGCACACCCCGGACACCCCGGTCCCGGTGCCGATCTCGACGACCGCCTTGGCCTCGAGCACCGAGCAGAGCAGCCGCAGCACGGACCCGCCGCCGGAACCGATCGGCGACACCCCGACCTCGGTGGAACGCGCCCGGGCGGCGACGAGGACTTCGTCCTCGGCGACGAACCCCTCGGCGTACGTCCAGCTGGCCGGCTTGATCGGCATGGCCGCAGCCTAGTGCGTCACCGGTTCGACACCACCCGCTTGGGCAACCGTCACCGCGTTCTGGGCGTCCTCTCAGATAATTCGGTCATGCTGGGAGGATGTCGCAGGTGAGCGATGAGGTCCCGAGCTGGGACGAGATCGTGCGGGTGCACTCCGCGCGTGTCTACCGGTTGGCCTACCGGCTGACCGGCAACGCCCACGACGCCGAGGACCTCACGCAGGAGGTCTTCGTCCGAGTGTTCCGTTCACTCGGGACGTACGTGCCCGGGTCGTTCGAGGGCTGGTTGTACCGGATCACGACCAACCTGTTCCTCGACCGGGCCAGGCGCCGGTCGCGGCTGCGCTTCGACGGCTTCAGCGACGGGGCGGAGGAGCGGCTCGAGGACGGGCTGCCCACGCCGGAGCGGGCGGTGTCCGAGGCGATGTTCGACTCCGACGTGGAAGCTGCCCTGGCGGCCCTGCCGGATGGCTTCCGGGCCGCGGTGATGCTCTGCGATGTCGAGGGGCTGGCGTACGAGGAGATCGCCCAGGTCCTGGACGTCAAGCTCGGCACCGTACGATCGCGCATCCACCGCGGCCGCACCATGTTGCGCAAGGCCCTGGCCCACCGGGCCCCGCGGTTGGGAGCCACTCGCTTCGCCGGCCCGTTGGACCCGATGCCGGTCGGTTTGTGAGCCCCGGCCGGAGCAGGTCTCAGGTCGCGTCGGGGTCGTAGGGCGGGACCTCCCCGCTGCGCAGCGGTCGTTTCCCGGTGGGTACGGCTTCTGGTTTGGTGTCCATCGCGTCGATCACGTTGCGGCGGACGATCTCCCGCGGGTCCAGGTCTCGCAGGTTCAGGTCGCGCAACTCCGCGAAGTCGTCACCGAGCTCCCGCGACAGGTCCCCCTTGGCGTTGTCGATCATCTGCCGGACGGTTCGCACGAACCGGCCCGCCTGGCGGGCCAGGTCGGGCAGCCGGTCGGGACCGAAGACGAAGACCGCGACGATCAGCACGACCATCAGCTCGGGCCATCCCATGCCGAACATTCGCCGCTCCCGGTGTGGCCGCTACCTGTGGGCCGCGTGGCCAGTGTAGGTCGCGGCGGCGGTTGGGGTTGGCGATCAGCGACCGGCCGGGGTGAGACCCAGCTGGCGCCCGGCGAGCCCGCGGGAGCGACCGGACAGCGCCTCGGCGACCTTGTCCAGCTCCTGCGCCGCGGGCGACTCCGGCGCCGCGACGACGATCGGGTCCCCGCTGTCCCCGCCGGCCCGCAGCCGCTCGTCCAGCGGAACCCGGCCGAGCACCGGCACCGGGTAGCCGAAGCGCTGTGCCAGGGTGCGAGCCACCCGGTCGGCCCCCCCGGCGCCGAAGATCTCGAGGCGGTGAGCCGGGCCGCAGTGCGGGCAGGCCAGGAAGGACATGTTCTCGACCACGCCGGCGACCCGCTGGTGCATCATCGACGCCATGGTGCCGGCTCGTTCCGCGACGTCCGCGGCCGCCTGCTGCGGGGTCGTCACCACGACCACCTCGGCGTTCGCCAGGTGCTGGCCGAGGCTGATTGCGACGTCGCCGGTTCCGGGGGGCAGGTCGAGCAGCAGCATGTCGAGGTCGCCCCAGTAGACGTCGCTGAGCATCTGGACCAGTGCCCGGTCCAGCATCGGCCCCCGCCAGGCGACGACCTGGTCGCGGCGCGGTTTCAGCATTCCGACGCTGATCACCTGCATGCCCTGCACGGGCACCGGCATGATCATGTCCTCGACCTGGGTGGGACGGCGGTCGCCGACCCCCAGCATGTCCGGAACGGAGTGGCCGTACACGTCGGCGTCCAAGATCCCGACGCGGAGACCCCGCCGTGCCATGGCGAGGCCGAGGTTCACCGTCACCGACGACTTGCCGACGCCGCCCTTGCCGGAGGCGACGGCGAAGACCTTGGTCAGCGACTGCGGCTGCGCGAACGGGATCTGCCGCTCCGTCCGGCCGCCGCGCAGCTGCTGCTGCAGCCCCTGGCGCTGCTGGTCGGACATCACCCCCAGGTCCACGACCACCCCCGTGACCCCCGGGAGCCGCGTGACGGCGGCGGTGACCTCGCGGGTGAGGGTCTCGCGCATCGGGCAGCCGGCGACCGTCAGCAGCACCTTCACGCGGACCGCACCGGCGGCGTCGACCCCGACGTCGTCGACCATCCCCAGCTCGGTGATCGGCCGTTTGATCTCGGGGTCGTCGACGGCGTCGAGTGCCGTCCGCACCTGCTCGACCGAGGGGGCTGCCACGCCTCGATGCTACGGCCGGCTCTCAACCTCCTGGTCGTCGGTGCGACCCTGCTCCTCGAGGTCGGTGAGCAGGCTGCGCAGCTCCGAGCGCAGGAAGTCCCGGGTGGCGACCTCACCAAGCCCCTGCCGCAGGCTCGCCACCTCCCGGGCCAGGAACTCCATGTCGGCCCTGGTACGGCTCGCGGCGTCGCGGTCCTGCTCGAGGTTCACCCGGTCGCGGTCGTCCTGGCGGTTCTGCGCCAACAAGATCAGCGGGGCTGCGTACGACGCCTGGATCGACAAGAGCAGCGTGAGGAACGTGTGCGTGTACGGGTCGAAGCGGGCAGCGTCCGGAGCCAGGTTGTTCCACAGCAGCCAGGCGCTGATCAGCACGGTCATGTAGACGAGGAACCGGCCGGTCCCCAGGAACCGGGCGATCCGTTCCGACAGCCGGCCGAACGCGTCGGCGTCGTACGCGGGCCGGCGCACCAGCGGCGGGCGCACGTCCCGCGGGACGTCGAGGCGGTACCGGCGGTCCTCAGCCGCCATGACCGACCCCCAGCGGGCCCCGGTCCCGCCAGCCCTCCGGCAGCATGTGGTCCAAGACGTCGTCCACCGTGACCGCCCCGACGAGGTGCCCGTTCTCGTCGACGACGGGGCTCGCGACCAGGTTGTACGCCGCGAGCAGCCTGGCCACCTCCTCGAGCGTCGACTCCGGGCGCAGCGGCTCGATGTCGTTGTCGATGACCGAGCTGATGAGGGTCGACGGCGGCTCGCGCAGCAGCCGCTGGAAGTGCGCGGCCCCGAGGAACTTGCCCGTCGGTGTCTCCAGCGGGGCACGGCAGACGTAGACCATCGCCGCCAGCGACGGGCTGAGCTCGGGGTGGCGCAGGCTGGCCAGCGCGTCGGCGAGCGTGGCGTTGGGCGACACGATGACCGGTTCGGTGGTCATCAGCCCCCCGGCGGTGCGCTCCTCGTAGCGGAGCAGCCGGCGCACGTCGCGGGCCTCCTCGGGTTCCATCAGCGCGAGCAGGTGTTCGGCGGCGTCCGCGGGCAGCTCCGCGATCAGGTCGGCCGCGTCGTCGGGTGACATCTCGTCGAGGACGTCGGCTGCCCGCTCGGTGTCGAGGCGACTCAAGATCTCGACCTGGTCCTCCTCCGGAAGCTCCTCGAGGACGTCCGCGAGCCGTTCGTCGCCGAGCGCGGCCGCGATCTCACCGCGGCGCTTCGGGGACAGGTCCCGCAGCGCGTTCGCCAGGTCCACCGGGCGCATGGAGTCCAGCGTGGCCAGCAGGTTCGAGGCGCCCTGCCGCTCGGTCTCGACGGTCAGGCCGATGACGTCGCGCCAGTCGACGACGTGGCTCTGCCCACGGCGCCGCATCCGTTTGGAGCCTTCCCTCACAGCCACCTTGGACAAGTACCATTCGCGGTTGCGGCCCTCCTCCATCGCGATGTCGTAGACCACACCCTCGACCCCGCTGTCGCGCAGCCGTACGGTCCGGTCCAGCAGCTCGCCGAGGGCGAGCGTCTCGGTGGCGCGCTGCTCGAAGCGGCGTACATTGACGACGCCGGTGGTGATGACGTGACCCGCCTCCACCGAGGTGACCCGGGTCATCGGGACGAACACCCGTCGCCGGCCCAGCACCTCGACCACCAGCCCCAGCACCCGCGGCTGCTCGGACTGGCGCAACAACACGACGACGTCACGCACCTTGCCCACCTGGTCGCCCACCGGGTCAAAGACCGGGAGCCCTGCCAGGCGCGCCACAAAGACCCGGTTCGGTGCGCTGGTCACAGGCTCACAGGGTAGCGGTGCGCGGCGGCTAGCCTGCGGGGATGAACGCCCCGACACGGTTGGACTACGACGTGGTCGACGTCTTCGCCCCGCGGCCGTACGCCGGGAACCCGCTTGCGGTCGTGCACGGCAGCGACGGGTTGGACACCGAGCAGCTGCAGGCCATCGCGAACGAGTTCAACCTGTCGGAGACAGCCTTCCCGGTGCCGCTCGACGACTCCAGCTACCGGGTGCGGATCTTCACGCCGAGTGCGGAGCTGCCGTTCGCCGGGCATCCCACGCTCGGAACGGCGTGGGTGCTGCATAGCCGCGGCGACGTCGGCCCGGGGCCGCTCGTCCAGCACTGCGGCGCCGGACCGATCGAGGTGGAGGTCGGCTCCGGGGGCGCCGAGCTGCGCGCCCCAGCCCGGTCGGTGTCCCCGCCGCTGGACCCACGGCAGACGCTGGACGCGGTCGGCCTGGGCACCGGGAACGGCGTCGGTGACGTCCGCGTCGCCAGCTGCGGCCTGGGCTGGGCGTTCCTGCCGGTGCCGCCCGAGGTGTTGGCGCGAGCGCGGGTGCTGCCGCCGGACTGGTCACCGGTGTACGAGTGCGACGACCCGGTCGGCGGCATCTGTGTCTATGCGACCCGGCGCGGAGGCGAGGTCGTGCAGGTGTCGTCGCGGGTGTTCTGCCCGGAGGTGGGGGTGCCGGAGGACCCGGCGACCGGTTCGGCAGCCGCCGCTTTCGGCCTGGTGCTGGTCGCGGAGGGCGTGGCCGCGGCGGACGGGGAAACCGCCTACCGGATCGAGCAGGGGGGGCACCTGGGGCGACCCTCGGTGCTGGACGGTCGGGTCGTCGCGCGAGGCGGGGTGGCCGTCGAGGCTCGGGTGCGGGGCGCGGTGGTGCCGGTCGCGGCCGGCTCGTTGCGAGTGCCGGCTCAACGTCGCGAGCGCCGCCGCTGATCACTGAGGAGCGCCTCCTGGCGGCTCGCGGCCGCCTGCTGACGTTCGAGCGACCGGTCGATGCGCTGCTCGCGGCGTTCGAGGCGCAGCGCTTGACGTTGGGCCCGGCGGAGGTCGCGGCGTTGTTCGGTGCGGATGGCGCGCTGCCGGCTCCGTCGCCGCTGGTCGGTGGGGAGTGGTGCCGGTGATGGGGGGAGGAGCACGGGCTGGGGCGGTTCGGGGGCGGGTGACGGCGTCGGGCGGCTGCCCCAGTCGAGGGCGGGTGGTGGTCGCATCAGGTAGGTGTGGCCGGTGGGCATGGTCCAGGTGAGGGTGGGGGCGTGCCGGCGGAGGTGGTCGAGGCCGTTCCCAATGTGGTTCTGGGCGGCGGTGTTCACGCGGACACCGGGGTGGTCCTTGACGACGTGGGCGTTCTTGCCGAGTGGTTGGGCGTTGCGGGCGGTGGTGGGGCCGCCGTGCTGGGCTTCTTCGACGTGGTCGATGTCGACGATGCGGGCGTCGGTGAGCCGGCAGCGTTGGTCGCGGAGGGTGCTGAACTGGCGCAGCGGGCCGGCGTAGAAGCGGGTCTTGGCGTCCATGGCGACCAGTCGCCCGTCGGTGGGGTCGCAGAACAGCCCGCGCAGGGCGGTGTGGTCGGCGTTGTCGGCGATCTCTTGGGCGACGCTGATGGGGATGGCGCCGTATCCGCGGAGCAGGGCGGGTTCGTCGTCGAGGCCGAGCAGGGTGGCCGCGGACATCACGATCTGCACCTCGACCCGCAGCGGTAACCGGCGCGACCGCGGGCGCGTGACGTCGGGGAGCGAGGCGTGATCGTGCTGGTAGGGCTCGGGAACGCCGACGTCGTCGGGTTCGGGGTCGGGGTGGTGGCGGGGTGGGGACTGGTCGGGCGCCGGTGGTGGCAGCCCGGACCCCTCGGGCGCCAGCCGGTGCCCGGTGACGTCTTCGACGAGCAGGTCGCACATCAGGTCCGGCAGGGTGCGTTCGTCGCCGTCGGCGCGGAGCGCGCGGGCCCGGGTGTCGAGGCTGGTGTGGACTGCGAGTGCTTGTTCGGCCGGTAGCCGGGCGATGATCGCCGCGGTGCCGTCGGCGGGGTCGCTGAGCCGGATGTGACGGTCCGCGCGGGCGGCAGCCGCCCGGTTGGCGGCGGCCTGGGGGTCGGCGGCAAGGGTGCGCCGGATCGCGGCGCGTTCGAGGTTGGCGGGGGTGAGCCGGTCGGTGGTGGCGTCGGCGGCGAGCTGGGCGTCGACGACCCGGCGCAGGTCGGGTGCCAGCACGGCGGTCTGCTTGACCACCCGGCTCAGTCCCGCCCACGCCACTCGCCCCGACCCGCACAGCTCGAGCAGCTGCGGGTGGCACTCGACCGCGGCGGTTGCCCGCTCGACCCGACCGGCGGCGGTGAGCCCGGCCACACCGAGCGCGAGACCGATCTCGGTGCCGATGGTGCGCCCCTGCAGCCGCCCCTCGATGCCGCTGGCCTTGTCCTCGGCGAACCGCTTGTCGGCGAACGCCGCCAGGTCGCGGGCCTGCTCGGCATGCAGCGCGTCGATCAGCCGTTCGGTGGCCGCTATCCGGTCCACCAGCTGGGCGGTGCTCAGCGCCGACGACGGCAGCGATCCGGTGCCCGGTCCCGGGCCACCGTCGCAGCCGACGACCGCACCGAGCAGATCGCTCGCCTTCTCGAACATGTGTTCATTAGATCAGGCTCCAGCGACACTCCCTACGCCCACGGCAGTCCCTGTGCACAAAGAATGTTTCTCTGCTCCCCCTGATAGACACCGGGCATGCCCGTAGTCGTGGAGCGGATGCGAGCGCGGCCCCGGCCGGATGACCAGATGGCCAAGCTCTTCGCGGACGGGTGGCCGGCCTTCATCAGCGCCGACCAAGGAGCCAAGCGATACCTCGGCCGAGTTCGCCACCTCTTCGCCGACCTCGAGCTGGCGCTGCTGGCAGCTGACGAGATCGTCGCCTCCGGCTGGGCCGTACCGATCAGCTGGGACGGTCGAGCCGAGCATCTCCCGGACGGCTATACCGACTCTCTGAGGTGGGCGCTCATCGGGCACCAAGCCAGCGAACCGCCCGACACCCTGGTCGTGATGGCCGCCCAGGTTCGCCCCGACCGGCGCGGAGCAGGCCTCGCCGGGCGGTTGCTCACCGCGATGCGCGACCTGGCTCGCGAACAGGGGCTGTCGCGGGTCATCGCCCCGGTGCGCCCCACGCTGAAGGCGAGATATCCGTTGGCTTCGATCGAGCGGTTCGCCGCGTGGACGCGCACCGACGGCGCCCCGCTCGACCCGTGGGTCCGAACCCACTGGCGCCTGGGCGCCCGGATAATCGGCACGGCTCCGGAGTCCCAGACGATGACCGGTGCGGTGGCCGAGTGGGAGGCCTGGACGGAGATGGTCTTCCCGGACTCCGGGACGTACGTCATCCCCGACGGGCTAAGCACTCTCCACATCGACAGAACCTCCGACCAGGGCAGCTACGTCGAACCGAACATCTGGGTACGCCACGAGTAGCCGGCGCCGACCGTGACCGAGGATGACCGGCGTGGACATCCTGCTAGCGGCGGTCGGTGTGCTCGGCGTCTCCGCGTCCGGTCCGCTGATGGCGAGCATCGCGGCCCCGGCCCTGGCGATCGCGTTCTGGCGCAACGCGCTCGCGACCGGGACGTTGGTGCCGCTCGCAGCGGCCACGAGGCGTTCGGAGGTGGCAGGGCTGTCGGTCCGCCAGCTCGGAGTCACCGCGCTGGCCGGACTGATGCTGTCGGCACACTTCGCCACCTGGGTGTCGGCGCTCAAGCTGACCTCGGTGGCCTCGGCGACCGCGCTGGTGTGCACCCAGGTGGGCTGGGTGGTGCTGCTCGGCCGCCTCCGGGGAACACCAACGTCGTCCAACGTGCTGCTCGGCCTGGTGGTTTCGTTCGCTGGCGTGCTGGTGGTTTCGGGGGTCGACGTCACCATGTCCGGTCGGGCGCTGACCGGTGACCTGCTGGCGCTCGCCGGCGGGCTCTTCGGCGCCGCGTACACGGTGATCGGCGGCGTCGTGCGCCGGTCGATGTCGACGACGACGTACACCACCTTGTGCTACGGCAGCTGCGCCGGCCTGCTGCTCGTCGCCTGCCGGGCCACCGGGTCGGCGCTGTGGGGGTACGGGGGCGCGACCTGGCTGGGGCTGGTGGGCGTCACCGTCGCGGCGCAGCTGCTCGGGCACTCGGTCTTCAACCACCTGCTTGCGGTGATGAGCCCCACGGTGGTGTCTCTGGTCCTGCTGCTCGAGGTGCCGGGCGCGGCCCTGCTGGCGGCGGTGTTCTTGCGGCAGGCGCCGCCCGTGGGGGTGTACGCGGGCCTCGCGCTGGTCCTCGCCGGGCTGGCGGCCGTGATCGTACGGGCGCCGCCGCCGGCCGTCGAAGCACCCGCGGACTAGCCTCGTGACTCCGGTTTTGCGCACTTGTGGTTGGCCGGCGGTGCCCGGCCAACCCGTTGCGCGCAAAACCGGGAATGTCCGCCGGCGGGCGTGGCGGCGGCGGCACGGGGGCCGGATCAGTGCGCCGGTAGGCTCACGGCGTCGCACCAGCGGAAGGGGAGCGGTGACCACCACCTCGAGGCCACGCCGGTCATGCCTGGCGGTGCCCGGCTCGAACCCCCGTTTCCTCGAGAAGGCCAAGGGGCTCGCCGCCGACCAGGTGTTCCTCGACCTCGAGGATGCGGTCGCCCCGCTGGCGAAGCCGGACGCCCGCAAGAACGTCGTCGCCGCGCTGACCGAGGGCGGCTGGGGCGACAAGCTCCGTGTCGTACGCGTCAACGACTGGACGACGCAGTGGACGTACCGCGACGTCATCGAGGTCGTCGAAGGGGCGGGCGCCGACCTCGACGCGATCATGCTGCCCAAGGTGCAGAGCGCCGCCCACGTGGCCGCGCTCGACGCGCTGCTCACCCAGATCGAGAAGACGATGGGCTTCGAGGTCGGCCGGATCGCCATCGAGGCGCAGATCGAGAACGCCCGCGGCCTGATCAACGTCGACGCGATCGCGATCGCGAGCCCCCGGGTCGAGACGATCATCTTCGGCCCGGCGGACTTCATGGCGAGCATCAACATGAAGTCGCTGGTCGTGGGCGAGCAGCCCCCCGGCTATGACGTGGGCGACGCCTACCACTACATCTTGATGCGGATCTTGATGGCGGCTCGCGCGTACGACAAGCAGGCGATCGACGGGCCGTACCTGCAGATCCGGGACCTCGACGGCTTCCGCCGGGTCGCGAACCGTTCCGCGGCGCTCGGCTTCGACGGCAAGTGGGTGCTCCACCCCGACCAGGTGGCCGCCGCGAACGAGGTCTACTCACCGCGGCAGGACGACTACGACCACGCCGAGAACATCCTCGACGCGTACGAGTGGCACACCTCCGAGGCCGGGGGCAAGACGGGCTCGGCGATGCTCGGCGACCAGATGATCGACGAGGCCTCCCGCAAGATGGCCCTGGTGGTCGCGGCCAAGGGACGGGCCGCCGGCATGCAGCGACAGGACCGATGGGATCCGCCCGCCTGACCCACGGTTCGAGCCGCTGCCCTGGTGTTCCTGGTCGCTACACTGAGCGCTCACACAGCCCCGCCGACTCGCGCGAAGGACGCCTATGACGGAACCCGCCGCCCCATCCCGTGGTCGGTTGGTGATGGTTGCCGGGCCGGGACGAAGCGGGACCAGCACCGCGGCCGGTGCGCTGAAGCACCTGGGGCTTTATTTGCCCCAGCCTGAGGTGCCGGCGACGAGGAGCAACCCTCGCGGCCATTTCGAGCCGGTTTGGGTCGTCCAGTTTCAGCGGCGGCTGCTCTCCGAGGCGAACGTGCGCCAGGCCGATGCTCGCCCGCACGCATTTGCGCTGGCGGGGCAGGCTGGCGCGCAGCCGGCGACACAGGAGGAGCTGCGGCACTGGCTCGCCCGCGAATGCGCGCGGGCGCTGGAGCTGGTGGTCAAGGATCCGCGCAGCAGTTGGTTCCTGCCGATGTGGCTGCGGGCGGCGGACGAAGCAGGTGTTGTCCCTTCCGCCCTGCTGATGCTGCGCCACCCGGCCGAGGTCGTCGGCAGCAAGCAGACGTACTACGGCAGCAGGCAGCATGAGGAAGAGGTCGGCGGGTCGGCGTCGTCACCGAGCATCAACAGGACCGCCAACTGGATCAACCTCACCCTCGGAATCGAGTGCGCATCGCGAGCCTGTCCGCGTACGTTGCTTCGTTATGTGGATCTGGTTGGGGACTGGCGCGCCGCGCTGGGTCGAGCGGCCGAGCAGTTGGACCTGTCGATTCGCCATGGCACGAGCCCCGAGGCGGCCGCCCGAGTCGATGACTTCGTGGACCCGAACCTGCACCGCGTCCGGGCCGACTGGGACCAGGTGGAGGCGCCGCAGCGGCTCAAGGACCTGGCTCAAGACGTGTGGCAGGAGATGGGCCGGCTGGCGGAGCTGGGGAGTCGTGACAAGGGTTCCGAACGGGCGCTGGATCAGCTGCGGGACACCTACCGGTGCCTCTACTCGGAGTCAGAGGCGATTGCGCACTCCTCAATTCAAGCGGCTCAGCGGTCGACCAAGAAGAAGGGACGCCGACTGAGGCAGCGGCACCGCGCCTCGGTTGACGACCCGGCCGCTAACCCCGGCGCCGTCTCGGCGCCGCCGGACATTCGCGACGCTTCCCTGCCTGCGCGCTGACCCATGGAGGACACAAGACGCGCTGGGTGCCTGCCTGGGCTGGGGTTTGGGCGTGGCTGAAAGAGTGCTGCTGCATGTCGGCATTCCCAAGTGCGGGACCACGTTCTTGCAAACGGTACTGTGGTCCAACCGCGACCGGCTCGCCTCGAACGGCGTCCTGGTGCCGGGCCGGCGCCTTTTCGGGTTCAACCTCGCCGCCTTGGCGGTGCGTGCGGAGGGCGGGTCGGTCGCAGCCAACGTCTGGCAGCGCATGACTTCACGGGCTCGGGAATGGCCTGGAACGGTGGTCATCAGCAACGAGTGGTTCGTGCTTGCGTCCGCCGAGCAGGCCAGGCTCGCCGTGCAGGCGTTGGGCCCCGCCGAGGTGGACGTCGTCGTGACCGCGCGGCCGTTCACGGCGCTGGTGCCCGCGGCGTGGCAGGAGATGCTGAAGCTGGGCAGGGGCCACTCGTTCTCCGACTTCATGGTGGGCCTGGACCGCGACGGCGAGCGGTGGAGCTGGTCAGCGTTGGATCCTGCCGCGGTCTTGTCCCGTTGGGCCGGCGACCTGTCGCCGGCGCGGGGGCACGTGATCGCAGTGCCGCCGAGGGGAACGCCGCCCGACGTACTCTGGCGCCGGTTCGCGGCGGTGTGTGGACTCGACGCCGATGCCTACGACATCGGCGAGGCCCACGCCAACGAGTCGCTGGGTGCTGAGTCGGCCCGGTTCCTTCAGCGTTTCGGTCCGGCACTGCGGGCGGCCGTGGACGCTGACACCTCGGACTGGAGGGACTCCTACCGCTGGCTGCGCCGGTACCTGGGGCATGAGCTGCTGGTGCCGTACGGCGGACGCCGGATCGCATTGCGGCCGGAACACCATGCGGCGTTAGCCGAACGCTCCGCGTCCGTCGTGGGCGCGTTGGTGGAGGGGGGGTACCAGGTCGTCGGCGACCCCGACGACCTGTCCCCAGAACCGCGTGCTGAGGGAGCGGTCCTTCCTGAGGACGTATCGGCCGAGGATCAGCTGCAGGTGGCTGCACGCCTCACCGCGGCGCTGCTGCGTCGTGTCCGCGACGAGACGCTGCGTGCCGAGCGCGTCGAGGAGCACGCCGCCGCGGCCGAACGACACAGGCCCGACCTCCAGCCGGACCGGCGCGTGGCTCCGGCGGCCCAAGCCGTGTCGGCCTGGGGCTCACGAACGGTCAGGGGGGGCATCCCGGTGGTCGCGCGCCGGGCCCGCGAGGTCATCCGGCGGTCGGCCCGGAGTGGCATCGACGTGTCCGCCCGGCGGATCTACCTTTTGATGTTCCGGGTGGAAGGTGTCGGGGGCGTCGCCCGGACCGTGGTGACGCTAGCCAACGAGCTCGTCAAGCGCCACGAGGTGGAGATCGTCGCCCTCTATCGGCGTAAGGACACCCCGGCGTACACAGTCGATCCGCGAGTCACGATCAGCTACCTGGAGGATCTGCGGCAGCCAGCGGAGCCGGGCCGGCGTCGCAACTGGGCACGCGCCCGGGACGCGCCGCAGCGGGGGCGGTGGAGATGGTGGCTGGACCGGCGTCCGAGCCGGTGCTATCCCGCTGAGCTGGAGGAGGAGATCGGCTTCTCGGCTCTGACCGACTGGCTGCTCTGGCGCAAGCTGCGGTCTCTGCGGCCCGGCGTTCTCATCTCGACCCGGCCGAGCCTGCACGCCGCCGCGGCCAGATGGGCACCGCGGCACGTCCTCAGCATCGCGCAGGAACACTCGAACTATGAGCTGCGCGATGCCGACCTTGAGCGGGGCCCGATCCTGCGGCGCACCGTCGCCGAGATGGATGGGTACGTCGTGCTCACTGAGGCCGATCGGCGGGACTTCTCCGCTAAGCTCGCCGGTGCCGACACGATGGTAGCGGCGATCCCGAACGCCTCGCCCTGGCCGGTGGCTCAGCAGCCCTCGGCGCTCGACGGCAGAATCGTGGTGAGTGGTGGGCGGCTGGCAGCGGAAAAGGGTTTCAGCCGGCTGATCGAGGCGTTCCGGCCAATCCAGGGCCGGCACCCGGACTGGCGCCTGCATATCTACGGCGCCGGCCCCGAGGGAGCGGCGCTCCGGCGCCTGATCCGTGACCTCGGTCTCGGTGCCACCGTGGAGCTCAAGGGATACAACAAGGACTTCGGCACGGTCCTGTCCGGTGCCTCGGTCTTCGCGATGACGTCCCTATCCGAGGGTTTTCCCATGGTTCTCGTGGAGGCGATGAGTTGCGGGCTGCCGCTGGTCAGTTTTGACTGTCCGCGCGGGCCGGCCGAGATCATCGTGAACGAGCGCAACGGCCTCCTCGTTCCCGACGGCGACATCGACGCCTTCACGCAGGCGCTGCTCAGGGCCATCGAGGACGACGAGGCGCGGGCCCGGTGGGGCGCAAACGCCCGGTCCGACGCTGGGCGCTACCAGGTGGGCGCCGTGGCATCCCAATGGGAGTCACTGTTCGACGAACTGACGAAACGGCGAAGCTTACGGTGAGGGCGTCCGCTGGGTGACGCCGACACCCGACGGAGATAGCCGGGCGGCCGCACAGAAGGCGGCGGCGACATCCGCGACGGCCGAGGTGACGGGCTCGGGCCTTTCGGCCCACAGCGCAAGGTGGCTGCGGCTCGCGTCGTCCCCGACGGAAATAAGGTTCTCCGACAGTTGCCGGGAACGCAGGTCGGCCAGTTGCCGCAGGCCGGTGAGCGCGTCGGCGGCAGCCGCCAAGAGCGCATCATCGTTGGGCGGCTGGATCTCGCGGTCCGTCGAAGCAGCCGGGGTCTCCAGCAGTTCGTCGAGGTCCCCATACACGCGGGCGCGATACCGCTTGACCGCCTGGACCGTGCTGCGGTTCCAGCTCACCGCCCAATCGGCCAGCTCCGCGGTCATCGGCACTTCGGACTCATCCGTGCGGCGGCTCAGCACGTGATGCCTCAGGGGGTTCATCGTGGCCCGATAGGCCTCCGGCGCGACCTCGTGCACGAGGGGGTTCATGCGGCGCAGCAGGTCGGTCGCGGCGTACCCCAACGACTCGTTGCGCCGCCCCGTCGGCGGCCGGTACGCGGCGGCGTCCACGCCGATGACCGCCGCGAACCGTTTCCATAGCACGTCGGGGGGAGCGTTGGCGGGAGGCACCACGACCACGTGCAACCTCCTGGGCGGTACCTGACTGCCCCAGGCGTTGAGCATTCGTGGAATGTTCAAGGCGCGCATGGTCCGACGCCACCGCTCCTCGCGCCGGCGAGGCTCCCACGACACCGGCTCGACGTACTCCCGCCAGGACGCGGTGTTTCGACTGCCGGCGGCAGTGCCCCATGCGGACGGCAGCACGGCAGCGGCGTCGCGCACCCCCAGCACGACATGGACTCTCGCCGGCTCTAGCGCACCGAGGATCGCCTTGGCTCGAGGCGTGCGGGCGAAGCTGAGGAACTCCATGGATACCACCGATGCCCGCCCGCCGAATCCGTGCACCCTCTCGCGCAACGCCGGCCAGGGGCCTGTCTTCAGCTGCTTCGGGACCGCGGCCCGCATCACGTCCACGACGGCATCGACAGTTTCCTCGCGGGGGGGAAAGAAGATGCCGTCGGCCCCCAGCTGCCGGCGGTTCTCCGCCATCAGGTGCTGCAGGTAGCTCGTGCCACTCTTCATCGGCCCGATGTGCAAGAAGATCACCGGCTCGCCCGAACGCCGCCGCGGCTCCGCACGTCCTGCCATGCGCCACGATAATGCTGTGCGCGGGGCTTGCCCGCCACCCGGTCACCCGGCACCGAAACGGAGCACACATGGGTCGCCTCGCCACCACCGAGGGGTTGAGCGACGTCCAGCAGGAGATCCTCAAGACGGTACGCAGCTTCGTCGACAACGAGATCCTGCCGGTCGCGACCGAGCTGGAGCACCGCGACGAGTACCCCACCGAGATCGTCGAAGGGCTTCGCGCGCTCGGGATCTTCGGCCTGGTCATCCCCGAGGAGTACGGCGGCCTCGGCGAGTCGCTGCTGACGTACGCGCTGGTCGCCGAGGAGATCGCCCGCGGCTGGATGAGCGTGTCGGGTGTCATCAACACCCACTTCATCGTGGCCTGGATGCTGATGCACCACGGCACGAAGGACCAGCAGCAGCGCTACCTGCCACGCATGGCCGAGGGCGAGGTGCGCGCCGCGTTCTCGATGTCCGAGCCGGGATGTGGCTCGGATGTGAGCGCGATCACGACCAAGGCCGTTCGCCGCGGAGACGATGCGTACGCGATCAGCGGGCAGAAGATGTGGCTGACCAACGGCGGCTCGGCCAACCTGGTCGCGGTGCTGGTGAAGACCGACGAGGGTGCGGACTCCGTCTACCGCAACATGACGACGTTCCTGGTCGACAAGGAGCCGGGCTTCGGTGAGGTGGCTCCCGGGCTCACCGTCCCCGGGAAGATCGAGAAGATGGGCTACAAGGGCGTCGACACCACCGAGCTGGTCTTCGACCAGCACGAGGTGCCGGCGGGGCAGGTGCTCGGCGAGCAGCCCGGCCAGGGCTTCTACCAGATGATGGACGGCGTCGAGGTCGGTCGGGTCAACGTCGCCGCTCGCGGCGCTGGGGTGGCGCTGCGAGCGTTCGAGCTGGCGATCGACTACGCCCAGCAGCGGGAGACGTTCGGCAAGCGGATCGCCGACCACCAGGCGGTGTTGTTCCGGCTCGCCGAGATGGCGACGAAGATCGAGGCGGCGCACCACCTGATGGTGCAGGCGGCGCGGAAGAAGGACCGGGGTGAGCGCAACGACCTCGAGGCCGGGATGGCCAAGTACCTCGCCAGCGAGTACTGCTCACAGGTAGTGGAGGCCTCGTTCCGCATCCACGGCGGCTACGGCTTCTCCAAGGAGTACGAGATCGAACGGCTCTACCGGGAAGCGCCGATGCTGCTGATCGGCGAGGGCACGGCGGACATCCAACGGATGATCATCGGCCGCCGACTGCTCGAGGACTACCGGCTGCGCTGAACTAGAGCGTCAGGTCCAGGACCAGGACGTGAGGATCGAGTCCAGCGCCTGCTTGCCGTTTGCGGCGTCGGCCTGCGGTGCGGTCAGCGTCACCGCATAGACGGTGTCGTTGTGCGCGGTGAAGTACTGCGTGAACACCAGCGTCTCGCCGCTCTGCTTCTTGGTGGCCGTCTGGCCGATCGCCTGCTCGCCGTCTACGGTGGTGTCGTCGATCCGCTGCACCTTGCTGTCGACGAGCCTTTGGATCTGCTGGGCGAAGGTGTCGCGCAGCGACTCGATGTCGCCGACGCCTTGCGCCGGTGTGGCGATGACGTTGACGTTGGTGCCGAAGCCGCCGCCTGAGTCCTTCACCCGCACCGCGCTGTCGGCCTGGCTGGCCGATCCCTCGTTCGACACGTCCTCCCAGCCGTCCGGGATCGCGTACGTGTAGCCCTGCCCGTTGATCGTGTCACCCGCCGGGGCCGAGCTCGACTCGGTGGGGTCGGTGGGGGAGGGTGGGGAGTCGGTCGCCGAGGCGGTGTCGCTCGGCGTTGGCGTTGGCGTGGCCGTCGACGACGGGGGCGTCGACGAGGCGTTGCTCGCCAGGTCGGAGGCGTTGGAACCGCATGCCGCCAACACCAGCGCCAGACCCACGCCTGCGGCACCGGTGAGGAGGCGGCGACCGGTCGCAGCGTTCGGTGCGATCATGGACGAATCGTAGGCGAGGTCCGAGCACGCCGGGCCCGAACGCCGCGAGCCGCCACAGCGGGACGTTGCCGTCGAGGAGGAGCCGATGCCGCTGAAGATGCCCACGCCCCCCACGGGCATGACCGTGGGGACCTACGACACCTACGAGCAGGCGCAGCGCGCCGTGGACTACCTGTCGGACAACAAGTTCCCGGTCGAGAACGTCACGATCGTCGGCAACGGGCTGCGGATGGTCGAACGGGTGACCGGCCGGCTCAACCAGGGCAGGGCCGCCGCCACCGGGGCCGCCGGAGGGGCCTGGTGGGGCCTGTTCATCGGCGTGGTGCTCACCTTGTTCGCCGCGCCCACCCGCAGCTCGCTCGCCCTGATCTTGCTGACGGTCATCGCCGGGGCGGTGTTCGGCGCGGTCTTCGGCCTGATCGGCTACGCCCTCACCGGTGGTCGCCGCGACTTCACCTCCACCAGCAGCGTGGTCGCCACCTCGTACGACGTGCTGTGCAAGCACACCCACGCCGAGGAGGCCCGAACCCAGCTGGCCAGGTTGTCTCTGCAGGGGTGAGCGCCGACCACCTGGCGGCCACCTTCCGGCAGCAGGCGGAGGCCTGCTCGCGCTTGGGCTCGCCGCTGTACGCCGCGTTGATCGAGCGCTGCGCCGACGACCTCCTCGCCGGCGGGCCGACGGCCCGCGTGCTGGCCGGTCACGAGGACGACCCCGGCCCGGCGGCCACCGCGCTGCGGCTCATGGGCGGGGTGCACCGGCTGGTGCTGAGCGGCGCCGCCCCGCGGCTGGCGGCTTACTTCCCGACCGCCGGCGGCACCGCTGACCCCGACGCCGCGTGGGCGGCGCTGCGGGCGCTGCTGCGGGAGCAGGCTGGGCAGCTCCGCCCGTCGTTGGACTCGCCGCCCCAGACCAACGAGGTGGGCCGGGCGGCGGCGCTGCTCGGAGGGCTGCTGCACGTCGTGGCGGAGCGAGAGCTGCCGGTCGCGCTGCACGAGATCGGCACCAGCGGCGGGCTGAACCTGCGCGCGGACCACTTCTGGTACTCCGTCGCCGGCGGCTCGGCGCCGTGGGGGCCGCGGGACAGCCCGGTCCGCCTCAGCGGCGCCTGGTCCGGCATCTCGCCGCCGGACTCGGACCTGCGCGTGGTCGAACGCGCCGGCACGGACATCGCCCCGGCCGACCCGCTGACCGACGATGGCCGGCTGCGGCTGTTGTCGTACGTGTGGCCCGACCAGTTGGAGCGGTTCCGGCGGCTGGAGGCCGCGATCGAGGTGGCCCGGCGGGTGCCGGCCCGGCTCGAGCGCCGCGACGCGGTCAGCGCCGTGGGCGAGCTGGCGCTGTCGCCCGGCCGCTGGACGGTGCTGTGGCACTCGGTGATGTGGCAGTACCTGTCCGAGCCGGACCGGTCGGAGGTCCGGCGACGGCTGGCCGCGCTGGCGAGCTCCGCGACCGCCGCCTCCCCGCTGGCGCACCTCTGCCTCGAACCGGCCCGCCGCACCCCCGACGCCGAGCACGACTTCCTCGTGACCCTGCAGACCTGGCCCGGCGGCTTCCGCCGGGTGCTGGGCAGCGCGGCTCCCCACGGGATCCCCACCGTCTGGGAGTGAGGCAGGATGTGGCCGACCGGGTCGGGAACGAGGAGCGCAGATGCAGTTCGGCCGCACGTACGAGGAGTTCGAGGTCGGGGCGACCTACCGGCACTGGCCCGGCAAGACCGTCACCGAGTACGACGACCACCTGTTCTGCCTGCTGACCATGAACCACCACCCGCTGCACCTCGACGCCCACTACGCCCGCGAGTCCACGCAGTTTCGTCGCAACGTCGTGGTCGGCAACTACGTCTACTCGCTGCTGCTGGGCATGAGCGTCCCGGACGTCTCGGGCAAGGCCATCGCCAACCTCGAGGTCGAGTCGCTGCGTCACGTCGCGCCCACGTACCACGGCGACACGATCTACGGGGAGACCACGGTGCTCGCCAAGGCCGAGAGCCGCTCCAAGCCGGACCGGGGGGTGGTCCACGTCGAGACCAGGGGCTACAACCAGGACGGCACCGTGGTCTGCGTGTTCCGGCGCAAGGTCATGGTGCCCAAGCAGTCCTACCTTGACGCCCGCGGTGGGGAGCAGCCGAGCCGTCCCACCCCAGTGGATGCGGCGGGGGACTCGTGAGCGAGGTCGAGGTGTGGGCGGTCCGCCACGGCGAGACCGAGTGGAGCCGAGACGGCAGGCACACCGGCCGCACCGACGTGCCGCTGACCCCGGCCGGGGAGGCGGCGGCGCGCGAGATCGGGGAGCGGCTGCACGGCGAGCCCTTCGACCTCGTGCTCACCAGCCCGCTCGCTCGCAGCCGCGACACCGCCCGCATCGCCGGCTACCCCGACGCGCACGTCGAGGGCGACCTCGCGGAGTGGGACTACGGCGACTACGAGGGCATCAGCACACCGCAGATCCGCGAGTCGGTGCCCGGCTGGACCGTGTGGACGGATCCGGTTCCCGGCGGGGAGAGCGCCGAACAGGTCGGCCTCCGACTGGACCGGGTGATCGCCAAGGTGCACGCCGTCTCGGGCCGGGTGCTGGTGTTCGGGCACGGGCACAGCCTGCGCGCGCTGGCGGCCCGGTGGCTCGGCCAGCCCGTGAGCGGAGGCCGCAGCTACCTGCTCGACACCGCGACCGTCTCGGTGTTGGGCTACGAACGCGAGACGCCGGTCATCGCGCGCTGGAACGGCTGAGCCGTCTTGACCGCCGCTCGGATGCGCGCCACCGTTTCCCGGCATGACCGAGACGTGCCAGTGCCCCCGCTGCGGGCAACCGGTGCTTCAGCTTGCCGACGCGTCCTGGTGGTGCAGCACCCATGGCCCGGTCGCGGCCCTCTGGCCGGTCGACGAACCGAGCGCCGAGTCGCTCCGGGACCACCTCGAGGCGGCTTCTGTTCCCACCTGGCTGCCGTGGCCGATGCCGACGCCCTGGTCGGTGGCTGGAGTGGTCCGCGCCGGTGACCCCGACGTGCAGGCCACTGCCTTGGCCTGTGCCGCCCCGGACCCGGTCGGCGGTGTGGCCGACGTGGTGATCGTCTGCGAGGAGCCCGGCGTCGGGCTCGGAGCCCGTTACGCCGGCCTGCCCACCCTCGACGTGGGGCGCGAGATCAGCGGGTCCCCGCCGACCACCAAGGTTCACGTTGCCGGGCACGCGACCCCGTTGTGGTGGGTGGGTGCCGACACCGAACGCGACGCCTTCGTCGGGGAGGCGTCGGGCCGGTGGTTGTGGGTGATCGCCTGGCCGGGAAGCGCCGGAGCGCTGCTCGCGGAGATGCCGACGCTGGTGGACCTGCACGAGCTGCACTGCCAGCTCGAGCTGGTGCCGGTGAGCGTGCGGTCGCCGCGGCTGCGCAGCTGATCTCGCCCAGCGCACCGCTGGTTACCCTGGCGCGGTGCTGATCGACCTGCACACCCACTCCTCCCGCTCCGACGGCACGGACCGCCCGGCCGGGCTGGTGGCGCGTGCCCGAGCGGCGGGGCTCGACGTGGTAGCGCTGACCGACCACGACACCGTCTCCGGCTGGTCGGAGGCGCAGGCGGCGGCCGATGCCGGCGGACCTCGGCTGGTCCGGGGGCTGGAGATCTCCTGCCGGTTCCGCTCGGCCGGCGTACACCTGCTCGGCTACGAACCCGATCCCACGAACGAGCCGTTGCGAGCCGAGCTGCAGCGCGTGGTGGCCGGCCGCAACGGGCGGCTGCCCGCGACCATCGCCCGGCTGCAGCGGCTGGGAGTCGACATCAGCGTCGACGACGTCCGCGCCGTGGCCACCGATGCGGCCGCGACGGGCCGGCCTCACGTGGCGGACGCCTTGGTGGCGCTCGGTGTCGTCAGCGACCGAGAGGCGGCGTTCGACCGCTATCTCGCCCCTGGGCGTCCGGCCTATGTCGACCGGTACGCCGCAGACCTGGTCGCGATGATCGGGCTGGTCAGCGCGGCCGGCGGCGTCAGCGTGGTGGCGCACCCGTGGGGCCGGGGCAGCCGGGGCGCCCTCACCCCGGAGGCGTTCGAGCAACTCCGGGGTGCCGGACTGGTCGGTGTGGAGGTGGACCACAACGACCACGACAGCTCCGATCGAGTCGCGCTGCGCGCCGTCGCCGCCGACCTTGGGCTGGTCACGACCGGCGCCAGCGACTACCACGGCACCGGCAAGGTCGGTCACCCGTTGGGGTGCAACACCACCGCACCGCACCAGTTCGACGCCCTGATGGACCGGGTAGGGAGCGTCAGGACCGTTCCCCGATGACGGCTGTCGTCGACGCGACCCTGCTCGCCGAGGTCTTCATCACACTGTTCGTGATCATGGACCCGCCCGGCACGATCCCGCTGTTCCTGGCGCTCACCAGCGGGGTCTCACCGGTGCGCCGGCGGAGGGCGGCCTGGCAGGCGGTGACGGTGTCGTTTCTCGTCATCGTGTCGTTCGCGCTGTTCGGCCGGCAGCTGCTCCGGTACCTGCACATCTCGCTGCCCGCGCTGCAGGGAGCCGGCGGGCTGCTGTTGTTGCTGGTGGCGCTTGAGCTGTTGACCGGTCGGGAGGGCGAGCCGCAGGAGACCCGAGACGTCAACGTCGCCCTGGTCCCGCTGGGAACGCCGCTGCTGGCCGGCCCCGGCGCGATCGTCGCAACAATGGTGTTCGTGGAACGGGTCGACGACACGCCGACGTTGGTCGCGGTTGCCGCCGGCATCGTGGGCGTGCACGTCGTGCTGTGGGGCTCGATGCGCTATTCGGTGGTGATCTTGCGGGTGCTCCGCGACTCGGGGGTGACCTTGGTGACCCGGATCAGCGGGCTGCTGTTGTCGGCGATCGCGGTGCAGCTGATCGCCGACTCGGTACGGGCGTTCATCGCCGGTGAGGGCTGAGGCGGCGGGGGAGCATTCGGACGTGGACGGTACGCAGCTGCGGGTCGGTGACGGGGCACGCCGTCAGGCGGGGACCGCGATCGCGCTCTCCCTGGGCGCGGCTGCGGCCTACTGCGCGTTCACATGGGTGACAAAGGAAACCCCCGCGCTCTATCTGCACCAGCCCTGGCAGGACGATCCGTACGACGCCTTGGTGTCGTTCGACTTCGTCGGCCTGCCGCTGCTGGTCGCCGCCGGCGCTGCGCGGGTGCGGCTGTGCCGCCGCTTCCAGCCGCTCCCGTATCGGCGAGTCGTCGACCTGCTCCGGCTGTGCCGGGTCGTGGTGGGCCTGGCGCTCGCCACCCAGGCGGCGGAGTGGATCGCGACGGTCCTCCGAGCGCGTGCCCGCACCTGGAATGCCGTCACGGCCTGGCAATTGGTCGCGCTGGCCGCCCTCACCCTCGCCACGCTGGCGGCGGGTTGGCTGCTGCACCGGACAAGCCGCGGAATCGCCAGCGCCGCGCGGCCGGCTTCGCAACCGGACTGGCTTGCCGATGCGGTCGCCTTGCTGGCGTACGAGGCACGGCGGCTGCCAGCGGCCCGCAGTCTCACGGAGCCGGTGCTCTCCTGGGTCGACACGCAGGTGGTGGCTCGGGTGCGCGCTCGACCGGTCGGCGCGGCCGCGCTGCTGGCTGCATTGCTGACGCTGCCGGAGGTCGCTGCCAAGATTTGGCTCGAGCACTATCCGGCGTCGCTGGTCCTCTACGTGTCCGTCGTGTCGACCGCCGGCCTGTTCGGGTTCGCGGTTGCCGCCGGCTCGTACTTGCGCGTGGTGGCGCCGCGAGGTGACCGGGCGCCGGCCTGGGTGGGCGCCGCGGTAGCGGCCAGCATCGGCGCCTCGCTCGCGGTCGCGTTTCGCGACCCGCTGCTCGCCAGCGTCGGGATCGACCCGGACCGCGCGACGGTCGAGACCCTGGCGGTGCTGACGGTCTGCGCCGCCGCGGTCGCCGCGCTCTTGGCTCAGTCGGTGCGACGGATGTTGAACTGGGGTTGAGCCGGCCGCGGGCGGCGAACGCCGCGGATGGACTGCGGACCCGATCAGGTGTTGCCGCCGCGACCGCGACGGCTGCGTCGGCGGCGGGTCTCGCCACCCGGCGGGGCCTGCGGGCTGTCTGCTGTCGTCACGTTCGCCGCCGAGGGTCGAGGTCCCGCCGGCTGCCCTCCCCGCGTCCGCTGCCGCTGCCGGGTGCGCCGGGGCCGTTGCTGCGAAGGCCGGCTGGAGCCCGACGGCGCCGCCGGCGCGGAAGGCGGTGTCAGGCGCCCACGGGCGTCTGACGGCACTCCGAGGTCGTGCCGGAAGCCCTCCGACGTGGAATAGGTCTCGACCGGCTCCGGGAACGGCAGGTCGAGGGCGTCGTTGATCATCCGCCACCGCGCCAGATCCGGCCAGTCGACGAATGTGATCGCGATCCCCGACGCACCCGCCCGGCCGGTCCGGCCGGTACGGTGCAGATAGGTCTTCTCGTCCTCGGGGCAGTGGTAGTTGATCACGTGCGTGACCGCTTCCACGTCGATCCCTCGAGCGGCGACGTCGGTGGCGACCAGGATCTCGACGGTGCCGTCCCGGAAGCGTCGCATGGCGCGCTCGCGGGCGACCTGCGCCATGTCGCCGTGCAGCGGGGAGCTGGGAAATCCCCGCTCGGCCAGGTCGTCGGCGACTCGCTGCGCCTCACGCTTGGTGCGGGTGAAGATGATCGTGCGCCCGCGGTTCTCCGCCTGCAGGATGCGGGCGATCACCTCTGGCTTGTCCAGGTCGTGGGCCCGGTAGATGAACTGCGCGGTCGCGGGGACCGTCTGCTGCTCCGAGGACGACTCGGCCCGGATGTTCACCGGGTGTCGCATGTGGTTGCGGGCGAGGCTCACGATCGCGTTGGGCATCGTCGCGGAGAACAGCATCGTCTGGCGCAGCTCCGGGGTCTTGGCTAGCAACCGCTCGACGTCAGGGAGGAACCCGAGGTCTAGCATCTCGTCGGCCTCGTCGAGCACGAGCACCTTGACGTGCGAGAGGTCCAGCGTCCGACGGTCGGCCAGATCGAGCAGCCTCCCCGGTGTTCCGACGACGACGTCGACGCCGCTCTCGAGCGCGTCCAGCTGAGGTTCGTACGGCACGCCGCCGTAGATCGTCATCGTGCGCGCGCCGCGCCTGGCTCCGGCGGTCCGCAGGTCCGTCGTGACCTGCAGGGCGAGCTCGCGAGTGGGCGCGACGACCAGCGCCTGTGGCCGACCCGGCGCCACGAGCTGTTCGAAGTCGGGATCGTGGGGCGCGACGATGCGCTGCAGCAACGGGACCCCGAAGGCGAGCGTCTTGCCGGTGCCGGTGCGGGCCTGACCTATCAGATCGGTCCCGACCAGCGCGATCGGGAGGGTCATCTCCTGGATCGGGAAGGTTTCGCTGATGCCGACGTCGGCGAGTGCCGCGGCGATCTCCGGCAGCACACCGAGTTCGGAGAATGTGCTCAGTGTCGTAGTCCTCTTTGGGTGGGATTCTCCATCAGTCTAACGGCCGACGGCTCCCCCCGGCCGGCCGCGGCCGCTCGCTACGCTGCCGCCCATGGCGGACGACCGCGACGACGCAGCGTATCGCCACGGCGTGACCGACCTGCTCGGGGCGCTTGCCTACGGTGAGCTGACCGCGTTCGAGCGGCTCGCCGAGGACGCGAAGCTGGCGCCCACGCTGGCCGACAAGGCGGCCCTCGCGGCCATGGCCAGCGCCGAGCTGGGGCACTTCACTCGACTGCGCGACCGCCTGGGCGATCTCGGCGTCGACGTCTTCGCGGCGATGGAACCGTTCGTCGCGACGTTCGACGGGTTCCACGCCCACACGGCTCCGGCCGACTGGCCGGAGGGGTTGGTCAAGGCCTACGTCGGAGACGGGCTGGCCGCCGACTTCTATCGCGAGGTCGCGGCGCACCTGGATGCCGACACTCGCACCTTGATTCTCCAGACGCTGGACGACACCGGTCACGCGGGGTTCGCGGTCGACCGGGTGCGGCGGGTCATCGCCGCCGAGCCGGCAGTCGCCGGACGGCTCGCGCTATGGGGACGCCGGCTCGTGGGAGAAGCCCTGATCCAGGCCCAGACCGTCGTGGCCGAACGGGAGGCGCTCGGTGCGTTGCTGGCCGGCGGCCCCGATCGACCGGGTCTGGACCTGGCGGCGATCGGACGGATGTTCACCCGCCTCACCGAGAACCACGTCGCCCGGATGTCCGCACTGGGGCTGTCGCCGTGAGGCGCGGTCATCGCGGCCATTGCCAAACGAGGGTCCGGCAACCGCCGGACCCTCGTTTGTGACGCTCGGGTGCGATCAGACGCTGGTGCGTCCGGTGTTTCGACCCATGACCGTCGAGGCGATCATCACCAAGATCGCGGCCACGACGATCGAGATGATCCACCGGATCCAGTCGATGCCGGAGGTGTTACCGACACCGAGCAGACCGGCGATCCAGTAGCCGAGCAGGGCACCGACTATGCCCAAGATGATCGTGAGCCAAATCGGGGTGTTGTCCTTGTCACCAGGGGCAACGAACTTGCCTAGCAACCCGATGATTGCTCCGAAGATGATTGTGCCGATCCATCCCATGACGTGTCCCTTCTATCCCAGTCCACGCGCGCACCGCGTAGTGCGGGAATGTGGATTTAGATGATAGCCGTCCCCGCCGAAGCCATCACCGAGTCACGCTCGGCGTCCGTCGTCCGTCGTCCGTCGTCCGTCGTCCGTCGCGCGAGGGTGAGACGGCACCGTCCGATGTGCCCCGTTCACCGGGCTCCGAAACCTACCCGCCGGGTGCTTTCCTCTCCGAGCTCGAGGTAGGCAACCCGCGCGCCCGGGACTGCCACCGTCCGCCCCTTGTCATCGGAAAGCACCAACAGGCCCTCCTCGCGCAGCGATTCCTGCAGCGCGGCAAGGATGGCATCCCGGCCGTCCTCGGACTCGAACACGATCTCGCGCGGGGCTTCTCGTACGCCGATCCTGACCTCCACGGCACCAGTCTCTCGTCTCGTCGTCTGCCGGCTTGCGCCGGGAATCGCTGCCATCATCGCGCGCCGTCATAGCGGGGGAAGCCGCGGACCCCTCGCCAGCCGAGCTGGGACACCAGCGCCCCCGCGGGTCTGTGTCGGAACACCGAGGCCTCCGGGGCTGTTACGACCTTTGACCGATCGTCCATGTTCTGCCGCGAAGGAGACGTCGTGTCGCTGCCCGCCCTGGTCGAGCCGTCCGCCCCGCTGAGCGCCCCGGAGGTGCGCCGCTACAGCCGCCACCTCATCATCCCCGAGGTGGGAATGGTCGGGCAGCGGCGGTTGAAGAACGCCAGGGTGCTCGTCATCGGTGCCGGGGGGCTCGGGAGCCCGGCGCTGCTCTACCTGGCCGCCGCCGGGGTCGGGACCATCGGCGTGGTCGACTTCGACGACGTGGACGAGTCCAACCTGCAGCGGCAGGTCATCCACGGTCAGAGCGACCTCGGCAGGCCCAAGGCAGTGTCGGCTCGAGAGTCGATCGCGGAGGTGAACCCGTACGTCGAGGTCGTGCTGCACACCGAGCGGCTCGACTCCTCCAACGCCCTCGAGGTGATCGCGCCGTACGACCTCGTCGTCGACGGCACCGACAACTTCGCCACCCGTTACCTGGTCAACGACGCGTGCGTGCTGCTCGAGAAGCCGTACGTGTGGGGCTCGATCTTCCGCTTCGACGGCCAGCTGAGCGTCTTCTGGGCCGAGCACGGCCCGTGCTACCGCTGTCTGTACCCTGAGCCGCCACCTCCGGGCATGGTCCCCTCCTGCGCCGAGGGCGGTGTGCTCGGTGTGCTGTGTGCCTCCATCGGTGCGGCCCAGGTGACCGAGGCCCTCAAGCTGCTGACGGGCATCGGGGAGCCACTGCTGGGACGGCTGATGATCTATGACGCGCTCGAGATGAGCTGGCAGAAGCTCGCCGTTCGCAAAGATCCCGCTTGCGCTGTCTGCGGCGACAACCCCACGGTGACCGAGCTGGTCGACTACGAGCTGTTCTGCGGCGCGGTCAGCGACCGGGCCGCGGAGGCGGCGGTCGACGCGACGATCTCGGTGTCGACGCTGGCGGGCTGGTTGAAGGAGCGGGACGAGGGCAGCCGCGACTTCATGCTGGTCGACGTGCGCGAGCCCACCGAGTACGACATCAACCGCATCCCCGGTGCCGTGCTGATCCCCAAGGGCGAGTTCCTCGCCGGCGACGCGGTGAAGGCCCTGCCGCGAGACAGGCAGGTCGTGCTGCACTGCAAGAGCGGCGTGCGCTCCGCGGAGGTGCTGGCGGTGCTCAAGGGCGCCGGGTTCCCCGACGCCGTGCACGTCGCGGGTGGCGTGTCCGCCTGGGTCGACCAGATCGACCCGTCCCAGCCCGCCTACTGAGGCTCGAGCACGATGCCGCGCTCCCAATGGCGCGCATCCTTTGGAAGTGACGCGGGGCCATTGGACGAGGCGCCCGCCGGCGGGGACGGGGCTCGCACAGTACGTCCACAGCAGCGGAGGTCGCACAATGACGGCGTGACCCGCTCGGAGCGCGAGGCGTACACCGAGTCGGTGCTTCGCGTCGTGGAAGCCATCCCGGCCGGCAAGGTGCTGGCGTACGGCGACGTCGCGACTCTCGTCGGCAGCAGCGGTCCGCGCCGGGTGGGGCGGGTGCTGGCCGAGTACGGCGGCGGCGTGCCGTGGTGGCGAGTGGTGCGTGCCGACGGCGGCCTGCCGCCCTCGCACGGCGCCGAGGCGCTGCGGCGCTACGCCGCCGAGGGGACGCCGGTCGGTCGCACGGCCGCGGGTCGGTTCCGCATCGACATCGGCCGGGCCGCGTGGACAACTCCTGGCCCCTGGGACGCCGAGCTGCGGGTGCACCAGCAGCCCTGAGGGCCGGGGCGACTGTCGGCGGGCGCTGGTGCAATCACTGCATGACATCCCGCTACGTCCTGCAGCACCCAGCCCCGTGCCGGCTCGAGCCGCCCCGGCTGGACCCCGACCAGCAGGCCGTGGTCGACCACCCCGGGGGCCCGCTGCTGGTGCTGGCGGGTCCCGGGACCGGCAAGACGACGACGCTGGTCGAGGTCGTCGTCGACCGCATCCAGCGCCGCGGACTTCGCGCCGACGAGGTCCTCGTGCTGACCTTCGGCCGGAAGGCCGCCGCAGAGCTCCGGGCGCGCATCGCGGCGCGGCTGTCGGCCACCACCACCGGCGTGACGGCGACCACGTTCCACGCGTTCTGCTTCTCGCTGGTGCGCCGGTTCCAGGACCCGGATGCGTTCGTCGCGCCGCTGCGGCTGTTGTCGGCGGCCGAGCAGGACGTCGTCATCTCCGACCTGCTTGTCGGCAGCGTCCGGGCGGGCACCGTCGACTGGCCGGTGAGCATGGTGGCGGCGCTCGGCACCCGTGGGCTGGCCACCGAGGTCCAGCGGGTGGTCGCGCGCGCTCGAGAGCGCGGCCTGGACCCCGGCGACGTCGTGACTGCCGGGCGGCGGGCCGGCCGACCCGAGTGGGTGGCGGCAGGGCAGTTCTTCGCCGACTACCTGGACGTGTGCGACGCGCAGAACGCGGTCGACTACACCGAGCTCGTGCACCGGGCCGGGCTGGTGGCGAGCTCGCCGCAGGCCCGGCGGGTGCTGCACCGGCAGCTCAGGCTGGTCGTCGTCGACGAGTACCAAGACACCGACCCCGGCCAGGTCGCGCTGCTGCGCCAGCTCGCGGGAGAAGGACGCGACCTGGTCGTGGTAGGGGATCCCGATCAGTCGATCTATGCGTTCCGCGGCGCCGACGCGCAGGCGCTCCTCCGGTTTCCCCGCGAGTTTCCGTGCGCCGACGGCCGGCCCGCGCCGACGTACGCATTGGGTTCGACCCGACGCTTCGGCGAGGCGATCTCGCGGGCTTCCCGCGAGGTCATCGGCCAGGTCGGCGTCTGCGGAAGTGTCGACCGTGCCGCGTTCGAGGCGTTCCGCCGACCGCGCTGCGTCGACCCGGCGTACGGATCCGGGCAGGTTCGCGTCGCGACGTTCCTGTCAGCGGCGGCGGAGGCCGAGCACGTTGCGGCGCTGCTGCGCCGTGCTCGTCTCGCCGACGGAATTCCCTGGCAGGACATGGCCGTACTAGTGCGTTCTGGAGCTGAGGTGGTGCGACTGCACCGCGCACTTGCGGGTGCGGACGTGCCGGTGGAGGTGGCCGGCGACGAGGTGCCGCTGCGGTTCCAGCCGCTTGTGCGGGTGCTGCTTTCGGCGCTCCGTGCGGCCTCCCGTCCCGAGCCCCCCGACGCGACCCTCGTCGAGGCCCTGCTGACGTCGCCCCTCGGCGCGATGGACGTCGGCGCGGTGCGTCGCCTCGCCCGTCAGCTGCGCGAGCGCGACACCCGCGGCGGGGAGCGGCCGCCTCGCCCCTCCGACGAGCTGCTGGCCGCGGCGTTCGCCGACCCCGACGTACTGGCCGCGACGCCCGGGGCGCCCGCCCGCCGAGCCCTGCCCATGGCGCGGCTGGTGTGGCGAGCCCGCCGACTTGTCCAGCAACGAGCGGCGGCCGAAGACGTGTTGTGGGAGATCTGGTCGTCGACGTCGTGGCCGCGGCGGCTGCACACCCAGGCGCAGGCTGGTGGCGACGCCGCCCGTGCGGCGCACCGCGATCTCGATGCCGCGTGCGCCCTCTTCGCCACCGCGGCCCGGGGCGCGCAGCGGCAGTCGCCGCCCCAGCTCGCGGATTTCCTCGCTGGCATCGAAGCCCAGCAGGTCCCCGCCGACCCGCTCCCGACCCAGCGCGTACGAGGTGACGCGGTGCGGTTGCTCACCGCCCACCGGGCAAAGGGACTGCAATGGCGGCTCGTGGTGGTGGCCGGCGTCCAGGAGGGCAGCTGGCCCGACCTGCGCCGTCGGGGGTCGTTCCTCGAGGCCGAACGGCTCGAACGCGGTGGCCTGGGCGCTGCCCCGACGGGTTCGGAGCTGCTGGCGGAGGAGCGCCGGCTGTTCTACGTGGCGGTCACCCGGGCGCGCGAGCGTCTCGTCGTCACCGCGGTCGCCGGACCAGGCGAGGACGGCGACCAGCCCTCGCGATTCCTGTCCCAGCTGGGAGTTCCCATCGAGGCGCCGCTGGGCCGCCCCAGCCGGCCGGTGTCGTTGCGGGGGGTGCTGGCCGAGCTGCGCTGCATCGCGGAGACGACCGACGACCCGCAGGTGCGGCTGGTAGCTGCGCGAGCCATCGCCCGGCTGGCTGTTGCGGGAGCATCCGGCCATCGCGGCCTCGACTGCGCCCATCCGGACGCGTGGTGGGGTGTGCGGGCGGTCACGGCCTCGCCCACCCCGGTCCGTCCCTCCGGCGAACCGATCGAGCTGTCCGGGAGCGGGCTCGAGGCACTGCTGTCGTGTCCGCTGCGCTGGTTCCTCGCCCGGGAGGCGGGAGCAGAGGCGCCGCACACGCCGGCGCAGGGCTTCGGCAAGCTGTTGCACGCGCTGGCCGAGAGCGTGGCGAGCGGCGACTGCGCGCCCGATCCGGTCGAGCTGGACGCGCACGTGGACCGGGTGTGGCATTCGCTGGCGTTCCCCGCCCCCTGGATATCGGTTCGGGAGCGGGAGGAGGCGGCCGCGGCCGTGCGACGCTTCGTCGCCTGGCACGGGGCCCGGCGCGGCCGGCGGCTGGTCGCCGCGGAGGAACAGTTCCAGGTCGAGGTCCCCGTCGCCGGCGACCGGGTGGTGCTGCGCGGCCGCCTGGACCGAGTCGAGCTGGACGCGTCCGGCCACGTCGTCGTGGTCGACCTCAAGAGCGGTCGCCGCGTCCCGACGCGGGCCCAGGTCGAGCGCCACCCGCAGCTCGGCACCTACCAGCTGGCGGTGCGCCACGGCGGGATCTCGGGGGTCGGCCCGGACGGCGAACCGGGTGGTGCGGAGCTGGTGCACCTGCGCGCCGCGCCCCCGGGAGGCAGCGACGGGCTGCCGCGGGTGCAGCACCAAGATCCCGGTGCCGCCCGCGCCGCGGTCGAGCCGCAGCTCGAGCTGGCCGTCCGCACCGTGCGAGACGAGGCATTCCTCGCCACGCCGGGGGAGGTGTGCCGTCACTGCGACTTCTCGGCGTGCTGCCCGGCCCGGCCGGAGGGGCTGACGTTGCTCGCCGCCCAGTCGCAGCCGTCATGACGCCGACTGCCAAGGCCGAGTCGGAACCGGTGCTGGACGACGAGGAGCAGCTGGGCGCCGTGCTCGGCATGCGCTTCGCCAAGGAGCAGCTGGCGGCGATCACCGCACCGCTGGGTCCGAGCGCGATCATTGCCGGTGCCGGGTCGGGCAAGACGACCGTGATGGCCGCGCGGGTGGTGTGGCTGGTCGGGCGAGGCCTCGTCGGTCCTGACCAGGTGCTCGGGCTGACCTTCAGCAACAAGGCGGCGGCGGAGCTGGGGGCCCGGGTGCGCACGGCGCTGAGCTTGCTGTCTGCGGCGCCGCCACGCGAGCGGCGGCCCGACGAGGGTGCGGAGCCCCGGATCGCGACCTATCACGCGTACGCCGCCGGCCTGGTCGCCGAGCATGGACTGCGCCTCGGGCTGGAGCCGGACCTGAGGCTGGTGACCGACGCGTCGTGCTACCAGCGGGCGGCGCGGGTCATCGCAGGGTGCACGGCCCGGCTGCCGACGCTGTCCACCGACGTGGCGTCGCTCGTACGCGACGTGGTGCGGCTGGACGGGCAGCTTTGGGACCACCTCGTCGACCTCGAGGAACTGCTCGAGTTCGAACGGGAGTTGTGTGAGCGGCTGGCCGGAGTCGAGCAACGGCGCCACGTCGGCGAGACGCTCGCCACATCCCGCAAGCGCGAGGAGCTGGCCGAACTGGTAGCCCGCTACCGCGCGGCCAAGGCCGCCGACGGGGTCACCGACTTCAGCGAGCAGATGGCCCACGGCGCGTGGCTGGCCACCCGTTCCCCGGTGGTGTCCCGCCTCGAGCGGGAGCGCTATCGGGTCGTCCTGCTCGACGAGTACCAGGACACCTCGGTCTCCCAACGCCTGATGCTGCAGGGCTTGTTCTCCGGCGCGACGGCCGCCGCTGGACGGGGCCATCCGGTGAGCGCCGTCGGCGACCCGTGCCAGGCGATCTACGGCTGGCGGGGCGCCAGCGCGGACAACCTGGACGCGTTTCCCGAGCACTTCGTCCAGTCCGACGGCTCGTCCGCGCCGGCCCACGAGCTGATCGTCAACCGCCGCTGCGACAGGGCGGTCCTCGGCGCCGCCAACACCCTGGCGGCGCCGCTCCTCGACGTCCACCGCAGCGTCGGGCCAGCCGAACCACGCTCAGACGCCGGACCGGGTGCGGTGGAGACGGCGTGCCTGGGGACCGTGCCCGAGGAGATCCGCTGGCTCGTCGAGCGGGTACGCGCGGTGCACCGAGATGGGGACGCGGGCGACGTGGCCTGGTCCGACATCGCGATCCTGCTTCGCGACGGCAGCGAGTTCGGCGCCCTCGCAGTTGCGCTGCGACGAGCGGGCGTGCCGGTGGAGATCGTCGGCCTGAGCGGGCTGCTGCAGCAGCCCGAGGTCCGCGATGTGGTCGCGACGTTGCACGTGGTGCAGGCGCCCACTGCCAACGCTGCGCTGCTGCGGCTGCTCACCGGGCCGCGGTGGCGGATCGGCGCTCGCGACCTGGCGCTGCTGGGCCGACGTGCCCGTGCGCTGGCGGCCCCCCCGACCCGCTGCGACGACGTGGTCGCGACCGACCGGTTGGCGGGAGCGGTGGCCGGCTCGGACCCGACCGACGTGCCGGCGCTGTCGGAGGCACTCGAGGAGCCGGGGCGACTGCCGTACTCTGCCGCCGCGACCGAGTGGTTCGGCTCGCTCGCCGCGGAGCTCCGCCAGCTGCGGTCGGTGGCCGACGCCCCGCTTGTCGAGCTGGTGCGGCGGGTGATCGAGTGCCTCGGGCTCGATGTCGAGCTCGGCGCCGACCCCGGCCCCGACGCAGCCGCGGCCCGCGACAACCTCTCCGGCCTGCTGCAGAGCGTCGAGGACTTCGTGACGGCGGAACCCGCCGCCAGGTTGGACGGCTTCCTGGCCTACCTGAGCGCCGAGGAGGAGTGTGGCGGCATCGCGGTCGCGACGGCGTCGCCGAGCGACTCGGTCAAGGTGATGACGGTGCACAAGGCGAAGGGACTGGAGTGGCCGGTCGTGTTCGTGCCCTTCCTGGCCGACCGGGTGTTTCCCAACGAGCGCGGTCGTAGTCGTTGGACCTCGTGCTCCTCGGAGCTGCCGTTCGCGCTGCGCGGTGATGCCGTCGGCCGGCTGGCTCCGGCGGACTGGGGGACCGCCGCGTTCTCGGCCTTCGGGCAGCAGGTCAAGGATCACTCGCTGCTGGAGGAGCGCCGGCTGGGCTACGTCGCCTGTACCCGCGCGAAGCGGTTGCTGATCGCCAGCGCGCACTGGTGGGGTCGCACCCAAAAGCGTCCCCGTGGCCCATCTGAGTACCTCCGCCAGCTGCGGGCGCGACACGAGGAAGCCGACGCCGTCTCGTGGGAGCCCCGCCCCCAGCCGGGGACGTCGAACCCGCTGCTTGCGGCGGCCGCCGCCCGGCCGTGGCCGGCGGATCTCGACGCCGACCGGCTCGCCCGCCGGTCGCTGGCCGCTCAGGCGGTTCGGGACGCGCTCGCGGCAGCCGAACCCGGTGATGCGGTGCCGCAACCAGGCCAGGCCGGCGACGCTCTGGCACTGCGACGGCTGCACGCGCTGGACGCCGAGATCGACGTGTTGCTCGGCGAGGCACAGGCCGAGACCTCGGACGTCGTCTCGGTCCCGCTTCCGGCGGCACTGTCGGTGACCGCGGCGCTGCGCATGCGGGCCGACCCGGACGGGTTCGCCGCCGAACTGGCCCGGCCGATGCCGCGGCCGCCGTCCCGGGCCGCGCATGTGGGCACCCGGTTCCACGCCTGGGTCGAGTCCGACGCCGGTCAGCAGGCGTTGCTGGAGCCGTACGACCTGCCCGGGGCGGCGGACGCCGACTTTGTCGACGAGGAGCTGGGTTCGCTCCGGGACGCCTTCCGCAGCGGCCCGTTCGGCGACCATCGGCCACGGGTCGTGGAGGCCCCGTTCTCGCTCAAGCTGGCCGGCCAGGTCCTGTGCGGTCGCATCGATGCCGTCTATGACCACGCTGACGGTTGCTTGGTGGTGGACTGGAAGACCAGCCACGGTGCAGGCTCCGACCCCCTGCAGCTCGCGATCTACCGGCTGGCGTGGGCCGAGATGCACCAGCTCCCGCTGGAGCGGGTCCGGGCCGCGTTCTACTACGTGCGAACCAGTCGAGTGGTAGCCGTCGATGACTTGCCGGACCGGCCGGGTCTGGAGCGACTGCTGCGGGTGCGCCGGTGACTGGTCGGGTCAGCTCACGGGTACGGCCAGCATCGCCTCCAGGGCGATCTCCACCATCTGGGCGAAGGTCTGCTCCCGCTCGCGAGCAGTCGTCTCCTCGCCACTGCGCAGGTGGTCCGACACCGTGCATACGGCCAGGGCCCGGCGGGCGTGACGCGCAGCCAGCGTGTACAGCGCGCTCGCCTCCATCTCGACGGCCACGACGGCGTGGTCTACCAGCAGGTCCATCAGCTCCGGGCGGGCCGGATAGAAGGCGTCGCTGGAAAAGATCTGCCCGACCGTCGGCTCGATCCCTCGCTCCCGCGCCGCCTCCCAGGCGGCGCGCAGCAGGGCGAAGTCGGCAGCGGGCGCGTAGTCCAAGCCGTGGAACCGCAACCGGTTCATCGCGGAGTCGGTGGCGGCGCTGATCGCCAGCACGACGTCACGCAGGCGCAGCGCGTCGACCAGCGCACCGCACGATCCGACGCGAACCACCTGCGCCACCTGGTAGTCGGCGAACAGCTCGGTGGCATAGATCGCCATCGAGGGCTGGCCCATCCCCGACCCCTGGACGCTCACCGGTTCCCCTCGGTAGCTGCCGGTGAAGCCCAGCATGTTTCGCACCTGCGAGTAGCAGGTGGCCCCCTCCAGGAACTCGCGCGCGATCCACGCCGCCCGCAGCGGGTCCCCCGGCATCAGGACCCGAGGCGCTACCTGGCCCGGCTCGGCGCCGATGTGCGTGCTCACCGGCACGAGGCTAGACGCCGGCCCGTAGGCTCTTGCGTCGTGGTCGAACCCGCGGGCGAACGCTCGTTCAGCTTCGGGTCGGCCGCCCACGACCGGCTGGCGCACCGCAGGAACGACGCCGAGTGGCTGGAGCGGGCCTGGGCCGACCCGGCCTCTCAGGTGGTCGTCGTGGCCACCGGCGCCGTCGCCATGGCCGGAGACAGGCTGCGACTGGTTCCACCGGCGCAGGCCCCGCCCGGGGAGCGGGTGCTGCTGGGCAGGGCTGAGGAGCGTACGGCTCTGGCTGTGATGGTCGACGAGATTTCGCCGGGGCTCGGACCGCAGCCGGTCCGGGCGGTCGGAGGTCTGCTCGACGCCGCCCAGGGCAGCCTCGCGGTGCATGCGGTCGGGCTTGCCAACTGGCACGGCACCCACCCGTGCTGTGCGCGCTGTGGTGCCCCGACGGTTGTTGGCCAGGCCGGCCACATCCGGCGCTGCCCGGCCTGCGGAGCGGTGCACTTCCCGCGTACCGACCCCGCGGTCATCATGCTCGTCACCGATGGCAGCGGTCGAGCTCTGCTGGGCCGGCAGCCGTCGTGGCCGGAGCGTCGCTTCTCCACGCTGGCCGGCTTCCTCGAGCCAGGGGAGACCCTCGAGGACGCCGTTCGCCGGGAGGTTGCCGAGGAGGTCGGCATCCGCGTCGGGGACGTCGGGTACGCCGGCAGCCAGCCTTGGCCGTTCCCGTCCAGCCTCATGGTCGGCTTCTTCGCGGTCGCCGAGACCGACCGGATCTGCGTCGACGGCTCCGAGATCGCCGAAGCCCGTTGGTTCGGCCGCGAGGAGGTGGCGGAGCTGATCGAGCAAGGATCCTTGACCCTGCCCGGACTGGTGTCGATCTCGCGGTGGCTGATCGACACCTGGTACGCCGTCGGAGCCGGTGGTGCGGGATGAGCTCAGGGGGCCAGCTGGGCCTTGACCTGCGCGAGCGACGGGTTGGTCAGCGCAGTGCCGTCGGCGAACACGACCGTGGGCACCGTCTGGTTGCCGTGGTTGACGCGTTCGACGATCTGCGCCGCTTCCGGCTCTGCCTCGATGTCGACCTCGTCGAACTCCAGACCCTCGCGCCCCAGCTGAGCCTTGAGGCGATGGCAGTAGCCGCACCAGGGCGTCGAGTACAAGGTGAAGGCCGCCATCGATTGTCCCTTCCGGCGTCTACGGTGTCGTGGCAGCCCAACGCGGGGCTGGTAGGGGCTATTCCGGACCGGGAGCCAGCGTGACCGACCTCGAGCCGCTCCTCGCCGGCCTCGATTCCGAGCAACGGGCGGTGGCGACGACGCTGGCCGGACCCGTCTGCGTGCTGGCCGGCGCCGGCACCGGCAAGACCCGGGCGATCACCCACCGCATCGCCTACGGCGTCGCGACCGGGACGTACGACCCTGCCCGGGTGCTCGCGCTCACGTTCACGACGCGAGCCGCCGGTGAGCTGAGGTCCAGGTTGGCGCTGCTGGGCGCCGGCGGGGTTTCGGCCCGAACCTTCCACTCGGCCGCGCTCCGCCAGGCCAGGTACTTCTGGCCGGGAACGTTCGGCGGGCAGCTGCCAGAACCGGTCCGATCCAAGCTCCCCTTGCTCGCCGAGGCGGTGCGCCGGTGCCGGCTGCCGGGCAGCCCGGCCCTGCTGCGTGACCTCGCCTCCGAGGTGGAGTGGGCCAAGGTGAGCAACGTGGGCCCCGAAGACTTCGCCGCGGTGGCCAGCGGACGCGGCCGGGACACCGGCGGGCTCGACGGTGAGAGCGTGGCCCGGGTGTTCGCCGCGTACGAGGAGCTGAAACGCGAACGGGACCGCATCGACATGGAGGATGTCTTGCTGTGCGGCGCGGCGCTGCTCGCCGAAGACGACCGGGTGGCCGCGCAGGTGCGCCGGCAGTACCGGTGGTTCGTCGTCGACGAGTTCCAAGACGTCAGCCCGATCCAGTGGGCGCTGTTGCAGCTGTGGCTCGGCGATCGCGACGACCTGTGTGTCGTCGGCGACCCGATGCAGACGATCTACGCCTTCGCCGGAGCGACGCCGAGCTACCTCACCGGCTTCGGCGCGCGGTTTCCAGGCTGCGAACGCATCGAGCTGGTCCGCAACTACCGTTCCACCCCGCAGGTCCTCGCCGTCGCCAACGCCGTCTCCCGACGCGGCGGCACCGCGGTGACGCTCGTCCCGCAGCTTCCGCCGGGGGACTCGGTCACGTTCTGCGACCATCCCGACGAGGTCGCCGAGGCCGAGGGCGTGGCGGCGGCGATCGCGGCGCTGCGCGACTCGGGGCTGCCGCTGCGTGAAATGGCGGTGCTGTTTCGGATCAACGCCCAGTCCGCAAACTTCGAGACCGCATTGGCGACCCGGGAGCTGCCCTACCGGATGCGAGGGGTCGAGCGCTTCTTCGAGCGTCCCGAGGTCAAGCAGGCGACGACGTTGCTGCGCGGGGCGGCGAGGGCCGGTTCGCAGGCCACCGGGGACCTGCTGGCGGACACCCGGGCGGTGCTGTCGACGATGGGGTGGACGGAGAGCGCGCCGGGTGGGGCGGGAGAGCAACGTGGGCGCTGGGAGTCCCTGCAGGCGTTGACCGCGGTCGCGGCCGAGCTGGCGGCTGCCGACGCTGCCGCGGACCTGCGCGGCCTCGTTGCGGAGCTCGAGCACCGCGCCGCCCTGCAGCAGCTGCCGGTCGCCGACGGCGTCACGCTCGCGACGTTGCACTCGGCGAAGGGCCTGGAGTGGGACACGGTGTTCCTGGTGGGGGTCCACGAAGGGTCCGTGCCGATCGTGCACGCGGCGACGCCGGCCGCGGTCGAGGAGGAGCGCAGGCTGCTGTACGTCGGGATCACCCGGGCCCGTTCCCGGTTGTGCATCTCGTGGTCGCGGGCTCGTAGCCCGGGAGCCCGGACGGGTCGCGGGCCCAGTCGCTTCCTCGACGGAGTCCGCCCCGCCGACTCCGGCCTCCCTGCCCCGGTCGCGGGAGCGCGCCGGCGCGCTCGCTCACCCCGCACGGTTCCCCGCTGCCGAGGCTGCGACCGCCCGTTGAGCAACCCCGCCGAGCGCCGGCTGCGGCGGTGTTCGGACTGCCCGGCCAGCTACGACGAGGGGTTGTTCGAGGCGCTGCGCGACTGGCGGACGGCGCAGGCGGTGCAGCAGCAGGTTCCGGCGTACTGCGTGTTCACCGACGCGACGCTGATCGCCATCGCCGAGCGCCGGCCCGGCGACGCCGCGGCGCTGAGGGCGATTCCCGGCGTCGGCGGCACGAAGCTGGACCGCTATGGCGACGACGTGTTCGCCCTGTGCGCGCAGGCTCGCGCCTGAGCCGGACCGAAAACGCCGTTGCGCCGGCGTCCCGCTCCGGCGTACGCTGACCGCCGCCGCTGAGAGGAGGTGCCCTTGATGATCAGCATCGCCGCGACCATGCCGTGCTCGGACACGGAGCGTCCTCGCCTGCGCGGGGGTGCCTCGTTCGAGTGCGGCGTCGGCGCCGACCTCGCCGCCCGCTGCGTCATGTCAGCCGGGTGGCTGCCGGCCGCTGAGGCGGCTAAGCGGGGCACCAGTGTGCCGTTTGCCGGCGCTCGCAGGGGTTTCGGCGCATCCCCCGTCTCGACCAAGCAGGCCCTGTCCACGGGAGCCAGGGCTTGGAGCCCACCGGTCTAGCCCTCGACCGGCACCTCCAGGCCGCGGAATCCCACCCAGGGATCCGCGGCCCTTTCGTTCCGCGGACCCATCCAGCGGTCAAGGAGGTGACCAGATGACCACCAGCGTCCTCGACGTCTTTGCCGGACGCGACGTGCGCGACGCGGAGCTGCCGTGTCGGGTGAACGACCCGGAGCTGTTCTTCGCCGAGTCGCCTGCCGACGTCGAGCAGGCCAAGGCCCTGTGCGGGACGTGCCCGGTGCGCGCCGAGTGTCTCGCCGGGGCAATGGAGCGACGTGAGCCGTGGGGAGTCTGGGGCGGCGAGCTCTTTTGTCAGGGGATCGTCCTTGCCCGCAAGCGACCCCGCGGCCGCCCTCGCAAGGACGCCGCCGCCTGATCCGGGCTCGGCGGATCAGCGGCGGCGGACCCTCCGGTAGGCGCCCAGCATCCGACCGACCGGCTGGTTGGTCCGGCCGATCTCGACCACCGTGCGCTTCACCCGCTCCCACGGTGGCAACGCCTCGTGCTCGTGCAGCCGGCCTGCCAGCGCGTCGACCTCCGCCCGGAGCTGTTCGACCTCGCCGGTCGCCGCCGACAACCGCCGGGCGTCGGCGTGCGCCCGCAGGGCCATCCGCTGCAGGGCGTAAACTGCCGCAGCGGCGACCTCCTCGTCCGTGGCGGAGTCTGGGTCAGCCAGGGGCGACGGCGGTCCGGGCAGCAGATCCCTGAGGTCACCGACAACGTCGTAACCTGCCACCTCGAGGGCCCGCACCCATCCCCGGGACACCGCCTCCAGCCGGGCGTGATACCGGCTGGGCAGCCCGAAGTGACGCTTGTCCGGTTTGTGGGCCAGCGTCTCGTGGGCGAGCATGCCCTTGACTGCGTGCTCGTACTCCGACCTCGACGCCGGGGGGTCGGGTAGCTGGTTGAGGCGGCGCAGGAGCTCCACCTCGGCGACCCCGAGTCCGCGATTTCGGTCCCGCACGGCGCCGATGTCGGCGACACCGGGGTCGAGGTCGAGAACGGAGGCGAAGCGTCGCCAGAGATCGCCCGGGCTTCCCTGGTGGGCCAACGTCACGACGTGAATTCGCTCCGGCGGCACCGCAGCGCTCCAGCGATCCAAGACCTCGGGGATGTGCTGGGCTCGCCAGAACCACCGCAGGAACCAGTCGGGGTCGCCTCGCTGCTGGACGGCGGCGTACCAGTCGGCAAAGGTCCGCGTCGACCCGTGCTTGACATCCTCCTGCCAGTGCGAGGGCAGCTGTCGTGCCAGGTCGCGGGCGGTGAGTACGACGTGCACCTCGGCCGGCTCCAGTGACGCGATCGCGTTACGGGCATGGTCACGGCTCACGCCGGCGAAGACGTCGTGCGAAATCACGCTGGTCGCGGGCCAGGCCCGGGCGCGGGCAGCGACCTGCGACCACATCCCGGCAGCCTCCGGGCGGTGCTCCCCGACGAAATCGAGGTGCTGCAGGTCCACGGCGGCGAAGAAGTGGTCGTCGTAGCGTTCAGCGGGGTAGCAGATGCCGTGGCCGCGGAGCACCTCACGATGTTCGAAGAGCACCCCTTGCACGAAGGTCGTTCCCGTCTTCGGGGCGCCGACGTGCAAGAAGACCCGCTGTGGCGAGCTCGGTGCCTTCGCCACGGTCCGCCTCCAGGAACGCCCATCTCCCGACGAGAACGCCAGCTCACTCTAGCGAGGGGGCGTCGCCCAGCCGTCGGCGAACCCGGGCAGCGACTCCTCCAGGACGGCTCGAAACGGCGCTCGCGCCTGCAGCTGGGCCAGCACACCCAGCCCACCGAGCCACACCCGGTGGATGAGCAGGTACGAGGGCGGCAGGTTGATCCGGACCGCGGTCGCGAACCCCGGCCCGCGGGGGTCGTTGACCCGCGCCGCCTGTGAGCGCATCCATTCCCGGGTGAACTGGAACTCGCTGACCTGCGCCGGCTCCACGAACGGGGCCAGGTAGTCGCGCAGCACGTCGACGTCGAGGGAGATCCCCGACTTGACGAAACCCTCGTCCCGCAAGCCCTGCAGGACCGCGCCGTAGTCGTTGTCGACGGCGCGTCGCAGCAAGCGACCCATCGGGGCGGGCAGCGCCCGCTCGGAGAGCCGAGCCACCGCGCCGTAGTCGAGGACGCCCATCCGGTCGCCGGACAGCACCCGGAAGTTGCCGGGATGGGGGTCGGCGTGGAGCATGCCGGTCCGCTGCGGTCCGCTGAACAAGAACCGGACGTACTTCAGCCCGAAGGAGTCGCGCTGCGTCTGGGTGCCCTCGGCGATCAGCCGTGACAGCGACGAGACACTGTCCACCCACTCGCTCACCAGGACGCGGCCGGTGGCGGCTACCACCTCCGGGACGGTGATGTCCGGGTCGGCGGCGAAGCCGGTGGCGAACGCCGCCTGCGCCTGCGCCTCGAGGCGGTAGTCGAGCTCCTCGACGACCCGGTCGCGGAGCTCCTGCACCAGGGGTTTGACCTCTATGCCCGGCAGCAGCTGCCCGAACAGTCGGGCGAAGCGGGCGATCTGGCGCAGGTCCGCCTCGAGGGCCTCCCTCGCGCCGGGGTACTGCACCTTGACCGCGACCTCGCGACCGTCGTGCCATCGGGCCCGGTGCACCTGACCGATCGATGCCGCGGCCGCCGGGTTGTCGTCGAACGTGGCGAACCGCTGCCGCCAACCCGAACCGAGCTCCCGAGCCAGGACCTGGTGCACAGCGAGGGGGTCCATCGGGGGAGCGGAGTCCTGGAGCCGCGTCAGCGTCTCGCGGTACGGCGCGGCCAGCTCCTCAGGCAGCGCCGCCTCGAAGACGCTCATCGCCTGGCCGAACTTCATCGCCCCGCCCTTGAGCTCGCCGAGCACACTGAAGACCTGCTCGGCGGTCCGGAGCTGGACCTCGTTGAGGACGTCCTGCGACGGGGCGCCTACCAGGCGTTTGCCGAGGCCCAAGGTGGCCCGGCCGGCGAACCCGAGCGGCAGCGTCGCCAGCCGGGCGGTGCGGGCAACTGCCCGGCGGGGGAGCACCGGCTCGGAGGGGGCCACCTGACCATTGTCCCGGGTCGCCCGAGAACGCGCCCGGGAACCTCTCAGGCCCTGCCGAGGATGCGGTTGAGGTTGGTGCCGCAGACCGGGCACTTGGCCTTCGCCATGCGGGTGCCCTTGTCGTTGACCTGCACCTCGCCGGAGGCCTCTCGCTTGTCCTTGCACTTCACGCAGTAGAACTCACCGCTCCACGTCTCCGCCATGAGGTACTCCAAACTGTCGTGCCGCCGCCACCCTGGCGCGTGGCCCGTCACCCTACGGCAGCGACCCCCGGAGCCGGTGGTCGGCGCCCGCCTTCCCCTTGCGGACGCCGCCGCCGCTCTCCGGGGGCACGTGCCGCCCACGCTAGGACCCACGCCGGAGGGCCGTCAACGACCGGTTGTCCACCCCTGTGGACGGCGCTGTGGACGAGGTGTGGAGCGCCCCGCAGAGGGTGTGGAGAAGTCACGAGGGCTCTGGGGACGGGGCTGGGGTTGGAACCGCCGGACGGGTGACCGCCGACCGTCACGAGCAGGCAAAACGATCGTCCACGCCCTGTGGACAACAGATTCCGGGGAGAAAAGTTCGGCGGCGCTACGGTGCGCTGATGACAACCTCGCGCGGCGAAGGACCCGACCGTGCCCGGCCGAAGGTCGAGGTGCGCCGCAGCACTCGGCGCCGCCGTACGGTCGGCGCATATCAGGAGGGTGACACCGTGGTCGTGCTGCTGCCGGCGCGCATGAGCCAGGCGGAGGAGTCGGAGTGGGTCGAGACGATGGTGCGGCGGCTGGAGCAACGGGCCCGACGCCGGGCTCCCAGTGACGCGGTGCTGGCCGCTCGGGCCACCGAGCTGTCCACGCGCTACCTGGACGGGCTGGCCAAGCCGGCGACGGTCCGCTGGGTGGACAACCAGCGCTTGCGGTGGGGTTCCTGCACGATCGGTGACAGGTCGATCCGGCTGTCGAGCCGGTTGCGGGGCCTGCCGCCCTGGGTCGTCGACTACGTGTTGCTGCACGAGCTCGCTCACCTGCTGGTGCCCGGGCACGGCCCGGACTTCTGGGCCTGGGTCGAGCGCTTCGACCGGACCGAACGCGCCCGCGGATACCTCGAGGGTTTCGGTGCCGCCGCCGGCCTCGATTAGCCGTCGGAGCGGTCCTCCTCGTCGAGCAGCTGTCCCAGGGCCGCGTCGAAGTCGGATCCGGCGGTCCCCGCGAGCGTGTGGTCTCGGCCGGCGAAGCCGATCGGGTCGTCCAGGTCGTCGGCGCCCGGCGCGAGATCGGGGTGCATCCACACCGCGTCCCGGACCGCTCGGCCCTGGCGGTCTCGCAGCGCCGCCCACAGGTTCGCGGCGTCACGCAACCGGCGCGGCCGCAGCTCCAGGCCCACGAGTGAGGCGAAGGTCTGCTCCGCCGGCCCACCCGCCGCCCGTCGGCGGCGTACGGCCTCGCGCAGCGCCGGGGCAGCGGGCATCCGGTCCTTCGTCGCCTGGGTGACGACGTCGTCCACCCAGCCCTCGACCAACGCCAGCGCGGTCTCCAGCCGATCCAGCGCAGCCTGCTGGCCGGCGGTCCGCTCGGGCTCGAACAGGCCGCCGCTGAGCGCCTCCTGCAGGGCCTGCGGATTTGTCGGGTCGATGTCGGCGATTCCGGCCTCGATCCGTCCCACGTCGATGCGGGTACCGCGCCCGAACTCCTCGACCGCCCCCAGCAGGTGGGCCCGCAGCCACGGCACGCCGGCGAACAACCGCTGGTGGGCGCACTCACGCAGCGCCAGGTACAGCACGACATCCGACTCCGGCTGCCCGAGCCCGCTGCCGAACTCCGCGACGTTGACCGGCAGCAGCGCCGCTCTCCCGCCCGGCGCCAGCGGAAGGCCCACGTCGGTCGAGCCGACGACTTCGCCGGCCAGCTCGCCGAGCGCCTGGCCGACCTGCTGGCCGAACATCGCGCCTCCCGCCTGGCCGAGCAACCCGAGCAGTGGGCCGGCCATCGCGCGCGCCTCCTCCGGCATCGCCTCGGTCATCGCCCGCACGACATGTTCGGCGATCGGCTCCACCAGCTGCTGCCAGGTGGCACGGGTCTCCTCCACCCACTCGGCTCGGCTCCATGCCGCTGCAGCCGCGCCGCCGGCGGGGAGGTCGGTCACCTCGTCCAGCCAGTGCTCGGCCAGGCGTACGGCCTCCACCACCTCGGCGGTCTGCGTCGCCGACGGCGTCGGATCCGGGTGCCGGGCGACCGTCGCCCTCGCCACCGACGTCGCCAGGTCCCAGTTCACACCGCCGGTCGCCGGGGAGGACAGCATCGACTGCATCGACACCATCAGCTGTGAGAGGTCGGGCAGCTTCCCGGAGCCGAAGGCCCCGAACAGCTGCTCCAAGGGGGTGCCGGCGAACGGGTTGGCGGCACGTTCGTCCTCGGGCTCGTCGGGATTGTCGTTGTCTCCGATGGGCATGCCATCAACGTACTCGTACGCTGCGCGGGTGGCCGATGACGCGAACCGCACCTCGCCTGGCCGGGTCCGGCTGCTCGACCTGCGCGAGCGCGACCTCGACGAGGCGGAGGTACGCGAGGCCCTGGCCGACGCCCGCGCGGGCGGGATCGCGATCTTCACCGGCGTGGTGCGCGACCACGACGACGGTCGCCGGGTCGGCGCCCTGACCTACTCCGCGCACCCGGGCGCCCGGGGGCGGTTGCGGGAGGTCGCCGAGTCGGTGGCGGACCGGCACGACGTGATCGGGGTCGCCGCGGTGCATCGGGTGGGAGCCCTGGAGATCGGTGACCTGGCGGTCGTCGTGGGCGCGTGCGCGGTGCACCGGGCGGAGGCGTTCGTGGCATGCCGGGCGCTGATCGACGAGCTGAAGGACGGCGTCCCCATCTGGAAGCTGCAGCGCTTTGACGACGGAACCAGCGAATGGGTCGGAACGCCCTAGCGTGGCCTCTCGGCCAAGGCAGCGCCGTTGAATACGCTGACCTGTGTGCAGATCCTGCTGTGGCTGGTGCCGCCGCTCGCGGTGACCGCGGTGGCGATGGGATGGGCCACGTGGGCGGGTCGGAGCCGGACCCGGCCGCGGGTGGACGAGCAGGAGGAGCAGCGGCGCCTGGAACGCGCCCTGACCCGGCCGGTGCCGGTCCGCGCTCGCCACCTCGCCGGCCAGGTGCCCGATCGTCCCAGCGGCGTCCGCGTCCGGCCGTCGCAGCGCCGGCGTGTGAGCGAGGTTGGCCGGCGGTGACAAAATGGCCGCATGACGCGGCGAGCAGCGACGCTGACGGTCGCCTCGTTGCTGCTGGTGGTGCTGGTGAGCGCCGCCTTCTTGCTTCCGGTCCCGTACGTGACGCTGCAGCCGGGACCGACGTTGGACACCCTCGCCACGACCGCGGGCAAGCCGCTGATCGGCTTCGGCCCCGGCGTGAAGACCTATCCCACCACCGGGTCGCTGGCGCTGACCACCGTGTCGGTGACGCGGCCGGACGCCAAGGTTGGCCTGGCGCAGGCCTTCCAGGCTTGGTTCGACGGTGACTCGGCGATCCTGCCTCGCGACCTGATCTACCCGCCCGACCAGACCGTCGCGCAGTCGCAGCAGCAGACACAGGCGCAGATGTCCGGCTCGCAGCTCACCTCCGAGGTGGCCGGGCTCACCGCGGCCGGCTACCAGGTTCCGGCGTACGTGAGGGTGACCTCGGTGACCTCCGACGGGCCGGCGGCCGGTGTCCTGCAGCCGGGGGACCGGGTCCGGTCCGTGGACGGCACCCCGGTCACCACGCCCGAGGACGTGGTCAAGGCCGTCACCGCGCGCAAGCCCGGCGACACCGTGACGCTGGGGATCGAGCGCAACGGGGCGCAGCGGAGCGTGCGGGTCACCACAGTCGCGGACCCGCAGAACGCCTCCCTGCCACGCGTGGGCATCGGCTTGGGCGCCGGCTACGACTTCCCGGTCAACGTGGTCTACAACGTGAGTTCCCGGATCGGTGGACCGAGCGCCGGCACCATGTTCGCGCTGGCGATCTACGACAAGCTCACGCCCGGGTCGCTGACCGGCGGGCAGTCGGTCGCGGGAACGGGGGAGATCGCCGCCGACGGCACGGTTGGGCCGATCGGGGGGATCCAGCAGAAGATGGCGGCGGCGCAGGACGCGGGGGCGACCGTCTTCTTGGCACCGGCCGCCAACTGTGCCGAGGCGCTGGGGGCCGACGTCAACTTCGTGCAGCTGAGGCTGGTCAAGATCACCTCGCTGAGCCAGGCGATCTCCTCGCTGGAGGCGATCGACCAGAACCGCAACGCGAACGTGCCGACCTGTGGCTGAGGCGGCCCGAGCCGACGGGAACGCCGAGGACACGCGGCTGCGGCGCACGGTGCTCGAGATCGAGGCGCACGTCGCGGCCGCCGGTTGGGACCAACCGTCCCGGCTGTACGCGCTGGTTCCCACCCAGGAGCTGGTCACCGCCGAGCCCGCCCTGGCCGCCCGTCTCGGCTCGAACCTGTCCGCCGCCGCGACGTTCACGCCGGTCGAGCAGGAGGACGTGGCCGCGCGCCAACTCGAGCGGCTCCTCGCCGAGATCTGCTGGCCTCCGCGGGTCGCCGGCTGCGCCGCCGCGCTCGAGCGGGTGGTGCTGCCGACCGGGACCGAGCAGCGGCTCCTGGACGAGGACGCCGACCTGGAGCGGGTGCCCGCCGAGCACCCCGACCGGCAGGAGGTCCGCCTCGTCGCGGCCGTGACCCGCGACGGGCACGGCCACTGTGCGGTGCGGATGCGGGCGTACGACTGCGACGACGCCGTCCTGGACGGTCCCGACCTCGTTCCCGGCTTGCTCAGCCTGCTCGCCGGCACCCTGGAAGACTGAGGCCGTGGCAGAAGAGTTCGAACCCGCGGAGGTCACCGAGCCTCCCTCCCGGCAGCCGAGCGGCGGTCGCCGCCGCCGTGTGCTGCTGCCGACCCTGCTCACGCTCGGCGCACTGGTGTTCCTGGTAGCCGTCTTCACCGGGGTGTGGACCGACCGGTTGTGGTTCAGGTCGGTTGGCTACTCCGGGGTGTTCACGACGCTGCTCACGACCAAGGTGCTGCTGTTCGTCGTCCTCGGAGGACTCTTCGCCGGGGCCGTGGTCGCCAACGTCGTCATCGCCTACCGGTTGCAGCCGCTGCTCGCGGTCCGCCCGCGTCGGCTCGACCCGGTCGCTCGCTACCGCGAGGTCATCGCACCGGCACGTGGCCGGCTGCTCGCGGGGCTCTTCCTCGTGTTGGGGGTGGTCGCCGGCTCCATCGCCTCCGGGCACTGGCAGCAGTACCTGCTGTGGCGCCACGCCGTGGCGTTCGGCCAGCCCGACGTCTACTTCGGCAAGGACATCGGCTTCTTCGTCTTCGACTACCCGTGGTTCCGGTTCCTGCTGTCGTACGGCTTCATGCTGCTGGTCGTGTGCATCCTGGCGGCTGCCGCCACCCACTACGTCTACGGCGGCATCACGCTGGAAGGCCGCAACCGGGTGTCCTCGCTGGCACAGGCTCACCTGTCGGTGCTGGTGGGACTGTTCATGTTGTTGAAGGCGGTGGCGTACTGGTTCGACCGGTACGGCCTGGCCATCTCCGACGGCGGGCTGTTCACCGGCATCGGCTACACCGACGCCCACGCCCGCATCACCTCCAAGAACATCCTGCTGGTCATCGCGGTGATCACCGCGCTGTTGTTCTTCGCCAACGTCGTGCAGCGCTCGCTGCTGCTGCCGGGCATCGGGCTGGGGCTGCTGGTGCTGTCCGCGGTGCTCATCGGTGGAATCTGGCCGGCGGTGATGCAGTCGTTCCAGGTCAAGCCCTCGGAGCCGGACAGGGAGGGGCCGTACATCGCCCGGAACATCGCCGCGACCCGGGCGGCGTACGGGGTGGCGAACGCCGCGCTGACCAACTACGACGCCCAGACCAACCTGTCGGCGGCTCAGCTGAACAAGGCCGCGGAGGCGACGCCGGGCACCCGGCTGCTGGACCCGACGCTGGTGTCACCCGCCTTCGAGCAGCTGCAGCAGGTCCGCGGCTACTACTCGATGCCCGACACCCTCGACGTGGACCGCTACCCGGTCACCGGCAGCCCGCAACCGCAGGACATGGTGATCGCGGCGCGCGAGCTCAACCTCAACGGGCTGCAGCCCAGCCAGCGCAACTGGAACAACGACCACACCATCTACACCCACGGCCTCGGCGTGGTGGCGGCGTTCGGCAACCAGCGCTCCCCCCTGGGGCAGCCGGTGTGGTCGGTGAGCAACCTGCCCCCGCAGGCCAGCGAGCCGTCGCTGCGGATCACCCAGCCGCGCATCTACTTCGGCGAGAACTCCCCCGACTACTCGATCGTCGGGCAGCCGCCGGGCGCCTCTCCCATCGAGGTCGACCAGCCGCAGGGCACCTCCAACGAGACCAGCGCCGCCACGACGACCTATGACGGCGCCGGCGGCGTACCGGTCGGGGGACTGTTCAACGAGGCGTTGTACGCGCTGAAGTTCGGGGAGCCGAACATCTTGCTGTCCGGCCGGGTCAACGGCGACTCGAAGATCCTCTACGACCGCGACCCGCGCCAGCGGGTGTCCCAGGTCGCGCCGTGGCTGACCGTCGACGGCAACAGCTATCCCGCCGTGGTCGACGGACGCATCGTGTGGATCGTCGACGCCTACACCACGAGCAGCGCCTACCCGATGTCGCAGCTGACCAGCCTGCGCGACGCGACGTCGGACTCGCTCACCGACCAGGGGTCGTACGCCGCGTTGCCGAACGACCAGATCAACTACATCCGCAACTCGGTCAAGGCGGCCGTCGATGCCTACAACGGCACGGTGACCTTGTACGCGTGGGATCAGAGCGACCCGGTGCTGCAGGCCTGGGAGGGCGTGTTCCCGGGGGTGGTGCAGCCCCGGTCGGCGATCTCGCCGGCCCTGCTGGCCCACATGCGCTATCCCGAGGACCTGTTCAAGGTGCAGCGCGACATCCTCAGCACCTATCACGTGACCGACCCGCAGGTCTTCTACCAGGGCGACCAGCGCTGGAAGATCCCCGAGGACCCGTCCACGACGAACTCGCTGCAGCCGCCGTTCTACCTGTCGGTCCAGCGGCCCGGTGAGACGGCGCCGAAGTTCTCGCTGACCAGCGTCTACCTGCCGAACAGCCGGCAGAACCTGGCGGCCTTCTTCTCCGTGAACTCCGAGGCGGCCGACCCCACCCCGACCTCCGACGGCGGCTACGGGTCGCTGCAGATCCTGCAGCTGCCGACCGACACCTCGGTGTCGGGGCCGAGCCAGATCGCCAACCAGTTCCAGACCGACACCGGCGTCACCGCTGCGCTGCTGGCCTTCAAGCAGGCCGGCACCCAGGTGCTGTTCGGCAACCTGCTGACGCTGCCGGTGGGCGAGAAGCTCCTGTACGTGCAGCCGGTCTACACCCGGCGCACCGCGACCGAAGGGTCGTACCCGCTGCTGCAGTTCGTCATCGCCTCGTTCGGAGAGGACGTCGGGTACGGCCAGAACCTGAATCAGGCGCTGCGATCGGCCCTCGGCAGCGCGCCCCCGTCCGGGGGCGGCGGCCAGCCCGGCGGGGGGCAGAGCGGCACCGGCAACGTGTCCGACCTGCTCAACCAGGCGCAGCAGAAGTACCAGCAGGCGCAGGCGGCGCTGGCGGAGTCACCGCCGAACCTCGGGCTCTACCAGCAGCGGATCGACGAGATGAACGCGCTGGTGCAACAGGCACAGCAGGCTCTGGCCAACCAGACCGGCTCGGCCACGCCGCCGACGCCGACGGCGTCACCGAGCGGTTGATCCGCACGGCGCGGGTGCCTATGCTGGGACGGCCAACGCGGGGTGGAGCAGTTCGGTAGCTCGCTGGGCTCATAACCCAGAGGTCGCAGGTTCAAATCCTGCCCCCGCTACCAGGGTAAGACCGCAGGTCAGAGGCCGTTTCCGGATCGTTCGGAGGCGGCCTCTGATCTTTGGCGAGGCGCCCGTGTCCGCAAGATGTCCGCAAGGCTCGCCTCCATTTCGGCACTCACGATCCGAGCTCGAGCGGTCGACGCGCCCATGTGAGGCGCCCGCCGACTGGGTGTGAGCCACTTGGGTTCTTGGACACCTGACAGTGAAGGGTGACCATGTCCGTCATGATCGAAGAGGGTGCCGATCAGCGGGAGACGCGGTGGTCGGCGAACAAGAAGACCGATGCGGTGTTGCGGTTGCTGCGCGGGGAGAGCCTCGACGAGGTGTCGCGCCAGCTGCGGGTGGAGGCGCACCGGTTGGCTGCGTGGCGTGATGAGTTCTTGGCCGCGGGGAGGGTGGGTCTGAAGGGCAGGATGCCGGCCGAGGACGGCATGAGCGCTGAGCAGCGGCGTCGGTTGCGGGAGGCCGAACGTAAGGTCGGGGAGTTGACCTTGGACAACGACATCTTTCGCGCCGCGGCGCGAAAAAGGCACCTCGAGATCCCGCCGGCGAAGCGTCCGAGGTGAGCACCATGCTGGGCGCTCCGTTGGCACGGGTCTGCCGGGTCCTAGGCGCGCCACGCTCCACTGCGCACTACCGGCGACGGCAGCTGCGGCTGGTCGCCGACGGCCAGCTGGGTGAGCGTCCCGGGCCGGTCGGGGTGATCGGCGACGAGCAGCTGGTCGACCTGATCCGCACCGTCATCGGCGACTCGCCGTTCGCCGGTGAGGGGTACCGCAAGATCCGGGCCCGGCTGCGCCGCCAGCACCAGGTGCGGGTGTCCGGCAAGCGGGTGCTGCGATTGCTGCGCCGAGAAGGGCTGCTCGCCCCGCAACGCGCACACCGACGCCGCCGGCCCCGGTTGCACGACGGTCGGATCGTCACCGACGCCCCCGACGTCCGCTGGGGCACCGACGGGACGATGGCCTGGACCGTCGACGACGGCTGGGTGTGGGTCTTCGACCTTGTCGACCATTACACCTGCGAAGCGTGGGCGCACGTGGCGAAGGTCGGGGACCGTTTCGCCGCCCTTCAACCGGTCTACGACGCCGTCATCGACCGCCACGGTGTGCTGGCCGCCGACGTCGCCCGCGGCCTCGAGGTCCGCCACGACTGGGGCAGCCAGTACCGCTCGCACCACTTCACCGGCTCGCTGTCCTGGCTCGGCATCGCCGACTCCCCGGCCTACCCCGGCGAGCCGGAGTGCAACGGCTGCGCCGAACGGTGGATCAAAACGCTCAAGGAGCAGTGCCTGTGGGCGCGGGTCTACCGAAACGTCGACGAGCTCCGCCAGGCCGTCGCCGCGTTCGTCGAGCTCTACAACACCCAGTGGCTGATCGAACGCCTCGGCCACCGCACACCACGACAGACCTACCAACACTGGCTTGCCGACAAGGCGGCAGCCGCGTGATAGTCAACCAACCTGTTCAAGGGACCGGGTCCGGTTCACCTCTGCCTTGCGTGAGCAGGGGCAGCGGGAGATGATGGATTGACTCGACGCCCTCGGTTCCCCGCTGGGCGTCCGGCCCCGAGGAACTATTTGTTTGTCCTAAAGGACGGCGATATGCTTGAGTTTCACTCGACAGTCACTATCGCTAGGCCACGTGAGGAGGTATACGCCTACCTTGTTGACCCTGACACTCAGATCGTCTGGCAGTCGGGGTTGCAGGAGTTCGATGCGGACTGGGGGGATGAGCCCAAGGTGGGTGACCGGGCAAGGGGAACCGTTAAGGTTGCGGGCAAGAAGGTGCGGTGGGTAACCGAAACCACCGAGGCCAAGCGTCCGGAGCGGATCGCATTCCGCAGCGTCGAATCACCCTTCCCGTTCGAAATGTCATACACGCTTGTTGACAGCGGCGGCTCGACGGAGGTTCGGAACGACGGCTTCGGTGAGACGTTGGGCGGCTTCTTCGGTAAGCTAGCCGATCCTTTGGTGGCGCGCATGTACCAGCGTGACATGAATAGCAACCTCGCCAACCTCAAGGCGATCATGGAAGAGGCTTAGGCCCCGGGTCAATCGCGGCAGACGTTGGGCTCCTGAACGTGCGCTGACCCCCTGGCGTCGACAGGACTGGAGTTGCTTTTCCGGCGCTTCCGGGTCGAAGCGGTCGGGTCTCGGGCGGCGCGGCTGCTTGACGACTCAGGAGCCGGGGTTGGTATCTGGCTGCTGGGGCGGGGATTTGTCCAGAGTGTCGTGGGAGCCTCAGACGACCGGTTGACAACATAGCGAGCCGGTAAGGCGACCGAAGTCGCCCATCGCCATTCGAGATGCGCTGGTCACGCTCCGCCTGGACAGCACTGGCGGTCCAACCCCTGTCTCGGCAGCAGCAATTTCATTGACTCGCATAGGGAGACCTGCGTGATGTCTGCCCAGCCCCTGTCAGCCTAACCGGATGACGGTGGGGCGTAGCGAGATGACCGAGTCCGTGAAGCAGCCCTGACGGGGCGCCCGCGTAAGCGGCCGCCATCGCCATCGTCGTGGCCGCGAACCGCTGCACCCAGGAGCTGGCGTTCCTTGACGGTGGAGCCGTCGGCTGGAGGCTGGTACACAGCCGGGGTCCTGTGGCCCACCAGCCCTCGAGATGGCCACGGTCCCGCTGGGTGTGAGCAGGTGGATCCACTTGGCGAACGCCGCTGCAGGGTCGGGCATCGCCCACAGCACGTGACAGCTTAGCACTATGTCGTACGCGCCGAGTTAGAGCGCGGGGTCGGAGGCGTCGCCGACCACGAACTGTGCCGTGGGCGAATTCGCCCGCGCTCGCTCGACATCGCCGCTGAGAGGTCGAGGCCGACCACTCCATATCCCTCGCGGGTGGTCGCGCGAGTTGACTAGCCGTCGCACATTAGCACCACAGCCTGAATAAGCCCTTCTTGTAACCGGTAGCCCACGATGGCGCGCACATCGTCTGACCCGTAGCGGATGTGTTCGTAGTCGACCACCCATGAGTCGATGTGCACCCGGTTGCAGACTTCAACCATCAGATCAGGATTGGCGTCGAAGAAGTGTGCGTACTGGTCGCGCATTTCATCATGCCCAGTCATCAAGACGTTGCCGTCGCCATCTCGGATCACGGCGTCTGCGGCGTAACAGGCGAGAAAGGCGCCGATGTCGCATTTGATGTAGGCATCGACTTGCTGCTGTACCAACTCGACCGGACCACCCATGCATCGTCGTCATAGCGGTGGGGCGCGTCAAGAAGGACTCACCGCCGACATCGACGAGGCGTTCATTGCAGTACGACGTCGTCGAACCCGCAGCCGACCCCTGGGGGTGGCCGGCGTGAAGCCCCTCCTGATGTGACTCATGTGGAGATCGAGGCGTAGGCCAAACGGCACGACTCCCGCAAGATCGACGCCGGGCCGCCATCGTCGCCCCCCAGTGAGCACAACGAACGATCACAGTGGCACCAAGCCGCGCCGCTCTCCCCCTTCCGGCTCGGTGACCCGGGCCTGCGCGGCCTGCCTCGGCCCCAGGTACCAACAGCGGAGGGTCAAGGTGGCGGTTGCCCCTCATGCCCTCCCAGTTTGGACATCCTGCCCCAACGGAGGACAGTGGGTGCCGATGAGGGCGCTCGGCCCGGTCAGACTGGAAAGAGACGGTTCAGACATGACGTTCGTTGTGCTTGCAAAGGCGCCTTCTCGCGAGGCATATGAGAAGGTAACCGCGGCAGTCGACGTAAGTAGCGACCCGCCGGCGGGCCTGTTGGTACACACCGCCTCGGAAACTGAGGACGGTGTTCAGGTGGTAGACGTGTGGGAGTCTCGCCAGGCCGCCGAAGAGTTCGAGCGCACTCGACTGTTTCCTGCCATGGAGTCCTCAGGGGCCATGCCCGCCGGGCAAACGCGGCCCATACCGCAGATGCTGGAGCCCTTCGACGTATGGATCCGCAGCAACTAATAGCAAGGGGCCAAGCGGGCAGACGGCCTACGCTCACCCGATGCGCCGCGTCGGCTACCTGGGCCCGGTCAAAATCTATCGCATCGACGCCTGGCACCAGCTGGCTGCACGCTTGGCGCCGAGACGACGGGGGACGCGCAATCGACCGTCTGACGCTGGGCGCGCAGTTGCGCCGTTTACGGCAGGCAGGGCAGCCTTACGCCGCTCTGGGCGGCAAACTGCCGAACGGTGCACGAGTTCTCGTGCAGTGCGGCACCACGTCGAACGCCCCAGTCGAACCGGCAAACCCTGTCGACGTGCTCGGCGCGGCCGCTGCGACCACTGTCGACGTGCCCGGCGCGGCCGCTGCGACCCGCGTGTTCGCCCGCCAGGTCGGCATCCACCCTGAGACGTTCCGCCGCGGTTGGGTCAAGGTCGGCAAAATTGACATAACGAGCCGAGGCACCGCGCGATAAACGATGCAGGGGCACGTTGTCGAGGTAATGACGGCGGCGCGGGGGCGGGGCACGTCCCTGGTACTGGCGGCTCAGTCCCTGGCCAGCCAGCCGGCGTCGACATGCACGACCTGTCCGGTGATGTAGCCGGCACCGTCGGAGAGGAGGAAAAGGGCGGTTTCAGCGATTTCCTCGGGGAGCCCGAACCGCTGGAGCGGGATCATCTGGAGCGCCTCTTCGATCTGGCCACCGGAGACGTCCCACTCCTGCTCCCATTGACCTGAGATCGGTCCGGGCGCTAGAGCATTGACGCGAATCCCCGGCGCCAACTCGCGGGCCATCGCCACCGTTAGCCCACGAACGGCACCCTTGGCGGCGCAGTATGCAACCGGGACGAAGTTGATCGGGTTGTTCGGGTTCACTCCATTGCCGTATGTGCTGGAGAAGTTGAGGATCGCCCCGGTCGCCCCGGCATCGCCGGTAGCACGGCCTGGCACATGCGCAACGTGCCAATGACGTCGACCTCCAATAGTGCATTCGCGTCTGCCAGATCAAGGGCGTCGAGGTGAACGGTATCGGCGACTTCCAGCCGCCCAGCCGCATTCACCAAAATGTTGACCTGACCCCATCGGTCAAGCACGGAGCGCAGACATGCGTCGACCGTGGCCGGCACGGAGACATCAAGCTGGCACAGCAGCGCCTCGCCACCAGCGGCGACGATGTCACTGGTGGTCGCCTCGGCGGCAGTTCGGGATGAGCGGTAACCGACTGCCACTCGGGCACCCTCCCGACCCAGAGCCCGCGCAATAGCCCCACCCAGCGTCCCTCCAGCCCCGGTCACCAGCGCCACCCGACCTTCGAACCGCCTCCCGCCACTCCACTGAGGCTGCATAAACGCTCCCTAGGACTCTGGGCTTGCACGTCGACCGACGGTTCATCCTGCACCTTGCAGGCGCAGGTGTTATCCCGTAGTTCCGTGGCACACGGTGGGAGTGGCCCAGTTTTCCACCTCCAAGGCCCCGTTCAGGGTGCTCCACCAAACCTCCAGCCGTGGCAGTACAGGCAGTGCAGCATGCCGCGACCGAACCGCTCCGCCAGACGCGAGAGGACCGAACTGCCGTCTTTCGAGGCCGAGCGAGAAGCCGATGCCGGCGCGCGCGGCGGAAGAGACCCGGCCGCGACGTAGTCGACGCCGTACCGTCGGACCTCCTCGCGGTCGATCTCCAGCAGCTCGGCCAGCGTGGCAGCCTAGTGACGTGTAACTGACTCGTCTTGTGTCTTCCGATTCTTTGGGCGGACGGCCTTGGCGAGGATGGTGTCGGCGTCCTTGGTCCAGACGAAGGGCTGACAGCGGTCGTTCCAGGCGTCGATGAACGCCTCGATCGCGGCGACGAGGTCCTTGACCGAGGTGAAGGCCGCGTCGGATCGCTTGGCGGGTGATGATTTCGAAGAAGACCTCGACAAGGTTGAGCCAGGAGCCTGATGTTGGGGTGAAGTGCAGCTGGATCCGCGGGTGCTTGGCCAGCCAGGCCTGAACGTTGGGGTGCTTGTGGGT
>JBBPZV010000037.1:0-2735 GCA_038198775.1 Propionibacteriales bacterium | reverse complement strand
GATCGTCAAATGAAGACGCGGTGCGCCTGTGTCGCCGTCGAAAAGCTTTTGCGTCGACGCGTGACGGCACGAAAGTGTTGGGAAGGTGGCAGCTTTCGTATCGCACACGACCATCGATTGCGCGGACGCCTACACGCTTTCAGAGTGGTGGAAGACCGTGCTCGGCTATGCGGACATCGAGGATGATCCCAACGAGCCCGGCGATCAGGAGTGCATGATCCGTGACGCCGCGACCAACCATCAGCTGCTGTTCGTCGAGGTGCCCGACGCCGCCGAGACTAAGCATCGCGCCGGCAAGAACCGTCTCCATCTCGACCTGCGCCCTCGCCATCGCACCCGCGACGAGGAACTCGATGTGCTTCTCCACCTGGGCGCGACGTTGGTGGCCGACCTTCGAGCAAAGCACGGTCCCGGAACCGGATGGGTAGTGCTCGCCGACCCGGAAGGTAACGAATTCTGCATCCTGCGTTCGGAGGGCGAGGTAGACGGCCGACGCAGCTTGGTGCCCGCTCACGCATCGGCTGCTGGGACAGACGTCACCACCAGATACGACCGGACGAGTAGCCGATCGTCAGCTGCCACATGATCGCCGCGTGGTCACTGGTCAGGGCTCCGGTCGGGTCGCGGCTTCGGTGCTGCTGCCCCCTGCGGCTCAGGCCGCCGTGCGCCCCGAAGATCGCCACCAGCTTGTCGTGGTCGGCGCCTCATGGCCACCCTCCCAGGATCCCTGTCGCGCTTCCCCTACCGCCGGGCGCGGTGGCAGGGTGACGTTCGTGACTGACTACCTGCGCAAGGACTGGAGTCACAGCCGCTTCGAGGAGGTCGACTTCAGCCAATCGCGCTTCCACAACGTCTACTTCCAGGACACCGTGATCCGAGGCGCCTGGCTCCAGCGGGTCGAGATCGACGGCTACGTCGACGAGGTGACGATCAACGGGGTAGACGTCGGCCCGCTGATCGAGGACGAGCGTGATCGTCGCGACCCCGACCGCACGCTCGTGAGACCCACCGACGCTGACGGGTTCCGGCGGGCGTGGCAGGTCGTCGTACGCCGGTGGGACGCGGCCGTGCAGCGCGCGTGGGCCCTCCCCGAGGATCTGCTGCACCAGCGCGTCGACGGCGAGTGGTCCTTCATCGAGACGCTGCGGCACCTCGTCTTCGCCACCGACGCCTGGGTACTGCGGGCGGTCCTGGGTGACCCGGCGCCCTATCACCCGCTCGGTCTGGCTCACAGCGAGATGCCGGCCGACACTCCAGCGGTCCCACACGACCCGGACGCCCGACCCTCCCTCGACGAGGTCCTCGCCGTGCGCGCCGACCGGATGGCGAGTGTGGCACGGGTGCTGAACGAGCTGACCGACGAGCGGCTCGAGGAGATGACCGAGCCGGTGCTCGAGCGCGGATACCCAGAGTCTGAGTCCTATCCAGTGCGCCGCTGCCTCGGCGCGGTGGTGCACGAGGAGTGGCTGCACCGCGAGTACGCCGAGCGCGACATCGCCGTCCTCAAGAGGCGGTCGGCGTGACCTTGCGTCCACCGCGGTAGGTCAGGGCGTGCACCGCCGATCCCCTAGAGCCACAAGCAAGCGGGGACCCTTGACTCAGCCGAGATGGCGTGATCGTCGGCTGAAGCCGCCGAAGTCACGGCGAGTCGTTAGGCACAGCCCGCAGGGACAGTGGTCGCATGACTGAACTGAACGGTGACAGGGCAGCAACCTTCGACGCCAAGTCTGTCTCCTGCAGATGACCTTTACACCGCCGAGGCGTGACGACGGACGCCGGGCCAAGGCGCCGCGTGCTAGTCATCCCGGCGGGAGAGGGTCGCCGGTCGGCATCGTTATCTTCTCGCCACTGCGGAGTTGTTGTACGCCGGGCCGGACCTGGCGTAGTAGCGGCGACAGGCTGACCAGGGTGTGGGCGCTGCGGCTGGCCAGTCCGGCTGCGGCGAGGGCACTGACCAGCACCGCGGTGGGCAGCTCGACCGTGCCGTGTGTGGTGTAGGCGGCGGCGAGGACCCGGTCAGTCGTGGTGAGCCGAACCGCGGCCGGGGTGGCCGGCGCCTGCTGGCTGGCGAGGTACGCCAGCAGGGTCCCCGTTGGGATGCGCCCTGTTGTGGTGGGGGAGTGGCGGGTGGCCCGGTGCAGGCCCGCGATCAGCTCCCGGGGTGGGAGTGGGCCGCAGACGACTTGCATGCGGCCGATTAGCCGGGGGAGCGGGCTTTGGTCGGGGACGGTCCAGTACCAGCCGTCATGGCTCGCTACGCCGGGGGCGTCGCCCAAGGCGAGTTCGACGACCCCGTGAGGCTGGTCGCCGGCGAACTCGTCGAGGGAAACCAGGCCCCGGCGGCGGGCGATGACCTGTAGCCGGCGGGGTGCCGTGTCGTAGGCGGCCAGGTATGCGGCGGTGATCAGCGCCGTGCCCGAGGCCGGGCCGCGCAACGCAAAGCCAGGATCGAGCCGGAACAGACGGGCGGCGGCGAGCACGGTGGCCGGGTGCAGCGGTACGCCGGTTACCCCCGCCTCGAGCAGTCCCAGGGTGCCATCGGCGGTGCTGCAGGCGGGTGGCCCGCTTGCGAGCAGGGCCGCCGCCTCGAGCAGGGCCGGCGGGGGAGGGCTCTCCGCCGCGGCGGCCCGTAATTCGTGGAGGACGGTTTGTACCCGCTGCCGGCTGACGCCGTGTCGGGCGGCCACCGCGGTGGCGCTGCCAACCGCCGCGGGGTCGTGGAGGCCGAGCCAGCT
>JBBPZV010000036.1:0-5555 GCA_038198775.1 Propionibacteriales bacterium | reverse complement strand
GTTGAAGGTGACCCGGTCGACGATCGCGGCGCGTCTATTGGGGTGTCGGACGTTGGCGCCGCTCAGAGCGCGTGCGGGTGTGTGGCGTACGTCGTTCACACAGGTGACGTGTGCGCTCATCGTCGGGCTGAACTCTGCTGATCGCTGCCGGCGTGGCCGGGTGCGCCGCGGTTGAGTTCGTTCATGAGTTCGCGGTTCATCGCCCGGGCCGCATCGAGGGTGTCGGTGCGCTCGCTGAGTTCGCCCTCGAGTTGGGTTACTCGTTGACGCAGCGTGTGGTTGTCGGCTTCGACTTCGGCGGAGCGCTCCTCGAGTTGCTCGAGCATCGGGCGCATCGCCTGACCACGGGCTAGGTCGGCGTCTGCGCCGAGTTGACGTGCCAGTCGCTGGCGTAGGACGGTCACTTCTTCGGTGAGCTGACGCGCTTGTTCTTTGGTGTTGGCCAGTTCGGCGTGCAGGCTCTGCTCGGTCAGCAGCGAGCGGGCTGGAAGCTGCCAGGCCCGCTGGCGACCGGCTTGGCGTTGGCGGTCGCGGGCAGTGGCGATGCGGGAGGCCAGCTCGGGGTCGCTGTATAGCAGGGACACGGACACCCGGGCGCGTCGGGCGATGGCTGGGAAGCTGACCGGTTCGCCGCCTTGCTCGAAGGCGTCGATGGTCTCGGCGGCCCGTTGACGTTTCGTTCGGCTGTCGTGGCGTCGGGTGCGGCGCAGAGCTTCGCTGTTGTCAGCCATAACCGCCTGCTAGGCGCCGTCCGAAGGCGACCGGCACCGACTGACGTGCTTTGCGGACCCTCGTGGACGCTTCCCGGATCAGGGCACGTTCGTCTTCGGGTAGGGATTCGAGGAGTTCCTCGTGGGTTCGGACGTGCCCGGCGATGACGTCGAGCTGGCGGCTCACCCCATCGGTCACCCAGTCGGCGGCGCCAGCGGCGAGCATCACCTCCCGCTCGCGGCGCAGGTCGTCGGCGTGTGCGCGTAGCTCGGGCAGGTAGGACGGGTCGGACTGGAAGTGTGCGCAACCGGCGCACTGGTAGCGGATCGGGCAGGCCTGGCCGCCGGCTCGAACGTTGCTCGGTTCGGAGCATTTGCCCATGGGGACCGCCACCCAGGACAGCTGCTCGTTCAGGCGGGCGACCTGTGACGGTTGTCCGTGCACGGGCCGGGTGACGCCGCGGTTGTCAACGGTATGCCGGGCGAGGGTTTCCATGGCCGCCCGTTTGCGGCTGTCGCCGACGCGGTAGTACCCCAAGGTTGTGGTCATGCTTCGGTGGTCCATGAGGTCGCGTAGCACCGACGGGGCGACACCTTGATCGGCCAGAGTCTGGGCGTAGGTGTGCCGTAGCGCGTGGGGGTGGATCGCGGATCGGTTGAACGCGACCGGTTCACCATGCGGGTCGAGGGGGCCGGCGTTGATCTGTGGGATTCGGTCGACCCAGGTGCGGATCCAGGTCAGGATCTGATGGCCGGACAGGTGCTGGCTACCGTCAGTGTTCTTGTGTGGACGGGGTAGCAACCATGACTGTCCCGGGCCTTCGTCCCCGAACCGGTCGCGTACCCACGCCTGTTGGGCGCGGATCGCGGAGACCAGTTCCGAATCGGCCAGCGGCAGGCGCCGATTCATCCGGGCGGCCTTGTGGTTGTCGTAGACGAGCACGTCTTTGCCGTACTCGTCGACGTCCAGGCAGTTCAGGTGCAGGCTGGCGACCTCGCCGACGCGGCGGCCGGTGCCCTTGAGCAGCAGGTAGGTCAGGACGGCTACCGCGCCGGCTCGTTCGCCGAGGGCGCCGAGGGTAGCCCGGCGTGCCGGGCCGATGCATCCGGGCACGGCGGCGAGCAGGTCGAGTCGGTTGTCCAGCTGGGCGACGACCTGGACCGGCAACGCCCGCCCGGGACCCTCACCGATCCGGCTGCGCCGGGAGTCACCCCGGCGGAACGCGAACGTCGGGCCCAAGGTCGGTAGCAGTCCGAGGCTGCGTGACTCGCGGATCATCAGCGCGCATTCCTCCACGGCCGCGACCCTGGCCTGGGCCCCGAAGGCTCGTGCCGAGGCGGGACGAAACGCCGGTGAGTGGATCCGGGCCAGGAACCGTTCGGCGTCGGCGCGGGTGAGCGCGGCGGGATTCTCCCCGCCGCCCGCCCCGGTGGCCAGCACCGCAGAGAGCACGGCGATCGAGCCGACCCGGTGCCGCAGACTGGCCTGACCAACCCGGCCGGTGGTCGTCGCGGTCCACGCCTTGGTCGCCTCGCGTAGCCAAGCCTGACGGATCGCGGTGAAGTCCAGGCGTCGCCTGCCCGGCAGCCCGAACAGGCGCAGGTCCCAGACGTCGCGGTGCCGCTCGGCGTCCGGGTCGGCGTACACGAGCTGGACCCGGTCCACGCTGAAGCGGGCGAAACGCACGTGGTGCGCGTCCCCGATGCCATCAAGAGTGGCCAGGTCAAACTCGGTTACCGACCCGACACCGTTGGCCCGCAGCTGGTCGATCCACGGCCGCATCCCGCCGGTCACGACACTGACCTGGTCGGCGGCGCGGCAGCCGATCGCATAGAGCAGCTCGACGCGCAGCAGCTCGGGTAGGCCGCGCAGGCTCAGCACCCGACTGTTCGTCGGCTGGCGCACCCGCGCCGCCCAGACGGTGAACGCTCGGCCGGTCGGGCGGCCCGCGCGCCGCCACGCCGGGTAATGGATCTGGCAGAGCCCGCTGTGGCTGTGCGCGGCACCGAGATAACAACACGCCGCGGCGCACGGCCCAAGATCCGGCAACGGCCGGGCCTGGGCGAGGAACACCTCGAAGGCGACACCGCGCTCCTGCCGCCTGGCCCACGCGTTCGCGTGCGCATCGCAGACCCGCCACGGCCCCTGGGCCGGGCGTGGACAGCCCGTGCCGTCAACGCCACCCACCGCGCAGCGCTGCTCGGAGCACCAGCGCCGCTGCACGATGCCGGGCCTCCCGCTGTCCACCCAGGCTTGCACGTCGCTCAGATCCGAGGCCTCGAACTGCCGGCCGTGCAGGTGACACAGCAGGCTGGACCCGTGCCCGTCGCTCGGGCAGTCGGCGACGACGCAGCGCAGCACCCGGGTCAACCGCCCGCCCGGGCTCGGCAGGATCAGCTGCCGCTCGGGGTCCCACTCGCCAGCCAGCCAGTCCTCGTTCATCAGCAAGGACAGCCGCTCGATGCGCCAGTCCACCAGCTCACCCCGGCCCGGCAAGACGAGCGCCGCGGTGGCGGCTGCATGCCGTTTCACCGCACGGCCCCGGCGCGGTCGTGCGCGTCCACGGCAGCACGCATGTCGTCCCACCGGGCGTGCAGGTAGACATCGGTCGAACGGACCGAGGCGTGCCCGAGCAGCTCCTTGACCAGCGCCGGGTCCTTGCTCGTCAGCGCCACCTCGGAGGCGAAGCTGTGACGCAGCATGTGCGGCCGGACATGGAACCCGACCTTGCTCGAGAGTCGGACGAACAACTGCTCCACCGCGTCGGGGCGCAGCGCCCGGCCCAGCGGAGGCCGCCAGAGATTGACCAGCAGGTAGTCACTTTCCGCTGCCGCAGCCACCGCGTCGCGCTCGAACCGGTACGCGTTGTGGCAGCGCACCAGCGCCCTGGTTACCGGTAGCACCCGCGACCAGAGCGACTTGGCCAGCGCCCGGTTCTCGTTGTCCTCGCGGCGCACCACGTGCAGGTGCGCCCCGGCCACCTGGCAGCCCAGGTGAGCCGCCGAGGGTAGAAGATGAAGATCAGCCAAGTGCAGGCCGCAGAGCTCGGAGACCCGCACACCGGTGGCGTAAAGGGCCTCGACGACAAAGCGGTCGCGAACGTTCGCGCAGGCGTCCACCACGACCCCGACCTGCCCCGCGGACAGGGTCACCGGTGGCCGCTCGGCCCGACGCCGGCGTACCGCACGGCGCTGCACCACCGGGAGATCGGTTCGCTCGCCGCGGTCCAAACCCGCCGGGACGAACCGCAGCTCGACCCGCGAGCTCAGCCGCCCGGCCACCGTGGGCTCGCACCACTCCCGCGAGACGCCGAAGCGGACGAACTCCACGACGGCCGCCACGATCCCGTCGACAGTGGCCGGGCAGCGAGCGGCCCGCAGCGTGACGACGTTCCGGTCCTCGGCCCGACGCCGGTTGCGTCCGCGCCGGTGCTTGCGCGAGGGTGTGCGCTCCAGCCAGCGGGCGAACGCGGCCAACTGCTCGACACTCGGCGAGGACTCATCCACCCCACCCGTCGACGTCCAGCCGAGCCACAGCGCCAACCGGCCCGCGTAGGTCCGGGCGGTCCCGACCGAGCCGCCACGATCCAGAATCGACCGCAGATACTCCCCGACACGCACGTGTTCGACATAGCAGTCGTCGACGACGGTCCACCCCTCCCGCCCGTCCAACGGTGAGACCATGAGCTGCGCCCAGAACTCCATGGACCGCAACGTACGTGACGGGTGTGACAGTCAGCCCAAGAGAACCATTGCAGCACAGCGGAGCTCAGGGCTTCCGAGGAAGTGCTGGATGCTCAGGACGACCCCAATAGATCCGCGCACAGGCGCGGGTCGGTGAAGGTTTTGGTCCAGCCGGAGAAGGACTCGTTGGAGGCGATCGCGATGGAGTTCTTCTCTTCCCTCTCGGTCAGGACCTGGAACAGCAGCTCGGCGCCACGGTGGTCGAGCGCCATGTAGCCGAGCTCGTCGATCATCAGCAGGTCGACCCGGCCGTAGCGGGCGATGGTCCTGGACAGGAGCATCTCGTCGGCGGCCTCGACGAGCTCGTTGACCAGCCGGGTGGCCAGCACGTACTTGACCCGGTACCCCTTCTCCGCAGCCGCGGTGCCGAGCCCGATCAGCAGGTGGGACTTCCCGGTACCGGAGTCCTCGATCAGGCACATCGGTTCGCCCTTGCGGATCCAGTCGCCGGTGGCGAGCTGGTGGATCGTGGCCGGGTTGATGCTCGGGTTGGCGTCGAAGTCGAAGTCGCCGAGCCACTTGTCCCTCGGGAACCCGGCCGCCTTGACCCGTCGGATCGAGGACCGGCGGTCGCGGTCGTCGACCTCGGTCATCAGCAGCTCGGCCAGGAACCCCTGGTAGGAAAGCTGCTCCTTCTTCGCTACGGCCAACGCCTCGTCCAGGACGGCACGGATCGTCGGCAGCCGCAACCGGCGGCAGGCCTGGTCGACCGCGGCGGTAGCGGCTTCCTCGGTCAAGCCGCGGCGGCGGCGCAGAGTCGGTGTGATCGTCGGTGCGGTGGGGCTCATGAGGCGCTGCTCTTTCCGGTCGCGGTCGTGTTGGGCGGTGCTTTTGTGGCTCGTCTCGGGAGGAGGTCGTCGTAGGCGTCGACCGTCGGCAGTGGCCTGCGGTCGGGTGGCAGTCCGGCGATGACCGCGGCGGGGTCGGTAAGCCGTCGCTGAGTGAGACTGACAACTCGTTGCTCGAGCGCGGGCGTGTGAACACGGAGGTGACGGTCCGAACCGGTCCCACCCACCGGGTTCGTCGCGGCGTGCCTGCGGGCCTCGACGGCGACGACGTCCGCCGTGACGGCACCGACCGTCAGGGCGGCGGCGATGCCGG
>JBBPZV010000035.1:0-11137 GCA_038198775.1 Propionibacteriales bacterium | reverse complement strand
GGTCAGGCGTTGGCGGCGGCTGCCGACGCCGCGACCCGCTCCGCCCGGGCCAACGGGTTCATGTCCGAAGGGTTCCGGTTGGCGTGGCCGCTGGCCCTGGACGCCGCCCTCGCCACCGGCGACCTGGGCCAAGCAGACGGGTTGCTGGGTGTCGTCGCCGACGCGCCGCCAGGACACGTCCCGCCGTACCTGCACGCCCAACTCGCCCGCTTCCGCGCCCTGGTCGCCATCGCCCGCGACGACCCCATCGCCGACGCCGAAACCCACCTCCGCTCCGCGATCACCCAACTGGCCGACCTCGGCTACCCGTACTGGCGCGCCTGCGCGCAGCTCGACCTCGGGCGCTGGCTCACCGCACACGACCGCCCCGATGACGCGGAACGGCCTCTCGCCGAAGCCCGGGCCACCTTCACCGACCTGCGAGCCGCGCCGAAGCTCGACGAGACGCGGGAAGTGGCCGCCACAACCGAGTTGCGAGCGAGCTCCGCCCCGGGCTAGGAGCGGCGCACCGGGACCGTCGACGACCGCGGCGCGGCGGTCAGCGGGCGTTGTCGGCGACGGCGTGCAGCACCGCCTTGACCTGGAACGGTGTCAACCCGGGGTGCTTGGACAGCAGCGCGGCGATCAGCCCGGCCACATGGGGGGTGGCGAAGCTGTTCCCGGTGGCCACGATCGACCCGCCACCCTGCCATGCCACGTCGACGTCGATGCCGCAGGCGCCGTACTCCACCGGTGGGCGCGGGTTGTAGGCGATCGCGTACGGGTCGCCCCCAGGGCGGGCGGCGACCGAGAACACCGACGCGAACTGCGACGGGTACGTAGGCCCGGGAACGTTGTTGGCCGCACACACCAACATCACGTTGCCGAAGTAGGCGTCGTCGGCGATCTCGTGCAACGGCCCGAACCACTGGTCGGCCCTGCTGCTCAGGCTCATGTTGACCACCTGCATGCCGTGGTCGAGCGCCCACCGGATGCCTGCGTAGAACGCCACCCCCTTGCCTTTGAGGTTCGCCCCCAGCACCCGGACGCTGTAGATCTCCGCCTCCGGCGCCAGCATCCGGATGATCGCCGCACAGGCGGTGCCGTGTCCGACGAGGTCCTCGTGCGGTCCCTCGCTGGCGCGGGTTCCGCCGTCGGGATCCGCGTCGATGGAGACCGACCCGGCCAGGCCGCCCACCCGGGGGTGGTCGGCATCGACACCGCTGTCCACCACCGCCACCCGCACCCCGCGACCCGTCGCCCCCTCCCAGGCCCAGTCGCGGGACGGCCTAGGCAGCGGCAACGCGGTCACCGTCTCGAGGCGGTCGGGGTCAAAGGCTCCCGACCAGGCTGGGGCGCTGGTCACCGACGGGTCCGCGCGAAGGCAGCGACCTCTTCCAGCACCCGCCGCGCCAGCCCGGCCGCCTCCGAGCCGAGGCCGGCCAGGTCGTGAAAGGCGGCCGCGAGTGCGGCCAGGTCACCCTGGTCTCCCCCACCGCGAAGCTCCCGCAAGGCCGCCCCGAACGACTCCTCGTCGTCGGAGTCCGCCACGGCGCGCAGCAGGACCGCACCGAGGTTGTCGTACACCGCCGTGAGCCGCACGATCGAGGCGACCTGTTCGCCGACGGCTCCGAGCAGGTCGAGCGCTCGCCCGGTGTCGTCGGTGCCGAGCTGCGGGTCGAGCACCTCGAGGACGCCGAGGACACCGCCCTCCTCGTCCAGCAGCGGAACGGCCAGGATGCTTTGCGGGACGTAGTCGGTGGCCTCGGCCACGTCTCGGGCGAAGCGGGTGTCGCGGCTCACGTCGCCGACCGCGATGCCCTGCCCGGCCATCGCTACCCAGCCGGCGATCCCGCGGCCGACCGGCAGCGTGACGTCCAGGATCTGCCGCGAACCAGCACCGTCGGCCGCGACGAAGCGCAAGGCGGCTCCGTCAGGCTCGACCAAGGCAACCGAGCACGCCGCCGCGTCGAGCAGCTGGCGTACGCCGGCGGCTGCACGCGACAGCTCCGCCCGCAGCGTCGTCGGGCGGGCCGCCTCGCCGGCGAGGTCGCCGATGCGTACGAGCAGCGCAGCGAGTTCAGGGGAGGGCGTCGTCATGGCGACAGTGTGGCGGACCGGTTCGTCCAAGGTGATGACGTTCCCCCCGATGTGTGCTCCACTGTGCGCCGTGCAGTGGAAACTGCTGGCCAACCTTCCCGAGGCGGACCGCGCCCGGGTGCTGGCAGCGACTCGGCCCCGTCAGTTCGACCGCGGAGAGGCCGTCGTCCACGAGGGGGATGCCGGCGACAGCCTGCACCTGGTCCGTCGGGGGCGCCTCGGTGTCCAGGTGTCACGCCCGAGCGGCGAGTCGCTGACGTTGAACGTCATGTCGCCCGGCGACGCCTTCGGGGAGTTGGCCGCCATCGGCCAGGCACACCGTCGCACTGCGACTGTGGTGGCGTTCGAGCCGGCGGAGACCCTGTCGCTGAGCGGGACGGCGTTCCAGTCGCTGTGTCAACGGCATCCGGCCGTGGAGCGGTTGGTCGTCCGGTTGCTGGTGGAGCGGGTCGACCAGCTCAGCCAACGGCTGATCGAGGCGTTGTACGTGGGAGTCGACCAGCGACTCTTTCGGCGCCTGCACGAGCTGTGCGGCATCTACGGCCAGGGTGCCCCCGGGACGGTCATCCCCTTGACGCAGGACGACCTGGCCGGGCTGGCGGGCGCGAGCCGTCCGACGGTGAACCAGGTCCTGCAGCGGCTGTGCGCCGAGGGCGTCGTCGAGCTCGGCCGGGGCAGGCTGCGGGTGCTGGACCCGGCGGACCTGCGCACCCGCGCCTTCCGGTGAGATCGGCGTGTTGGACACCCTGATCGCGGAGGGGGATCTTCGGGCGGCCTTGCACGCCGCGCTCCGGCACGGCGGGCACTGGGCTGAGGTGTTCCTCGAGACCCGCACCACCCAGACGCTCCGGCTCGCCGGAGGAATGGTGGGTGAGATCCGCAGCGACCACGACCTGGGCGCGGGCGTTCGTGTCGTCACGGCCGGGAGAGCGGGGTACGCCTACACCAACGTGGTGGACCGCGCTTCGCTGACGGAAGCGGCGCGGATCGCCGCGGCCGCTAGCGGAGCGCCGGCGGCGCGCACGTACCCGGTCTCGATAGCCCTGGCGCGCCGGATCGTCGCCCCGGCACAACGGGCGCGAAAGCCGGCGTCCGAGGCTCCCGCCGTCGACAAGGTGGCGCTGCTGCGCCGGGTCGATGGCGCGGCCATGTCGCGGAGTGGTCACATCCGACACGTGTCCGCGGCCCATGTCGATGTCGCCCAGTCGGTGTTGGTCGCCACCACCGACGGTGAGGTCGTCCGAGATGAGCGGGTCCGCACCCGGCTCACCTGTCAGGTCACGGCCGAACGCGACGGACAGCGGCAGGGCGGCTTCGACGGGCCCGGTGTCGGTGGCGGCATGGAGCTGTACGACGGGAACCAGCCGGAGGCCATCGGGGTGCGGGCCGCGGAGCGAGCGTTGCGCGCCCTCGACGGCGTGGAGCCCCCCAGCGGAAACCTGCCGGTCGTCCTCGGCCCGTCCGGCGGTGGCCTGCTGTTGCACGAGGCCTGTGGCCACGGCCTGGAGGCCGATGTGCTGACCCGCGGCAGCAGCATCTACGCCCACACCATCGGCAAGCAGGTCGGCAGCGAACTGGTCACCGCGGTCGACGACCCGAGCCTGTCCGGAGCCTTCGGCTCGTACGGCATCGACGACGAGGGGGCCGCCGCGGTCAGGACGGTCCTGCTCGACCGGGGTGTCCAGACCGGTGCGCTCAGTGACCGCTCCAACCTCGTCACCGGGACGGGTGGTCATCGCTCGGCCAACGGGCGGCGCGCGTCGTACGCTCACCCCCCGCTGGCCCGGATGAGCAACACCTTCATCCTGCCCGGCACCTCGGCGGTGAGCGACGTCGTCGGCGGCATCGAACGGGGGATCTACGTCTCCCGGCTGCGTGGGGGTGACGTCGACGTGACCTCCGGTGAGTTCGCCTTCACCGCTGCGGAGGCGTTCCTGGTCGAACGCGGCGAGATCGGCCGGCCGCTGCTTCCGCTGAGCCTGCTCGGCACCGGGCCGGAGGCGCTCGCCTCGGTCGAGGCGGTGGCCGACGACCTGGCGTTCACGCAGGCGTTGTGCGGCAAGGAGGAACAGTGGATCCCCGTCTCCTACGGCAGCCCAACCCTGCTCATCGGGGGTCTTGCGGTGACCGGGGCCGGCGATGGGTGAGCTGCTGAAGGTTGCGCAAGCGGTCCTCGGCGGGGCGCGGCAAGGCGAGGAGCTCGAGGCGTACGCGGTGCACCGCACCTCGACGACGGTGCAAGCCGGGACCGGGGGCGTCATCCGGCACGTCGGCCGGGCGGAGACCAGGGGCGTCGGCGTACGCCTGCTGGCCCACGGGAGGATGGGGTACGCGTCGACGGCGGACCTGTCCCGTGAGGGGCTGGCGGCCACGGTGGCCCGCGCCCACGACAACACGGCCGCCGCCGACGTCGACGAGGCGGTCGCTCTGCCGGGACGGCAGCCGTCGGCGGGGGCGACGACCTCGCTCTGGGCGGAGGCGCTCGAGCGCACGCCGTTGGAGACAAAGATCGGGCTGGCCGCTGACCTTGCCCGCCGGGTCACCACACTGGACGCGCGGATCCGGTCGATAGACACCGCGGAGTATTCCGACGAGCGGGTGGTGACCGCGGTGGCGTCGACCCGTGGCGTCGCCTCGGAGGACCGGCGCGGGTACGCGGAACTGTCCGCGGACGCCATCGCGGAGTCCTGCGATGGCGACGTGTCGGACTACGGGTACTGGTGCGGGCGGGACCCGGCGGGCATCGACGTCGACGCCCTCGCCGGGGAGGCGGTGGAGCGAACCGTCCGGCTGCTGGGCCGGCCGACCGGCAGGTCGTCCGGAGCGGCGGTCGTGCTGGACCGGGCGGTCGTCGGGGCGCTGCTGGCGGCGGTCGGTCGTGGCTGCAGTGGCGGTGCGCTGTCGTCCGGGCGCAGCGTCTTCGCCGGGCGGCGCGGCGAATCCGTCGCCGCCACCGGAGTGACCGTGGTCGACGACGGCCGGCACCCGGCTGCACCGGCAGCGTCGCGGCTCGACGACGAGGGCGTTCCGCGGCGGAGAACCGAACTGGTCCGGGAGGGAGTCCTTGTCGGCGCGCTGCACACCACGACAACGGCGCGCGCCGTGGGCGGCGCGGCAACCTCGACGGGGAACGCGCGCCGCGCGACCCACAAGGCCCCACCGGCCGCAGCGCCGAGCGCGGTGATGCTGCAACCGACCTGCCCGCTGCCCGAACTGTTATCCGCCGCCGGTGACGCCATCTACCTGCAGCAGCTGGCCGGTGCTCATTCCGGGATCAGCCCGGTCACCGGGCGCGTCACCGCCGGGGCGACGGGAGTCCGGTGGCTTCGGGGGCAGCCCGCCGGCCGCCTCGCCACCGTGCCCGTCGCTACCTCACTGACTGCAGTGTTGGCGTCGATCCTCATGGTCGGCGACGACATTCGCCCCGTGCCCGGCACGCCGGTGCTTGCCTCCACCGTGTTGTGCTCACCGGTTTGGCTGCGGCTGTGAACCGCCACGACGGCCACGAAGTACGAGGACCGGCGTAGTCGCCGGTCCTCGCTTCGCCGAACCGGCTTCAGCGGTCGCGGTGCCGGATGTGGCCTTCCACGTCGTCGTCGCCCTCGGTGCTCTCGGCGTCGGCGCGGTCGCGGTGCCGGATGTGGCCCTCCACGTCGTCGTCGCCCTCGGTGCTCTCGGCGTCGGCGCCGCGGTGCCGGATGTGACCCTCGACGTCGGTCTCCGAGGCCTCCGAGGCCTCCGAGTCCGCTGACGCCCGGGAGTGGCCCTCGGTGTCTTCCGGGGTGGGTTTCTGCTGCTCGGTCATGGTGACTCCTCACGATCCTTTGGCCCGGGTCCCTTACCCGTTGCCTGCCAGCATGGTGCCTGCTGCCAACGCGTACCGTCATCGGGCTGACACAGTGCCCAACAAGTTTTCACCCGTCCTGCACCGCCAGGTGGCGACCCGCTTCGAGCAGCGGATGCGTGCGCCGCAACCGGGCGGCCGCCCCTTCCAGCAAGGCCACCGACGGGGTCGCCTCGGTCAGCGCGGCCAGGAAGTTGGCGCCGGTGACCCGCAACAGCTGGGATGCTGCCGTCGCCGTGACCGTCGCGGTGCGCGGGATGCGTTCGATCAACCCGATCTCGCCGAAGTAGTCCCCAGCGTCCAGCTCCCCGAGCCGCAAACCCTGGGCAGCGTCGGTGTCGGCTGAAACGCCCAGCCGACCTTCGACGACCACATAGAACGCGTCCGCCGCCTGGCCCTGCTGGACGACCACCTCGCCGGGCCGGACGTCGATACGGTCGGCCGCCCCGGCGAGCTGCTCGAGGGCTCCCGGCGAGATGGCCGCAAACAGGTCGCACCGCTCGAGCAGAGCAACCATGGACGCCAACCGGGTGCGCCGAAGGGCTGCCTGCCGATCCATCCCCCACAATGCGGGAATCCCGGCCAGGGACGCCACCGGGATCGCCGCCCCGGCGAGCCACAGGCTGGCGGTGAGCCCGAACGCGCCGATCGCCACGGGCGTGAGGTAGGCCCCCAGCAGGATCGCCGCGAGCACGAGCGCGTAGAACGCCCCAAAGACTCGGGCCATCTGGTCGCTCGGCAGGGAGCGCTGCAATGCGGTCAGCGCAAGCACGTCGACCACCAGGGTGCCGGCACCTCGGACCACCTCGACGACGAAAGCGAGCAGCGGGCTCGACGTTGTCAAGAAGAGCAGGGTCGGCAGGCAGTACAGCGCGATGCCCAGCAAGATCACGGGCCCGAGCCGAGGGAGCCGCTCGATCCGGGGAACGAACGCTGCCACCGCCACCCCACCGACGCCCAGCCCCATCAGGAGGTAGCCGTAACCCTCCGCACCGGTGCCGAGCACGTCTTGCGACAACACCACGAACTGCACCGTGTCGATGCCGTAAACGAAGCTCGCGACGACGCTGTAGGCCACCAGGACCGCGGCGGTCGGCGAGGCGGTTATCGCCTGAACGCCGACCAGCATCTGACGTACCGGACCCGCCTGGCTTCCCTCGCTGACGTCCACCGGTTGGCTGCGGGCCCGCACCCGGCTCACGATGAGAGCGGAAGCCAGGAAGCTGGCAGCGTTCAGCGAGATCACGACGGAGGGCGGCCCGACCAGCAGCAGCCCGGCTCCCAGCGCCGGTCCGGCGATGACCACGACGTTCTCGAGCGTGTTTCGCAGCGCGTTGGCCGCACCGAGGTCGGCCTCGCCGACCACTTGCGGAGTCAGGGCCGTGGCAGCCGGCTCGTAGACCGTGCTCATCGTGGAGGTCAACGCCGCGGTGACGATGGTCAGCACCACCGCTGCGTGAACGGCGGTCTCCAACGCCAGCGCCACCATGACCACCGCCGACGCCACGTCCAGGACGACCAGCAGACGGACCCGCTCGAACCGCTCGGCGATGACCCCCGCGTACGCGCTGAACAGCAGTGCGGGCACGAAGCGGCCGATGGTCGCCGCACCGACCCAGCCGGGTGAACGGGTCTCCTGGAAGATCCAGACGGTGAGAGCGACGCTGTAGGCCCACGAGCAGACCACGGACACCACCGTGGCGGTCATGAGCAGGCGGAAGTCGCGGTGGCGCAGGCTCACCAGCAGGCCAGGGAGCCTCACGGCCAGAAGTCCGGGCGGCCGACGCGAGGGTGCCGGGCCTTCAGGTCAGCGTTCCGGCGCACCGGACGGCCGCGACTGATACGGGTCGTACCATCCAGGGTCGGTGTCGAGGAACTGACTGAGGCGGCGGTGGCCTTCGACGTCGTCGGTCTCCGACACCTCGCCCTCCGCATCCATCATCCTGGCAGCGGTGGTCTCGTCGGCGACCGGTTCGTCATTCGGCTCCGTTGTCATGACATCTCCTCCAGGCGGGAGTAGCAGTGACGATGTGCCAGCATCCCGGAAGCGGGGGCGCGGCACCGTCGCCGGGCCAACACTGCAGTCAGTGGCTTGCCGCTGTCCAGCGTCTTGACCCGGCTGCGCGCCGGACGCAGTTGTGTCGGGGCTCGACGTCACCCCCCGATAACTCCCGGGCCGCCCATCGCGTACTTGGCCGGAGCTGGGCCCCGACCCGGAGATCGTGACGTCCGCGCCGCTTGACGGACGATTCGGTCGCAGTTTCAATGTTGCACCTTCGCATCTCTCGGCTTGAGGACGGTCAGGTGACAGGCGGCCACCACGACGTTGCCGCCGTCGACCTGCGTGACCTGGTCAAGCGCTTCGCGGAGGTGGAGGCGGTCTCGGGCATCAGTCTCGACGTGGCACCCGGCGAGTTCTTCTCGATGCTCGGGCCGTCGGGCTCCGGCAAGACCACCGTGCTGCGCATGATCGCCGGCTTCGAGCCACCGACGTCGGGCACCGTCCTGCTCCGCGGCGAGGACGTGACCAGGCGGGCGCCGTTCGAACGCGACGTCACCACCGTCTTCCAGGACTACGCCCTCTTCCCGCACATGTCGGTGGTCGACAACGTCGCCTACGGCCTGCGGGTTCGCGGTCTGGACCGACGCGAGCGCCGTCGACGAGCCGAGGAGGCCCTGGAGACCGTCCAGCTGCCGAACATGTCGAAGCGCCGGCCGACCCAGCTCAGCGGCGGCCAGCGGCAACGGGTCGCCCTGGCCCGCGCCCTGGTCGTCCGGCCGTCCGTGCTGCTGCTGGACGAACCGCTCGGCGCCCTGGACCTGAAGCTGCGCCAGCAGATGCAGCTCGAGCTCAGCCAAATTCAGCGCGACGTCGGGGTCAGCTTCGTCTTCGTGACCCACGACCAGGAGGAAGCCCTCAGCATGAGCGACCGGGTCGCGGTCTTCGACTCCGGCCTGGTGGTCCAAGTGGCCTCCCCCCGTGAGCTGTACGAGCGGCCGGCCACCGAGTTCGTCGCCGGCTTCGTCGGCACCGCCAATTTGCTCCGCGGCGACGCGGCCGAACGGTTGCTGGGATCGACGGCATTGCACAGCGTCCGTCCTGAGCGGATCGCCGTGCGCACCAGCGTGGAGGTCGGGCTGGCCGCCACGGCAACACCAGCGGCGGTCGGCTCTGATCGGCCTCGGCCGATCCACTCGAGGTGCACGAGTACGCGTCGCAGCGGGTGCTCGGTTTCAACGGCATCACGGAGTGGGCGCTGGACTCGGTACCGGTGGACCGGTCGAGGGGGCGCGGGAGTGCCGAAGAACCTCACCGCCACGAGGTCGTCCACCTGTGCTGCTCCCTCTGGATCCCGGCCTCGACGAGCCGTCGTCGGTGTTGCGCATCCAGCCGGTGAGTCGGCGCCGCTCGGCCGCTGCACGATGCGCCGGCACGCTGTCGCCATCGCCCACCTCCGAGCGCTGGCGACGCCATGGCCGCGCCGGACCCCGATCCGCGCCGGTTGCGCCGTCGCCCGGACCAGGCGGCCGGCCGGTCGCTAGCCTGACCGGTCAGGACCTGTCGCGACCCAAACGCCAGGCTCAGCGATCGTTGCGAGCCGGGGCGAGGGAAGATGCGGTGCGGATCCAGATGGCGGATGAGGTGTTGCCAGATGCGTGTGGTGCTGCACGGCGTACGCGGTTCCACCCCCGCCCCGGGTCCCGACTTCCTGCGCGTCGGTGGCCACACGTCCTGTGTCGCGATCACCTTGGCCGGGCGCCACCACCCCACGTTGTTGCTGGACGCCGGTACCGGATTGACGTCGGTCACCGCGGCCACCGACGGCGGTGCCTTCCGGGGGGACATCTGGCTGACGCACTTGCACTGGGACCACGTGCAGGGCCTGCCGTTCTTCCGGGCCGGCGACCGGGACGACGCCGAGGTGCGGTTGCTGCTGCCGGCACAGTCCGGGGCCAGCGCAGCAGAGCCGGGATCGGCGGACCGGTTGCTGTCGCGGGCGATGTCCCCACCGCACTTCCCGATCGGTCCCGACGGGCTGCGGGGACGGTGGACGTTCGCGGCTGTCGACACCGGCCGGTTCGACGCCGACGGGTACGCGCTTACCGCCGTGGAGGTGCCGCACAAGGGAGGCCGCACGTACGGCTACCGGATCGAGGCGGACGGCCAGAACCTGGCGTACCTTCCGGACCACTGCCCCGAGCTGGACCAGGCACCGGGGCTGGCGTTGGCAGCCGGTGTGGACGTCCTCTGCCACGGTGCCATGTTCACCGACGCCGAGCGTCCGTTGGCGCGGGCTTACGGTCACGCGACGATCTCCGACGCGCTGACGCTTGCCCGACGTGCCGGTGCCGGCGAACTCGTCCTCGTCCACCACGCGCCGGCCAGGACCGACGCCGAGGTCGAGGCGCTGGCGGCCGGGCTGCCCCGGGACGGACCGGCGATCGTCGTCGGCCGGGAGGGGGGTGTGGCGATCGGGGGTTGAGATTGTTGGACGGCCCGGCTTGGGTGGTTCGCTCTAGCGTCCGCTCCTCTGCAACGCGCCCCCCAACGCCGAGTTAGCGCTTCTGCGGGCCGTGCGCGCCAAGCGCGATGCAGCGGACGACGAGGTCGCGGGCCACGTCTACCTCCCAGAAGCTGTCGCCGCCCCGCTCTCGGGACAGCCGACCGCGTCAGCTTGGGCGCAGGCCGCTGGCGACGACGCGCCCGGGCAGGCTGGTTGCCGACGCTGGCTCCATTTGCTCGCCGATGGCCGAGGCCAGCGGCTGCAGCCGCTCAAGGTCGGGTCGCGCGCCGAGGTCGTTGAGCACCGCAATCACCTCGGCCAGCAACGCACCGGCCCCGTCGCCGCGATCGTGCTGGGCCAGCCAGCCGGCGAGGTCGGCTCGGGCAAGGGCCGCCCAGTACGGGTAGTCGAGCTCGGCCAGTTGGGTGATCGCGGAGCGGAGGTGGGTTTCGGCGTCGAGGGTGGGTTCGTCGCGGGCGGTGGCGACCAGGGCGCGGTAGCGGGCGAGCTGTGCGTGCAGGTACGGCGGGACGTGTCCTGGCGGCGCGTCGGCGACCACGCCCAGCAGCCCGTCTGCTTGGCCCAGGTCGCCGGTGGCGAGGGCGGCGTCCAGGGCCAGCGGCCACGCCAACCGGAACCCTTCGGACATGAACCCGTTGGCCCGGGCGGAGCGGGTCGCGGCGTCGGCAGCCGCCGCCAACGCCTGACC
>JBBPZV010000034.1:0-149172 GCA_038198775.1 Propionibacteriales bacterium | reverse complement strand
CGAGGCCGCGTCCCTGGCTCGCACCCTCGATCAGGCCGGGAACGTCGGCCACCGAGTACGTGGTGTCGCCGGCACTCACCACCCCCAGGTTGGGGACCAGCGTGGTGAACGGGTAGTCGGCGATCTTGGGCCGCGCTCGCGTGGGGGTGGCCCGTTGGTTGGATCGTGCGGCCTGCCGCCGCGCCACCACGCTCGCCGACCCGCCTGGTGCTCGCTCCGGCTGGGGAGGGAGATGCCGGATTCCGCATCGACCGGGTCGAGGGTCGGTGGTGGGTACGCGGTGACAAGCCGCAGCGGTGGGTCCAGCAGACCGACTTCGGAAACGACGAGGCTGTTGGCTACCTAGCCGACCGGTTGGCGCGCCTCGGCGTCGAGCGCCGGCTGCTCGAGCTGGGAGCACGGGCCGGCGACGACGTGGTGATCGGTGACCGGACCGACGCCGTGGTCTTCGACTTCGACCCCCAGGTTCCTGCTGGCTCCGCGACCGTGCTGGGACGGCGAGGCCAAGACCCGCGCTTGGACGGGCAGTAATCGTCCGGACCGGCTCCGACGTTTGCCCGTGCGGGGACCTCGATGTGGCGGAGACTGTGACGCGGGGGTCGGAGCCGACAGGAACGAGGGACTTCCTTGCCCGAACCGGTGCGCTTTTGGCACGTGACGGTCACGCTCGCCGGTGACGGACAGGACGCGTCAACGGTCAAGGAGTCGCTGACGCGTCTGGCTGACCAGCACGCGTTCTTGCACTCCATGCGCTACTCCGCGACCCGAGCCGAGATCTCGTACTGGGAAGAAGCAGGGCAGATGCTGGATGCGGCGGCTCTCGCCCTTCGGGTGTGGCACGAGCACCGGCGCAGCGCCGGGCTTCCCGAGTGGGAGGTGGTCGGCCTGGAGATCTTGGAGCGGGGGATGTACGGCTCTCGGCACGACCAGCGGTTGCTGGTCGGGCTGCGGGCCGACCGGGCCGAGCCGACCCCGTTCTGAGCCGTGGGCGTGCCGACACCGGTCAGTGGGCAGCGGTAGATTGCCCGCATGTCGATGATCGTGGGCGCCGAGCAGGCCCGGGGTGTGCCGCTTCCTCCGGAGGTGGTCGGTCTGATCGCGTTCGGAATCTTGTTGCTGCTGCTGGTCATCGCCTTGGGCTTCGGCAAGGGGCGTCCCCATACCTGACGCGCCCTGGCCCGAGTCGCCTTCGCAGCCGCGTCCCCGCGTGGGGATCATGGGCGGCACCTTCGACCCGATCCATCACGGTCACCTGGTCGCCGCCAGCGAGGTCCAGGCGTGGTTCGGGCTCGACGAGGTGGTCTTCGTGCCCACCGGGAGCCCCTGGCAGAAGGCCGAGCGGGACGTCTCCGGCTCCGAGGACCGCTACCTGATGACCGTGGTGGCGACGGCATCCAACCCACGCTTCCAGGTCAGCCGGGTGGACATCGACCGGCAGGGCCCGACGTACACGATCGACACCCTGCGCGAGCTGCGGGCGGAGCTCGGGGACGTCGACCTCTACTTCATCACCGGTGCGGACGCGCTGGCTCAGATCCTGACCTGGCGCGACCACGATGAACTGTTCGAGCTCGCGGAGTTCGTCGGCTGCACCCGGCCCGGGCACCGCATCGAGCCCGCGACGATGGACGGCCTACCGGCGCAGCGGGTGACGATCGTGGAGATCCCGGCGCTGGCGATCTCTTCCAGCGACTGCCGTGACCGGGTGGGGCGGGGTGAGCCTGTCTGGTACCTCGTGCCCGACGGGGTCGTGCAGTACATCGCCAAGCACGGTCTTTATGCGCCGGACGCCGCTCACGGCCCGCGTCCGCCGGCCCGAACGCCGCGAGGAGCGAAGTGACCGCCACCGACCACGCCCGCCGGCTGACCGTGGCCGCCGCCGAGGCTGCCGCCGACAAGCTCGCCCGCCGGGTCGTCGCGTTCGACGTTTCCGAGCAGCTGGTCATCACCGACACTTTCCTTGTGTGCTCGGCCTCCAACGACCGTCAGGTACGAGCCATCGTCGACGCCGTCGAGGAGCGGTTGCGAGAGCTGGACACCAAACCGGTGCGCCGCGAGGGCGAACGGGAGGGGCGCTGGGTGCTGCTCGACTACATCGACATCGTCGTGCACGTGCAGCACGAGGAGGAGCGCGAGTTCTATGCCCTGGAACGCATCTGGCGAGACTGCCCGCTGATCGAGCTCCCCGAGGCCGTCACCGCCGGTCCCGGTGGTGGCGGGACGCCGGACGCCGCTCGGTGAGGCGCCGCCTCGTCGTGTGGCGGCACGGCCGTACCGAGTGGAACGCCCGCGGGTTGGCCCAGGGCCAAGAGGACGTACCCCTCGACTCGCTCGGCCAGCACCAGGCACGGGAGTCCGCTGGCCGGGTCGCCGCGTTGCGCCCGTCGCGGATCGTGTCCAGCGACCTCCAGCGAGCCGTGGCCACCGCTGAGGTGCTCGGCGAGCTGTGCGGGCTGCAGGTGGAGCGCGATCCGCGGCTGCGGGAGATGAACCTCGGCGTACGGGAGGGGCTGTCGTTGCGGGAGGCGTTCGACCGCTGGCCGGAGCAGATGGCCGCCTGGCGCGCGGGGAGGGACGTGCGGCTGGAGGGCGGTGAGACGTACGCCGAGACCGCGGAGCGTTTCGCCGCCACCCTCGATGACGTTTGCACCGTGCTCGGTCCGGAGCAGACCGCCGTGGTGGTGTCCCACGGCGCTGCGATGCGGGTCGGGATCTGCCGCTGGCTGGGCTTCCCGCAGGCGCTGTGGGGGCGCTTCGGTGGTTTCTCCAACTGCTCGTGGACGGTGCTCGAGGAGGACCGACTCAGCTGGCGCATGACCGAGTGGAACGCCGGCTCGCTGCCCGAGCCGGTGCTGTCAGACGACCCCAGCGAGGGCGACGACGCCCCGTCCAACGCCGACGACGCGCGCTGATCGGCCGTCCGGGTCAGCGATGCGGCGACAACGGGGTGTGGTCCGCCGGCACCGTCTCCTGCGGTGACGGGGGACCGGGCGGGGTTCCGTCGCCGAACGGCCTCCCGCCCAGGGTCTCCCGACCGTGCGGCTCGAGCCAGTTGGCCAGGTCCGGCCCCTTCGGCACGATCCGGGTCGGGTTGATGTCCTCGTGCACGACGTAGTAGTGCTGCTTGATCTGGACGAAGTCGGTGGTGTCCCCGAAACCCGGCGTCTGGAACAGGTCCCGCGCGTACGCCCACAGCACCGGCATCTCGCTCAGCTTCGCCCGGTTGCACTTGAAGTGCCCGTGGTAGACCGGGTCGAAGCGGGCCAGCGTGGTGAACAGCCGGACGTCGGCCTCGGTGATCGTGTCGCCGACCAGGTAGCGCCGGTCGGACAGCCGGTGGCTGAGCCAGTCCATGGCGGTGAACAGCCGGTCGTACGCACGATCGTACGCCTCCTGTGACCCGGCGAAGCCGCACCGGTAGACGCCGTTGTTGACCTCGGTGAAGACCCGTTCGGCCACCTCGTCGATCTCGTCGCGCCACCGCTCGGGGTAGAGCTCCGGCGCCCCCTCCCGGTGGTACTTGGTCCACTGCGTCGACAGGTCGATCGTGATCTGCGGGTAGTCGTTGGTCACCACCTCGCCGGTGGCGATCTCTACGATCGCCGGCACCGTGATCCCGCGGTCATAGTCGGGGAAGCGGGCAAGGTACGCCTGTTGCAGGCGTTCGATGCCGAGCACAGGGTCGACGCCGCCGGGGTCCAGGTCGAAGGTCCAGCTGCGCTCGTCGTGGGTCGGTCCGCAGATCCCCATGGAGATCGCGTCCTCCAGACCCAGCAGCCGCCGGACGATGATCGACCGGTTCGCCCACGGGCAGGCCCGCGCGACCACGAGCCGGTAGCGCCCCGGCTCGACGGGGTAGCCGTCGCGCCCGTCCTCGGTGATCCGGGTCGGGATGTAGTTGGTGTCCCGGGTGAACTCGCTGCCGCTCTTGACGTACGCGCCCTTGGTGCTGTGCTCGGTATCGGTCATGGTCAGCAGGCTATGCCGAGTGCTGCGGGTCGACCGAAGCCGAGCCTCACCGGCTATGCTGTCGAGGCTCTGTTGAGCACCGGACCTAGGTCCGCGGGGCTGTGGCGCAGCTGGTAGCGCACCTCCATGGCATGGAGGGGGTCAGGGGTTCGAGTCCCCTCAGCTCCACGAGCGTGGCCCGATGAGGGGAACGTTTCCGCGGACACGCCGGGCGTGTCGCTGCAGAAGGGTTCCCGCCACTGGTGGCCGAGGCGCCCGGTGCCGACTTCATGCCGGTCCTGTTCGAGGGGGTGGTGGGGGATCCGACCGCCACGCAGTGACCCGTGTTTGTGCCGCCGCGGCCCCGGGTACCTGCGCCGGCATGGCCAGGTCCGTGGCGAGCGACGAGCTGTGGGACGAGTTCCACCGCGTAGTCAACATGACGTCGCGCGAGCTCGACGAGTGGCTCCGGACCCGCTCGGCGGACGAGGAGGCCGAGGAGTTGCCTGACCAGGCCGGCACCGAGACCGGGCGGAACGTCCTGCACATCCTCGGTAAGCGGCGTACGGACCTCACCGACGACGACATCCGCGTCATGCAGAACGTCGTCGACGCGGTGCTGGCCGAGCGCCGAGACGACCTGGAACCGACCGCGGGAGAGGCGCACTGGCGGCACCGGCTGATGTCGATGGGCCACGACCCGCTCAAGCCGGCCGCACCGTAGTCGGCGCCGGCGCTCCGGCGTGTTATGCCCGCTACCGCCAGAGCACCGGGTCTACCGTGAGCCCGGCCGCCTCCCCGACGGCGGCCGGAGGGAGGCACCAGGGTGCTGACCACAGCGTCGTCACTGCGCCTCGACGCCGGCTTCTTCGACTACGCCATCGTCGCGGTCTACTTCGTCGTGGTGCTGGGCATCGGGCTGATGGCCAGGCGTTCGGTTTCGGACAGCCTCGACTTCTTCCTGTCCGGTCGGTCCCTGCCCGCCTGGGTGACCGGGCTGGCGTTCATCTCCGCCAACCTGGGCGCGATCGAGATCATCGGGATGTCGGCGAACGGCGCGCAGTACGGGATGCCGACGATGCACTACTTCTGGGTCGGAGCGGTGCCGGCGATGCTGTTCCTCGGCGTCGTGATGATGCCGTTCTACTACGGCTCCAAGGTGCGCAGCGTTCCCGAGTTCATGCTGCGCCGGTTCGGCCCACCGGCGCACCTGGTCAACGCAATCAGCTTCGCGGTGGCTCAGGTGCTGATCGCCGGGATCAACCTCTACCTGCTCGCCACCATCGTCAACGCGCTGCTGGGGTGGCCGATCTGGGTCTCGGTCATCGCCGCCGCGGCCATCGTGTTGACCTACATCACCGCCGGTGGGCTCTCCGCCGCCATCTACAACGAGGTGCTGCAGTTCTTCGTCATCGTGGCGGCGCTGCTGCCGCTGACGCTGGTCGGGCTGCACAAGGTCGGCGGCTGGGGCGGGCTGAGCGACAAGGTCATTGCGGCGACCGGCAACTCCGACCAGTTGTCGACGTGGCCAGGCACCGAGCTGTCAGGTTTCAGCTCGAGCGTGCTGTCCGTGCTCGGCATCGTCTTCGGCCTCGGCTTCGTGCTGTCGTTCGGCTACTGGACCACGAACTTCGTCGAGGTTCAGCGGGCGATGGCCTCCAAGGACATGTCCGCGGCGCGCAGCACCCCGATCATCGGCGCCTTCCCAAAGATGTTCGTCCCGTTCATCGTCGTGATCCCGGGCATGATCGCCGCCGTCACGATCTCTGACATCCGCCAGTTCAAGCAGAAGGGCAAGGGCTCGATCGACTACAACGACGCGCTGTTGCTGTTGATCCGCGACCTGCTGCCCAACGGCATGCTCGGAATCGCGATCGCCGGGCTGCTGGCCGCGTTCATGGCGGGGATGGCGGCGAACATCAGTTCGTTCAACACCGTTTTCAGCTACGACATCTGGCAGACGTACGTCGTGAAGGACCGCGATGACGGCTACTACCTGCGCGTCGGGCGTGGCGTCACCGTGATCGCGACGATCCTGGCGATGGGCACCACGATCATCGCCGCCAGCTACAGCAACCTGATGGACTACCTGCAGACGCTGTTCAGCTTCTTCAACGCGCCGCTGTTCGCCACGTTCATCCTCGGCATGTTCTGGAAGCGGATGACACCCACCGCCGGCTGGGTCGGCCTGGTCAGCGGAACGGCGTCGGCCATCGTGATCTTCGTCCTGTCCGAGAACGGGGTCATCACGCTGAGCGGCCAGGGCGCCAGCTTCCTAGCCGCCGGCGTGGCCTTCGTCGTCGACGTCGCCGTCAGCGTGGCGGTGAGCATGACGACCCGGCCGAGACCTGACTCCGAGCTGCACGGGCTGGTCTACTCGCTGACCCCCAAGGAGTCGCGGACCGACGACAAGGCGGCATCGCTGGCGTGGTATCAGCGGCCCACCCGGCTGGCCGCGGTCGGGCTCGTGCTGGTGATCGCGCTCAACACCGTGTTCGCCTGAGGAGGCGCAGATGACCGAACACCATTCGGGTACCGAGCGGGGGCGCAAGGCGGCCGGTGCCTTCGACATCCGTACGGTCATCGCGGTGCTGATCGGGGGCGTACGGCATCTTGCTGGTGGTCCTCGGCCTGGTCGCCACCAGCGACGCGGACCTCACCAAGGCCGACGGCATCAACATCAACCTGTGGGCGGGACTGGGCATGATGGTCCTCGCAGTCGGGTTCGGCCTGTGGGTGCGCCTGCGCCCGATCGTGGTGCCGGACGAACCCGAACGCGCGGAGTGATCCGGCGCCACCGGGTGGGGTAACATCGACCGGTATGCGAAGCATCCTGCTGCTTGCACAGCCGCGCTGATCGGCTTCGACAGCGCGGCAGCCCCTCGTACCCGAGGGGTTTTTTCATGTCCGGACCGGCCCGTCAGCATCGGAGGCGCACAGTGGACGGCTACGACGTCAAGGCCGCGCAGGAGCGGTGGCGCAAAGTGTGGGACGAGCTCGACCTTTTCCGGGCCGACGACCGAGACGATGAGCGGGGGCGCCGTTACGCGCTGACGATGTTCAGCTACCCCTCCGGCGACCTGCACATGGGCCACGGCGAGGTCATGGCGCTGCACGACCTGCTGGCCCGTTACTGGGTCCAGCGGGGGTTCAACGTGCTGAACCCTATCGCCTGGGACTCCTTCGGCCTGCCCGCCGAGAACGCCGCGATACGTCGCAACGAACACCCGGCGCGTTTCACCTTCGACAACATCGAGACCCAGGCGGAGTCGCTGCGCCGCTACGCGGTCAGCTTCGACTGGTCGCGGCGCTTCCACACCTCCGACCCGGACTACTACCGCTGGACGCAGTGGTTGTTCCTGCGCTTCTTCGAGCGTGGCATGGCGTACCGGCGGGAGTCGTTCGTCAACTGGTGCCCGGTCGACCAGACGGTGCTGGCCAACGAGCAGGTGGTCGGCGGGCGGTGCGAACGGTGCGGCTCGGTGGTGACGAAGCGTGAGCTGACGCAGTGGTACTTCAAGATCACCGCGTACGCCCAGCGGCTGCTGGACGACATGGCACAGCTGGAGGGTCGCTGGCCGGAGCCGCTGCTGACCATCCAGCGCAACTGGATCGGCCGGTCCGAGGGCGCGTACGTCGACTTCGCCGTCGAGGGGACGGATGAGTCGATCCGGGTGTTCACGACCCGGCCGGACACACTGTTCGGCGCCACGTTCTTGGTGGTGGCCCCGGAGGGTGGCTTGGGCGATCGGTTGTGCACACCGGAGCAGCGGTCGGCGTTGCAGGCGTACCTCGAACAGGTCAAGCGGGCGACCGAGATCGAGCGGCTCTCGACCGAGCGGCCGAAGACCGGTGTGCCGCTGGGCGCGTCCGCGGTGAACCCGGCGACGGGGGAGCGAATCCCGATCTGGGCCGCCGACTATGTGCTCGCCGACTACGGCACGGGCGCGATCATGGCGGTGCCGGGGGAGGACCAGCGCGACTGGGAGTTCGCCGCGGCGTACCACCTGCCGATCGTCCGGACGGTGCAGCCGCCGGAGGGCTTCGACAACGCGGCGTACGCCGGCGCTGGGACGTCGATCAACTCGGCCAACGACGAGGTGGACCTGAACGGGTTGGGTGTCGAGGCGGCCACGGCGCGGATCATCGACTGGTTGGAGGCACGCGGCCACGGCGAGCGGACCGTCAACTACCGGCTGCGGGACTGGCTGCTGAGCCGGCAGCGCTACTGGGGTTGCCCGATCCCGATCGTGCACTGCCCGGAGTGCGGCGAGGTGGCGGTGCCCGACGACCAGCTGCCGGTGCTGCTGCCTGACCTGCGCGGTGCGGACCTGGCGCCGAGGGGCAACTCGCCGCTGGCCGCGGCGACCGGGTGGGCGCGTACGCCCTGTCCGCGCTGCGGCGGCGACGCCGAGCGGGACACCGACACGATGGACACGTTCGTCGACTCGTCGTGGTACTTCCTGCGCTACTGCTCACCGCGCTACGAGGACGGGCCGTTCGACGTCGAGGCGGTGCGGCGTTGGATGCCGGTCGACCAGTACATCGGTGGTATCGAACACGCCACCGGCCACCTGCTGTACAGCCGGTTCTTCACCAAGGTGCTGTACGACATCGGGATGGTCGACTTCGTCGAACCGTTCACCCGGATGCTGAACCAGGGCCAGGTCATCAACCGGGGGGCCAGGATGTCGAAGTCGAAGGGCAACGGGGTCGACCTGGGTGAGCAGCTCGAACGGTACGGAGTCGACGCGGTGCGGTTGACGATGGTCTTCGCGGGTCCACCCGAAGACGACGTCGACTGGGCCGACATGTCACCGGCGGGCTCGCTGCGCTTCCTGCAGCGCGCCTGGCGACTGGCCAACGACGTCGCCTGCCCGCCGGGGGTCGACCCGGTCGGGGGGGACATCGGGTTGCGCCGGACTACCCACCACACGGTCCGCGATGCGACCGAGCTGATCGAGGCGTACCGCTTCAACGTCTTCGTGGCGCGGGTGATGGAGCTGGTCAACGCGACCCGCAAGGCCATCGACTCCGGCTGCGGTCCGGCGGATCCCGCCGTGCGCGAGGCCGCCGAGACCGTCTCCGTGCTGCTGAGCCTGGTCGCGCCGTACACCGCCGAGGAGATGTGGGCCGCTTTGGGCCACGACCCGTCGGTGGCGACCGCGGGATGGCCGTCAGCCGAGCCGGCCCTGCTGGTCGAGCAGTCGGTGACCTGTGTGGTACAGGTTCAAGGGAAGGTGCGGGCCCGTCTGGAGGTGCCTCCCGGGATCGACGAGGTACGGCTGCGTGAGCTGGCTCTGGCCGAGCCCGCGGTCCGCCGTGCCCTGGCCGATCGCGGCGTGCGAAACGTCATCGTCCGGGCACCCCGCCTGGTCAACGTGGTCGTCTGAGCTGCTTGCGTCCTGCCGCCACCTTAAGCCGGCGTACTTCCAATGGCTGAGTGTCACCTGGAACTGGTTGCATCCTGTTCGGAGTGTTGCTATCCCAGGTGAACCTGGGATAGCGGCGGCCTCAGCCGTTCCCGAGCAGGGTCGACTTGTCGGACGCGTACGCGACCATCCAAGCCGGCCGGAGGCGCAGGTAGGCGATGTCGTCGCCCCAGCTGCCAGGCGAGCTGCCGTAGTGCCGGACCAGGTGGTCCTCGATCGCGGCAAAGCCCGGCTCGTGCGGGAGCAGGAACTCGACCCGCCCGTGGGTGTAGACGCCGAGGTCATCGCCGACGATGTACGCGGCCGACGCGGCCGGCCGGACCTGCAGGTGACGCGCCTTCACCGCCCGGCCCGCGGTGGTGAACACCCACCGCCCGTGCAGGAAGTGGCCGTCGACACCGCTGATGCGCGGTTCTCCCGACGCTGTGACGGTGGCCAGCGCCAGCGTGCGCATCCCCGTCAGCACCTGGCAGGCCTGCGCCGCGTCCAAGGTGCGCTCGCCCGCGGTCATGATCGCCCGCAGGTGCTCGCTCGCACCCGCCAACGACGACTCCAGCAGCCGGTCGAGCTCCGCCAGCTCGGCATCTGACTCGTACATGGGAGGCAGTATGCCCCGGCTGCGCCGCCGCCGGCCGGAGCAGGTTGCGCTGCCAGGCCCGGTGGCCCGCTGGCGCTAGTCTCCCGTCATGCCGCGCCGCGTCGCCTTGGTCACGGACTCGACATCCTCGCTTTCCGACGAGCTCGTCGCGCGGCGCGGGATCGTCGTGGTCCCGCTGCAGGTCGTGATCGGCGCCAAGTCGTACGACGAGGGCACCCAAGCCACCCCGCAGACGGTCGCAACGGCACTTCGAGAGTTCGTGCCGGTCAGCACGTCGCGACCGAGCCCCGACGAGTTCCTGCGCATCTACTGCGACGCCGCCGAGTCCGGCTGCGAAGCCGTGGTGTCGGTGCACCTGTCCTCCGAGGTTTCCGGTACCTACGAGTCGGCGCAGTTGGCAGCCGCAAAGGCGCCGCTACCGGTCGAGACCGTCGACAGCCGACAGGTGGGGATGGGAACGGGCTTCGCGGTGCTGGCCGCCGCCTCCGCCCTCGAGGGCGGCGGCACCGCGGTGCAGGCCGCCCGAGCGGCGGCCGCCAGGGCAGCGTCGACCCGTTCGTACTTCTACGTGGACACGCTGGAGTACCTGCGCCGGGGTGGCCGCATCGGGGCCGCGGCCGCCCTGCTGGGTTCGGCGCTGGCGGTGAAGCCGCTGCTGGCGATGGTGGAGGGCAGGATCGGTTCGATGGAAAAAGTGCGTACCTCGGCGCGGGCGCTGGCCCGGCTCGAGGAGCTCGCCGTGGAGGCGGCGAAGGCGCCGGCCGGCGCCGAGGTTGCGGTGCAGCACCTGGCCAACCCCGACCGGGCCGAGGCGCTGGCGGCCAAGCTGAGTGAGCGCCTCGACGTCGCCGAGGTCGTCGTCTCCGAGGTGGGTGCGGTCATCGGCGCCCACGTCGGCCCCGGAATGGTTGCTGTGGTTGTGGCGCCTCAGGCGCCGGGCGGCTGAGCCTGTCCACAGTTTGGCCCGAGGACCCCCCGCCACGGCGGTCTGCACCTAGCGTCCGGGCATGGCAACGTGGAGGGCTCGGACCAGCCGGGAGGACACGGCTGCGGCCGCGCGGCGCCGCCTGGAGCTGCTCGGCGCTCAGCTCGCGGCCGGGGACCGTACCGCGCCGAAGCAGCCGGGCGCTCCGGCCCCGCCGGACTCGACCCACCCGGCGAACGCACCGGGACAGCTCGGACGTCATCTGGCCGAGCCGGCTCAGGCAGGACGCCGGCAATGGCTGGGAGCGGTGGCGGACCGGCTGCCGCTGAGGGCACGAGAGCTGGCGGGACGGGGCGCGATCTCCGGGCAGCACGTGGCGGTGCTGGCGGCGCTGCTGGCGCTCGGACTGACGTTGACGGCCTGGTGGGTGGTACACACCCGGCCGCGGACCGAGCCGGTGCCGCCTCTGCCATTGACCGCACCGTCCCCGCTCGGCACCAGCGTGACCGTCCCCGGCGGCAGCAATCCTTCTCCTTCGCAGGGAGCCAGCCTCGCGCCCTCGCCTGCTAGCGCCGGCGTGGTGATCGTTGACGTGGTCGGCAAGGTGCGCCACCCCGGCATCGTCACGTTGCCGGCAGGCTCGCGGGTCGTCGATGCCGTCAAGGCCGCGGGTGGCGTCGGTGGACGCGTCGATCTGACGACGCTGAACCTGGCGCGGCCGCTCGTCGACGGCGAGCAGCTGCTGGTCGGGCTGGCACCCCCACCGGGAGTGCCCGGCCCAGCGCCCCCGACTTCCGGCACCGGCGGCGTACCGGCCCCGCTGGTCAACCTGAACACCGCAACCTTGGAGGAGCTGGACACGCTGCCCGGCATCGGGCCGGTGACGGGCCAGGCGATCCTCGACTGGAGAGATGAGCACGGCGGCTTCACCAGCGTGGACGAGCTGCTTGACGTCGACGGGATCGGGGAAGCGACACTCGCGGACCTGCGCGATCTCGTGACCGTGTGAGGTGCTGGCACGCTCGACGAGCGACACCTCCGCACCGGAGTCCTCCCAGGAGAGGCCTGACTACCGGCTCGCCGGCCCGGCATTGGCCGCCTGGGCCGGGTCCGCCGTCGGGGTGGGCATCTCGCCTGGGTGGGCGATCGGCGCCGGCACGGCCCTGGTCGCTCTGGGCGCATGGTCCACCCGCCGCAGCTGCTACCTGAGCGCGGTCATCCTGCTCGCGGCCGCCGCCGCGACGATCGTTGCCGGGTTGCGGGTCCTTGACGTTGCCAGCGGACCAGTGGCCGCGCTGGCCCAGCAACGCGCGGTCGTGCGGCTGCACCTCGAGCCGACCAGCGACCCCGTCGTCCGGCACGGCACCTTCGAGGACATCGTCGTGGTGCGGGCCCGGGTGGAGAGCATTAGTGGGCGTGGGCTGAGCGCCCGGGTCCACACCCCGGTGCTCGTCATCGCCGATCTGTCATGGCGCCGGGTCTTGCTCGGGTCCCAGCTCGATACGGTGGGGTCGCTTGCCCCGGCCGACGGTTCCGACATCGCCGCGGTCTTCTTCCCCACCCGCATCGACGCGGTGACGGCCGCTCCTTCGTGGTGGTGGCGGGCATCAGGGGTGCTTCGAGCGGGTATCACCGAAGGCGTCGCGCACAGCGCCCCAGCCCCACGCGCCCTCGTCCCAGCCCTCGTCGACGGCGACGAGTCGGCGATTCCCACCGCGATGGCCGATGCCTTCCGCACCTGTGGCCTCACGCACCTGCTCGCCGTCTCGGGTACGAACCTCACGCTGGTCGTCGGCTTCGTGCTGTTGATCAGCCGCTGGTGCGGCATCCGTGGGTACGCCCAGATCACCGTCGGCCTGGTCGGCACGGCCGGGTTCGTACTGCTGGCCAGACCCGACCCCAGCGTGCTGCGCGCAGCCGCGATGGGGTTGGTGGCACTTGCCGGCCTCGGAGCGGGTGGCCGTCGCCGAGGCGTCCGGGCGCTGAGCCTCGCTGTGCTGGTCCTCGTCCTGATCGACCCGTGGCTGGCTCGGTCGGTCGGCTTCGTGCTGTCCGTCTTCGCAACCGGTGGCATCCTCGTGCTTGCTCCACGCTGGGCGGCCCGCCTGTCTACCTGGCTGCCGCAACCCCTGGCAGAGTCCCTGGCCGTCCCGATGGCGGCCCAGGTGGCGTGTACGCCGGTCATCGCCGCCTTCTCCGGCCAGGTCTCCATCGTCGCTGTGGGTGCCAACCTGCTGGCCGGCCCGGCGGTGGGGCCGGCCACCGTCTTAGGGCTGCTCGCAGGCTTGGTCACCGTCCTGTGGCAGGACGCCGGCCACCTGCTGGGCCTCGCCGCCAGCGCCCCGGCGTGGTGGATCGTCACCGTCGCCCAGCGGGGAGCGGCGCTGCCCGGCGCCAGTGCCGGCTGGCGGACCGGTGCCGTCTCCATCACCGTGCTCGTCGGCATCTGCCTGGCCTTCTGCCTCGCTGCCCCACGGCTGCTGGCTCGCCCCCGTACCAGCGCCGCCGCGCTGATGTTGGTCGCGGGGTGGGCGCTGCACCCGGTGTCCTGGGGCTGGCCACCGGCTGGTTGGGTCATGGTTGTCTGCGATGTCGGGCAAGGTGACGCGCTGGTCCTCAACGCCGGCCCTGGTGCCGCCGTGGTCGTCGACACCGGTCCGGATCCGGTCCTGGTCGATCGGTGCCTCGACCGCCTGGGCGTCGAGGTGATTCCGCTGGTTGTGCTGACGCATGTGCACGCCGATCACGTGAACGGCCTTCCCGGTGTGTTCGCCGGCCGGGACGTGGGCGAGGTCGACCTCGGCCCGGTGGTCCCCGACGATCAAGAGGTCGCCGACATCCAGCACATCTGTGCGGTCGCGGGGGTGCGGCTGCTTCGTACCGCGTACGCCAGCCAACGGCAGTTGGGCGACCTGACCTTGGAGGTCCTCGGCCCGGTCCCCGGCGTGGCGACGCCGGGCCTGTCCGGTAGCGACCGCAACAACAGCAGCGTCGTGCTGGCTGTCAGCACCGAAGGCGTCCGGCTGCTGCTCAGCGGTGACGTCGAGCCGGAGGCCCAGCAGGCGCTGCTGGGCTGGGGTCCGGAACTGCGAGCCGACGTCTTGAAGGTCCCGCACCACGGCAGCCGCTATCAGGAGCCGAGGTTCCTCGCCGCGGTCGACGCGCGGCTATCCGTCATCAGCGTCGGCGCCGACAACACCTACGGCCAGCCCGCACCTGAGACCCTCGACACCCTGCGGCGCGACGGTGCCGAGGTGCTGCGCACCGATGAGTCCGGCGACGTGGCGGTGGTCGTCCACGACGGGCACCTCCTCGTGGCCAGCCGTTGAGGGAGCGGTGTCGGCGGCCCGTGACATGCTGAGGCGGTGTCGACCCCGTCCGCCCCAGCGCTGGGCCGCGTCACGCTGGCTTGCGGACCGGCGGAGTTCCTGGCCGAGCGGGCCATCAGCCGCGTCCTGTCGCAGGTGAGGGCCGCCGACCCCGACGCCGACGTCGCCCAGGTCATGGGAAGCGAGATGGTTCCAGGCGCGTTGGCCGAGCTCACCAGCCCGTCGCTGTTCTCGCGGGTCCGGGCGCTGGTGCTGCGGGACCTGCAGGACGTTCCCGCCGACGTCCACGACGACCTGGCGGCCTACGCGGAGAGCCCCTCGGAGGACGTGGCGCTGGCCCTCGTGCATCCGGGCGGCCAGAAGGGCAAACGGCTGCTGGACCGACTCGGCACCCTCGACGCCGTTCAGGTGCTTGCCTGCGACAAGCCGGCCGCTCGAGACCTGCCCCGGTTCGTCGCAACCGAGGTGGGGCACCACCGAGCGGCGATCACACCCGATGCGGCGCAGTTCCTGATCGAGGCTGTGGGCCCCGACCTTCGGTCGTTGGCCGCCGCCGCCGACCAGCTTGCCAGCGACTTCTCCTCCATGCGCATCACGACCGAGCTCGTGCGGCGTTACTTCGACGGCAAGGCCGAGGTGAAGAGCTTCGACATCGCAGACGCGGCGATCGCCGGCCGGCTGGCCTGGGCTCTCGAGCAGCTGCGTTGGGCGCTCGGCAACGGCGTGCCCGCGGTGTTCGTGATCAGCGCGTTCGCCGCCGGCTTGCGCTCGCTGGCCCGGCTCCAAAATGCCCCCCGTGGGCTGCGCGAGGCCGATCTGGCCAAAGAGGTGGGAGCGCCGGCCTTCCGGTTGCGTACGCTCCGCGCCCAGCTGCGACTGTGGGAGCCGGCCGGACTGGCGCGTGCGATCTGCGCGGTGGCGCAGGCCGACCTCGAGGTCAAGGGTGGAGCCGGTGACGCCGGTCACGCGCTGGAGCGCATGGTGCTGACGGTGGCCCGATCTCGCGGCCCTGGCTGAGCCGCGGTCTAGAGCGAGCCGGCTCGCCGGGCGATGGCCGACTTGCGGTTGGCGGCCTGGTTCTTGTGGATGACACCTGCCGACGCGGCCTTGTCGAGCTTGCGGGCCGCCACCCGGGCCAGGTCCCGCGCGCTGTCGGTGTCTCCGGCGTCCGCGGCCTCTCGGAACCGGCGGACGGCGGTCTTGAGCGACGACTTGACCGACTTGTTTCGCTCGTGAGCGGCGTCGTTCTGCCGGTTGCGCTTGATCTGGGATTTGATGTTTGCCACGGGGCAGGCCTCGACAGTGTGTTCTCGTCCGGGTGGTCACACCGATTGGTGCAGGACCATCACACTACCAGCGGCCGCTCAGCCCCGCCCCAAGCGTCCCTTACCGCCACTGACAAGCGCGCGCTGCGGGGTCACCGCCAGCCCCGGCGGTCGGCCAGCCAGTCGGTCAGGACGCGGGCGTACCAGCGCTGGTGCCTGCGCAGGAACGGCGACCACTCGGCCGGCTCACGAGCGGACTCGTGCCACATGTAGCCACACAGGGCGGCGAGCAGCGCGTCGACGTGGTCTGGGGACACGTCCGTGGTCAGCGGGTGACACGACAGCCAGGCGTCGGCGTCGTGACCGTCTCCGCGCGCCGAGATCAGCAAAGTGACCAGATCGACCCACGCCGCAGACCGAGCGGCCCAGTTCCAGTCGCAGATCCATGCCGCCCCCTCGGTGTCGACGACGACGTTGTCGTCGCGCAGGTCCAGATGGGCGGCGGTGTCCCCGGCGCAGCACACCAGCGAACGCGCTGCGAGCTCGACGACCGCATCCAGGTGCGGCACCAGCCGTTCCGGCGGCCGGACTCGGTCCCACATCGCCGGCACGTCGGCAAGGTCCGCCGCGAACCGGCCGCCAGCGCCGAAACGGTGGACGGGGATCGGGCTCGCGGTGGCGTGGGAGAATGCCGTGTGCCCGCTGCTACGCCCGCGCCGCTGCCGGGCGCGACCGATCCGGCGCGGATTCGCAACTTCTGCATCATCGCCCACATCGATCACGGCAAGTCGACGCTGGCGGACCGGATGCTGCAGCTGACCGGCGTGGTCGACGAGCGCACGATGCGGGCGCAGTACCTCGACCGGATGGACATCGAGCGCGAGCGCGGCATCACGATCAAGAGCCAGGCGGTCCGGTTGCCCTACTCGGCCGCCGACGAGCAGATGTACGTGCTCAACCTCATCGACACGCCGGGGCATGTCGACTTCACGTACGAGGTGAGCCGAAGCCTGGCGGCATGCGAGGGAGCCGTGCTGCTGGTCGACGCCGCGCAGGGCATCGAGGCGCAGACGCTGGCGAACCTCTACCTGGCGCTGGAGGCCGACCTGCACCTGATCCCGGTGCTCAACAAGATCGACCTGCCCAGCGCGCAGCCGGACCGGTACGCCGCCGAGATCGCGCACATCGTCGGATGCGCCCCCGACCAGGTGCTGCGGGTCTCGGCGAAGACCGGCGAGGGAGTGGGCGCGCTGCTCGAGCACATCGTCGGCGAGGTCCCGCCACCGCGGGGCCACGCCGACGCCCCGTCCCGGGCCCTGATCTTCGACTCGGTGTACGACACCTACCGCGGCGTCATCACCTATGTCCGTGTCTTCGACGGGTCACTGCGCCACCGGGAGCGGATCAAGATGCTTTCGACCGGCACCGTGCACGAGATGCTCGAGGTCGGCGTCATCTCCCCGGAGCCGACCAGGGCCGACCGCATCGGTGTCGGCGAGGTCGGCTACCTCATCACCGGGGTCAAGGAGGTGCGGCAGTCTCGCGTCGGTGACACCGTCACCGCCGCGGTGCGGGGTGCAACCACCGCGCTGGGCGGGTACCGGCACCCGAACCCGATGGTGTTCGCGGGCCTGTACCCGATCGACGGCGGCGACTACCCGGTGCTGCGTGACGCGCTCGACAAGCTGCAGCTGAACGACGCCGCCCTGTCCTACGAGCCGGAGACCTCCGGCGCCTTGGGGTTCGGGTTCCGTTGTGGCTTCCTCGGCCTGCTGCACATGGAGATCGTGCGGGAGCGGCTCGAGCGCGAGTTCGACCTCGATCTGATCTCGACGGCGCCGAACGTGGTCTACCGGGTCGAGATGGAGGACGGCCGCGAGGTCACGGTCACGAATCCAAGCGAATACCCGGCCGGCAAGATCGCCCACGTGCACGAGCCGGTCGTGCGCGCGACGATCCTGACCCCGAGCGACTACATCGGCACGGTGATGGAGCTGTGCCAGAGCCGGCGCGGAGCCCTGCAGGGCATGGACTACCTGTCCGCCGACCGGGTGGAGATGCGCTACCGGCTGCCGCTGGCCGAGATCGTCTTCGACTTCTTCGACGCGCTGAAGTCTCGGACCAAGGGGTACGCCTCGCTCGACTATCAGCCGGTGGGCGAACAGGTGGCCGACCTGGTGAAGGTGGACATCTTGTTGCACGGCGATCCCGTCGACGCGTTCAGCGCGATCGTCCACAACGACTCGGCGTACAGCTACGGGGTCGAGCTGGCGCAACGGCTCAAGGAGCTCATCCCGCGACAGCAGTTCGAGGTGCCGATCCAGGCTGCCATCGGCGCTCGGGTCATCGCCCGGGAGACGGTCCGGGCCCTGCGCAAAGACGTGCTCGCCAAGTGTTACGGCGGCGACATCACCCGCAAGCGCAAGCTGCTGGAGAAGCAGAAGGAGGGCAAGAAGCGGATGAAGATGGTGGGACGCGTCGAGGTCCCGCAGGATGCCTTCATCGCAGCGCTGTCCACCGGTGACGCGATGGAACGTTCGGCGCGGCGATAACGGGGGTATGAGGCTGGCTGCGACGCGGCCGCCGACTCGGCGCCGTCGCGCCGGGGAAGGGGCCGCTCGTGGGTGCTGCGGCTGAAGGTGCCGTGCCCGATGCCCGGCCGGCCGCTGCCCACGTCGAGCGGCTCGGCTGATGCCCGCCGCGCGCCGCAGCCGGCTGTTGCCGCAGAACCCGGCCATCAAGACGATGGCGCTGGCGACGCTGGTCAACACCGCCGGCAGCGGGATGTACCTCGTGGTCGCCGTCCTCTACTTCACCCGCATCGTGGGCCTCACGCCGTACGAGGTGGGATTCGGGCTGACCATCGCGGGCCTGTTCGGTCTGCTCTCCGGGGTGCCGCTGGGCCACCTCGGCGACCGCGTCGGTGCTCGCGAGCTCACCATCTGGCTGCTGGTCGGCGCCACCGTGGCGGCCGGCTCGGCGGCGGTGGCGACCAACTTTTGGCAGTTCGTGGTCGTTTCCAGCCTGCTCGCCGTGCTGGACCGCGGCTCGGCGGCGGTCCGGGCCGGCCTCATCGCCTCAACCGTCGCCGGGGCCGAGCGAGTACGGACCCGCGCGTACCTGCGTTCGCTGACCAACGTCGGCATCACGATCGGGGCGGCGGTCGCCGCCATCGCCTTGCACGTGGACACCCGCGCGGCCTACGTCACGATGATCGCGATCAACGCCGCGACCTACGCGATGACCGCGCTCATCCTGCGCCGGTACCCGCACATCCCGCCGACCCCGGTCGACCAGCGGGCGCCGGGGTGGCAGGTGTTCCGGGACCGCCCGTACGTCCTCGTCACCCTGCTTATGGCCACGATGGCGATCCAGTACTCGATCCTCGATGTCGGCGTCCCGCTGTGGGTCACCCGGGAGACGACGGCGCCCCGCTCGATCGTGTCGCTGATCTTCATCATCAACACCGTCGTCGTGGTGCTGTTCCAGGTGTCGGTGAGCCGTCAGGTCGAGACCGTGCCGCGGGCGGCGCGGGCCATGTCGGTGTCCGGCTTCGTGTTCTTGCTGGCCTGCGTGCTGTTCGCCCAGGCCCACGACCGCCCCGTCGGGTGGGCGGTCACCTTGCTGGTCGCGGCGGCGTTGGCGCACGTCGGGGGCGAGCTGATGCAGGCCGCAGCCCAGTTCTGCCTGAGCCAGGAGCTGGCTCCAGACAGCGCTCAGGGCCAGTACCAGGGCATGGCGAGCACCGGCTTCTCACTGTCGACGATGGTGGCGCCCACCGTGATCACCGTGCTGCCGATCGGGCTGGGCGCTCCCGGCTGGTACCTGCTGGGCGCCGGGTTCGTCGTGCTGGGCGTGGTGCTGCTGCCGGCGGTGGGGTGGGCGACCCGGACCCGGACCCAGTTCGGCGCGCGCCCTCCGGCCCCTCCTCGGGCGCGGGCCGGGGCTCATCGGCGATGATCTGGGCAACGGACCCCGGGAAACCGACCCGGTGTCCTACGGTGCTGGGCGCTCCGCGAGCCGAGGAGGGGACGACGTCATGACCGGGACCGCCTCGCCTGACGATGTGGCGCTGATCGAGAACCGCGCTGGTTCGGTCGCGCAGATGTTCTACGACCGGGTCCGCGACAGCCCCGATCGGGAGGCGTACCGGTTCCCCAGCGCCGACCGCTGGGAGTCTCGCACCTGGCGGGAGACCGGCGACGTCGTCGGCCGACTGGCCGCGGGGATCGTCGAGCTGGGCATCGCCCCCGAGCAGCGGGTGGCGATCGCGTCGGGCACCCGGTACGAGTGGGTGCTGGCCGATCTGGCGATCATGTGCGCCGGGGCGGCCACCACCACCGTCTACCCCTCGACCAGGGCCGAGGGGGTGGCGTACGTCCTCGCCGACTCGGGCAGTCGCCTCGTCTTCGCCGAGGACGACGCTCAGGTGGCGAAGCTGCGGGAGCGGCGCGAGGAGCTTGCCGCGGTGGTCACTGTGGTGACGTTCGACGGGACGCCGGACGAGGGCCCGGACGGCTGGGTGATCTCGTTGGAGCGGCTCGAGCAGCTCGGTGTGGATGCCCTCGCCGCCGACCCGGAGCTGGTCGAACGGCGCATCGCTGCGATCACCTCCGATCACCTGGCCACCTTGATCTACACCTCGGGTACGACCGGGCTTCCCAAGGGAGTACGGCTGCGCCACGCCAGCTGGACGTACGAAGGCGCCGCGGTCGCGTCGACCGGGCTGCTCGGCGTCGACGATGTGCAGTACCTCTGGCTGCCGATGGCCCACTCGTTCGGCAAGGTGCTGCTGACCACTCAGCTGCAGGTGGGCTACGTCACGGCCGTCGACGGCCGTATCGACAAGATCGTCGACAACCTCGCGCTGGTACGGCCCACATTCATGGGCGCGGCGCCACGGATCTTCGAGAAGGCCTACGGACGCATCGTGACGATGGCGCACAACGAGGGGGCCGCCAAGGCCCGGGTGTTCGACTGGGCCTGCCGGGTAGGGCGCGAGCGCGCCCAGCTGCGGCTGGCCGGAGCCCCGGTGCCGTGGCGGCTGGCGCTCGCGCACAGGGTCGCCGACCGGCTGGTGTTCGCAAAGGTGCGGGACCGCTTCGGTGGCCGGATCCGGTTCTTCATCTCCGGCTCTGCGGCGCTCTCTCGGGAGGTGGCGGAGTGGTTCCACGCCGCCGGCATCTTGATCCTCGAGGGTTACGGGCTCACCGAGAGCGCTGCCGGGACCACGGTGAACCGTCCCGAGAGCTTCAAGTTCGGCACGGTGGGGCTGCCGTTTCCTGGAACGGAGTTCCGGGTCGCCGAGGACGGCGAGCTCCTGGTTCGAGGCCCGGGGGTGATGGACGGTTACCACCACCTGGACCGGGAGACCGCCGAGACCTTGAGCCAGGACGGGTGGCTGGCGACCGGCGACATCGGCGACATCGACGACGACGGCTTCGTGCGCATCACGGACCGCAAGAAGGACCTGTTCAAGACCTCCGGCGGCAAGTACGTGGCGCCGGCGAGCATCGAGGGCCGGTTCAAGGCGGTGTGTCCGCTGGCCAGCCAGATCGTGGTGCACGGCGACCAGCGACACTACTGCTCCGCGCTGATCACGTTGGACGCCGACGCCGTGTCCGAGTGGGCCGGGCGCCACCAGATGGGCGGCGCCTCGTACGCCGAGGTGGTGATGTCTGACGCGATGCGTGCCGAGGTCTCAAGATGCGTCGACAAGCTGAACGCCTCGCTGAACCGGTGGGAGACCATCAAGCGGTTCGCGGTGCTCGAGCAGGACCTCAGCACCGAGTCCGGCGAGCTGACGCCGAGCATGAAGGTGAGGCGCCGCGTGGTCGAGGAGCACTACCGTGACCACCTCGAGTCCCTCTACACCTGAGCGCCGCCGCTGCCGCTATCCCATGTTCACCTGGGACAGCAACGCTCAGCCAAGGCAAGTACGCAGCCCCGAGCCCGAAGCCACGGACGATTTCCGCCGCGTCATTGGGACAATCGAGCTCCGGGCGCACAATTGACCACGAGGGACTGTCGGGACGGGAGTACAGGACGTGGCTGGGGCAATGGATGCGGACGCGGGTCGGACCGCGCCCAAGGTCGCCAACCAGTACGACCGCGGCTACGACTACACCGCCTACTGGGGGGAACGCGAGTACGAGGACGGGGCAGACCAGATGGCGGTCCGACGGCTGCTCGCTGGGCGGCGCTTTCGTCACGGCGCCGACATCGGGGGCGGGTTCGGTCGGCTGTGCCCGTTGCTGCGGGAGTACGCGGACCGGGTGACGCTGGCCGAGCCGAGTCTCACCCAGCTCGCGGCTGCCCGGCAGTTCCTCGCCGGAACCGACGTCGAACAGGTTCACACCCAAGCCGACCACCTGTGCTTCGACGACGGGTCGCTCGACCTGGTGGCGATGGTGAGGGTCATGCACCACCTGCCCGACCCCAGGGCGGAGTTCGCCGAGTTCCACCGGGTCCTCGCCCCCGGTGGATGTCTGATCCTCGAGGTGGCCAACTACGGCCACCTCCTCAACCGGTTCGAGCACTGGCAGCGGCGTCAGCCGCTGCCGGTCGAACCGGTGAACATCCGCACCAGCACCGAGCACGGGGAAGCCTCGATCGCGTTCGTCAACCACAACATCGCGACCGTCACCAGCCAGCTTCGGGAAGCCGGCTTCCGGTTCGAGCAGAAGGTCTCGGTCTCGAACCTGCGAAACGAGCGGCTCAAGCGAGTCGTGCCGGTGCGCGTGATGCTCGGGGTCGAGTGGGCGGTGCAGCGGCCGCTGGCCCGGTTCGACTTCGGGCCCAGCGTCGTCTTGCGGCTGTCCAGGCGCTGACCGCTCGTCACCCCTGCCAGACTGTCGAGGTGCCGTCACCCCTGCCCCCGGGCGCCCCGGCACCCGCGGACGGCGCGCTGCCGCAGACCGCGCTGGCCGAGGTCGGCGCGCGGAGCTTCGGCGTCTATGTGCACGTGCCGTTCTGCGCCCGCCGGTGCGGGTACTGCGACTTCACCACCTTCACTGCGGCGGAGCTCGGGGATCACCCCGGGGCCACCCGCGCGGGGTACGCGCACGGGGTGAGCACCGAGCTGGACCTCGCCGCCCGGGTACTGGGAGACGACCGGCCCGAGGTGTCGACGGTGTTCTTCGGCGGCGGCACACCGACCCTGCTCCCGGCCGACCAGCTGATCGGGCTGCTCGACCAGATCCGGGACCGTTTCGGGATGGACATCGGCGCCGAGGTCACCACGGAGGCCAACCCCGACAGCGTCGATGCGGCGTACCTCGGCCAGCTCCGGGACGGCGGTTTCACCCGGATCTCGTTCGGGATGCAGTCAGCGGTGGCACACGTGCTCGAGACGCTCGACCGGACCCACGACCCGGAGCGGGTGCCGCGGGTGTTCAGGGAGGCACGCTCCGCAGGCTTCGACCACGTCAGCCTCGACCTGATCTACGGCACGCCGGGCGAGTCCGTGTCCGACTGGGAGACCACCCTACGGGCGGCGGGATCGCTGCATCCCGACCACATCAGCGCGTACTCGCTGATCGTCGAGCCGGGCACCGCGCTGGCTCGCCGCATCTCGCGCGGCCAGCTGCCGGAGCCCGACGACGACGTCGCCGCCGACATGTACGTCCTGACCGATGAGCTCCTCGCTGCCGCCGGTTTGAGGTGGTACGAGATCAGCAACTGGGCCTCCGGCGAGTCGGCCCAGTGTCGGCACAACCGGCTCTACTGGTCCGGCGGCAACTGGTGGGGCTTCGGCCCCGGCGCTCATTCGCATGTCGGGGGAGTGCGGTGGTGGAACGTCAAGCACCCCGCGGAGTACGCCGCCCGGCTGGCAGGGGGGCACAGCCCGGCGTCCGCCCGTGAGGTGTTGGACGCGAAGACCCGCCGGGTCGAACGAGTGATGCTGGAACTGCGGGTACGTGACGGTCTGGACACCGGTGTCCTGACCCCGGCGGGTCTGGCGGCACTCCCTGCGCTGCGCCGGGACGGCCTGGTGTGCGAAGGCCGGGCCGGTAGCGTCGTGCTGACCCGTCGGGGCCGGCTGCTCGCCGACACCGTCACCCGCGCGTTGTTGCCCTGACCAGCTCCCCGTCGGGCAGGAGGGATCAGCTGAGGGCTGCGTACCCGCATCGGACGGCATCCCCGAGACCCTCGCGGGGGAAGGGCCACGAGCCGTGGGCCAGCGCGTCGCTCACCGGTACGCCGCCGCTGGCGAGCTCGCGGATCTGTTCGGCGACCCCGACGGCGTCGGCGCGCTGGGTCAGCACGAAGTCCCGGTCGACCACCCGACCGTGGCCTGGCACGACGACGGTGCCGGGACCGAGCAGCTCCGAGAGCGACTCGAGCGTCTGCCCCCACTCCAGCGGGTAGCAGTCGGGACCGTAGCGAGGAGGGCCCGATTCCTCGACGAGGTCGCCGGCGCACACCAGGTCCGCGTCCGGCACGCGGACGACGACGTCCCCGGCGGTGTGGCCGCGACCCAGGTGAGCGAGCTCCACCTGGCGGTCCCCGAGCCGCAGTGCCTTGACCGACGCGAAGGTCGTGTCGGGTGGCACGGCAACGGTCGCGAGCGCGGCGTCCCGGTTCGGGTCGTCGGTCTCGGCCTGGTACAGCTCCTTCGTCCGTGCCTCATGAGCCGGCAGGTCCACCGGCACGCTCTCGTGGGCGATGATCGGCACCCGCCCGCCGAAGGCGCCGTTGCCGAAGAGGTGGTCGAAGTGCACGTGAGTGTTCACGACCGCGCCCAGTGGCAGCCGGGTGAGCCCGCGGAGGTCACCGGCCAGCGCCCGGCCCTGCGCGAGGCTGGCACGGGTGTCCACCACCAGGGCGGCAACCTCGCCCAGCACCACCGTGCACGAGACGTCGAGGTAGGCGTAGCGGCGCACGAAGCACCGATCCGCGACCTCGTTCCAGCCGCCGTAGATGTCCTGGCACCCCACCCCGCGTAGACTGGCACTCCTCACGCCGGAGTGCCAACAGTGGTCAGCGCAGGGAGGTGAGTCGCGTGCTCGAGGACCGCCGGCTTGCCGTGCTCCGCGCAATCGTCGAGGACTATGTCTCGACCCGCGAACCGGTCGGATCCAAGGCGCTGGTCGACCGGCACTCCCTGGGGGTCTCGCCCGCAACGGTGCGCAACGACATGGCGGCGCTGGAGGAGGACGGGTTCATCGCCCAGCCCCACACCAGCGCCGGCCGCGTCCCCACCGACAAGGGCTACCGGCTGTTCGTCGACAAGCTGGCGAGCCTACGACCGCTGTCGACCGCCGAGAAGAGGGCGATCTCCACCTTCTTGGAAGGCGCCGTCGACGTCGACGACGTGGTGCAGCGCAGCGTCCGGATCCTGGCCCAGCTGACCCGTCAGGTGGCGATCGTGCAGTACCCGTCGCTGACCCGCTCGACGGTACGCCACGTCGAGCTGGTGACGCTGGCGCCGAGCCGGCTGTTGCTCGTGCTCATCACCAGCAGCGGGCGGGTCGAACAGCGGGTGATCGAGCCGCCGGTTCCCGTCGGTGACGCCTTCGTCGCCGACCTGCGGGCGCGGCTGAACACCGCAACCTTGGGTCGGCGCCTCGCCGACGCAGCCCAGCGCATCAGCGAGCTGGCCGAGACCTTCCCCCTAACCGATCGTCCTGTGGTCAGTGTCGTCGTGACCGCGCTGGTCGAGGCGTTCTCCGACGAGCGCTCCGACGAGCGGGTCGCCATCGGCGGGACCGCGAACCTGATGCGCTTCGGTGACGACTTCGACTCCTCCATCCGCCCCGTCCTCGAGGCGTTGGAGGAGCACGTCGTGCTCCTCAAGCTGCTCGGCGAGGCGACCAGTCCCAGCGCGCTCACGGTGCGCATCGGTCACGAGGTGCCCTACGACGAGCTGTCTACGACATCGGTCGTCGCCACCGGGTACGGCATGGAAGAGTCGCTGGCCGCGTTGGGGGTGATGGGACCGACCCGCATGGACTATCCGGGCACGATGGCCGCCGTACGCGCGGTGGCCCGCTACGTGAGCCGCACGCTCAACGCATGAACCCCGCGCCAGACCCAGCAACGTCAAGCGATAGGCGAGCATGAGCCAGGACTACTACGAGATCCTCGGCATCGACCGATCGGCGAGCCCAGAGGAGATCAAGCGGGCGTACCGGCGGATGGCCCGCCGGCTGCACCCGGACGTCAACCCCGATCCCTCCGGCCAGGAGCAGTTCAAGATCGTGACCGCCGCGTACGAGGTGCTCTCCGACCCGCAGAAGCGGCAGGTGTACGACCTGGGAGGCGACCCGCTCAGCGCCGCCGGTGGTGGCGGCTTCGGGGCCGGCTTCACGTTCACCGACATCATGGACGCGTTCTTCGGCCAGACGGGGACGCGGGGACCGCGGCCAAGAACCCGCCGCGGGCAGGATGCGCTGATCCGGATCGACGTTGACCTCGCGGAGGCCGCGTTCGGCGCCACCCGCGAGCTCAAGGTCGACACCGCGGTCGTGTGCGGCACCTGCGCGGGCAGCGGCGCTGCCCGAGGGTCGCAACCGGTCAGCTGCGAGACCTGCCGGGGGCGTGGCGAGGTGCAGCAGGTGCAGCGTTCGTTCCTGGGCGAGATCCGCACCGCCCGACCATGCCCGGCGTGCCGCGGCTACGGCAGCGTGATCCCCGACCCGTGCAAGGAGTGCAGCGGTGACGGCCGGGTGCGGTCCCGCCGGGTGATCTCGGTGAAGATCCCCTCCGGTGTCGACACCGGTACCCGGGTGCAGCTGTCCGGCGAAGGCGAGGTCGGTCCCGGCGGCGGGCCGGCCGGGGACCTGTACGTGGAGGTCGACGTGGCGCCGCACGCGTTCTTCACCCGGCACGGTGACGACCTGCTCTGCGACGTGACGATCCCGATGACCGCCGCCGCGCTCGGAACCCACATCGACCTGCCCACGCTGGAGGGCGAGACCGGCGCTGCCGAGGTGGAGCCTTCGATACCGCTCGACGTGGCACCGGGCACCCAGTCGGGCGAGCAGGCGTCGCTGCGAGGCCGCGGCGTCCCGCGGCTGCGCGGGACCGGCCGGGGCGACCTGGTGGTCCGCCTGCTGGTCGAGACGCCGACCCGGCTCGATCGCGAGCAGGAGGAGCTGCTGCGCAAGCTGGCGGCACTGCGCGACGAAGAGGGGCCGAGCGGCCAGGTCTCCCGTCCCGGGCGCAGTGTCTTCGGTCGGCTCCGGGATGCGTTCGGGATCGACTGAGCGATGTCGGTGCCGGTCTTCTGGCTGCCCGAGCACGCCGTCGTCGGCATCCGGGCGGGGGCCAGGGTGCGGCTCGACGGCCCGGAAGGACACCACGCCGCCGACGTTCGCCGGCTGCGACTCGGTGAGCGGGTGGAGCTCGTCGACGGGTCCGGATTGCGGGTCAGCGGCTCCATCGCGTCGGTGATCCGCGGCGAGGTCGTCGTCACCGTCGGGGCGCTGGTGCGTGAGCCCGCTCCGCTGCCGCGCGTGGTCGTCGTCCAGGCGCTGCCGAAGGGTGACCGTGCCGAGCTCGCGGTCCAGCTGCTGAGCGAGGTGGGGGTGGACGAGATCGTCCCGTGGGCTGCGGCCCGGTGCGTCAGCACGTGGCGTGGCGACCGGCTCGAGCGCGGCGCGGCGCGCTGGCGCTCGGTGGCCCGGGAGGCCTCGAAGCAGTCGCGCCGAGCCCGGGCGCCGGTGGTCGCACCACTGGCGACGACCGCGGAGGTGGCGGCGCTCTTGGCTTCGGCCGCGCTCGCGGTGGTGCTCCACGAGTCCGCCGCGCAACGGCTGCCCACGGTGGTCCCGGCTGGCGGCGAGGTCGCCGTAGTGGTCGGCCCGGAGGGCGGGATCACCGACGAGGAGCTGACGGCGTTCGCCGCTGCCCACGTCGTACGCCTCGGGCCCACTGTGCTGCGTACCTCCACCGCCGGCGCGGTGGCTGTCGCCGCTCTCCTCAGCCGCACACCCCGCTGGTCCTGAGCGGCTGCTTGGCGTTGGACCGCAGCCGCAGCTGCTACTCGACGGTGAAGTCCTTGGAGTCCAGGTTGATGACCTTGCCGTTTCGCGGCGACTGCTCGTACACCTCGACGGTGTACGAGCCCGGCGCCAGGCGGACCCGGAAGCCGAACGCCTTGGGCTGGCCGTACGACCCGCCCATCGTCGCTGCGGAGCGGATGACCTTGCCGTCCTGCAGCACCCGCCAGGCGACATTCGCCTCGAACGTGTCGCTGGTGCCGGTGACCCGGACCGGACTGGACACGCGCTGTCCCTGCGTCGGCGACTCGAGAATGATCGGCGCCAGGTCCTCCGGCTGCAGGCTCACCGGGGTGCGCGGGAGATGGGGGTAGAGGTCGAGCCCCCGCAGCCGGACCGCGGTGGCGCCGGGTGCCGCCGAGGCCACCGTGAACGCCAGCTGCTGAAGGACCAGCGGCTGGTCGATGCCGCAGCCGACACCGGGCACGAACCGGCTCGGCCGTTGGAAGTTGACAGTCACGACGGTCGTGCGGGTGGTCGCCGTCGACGCGTCGTACTGCATGCCCGCACACAGCCACGGGTTCACGTAGTCGGGGTCCACCGGCTTCGCCGTCAACAGCGCGCGGACGGCGTCCGGCACCGGGTTGCCGGTGTCCCGGATCGTCACCGGGGCCGGGACCAGCCGGCCGCCCGGGTTGATGAAGTACACCGTCGTGACGGACCGGGACGTCGGCGACGCGGTCTCGGGCGGACGGCTCCCGTGCGGGAGCCCGAAGACCACCAGGGCGACGACGACCAGTGCCGCGGCGGAGACCGCGCCGGCCAGCACCGGCCACCAGCGCCGAGATCCCGCCGGCGCAGACCGGCGCCGCTGCTGCGTCCGCGCCAGGATCGTTTGCAGCGCCGGATCGGGGCGGAGCCGGTCGGCCTCGTCGTGCAGGGCCCCGGCCAACCGGGCACCGAGCTCGTCGTGTTCACTCATCCCCGGCCTCCCAGGACGTGCGCAGCGCGGCCAGGCCGCGCGAGCTGTGGCTCTTGACCGCGCCGCGGCTGATCGAGAGCGCGTCGGCGATGTCGGCCTCGGACAGGTCGAGGTAGTAGCGCAGCACCAGCACCTCGCGCTGCCGCTGGGACAACCCGTCGAGAGCGGCCAATACCCGACCGCTGTCCTCGCGGCGCAGCACGGAGTCCTCGGCGCTGGGTGCGGTACGTACGGGGTCCGGCTGGTGGCGGGCCGCCACCGCGCGCCGCCGCAACGCAGAACGGGAGCGGTTGACCACCGCCGACCGCAGGTACGCCACCGCCTTGTCGGGGTCTCGCAACCGGCCCCAACGCCCGTGCATCGCCACGAAGCAGTCCTGAACCAGCTCCTCCGCGGCGCCCTGGTCGTGCAGCAGCAGCCAGCCGAGGCGGACCAGCCGGGCGTAGTGCGCCGCGTACAGCTGGCTCACCGCCTCGTTGGCGTCCACCGTCCTCGCGCCGCCTCTCCCCTCCCGGACGCTCACCCGCGCCGGGGCTGGGTAGGTTGCCGTCATGCCCAGACGACGCGCTGGGCCTCGTCCCGGTTTACACCAGCCGGCACGGCCGGCGTGGGAGGTGCGATGACCAGCGAGCCGTCCTGCTTGTTCTGCCAGGTCGTCCGCGGTGAGACGCCGGCGGACAAGGTGCTCGAGACGGAGCACACCGTCGCGATCCGCGACATCAACCCGCAGGCGCCGACCCACGTGCTGGTGCTGCCGCGTGCCCACCACGCCGACATCGGGGCCCTGGCCGCAGCGGACGCGGCAGCGACTGCGGCGCTGCTCACGACGGCCCGCGACGTGGCGGCGCTGGAGGGGCACGGGGACGCGTACCGGCTGGTGTTCAACACCGGCGCCGGTGCAGGGCAGTCGGTCTTCCACGTCCACGGTCACGTGCTGGCCGGGCGTGACCTCGGCTGGCCTCCGGGCTGACCTGCCCTAGCATGGTGTCGGTACGAGACCCACCTGACCCGGGAGGACGGCCCTCACCGCAGGGCGCCGATGGCAGAGACAACCACGACCCAGCACACGATCACGATCCCGGCCAGCATCCCGATGGTGGCCCTGCTGGGGCCCCGGGACGATTTCCTCGCCATCGTCGAGCGCCAGTTCAGCGCCGACGTGCATGTGCGTGGCAACACGGTCACGATCACCGGCGAGGTCTCCGAGGCGGCGCTCGTCGAGCGGCTGTTCGACGAGCTCGTCACCATGATCCGGACCGGGCAGGGTCTTAGCGCCGAGACCGTCGAACGCTCGATCGCGATGCTGCGCACCGAGACACAGGAACGCCCGGCCGACGTGCTCAGCCTGAACATCTTGTCCAACCGCGGCCGCACGATCCGCCCCAAGACGCTCAACCAGAAGCGCTACGTCGACGCGATCGACAAGCACACGATCGTGTTCAGCATCGGGCCGGCGGGGACCGGCAAGACCTACCTGGCCATGGCCAAGGCGGTGCAGGCGCTGCAGGCAAAGGAGGTCAACCGGATCATCTTGACCCGCCCCGCGGTCGAGGCGGGTGAGCGGCTGGGCTTCCTCCCGGGGACGCTGAGCGAAAAGATCGACCCCTACCTGCGGCCGTTGTACGACGCCCTCCACGACATGATCGACCCGGAGTCGATCCCCAGGCTGCTCACCGCCGGCACCATCGAGGTCGCTCCGCTGGCGTACATGCGGGGGCGGACGCTCAACGACGCCTTCATCGTCCTCGACGAGGCGCAGAACACCTCCGCCGAGCAGATGAAGATGTTCCTGACCCGGCTGGGCTTCGGATCCAAGATGGTGGTGACGGGTGACGTGACGCAGGTCGACCTGCCGACGGGGACTTCCAGCGGGTTGCGCGTTGTCGAGGGCATCCTGGGTGACGTGCAGGACGTGTTGTTCATCCGGCTGACCGCCTCCGACGTGGTCCGCCACCGCCTGGTTGGGCGGATCGTGGCAGCGTACGACCGGCACGAGGCAGAACAGCAGGACGGGCCAACCGGTGGTGACCTGGTGGCGACGAGGCCCCGCCGCACCGGGCGATCGTGACAGCGCCGGCGAGGACGCCGTGGACGTCGACGTCCTGAACGAGTCCGGCACGGACGTCGACGTCGTCGAGCTGACCCGCCTATCCCGCTTCGTGATGGCACGGCTGCGGCTGCACCCGAGCACCCAGCTGTGCGTACGGCTGGTGGACGAGGAAACGATGGCCTCCCTCAACAGCCGCTGGATGCATGCGACAGGCCCGACCGACGTGCTGGCGTTCCCCATGGACGAGCTGGAACCGCCTCGCGCCGGCCAGGAGCCCGAGGAGGGGTGTCTCGGGGACCTGGCGGTCTGCCCGCAGGTCGCGCAGGCTCAGGCGGACGAGCGGTCGCAGGACCCGGTCGAGGAGCTCCGGCTGCTCACGGTGCACGGCATCTTGCACCTGCTGGGCTATGACCACGGCGAGCCTGAGGAGCAGAACACGATGTTCGCCCTGCAGGCGCGGCTGATCGCGGAGTGGCAAGGGGTGCGTCGCGGTCAACACGTCGATGACCCGCCACACCCGCTGGGCGGAGGCCGGCCGTGACCCGCTCGGACGGCTGGCTGCTGGTCCTTGCCGCGGTCCTCACGCTGACTGCCGGCCTGCTGGCCGCGGCGGACGCCGCGTTGTCGTCGTTCTCCCGGGTCCGTGCGGAGGAGGGGGTGCGGGCCGGCCGTCGTGGCGCCGCCCGGGTGGTGCAGATCACCGAGGACCCACCCAGCTACCTCAACACCGTGCTGCTGCTGCGCCTGACCGCGGAAACCACCGCGGTGGTCATCGTCGCCCTTGTCGTGTCGAACTCCGTCGCCGTGACGTGGCAGCGGGTGCTGCTTGCGGCCGGAGGAATGGTGGTGCTCTCCTACGTCGCGATCGGCGTGGCGGCGCGCACCCTCGGCAAGCGGCACGCGGAACGGGTGGCACCGCTGGTGGCGGGGCCGGTCCTGCTGCTGACCCGGGTCCTGGGCCCGCTGCCGCGGCTGCTGATCCTGCTCGGCAACGCGCTGACCCCGGGCCGCGGCTTCCGAGAGGGACCGTTCAACACCGAGGCGGAGCTGCGCGCCGCCGTGGACCTCGCCGAGGCGAGCCGGCTCATCGAGTCCGGTGAACGCGCGATGATCCATTCCGTCTTCGAGCTGGGCGACACGATCGTGCGGGCGGTGATGGTGCCCCGTACCGACGTGGTGTTCATCGAACGCACCAAGAGCCTGCGCCAGACGATCTCGCTGGCGCTGCGCAGCGGGTACTCCCGGATACCGGTCATCGGCGACGGCCTCGACGACGTCGTCGGCATGGCGTACCTCAAGGACGTCACCAAGCGGGTCTTCGACCGCCACGAGGCGGAGACCACCGAACAGGTCGGGTCGGTGATGCGGCGCTGCCTCTACGTCCCGGACTCCAAGCCCGTGGACGTGCTGCTGCGGGAGATGCAGGCCCAGCGGATGCACGTCGCGATCGCCGTCGACGAGTACGGCGGCACCGCCGGGCTGGTGACGATCGAGGACATCCTCGAGGAGATCGTCGGGGAGATCACCGACGAGTACGACGTCGAACCCGACCAGGTGGAGCGGCTGGCCGACGACTCGGTCCGGGTCTCAGCGCGTTTTGCCGTGGACGATCTCGGCGAGCTGTTCGGCCTCGAGCTGGCCGACGACGACGTCGACTCGGTGGGGGGGCTGATGGCCAAGCATCTCGGCAAGGTGCCGATCCCGGGCAGCGAGGTCGAGGTCGAGGGTCTGAGGCTGCGGGCGGAGTCCCCCGCGGGCCGGCGAAACCGGGTGGGAACGGTCGTCGTACGGCTGGTGCCGCCTGCCGACACGGCGGACACCGACACCGAGGGCCGAAGCGTCAGCGCCTGATAGGAGCGAGTCACAGGTAAGCGCGCGCATCCGTCGCCAGCGCGACGAGCCCGGCCACGCTCGCCGGGGGAGCGGCCAGTGGCTTGGCACCGTTCCCGAACCCCCACCAGGCATGGCTGGCCTGGTCGGCCGTTGCCCACACCAGTTGGCCGTCCGGGCGGTCGAACCGCACGGTGATGCGCACGAGGCCGGCCCGGCTCCCGGTTCCGACCTGTACGGCGCTTCCGTCGGAAAGGCGACGCGTGGTGCAGGTCAGCCGCGGACCACCCGCGAGGCCAGGATCCTGGCACGGGGCTGTCGCGTCGATGCTTTCCGCGGCAGTTCCCGCCGCAGGATCCAGGACGCTGAGATCGACGGCGCCGACCCGCACACCGTCGTGCCAGTCCGCAGCTACCGACAGGTAGCCGAGGTCTCCGGCGTTGCCATTCGCCGCCGCGGCGAGGCCGCTGCTGGACAGGTGCCCACCGCCGCGGTCGAGAACGTTGCTGAGCACCGAGGTCAACCGGTCGGCCGGCCGGATGCCGATCGGCTTGCCGGGGACGGCTCGGCAGGCGCTGCCGGCGATGGCGGTGGCCCTACCCTTGGCAGCCCGGATACCTCCCTGGTGGCGCGGCGGCGCCGTCGCCCGACCGGTGACGCAACGGCCGCTCAGGTGGCCGTTGGAGGGGCCATCGGATGCGCCGGAGAAGCCCGGACTGCTAGGGCCGGCCGACGACCCGCTCGGCACCGTCCAACCCACGATCGCGGCGACCGGCAGCACGGCTGCGACGCCGGCGGCGGCGCCGATGCGCCGGCGCCGCAGCCGGCGCCGACCGCGGCGCAGGTCGTCCGAGGGCTGCGAGCACATCGGTGGTTCTGGTTCGAGCGCCTCCCGCAGCGCGCCGTACAGCCGCTCGTCGGGGATGTCGTCGTGGTGGCTCATGCTCGTCCTCCCGTGGCGGGCGAGGCATCGAGCACCTCGCGCAGTCGAGCGACAGCGCGGGCCGTCTGGCTCTTGACGGTGCCGGTCGAACAACCCAGGTCAGCCGCGGTCTCCTCGACGGACAGGCCGGCCCAGTGCCGCAGCACCACCGCGGCCCGTTGGCCGGGCGGTAGCGAGGCGAGCGCCGCGAGCAGCGCCTCCCGTTCCTCCAGCGGCGGGCCGACCGCCGCAGCGACCTCCGGCAGCTGTGACGACGATCGTTCCCGACGCCAGGGACGTCTGGTCTCGTCGATGTGCGAGCGCACCAAGATCGTGCGGACGTACGCCTCCGGCGACCCGTTCCGGCGCACGCGCGGCCAGGCGACGTAGAGCTTGGCCAGGGCGGTCTGCACAAGGTCCTCTGCCAGGTGCCAGTCCCCGCAGAGCAGGAACGCAGTGCGCCGCAGCTGCGGCCGGCGAGCCGCCACGTACGACGTGAACTCGGCGTCCCTGCTGCTGGCGTTGTCCACCTGACTCCCAGGGCGCCGGTCGGTCGACGTGCTGTCACTTCCAGTACGGAGCCGCCCGCGGACAGGTTGTCACGGCGCGGTGAACATGTCAGGGCACCGGTGTCACCGAGATGGCGAACCCAGCCCGTACGCTGCGAGCGTGTTGCCCGCCCCGCCCCTTTTCGAGCAGGAGGACGCCAAGCTGGTGACGCTCGCCCGCGCCGTGCACCCCGATGCCCGGTGACCACCTCACCCGGACCCGCCCGGCCGTCAGGCTTCCGCTCCGGGTTCGCGTGCTTCGTCGGTCGTCCGAACACCGGCAAGTCGACGCTGGCCAACGCGCTAGTCGGCGCCAAGGTGGCGATCACGTCCTCGCGCCCCCAGACGACCCGCCACGCCGTGCGGGGGCTGGTGCACCTGCCGGCGGCACAGCTCGTGGTCGTGGACACCCCCGGTCTGCACCGTCCGCGCACGCTGCTGGGACAGCGGCTCAACGACGTGGTGCGCCGCACCTGGGCGGAGGTCGACGTCATCGGAGTCTGCCTGCCGGCCGACCAACGGATCGGTCCAGGCGATCGTCACCTGGCCGGGGAGGTGGCGCGAGCCCGAGCCCGGCCGACGCTGGCGATCGTCACCAAGTCCGACCTGGTCGACCCGGGCCGGCTCGTCGAGCAGCTCGCGGCCGCCGACTCCCTCGGTGCGGAGCTCGGGCTGGGCTGGGACCACATCGTGCCGGTATCGGCGGTCACCGGCGACCGGGTGACCCTGCTGCGGGACCTGCTCGTCGAGCAGCTGCCGGAGGGCACGCCACTGTTTCCCGACGGCGAGCTCTCCGATCAGCCCGAGGAGACACTGGTCGCGGAGCTGATCCGCGAGGCGGCGCTGGAGGACCTGCGTGACGAGCTGCCCCATTCGGTTGCGGTGGTCGTCGACGAGATGGCGTTGCGTACCGGCCGCCCCGACGACGCGCCGCTGCTGGACATCAGTGCCACGATGTTCGTCGAGCGAACCAGCCAGAAGGGCATCCTGATCGGCGCCGGCGGAAGTCGGCTGAAGCGGATAGGCACCGACTCCCGGGCCCAGATCGAGCGACTCCTGGGGACACCGGCCTACCTGGAGCTGCGGGTCAAGGTGGCCAAGGACTGGCAGCGAGACCCCAAACAGCTGCGCCGCCTGGGGTTCTGAGCCCCCGCGGACACTCAGGCCACGGCCCAGGCTTGGCGACGTGACCGCTTGAATCGGCTCTTCGCAAGTCGGTGCCGCGCTGGGCTCGGTTGTCCACACCTTCGTCTCCGAGAAGACCTACGACGCCAAAGACCGGCGGCGGGGTCTTCGAGGGCTACCCGCAGGACACCGCCGGCAAGAAGGTCACCGCCTCCTTCCTCTACAACGGCACCCGCAGCCTGTTCGAGCACGCACCGGGTTCACCCATATCCGCCCCAAGGGCAAGAACCACTGCGCGACGAGCACGACGGTCGCACCGGCCCAGTAGCGGTCGTTCGCCACGCCGTTGCGGATACATGAGTCACGAACCTGGATGGGGGTCTTCGTGAAGCCTTCGTCAGGGCTCGTGGCTACCATCGCCGCATTGTTCACAGACAGGGGAAAGCGCACCATGGAGATGCTCAGCGCGCAGCAGATCACCGCGGCCGCCCCTGCGGATTGGCGCAAGCTGGGCCAGGGTCTGCATGCCCGATTCGTCATCGGCGACTTCCGTGCAGGTGTGCGTTTCCTCTCCGCCATCGACGAGGCCGGGGAAGCCGCCGGGCATCATCTCGAGGTTCGGATGAGCAAGGCTCATGTTGACCTGAAGCTGATCAGCGACGACGCGGTCTACCGCGACGACGCGGGCACCGAGCACCAGGTCGAGTGGGTGACCCAGCGAGACGTCGACCTGGCCCGCCGAATCAGTGAGATCGCGGCCGAGCAGTCGCTCTCCGCAGATCCGGGATCAATTGCCACCATCGAGCTGGCGCTCGACACCGCGAACGCGGCTGCCGTGGCACCTGTGTGGGCGGCTCTGCTGACCGGCGGCACCGAGGCACAGGGTCGTGGCACCATCGGCGATGACGTGCGCGACGCCACGGGCCGGGTACCGATCCTGTGGTTCCAAGGAACCGATCCCCACCCGGTACCGCGTCAGAGGTTCCACATCGATGTACAGGTCCCGTACGACGTTGCCGAGCAACGCATCGCGGCCACCGTGGCCGCCGGGGCCGTGATCGTCGACGACAGTAGGGCGCCTTGGACCACCGTCATCGCGGACCCGGACGGCAACAAGGCCTGTGTGGGCACGTTTCAATCTGCTCCCGAGCCGCAGTAGCAGCTGGTCCCCTGCTGGCCCTTCGCGGCGTCGGTGATGGACTCACCACGTTGCAGCGCAGCCCACAACACCTGGCCACCGGGTTGACGAACTCACATCTCATTGGCTGACATGGGCGTAGCAGACGCCGTAGTGCGCGCCGTGGTTCCAGAGCACCTTCGTGGGACGTATCCAGCCGAAACGGAAGGCACCGGTGGTCCTCAGGTACGCCCTGACCCTTGACTCGCACGTTGAGCGCATGCGGCTGGAGACCGCGTGGCGTCCCGGGAAGCCGGCCTTCGGGGGATCTACGCGTACCGCGTGGACGGCTCGCCACCGGTGACGAAGCGAACACACCACGGTATTGGCGGCGGCGATGTCTCCTCGGGCACAGCTGCGGTAGCCGGTTGCTCGGCGGGTACCCAGCACGCCACTCGTGTTGGGTGACAGGGACAGCAGCCGGTGGCGGGTCTGGTGCGCGACGAGGTCGCAGCGCAGCCAGCGTGCTCCCGCGGCCACGGCGGCCCGAGTCGGCGCTGCGACGACGAAACGGAACTGGCTGAGGGCCACGTCACCCGCACTCCCGCCCAGCCAGTGCGGCAGGATGCGCCGACAGCGTCCGCCGGCCAAGGCGTACAACGCGGTGACGTCGCCGGTGCGCGCTGCCTTGCGCATCTCCGGCGTGAGCCGTCCGACGTGGTACGTCTGCGCGTTGTGAGTCTTGCTGCAGGGCACGGTCCGGCTCGCACGGAGCGTGACGCCCACGATCGCGTCGTGCCTCGGCAGTCGGCGGCACTCACGGACGGCCGGCGGCTCCGGCGAGGTCGGTGCCGCGGTCGGGCCAGCAGTCGTCGCCTCGGGTCTGGTTGGCGTCGGCAACGTCATGGCCGGGGGCGTCACCGCGGTCGCTGCGGACCTGCGCGGCGGCTCGCCCGCCAGGTCGGTGGTGCTCGAGCAGCCCTGGACCGACAGCGCCGCAGCGGCCAGTACCGCTGCCGCGGCCAGCCGACGTCTACCCCCTGCGTCCCCATCGTCGCCGAACGGGCTGCCGCGCAGTGTAGTCATGCCAAGCAGCCGGTCACGGCTCGGCGATGCACGCGGTGCCAAGGCGCTCGAACCCGACCCGCTGGTAGACGCGGGCGACGTCCTCACCGTCCGCCGACAAGAACACTGTGGTGGCCCCGGCGGCGATCGCATCCGCGGTCAGCGCCTGGGTGATCGCCGCGCCGATACCCCGGCGCCGGTGGCCGGGGAGCACCGCGATGCCGGTCAGCTCGCTGACCTGGTCGCGGACAGCGTGGCTGCCGCCACCGACGGCTGCACCGGAGCTGTCGAAGGCGCCCACGACGCTGAGCAGGCGGCGGCGGACCCGGTTGCTGATCCATTCGAACACCGGCTCCGGGCGCAGCTCGTCACGCTCGGCGAAGCCCGCGGCGACCGCGGCGCGGGCGGCAGCGAAACGCTCGTTGTCGGGCTGCAGCACCGACACCTCGATGCCGTCGGGGGCACCCGCCGACAGCTCATGCCGCAACACCAGCAGCGGACACTCCTGCACCGGCATCCCAGCGGACCGCGCGGCGACGAGCAGGCTCGGCGTGATCTCGTGCACCCACTCGATCTGGCGTGGGACACCCAGCTCTTGCTGCGCGGCCAGCACAGTGTCGACGTCTCGAGCGGTGACGGCACCGACGTCGCCGCGGCGTGGCCTCGCGTAGTAGGGCCAGCCCTCGGTCGCGACGAACAGCGAGAACGGTCCCACTTCCCGCACGGTCGCGGTCGCTCGCGGCACGGTGTCGTAGTAGTCCTCGATGCGCTCGAGCAGCTCAGCCGTCGCGATCGTCGTCCCCGGGCGGATGGGGCTTGTCACGCCAGAGAGCGTAGCGGTGGCTCCAGTTGGATCGGGTCCCATGGGCACGTGGCTTGCAGAGCGTACGCCTTATGACCGGTCCGTCAAGAACCACCGTCCCGACGTCGCCACTCCGTCAAGTGTCGGTCACGACTCCGTAATCCAGCACGTATTCCGCACCGGGTGACACGCGCTTAGCCTGCTGTGCAAGGCGCGAGGATAAGCCGCGTACCAAGTCGCAAAGACCGGAGTGGTAGAGAATGAAGCGAAAAGTCCCGAGAAAGTCCTTGCCGCTGCTCAGCGCTGCCGTAGCCACGCCATTGATCCTGGCATCTCCGTACGCCGTGAGCGGGTCCTCAGACACCGCCGCGGGGGTCGGCGACACGCTACCGAGCGCGGTGGCCTCTTCCATCCCCGGACAGACGACAGGGAAGCTGCCCGTCAAGAAGCTTGTCCTCGCCAACACAGTCGAAGTCAACCTCGATCACCACAGCGCTACGCTGCCGCTGCATCAGGGCCGGTACCACGGCACCACCGTCTGGTACGTCGTCACCGAGGCGTCTGACGAGGGAGCGGCTCGCGACCTCAACGTCAACTTCGCCCCGAAGCTCGCCAATATCGGCATCGGTTGCCAGAGTTGCGTTCAAGACGTCAAGCTCACCGCTCCGGAAGGCAACAAGTTCGGTGAGGGCATCACGCACTTTCAGGGGATTCCAGACTTCAGTCCTCAACGAGTCCTGAAGCAGGGTCCGAACGTCTTTCCCGCAGCCGTGGCAAAACCAGGTGGGGTCGGAGGGCCCCGTTACAGCCCCTTCATCAAGTTCAAGGGCTCGAGAACGGTCTACAACGCGCCGATCGTCGCGGTGGGACGTGGCAACTTCGATGTTGTGCATCACACCAACACCGCCGACCGCGTGCTTCGCATCAATCCCGCGCGCAAGGCCGGCCCAGGTGAGTATTATGCCCCCTCGGTCGAGCTGCTCGTCATCACCGGGTTCGACTCGGGGCAACCGATCATCTACCTGAGCACCGAGGCCTCGGACCCCGCCACCGCCACCTTGGAACGGGCGACGTACGTTCCGCTACTGAGCCGGACTCCGCTGCAGGGCGGGGACGACTTCCTCGGATCCGTTCGGGAACGGATCTTCCCGTTCATCAACGGCCAGACCGGGCTGTACAACCCGGAATCCCAGGGGATCATCCACCTGATCCTCGACGGGCACGCGTCCGAGGACGCTTCCTTGCGCAACAAGGCTCTGCTTCGGTCCCTGCGTCTTGGCGGTGACTCACTGAACCTGCAAGGTGACTTCCCGACCTTGGCTGATCCGCACCGCAAGTTCGCCTACAGCCCGCTGTGGGACGCCAACTTCGCGCAATGGACGGACAAGGCGGTCAAGCGCGGCCTCAATGTGCGGCAGACCGACGAGTTCAAGCTGCTCAACCTCGTGAAACGCCGGCCCGATCTGATCACTGGGCCGGACGGAGCTCCGTTCGGATCGACCAACGTCCTCATCAACTGCCCGGTCATTGCCTTCACGGCCAAGCAGCCGGTGGAAGACCTGGTCAAGCCGGTAGCCGGCGCTCAGGTGGAGACCCGCAAGTCCTTCCCGCGCTAGGGCTCCGCTCCAAGGGCAATCCCGGCAAGCTATCGGGTGCGGGCACCACCACCTGGTCGGTGTCCGCACCCCGGCCGTTCTCGCGGCTGTCACAATGACCAGGTGGGTCTCTACCGCGACGAGGGCGTGGTGCTGCGTACCCAAAAGCTCGGTGAGGCCGACCGCATCGTCACCGTGCTCACCCGCAGCCACGGCAAGATCCGCGCCGTCGGCAAGGGGGTACGCCGCACCAGCTCGCGCTTCGGCGCCCGGCTGGAACCGTTCATGCACGTCGACCTGATGTTCGCGCAGGGACGCTCGTTGGACGTGGTCACCCAGGTCGAGACGATCGCGCCGTACGGCGCGGTCATCGGCGCAAGCTATCCGGTGTACACCGCCGGGACTGCGATGCTGGAGACCGCGGACCGGCTGACAGGGGAGGAGCAGCATCCGTCCCTGCAGCAGTACCTGCTGCTCGTCGGCGCCTTGCGTGCCCTGTCCGCCGGTGACCGGGAACCAGGACTCGTCCTCGACTCGTTTCTGCTCCGGTCGCTGGCAGTGTCCGGCTACGCGCCGACCTTCGCCGAGTGTGCCAGCTGCGAGGCTCCGGGGCCGCACCGCAGCTTCGCGGCCGCTGCGGGCGGGATGGTGTGCTCTCGGTGCCGTCCTCCCGGCTCCGCCGCACCGGCGGCGGAAACCGTACGGCTGCTGGGCGCCCTGCTCGCCGGGGATTGGGCCACGGCGTCCGCGAGCGAGTCCCGGTGCCGGCGCGAGGCCAGCGGTTTGGTCGCGGCGTACCTGGCCTGGCACCTCGAGTACGGCCTGCGCTCACTCGCCCACGTCGACCGCTGAGGCGCTGGTGCCCCGCCCGTACGCCACCCCGAGCCGGCACCCTTCGGGCGCCAGGCCACCGGACCTGCCACCCGGCGCCGTGCCGGGCCACGTCGCGATCGTGATGGACGGCAACGGTCGCTGGGCGCGGCAACGCGACCTGCCCCGGACCGCCGGTCACGAAGCCGGCGAGGCCGCCTTGTTCGACGTGGTCGAGGGAGCCATCGAGGTCGGGGTGCGATGGCTGTCGGCGTACGCGTTCTCGACCGAGAACTGGAAGCGCTCACCGGAGGAGGTCCGCTTCCTGATGGGCTTCAACCGCGACGTGATCCGGCGCCGGCGCGACGAGATGCACGCCCTGGGAGTCCGGGTGCGCTGGGCTGGTCGGCGGCCGAAACTGTGGCGGTCGGTGATCCGAGAGCTCGAGGTGGCCGAGGAGCTGACCCGCCGCAACGACGTGCTGACGCTGACGATGTGCGTCAACTACGGAGGACGAGCCGAGATCGCCGACGCGGCGGCTGCCCTCTCCCGCGACGTGGCGGCCGGTCGGCTGGACCCGGCACGGGTCGACGGCCGGGTGTTCGCCCGCTACCTCGACGAGCCGGAGATGCCCGACGTGGACATGTTCTGGCGCACATCCGGAGAGCGCCGCATCAGCAACTTCCTGCTATGGCAGGCAGCGTACGCGGAGCTGGTGTTCAGCGACGTCACCTGGCCGGACATCGACCGGCGGCACCTGTGGGCAGCGGTCGAGGAGTACGCGGCGCGCTCGCGACGGTGGGGCCGTGCCTGACTGCCGGACGCTCCACACCGCCGAGCTGTCCGCCGCCCAGCTGGCCGAGATGCGCAGCCTGCTGGACGAGGCGTTCGAGGGCCGGTTCGACGACGCGGACTTCGAGCACGCGCTCGGTGGCATGCACGCACTCGCCTACTCCGGGGGCGGTCTGGTCGGGCACGCCGCGGTGGTGATGAGGCGCCTGCTCCATGACGGCCGGGCGTTGCGCTGCGGCTATGTCGAGGCGGTGGCGGTACGCCCCGGTCGGCAGCGGGAGGGTGTCGGCGCGACGGTGATGGCCGAGGCGGAGCGGCTGACTAGCGGCGGATACGACCTGGGCGCGCTCAGCGCCTCTCGGCGTTCGGCTGACTTCTACCTCGGCCGAGGCTGGCAGCGCTGGACCGGGACCACGTCGGTGCTCGCACCGGGCGGCCTCACCCGCACGCTCGAGGAGGACACGGGCGTCTTCGTCCTGCCCGGCCGCGTCCGCCTGCGCCTCGACGGCGACCTGGCCTGCGACTGGCGCGACGGGGACGTGTGGTGAGCGCTCACCCGGTCGACTGTGGTGTTCACCCGCAGCCGGAGCAGCGACCGAAGATCTCCAGCGTGTGCGCGGCCTCGGAGAAGCCGTGCTCGGCCGCGACCCGGTCCGCCCAGCGTTCGACAGCCCGTCCCTCGACCTCGACCGTACGACCGCAGGACCGGCACACCAGGTGGTGGTGGTGGCCGGAGCTGCAGCGGCGGTACAACGCCTCCCCGTCGTCGGTGCGCAGCACGTCGACCTCACCCGCGTCGGCCATCGCCTGCAGGGTCCGGTAGACCGTCGACAGCCCAACCGGGTGCCCGCTTCGGCGCAGCAGATCGTGGATCTCCTGGGTGCTGTGGAAGCCGTCGAGCTCCGCCAGCCCCACCCCGACGGCTCTGCGCTGCCGGGTGCTGCGGCCGAGCGGGCCCTCAGTGCTCGTCATAGTGCTCCTCGTGGGCAGCGTGACGGTGACCGCCGTGGACGTAGTCGACGTGGTCGCCGTGGCGCACCGCCGGGTGCCCGCAACCGGGACCGTGTGCGTGCTGGTGGGACTCGCTGGGGTCGTGTTCGCGTGACTCGGCATCGGCGAACGGTTCGCCGCGTCGGCGTCGGCGGGTGGCCAGCCCCCCGATCGGGGCCGCGACGACGAAGCAGCCGAGGGCGACCAGCACGATCGTCGGCCCCGGTGCGGTATTGGCCGAGAAGCTGGCGACCACCCCGGTCAACGAGGCCACCACTCCGATTCCCATCGCCAGTCCGAACGTCGCCGCGAAGCTGTGGGTGATCTGCTGGGCGGCCGCTACCGGCACAACCATCAGCGCGCTGACCAGGAGCAGCCCGACCGTGCGCATCGAGACCGTGACGGTGACCGCGGCGAGCACCGCGATGAGCAACCCGTACGCCCGCACCGGCACACCGGAAACCCGAGCGTGCTCCTCGTCCTGGCAGACCGCGAACAGCTGCGGTGCCAGCCCGAGTGCGAGGGCCAAGACCGTGACGGCCAGGCCGACCACCACGGCGAGGTCGGTGTCGGAGACCGTGGTGATGGCCCCGAACAGATAGGAGGTGAGCGTCGCCGCGGACCCCCCGGCGAGCCCGGTGAGTAGCACTCCGGCTGCGATTCCGCCGTAGAACAGCAGCGCGAGCGCGACGTCGCCGCTGGCCCGGCCGTGCGCTCGCAGCATCTCGATCAGCCCGGCGCCGAGGGCGGCGACCACGACGGCGGTCAACAGCGGGGCCTGCCCGGTGAGCAGTCCGAGAGCCACCCCGGTCAGGGCGATGTGGCCGATTCCGTCGCCGAGCAGTGCGAGCCGGCGTTGGACCAGGTACGTGCCGATCGCGGGGGCGGCGAGGCCGGTCAAGAGCGCCGCGAGCAGTGCGCGGCGCATGAAGTCGTAGTCGAGCAGCGACAGCATCAGCGCCAGATCCCTCCGCCATACAGCCCGGCGCGCGGTGCCTCGCCATGGGCGTGGTCGTGGGCGAGCGACTCCGGCCGTTCCAGCCCGGACACCGGTCCGTCGTACCCGACCCGACCGTCGTGGAGCACGACCGTGCGGTCGACGAGGGAGGTCAGCGGGCCGAGCTCGTGCGTCACCAAGATCACGGTGACGCCGCGGCCCAGCAACCGGGCGAGCAGTTCGGCCAGCAGTCGCTGGGTGTCCGCATCGACGCCAACGGTGGGTTCGTCGAGCACCAACAGGTCCGCGCCGCCCGCGAGTGCGCGGGCGATCAGCACCCTTTGGTGTTGGCCGCCCGACAGGTGGGCCACCGGAGCCTGGGCGTGATCGGTGAGGCGAACCTGTGCCAGCGCGGCGGCGACGGCTGCGGAGTCTCCCTTGACCGGCCACCCGAGCAGCCTGCGGTGCGCCATTCGACCGGTCATCACCACCTCACGTACCGTCGCGGGCACGCCGGAGGATGCGGTGGAACGCTGCGGCACGTAGCCGATACGCCGCCGGGCCCGGCGCAGGCGGCCCACCGGGATGCCGAAGATCTCCACGCTCCCGGACTCCAGCGGCAGCAGCCCCACCAGGGCGCGGATCAGGGTGGACTTGCCGGAGCCGTTGGTGCCGAGCACGGTCACCAGCTCACCGACGTCCACGCGCAGAGCGACGCGGCGCAGCACCGGGCGGCCGGCCAGCGCAACGCTGACGTCGCGGGCGCGTACGGCGGGTGCGCTCATGTGCAGCCGTTCGCGCGTTCGAGTGCGGTCAGGTTCGCGCGCATCAACGTCAGGTAGGTCTGGTCCGAAGTGGCGTCGGTGAGCCCCTCGATCGGGTCGAGCGTCGCCAGCCGGGCCCCGGTCTCGTCGGCGACGCTCTGCGCCACCGCCGGACTCGCCAGCGACTCGGTGAAGATCGTCGTGACGCCCTCTCGGCGGACGGTGTCGGCGATCGCGGCCTGCCGGGCGGGGGAGGGTTCGAGCTGCGGGTCCAGCCCGGCGATAGGCACCATCTGCAGGCCGTAGCGTGCGGCAAGGTAGCCGAACGCAGCGTGGCTGGTCACGAACGTCCGGCGGGTGCAGCTGGCGAGCCCGGTGGCGTACGCGTGGTCGAGCCGCCGCAGCTGCCTGACGAGGCGATCTGCGTTGGCTTGGAACGCGGCAGCGTGGGCGGGCAGCAGGTGTGCCAGCTGGGCCGCTATCGCTTCGGCGACGGCGACCATCCTGACCGGATCCAGCCACAGGTGGGGGTCACCAGCGGTCATCGGCACGGTGTGGGAGACGTCGAGCACGGGGCCGGTCGCCATCTGCTCGAGCGCCTGGTCCACGGCCGGCTGGAAGCCGGACTCAACGACGACGAGGTCGGCGTCGGACAGGTCGGCCAGCTGGTGGGGGGTGAGCTCGATGTCGTGCGGCTCGGCACCGGGCGTGGTGAGGTCGGAGACGTCGACGATGCTGCCTGCCACGTGTTCGACGAGGAACTCGTACGGGTAGGCCGCGACGACCACCCGCGGTTTCGTCGACGCCGAAGTCGACGCGCACCCGGTTAGCAACGTGACGACCAGCAGGCTGGCGTACACCGTCCTCCACATGGAAATGATTGTCATCGTCAACCGGGTACCCGTCAACCCGACCATCCGGGAGTTCCGGCCCGACCATCCGGGAGTTCCGGCTGCACCATCCGGGAGTTCCGGCTGCACCACGCACCTACTAGCCTGGCTTGTTCACCCACCGCTCGCCGACACCCAGCCGGATGGAGAGATCGTGCCCGTAGCGTCCGTGGAGACCATCGTCAGCCTGTGCAAGCGGCGGGGGTTCGTCTATCCCTGCGGGGAGATCTACGGCGGGACGCGGTCCGCCTGGGACTACGGGCCGCTCGGCGTCGAGCTCAAGGAGAACATCAAGCGACAGTGGTGGCGCGCGATGGTCACCAGCCGCGACGACGTCGTCGGCATCGACTCCTCGGTCATCTTGCCGCCGCAGGTGTGGAAGGCATCCGGGCACCTCGACGCGTTCGTCGACCCCCTGGTGGAGTGCCAGGTTTGCCATCACCGCTACCGCGCCGACCACCTGCAGGAGGAGTACGCCGAGCGCAAGCGTATCGCCGACCCCGACGACGTCGACCTGCCGCAGGTGGCCTGCCCGCACTGCGGCAGCAAGGACGCCTGGACCGAGCCCCGGATGTTCAACGGCCTGCTCAAGACCTGGCTGGGGGCCGTCGAGTCCGACGAGGGGCTGCACTACCTGCGACCCGAGACCGCGCAGGGCATCTTCGTCAACTTCCTCAACGTGATGACGACCGCGCGCCGCAAGCCGCCGTTCGGAATCGGCCAGATCGGCAAGGGGTTCCGTAACGAGATCACCCCGGGCAACTTCATCTTCCGCACCCGCGAGTTCGAGATGATGGAGCTTGAGTATTTCGTCGAGCCAGGCACCGACGAGGCCTGGCACCAGCACTGGATAGACGTCCGAACCCGGTGGTACGTTGACCTCGGCATCGACCGGGCCAACCTGCGGCACTTCGAGCACCCTGAGCACAAGCGGTCGCACTACTCCAAGCGCACCGTCGACATCGAGTACCGCTTCGGCTTCGCCGGCTCGGAGTGGGGCGAGCTCGAAGGCATCGCCAACCGCTCCGACTTCGACCTCACCACCCACGCCCAGCACTCGGGCCAGGACCTGTCGTACTTCGACCAGGGCAAGGGCGAGCGCTGGGTGCCGTACGTCATCGAACCCGCCGCCGGGGTGAACCGGTCGATGATGGCGTTCCTCATCGACGCCTACGCCGAGGACGAGGCGCCCAACGCCAAGGGCGGGGTCGACAAGCGCGCCGTACTCAAGCTGGACCACCGGCTCGCGCCGGTCAAGGTGGCGGTGCTGCCGCTGTCGCGCAACGCCGACCTGTCGCCGAAGGCGCGCGATCTCGCCACCGAGCTGCGCCGGTCGTGGAACGTCGACTTCGACGACGCCGGCGCGATCGGGCGGCGCTATCGGCGCCAGGACGAGATCGGGACGCCGTACTGCGTGACCGTGGACTTCGACACCCTTGCCGACGCCGCGGTCACGCTGCGAGAACGCGACACGATGGCGCAGGACCGGGTCCGGATCGACCAGGTGTCCTCACACCTGGCTGGCCGGCTGGTGGGCTGCTGACCGAGAAGGCGGCCAGGGTCAACCTCCCACGGCTAGGGGTGCGCTGGTTCACGACCGCGGATGATCCGGGTGCTCCTCGCCGACGACCAGGCGCTGGTCCGCGGCGCCCTGGCCGCCCTCCTCTCGATCTCGAGCCGGACATCGACGCGGTCGCGGAGGTAGCCCGGGATGACGAGGGTCGCCACGGTCGGTGACGCGCATGTCGACGTGGCCCTGCTCGACGTCGAGATGCCCGGCTTGCCAGCTCGCCGACGCGGTCCGCCGGGTGCACCACGGGATGCGGGTCGTCGACCCGGTCCTCGCCGCCGACTCCCTGGCGTACGGGGACTCACCGCTGATCGAGCGGGAGACCGAGGTGTTGCGCCCCCGGACCGGCGGCACGGTCGCGGACGTGGCACGGGCGCTGCACCTGGCCGAGGGGACGGTCCGCAACCACCTCTCCAGCATCATCGGCAAGACCGGAGCCCGGACCCGGGCCGAAGCAGTCCGCATCGTCGGGGAGCACCGCTGGCTGCTCGGCTGACGCCGGGCTCGGTCGGAGCACCGGAATGCCTTGGCGGCCGCGACAACCGGGGGACCTCTGGGAGACTGGCGGAGTGACGATCCCGACGACGCTGCGGCTCGGCGGCCTGAACGTCAGCCCGCCGGTCGTGCTGGCGCCGATGGCCGGTGTCACCAACGCGGCGTTCCGCCGGCTCTGTCGCGAGCAGGGCGCCGGCCTGTACGTCTGCGAGATGATCACCTCGCGCGGCGTCGTGGAGGGCGACCGGACGAGCCTGGCGATGCTCCGCTTCGACCCGACCGAGCGGGTCCGCTCGGTGCAGCTGTACGGCGTCGACCCGGTCTACGTCGGCAAGGCGGTCGAGACTCTCTGCGCCGAACACGGGGTCGACCATGTCGACCTCAACTTCGGTTGTCCGGTGCCCAAGGTGACCCGCAAAGGCGGCGGAGCGGCGTTGCCGTGGAGGCGCCGGCTGTTCGGCGACATCCTCGCCGCCGCGGTCCGCGCCGCGGAGCCGTACGCGGTACCGGTGACGATCAAGACCCGCAAAGGCATCGACGACCAGCACGAGACGTACCTCGACGCCGGCCGCATCGCCCAGGAGTCGGGCTGCGCCGCGATCGCCCTGCACGCGCGCACCGCCGCCGAGCACTATTCGGGTCGAGCCGACTGGGACGCGATCTCCGCCCTGGTGGCCAGCGTCGACATCCCCGTCCTCGGCAATGGCGACGTCTGGGAAGCCGCGGATGCCCTGGACATGGTCGGGCGGACCGGCTGCGCCGGCGTCGTGGTAGGGCGGGGCTGCCTGGGCCGGCCGTGGCTGTTTCGCGATCTGGCGGGCGCTTTCGCCGGAGGGCGGGGCCGCGAGCTGCCGAACCTGGGTGCGGTCGTGGCGGTCATGCGGCGCCATGCCGAGCTGCTCGCCGACCACCTGGGCGAGCGGCGGGGCTGCGTGGAGTTCCGCAAGCATGTCGCGTGGTACCTGAAGGGATTCCGAGCCGGCGGAGCGGTACGTGCGCGACTCGCCATGCTCTGCTCGCTGTCCGACTTCGACGCACTTGTCGCCGGGCTCGACCGGGACGAGCCCTATCCGGCTGCGCAGCTCGGCCACCCGCGGGGACGGCAGGGCAGCCCACGCCGGGTGGCGTTGCCTGCAGGCTGGTTGGACGACCGCGACGGCCGCCAGGTGGGGCCGGACGCGGAGCTCGGCGTCTCCGGCGGGTAGCGGTCAGTAGTACTCGTAGCCGCAGTGCAGGTGGAGCAGTGGCACCGGCGGTGTCACCGTAGGAGTCCCCAGACGCAGTCCCACGGCTGGCGCGAACCGGGTCACGCCGATGGCGGCGTTGCCTGTCGGCTGGGCGACGGCTGGCTGGGCGGCGACGGCTGGCTGGGCGCCGGCCGCTGTGGCCACAACGCAAGCGGCGGCGGCAACAACCAACCGGATACCCATGTGGGCATTGTGCACCCCGGTGGGTGGCGGCGGGAAGGGCGTGGCGGCAGCGATTAGCCTTCCCGACGTGGCGACGGACGCTGGCTACTCCGCGCATGACATCGCGCGCCGGCTCGACGAGCCGAGCAAGCGCCCAGGGCGCAGCGCGTTCGCGCGCGACCGGGCCCGCATCTTGCACTCGGCCTCGTTTCGTCGACTCGCAGCCAAGACCCAGGTCGTCGGCCCGGGCACCGACGACTTCGTCCGCAACCGGCTGACACATTCGCTCGAGGTGGCCCAGATCGCCCGCGAGCTCGGCCGCGCACTGGGCTGCGACGGTGACGTAGTCGAGGCGGCGGCGCTGGCCCACGACCTGGGCCATCCGCCGTTCGGCCACAACGGGGAGCAGGCGCTGCACGAGGCGGCCCAGGACATCGGCGGCTTCGAGGGCAACGCCCAGACGCTGCGCATCCTGACCCGGTTGGAGCCCAAGACCTTCGCCCCGGGCCCGTCAGGCTGCAGCCTCGGCCTCAACCTGACCCGGGCTGTGCTGGACGCGGTCCTGAAGTATCCCTGGGAGCTCCCCGCCGCCCCACACGTCTTCGGTGCCGACGGCACACCGGGCCAGGTCCCCAAGTTCGGTACGTACGCCCAGGACGTCCCGGCGTTTCGCTGGGTGCGCGACGGGGCGCCGGAGCGCTCTCGCTGCCTCGAGGCGCAGGTCATGGACCTCGCCGACGACATCGCCTACTGCGTGCACGACGTCGAGGACGCCGTTGCCGCCGGACAGCTCGACCTGCACGGGCTCGGTAAGGGCGACACCTCCGGGGTCTGGGAGGCGGTGCTGGACTGGTACCTGCCGGATGTCGACGTCGCGGACCTGGTCGCGTCGCTGAGACGGCTGTCGTCGCTCGCCGAGTGGCCGGACCGGGCGTACGACCGCAGCCGGGTTGCCCAGGCGCGGCTCAAGGGGCTCACCAGCGCGCTGATCGGCCGCTTCTGCTCAGCGGTGCAGGCGGCGACCTGGGCCAGCCATGGCAGCGACCCCGTCACCAGGTACGCCGCCGATCTCGTCGTCCCCGATGGGGTCCGGGTGGAGATCGCGGTGCTGAAGGGCGTCGCGGCGCACTTCGTGATGCGGACCGAGGAGCGGATGCTGCTGATGGCCGACCAGCGCCGGCTGCTGCGCGAGCTAGCCGGTGCCCTCGAGCGCGCCGGGGCGGAGGAGCTGGAGCCGGTGTTCGGAGCAGACCTCGTCGCGGCCGGCGACGCCGCCGCCCGGCGCCGCGTGGTGGTCGACCAGATCGCCTCGCTCACCGATGCCTCCGCCATCGCCTGGCATGCCCGCCTGACCGCCGGCTGAACGCGCGTCCACAGAGCAGCCAGGTGGTGCGCCGCCGCTGCGTAGACTCGCCGATCATGGCTGGGCGGATCCGCGAGGACGACATCGCCCTCGTCCGCGAACGCGCGCGGATCGACGAGGTGATCAGCCAGCACGTGACCCTGCGCCCCGCAGGTGGCGGTTCGCTGAAGGGGCTGTGCCCGTTCCACGACGAGAAGTCCCCGTCGTTCAACGTCACCCCGGCCAGGGGCGCGTACTACTGCTTCGGCTGTGGTGCCGGGGGGGACGTCTTCACCTTCCTGCGCGAGCTGGAAGGCCTGTCGTTCGCCGAGACGGTGGAGCGGCTGGCGGGGCGCTACGGGGTGCAGCTGCGCTACGCCGACGGCGAGTCGGGCGCCCCGCGGGACCGCAGCCAGCGACCGCGGCTGGTCGAGGCGAACCGGCTGGCGGCGCAGTTCTATGCGAGCGCGCTCGCCGACTCCCCCGAGGGCGGGCCCGGTCGCGAGTTCCTGCAGGAACGCGGCTTCGACAAGGACGTGGCGGAGGGTTTCGGCGTCGGCTTCGCTCCCCGCAGCGGCGACGCGTTGCTCACCGCCCTGCGCCGACACGGACTCCGCGACGAGGAGCTCGTGCAGGCCGGGCTCGTGGCCGTCGGCGGCTCCGGTCCGTACGACCGCTTCCGCGGCCGGCTCGTGTGGCCTATCCGCGAGCTGTCCGGTGACGTCGTCGGCTTCGGGGCGCGCCGGTTGTTCGACGACGACCGCATCGAGGCGAAGTACCTGAACACCCCGGAGACGCCGCTTTTCAAGAAGAGCCAGCTGCTCTACGGCGTCGACCGGGCCCGCCGCGCCATCTCCACCAGCTCGCAGGCCGTCGTCGTCGAGGGCTACACCGACGTGATGGCGTGCCACGAGGCCGGCGTGGAGACCGCCGTCGCCACCTGCGGCACCGCCTTCGGCGCCGACCACGTCCGGCTGCTGCGCAGGTTGCTGCTCGACCACGACGAGTTCCGCGGCGAGGTCATCTTCACCTTCGACGGGGACGAGGCAGGCCAGCGCGCTGCGATGCGCGCCTTCGCCGGGGACCAGCGTTTCGTCGCGCAGACCTACGTCGCCGTCGAGCCGGACGGGCTCGATCCCTGTGAGCTGCGCATCGCGAAGGGGGACGCCGGCGTGCGGGAGCTGATCGCCAGGAGGGTGCCGTTGTACCGCTTCGTCCTGCGCAACGTGATCGAACGCTACGACCTCGACCGCGCCGATCAGCGGGTCAACGCCGTGCGCGATGCGGCCCGGCTCGTCGCCAGCGTCCGCGACCGCTCCAAGGTCGACGCGTTCTCGCGGGAGCTGGCCGGGATGGTCGGGCTGGACGCCGACGACGTCCGAACCGAGGTTCGTAGAGCCGCCGGTCGGCCGCCACCACCCAACCGCTCCGGGGTCGAGCCGGTTGCGGAGCCGGCACCGGCCGAGCCCGACGTACGGGACCCGCGCTATGGCGACGAGTGGGAGGCGCTCAAGGCGGTGGTGCAGAACCCACACCTGGCGAGCAGGTCCGCAGAGGTCGACGCGACCGACTTCACTCACCCGAGGTTGTCGGTGCTCTGGGCCGCCGCGGCGGCCGAACCGTTGCCCGGCGGCGCGGACGGTGCCTGGTTCGGCCGGCTCAGCGCGCGAGTGGTGGATCCGGAGTCGCAGCGACTGCTGGCGGCGCTTGCTGTCGAGCCGATGCACACGATGGGGGAGCCGGAAGCCCGACTTGTCGACGCGCTGCTGGCCCGGGTGCAGGAGCTGACCACGCTGCGGCGGGTGGAGGCGCTGAAGTCCCGGCTGCAGCGGACCAACCCGGTCGAGCAGGCCAAGGACTACAACCGCATGTTCGGTGAGCTGGTGGCGCTCGAGCAGCAGCGGCGAGCGCTGCGCGACCGGGCGATCGGTGGTGGCCTCGCCTGACCGGTGCCGCGAGTGCGCCGGTGGACTTGCCCGGGGTCACGAGGGCGCTTCCACAGATCGCGTCGCGCGGCGCCCCTGCCGCTGTGGTGGCGACCACACTGCAACCGACAGCAGCCGGAGGAGGGTGCCCCAATGACAGCAGCCGCGGTCGAGCGGCACGACGACGAGGATCTGCTGGGTCTTTACCTGGAACAGATCGCGGCAGTGCCGCTGCTCAGTGCCGCCGAGGAGGTGGAGCTGGCAGTTGCCATGGAGGCCGGAGTGCTGGCGGCCGAGCGGCTCGGCAAGCACGACGCCGACCCGCATCTGGCTGAGGAGCTGCAGACGTTGGTGGTGCTGGGGGAGCGGGCCAGGAGCCGGATGGTGCGGGCCAACCTGCGGCTCGTCGTCGCCTCGGCGCGGCGGCTGCGCGGCCACGACCTGCCCTTGGTCGATCTGATCCAGGAGGGCAACCTGGGTTTGCTCCGGGCGGTCGCCAAGTTCGACTATCGACGCGGCTGCAAGTTCTCCACCTACGCAGTGTGGTGGATCCGGCAGGCGATGACCCGAGGTGTTGCCGCCTCCGCCCGCACGATCCGGCTGCCCGTGCACGTCATGGGTCGCCTCAACCTGTGCCTGGCGGTACGCCGCCGGCTCAGCATCGAGCTTGGCCGACCCCCGACCACCGACGAGGTCGCCGAGCACAGCGGCCTGACCGGGGACGAGGTGCGTGAACTGCTTCGTCACGACGTGGAGCCGATCTCCCTGGACACGCCGCTGTCGGTGTGTGGGGACCTGGGGGATGCCGTTGTCGACCCGGACGCCGCCGATCCGAGCGACTTCGCTGCGAGCGTGATTATGCAGGAGCGGCTGCGTGACGCCGTCCGGTCACTCAGCGGGCTCGAACAAGCGATCGTGCTGCGCCGCTTCGGGTTCTGTGGCCCGGCCCTTGGGGCCCAAGCGGTCGCCAACGAGCTCGGCCTCAGTCGCGACCGGGTGCGCTACGTGGAGTCGCAGGCGCTTCGCAAGCTGCGGCGGATCCCCTCGGCAGCCGGTTTGCGTACGTTCTGGCGACCCTGAGCGACAATGGCCGCATGCCCTGGCTGCCACGTCGAGGATCCGCGCCCCCCGGCATCCTGGACGAGCTGCCGATGGAACCCGGTGAGCGGGTGCTGTCCAGCGCCCGGGACCGGCAGGGCAGGTGGCAGGTCGCCACCGACCGGGCGTTGCACACCGACTCGGCCGCCGGGTCGCGGCGCCTGCCCTGGCAGCGGGTGGACCGCGCTCGGTGGGACCGGAACAGCGAGCGCCTGGTGGTGGTCGAGGTGGCGGAGTTCGGCATGCCGCAGCCTCGGGTCGAGCTGGACCTGGACGAGCCCGGCTCGCTGCTGGAGGTGGTACGCGAGCGGGTGACCGCCAGCGTGCTGCTGAGCCGTCATGTCGCGGTGCCCGGTAGCCGCCGTGGGCTCAAGGTGGTGGCCCGTCGTCCACCGAGCGGTGACGGGGAGATCGACTGGTCGTTCTGGCTGGACGGCGACCTCGACCCCACCGACCCGGGGGTTCGGGAGGCGGCCGACCGGGGACTTGTCGAGGCCAAGGCCGAACTCGGCGTGTAGTCCTGGGCCCGGTGCTTGCTAACCTGAGGCAGCGCTCGCGACGGCGAGGCCTTCCCGCGTAGCTCAATTGGCAGAGCGTCCGGCTGTTAACCGGCAGGTTACTGGTTCGAGTCCAGTCGCGGGAGCGAGGCCCGGTGGATCACCTTCCGGGATGGTCCTCGGACCCGGTGAGGTCGTCGACGGTCTCGACGTCGTCGGCCCGGTCCGATGGGTCGTGCTGCAGCCCCTCGTCGATGTCCTGTTCGTCGACACCGGCGGGTTCCAGGTCTGCCTCGCCAGTCGGGTCCGCACCGCCATCGGGGTGCAGGACGTCGCGTTCCAAAGGTCGCTCAGCCATGGCGTCTCGTACCCCGCGCCAGCACTGTCATACCTCGTCGTCACCGCTGACCTGGAACACCTCGAACGTGGTGGCGAACGCCACTCCCATCCGGCTGCCACCGATTCGGGCACCCGCCTCCAAGAACTCGGCCGGGTCGAAGTGCTCCCACCCAAGGCCGGTGATGTACGCCTCGTGGGCCCGCAGCGACGCGACACCGTCGTCGAAGGTGTCGGTGATGTCGACGCCGTACGTCGCCCGAGGTGACGCTCCGGCCCAAACCTGGCGTACCCCCGACCACGGCGTCAGTCCCTCGTCCAGCTGGTCGGTGAACACCCACCGGTTCGCGGCGTCGCGCACCGCGTCCAGCGTCGCTCGGCCGACGGCCATGTGGTCGGCCTGGTTCAGCGGCCCTCCCGGCCAGTCCTCCCGGAAGTTGTTGGTGATCACGATCTCCGGCCGGTGCTTGCGGACCACCGCCGCGATGGCGCGACGCAGGTCGAGACCGTACTCGAGGATGCCGTCGGGGAAGCCGAGGAACTCCACCGCGTCCACGCCGACGATCTGCGCCGAGGCGATCTGCTCGGCCTCGCGTACCTGGCGCGACTCCTCCGGAAGCAGGGAGTCGATACCGGCCTCGCCACTCGTCACCATGCAGTACGCGACGGTCTTGCCCTGCCTGGTCCAGCGGGCGACGGCTGCGGCGGCGCCGAACTCCATGTCGTCGGGGTGGGCGACGACGGCGAGTGCGCGGTCCCACCCCTCGCCGAGCGGCGCCAGTGGCGGCGGGGGAGCGGCGGCTTCGGTCATTGTCCCTCCAAGCTCAAAGCGACACCCTGGCACGTCCCGGTGGAAGCGGCACGCTCGCTAGGCTGACCGCTCCTGTGGCGTTGCGGGTACGGCTCCGGGGGCGGTAGCTCAGCTGGTTAGAGCAGGGGACTCATAATCCCTGGGTCGCGGGTTCGAGTCCCGCCCGCCCCACCGGATACCCCGACGGGGGTACGGGGGGCACCGCGCTCGTCGCCGCCGGAGGGCACGCGCTTGGGATGTGGGCACATGGGCAACGAGGCATGGACCAATGCCCGCGGACCGCACCACCTGCTTCGCACCACGCCACCGGGCTGGATGCAGCGTCCGGAACCGAAACTAGCCTGTGGAGCATGACCGTCGACAACACTCAGGACAATGCGTGGTGAGCCAGCCTGAGGGGACGGACCTGGACTTCACCGGCGCCATCTGGCACTGGAGGGGACCGTCGCCGTACCACTTCGTCACCGTGCCAGAGGAGGAGAGCACTTTCCTGCACGAGGTGTCCACGGTCGTCACGTACGGCTGGGGGATGATCCCGGTCAAGGCCCGGATCGGCGCCACCGAGTGGGAGACCTCGCTGTTCCCCAAGGACGGGCTGTACGTCGTGCCGGTGAAGGACGCGGTGCGCCGGGCCGAGGGGCTCGACGTGGGTGACACCATCACGGTCCGGCTGTCCGTTGCCGGCCCGGTGTGACGCAGGTCGGCTCCCGCTGGTTTGGGTTCTCAGGGTCTCACCGGTCGAGGCACGTGCACACGCAGGCCAGGTTGCCCTCGGGGTCGGCCAGGACGACGAACGACGGGGCATTCTCGTCGTCGGCCACCCGCCCACCCGCGGCGACCGCAGCCGCGATGCGCTCCTCGGCGACATCGTGCGGCATCCACAGGTCGATGTGAAAGCGCTGTCGCGGAGTCTCGTGTGCATCGGTGTGCTGGAACCAGAGCAACGGCACCCTCCCACTGGGGTCGACAACGTCGTCGCCCTGGAGTGTGTCGGGACTCCCGGTGAGCAAGGCAGCCCAGAAGGGGCCGACCGCGTCGAGGTCGGCGGTGTCCAGCGCAAGTTCGACTTCGGTGAGGGCCTTCGGCTCCGCGCCGATCCCTTGTTCGCGGGCGATCTCGCTGATCTGCCGAGCGAGGTCGATGTCTCGCCGGGTGAGCTGGGAGACGTCATGGCTGATCAGCTTCACGTCCACCAGCGGGTACGTCAGCGTCACGTCCGGGTGGTGGTTGGCCCGTTCGGCGGCTTCGGCGACGGCGGTGACGAACTTCAGGCCCGTGACGAAGTTGCCGGTGCGGAACCGCGCATGGAGGGCCTGGGCGAGCTTCCGCCAGTCGTCGAGGTGCGCGTCGAGGATCTGCTCGCTGGACAGCTTCTCCATGCTCCTCAGTATGGCGCGGGGTCAACCTGCCGCCGTGGGTTACCGGGTGCCGCGGGCTCCGACAGCCCCGCCGACCAGGAATAGGACTGGTGCCGAACAGCGCTTTGGTCCGCGCGGCATGTGCCAGCCGCGCGGATCCCCCGCCGCTACGGAAGGACTCTTGGATGCGAGCACTGCAGTTCAGGGCTTATGGAGGACCTGAGGTGGTCGAGTGCGGAGACGCGCCCGTTCCGCACGCCGGCCCGGGCCAGATCCGGATTGCTGTGCGTGCGGCGAGCGTGAACCCCATCGACTGGAAGACGTTCACGGGCGCCCTCGCCGGTGGCCAGCCCATGACCGGTACCGGTTACCTCGGATACGACGCCGCCGGTGTGGTCGACGAGGTCGGCGAAGGGGTCAGGGGGACATCTGTGGGCGATGACGTGTTCGGCCTCGGGCGGAACACGCAGGCGGAGTACGCAGCGTTGGACGCGTGGGTGGCGAAGCCGTCGTCCATCGATTGGGCGGTCGCTGCGGCGGCCGGTGTGGCCGGCGAGACGGCTGAACGCTGTCTTCGCCTGCTCGCCCTGAAAGCGGGCGAGACGGTCTTCGTCGACGGCGGCTCGGGCGGCGTGGGAGCGGTCGCCGTACAGATGGCGGTAGATCGAGGCGCAAGGGTGATCGCGTCCGCGGGCGAGGCCAACCAGGACTACCTGCGAGGGCTCGGGGCAATACCCGTGCGCTATGGCCAGGGCGTGGTCGATCGCGTTCAAGCCGCCGCCGGTGGGCCGGTCGACGCTGTCTTCGACGTCGCGGGCAAGACACCCATCGGGGACCTGGCAGGCCTTGCGCCAAAGCCGTCACAGGTGGTCAGCATTGCCAACTTCGCGGCCGGTGAGGCCGGGGCCCGGGTCACCGGTGGCGGGGCGGACAGCGAGCCTATGGCTGCGCTGGCTCAGGTCGCCAAACTGCTGTCACAGGACAAGCTGGTTATCGAGGTGCAGAGCTTCCCGTTCGACCGTGCCGCCGATGCCTACCGCATCAGCCAGGGCGGCCACGTCCGCGGAAAGCTTGTCCTGGTCCCCTGACCCAGGCGGCCCACCGGCCGCCCGGAGTCGTCAACGAGACTGACCCTCGTGCGGTGGCGGGCGCATCAGCCGGGCCTTACGGGGTATACCTGAGCCAGAGGGTCTCTCGGCCCCGGCGCCGACGACGATCCGAGCGAAGCACCGTCGGGTGCTCAGAAAGGGGTTGCGATGCTGAACCGGGACGAGATGATGCAGGCTGTCGGCTCGACCGCCTACGGCAGCGACGGCGAGAAGATAGGCAAGGTCGGGCAGGTCTACCTCGACGACCAGACCGACCAGCCGGCCTGGGCTACGGTCAACACCGGGTTCTTCGGCAGCAGTGAGAGTTTCGTGCCCCTCGCCAACGCGTCACTTTCTGGTGATCGGCTCGAGGTTGCGTACGCCAAGGACACCGTCAAGGACGCTCCCCACATCGGCGACGAGGACGGTCATCTGACGCCTGAGGCGGAGCGTGCGCTGTACGACTACTACGGCATGGGCTACGCCAGCGAGAGGCAGGTGAGCGAGCAGACGATGTCAGCGGCCGCAACCTCACCCCAGCCAGGGTCAGCCGAGGGTGCCGACGACGCTATGACATTGTCGGAGGAGCGGATAGAGGTCACCGGCACCGAGAGCCGGCCGGTGGGACGGGCCCGGCTGCGCAAGGTGGTCGAGACCGAGTACGTCACGCAGACGGTGCCGGTGCGTCGCGAACGGATCATCGTCGAGAACGTTCCCGCCGGCGAAGGCGGCGACATCGTCGACGACGACCCCGGCCTCGGCCCTGAGGTCGTCTTGCACGAGGAGCGCCCGGTCATCGAGAAGGTGGTAGAGCCGGTCGAGCGGGTCCGGCTCGGGACTGAGCAGTTCACCACCGAGGAGACCGTGTCCGAGACGGTCCGACACGAGCAGATCCAGGTCGAGGGTGACGCCACCGACCCCGCTGAGGGCACCGCAGGTCGTCACTCGGCCGCAGACCCGACGAACGAAGGGTGAGAGATGGGCATTGTCAGCAAGGTCGCGAAGCTGAGCCTGGCCAAGCAGGCCTTCGACTATGCGCGCAAGCCGGAGAACCAGGCGAAGCTCAAGGAGGCGGTCGCCAGGTTGCGGGCGAAGACGCAGTCCCGCTGAGGCTGCTACGGCGAGTCCGCGGCCCGGTACGCCGGCGGTCGCCTGCAGGTCCGCGTCTGACCTGTCGATGTCGCCGAGGGCCCGGTCCAGCAGTTGGCGCGCTCGTAGAGGTGCAGCCGCGGCCCTGCCCAGCGGCGACACCCAACTCGTCCAGGTCGGCACCGGCCGGCGCACGCGGGTGTCACACGGTGGCGTAGCCGAGGGAGGTTGCAGTCAAACGACCGACCGCTTCATGGCCCCGGAGACAGCACGACACGCGCCGGGACGTCTGTGACGGGTGCGCCTGCTGGTGTCGATGGGGCACAATGGCGCTGCAGTCACCGGGCTCGGCCGCCGAGCAGGACGCTGGGGAAGGCGCACCTGACCGGCAGGAGGACCTGTGACCGCAACGACGCGTGGCGTGCTGTTCGTCCACTCCGCGCCATCCGCGCTGTGCCCGCATGTCGAGTGGGCCGTGGGTGGTGTCCTCGGGGTAGCCGTCAACCCCGTCTGGACCCAGCAGTCGGCCGCCCAGGGCTGTTATCGCTGCGAGCTGTCCTGGCAGGGCGATGCCGGCACCGCCGCCGCGATTGCCTCGGCACTGCGCGGGTGGGATCACCTAAGGTTCGAGGTCACCGAGGAGCCGACCGCCGGCACGGAGGGTGCGCGCTACTCCTACACCCCTGACCTGGGGATCTTCCACGCGGTGACCGGGGTACACGGCGACCTGATGGTCCCCGAGGATCGGCTCAAGGCGGCTGTCATCAGGGCTGCCCTCGGCAACACCACCGTGGAGCGGGAGATCGACAAGCTGCTCGGGCGGGGTTGGGACGACGAGCTGGAACCCTTCCGGTACGCCGGCGACGGTGCGCAGGTCCGCTGGCTGCACCAGGTGGTGTGAGCGCCGACCTACAGCGGGATGTTGCCGTGCTGGCCGCGGTGAACCGATGTGGCGGTGAGCGCCGCAGCCAGCGCCTCGGCGATCACCGAGCGGGTCCGGGTGGGCTCGATGACCTCGTCGACGACGCCGATCTCCACGGCCTTGTCGACACCGCCGGCGATCCGCTCGTGTTCGGCTGCGAGCTCGCCCTCGACCGTGGCGCGCACGTCGGGCGGCACCTCGACGAGCCGGCGCCGGTGTAGGATCCGCACGGCGGCGACGGCCCCCATGACCGCAATCTCGGCGCCGGGCCAGGCGAACACACGTGTTGCGCCCAGCGAGCGGGAGTTCATCGCGATGTACGCGCCGCCGTATGCCTTGCGGGTGACCAGTGTCACGCGCGGCACGGTCGCTTCGGCGAAGGCGTGCAGCAGCTTCGCCCCCCGGCGTACGACACCGTCCCACTCCTGCCCGACCCCCGGCAGGTAGCCCGGGACGTCCACCACGACGACGAGCGGCACGCCGAACGCATCACACATCCGGACGAAGCGGGCAGCCTTCTCCGCTGACATGGAGTCGAGGCAGCCGCCGAGCCGTAGCGGGTTGTTGGCAATCACCCCCACCGTGCGGCCGCCGAGACGCCCCAGCGTGGTGGTGATGTTCGGCGCCCAGCGGCCGTGCAGCTCCAGTCCGGTGCCGTCGTCGAGCAGGTCGGCGACGAGAGGGTGGACGTCGTACGCCCGTCGCATCGACTCCGGCAGCGAACCGGCGAGGTCGACGTCGGCCACGGCGTCCGTGGCCAGCTGCCCCTGCGCGCCGAGCAGCCCCGCGAGTCGTCGCGCCGCTGCGATTGCCGCTGTCTCGGACTCCGCGAGGACGTGGACGACGCCGGAGCGCCGCCCGTGCGGCTCGGGTCCGCCGAGCCGCAGCATGTCGACGTCCTCGCCGGTCACCGAGCGCACCACGTCGGGGCCGGTGACGAAGATCCGGCCCTCCGGTCCGAGGATGACCACGTCGGTCAAAGCCGGGCCGTACGCCGCGCCACCGGCTGCCGGTCCGAGGACGACGGAGATCTGCGGGACCCTGCCGGACGCCAGCGTCATCGCGGCGAAGATCTGCCCCACCGCATGCAGGCTCAGGACGCCCTCGGCCAACCGGGCCCCGCCGGAGTGCCACAGCCCGACGATAGGGGCATCGTCGCGGACCGCGCGCTGGTAGGCGCGGACGACGACCTGGCAACCCTCGTCACCCATGGCGCCACCCATCACGGTCGCGTCGGAGCAGAACGCGACGGTGTGGGTGCCGTCGATCAATCCGACCGCGGCGAGCATTCCGCAGCCGTCGTCGGCCGTGATGGGCTGCCAGGCGCCCTCGTCGAACAGTGCCGCCAGGCGAGTCTTCGGGTTGCGCGGGTCCTGGTCGCGAGGCAGCTTGGCCGAGGTGTCTAGCGTCGGGGCGGACGGAGGTCGGGTCATCGTCATCAGAGGTCCCGCTCAGCGGTTGGTGGTGAAGGCGATGGCGACGTTGTGGCCGCCGAAGCCGAAGGAGTTGTTGAGCGCGGCCATCTCGCCCTGGGGCAGGTCGCGGACCTTGGTGGCGATGTCCAGGTCGATCGCCGGATCCCGGTCGTCGAGGTTGATGGTCGGCGGGACCACGCGGTGGTAGAGCGCGAGCACGGTTGCGATCGACTCCAGCGCGCCGGCAGCGCCCAGCAGGTGGCCGGTCATCGACTTAGTGCCGGTGACCACGATCGCGTCGGTCGCGTTACCGAGGGTCGAGCGGATCGCCCGCGCCTCGGCGGTGTCTCCCTGCGGTGTCGACGTGGCGTGGGCGTTGATGTGGCGGAGGTCGGCGGGGGCGAGCCCCGACTCGGCCAGCGCCGCGGCCATCGCCCGGCTGGCTCCCCGCCCCTCCGGTTGGGGTTGGGCGATGTCGTGTGAGTCGGCGGTGATGCCCGCGCCGGCCACCTCGGCGTAGGCGCGGGCGCCGCGCGAGCTCGCATGTCGTTCCGACTCCAGCACCAAGATGCCGCCGCCCTCTCCCAGCACGAATCCGTCGCGGCCGGTGTCCCAGGGCCGGGAGGCCGCCTCCGGGTCGTCGTTGCGCCTCGACAGCGCCATCATCTGCGCGAACGCCGCCAGCGGAAGGGGATGGACGGCGGCTTCGGTACCGCCCACGAGCACGACATCGGCGCGGTCGAGCCGGATCATGTCCACACCCAGCGAGATCGCCTCGTTGCCGGAGGCGCACGCCGAAACGGGTGTGTGCACACCGCTGCGGGCGCCGACGGCGAGCCCCACGTTGGCCGCCGGGCTGTTCGGCATCAGCATCGGGATCGCCAGCGGCGACACCCGGCGCGGGCCCTTGTCCCGGAGTGCGTCGTAGTTGGCGAGCAGCGTCTGCACGCCGCCGATGCCGGAGGCAACGGCGACGCCGAGTCTCTCGGCGTCGATGTCGGCCCGGTCGAGCCCGGCGTCGGCCCACGCCTCCTGGGCGGCGATCATCGCGAACTGCGCCGAGCGGTCGAGGCGGCGTGCCTTGACCCGGTCGAGCTGCTCGGCCGGTTCGACCGCCACCTCGGCGGCGATCCGTACCGGCAGCTGCTCGGCCCAATCGTGCTCGAGCCGGTTGACGCCGGACCGCCCCGCCAGCAGCGCGTCCCACGTCGTGGGTACGTCACCGCCGAGCGGTGTGGTGGCGCCCAGTCCGGTGACCAGGACGCGGGTCGGGCTCATGGGTGCGATCACCTCGCTTTCGGGAGCGATTCGGCCGCCTCAGGCGGAGGCACGCTCGATGTAGGCGACGGCGTCGCCGACGGTCTTGAGGTTCTTGACCTCGTCGTCTGGGATCTTGACGTCGAACTTCTCTTCGGCGGCGACGACGACCTCGACCATCGACAGCGAGTCGACGTCCAGGTCGTCGGTGAACGACTTGTCCATCTGGACGTCGTTGACCGGGATGCCGGCGACCTCGTTGACGATCTCGGCGAGGCTGCTGCGGATCTCCTCGGTACTGGCCATGGATGCTCTCCTTCGGGGTGGGGTGATGCGGGTGGTCAGGAGCCGAACGGCTGGCTCACGGGATGGTCACGACCTGCGCGGCGTAGGCGAGGCCCGCTCCGAACGCGATGAGCAGCGCCCGGTCGCCGGGAGAGATCTCACCGCTGGTCATCATCGCGTCCATGGCCAGCGGCACCGACGCGGCCGAGGTGTTGCCCTGCTCGGCGATGTCTCGGGCGACAGCCACCGAGGGGGGGAGCTTCAGCGAACGCGCCATCGCGTCCGTGATGCGCATGTTGGCCTGGTGGGGGATGAATGCATCGAGGTCCTCGACGCCGATGCCAGCCTGGTCCAAGGCCTGCTTGGCGACCTTTGCCATCTCGAACGACGCCCAGCGGAACACCGGGTTGCCCTCCATGCGCAGGTTCGGCCAACGCTTCTCCGGGGTCGCGAAGACCTCGTCCCAGCCCCGCTCCTGCCGGATGTAGTCGAACTTGGATCCGTCGGACCCCCAGACCACCGGGCTGATCTGGGCGGTGTCCGAGGGACCCACGACGGCCGCCCCGGCGCCGTCAGCGAAGATGAACGCCGTGCCCCGGTCGTAGGGGTCGGTGATCTCGGACAGCTTCTCGACGCCGATGACGAGGACGTACCGGGCGGTGCCGCAGCGCACCATGTCCGAGGCCAACCCGATGCCGTAGCAGAAGCCGGCGCAGGCGGCGGAGATGTCGAAGGCGGCTGCGGGGGTGGCACCGAGCTCCTCGGCGATCGCGGTGGCCACGGCCGGGGTCTGAAGCAGGTGGGACACCGTCGCGACGATCACGCAGTCCAGGTCGAAGGCAGACACCTGGGCACGCTCGAGCGCGTTCTGGGAAGCGGCGACCGACATGCTTTGGACGGTCTCGTCGTCGTCGGCGAGTCGCCGGCTGCGGATGCCCGAGCGGGTCTGAATCCACTCGTCGCTCGAGTCGATGTGCTCGACGAGGTCGGCGTTGGGCACCACCCGGCGCGGACGGTAGGCCCCAACCCCCATCAGCCGGCTGTGTCCGACTTGAGGTGGCGCGGTCATGAGCCCACCTCGGGGTGCAAGCGGATCAACGGCTGGCCCGGTGACACGAGGTCACCGTCTTCGACCAGCCATTCCACCACTGTTCCCCCGTGTGGGGCCACTACGGGAATCTCGTCGCGGAGGCTGCGGACCGCGCCGACGGCGGCGGCGGCGGTGAGCACGCTGTCGACGGCGATGTCCGCAGCGGCGTGGAAGGTGCCTTTGGTGGGTGCGACCAACAGGCGCCACGTGGGCGCGTCGTCGAGCGGTGAGGCGTCGGCGTGCCGGGCCGCGAACTCCCGTGCCGCGTCGAGCTGATCCGGCGTCTTGAGCGCGAACGTCTCGATCCCGGTCATGGCGCGCTTGGCGATACCCGTCAGCGTTCCCGCCGGAGGCATCTCCAGCATGCCCGTGACGCCCAGGTCGAGCATCGTCTGCATGCACAGGTCCCAGCGGACCGGGGTGGCCACCTGTTCCACGAGCCGTTCGAGCACCGCCGGTCCGCTGTGGACGACGTGCCCGTCACGGTTGGAGATGAGTCGAGTGCGGGCGTCGTGGGTGTAGACCGCGCCCGCCAGCCGGCTCAGCCATTCCACGGCCGGTGCCATGTGCTCGGTGTGGAAGGCACCGGCCACCGGCAGAGGTACCAGCCTGGTCCTGGACGGTGGTTTCGCGGCGAGCGCCTCCAACTGCTCGGTGGTGCCGGCGGCCACCACCTGGCCGGGGCCGTTGTCGTTTGCCGCGGTGAGTCCGTGGCGGGCCAGCGCGGCGAGCACCTCTTCCCGGTCCCCGCCCAGGACTGCGGTCATCGATGTGGGCTTGCGGGCCGACGCCTCCGCCATCGCGCGGCCCCGCTCGCGTACCAGCACCATTGCCTGCTCCGCGGTGATGACCCCGACACCGGCCGCCGCCGTGATCTCACCGACGCTGTGGCCGCTCGCAGCCCCGAGCGCACCGAACGCATCGGCGGGATGGGGAAAGAGCGACAGCGCCGCGACCAGGCCGGATGCCACCAACAGTGGTTGGGCGATCGCGGTGTCCCGGATCGTGTCGGCATCGGCCTGCGTCCCGTAGTGCTCGAGGTCCAGTCCGGCCACCGTCGACAGCCAGTGCAGCCGGGTGGTGAAGGCCGGGTCCTCCAGCCAAGGTGCCAGGAAACCAGCGGTTTGGGCTCCCTGGCCGGGGGCGACGACGACGAGCATCCTCCTACCGTGCCCATGAGGAGACCAGATCGCGCATTCGGGAGGGACGAAACTCGCGCGGCGGAACTTGTAGGGTTCCTACAACGGCTCACCGGTAGGCGGCCGGCTCGGTGAGGTGAGCCCGGACGGGCGGGCCCTCAGGCGTCGGGGGCCAGCAGCCGGCCCAGGGTGAGGGCGATGCGGACGGTGTACGCGTCTCGCGGGTTGCTGAGCGTCAGTCCGGTGACGTCGGTGATCCGGCGCAGCCGATAACGCACGGTGTTGGGATGCACGAACAGCGCCCGTGCGGTCGCTTCGATGGACCCCCCGAACTCCAAGAAGGCTGTCACGGTGTCGAGCAGAACCGGGTCGTGAGTGGCCAGCGGCGCGTAGACATCGGTAACCAACCGGTGTCGGGCGTGCCCGTCGCCGGACAAGGACCGCTCCGGCAGCAGGTCGTCGGCGGCCACCGGGCGGGGGGCATGCGTCCATCCCACGGCGGCCCGCAGACCGGCCACCGCGGCTCGGGCGGACGCGCTCGCCGACAGCAGGTCGGGGACCAGGGGGCCCAGCACCACGGGGCCGGCCCCGAATCGGTCGGCCACCACGGCGCCGGCCTTGTCCAGGTCGCCAACACCGCCCAGCACCACCACGAGCCGGTCACCCTGCACCGCGCACAGCGAGTCCAGGCCGGCGTGGCGGGCCGCCCGCCGGATCTCGTCGATGACGTTATGGGGTCCGCGGGGGGACTGGCTCACCTCCGGCGGGGCGTAGCCGAGGACGACCGCCACGTGCGAGGAGGACTCCCATCCCAGTGCGGATGCCCGGGACCGCACCGCCTCGTCGGCCTCGCCACGCAGCACGGAGTCGACGATCAGCGCCTCCAGCCGGGCATCCCAGGCGCCACGCATCTCTGCCGCGCGGGCATAGACCTCCGCCGCGGCGAACGCCACCTCCCGCGAGAACTGCAGCATCGCCGCGCGTACGGTGGCGCCGTCTTCGGCGCCGAGCAACTGCTCGACACTGCGCTCGACCTCGTCCATCGTCATCCGCACCATCGCGACCGTCTGCTGCAGCGTCACCACCCGGACCAGTGCGGTCGGCGCGTTGCCGAACACGTCGCTACGGATCTCGGCCACCGGGCCAGCGCCGCCGTCGCGGAACCAGTCGACGAACGCGGAGATCCCGCTCTGCGCCACCACACCGATCCAGGACCGGTCGCTGGCGCTGAGGTCGCGGAACCAGGGAAGCTCGCGCTCCATGCGGGACAGCGCGGTGGTTGTCAGTGGTGGCACCGCCTTCTCGAGCCTTCGCACCACCATCGCTCGACTCCGAGCCGCCACCCCCCAACCCTAACCACCGACGATCCGAGAGTTTCGGCCCGACGATCCGAGAGTTTCCGCCTTACCAGCCGTGACCTCATGCCGGCCGAGGCCTCGGTGCGAGGTCCCAGTCCTGATCCGGCGTACGCAGCACCGCGGCGGCGGCCACCGCCATCCCGAGCGCGGTCAATGTCCACGCCGCCAGGTCCAGAGTGTGGTTGCCCAGCACCACTGCGGCCACGAAGTGCAGGGGTTGGGAAACGGTGACAGCGGCTGCCGCCCATGAGGGGACCCGCCCGGACCGCCACATCGCGATCCCGAGCAGCACCGTGCCGGACACGTGGCCGACGACGAAGACCGCCAGCGCGACGGCGATGGCGGGATGCTGCGTCGAATACAGCGCGGCCGCGTCGGTGCGCGGCAGCCCGATCTCCGCCGCAGACCAGGCCGAGGCATCTGTTGCCAGCAGCGCTCCCATGGCCAGGTAGCCCGGTATCAGCAGTGTCAGCGCGACCGTCGTCAGCCAGGGTGCTTCCCGCCGCACCAGACGACCGGCTGCCAGCACGCCGGGCACCAGCGTGAACGCGGCGAGCAGGCTGAGCCACATCACCGCTCCTTGCGCGGCCTGGTGGGCGTACACCTTTTCGACCGCGGTGGCGCCGTCGTCGGTCGTGTCGTACGGCAACACATAGCGCAGCACCGCAACGGCCGCCGGGCCGACCGGCATCAGTACCGCAGCCGCCCGGCGTTGCCAGGTGCGACTGTCCGCGGCCGATCCCCTGGTCCGCTGGGAGGGCGACAGGGTGTGGATCATGGCGAGCTCCTTTCGTCACCAGCAGCGTGTGGAGAGTCGATCGGTGACGACAGGGCGGATACCCCCAAGCCAGCCGGGTGTTTGCCCGCCTCCGATGGGGGCCTGACCCTGGGACAGCGGGCCCGCGGCGTACGACACTGGGCGCATGTCGAGCGAGCAACGCCGCAGGCGAGGTCTCGCCGTGACGCTCTCCGTCGCCGCCGTTGCTGAGGCACTCGGGTCCGTGGTCGCGTCCTTCGCTGTCGACTGGACCTGGCCGGAGACCCTGGTCGCTTTCGTGCCGACCAACGCCGCGATGGGCCTCAGCTTTGCCGCGTGCGGTGGTCTCATCGCCTGGCACCGGCCCGGGAATCCCGTCGGATGGCTACTGATCGTGGACGGCCTCGGTCACGCCACCACGGCGCTGGCGGCGCCGCTGCTGGTCGAGCTCTCGCACGCCGACGCACCGCTGACGGTGCAGCGCCTGGTTGCCACCGCGTTCAGCTACTCCTGGCCGTGGTCGATCGGGCTGTGGCTGCCGCTGACCCTGCTGCTGCTGCCCGACGGCCGGCTACCCAGCCGGCGGTGGCGCTGGGTGGTCGCCGCCGTGTGCGCCACAGCGCCGTTGTTCGTGCTGGAGAACGGCGCGGCCCCGACCAGCTTCCAAACCGGTCTGCCGGTCGGCTACCTCACAATCGACGGGTACGACCGGCTGACCCCGCTGTGGTTCGTCTCCGAACTCCGGACGCTCGCGGTGCTGCTCCTGGGCCTGGCGGCACTGGTGGTGCGGTACCGGCGTGGCGACGATCGCACCCGCCAGCAGTTGCTTTGGATCCTGCTCGCCGGAGTGGTCGTGGTCGCCACCACTGCGGGGTGGGCATTGGTCCAGGGGACCCCGATCGGGGTGCTGTTCGCGATCCCACTCGTTCCGCTCGCGATCACGGCGGCGGTCCTTCGCCACGGCCTCCTCGACATCCGGCTGGTCGTCTCCCGCACCCTGCTGTACCTCTCGCTGTCGACGGCTGTCTTCGCCGCGTACGTCGGCCTGGTGACCCTCCTCGACGGGCTGTTTGCGGCACGGACCGGCACCGGCGTGCTCGCCGCCCTGGTCGTGGCGGTCGCGTTCGGGCCAGCGCGGAGCCGATTGCAACGGGCCCTGGACCGCGCCCTGTACGGCGAGCGGCACAACGCCGAGCAGACGGTCTCCCGGGTCACCGAACAGCTCACCACCGGGGTCAGGCCGGGAGTTCCGGGGGTCCTGCACGCGCTGACCGAATCCCTGCGCATGCCGTACGCGGCCGTGCACATCGCGGACGAGCCGGTGGCGACCTGTGGCTCCCGGCCAGCGGTGACCGAGATCCTGCCGTTGGCGTACGAGGGGCAGGTCATCGGGCAGCTGGTGGTCGGGCTGCGGCGAGGTGAAAGCGGGCTTTCGGAGCAAGACCGCCGCCTGCTGATCCTGGTCAGCGCACCGCTGGCGGTTGCCGTACACGCCGGGCTGCTCACCGAGCAGCTCCAGGAGTCGCGGGAGCTGCTGGTGTCGGCGCGCGAGGAGGAGCGCAGACGACTTCGGCGTGAGCTGCACGAGGGGCTGGGGCCCACTTTGACCGGCGCCGCGATGTCTGCCGACGCTGCGTTCAATCTCACCGACCGGGATCCCGAGGAGGCGCGCCGGTTGCTGCAGGGCCTCCGGGGCGAGCTCGGCGGCGCCATCGACGACATCCGGCGGCTCGTCTACGGGCTGCGCCCGCCGGCGTTGGACGACCTCGGCCTCGTGGGTGCCCTGGGGCAACGGATCGAGCAGATGTCTCGGCGGGCCGACGGGTCGAAGCTGGCGATCCAGCTGGAGACCGGCACACTGCCGGAGTTGCCGGCAGCCGTGGAGGTCGCCGCCTACCGCATCGTCACCGAGGCGTTGGCCAACGCGGTACGACACTCGCAGGCGATGCACATCGAGGTCCGGTTGTGGTGCGACGCCAGCCTGCACGTCTGCGTGGACAACGACGGCCCGCCGTCTGGTGGCTCGTGGCGGCCTGGCGTCGGCTTGAGCGCGATGGCCGAACGTGCCCGCGAACTTGGGGGAACGTGCACCGGGGCGCCGACCCGAAGCGGCGGCCGGGTTCGCGCCGAGCTGCCGTTGGGGTCGCGATGACGGCATCCATCCGAGTGCTGATCGTCGATGACCATCCCGTGGTCCGGGAGGGCCTGCGAGCCCTGCTCGGCTCGTTCGACGACCTCGAGGTTGTTGGTTCGGCGACCAGCGGACCCCAAGCAGTTCGCGAGGCGGTGCTGCTGCAACCAGATGTGGTGGTCATGGACGTCGCGATGCCTGATGGCGACGGGATCTCGGCGACCCGGGAGTTGTCGACGGTGGCGCCGGGCGTTGCGGTCTTGGTGCTGACCATGTTCGACACCGACGAGTCGGTTGCCGCAGCGCTGCGAGCCGGAGCCCGCGGTTACGTGCTCAAGGGGGCCGGGCAGGCAGAGCTCGAGCGCGCCGTTCGGGCCGCCGCGGCGGGCGAGACGATCCTGGGGGCAGGGGTCGCCGCTGGGTCGTTGCGCGCCACCCGGAAAGGGAGTGCCGAGTCTCGGTCACGTTTCGCCGCGCTGACGCCACGCGAAGCCGAAGTGCTGGACGCCATCGCTGCCGGTCTGTCCAACGGTGCGATCGCCGAGCGACTTCGGATGGCCCCCAAGACGGTCGGCAACCACATCTCGAACATCTTCGTCAAGATCGGGGTGGCGGACCGCTCGACGGCCATCGTTCGCGCCCGCGACGCCGGATTCGGACGCGGCGGGTAACGTCGGGCACCGCCGGCTAGCAGGGTGGCCCCCGGTCGGCGACACCTGTGCTGCCCGCGCGCCAGGATGGTGCCCATGGACCCAGTCGAGGCACTGAAGCGGACCGCTTACCTCCTGGAGCGCCAGCGCGCCGAGACCCACCGCGTCCGCGCGTACCGCAGGGCTGCCTGGACGCTTGCGGAGCTGCCGGTGGAGGAGGTGTGCCGCCGAGCCGAGGAGGGAACGCTCACCGAGCTGCCGAACCTCGGCCCGAAGACCGCGACGGTCGTCCGCGAGGCACTCGGCGGCGACGTGCCGGCGTACCTCGAGCAGCTGGAAGCCGACAGCACGAGACCGCTGGCCGAGGGCGGCGAGGAGTTGCGCGCACAGCTGCGCGGTGACCTGCACACGCACTCCGACTGGTCCGACGGCGGCAGCCCGATCATCGAGATGGCGCAGGCGGCCATCGACGTGGGCCACGACTACCTGGTCCTCACCGACCACTCGCCGCGGCTGACCGTCGCGAACGGACTGACGCCCGCTCGGCTGCGTGACCAGCTGGAAGTGGTGCGCGAGCTCAACACCGAACTCGCACCCTTCCGGATCCTGACCGGGATCGAGGTCGACATCCTCGACGACGGGTCGCTGGACCAGGAACCCGAGCTGCTCGCCGAGCTCGATCTGGTGGTAGCCAGCGTGCACAGCAAGCTGCGGATGGACAGCGACGCGATGACCCGGAGGATGGCGGTCGCGGTGTCCAACCCGAGAGTGGACGTGCTCGGGCACTGTACGGGGCGGCTGATCACCGGCGGCCGAGGCACCAGGCCGCCGTCACAGTTCGACGCCGCAGTGGTGTTCGAGGCGTGCCGGCGGTTCGAGACCGCGGTGGAAATCAACTCCCGGCCGGAGCGGCGCGACCCGCCGGGGGAGCTGCTCGAGCTCGCGTCGGAGACCGGCTGCTGGTTCTCCATCGACACAGACGCTCATGCCCCGGGCCAGCTCGACTTCCTCGACCATGGTTGCGCCCGCGCCGTGGTGCACGGAGTTGCGCCGGAGCGGGTGGTGAACACCCGTACCGCCGACGGCCTGCTCGCCTGGTCTGGCGCCCGGCGCGGGCGCTGAACGGCCTGGCTCCGCGCTCCACTCGCCGGCGGTCGGGAGGCGAGTGGGCGCTCAGGCGTCGGCGCCCTCCTGCAACACGTCGCGGACCGCCGTCGGGTCGTCCAGCCGGTACCGCGCGAACGCATCCGCCACCGTCGCCGACTTCACCTCCCCACGCGCCGCCAGGGTCTGCAGCGTCGCGACCACGATCGAAGCGGCGTCCACCTGGAAGAACCGCCGGGCAGCCGCGCGGGTGTCGGCGAAGCCGTACCCGTCGGTCCCCAACGACTGCCAGTCACCCGGTACCCAGCGCGCGATCTGGTCCTGCACCGCCCGCATGAAGTCGCTCACCGCCACCACCGGTCCCGCGGTCTCAGCCAGCCGGGTGGTGACGTACGGAGTGCGAGGCGCGTCGCCGGGGTGGTTGAGGTTCCACTTCTCCACGGCCACGCCGTCACGGGCCAGCTCGTTCCACGAAGTAACCGACCAGACGTCCGCGCCCACGCCGTAGTCCTCGGCCAGCATCCGCTGCGCCTCCAGCGCCCACGGCATCGCGACACCGGATGCGAGCAGCTGGGCGCGCGCTGCGTCAGCGTCGACTCCTGGTGCCTCCCGGTAGCGGTACATCCCGCGCAGCAGCCCGTCGACGTCGAGGTCGTCGGGCTGGGGCGGCTGCACGAAGGGCTCGTTGTAGACGGTCAGGTAGTAGAAGACGCTCTCGCCGTGCGGGTGCGCCTTGCTGGCGCCGTACATCCGCTCGATCCCGGCCCGCATGATGTGGCTGATCTCGTACGCCCACGCAGGGTCGTAGTGCACGGCGGCAGGATTGGTGACCGCGAGCAGCGGGGAGTGGCCGTCGGCGTGCTGCAGGCCCTCGCCGGTTAGCGTGGTGCGGCCGGCGGTGGCCCCGATGAGAAACCCGCGCCCGAGCTGGTCGCCGAAGGAGTACATCCAGTCGCCGGTGCGCTGGAACCCGAACATCGAGTAGAAGATGTAGACCGGGATCATGGGCTCGCCATGGGTGGCGTACGAGGTGCCCGCCGCGATCGCGGAACCCATCGCGCCGAGCTCACTGATCCCCTCGTGCAGCATCTGCCCCTGCACCGACTCCTTGTACGCCAGCAGCAGCTTGCGGTCGACCGAGTCGTACGTCTGCCCGTGCGGGCTGTAGACCTTCGCCGTCGGGAACATCGAGTCCATGCCGAACGTGCGGTACTCATCGGGGGCGATCGGCACGATGCGCGGCCCGATCTCGGGGTCCCTCATCAGATCACGCAGCAACCGTACGAAGGCCATCGTGGTCGCCACCGGCTGCTTGCCGGAGCCTTTGGCCAACTCGGCGTAGACAGCGTCGCCGGGTAGCTTCAGCGGCCGGGGGTGCACCCGCCGCTGCGGGAGCGGACCGCCGAGCGAGCGCCGCCGTTCGAGCATGTACCGGATCTCGTCGTCGTCCTCGCCGGGGTGGAAGAACGGCGCGACGTCGGCCTCGTCGATGGCCTCGTCGCTGATCGGCAGGTAGAGCCGGTCGCGGAAGCGTTTGAGGTCGTCCTTGGTGAGCTTCTTCATCTGGTGGGTGGCGTTGCGCCCCTCCAGCGCGTCGATCGTCCACCCCTTGATGGTCTTCGCCAAGATCACCGTCGGCTGGCCGACGTGCTCGGTGGCCGCCTTGAACGCCGCGTAGACCTTGCGGTAGTCGTGGCCGCCGCGCGGCAGCTTGCGCAGCTCGTCGTCGGAGAGGTGCTCGGCGAGCTTGGTGAGCCGGGTGTCACCGCCGAAGAAGTGCTCGCGGATGTACGCCCCGGACTCGACCGTGTAGGTCTGGAACTGCCCGTCGGGGGTGGCGTTCATCCGGTTTACCAGCACACCGTCGACGTCGCGGGCCAACAGGTCGTCCCACTCCCGCCCCCACACCACCTTGATGACGTTCCAGCCGGCCCCGCGGAAGAACGACTCGAGCTCCTGGATGATCTTGCCGTTTCCGCGCACCGGCCCGTCGAGCTGCTGCAGGTTGCAGTTGACGACGAACGTCAGGTTGTCGAGCTCCTCACGGGCGGCGACGCCGATCGCCCCCAGCGACTCTGGCTCTCCCATCTCGCCGTCGCCGAGGAACGCCCACACGTGCTGGTCGGAGGTGTCCTTGATCCCGCGGTTGGTGAGATAGCGGTTGAAGCGCGCCTGGTAGATCGAGTTGATGGCGGCGATACCCATCGAAACCGTCGGGTACTCCCAGAACGCCGGCATCAGCCTGGGGTGCGGGTACGACGCGAGCCCGTTTCCCAGGCCGTACGAAACCTCCTGGCGGAACCGCTCCAGGTGGGTCTCGCTCAGCCGGCCCTCGAGGTACGCGCGGGCGTAGATGCCCGGGGAGGCGTGTCCCTGGATGAACACCTGGTCGCCGCCACCGGGATGGTCCTTGCCGCGGAAGAAGTGGTTGAATCCGACCTCGTAGAGGCTGGCCGAGGACTGGTACGTCGCGATGTGGCCGCCCACGCCGAGGCCGGGGCGGTTGGCGCGGGACACCATGACGGCGGCATTCCAGCGGATGTACGCGCGGATCCGGCGCTCGATGTCCTCGTTGCCGGGGAACCAGGGTTCCCGCTCCGGCGGGATCGTGTTGAGGTAGTCGGTGCTGCGCAGTGCGGGGACACCCACGTTGCGTTCGCGGGCGCGCTCCAGCAGCCGCAGCATGACGTAGCGGGCGCGTTCGCGGCCGCGCTCGTCGACGAGGGAGTCCAGCGACTCGACCCACTCGTGGGTCTCCTCGGGGTCGATGTCGGGCAGCTGGGTGGGCAGACCCTCGTGGATCACCGTTCGACGCTGTGGCTCCGCCATGACGCCAAGTCTCCCACTCGGCGGTCGGGGTTTCTCACCCGGCGGCGACTCCCCCGCAAAGCGTGGACCGCCGACCTTGCGCATCGAGAGCAGCGCCGCGACAGTGACCGACTAAGGTGACGTCCGACCGAGCCAGGACTCCGGCCAGTCCTCGAGGAGGCATTGCGTGAGCGCGACCGCGGACGACGCGGGACGGGGCGGCCCGGCCACCCGGCTGGGCCTGCGGCGCGACATGGTCGTCCAGGAGCTCGGATGGGACGAACACGTCGACGATGACCTCCGGGCGGCCATCGAGGAGGTCCTCGGCGCCGAGCTCGTCGGGGGGGACTACGGCGACGTGGTCGACGCGGTGGTGCTGTGGTGGCGCGAAGGCGACGGCGATCTGGTCGACTCCCTGGTGGACTCGCTGACCGATCTCGCCGAAGGAGGCATGATCTTGTTGCTGACGCCCAAGGTGGGCCGACCCGGCTACGTCGACGCCAGCGACGTCGCCGAGGCCGCCCCGATCGCCGGGCTGTCGACCACCACGAGCCAACCAGTCTGTGCCGACTGGTCGGCCACCAAGCTGGTGACCCCGAAGGCGGCTCGCGGCGCTCGGCGCTGAGGCGCACCACGTTGCCAACGGGTGGCAGTCGACTGCTCCACCCGGGAGGTGAGATGACGATCGACGTCGGCCAGCAGGCTCCCGACTTCACGCTCGCGGACCAGCACGGCCAAGAGGTGACGCTGTCCCATTTCCGGGATCGCAAGGCGGTGATACTGGTCTTCTACCCGTTCGCCTTCAGCGGCGTCTGCACCGGTGAGCTCCGCGCGCTGCGTGACGAGCTGCCCAGGTTCGACAACGACGACGTGACCCTGCTCGCGGTGTCGTGCGACCCGGTCTTCGCGCTGAGGGCCTTCTCCGACCGGGACGGGCTGACGTACCCGCTGCTCAGCGACTTCTGGCCGCACGGTGAGGTGACGCGGGCGTACGGAGTCTTCGACTCCGAGCGCGGCTGCGCGTCGCGGGGGACGTTCGTCATCGACCGGAGTGGCGTGGTGCGCTGGAAGGTGCAGAACGCCATTCCCGACGCCCGCGACCTGGCCGACTACCACGCTGCGTTGGCCGAGCTAGCCGCCTGAGTTTGCGACTCGAAGTCAAAGTTCGCGAAACCTCGTTGTTAGAGTGGCGCGCAAGTCCCTTCGTGGTGTGCAATAGCAGCGTCGTGGCCGCCGGTGACCCGAGACGCCGGCGGCCACGGCCTGTCTGCGGCGCGACGATCGTGGGGCGCATAGCTCAGCGGTAGAGCACCTGCCTTACAAGCAGGCGGTCACAGGTTCGAATCCTGTTGCGCCCACCATCCGTGAAGCTGCATCTCCCCAGGCCAGCGGGCGAATGGCTACCGGGGAGACGCGGCTTCTGTCCTGACGCGCTGGGCTCGAAGACCACACGAGACCACAGGTGCCACGGATGGCCCTGCCTATCCCTGTCTGTCACTTGCCGGGCAGGGCTACCGCTCCCCGCGCCTGGCACGTAACGTTGCACCTGTAGCACCCGTTGGGCTGACAGGACGATGGTGAGTCGGGCAACCGGCAAGGATCCCATCCGCGACAGAGCAGCCGAATCGGAGCGCTCCTCACGCGCGATGTGGCAGTGAGGGTAGGCGTCACGAGGCGGGGTCATCCATCACACCCTGTGGTGGAAGACCCCGGCCTAGCGTGGCGCCTTTCGTCGTCCTAGGGCAGGGCTTTCACCTGACCCCTGGAGTCCCCGTGCAGAAGTACACCGTCAGCCTGTTGAGCGTGCCCGACGTAGCCGAGCGCTTCGGCGTCAGCGAGGCCACTGTCTGGCGCCTGCTGCGTCGTGGCGAACTCGCCCGCGTGAAGGTCGGGACGAGTACGAGAGTGCCCGCCGACGCGGTCGCTGCCTTCGTCGCCGACCAGCTTCCAGAGCCTGCGCGGCGGACCCGCCGTCGCAGCGCCTGACGTACGCGCCCTGCGGCGCTGCGCCACCCCCACCCCGTTCACCCACGCCAGGTCTCAGTGGCCCCGTGCGGTGGCGACAACCCCAATCGACTGCGAAACCCCGTCTAATACCGCTTGAATCTTGACAACTCAATAGTGACAAGCTGGCACGGACATGCCTGCCAGTCCGTGTAATATTGGCTGCGGTCATTTCCTTGCCGACCAATCGCGGCCTCACTAACCGCATCCCTCCGTCGCCAGTGGCGACACGCGGCGTCTCATCAGCGCCGTCCCTTGGCCCCCGCCGTGTCCCCCAGCGGGGGTCGAGTGACGTAGGCCGTGCGGAGCGGAATGCCACCAGGGGAAAGGCAACCCATCACCCCGCCCCGCACGGAGTTCATGAGGCCATTGCCAGCCGGTGCAGCCGGACCAGTCTCAGTCCGCTTTCCTTCTTGCTGATGGTGGTTGCCAGACAGCGGCGAGCTTCCTCGGTGGCCTCGCGGGGGCTATAGCCGTACCCCGTGAATTCGAGCCACAGCTCGCCGTAGATGTCTGACACTGCAAATGGCCCTTCCGAACGAGTGCGAGCGGTCAGGCGGCGGAAGACACCAGCGACCATCTCGATGTCGTAGTCGTAGTCAGCGCCACCGAGAAGCTTGCTCCTGCGGCGTTTTAGCGCCCAGGAGTCGATCGTTTCGGCCAGATGCTCCGGCTTGACTGGAGGCAACTGGCGGCGGTCTGGTCGGCTAAGCTGGGGGTCGGGCATAAAGCACCACACCTTCTATCTGTTCTCGTTGTGGCCCTGTGGTGGAACCCGCCTGAGCCTCCGGACAGAGAAGTCAGGCGGGACCACCGCGAAATGGATTAGCGATACGGTCTGTCGGCCGGGTGCTTTGCGAGATAGGTCGCCAGTTTCGGACGCTGGTGAGCGAGCCCGGCGTACTTCTCATAAATGGAATCCATGTAGCCAACGGGGTCGCCGGCGATGGCTTCCACGGTCGCCTCGGTGCTCTCCAAAGAGGCGTAAACGCCTTCCAGATTGCGAAGGTGCTGGATCGCGAGCCGACGCTCCTTGAGTAGCTCGGGGTAGGGGCGGAGCCCCTGCTCTGCGTCGCGCTTGATATCCGCGAGCTCGCTTTGCAGCTCAGAGATGCGGTCGGCAAGCTCGCGGCGCTTTGCCGTGTTCTTGGCCTTGCGCTCAGCAGTCCACAAGCCGACCTTGCGAACTTCCTCAGCGGTTGCGAACTGGAGCCACTTCTCGGCAGCCTTGACCTGCTCAGCGCTGGTCCCTGGCGTAGCCATGAACTGGTCGAATTGCGCACGAAGCCCGTTGGTCGCCATCTCAGCCACCGACCCTTCTGATGCCCGCGCTTGCCCGGTCCTCGGCCACAGCGGCGTTGAGCTCCCGGTCTCGGCGGCGCTCGGCCAGCACCGCGTCCTCAGTGGCCCGCAGGAGCCTGTACGTCATGTCGAGCTGCGAGCGCAGCTCCTTCATGTCAGCCACGGAATGCCTCCTTCACGAGCGCTTCAGCAAACGCTGAATCGACGAGCCGACGAATGGCCTCGGGCACTGAGCAGCCCTGAAGCTTCGCCAAGTCGTTCAAGAACTCGACCTGGCTGTCGGTGCAACTGACCTTGACGAGATGCGGGTATTCCCGCAATGGACCCCTCAGGCCCATAATCGCCTCCTTTCTGTTAGCAACAGCGGCCTACGGTTTAGCCGCTGTAACCATCCTACGGAATAACGGAGCGCATCTGGTGACTCAATACTCCGGCTGAATCGGATTGAACTCACCGCGCCACCAGATCGAGGGCTGAATCTGGGAAGCTTGTAAGTGGCGGTTAGTTACCGCCCCGCAACCACGGCAAGGAAGAGACCAAATGAATCAGTCAAGCAAGAGTCCGCCGGGCTTGAAGAAGGCGTTGAAGTACGCCGAGCGAGGCTGGCACGTGTTCCCGATGCATTTCATAATGCAAGGTAGGGCGGTCGTGAAGATGCCGCTCACCAAGTGGGCAAAAGGCGATGAAGGTCAGCGCGCCACCACCGACCCGGACGTGATCCGCGGTTGGTGGAAGAAGTGGCCGGACGCCGGGGTCGGCATCGCTTGCGGGCCAAGTGAGCTGCTCGTCGTTGACGTTGACGGGGCCGAGGGAGACGCCTCGCTGGCCAGCCTTGAGGAGACGCTAGGTCCGCTGCCGCCGACTCGTACCGTCTTCACGACCCGTGGACGTCACCTGTACTTCAAGACCTCCGAGGGTCTGCCTACGTCGGCCGGGACCCTCGGTCCTGGCATCGACACCCGTGGCGTCGGTGGCTTCGTCGTCGCACCACCGTCCTTCAACCAGTTCACCGACACGACGTACCGCTGGGCCGACAAGAACGCCGAGCTGGCCCCGTTGCCCGACCCGTGGGGTTCTGCGCTGGCAGACGGCAAGGGGCGCGGCGGTGCGCCGGGGCTGGGGGCCGTCACCCGGCGCATCAGCACCTCGCCGGGTGCGTACGCGCTCTCGGTGCTCGAAGACGAAATCGCCAACGTCCGGCAGGCCGAACTCGGCGAGCGCAATCACACGTTGAACTCCGCCGCCTACTACCTCGGGAAGCTCGTCGGCGGTGACTACCTGACTGCGGATGAGGTCACGGACGCGCTCACGCGGGTTGCCGGGTCCAAGGGGCTTGGCCCCGGCGAAGCCCGAGCCACGATCGCCAGCGGCCTCGACGCAGGCTCGCAAGAAGCCTTGATCCTGCTGCAGGAGTCCGATGCCGTCGCGTTGGACCGCGACGTCGAGAAGGAGTTGCGTCGGCTACAGGTCACCGAGAGAGCGCGGGACCTGCTGCGGGCAGCGAGAGCCGACGACGCGTTCGCTCGACCTGAGGATTCCGGCACCTTGGCGGAGGCGCTCGCCAAGCCGAGGGAGCCGCTGAGCTACACCATCGACCGGCTCCACCCGAGCGGGTCCAACTCGCTGATCGCGGCGCAGTACAAGGTCGGCAAGACGACACTCATGGCGAACCTGCTCAAGTCCTACGCGGACGGCGACAAGTTCCTGGGTGAGTTCGCCGTGGAGCCGGGGGCGGGCCGGATCGCGTTCTTCAACTACGAGCTCACCGAGGACATGCTGCTCGATGAGTACCTCGCGCCGCTCGACATCGAGAACCCCGACCGGGTTGTCCTGCTCAACCTGCGGGGCCTCAACTTCGACCTGCGAAGCCCCGCCGCGTTCGACTACGCGGTGAAATGGCTGAAGGGCTACGACTGCGACGCGTTGATTCTCGACCCGTTCGGGGCGGCAGCTCGGCTCGCCAACGACAACGACAACAGCGAGGCCCGGAACTGGCTGCTCGGTGTGCTCGATCCTCTCAAGGAGGCGGCGGGTATCCGCGACCTCTGGATGCCTGCTCACACCGGACGCGGTCAAGCCGAGGAAGGAGCCGAGCACGTACGGGGCGCGTCGTCTGTAGACGACTGGGCCGATGTCCGGTGGCTCTACAGCAAGGCCAACGTCGGCGGCGACGAGGGTAACCAGTGGCACAGGTTCCTCAGTGCCGACGGTCGCGGAGTTGACGTCTCGGAGCGCGAGCTGGCCTTCGAGAAGGAGAGCCACTCGCTCTACGTCAGCGAGTACCGCAGTCGCGCCGTGGCTCGCATCCAGGGTGGCGTCGAAGCTGTCGCGCGCATCGTGCAGTCAGAGCCGCGCATCAACGCCACTGACCTCAAGGCCAAGTTGCCGATCGGCCACCGCGACAAGTCCGGCGCGATCAGCGAGGCCATGCAGCGCGGGTTGATTCACGTGCAGCAAGGGCCACGCAACGCGAAGCACTACTACCCCGGTCCGGAGGCATCCGATGCCTGAGCCCATCCCAACCCATCCCAACCCCTCCCGGCCGGATTGGGAGGTGCTGCTGAGCCCATCCCAATCCCCTTTAGGGGATGGGCTACAGCACACCACCCCGGCACCGGGGCAGCCCATCCCGCCCCAGCCGGGGACGGGGACGGGTACCAGCAGAAAGGAACTCAGGTGAAGCGAGACAAGGTGTTGGCGTGGCTCCGAGACCACGCTTCCCGGCCGGTGATGTTCAGCGACGTCAGCCGGGCACTCATCACGAACATTCACAAGCAGCGAGCGCGATCAGGCCAGGCGCGAGACGAGCTACACACCATCTTGGCCAGCCTCCAAGACGAAGGCGTGGTGCAGCTCAGCACCACCGCAGGCGGGCGGTCGGGCCTCGTGATCGCAGTCCGTGAACCCCAGAGCCAATCCACCCATGGAGCGAGAGATGAGCAATAACACCAAAGTTGAGGAACTCGTTCGGAACTGGCTAACGACAGACGGTCGGAGACGGTACCTGCTGAGTGACGTCACGCGAGCCCTCGCGACAAACCGGCGAACCACCCTCAAGAAACTCAGCCCGAGGCCGAGAGAGGCAATCCTGGACGCTTTGCGTTCGCTCGAACAAGACGGCCTCCTCTCCCTCTCCCCCACGACGAACAGGCGTGGCAGGCCAGGAACAGAAATCAAGTTGATTCGAAAGGAAGACAAATGAAGAAGGAGTTGGCGAAATGACGAGGCGGCGAGACCGGTCGGGGGCCTTGCTCCCGAGGACCACTTGCAAGGCGACTTCGAAGCGCTCTGGAGAGCGTTGTCACAACCCTCCGATGAAGGGCCAGGAGGTCTGTCGTATGCATGGAGGTGCGACGAAGGCAGCGCGAGCCCGGGCCGAGGAGCGACTGCTCGCAGCCACCGACCCGGCAGCCGCGAAGCTCGTCTCCTTGATGACCGACAAGACAGTTCCTTACTCCGTGCAGCTCGCCGCCGCCAAGGACATTCTTGACCGCGCTGGCATCGGCACCAAGCAGGAGCTAGACATCGTGATCAAGCCTTGGCAGCGAGACATCGAAGGCCTAGTGGTGGACCTGCCACCTGGCAACCGGTACGACGACGACGTCGTTGATGGCGAAGTGGTGGAACCCGATCCCCTGCCTGCCTTCCCTCCCCACGACGGCCCGTACCCAGGGCCACCGCCGCCGCAGTACGGCACCGGGTACACCACCGATGGCTTCGGCCGGTAGCGGCCAGGGTCGGCCCGCAGAGCGCCGAACAGCGCCGATGTGGGGCAACGGGGCCAGGCTGGCCGATTCAGCCCGCCACGGGCCTGCCAGCACCCAGGTCGTGGTCTATGGCGTGGTCGCCGGCGAGCTGTGTGCGGCGTCGGCCCAGGCCAGCGTCGATCAGCGCCTCGGCTTGGGCAGCCGATTCCGCCCGGTCCCCGGCTCCATCTCTGCCCACGCCCGAGATGGAAACGCCGGACGCCTAGCCATCCCTGGCCCGCCTCCGTAGGTGTGGCCCCGCTCGACCACACCAACACCGATTCGAGGAGGAACCCATGCCCAAGAAGAACGCCAAGGCGGTGCCCCGCAATCAGGGCATCCGATATCGCTACCGCAAGGACGGCAGCTTGCGCGGCTATGAGGTCCGTTACCGCGACCTGGCGGGTGACGTGCGCGGCAAGACGTTCCGCACGCTTGACGAGGCCAAGCGTTGGCAGACCGCGACGGCACGCGACATCCAGACCGGGCAGTACGTGCGCCCCGAGGATGAGCGGTTGCCCTGGCGCACCGTGGCCGACGCATGGCTGGCAGCTCGCGGCGTGCGGCTACGTGCTCGCACCGTGGAGAGCTATCAAGGCATCCTCGTGCGCTGGCTCGCGCCGTGGGACAAGCGGGCGATCGGCAGCATCACCCGCGAGGACGTGCGCCGGGTGATGCGCGCGGTGCGGGACAAGGAGCTGACCGAGGAAACCGAGCACCGGGTCTTCAACGTCATCAGTGCGGTGCTGCGCTTCGCGGTCAAGGAGGGTTACATCAAGCGCAGTCCAGCTGACGACGTGCGCGACGAGTTGCGCAGTCCGGCGCACAAGACCTTCCGGGCCAGGCATCTCACCGTCGCGGAGGCCAATCGGATCATCGACCAGCTACCCGCTGGCCGGTACCGCCTGTTCGGACTGCTCGGCCTGTGGACCGGCTTCCGAGCCGGCGAGCTGGCTGGCCTGCGGGTGCGCAACCTCGACACCTTGCGCAACGTGGTGCAGGCCGACGAGACCGTCGAGGACGTACGCGGCGAGTTGCAAGCTGGCATCCCCAAGACGGTGAAGAGTCGGGGTCGCCGGGTGCCGGTGCCGAAGGAGGTCATGGCCGAGGTCGTGGCGTGCGTGCAGGCCAAGCGGTTGCCGCCGGACGCGTACCTGTTCGCGGACCAAGGTCAGTTCTTCCGACACGGGAACTTCTACAAGCGTCAGTGGAAGGACGCCTGCACCGCCGCTGGGATCACCGGCGTCCGGTTCTACGACCTGCGGCACACCTTCGCCAGCTTGCGCGCCCAGCAGGGCGTTCCACCGCACGTCCTCAAGGAGTGGATGGGCCACTCGTCCATCGTGACCACGATGAACGTGTACGCGCACGTCTACGACGAGGACGCCACGACGCAGGACCTCCTCGCCCGGCTGTATGCGGACGCCACCCCGGCCCCGTCCTCTGTCCCCACGCCGCTACGCGGCAGCTCGGGAGGCTGACACCCTCCGAAGAGGCGGTCGGGCAAGTGGTCCGCGCTCGTACCGGCTCGCCTGGCAGAAGGTCACGAGCGCCCTCACCAGGGCCAGCGGCCCGAGCTCCACCGGCTCGACCACGCAGGCGACCACACGGCCCCATGCTCGGCCCCTGGGGCGATGAAGACGGCGGGGTCGGTGTGCCTGCCCACCCCTGCCCCGTTCCACGCTCTACGTCGGCTCTGCGGGCTGCTGGTCGGCCCCGTACGTCGGCCACAAGCCCGGCGCTCGGCCTAGCGGCCCGCCCGCGCCCTGTTCTTCGGTCTACGTCGGCTGTACGCACGGCTGCTCGGCCGCACAGGTCACCATCGGGCGCCGGTGGGCGGGGTGGCGAACCGCGCGTGTCTCAGATGTCAGCGAAGAAGTGCCGCTCGATCCGAACGTCTTCGACCGTCCGGGTTTCAGTCTTCACCCCGAGCTCGTATCGCTTGAGCAACTCGCAGAGACGGTCACCGTCGATGAGGTCGATGGCGGGAGCTCCGTCGCGAGTGGCTTCCTTCTTGGCGTCTGCAGTGAACCCGCCGGTCGTGATGAGTAATCCCTTGTCTCCACGACCCGCCATAGCACCGCGGAAGTCGCGAACTGCGCCTGGGCCGACACTGCCCCGGTAGCGTTTGCACTGGAAGAACACGGGGAAGCTCACCAGACCTAAGCGATAGACCCCCAGACCGTCGATGCCGCCGTCACCGCTCCGGCCGGTGACGTTCACACTGCCGAAGTCCGCCTCACGGAGCAGTCTTTTCGCTAAACGCTCGAACCCGTCTGGCTTCATCTCCATAAGGGACTCAAGAAGTTGCTCTTTCCAGCCTGGCTCATCTGACGATTGAGCTTCATCCGTGCCCTCAGGCTGTCGAGGCTTTCTCTTGCGGTCCCGCCGCAGCGCGGTCAGATGCTCAGACCAAAGCCGGTGAACCCGCTCCCGCCGCTGCTCGTTTTTGAGCGAAGGGTCGGTCATTAGTGCCGCGCCGTCGTCGGTCAGAATCCATACTCCCCGCGCACTGTTGGTTAGCAGGCCCATCCCTTTGAGGTAGGTACGCGCCCAGGCAAGCCGATAAGCGATCTCAGTTTCCGGACCGTCGTTATGCAGGACCGCCTGCTGTTCGTCGGTGAAGCTCTCTCTCTTGACGACCGTCTCTACCATCTCGCTGATGGAGGACGAACCCCCGAGCTCAGAGACCGCGAGCATCGCCGGCCAGAGGAGCTGGTGGTACTGCGGCAGTTCGGTCACCCGCCCAGTATCCCTGGCCGCTCCCCATCCACAGCCCTTCTCGGCCCACACCTTGAGAGTCGGCCCCGTACGTCAGGCGACCGGGCCAGCCCGTAGGCCAGCCCGGTCGAGTGGGGTGAGGGTCAGGCGGCTTGGTCCTCCTCTCCCACCTTCCCCACGATGACGCGGGCGTCCTCGCCGTTCCACTTGCCGTCGTGGTCGCCGGCTTCCACCTGCTGGGCCAGCACCAGCCCGGCCTCCATCCGCCGCACCGTGGCGACGCTGACCTTGAGGTCGTTTGCGATGGCCTGGATGGTCTCGCCAGCTTCCCGGCGCTTGGTCACCGTCTCGGCCTGGGCGCGGTCAGTGGTGCCCGGCGCGAGGTAGGTCAGGTTCCGCATGGTGCCGTTGCGGCGCTGCCGGTAGAACCGGACGGTGCCCGCTGCCGCAGCCTGGGCCAACGTGGCGGTCTGGGCCGGTGCGGGGGTGGCTGCCTTGCGAGGCTGCGCCTTCGCTGGCTTGGCCGGTGCCGCCTTCTTCTCAGCGGCTGGCGTCTTGGTCGTGGTCATGCCTGCTCCTTTGGTCGGACCCCGCGGGGGTCGCGGTGTGTGGTGGCAGGCAGCCTGCAGAACATCGCGCCAGAAGTTCAGAAGCGCAGGCCAGAGCCGATGTGCCCCCTGGCTCGCGGGCTCGCGGGCTCGCGGAGGCAGCGGTCCGCGCGTCATCTACCTAGGAGACGGGGCAGGCGTGGTCGCGTACGCGGTCGCCAGCGCACGCATGCGTTGGTCAGCGCAGGCCAGCATGATTCCGACCGTCGGCTGGCGTGGCCGAGGCCAGCTCAGACGTGCAGCAGCTCGCCTGACTCCTTGTAGAAGCGGTCCAGCTCGGCGATCGTCACCACGCCTCGTTCGTTCGGGTGCAGTAGGCCTCGCTTGACTAGCCCTCGGACGAAGTAGGTCGTCTCGCCCCACTGCTGAGCGAGCTGCCCGAGGCTGTAGCCGTCGCGGTAAATGACCTGGGGTGTCCTGCGCATGACGCGTCCCTTCGGTTGTGTCCGTGGGGACTAGTACACAGAAGATCGGCCCCGCCTGGTGCGTCGGTGTCCCGTACTCAGCCGCTGGTCGCGACTAAGGTCATCGGGGTGGCTCTCAACCGCTTGTTCTACGGCGACAACCTCGACGTGCTCCGCGAAAACATCGCGTCGGAGTCGGTCGACCTGGTGTACCTCGACCCGCCGTTCAACTCGAAACGAAACTACTCGGTGCTGTTCAAGGAGCAGTCAGGTGGCGGGGCGCAGGCTCAGATCGAAGCCTTCGACGACACGTGGACATGGAGCCAGGACGTCCAGGCGCTCTACCTCGATCTACTGAGCGCATCGAGTACGCCGAACAAGGTCAAGGACGCCCTGGAAGCCATGCGGCGGCTCCTCGGCGACAACGACGTTTTGGCCTACTTGGTGATGATGACGGCTCGGCTTGTCGAGCTCCGGCGGGTGCTGAAGCGCACCGGAAGCCTGTATCTCCACTGCGACCCGACCGCCAGCCACTACCTCAAGGTGTTGTTGGACGCGATATTCGGGCCGGAGAACTTCCGCTCGGAGGTGATTTGGAAGCGGACCAGCGCCCACAGCGACGCCAAGCAGGGCCGCGCGGCATACGGCTCCATACATGACGTCCTGCTCTTCTACGGCAAGGATAAGACGGTCGCTTGGAATGCCTACTTCACCGTTTACGGTTCGGACTACCTGACAAACGAGTACCGGCACATCGCCCCGGACGGTCGGCTATACAAGGAGGGTGACCTCACCGCCGCGAAGCCCGGCGGCGACACGAGTTACATCTGGCGAGTGAAGCGCAAGCCCGGCGAGCGGTGGATCGCAGACTTAGACGACGAGCATCAAGCGCCGGTCGTCGGCTGGGAGTATCTCGGCGTCACTCCCTACAAGAACCGGTACTGGGCCTACTCGAAAGGGAACCTCCGGCAATTCGTGGCCGAGGGACGCTTGATCCACCGCTCCACCGGCCAGCCAAGGGTGATGCTCTTCGCCGACGAGATGCCGGGCATCTCGCCTCAGGACGTGTGGACCGACATCTCGCCCATCGGGGCGAAGGCGGCCGAGCGCCTCGGCTACCCCACGCAGAAGCCGTTGGCGCTCATGGAGCGGATCGTCGCGGTCAGCAGCAACCCCGGTGATGTGGTGCTCGACCCTTTCTGCGGCTGTGGCACGACCGTGGACGCCGCGCAGAAGCTGGGCCGCCGCTGGATCGGGATCGACGTGACCACTCTGGCGGTCGACCTGATCGACGCTCGTCTGCGCCACACCTACGGGGAGCAGATTGGGGACACGTACGAGATCCTTGGTATCCCGCAGGACATCGAGGGTGCTCGTCACCTGTTTGAGCGGTCGCCGTTTGAGTTCGAGCGTTGGTGTGTGATGGCGCTGGACGGACAGCCGAACGAGAAGCAGGTCGGGGACAAGGGAATCGACGGCGTGATCCGGATCGTGATCGGGGCACGCGGCGAGTCTGACCGCGTGTTGATCTCAGTCAAAGGCGGAGGAACCAACCCCGGCCATGTGCAGGCTCTGCTCGGCACCGTGCAGGGCAACAACGCGGCGATGGGCGTCTTCGCGACGATGAAGCCGCCGACGAAGGCGATGCGTGAGGTGGCGAACACGTCCGGTGTCTACAGGCATCCGGGCGACGGACGTGAGTATCCCCGCATTCAGATCATCACCGTGGAGGACATATTGAACGGGCGATGGCCGAAACTGCCGCCGACCCTGCTGCCGTACTTCCAGGCTCAACGCCGCGAGACACCCGACAGCCAACTACCGCTTGACTTGGATTCAAACTGACCATAGGTATCCGCCTGAGCAGACCGGCTCAGCCGGTGCCCCGGACCGGAGGCTCGCGTTTGTCGGCGTAGGCGACCACGTAGAGACCACATGTACGGCGTGGTCTAGGGCTGTCCGGGCCTCACTGCGCCTCGCACCAAATCAGCCCTCGACCTGCAAAGATGCCCTCTGACCTGGGGAGATGCCGACCCACCCGATCGCACTTACAAGCAGGCGGTCACAGGTTCAACCCCTGTTGCGCCCACACCGACTCAGCTGTCCCCCGCGGGCCTACCGCTCGAGCGAGCCGACCGTTTGCCTTGACCGACTCTCGGGTATCGCTCGGCCAAGACAGGTCCTCACACAAACGGCGGGCAAGGGGTGGTCTCGATGCCGAAAACCTCCAAGAGCGGCAAGCCGAAGAAGCGGGAGCTGCCCAGCACGCTGCAGCGTTCGGGGAAGAAGGCGCAGCGCACCTTCGCCAAGGCGCACGACTCCGCGGTCGACGAGTACGGGGAGGGCGAGCGCGCACACCGGGTCGCGTACTCGGCACTCAAACACTCCTACAAGAAGGTCGGCGACCGCTGGGAGCGCAAGAAGGGCAAGGGGCCGTCGGACGCCAAGGCGGCCGGGGGACGGGGCACCAAGGCGAAGACCGCCGGTGGCGTGGACGCGAACGCCTCGAAGCAGGAGCTGATGGACCAGGCTCGCCGGCTCGACGTCTCCGGGCGCTCCAAGATGACCAAGGACGAGCTGGTCAAGGCACTCCAGAGGGTCAACGACAAGTTGACGCGCCGGGCGCGCAAGTCCTAGCCCAGGGCCGCGCCACGCCGAACCTGGCCGATCCGATGACAAGCCTCGAACTATTGTCTATCCTTCTGATCGACTTAGTAGGCTTGGCTCGGATGAAACAAGGGTGGCATGGACACAACCACGGTCCTCATCGCGTTGGCGGCCCTGCTGATCGGGACGGTCGTCGGGATGACCGGCATGGGGGGCGGAGCGCTGATGACCCCGGCGCTCATCTTCTTGCGCGTCGACCCGACGGTCGCCATCGCCAACGACCTGGTGGCGGCCGCGCTGTACAAGTCGGTCGGCGCCGGAGTTCACTGGCGACAGGGGTCGCCCAACCTGCGGCTCGCGATGTGGCTCGGCCTGGGATCGGTACCCTTTGCGTTCGCCGGGGCGTTCGTCGTCGCGGCCGTGGGGACCAACGACCAACAGCAGGCCTTCGTCAAGTACGCGATCGGTGTCGCCCTGCTGATCGCCGCCGCGACCTATGTCCTGCGGCTCTTCCTCACGCTGCGGGACAAGCAGCGCGGCTCCCAACACTCCGAGGATCCACGGATCCGGCCGTTGCCGACCGTCGCGGTCGGAGCGGTCGGCGGCCTGCTGGTCGGCCTGACCTCGGTCGGCTCCGGCTCGGTGATCATGGTCACGCTACTGCTGCTTTATCCGGGCCTGCAGGCGGTACGGCTGGTCGGCACCGACCTGTTGCAGGCGGTGCCGCTCGTGCTGGCCGCGGCGGTGAGTCATGTGCTGGTCACCGGAGTGGACTGGAGTGTGCTGCTGCCGTTGGTAGTCGGGGCGACGCCGGGGATACTGCTCGGGTCCAAGGTGGCCAACCGGGTACCGCAGACCGTCCTGCGGCGCGGGATCGTCTTCCTGCTGTTCATCACCGGGCTCAACCTGCTGCAGATCGATCCCATCGCTGCGCTGGTCACCGGTCTCGTCGCGCTCGGCGCGGGCACGCTGGGGTGGCGGGCGCTCGCGCGTCGCTACGGGCGGCGGATCCCGCAGCCGGCGCCGCGGTAGGGCGGCGATGGATCACGCCGGCAGGTAGTCCGCGACATAGGTCGCTCGCCGGGCGAACCCGTGCTCGGTCATCAGCGGCTCGTGCTCGGCGTCCACCCGGTACCACGCCGGCGGCCCGTCCTCTCCCGGGCGTGGAAGCAGCACGTACCCCGCGTCGTCGGCCTCGACGTCATCCCACAACCGGCCCGAATAGGCGGCCGGCCCGCCTTCGCACACGACGCTCAACCTCATGCCGGGACCGTACCGGCATCCTGACGTTCTTCGACCGGCGGTGGCCACCCGCGACCGGGCCTGGGCTCTGCTCGCTGTGGCCCGCCGTGCGTTTCCGCGTCCGGACTCCCGGGTACCGACGGCCGGGTCGTACCCGGGAGAGGAGCCCCAGATGCGAGCAGTTGCCTGGCACGGCAAGCGCGACATCCGCGTCGACACCGTTCCCGAACCCACGATCAAGCAGCCGAGCGACGTGATCGTCAAGATCACGACGACCGGGCTGTGCGGGTCGGACCTGCACCTTTACGACGTGCTCGGGCCCTTCCTCGAGCCCGGGGACATCCTCGGGCACGAGCCGATGGGCATCGTCGAGGAGGTCGGCAGCGAGGTCACCGAGCTGAGTCCGGGGGACCGGGTTGTGATGCGGTTCAATCTTTCCTGCGGGACCTGCTACATGTGCAGCCGCGGGCTGCAGTCGCAGTGCGAGACGACCCAGGTGCACGAGTACGGCACCGGTGCGTCGCTGTTCGGCTACACCAAGCTGTACGGCCAGGTTCCCGGCGGCCAGGCGGAGTATCTCTGGGTGCCGTTCGGCGACACCTTGCCGGTCAAGGTGCCTCACGGGCCCCCGGATGACCGCTTCGTCTACCTCTCCGACGTACTCCCCACGGCGTGGCAGGCGGTGAAGTACGCCGCCGTGCCCGTTGGCGGCAGCCTGGCGATTCTCGGTCTGGGGCCGATCGGCGACATGGCGGCCCGGGTCGCGAAGCATCTCGGCGTCGGGCAGGTCATCGGCGTCGACCTGGTCCCAGAGCGCCTCGAGCGCGCACGCTCACGAGGCGTCGAAGCCGTCGACCTCGACGCGCGCGACGGCGTCGTCGGGGTGGTCCGGGACATGACCGGCGGCCGCGGGCCGGACTCGGTGATCGACGCGGTGGGGATGGAGGCGCACGGGGCGCCCGGCGCCGAGTTGGCGCAGCGGGTGACCGGCCTGCTGCCCGGCGCACTGAGCTCGAAGCTCATGCAGAAGGTGGGCGTCGACCGGCTGGCGGCGCTGCTCCTCGCCATTGACATGGTGCGTCGAGGCGGCACGGTGTCGGTCGTCGGTGTCTACGGCGGAATGACCGATCCGCTGCCGATGATGACCATGTTCGACAAGCAGCTGCAGCTTCGGATGGGCCAGGCCAACGTCCGGCGCTGGGTCGACGACATCTTGCCGTTGCTCGGCGACGACGACCCGCTCGGCGTGGACGACTTCGCGACGCATCGGGTGCCACTCGACGAGGCGCCGGATGCGTACCGGATGTTCCAGGAGAAGCGCGACGGCGCGGTCAAGGTCCTCTTCCAGCCCTGACGCGACGTTGCTATCCCATGTTCGCCTGGGATAGCAACACTTCCAGTGGCGTGCATCCTGTTGGGAGTGCCGCTCAGCCGTTGTAAGCCGGGCCGCACTAGCCTGCCCCGATGCGTACGCCGCGACTCGCCGACGTCGTCGCCGCCCTGGACCGGCTGTACGACCCACATTGGGCGGCGGACTGGGATGCCGTCGGAACCGTCTGCGGTCACCCCGATGCGCCGGTGCAGAAGGTGATGTTCGCCGTCGACCCGGTGCATGCCGTCGTCGCCGAGGCGGTGCAGTGGCAGGCCGACCTGTTGGTGACGCACCATCCGCTGCTGCTGCGCCCGGTCAACGACGTCGCCGCCACCACCCCGAAGGGCCGCGTCGTCCACACGTTGATCGAGCACGCGATCGCTTTGCACACCTGCCACACCAACGCCGACTCGCCGCTAGGCGGGGTCTCGCAGTCCCTGGCCTTGGCGCTGGGGCTTACCGACGTCCGCCCCCTCGACCCCGAGCCCGTCGTCGAGCTCGACAAGATCGCGACCTTCGTGCCCGGTGCTGACGCCGAGCGGGTCGTGGACGCGCTGGCCGCCGCTGGAGCCGGCGCCGTCGGAGACTACGAGCGGTGCGCCTTCCTCAGCGCGGGTACGGGGACGTTCCGACCGCTGCCCGGGGCGGAGCCGGCGGTCGGCTCCGTCGGCGCGATCGCCGAGGTCGCCGAGGTCCGGCTCGAGATGGTGCTGGCCCGTCGTCTTCGGCAGCAGGTGGTCACCGCCTTGCGGGCGGCGCACCCGTACGAGGAGCCGGCCTTCGACCTGTTCGCGATGGCCCCGGTGGCGGGGGAGCGGGGCCACGCCTGGGTGGGCGGTCTCGACCCGGTCCGGTTGCTTCGGGACTTCGCAATCGACGTGGCCGCGAGGTTGCCGGCGACCGCCAGCGCCGTCCGCGTTGCCGGTGACCCGGACCGGAGAGTACGGGAGGTCGTGGTGTGCGGGGGTGCCGGTGACTTCCTGCTGGAGCGCGTCCGCAGCAGCGGTGCGGACGCCTATGTCACGTCCGACCTGCGCCACCACCCGGCCAGCGAGTTCTGCGAGCATGCCGTCGCGGATGCGGGTACGCCGGCCCTGGTGGACGTTCCGCACTGGGCGGCCGAGTGGACCTGGCTGACTCCGGCGGCCCAGCGGCTGGCAGCGCAGCTGGCTCTGGCGGACACTACGGTGGAGACGCGGGTCAGCTCGCTCGTCACCGACCCGTGGTCGCTGCACCTGCCGATGACCTGAGGAGCCCACGCTGAAAGCCGACGCGCCCGCCCAGCTCCACCTGCTCGATGTGGCGCGGCTTGACGCGGAGCTGGCTCGGCTCGGTCACCGCAGGCGAACACTGCCGCAGCACGCCGAGCTCGACCGCTTGACCGCTCGCCGAGTGCAGCTCGCTCGCCAGCAGGTCGAGCTGCGCACCGAGGTCGCAGATCTCGCGCGCGAGCAGAGAAAGGCCGACGCCGACGTTGAGCAGGTCAAGTCGCGCCGGTCACGCAACGAGCAGCGGCTCGCCGCCGGTCAGGTGTCCTCTCCCCGTGACCTCGAACAGCTGCAGCACGAGGTCGGCGCGCTGGATCGCCGGATCTCCACGCTCGAGGACGCCGAGCTGGACATCATGGAGCGCCTCGAGAGCTCACAGCGGAACTTGGAACTGGTCACCGCGGAGTTGGCCGACACCGACGCCGAGGTAGCCGAGCTCAGCTCGGCCCGTGACGATGCGGTACGCGAGCTCGACGAGCAGGCGCGGAGCGCGGCCGAAGAGCGCGGGCGTGTGGTGGACACCGTCCCCGACCCGCTGCTGGCGAGCTACGAGCGCGTACGTGCGCACACCGGTGACAGCGCGGCAGCGGCGTTGAAGCGGCGCCGGTGCGAAGGTTGCCGGCTCGAGCTCACCGCGGCCGACCTGGCCGAGATCGCGGCTGCGCCCAGCGATGAGGTACTGCGCTGTCCGGAGTGCAACCGCATCCTGGTGCGCACCCCGGACTCGGGGCTGTGACGGCCCGGCAGGTCATCGTCGAGGCCGATGGCGGTGCCCGCGGAAACCCGGGACCCGCCGCGTACGGGGCACTGCTTCGAGACGGTGCCGATGGCAGCGTCATCGCTCAACGCGCCGAGGCGATCGGGGTGGCCACGAACAACGTCGCGGAGTACCGCGGCCTGATCGCCGGATTGGAGCTGGTCCGCGAGCACGCCCCCGACGCGCGGGTCGAGGTGCGGATGGACTCCAAGCTGGTCGTCGAGCAGATGGCGGGGCGGTGGAGGGTCAAGCACCCGGACATGAGGCCGTTGGCGCTGGAAGCCTCCCGGCTGGCGCCACCGGGCGTGAGGTGGACCTGGGTGCCGCGAGGGGCGAATGTCGCGGCAGACGCGCTGGTCAACGCGGCGCTGGACGGCCGGTTGGCCAAGGAGTCTGCGGGGACGTGCGAGAAAGCCGAGCCGGCCGAGCCGGTCGCCGGAGACCACGGGGACCCGCTGCTGTCCTGGCAGGCCGCCGAGCTCGGCCCCCCCACCACGCTGCTGCTGCTGCGGCAGGCCGGGACCGAGCTGACCGCGGCCGGGCGGTTTTCCGGCGCGGGCGGCTCCGACCCGGCGCTGAGCGAACGCGGCCGGGAGCGGGCGGCCCGGACCGCGACCTGGCTGGCTCGAGCACGACGGGTCGACGTGGTGGCCAGCTCCCCGTTGAGACGCGCGCGCGAAACCGCCGACCTGCTCGCCGGCGAGCTCGGCGTCGAGGTCGGTCTCGTCGAGGGTGTCGCCGAGGCGGCCTTCGGCGACTGGGACGGTCTCACCCCAGCTGAGGCGGCCCAGCGCTGGCCGGAGGAGTTCACGGCCTGGCTGGAGGCCCCGGGGGCGGCGCCCCCCGGCGGGGAGTCCGCCGACGACGTGGCGACCCGGGTGCGTGCGGCGCTCGGCGAGCTGCTGGCGGCGTACCCGGGCCGCACCGTGCTGGCGGTGAGCCATCTGAGCCCGATCCGGCTGCTGACAGGCCACGTGCTGGATGGGCCGCTGACGGTGCGGCGCCGGCTGCACGTTCCCCCTGGGTCGCTGTCGACGCTGGCGTGGTGGGCCGACGGCACAGCGGCGGTGCTGGGACTCTCGCAGCTGCCTGCCTGACCTGGCGCCGGCCGTGCCGCACTACGCTGGCGGGCTCGAAGTCGTCACCCTCACACTGGAGACTGCGTGGCGCGTCGTACCGTACGGCTGCACGATGCCGACGCATCGGTCTTTCGGGCCGGAGTCGTCGCGATCGAGGCGGAGCTGGGCGTGCGCGGGAGCTTCTCCGGCGACGTCCTCGCGGAGGCCGACGCAGCCGCTGACGCGGTGAGGCTGCCGGCCACCGATCACACCGACCTGCCGCTGGTCACGATCGACCCGAGCGGGTCGAAGGACCTCGACCAGGCGCTGTACGTCGAGCGCAAGGGGGACGGCTACGCCGTCTGGTACGCGATCGCCGACGTTGCCGCCTTCGTACGCCCGGGCGGGCTCGTCGACGCGGAGGCGCACCGGCGCGGGCAGACGCTGTACGCACCGGATCACCGGATCCCACTCCATCCGCCGGTGCTGTCGGAGGGTGCCGCCAGCCTGTTGCCGGGCGAGCACCGACCTGCGCTGGTGTGGCGCATCGACCTCGACGCGACCGGCGCCCAGACCCGGGCGGAGGTGCGGCGGGCCGCGGTCCGCAGCCGAGAGCAGCTCGACTATGCCGGGGTCCAGCGAGCCCTTGACACCGGTGCGGCCGATGAGTCGCTGGAGCTGCTGCGGGAGGTCGGCCTGCTGCGCCAAGAACGGGAACGCGAGCGCGGCGGGGTGAGCCTGCCGCTGCCGGAGCAGGAGGTCGTCACCGCCGACGGGCGCTGGTCGTTGGACTACCGGGCGCAGCAACCGGTCGAGGAGTGGAACGCGCAGATCTCGCTGCTCACCGGCATGGCCGCCGCCGACCTCATGCTGGGCGCCGGGGTGGGGCTGTTGCGCACCTTGCCCCCAGCGGCCTCCCGGGCGGTCGAACGGCTTCGTCGCACGGCCCGGGCGCTGCACATCGCCTGGCCGGGCGCCATGTCGTACCCGTCGTTCGTCCGAACGCTCAACCCGGCCAAGCCCACGCACACGGCGATGCTGGATGCCTGCACCGGGTTGCTTCGGGGTGCCGGATATGCCGCGTTCGACGGTTCTTCGCCCCAGCAGCCGCGCCACTCGGCGATCGCGGCGCCGTACGCCCATGCCACCGCGCCGCTGCGGCGGCTCGCCGACCGTTACGTCGGTGAGGTGTGCGTCGCGGTCTGCGGCGGCTGGCCGGTACCGGACTGGGTTCGCCCAGCGCTGCCCGACCTGCCCGCGACGATGAGCGAGTCGGATCGGCGCACCTCGGCGTTCGAGCGGGCGGTGCTGGATCTGGTGGAGGCCGGCGTGCTTGCCGGGTCGGTGGGCGAGGTGTTCACCGGCGTGGTGGTCGACACCGACGAACGCGATCCGCGGACCGGAACCGTGGTGATCGCCGACCCGGCGGTGGAGGCGCCGGTGCGGGCGCCGAGCCCGCTGCCGCTCGGTGAGACGGTCAGAGTGCGCCTCGATGCGGCGGATCCGGCGAGCCGTACCGTCCGCTTCGTCCTGGCATGACCCCGCCCGCTGCCCCGTTTCTGCACCCGTGTGGTTAGGTGCGGGCGCCAGGCACCAACCACCTGCGCGCGAATCCGTCGGCCCTCGCCGTCGGGTGGTCCACGCGGCTACGCTGGACCCTGGATGAGCCGGCCGGGCGGCCGCGTCGGGCGGGGCGACCCGCTCGCCGAGGAAGGTCCGGACTCCGCAGAGCGGGGTGGTGGGCAACACCCACCCGAGGCAACTCGCGGGACAGTGCCACAGAGACAGACCGCCAGCGGCTCGCGGTGATCGCGTACGACGTGCGCGTCCGTCGCGAGTGCGGGCAAGGGTGAAACGGTGGTGTAAGAGACCACCAGCGCCGCAGGTGACTGCGGCGGCTGGGTAAACCCCACCCGGAGCAAGGCCAAGAGGGCACGGCATGTCCGTGCCTGCGCGGGCGTTCGAGGGCTGCTCGCCCGAGTCCGCGGGTAGGCCGCACGAGGGCACCGGTGACGGTGCTCCGGAGATGGATGGCCGCCGGGGCGCACGCGCGTCCCACAGAATCCGGCCTACAGGCCGGCTCATCCACCGCCTGTTGTCGTCGACGCTTCCGCCGGCGACCGCCGTGACGGATTCGACAGCTGACGGCTGGCCGGGCACGTTGTCACGGTGCGATACACATCTGTGATGGTCACCGCCTTGTCCGTCCACCCCGGTGTCACCGACCCTGCCGAAGCCCGGGGCTGAGGCTCCGTGCCCGGTTGGTGGTGTCGGCACGTCCTGCCTCGCATCGTCGACAGGTCGTTGGGCAATGAGGAGATCAGCCGCTACCGTCGAAGAGCGCTGTCCGCGGTCGCCGGCGAGGTCCTCGAGATCGGCTTCGGCTCCGGCCTCAACCTGGCGCACTACCCCAACGACGTCGCGGCGATCTGGGCGGTCGAGCCTTCGGACCTGGCTTGGGGGTTGGCTCAGCCACGCATCGGCGATTTCGGCCGGCCGGTGCATCGGGCCGGTGCGGACGGGCAGCGACTCGACCTTCCCGCCGAGCGCTTCGATGCTGTCGTGTCGACCTTCACGATGTGCACCATCCCCGACCTCGACGCTTCGCTGAGCGAGCTCTGGAGGGTGCTGCGACCCGGTGGTCAGCTCCACTTCCTCGAGCACGGTCGAGCCGGCGACGCCGAGATCGCCAAGTGGCAGGACCGGTTGCAGCCGCTGAACGGACGCTTGGGAGGTGGGTGCCGAATCAACCGTCCCTTGGGCCGGTACCTGGATCGCAGCCCGCTGCGCCTTGAGGCGCTGGAGAACTTCTACGCCCGCGGCCCGAAGCCTTTCGGCTACGCCTACGTCGGCCGGGCCGGCAAGGACTGAGCGAGGTCAGCGGCCAGCCGGAATACCGGGCTGCGAGCGCACGTTCGGGCGCAGCGTGGACGCGGTCGAGCGCTACCAGCGGGCGTGGAGGCTGATGGAGGACAAGCAGCCGGGCCAGGCGCTGGCTGTGCTCGGCCCGGCACTGGAGCAGGAGCCCGACAGCATGAGCCTGCGGACCCTGCGGGCCTGGGCGTACTTCAAGACCGCGCAGCTGACCCGTGCCGAGGCCGACCTGCGCGCGATCGTCGACGCCTGTCCGACCGATCTGTGGGCCCGGTTCACACTCGGACGGACGCTGGAACGTCAGAGCAGGCTGTACGAGGCGCTCGCCCACTTGCGGCTGGCGTACGCGATGTCCGGCGACACCGAGCACGAGGTGGCGGTGATGCGGGTCGAGCGGCTGCTCGCCGAACAAGCCGCGGCGGGCTGAGCGCTATTCCGGCAGGGTCAGGATCTCCGCGCCGCTCTGGGTGACCAGGACGGTGTGCTCGAACTGCGCGCAGCGTGACTTGTCCTTGGTGGTCACCGTCCAACCGTCGTCCCAGACGTCCCACAGCTCGCTGCCCATCGTGAGCATGGGCTCGATGGTGAACGTCATGCCCGGCTCCATCACGGTGTCGCAGCGCGGCTCGTCATAGTGGGGGATCACCAGACCCGAGTGGAACGCGGTCCCGATCCCGTGCCCCGTGAACTCGCGGACGTCGCCGTACCCGAACCGCCGGGCGTAGGACTCGATGACCCGCCCGATCACGTTGACCCGCCGTCCGGGCCGCACGGCCTTGATCCCTCGCATCATCGCCTCGTGGGTACGCTCCACCAGCAGCCGGCTTGCCTCGTCGACCTCGCCCACGAGGAACGTCTTGTTGGTGTCGCCGTGTACGCCGTCGAGGAAGGCGGTGATGTCAACGTTGACGATGTCGCCGTCGCGCAGCGGCCGGCCGTCGGGGATGCCGTGGCAGACGACCTCGTTGACGCTGGTGCAGATGGACTTGGGGAAGCCTCGGTAGCCCAGCGTCGACGGGTAGGCGCCGTGGGCGACCAGGAAGTCGTGCCCGATTCGGTCGAGCTCGTCTGTCGTCACACCCGGAGCGGCGACCGCTCCGATGGCATCGAGCGTTTGCGCCGCGACCCGGCCGGCGACGCGCATCCGGGCGATCGTGTCCGGGTCCTTGACCTCTGGCCCGTCATACGCCGCCGGAGCAGGCTTGTCAACGTACTCCGGCTGCGCAATCGAGGCGGGCACGACCCGACGCGGAGAGATCGGAGCGGGGGCCAGCACTGTCACCCGGCGAGTCTAGGCCGCGGCGCCGAGGCAAGATGGGCGCAGTCGGCGGATGAGGGAGCGGCCATGGCGGAGCGGTACTACTACTGCCTCGAGCACCATGCGGTCGAGGGCGAGGTGGGCTGTCCGGGCCGGGACCGGCTCGGCCCGTACCCGAGCGAGCAGGCGGCGTCACGCGCGTTGGAGACCGTCAAGGAACGCAACGACGCATGGGACAACGACCCCAAGTGGAACGACGACGCCTAGCCCACCCCTAGGCTCTGTCACCGATGACCCGAGCCGGGTTGGGCGGCCGCGCCTGCCCAGGCTGGCTCGACCCGCGAGCCGCCCGGCTACTCGGCGTTCGCACGAGCGGCGCGTTGGGTGGCTGCGTGCGGGTTGCTGCGGTCGTCGTAGCTGCGGAAGTCCCGCAACAAGGCGGTGGCGGCCGCCGTGGCGACGATGCACAGCAGGCCGCCGGAGGTGATCGCGAACCGCACCGATGTCGCCGCTGCCAGCAGACCAGCGCGAGCGTTGCCGAGCGCCGGCCCGGTGGAGTAGCTGAGCAGCTCGATACCCGCCAGCCGCCCGCGCAGCTCGTCGGGGATGGTCTGGTTCCAGACCGTGCTGCGAAAGATCCCGCTGACCATGTCGGCACCGCCCGCCACCACCAGTGCGAACAAGGCCACCCAGATGTCCGGCGCCAGCCCCACCACCGCCATCGCGGCCCCGTACGTGCCCGCAGCGATCCCGATTGCCAGCCCGTGCCGGTGCACGTGAGCGATCCATCCCGAGGTCGCCGAGACCACCAGCGCACCGACGCTGGGCGCCGCCACGAGCAGCCCCAGGGCCCAGGGCGCGTCGAGCAGGGTCGCCACGAACGGGAAGATCGCAGTCGTCATGCCGAAGATCATCGCGAGCACGTCCACGGTGTACGTCCCGAGCAGGTCCTTGCGTCCGGCCGCATAGCGCAACCCCTCGACGACACCGCGCAGGCTGGCGACATTGCCGCCGGCCGGGACCGAGACGTGGGCAACCCGCACCAAGAACAGCAGCGACCCGACGTAGGTGGAGCAGTCGGACGCGTACGCCATCCACGTCGAACCGAACGTGAGGAGCAGACCCGCCAGCCCCGGGCCTACGATTGCGCCCACCTCGTATCGGATGCTCGACAACGCGCTGGCCGCTGGCAGCTGTCCGTGCGGGACGACCTTGGCGAGCATCGCGTCGAGCGAGGGTCGCTGCAACGAGTCGGCGGTCGCGAACAGGCCGGCCACCACGAACAGCACCCACACCTGGGGCCGCGGCAGCAGCGCATTCGCGGTCAGGAGCCCCGCCAGGACGAGCATCGCGAGCTCGCAGCCGATCACCATCCGGCGCCGGTCGACGGCGTCGGCCAGGGCACCACCCCAGAGACCGAAGACCACCAGCGGTCCCAGCTCGGCCAGGCTCAGCAGTCCGGCCAGCGCCGGTGAGCCGGTGAGCTGTTTGATCTGGAAGGGCAGCGCGACGTACGTGGTGATGCTGCCGAGGTAGGTGACCAGCCCCGATGCCCATAACAGCCGGAAGTCCCGCGACGTGCGCAGCGGCTTGGTGTCGATCCGCCACCGCCGTGGAGCAGTGGCCCGCCCTGGGTCGACCCCGCGGACCGGGTCGACGACGGGATCGGTCACGGGATCTGACGGTCTCACACCCGCCAGCGGTCGGCCATGCGGTTTGGCTGCGAGGATGCCCTTCGTGGCGGAGGTGGTAGGCACCCGGTTGGCGGTCATCGGCGGAACCGGCGCGCAGGGGAGTGGGTTGGCCCGGCGGTGGGCAACGGCGGGCTTGTCGGTGGTGATCGGGTCCCGCGACGCCGACCGCGCCGCGGCCACGGCCGCCGACCTCGGAAGCGAGGTGAGCGGAGCGCGCAACGACGACGCGGCCGACGGCGCCGACGTGGTGCTGCTGGCCGTGCCGTGGGCGGCCCACGCGGCCACGGTGACGAGCGTGGCGCCGTACACCCGCGGCAAGGTCGTGATCGACTGCGCCTCCCCGCTCGGCTTCGACGAGAAGGGGGCTCTTGTGCTGCCGGTGACGGAGGGCAGTGCCGCCCAGCAGGCGCAGCGGCTGCTCCCCGAGGCCCGGGTGGTCGGCGCGTTCCACCATGTCTCCGCGGTGCTGCTCAACGATCCGGAGGTCACCGACTTGGGTCAGGACGTGCTCGTGGTGGGCGACGACCGGGCGGCGACCGACCTGGTGATCGGCCTTGCCGGCCTGGTCCCGGGGCTGCGTGGGGTCTACGCCGGCCGGTTGCGCAACTCCGGCCAGGTCGAGGCGCTGGCCGCCAACCTGATCGCGGTGAACCGCCGCTACCGCGCGCACGCCGGGGTGCGTGTCACCGATGTCTGAGGTGCCGCGGCGAGTGGTGTCGCTGGTGCCCTCGCTGACGGAGTCCATCGCGGTGACGACACCGGGCCGGCTGGTCGGCGCCACTGACTGGTGCACGCACCCGCCCGAGCTCGAGGTGGCTCGGGTGCGGGGCACCAAGAGCCCTGATCTCCGGGCCGTGATCGGCCTGCAGCCGGATCTGGTCGTCACCAACGCCGAGGAGAACCGCGCGGAGGACCTCGAGGCGCTGCGCCAGGCGGGGCTCGACGTCTGGGTTACCGACCCGGACACGGTTCCGGCTGCGCTGTCGCAGCTGCGGAGCCTGCTCGCGGCGCTGGGTGCGACCCGGGTCGACTGGCTCGACGAGGCGGAACACCGCTGGGCGTCACCAGCGCCGGCCAGCGGGCGACGATCGGCGCTGGTGCCGATCTGGCGCCGGCCCTGGATGGCGCTGGGCCGCGACACGTTCGCCGGCGACGTGCTGGCTCGCCTGGGTGTAGACAACGTGCTGGCCGGGCATCGCGATCGTTACCCCCGCATCGATCTGGCGGCGCTGCCGGCGTACGACCTGGTGGTGCTGCCTGACGAGCCGTACGCCTTCGGCGCCGGCGACGGTCCGGAGGCCTTTCCGGGGCAGCCTTGCGCACTGGTGTCCGGTCGCCACCTCACGTGGTACGGCCCGTCGCTGGTCGAGGCACCGACCCTCCTGCGGACACAACTCGACGATCCGTGAGTTTCGGCCCGACGATCCGTGAGTTTCGGCCCGACGATCCGTGAGTTTCGGCCTAGTCGAAGGCGTGCTCGGCTGCTGGAAACGTGCCGTCGGCCACCTCGGCGGCGTACGTCCGAGCCGCCTGCAGCAGGACGCCATGGAGGTCCGCGTACTGCTTGACGAACCTGGGCAGGCGCCCGGTACGCAAGCCCGCCATGTCCGGCCACACCAGCACCTGGGCGTCACAGTCCGGCCCTGCCCCGATGCCGATGGTCGGGATGCGCAGCGTCTTGGTGACCTCGGCCGCAACGCCGGTGGGCACCATCTCCATGACGAGTGCGAACGCACCGGCTTCCTGGAGCGCTTCGGACTCGGCCAGCAGCCGCTCGGCCCCGGTGCCGCGTCCTTGCACCCGGTAGCCGCCGAGGTGGTGCTCGGACTGGGGTGTGAAACCCACGTGGGCCATCACCGGGATACCACTTTCGGTGAGCAGCCGCACCTGCGGCGTCATCGGCAGGCCCCCCTCCAGCTTGACGGCGTGAGCGCCCGCCTCCTTCATGAACCGCACCGCGGTTGCCAGCGCCTGCTGCGGTGAGGCCTGGTAGGACCCGAACGGCAGGTCCGCGACCACCAGCGCACGCCGCACCGACCGCACCACCGCGCGTACGAGGGGCATCAGCTCGTCAACTGTCACCGGCAGGGAGGTCTCGTTGGCGTAGACGTTGTTCGACGCCGAGTCACCGACCAGGAGCACCGGGATCCCCGCCTCGTCGAACGTCGCGGCGGCGTACTGCTCGTAGGCGGTGAGCATCGCCCACTTCTCGCCGCGCTCCTTGAGTTGCTGCAGGTGATGGATGCGGATGCGCTTGACGTCCGTGGCGACGGCGGCACCTGCGTACGGCGCGGGCTCTTCGGTCATGCCACAGCGTGGCACGGCGTACGTCCTCGGGGGAGGCCCGGTCGGGCGGAAACTCACGGATGGTCGGGCGGAAACTCACGGATGGTCGGGGTGCCAGGCGTTGGTGATGGGGAGGCGGCGGTCTCGGCCGAAGTTGCGCACCGAGATCTTCGGCCCCGGCGGGTACTGGCGCCGCTTGTACTCCGCCGCGTCCACCATCGCCAGCACCCGCAAGACCACGGCCGGGTCGAAGCCGTCGCCGACCAGCTCCCGGTACGACCTGTCCTGCTCGACGTAGTCGTCGAGCACGTCGTCGAGCAGGTCGTACGGCGGCAGCGAGTCAGCATCGAGCTGGCCCGGCCGCAGCTCGGCGCTCGGTGGCTTTGCGATGACGCCCTCGGGGATCGGTGGGGTCTCCCCGAGACGATGCGCCTCTGCGTTGCGCCACCGGGCCAGCTGCCAGACCAGCGTCTTGGGTACGTCCTTGATCGGGGCAAAACCGCCCACGGCGTCCCCGTACAGCGTGGAGTAGCCCGTCGCAAGCTCGGACTTGTTGCCGCAGGCGAGCACCAGATGCCCGTGCTGGTTGGACAGCGCCATCCAGATCACGGCGCGGATCCGGGCCTGCAGGTTCTCGGCGGCGACTCCGGTCACGGGCACGGCGGCGAGGAACGCCTCGACCAGCGAGGCGATGGGGATCGTCTGCAGGTGCAGCCCGGTGCGGCACGCCAGCTCGGCGGCGTCGCTGCGCGAGTGCTCGCTCGACCAGGCGCTGGGGTTTGAGACCCCATGGACGCAGTCCGCGCCGAGCGCGTCGCAGGCGATGGCGGCCACCAGCGTCGAGTCGATGCCTCCGGACAGTCCCAGCAGCACGGTGCGAAAGCCGTTCTTGCCGACGTAGTCCCGCAGCCCCAGCACCACCGCCGCGTACACCTCCGCGATCTCGTCGAGCCGCGCCGCGCACCGCGGCAGCATGGCCGGGTACGGGTCGAGGCGACGGTCGCTGATCGCCGTCCGACGCACCCGGAGGCCGTCGAATCGCTCTGCTTCCTCCGGCATGTCCTCGGTCGTGGCCGCCAGGTCGAGGTCGACGAGGACCAGCTGCTCCTCGAACTGCGCGCCCCGGGTCACGACGGCGCCCTCGGCGTCGACGACCAGGGAATCGCCGTCGAAGACCAGCTCGTCTTGCCCACCGACCATGTTCACGTACGCCAGCGGGCAGCCGGCCTCCTGCGCCCGGCGCGCGCACAGCTCGCGTCGTACGTCGTCCTTGCACCTCTCGTACGGCGAGCCGTTGATCACCAGCAGCAGTCCGGCGCCAGCGGCCCGAGCGGCCAGCGACGGCCCGTCCTGCCAGATGTCCTCGCAGATCGCGATCGCCACGTCGACGCCGTGCACCCGGACCACCTGCGTGGTGTCCCCGGGCACGAAGTAGCGGAACTCGTCGAAGACCCCGTAGTTGGGGAGGTGGTGCTTGGCGTACGTCGCCACCACCTCACCACCGGTGACGACCGCGGCGGCGTTTCGGGGCGAGCCCCGCGGCACGCCGAGTCTGTCCACCTCGGCCGGGGCACCGTCCAGATACCCGACCACCACCACGGCGTCGCCGCATTCCTGCGCCGGGAGCCGCCGAGCCAGGTCCGCCAGCGCGGTCCTGGAAGCCTCGACGAACGACGCGCGCAGCGCCAGGTCCTCGATCGGGTAGCCGGTCAGCATCATCTCCGGGAACGCGACGACGTGCGCTCCGGCGTCGACGGCGCGGCGTGTCCAGGCGAGCACCCGGTCGACGTTGCCGGCCAGGTCGCCGACGACGGCGTCGACCTGCGCCAACGCCAGACGCAGCTGCGGCACGTTGCCAGCCTAATCTCCCGACAACTTGGTCGCGGCAGCAACTCAGCGGCCGGGAGATTCGGCGTAACGCCGGCGTAACACGTCCGGGCCACACTTGGCCGCCATGGGCAAGCAGGAGGACTTCGTGCTGCGCGCGCTCGAGGAGCGCGAGGTGCGTTTCGTACGGCTCTGGTTCACCGACGTCCTCGGGTTCTTGAAGTCGGTGGCGGTGGCGCCCGCCGAGCTCGAGTCGGCCTTCGAGGAGGGCATCGGGTTCGACGGCTCCGCGATCGAGGGCTTCGCCCGGGTGTACGAGTCCGACATGCTCGCGCGACCGGACCCGGCGACGTTCCAGATCCTGCCGTGGCGCGGTGAGGACGCCGCCACGGCCCGGATGTTCTGCGACATAGTGCTGCCGGACGGCGAAGCGTCGTACGCAGACCCGCGACATGTCCTCAAGCGCAGCCTGGCCCGGGCCGCGGAGCTCGGCTTCACCTTCTACGTCCATCCCGAGATCGAGTTCTTCTTGTTCCGGGACCGGCACAGCAGGGGTACCACCCCGGTGCCCGTCGACGACAGCGGCTACTTCGACCACACCGCGCAGGGGCTCGGGCACGACTTCCGCCGCGAGGTCATCGAGATGCTCGAGGCCATGGGCATCTCGGTGGAGTTCAGCCACCACGAGGGAGCGCCCGGTCAGCAGGAGATCGACCTGCGCTACGCCGACGCGCTCTCCACGGCCGACAACATCATGACGTTTCGCGTCGCCGTCCGGGAGGTGGCGCTCGGTCAGGGTGTCTTCGCCTCGTTCATGCCCAAGCCGTTCACCGACCAACCCGGCTCAGGCATGCACACGCACATGTCATTGTTCGAGGGCGACCGTAACGCCTTCTTCGAGGCCGGCGCGGAGTACCAGCTCTCCGGCGTCGGACGCTCGTTCATCGCCGGCATCTTGCGCCATGCCGGCGAGATCACCGCGGTGACCAACCAGTGGGTGAACAGCTACAAGCGGCTGGTCGGCGGGGGAGAGGCCCCGGCCCACGTTTGCTGGGGCCACAACAACCGCTCGGCGCTGGTCCGGGTGCCGATGTACAAGCCGGCCAAGGGCCAGTCGACCCGGGTCGAGCTGCGGTCCATCGACGCGGCCTGCAACCCCTACCTCGCGTACGCCCTGCTGCTCGCCGCCGGCCTGCAGGGCATCAACGAGTCCTACGAGCTGCCCCGTGAGGCCGAGGACGATGTGTGGTCGCTGAGCGAGCCCGAACGCCGCGAGCTAGGCATCGCCCCACTGCCCCGCGACCTCGACGAGGCCATCGCGGCGATGGAGGCCAGCGAGCTCGTCGCCGCCACCCTCGGGGAACACGTCTTCGACTTCTTCTTGCGCAACAAGCGGGCGGAGTGGCAGGAGTACCGACGCCGGGTCACCCAGTTCGAGCTGGACCGCCTGCTGCCGGTGCTCTGAACCAGCCGCTCCGTCGACGCACCAGCAGCCACACCCCGACCCAGAACAGCGGGAACGGCGGATGCCCGGTCGCGATCAGCAGCAGGCTCGCGACGAGCGCCAGCAGCACCAGCGGCGCCACCCGGGTCGGGGGCCGCCAGGGCACCGGCGGCCGGCCGGCGGCCGGCGGCTCGGGCAGGTCGGCGACGAGTGCCGGGAGCTCGTCGAGGTACGTGGCGCCATACGCGCTGCCCAGCCGCGCGTCGAGCTCGTCGAAGCGCAACCGGCCGTGCGCATGCGCCTCCCGCAGCTGTTCGGCGACGGTCTCCCGCTCGGCGTCGCCGGCCCGGATGCGCACTCCGGCGGAGGTGCTCACGTCCCCTCCTCGTCATCTGCCAACAGCCGGTAGAGCGAGCGCCGGGTCTGCTCGAGCAGCTCAGCGGCACGCTCACGCTGTGCCTCCGTGCCCGCAGCTCCCACCTGCATCGCCGCGGCGCCGACCTGGAACACCAGCCCGGCGAGGTCGCCGCGGCCGTCCGCGGCGGGCTCGGCCACCCGGTCCCACAGTGCCGCGTACTCCTCCGCGCGACGGGCCGCCTCCTCGCGGCCCTCCTCGGTGAGCGAGAAGGCGCGCCGCCCGTCGCCCTCCTCGGCCTCCACCAGTCCGTCGTCCTCCAACGCCGAGAGGGTCGGGTACACCGAGCCGGGGCTCACCCGCCAGCCACCCGCACTGCGGTTCGCGATCTCGCGGATGAGCTGGTAGCCGTGCATCGGTTGCTCGACGAGCAGACCCAGCACGGCCAGCCGGACGTCTCCGCGGTCGCGCCTCGTCCCCTCCGGGGGACCGAACGGCGCGAATCCCAAGCCACGCATCCACGGCGGCGGCCCGGCACCAGGACCGAACCCCTTGCCCCAGCCCCGCGCCGGCGGGCGGTGGCCGTGGGCCGTCAACAGCGGCATCGCCCATCTCGAGGTGCCGGGTTGAACGCTGTCCATGTCGACCTCCTTGCATGGCTAATCTCGATACACTGACGATATATCGGCGATGGTACGCACGCAAGGGCCACCTCCGGCGCCGCCTCCCGCTACGCGGCTACCCTGCTGGGGTGTCCGAGCAGTCGCTGTCGCGGGCTGAACTGGCACGGGCTGGCTTCCGCGACCCCTTGGCTGCTCAGCGGCCGGCGCACGGACTGCGGCTGAGCGGTCACCTGCTGGACGCGGTGAGCGCGAGTGCGGATCCGGACCTGGCACTGGCGAGCCTGAGCCGGCTGGATGCCGTACGGCCGTCACCGCTGGCATCGGCGCGGACGGACCTGAGGCGTTGGGGCCGCCTGGTGGCGGTGCTCGGCAGCAGCGCGGCACTGGGGGACTTCGTGGTGCGCCATCCGGAGGCGGTGCGGCAGGTCAGCGATGAGGCACCCGCGCCTCGTGACGCTGGCGGCTGGCGGACATCGGCTCTGGAGGCGGTCGGTGCCGACCCGGGAAGCCCGGCGCCCGCCGCAACTCGTCCCGACACCGAGGCTGTGTCCGCGCTGCGGATCGAGTACCGCACCCGGCTGCTGCAGGTGTGCGCCGAGGACCTCACCTCCGGCTGGACCGTGGAGGAGGTGGCAGCCTCGCTCGCCGACCTCGCGGCGGCGATGCTGGAGGGGGCCCTCGCGATCAGCCGCGCCCGCCTGGGTGAGGTGGCGGCATCGTGCCGGCTCGCGGTCATCGCCCTCGGCAAGACCGGCGGCGGAGAGCTGAACTACGCGAGTGACGTCGACGTCGTCTTCGTGCACGAGCCGGCGCCCGGCGCCTCGGCGGCCACGTCACTCGACGCCGCCCAACGGCTCGCGGCCGCGACCATGCAGGTCTGCTCCGTGCACACCACCGAGGGTGCGCTGTGGGAGGTCGACGCCGCGCTGCGGCCCGAGGGCAGCGCCGGCCCGCTCGTCCGCACGTTGGCCAGCCATCTCGCGTACTACCGCCGGTGGGCGCGAACCTGGGAGTTCCAGGCGCTGCTCAAGGCCAGGCCGGTGGCGGGCGACGTGCCGCTGGGGGAGGCGTACGTCGACGCGGTCGCTCCCCTGGTCTGGAGTGCCGCGGACCGCGACGGCTTCGTCCCCGAGGTGCAGGCGATGCGGCGCCGGGTGATCGAGAACCTGCCCAGCGTCAACGCCGACCGCCAGCTCAAGCTGGGACCGGGCGGGCTGCGCGACGTGGAGTTCGCGGTCCAGCTGCTGCAGCTGGTGCACGGGCGCAGCGACGAGAGGCTGCGCAGCCGCACCACCCTGACCGCGCTGGCGGCGTTGACCGACGGGGGGTACGTGGGCCGCGACGACGGTGCCGCGCTGGCGGACGCGTACCGCTTCCTGCGTTGCCTGGAGCACCGGATCCAGCTCATGTGGCTTCGACGGGTCCACGTGGTGCCCACCCGGTCGGAGGATCTGCGGCGCCTCGGTCGCAGCTTCGGCTATCGAGAGGATCCGGCCGGCGAGCTGGACGAGGCCTGGCGGCGGAACCGACGCGACGTCCGCCGGCTGCACGAGAAGCTCTTCTATCGACCGGTACTGGCAGCGGTGGCGGCGGTGCCGGGTGAGGGGATGCGGCTGGCGCCGGAGGCGGCGTCAGCCCGGCTGACCGCGCTCGGCTATGCCGATCCGCAGACGGCGCTCGGCCACCTGCAGGCGCTGACCAGCGGTCTCACGCGACGTGCGGCGATCCAGCGGCAGCTGCTGCCGGTCTTGCTGCGATGGTTCGCCGACGGTCCCGACCCCGATGCCGCCCTGCTGGCCTTTCGGACCCTGTCCGAGCGGCTCGGTGGAAGCCCTTGGTACCTGCGTCAGCTCCGAGACGAGAGCCTCGCGGCCGAACAGCTCGCCCGGGTGCTGTCTCACAGCCGGTTCGCCACCGGACTGCTCGCGCTCGCACCGGAGGCGGTGGCGATGCTCGGCTCGCAAGCCGAGCTGACGCCTCGCCCGGCCGCGCAGCTGCGCGCGGAGGCGGAGGCTGTCGTCCGGCGCCACGCCGGCGACCCGGCCGCGGCGTTCGCAGCGGTGAGGGCCCTGCGGCGCCGGGAGCTCAGTCGGGTGGCGATGGCCGACGTCCTCCACCGCCTCGACGTCGAACCGGTCGGCCAGGCGTTGAGCGACATCACGCTGGCCACGCTCGGCGGGGCTCTGGAGGCGGCCACCGCGGCCGTCGCCGCAACTTCTGGTCCGCTGCCGACCCGGTTGGCCATCGTGGCCATGGGCCGCCTCGGTGGTCAGGAGATGAGCTATGGCAGTGATGCCGACGTCATGTTCGTGCACGAGCCGGCCGAAGGCGCCTCGGAACGGGAGGCTTCCGAGGCGGCGCTTGCGGTGGCACAGAGGTTGCGCGAACTGCTGGTCGCTCCCGGTGACGACCCGCCGCTGCACCTCGACGCCGACCTGCGGCCAGAGGGCAAGCAGGGACCGCTGGTGCGCTCGCTGGCCGCCCACGCCGCCTACTACGAGCGCTGGGCTGCGTTGTGGGAGCGCCAGGCGCTGCTTCGAGCCGACGCGGCGATCGGGGCACCCGGGCTGTGCGAGCGCTTCACGCGCCTCATCGAAGCGCTGCGCTGGCCGGTCGACGGACTCCTCCCGGGCGAGGTGACCGAGCTGCGGCGGATCAAGGCACGGGTCGACAGCGAGCGGCTGCCGCGAGGCGCCGATCCGGCCACGCACCTCAAGCTGGGAAGGGGCGGACTCGGTGACGTGGAGTGGACCGTCCAGCTGCTGCAGCTGCAGCACGCAGGCAGCATTCCCGCACTGCGCACCACCCGGACGCTGCCCGCGCTCCGGGCCGCGGCCGCGGCCGGGCTGCTGCCCGGCACCGATGCAGCGGCCCTGGAGGCCGCCTGGCTGCTGGTGAGCCGGATACGCAACGCGATCACCGTGGTGGCAGGTCGCCCGTCGGACACGTTGCCTCGCGACGGACGAAACCGCGCCGGGGTTGCGGATCTTCTCGGCTACGGCATCGGCGGGGCCGAGCCCATGGTCGATGACTACCGGCGGGTGACTCGCCGGGCCCGATCGGCCTTCGAGCGCGTCTTCGGCGGCCGCTGACCCGGCCGGCTCAGGAGGCGGCCGTCCCCGCCGCGACGTTGGCGCGTTCGCCGGTGGTGAGGCCTCCCCACACGCCGTACGGCTCCCGGACCGCGAGGGCGTGCCGCAGGCACTCGGCGATGACCGGGCAGCGCACGCAGTAGGACTTCGCGGCGCGTTCTCGTGCCCGTCGGCGGGGCCCGCGTTCGGCCTCGGGAGGGAAGAACAGCTCCGGATCGGCCTCCAGGCACGCTCCGGCGAACTGCCAGTCGTACACGTCGAGAAGGGGAAGCGGAAGCCGGGCGATGTTGGCCATGTCACGATCTCCTGCCGGGGTACCGAAGTGATGCACAACTTACTCACACCACCGGTTGAGCGCAAGCGTCGTCGGACGGTTGCGGTGGCGGGTCCGGCGCGGCGGCCCGACAATCGAGGTGGTGCGCAAGCGCAGTTCCGCGAGGCCTGGGAGGTTGCAGTGGACCCGTTCCCGGGTGCCGGTGACGAGGATGTTCCGTCCCTCATCGCGCTGTGGGGGGTCGGCGCGGTGGCGACGAGGCTGGGGATCGCCGCCCCGACCCTGCGCACCTGGGACCGTCGCTACGGGCTCGGTCCCAGCCGGCGTACCGAGGGGGGGCACCGGCGCTACACCGAGGCAGATGTCGCCCGGGTGGATCTGATGAGTCGGCTGATAGCGGACGGCGTCCCCGCGGCGGAGGCGGCGACCGTTGCCCAGAGCCGAACGCAGGCGCTGCCGCGGGTGCCCCGAGGGCGGGTGGCAGCCCCCCAGACAGCGCGCAGTGCGGGCACCGCCGTCGACGCGCTGGTTCGGGCGGCAGCCGAGCTCGACGCCGCGACGCTGTCGAGGATCGCCAGGCAGGCACTCGAACGTCACGGGGTCGTCGGCGCCTGGACCAAGGTGGCCGTACCCGCGCTGACGGAAATCGGTCGGCAATGGGAGAGCGGACGCATCGGCATCGAGGGCGAACACCTCGTCAGCGAGCGGCTGGGCGCCGAGCTGCGAGCGATCACCCGTGCCGGCCGCTCCCACCGCCCGGCCAGCGCCCAGGTGGTGATTGCCGGCGCTGCCGGCGAGCAGCACTACCTGCCGGTGCTGGCGTTGGAGGCCGCCCTTGCGGAACGACGGATCGGGTCCGTCGCTCTCGGCCCGCGGACTCCCACCGCTGCCCTCGCGGCTGCGGTGGAGCGCCGCGACCCGAGGGTGGTGTTCATCTGGCGCACGATGGGACGCCCCGCTGAAGACGCCCCCGCCTCCGACCTCCGTGCCCTGGTGCACCGTCACGTGCTGCTCGGAGGACCGGGCTGGACCACTGCCGAAACCGACGCGTACGGCACCCGGCGGGTGGCCCGGGTGCATGACCTGCCCTCGGCGGTCGAGCGCATCGAGGCCCTCGTCCGAACTGGGCGGCGCCTGTCCTAGCGTTCGGGGACGCGTGGACCTTGGTGCAGGAGCGGCTCGGCCAGGTCGCCGTACGACTCCAGCCGGCCGACCACCTCGCTGTGATGCACCTGCCTGACGCTGGCGGGTTCGGTGAGCTCCTCCCAGGCGCGTGGGCAGGCGACGTTGGCGTCAGGGCGGCCACGCAGCGAGTAGGGGCAGATGGTGGTCTTGGCTGAGTTGTTCTGGCTCCAGTCCAGCAGCACCTTGCCGGGCCGCAGCGCCTTCGTCATGCGGGAGACGACGAGGTCGGGCAGCTCGGCTTCCATCTCCTCCGCGAGTGCCCGGGCATAGCACCGGAGCACCTCGCCGGGCTGCCGGCTGCTCACCGGTGCGTAGAGCTGCAGGCCCTTGCTCCCGCTGGTCACCGGGATCGCCGCCAGGCCGTCCGCGGCCAGTCTCGTCCGGACTGCGGCGGCTACCTCCAGGCACTCGGCCAGCGCCGCCGGCGCTCCGGGGTCGAGGTCGATGACCAGCCGGTCGGGGTGCCGTACGCCGCCGCGGGGCCCGACCGTCCACTGGGGCACGTGCAGCTCGAGCGCCGCAAGGTTCGCCAGCCAGAGCAGGGGCGCCAGGTCGTCGACGACCGGGAAGCTGATCGTCTCTCGGCCCTTGGTGCTGCCGGGGGTGTCGAGGACCACCGTGCGGACCCACGACGGCGTGCCGCGGGGCACGTTCTTCTCGAAGAACGGCGCCGACGCGACGCCGTCCGGCCAGCGCTTGCGGGTCAGCGGGCGCCCCGCCAGCTGCGGCAGCAGCGCGGGCGCCACCGCGAGGTAGTACGAGATGACGTCGGACTTGGTGGTTCCGTCGTCGGGATACAGCACCTTGGCCAGGTTGCTGACGCGTACGAGATGCCCGTCGATCTCGAGGGTCTCGCGCTCAGTTGCCACCGTTGTCCTCTCCTTGACCAGACGTTGGTCGGGCGCGGCGGTGGCAATTCTGCCCGCGCCGCGTCAGACTTTGCTCGTCACTGTGTTTCGCGAGCTCGATCGAAAGAGGCCAGCACATGCGCTCGATCTGGAAGGGCGCCGTCTCGTTCGGGCTCGTCAACGTGCCCGTGAAGCTATACGCGGCCACCCAGGACCACGACATCCGGTTCCACCAGGTGCACGGGAAGGACGGGGGGCGGATCCGCTACAAGCGCACCTGCGACGTCTGCGGCGAGGAGGTGTCGTTCGCCGACATCGCCAAGGGCTACGAGACCGCCGACGGCAAGCTCGTCACGCTGACGCAGGAGGACTTCGAGTCGTTGCCGCTGGCGACCGGGCGTGAGATCGACGTACTGGAGTTCGTGGCTGTGGGCGAGGTCGACCCCATTTTGTTGGACAAGAGCTACTACCTCGAGCCGGACAGCCGCGCCGCCAAGCCGTACGCGCTGTTGCGGGAGGCGCTGCAGGAGACCGACCGGATGGCGATAGTGAAGGTGGCGCTGCGGCAGCGCGAGACGCTGGCGGTGCTGCGGGTCCGCGACAACGTCATCGTGCTGCAGACGATGCTGTGGCCTGACGAGGTCCGCAAGCCGGCTTTCGAAATCTTGGACGCCGAGGTGGAGCTGCGACCGCAGGAGGTGCAGATGGCCAGTTCGCTGGTCGCGAGCCTCGCCAGCGACTTTGACCCCGAGCAGTTCGAGGACGAATACCTGGTGGCGCTGGAGCGGCTCATCGACACCAAGGTGGCCGGCGGCGACGTCTCCGACCTGGCGCCCAAGGATGCCGCCCGCGACGACGGCGACGTGGTCGACCTGATGACCGCTTTACAGCGCAGCGTGCAGCGGGCGCAGGAGGCCCGCCAGGGCTCGGCCGCCGGGCAGCCCGCGAAGCAGCCCCCATCGCAGGCGAAGAAGTCCCCCGCCAAACGTACGACCGCCAAGCCGGCGGCGTCGGGCAAGGCCGCGGACAAGAAGCCCTCGACGGCGACCACCAAGAAGGCGGCGGCCAAGAAGCCTGCGAAGAGGGCCGCGGCGACCCGCAAGTCGGCGTAGTAGCGCGCGTCTGGCGGCATGCTTCCAAGGGCTGAGCAACACTTCCAACAGGCTGCGCGCCGTTGGGAGTGCTGCCTTCCCAGGTGAACATGGGATAGCGGCTAGCCCAGCACGCGGGCGAGGAGGGTGTCCCAGTCGGTGAGGAAGCGGGCGAGGCCGTAGCGCTGCAGCGCCGCCTCCCTGGCGGCCTTGCCGGCCAGCTGAGCCGCCTGTGGCTCGCGGACGAAGCGGCGGACCGCCTCCGCAAGCAGCTGCGGCCGTGTCGAGACCACCCCCGCCTCTGGCGGAACCGCGGCGACCACCTCGGTCGTTCCCAACGCGACCACGGGCAGCCCCAGGTGCATCGCCTCCAGCAGGGACAGTCCCAGCGACGTCCAGCGGGCGGTGTGGACGTAGACCCGCCGCCGCGCCATCTCTGCGTGCATCAGCGCCTGCGGCAGGTCTTCGAACGTCCACAACCGGTCGTGAGGCACGTCGCCCCGTTCGCGCAACCGCCCAACCTCCATCCCGAAGACGTCCAGCGGTGCGGCCTGCGCCAGCAGCGGCAGCAGGTCGGTGCCGACCGCCCGGCCGCGGCGCACCGGGTCGTTGATCGCGAGCGCCGCCCGCGGCCACTCGCCGGAGTAGAGGTGGCCGGGGTCGACGATGCCGTGCTCGATCACGCACGTCGGCGCCGAGCCGCAGTCCCAGAACAGCTGGTTGAAGTGCGTGACGTGCACGACGGGGATCGCGGTCTGGTCGGCCAGCGGGTGGCGGGTGTACGGCACGTCGGCCCCGGGCGTGTTGTGCTCGACGTAGACCGCCGGCAGGTCGACACCCGGGCGGCGCCCGGTCCACTGCGCGACCAGGTCCAGCTCATGCGGGCGCTGCAGGACGGCGAGGTCCAGGTCGGTCTCCCGCAGCTGCGCCGGGGTCCGCTCGACCGCGTTCGGCGGCCAGTCCCAGGTGCGAGCGCGCCCCCGCCCGTCGGGGCCGCGGTCGGAGGTGACGGGCAGCACGTACTCGTGTCGGCCGGTCACGAACGAGGTCGTCCATGACCCGTGCACGTGCCAGATCAGGATCCGTTGGCTCACCGGGTGCCCCGGCCCAGTGCGTGCACCAGCCAGCCGGCGGCCCGCCACTTGTCCGCGTCCAGTGCGAGCCGACCGTCGAGGACCCGGGGGGCCCGCACCAGGTCGGCCAGCGACACCGGGTCGATGCCGGCGAACTCGTCCCACTCGGCGAGCACCAGCGTCACGTCGGCACCCCGGCAGGCGTCCTCGACCGAGAGCGCGTACGACAGCTCGGGGCGTGCTCGGCGGGCGTTGCCGAGCGCTGCTGGGTCGAAGACGTGCACCCGGGCTCCCTGCAGGTGCAGGGTGTGGGCGATGTCCAGCGCCGGGGAGTCGCGGACATCGTCGGACCCCGCCTTGAAGGCGGCGCCGAGCACCGCCACCCGCGCCTCTCCCGGCGGCCGGGCCGCCAGCGCCAACGCCAGGTCGACGGTGCGGGCCCGCTGGCGCATGTTCAGCGCGTCCACCTCGTGCAGCAGCCCCGCCGACTCGACCACGCCGAGCTCGGCGGCCCGGGCGATGAATGCCCGGGTGTCCTTGGGCAGGCAGCCACCGCCGTAACCGATCCCGGGTCTCAGGAACAGCGGGCCGATGCGGGCGTCGTGGCCCAGCACCTCGATCAGGTCACCGACGTCGGCCTCGGCGACCTCGCACACCTCGGCCAGCAGGTTCATCAACGACACCCGGGTGGCCAGCATGACGTTGGCGGATGCCTTGGCCAGCTCGGCCGTGGCCAGGTCCGTCCGCACCACCGGAACGCCACGCGCCACCAGCGGGGCGTAGACCTCGCGCAGCACCTGGTCGGCCTCGTCGCTGCGTACGCCGAACACCAACCGATCCGGCGTCATCGAGTCGTCGACCGCATGCCCCTCGCGCAGGAACTCGGGGTTCCACGCGACCTCGACGGCACCCCCCGCCGGGCACAGCTGCGCCAGCCGGTCGCCGATCCGAGCGGCGCTGCCGACCGGGACGGTGGACTTGCCGACGACCAGGCAGGGGCGGTCCAGCAGCGGGCCCAGCTGCTCGACGACGTCCCACACGTGTGACAGGTCTGCGTCGTGCCCGCCCGGGCGTTGCGGAGTCCCCACGCAGATGAAGTGCACCTGCGCGCCGACCGCGGCCTCGACCCGCTGGGAAAAGCGCAGCCGACCCGAGCCGACCCCGCCGCGAAGCAGATCCGGCAGACCCGGCTCGTGGAACGGCAACCGCCCGGCCGCCAGCTCCGCGACCCGGTCGGGGTCGGAGTCGACGCCGACGACGTCGTGCCCGAGGGCAGCCAGGCAGGCGGCGTGGGTAGCCCCCAGGTAGCCCGTCCCGATGACCGCGATCCGCACGCGAGCACGGGTGCCCTCAACCGCTGCCCTTCATGCGCTCGAGCACGAGGAGAAACGCTTCTCCGGGTAGAAGCGTTTCTCCTTCTTCGAACGGGGCACTGCTGAACCACCGTCCACGGTCGACACAGAAGGAGGAGTGGGTGGTGAAGGTCCTCGGCATCAACGCGATCTTCCACGATCCCGCCGCCGCGCTGGTCGTCGACGGCGAGACCGTGGCGGCGGGCGAGGAGGAGCGCTTCAGCCGGCGCAAGCACGGCAAGCGCCCGGTGCCGTTCTCGGCCTGGGAGCTGCCGGAGCAGGCGGCCCGCTGGTGCCTCGCCGAGGCCGGTCTGGATGCCGCCGACCTGGACGCGGTGGCGTACTCGTTCGACCCCGAGCTCGCCCGCCCGGCCGAGGACATGGGGCTGGTCGACCCGTGGGACCACCTGCGGCTGGACTACGCGCGGACGGCACCGGGGTTCCTCGCCACAGCACTGCCGGGACTGGATCCCGGGCGGGTCCGGTACGTGCCGCACCACGTCGCCCACGCCGCCTCGGCGGCGCTGGGGTCGCCGCACGCGGCCGCCGACGTGCTCGTGCTCGACGGCCGGGGGGAGGCGGTGAGTCACCTGGCCGGGCACTACGACGACGGGGAACTGGAGATCCTGGCCAGCCAGGCGCTGCCGCACTCCCTCGGCCTGGTGTTCGAAGACGTCACCGAGCACCTCGGCTTCCTGCGCAGCAGCGACGAGTACAAGGTGATGGCGCTGGCATCGTATGGCACCCCGCGCTTCGCGCCCGAGCTGCGAGCGGCGATCCGAACCACCGGGGACGGCGGGTTTCGCACCGAGCCGGTCGACTGGTCGAGCCTGGTCAAGGCGAGGTCGGCCGACGACGAGTGGACCGCGGACCACGCCGATCTCGCGGCCAGCCTGCAGCTGCGGCTGGAGGAGGTGCTGCTGGAGCTGGCGGCTTGGCTGCACGAGCGCACCGGCAGCCAGACGCTGACCCTCGCCGGTGGGGTGGCGCTGAACTGTGTCGCCAACAGCCGCCTGGCCGAGCGGGGCCCGTACCGCCAGGTGTGGGTGCAGCCTGCCGCCGGTGACGCCGGGACGGCCCTGGGCGGTGCCCTGCACGTTGCCCGCAGCGAAGGCGACGTCACCGCACCGATGCCGGGCGTCGACCTGGGTCGCGGGTGGGGTGAGCACGAGATCGAGGCCTGGCTGACCACGGCCCGGGTGCCCTACCAGCGACCGCGCGACCTCGCCGACGAGGTCGCCTCCTGCCTGGCCGGCAACGGCGTGGTCGCCTGGTTCCAGGGACGCAGCGAGTACGGTCCGCGCGCTCTCGGGCACCGTTCGCTGCTCGCGCACCCCGGCCATCTCGCCAACCTGGAACGGCTCAACGACGTCAAGGGCCGCGAGCAGTTCCGGCCGGTCGCCCCGATGGTGCTGGCCGCGCGGGCCCGCGACATCTTCCCCCGCGGGCCGCTGCCGTCGCCGTACATGCTGTTCGTCCACGACGTCGACCCACGCTGGCGCGAGCGCATCCCCGCGGTCGTCCACGTCGACGGCACCGCCCGGGTGCAGACCGTCGATCCCGCCGACGAGCCGCTGGTGGCGGAGATGCTCACCGCCTTCGAACGGCGAACCGGGATCCCCGTGGTGGTCAACACCAGCCTCAACACCGCGGGCCGGCCGATGGTCGACGACCCGCGAGACGCGCTGGAATGCTTCGGGTCCGCCCCGATCGACATGCTCGCGATCGGGCCGTTCGTGGTGCGCCGTCCGGCGGTCACGTGATGGCCTCGCTCGCCACGACCGTCGTGGTCCCGACCGTTGGCCGGCCCTCGCTGGCCACGCTGCTCGAGGCGCTGGCAGCGGCCGACGGTCCCCGCCCGGAAGCCGTAGTGGTCGTCGACGACCGGCCCGGCGGGAAGCCACTCGACCTGAGCGCACACCGGGACCGCCTGCTCGGGCTGCTGGTGGTCCGTTCCTGGGGGGTCGGGCCGGCGGGCGCCCGCAACGTGGGGTGGCGCCACGCCCGCACGCCGTGGGTCAGCTTCCTCGACGACGACGTGGTGCCCGACCCGGACTGGTACGGGCGGCTGCACGCGGACATCGCCGCGGCCGGTGACCGGGTCGCCGGGACCCAGGGGCGAGTACGAGTGCCCCTGCCCGCGAACCGGCGGCCGACCGACTGGGAGCGGGCGACGGCCGGCCTGGCGAGCGCCCGGTGGATCACCGCGGACATGACGTACCGGCGGGACGCACTGCGTGCCGTCGGTGGCTTCGACGAGCGCTTCCCGCGGGCGTATCGCGAGGACGCCGACCTCGGCCTGCGCGTCCTCGCCGCTGGTGGGCAGCTGGTGACCGGCAGCCGCCGGATCAGTCACCCGGTGCGCCCCAGCGACGACTACGTCAGCCTGCGCCAGCAGGCGGGCAACGCCGACGACGTGCTGATGCGCCGCCGCCACGGCCGGCACTGGCGGGAACGGGCCGGGGCGGCGTCCGGGCGCCGGAGGCGACACGTCGCGATCACCGTGGCGGCGGGGACCGCGCTGGCCGCCGCCGCGACCGGTCGTCATCGCGTGACCCTGGCGGCGACGGCCGGGTGGGTCAGCGGCGTGGCGGAGTTCGCCGCCACCCGGCTCCTCCCCGGCCCGCGAGATCCCGCCGAGGTTCGGCGGATGCTGCTCACCAGCCTGGCGATCCCGCCAGCGGCCACCTGGCACACCGCGCGGGGGCTGTGGCGGCACCGCAGCGCGCGCCCATGGCACGGGCCGCCGGAGCTGGTGCTGTTCGACCGGGACGGCACCGTGGTCGACGACGTGCCGTACAACGCCGACCCAGGGCTGGTCGAGCCGGTTCCCGGAGCGCGCGAGGCGCTGTGCCGGTTGCGTGCGGCCGGAGTGCGGACGGGTGTGGTGACCAACCAGTCCGGTGTGGCCAGCGGCCGGGTCACTGCGGCCCAGCTGGCCGCTGTGAACCATAGGGTCGAGCAGCTGCTCGGGCCGTTCGACATCTGGTTGGTGTGTCCGCACGGTCGTGACGAGGGCTGCGACTGCCGCAAGCCGGCGCCGGGTCTGGTCAAGGACGCCTGCTCCCGGATGGACGTGCCGCCGGAGCGCTGTGCCGTGATCGGCGACATCGGGTCCGACGTCGAGGCGGCGGAGGCCGCTGGTGCGACCGGAGTGCTCGTGCCGACGCCCGACACCCGCGCCACCGAGGTGAGCGCGGCACAACATGTGTTCGCGGACCTGGGGTCGGCGGTCGGATGGCTGCTGGACGGTGCGGCGTGAACCCGCGGGTGCTGGCAGTCCGGCCGGACAACGCCGGTGACGTGCTGCTCACGGGTCCGGCGTTGCGAGCGCTCGGGCACGGCTCGCAGCGGCTGGTGCTGCTCGCCGGCCCCAGCGGCGCCGCCGCCGGCAGGCTGCTGCCAGGCGTCGACGAGGTGCTGGAGTGGCGCTGTCCGTGGATCGATGCCCGCCCCCCGCAGCTGGTGCCCGAGGAGGTCGAGCGGCTCGTCGACGTCTTGCGAGCACGCCGCTTCGACACCGCCTTGGTGTTCACCTCGTTCCACCAGTCGCCCCTGCCGACCGCCCTCGTGCTCCGGATGGCCGGTGTGCCCTGGGTCGGGGCCGTCAGCGTGGACTACCCGGGATCGCTGCTGGATCTGCGGCATCGGGTCGAGGAGGACATCCCGGAGGCCGAGCGCGGGCTGTCGCTGGCGGCGGCCGCCGGTTTCTGCCTCCCGCCCGGAGACGACGGGGGCTTGCGGGTCCGGCGCCCGCTTCCCGACGTCGACGACCTGGTCGGTACCGACCCGTACGTCGTGCTCCACCCCGGGACGTCGGTGCCGGCACGCGCGTGGCCGGCGCAGCGCTTCGCCGAGACCGCGCAGCGGTTGGCGCGTGAGGGCTGGCGGGTCGTGGTGACCGGTACGACGGTGGAGCGGGAGCTCTGCGACGAGGCCGCCGGCGGTGTCGGTCTCGTCCTGGCCGGTGCCACGTCGTTCGACCGGCTGGCGGCAGTCTTGGACCGGGCGGGCGCCGTCGTCGTCGCGAACACCGGTCCCGCCCACCTGGCGGCGGCGGTCGGAACCCCGGTGGTCTCGCTGTTCGCCCCGACCGTCCCGGCGATCAGGTGGGCGCCGTACCGCGTCCCGCGGGTCGTGCTCGGCGACCAGCAGGCTGCGTGCCGCGACACCCGAGCGCGGACCTGCCCGGTTGCCGGTCACCCCTGTCTTGGCTCGGTGTCCGCGGCCGCGGTGGTGGAGGCTGTTCACCGGCTGTGTGGACATCCACCGCCTCCGCTCGAAGGCTGCGACCGGAGGCTGCAGGAGGTGCTGCCGTGAGGATCGCCATGGTGTCCGAGCACGCCAACCCGCTCGCAGCGGTCGGCGGCATCGACGCCGGCGGCCAGAACGTCCACGTCGCCGCGCTCTCCGCCCAGCTGGTGGCCTGCGGGCACGAGGTCACCGTCTTCACCCGCCGCGACGACTCGGACCTGGCGACCAGGGTTCGGGCCCCGCAGGGCTATCTCGTCGAGCACCTGCCGGCCGGGCCGCCGAGCGAGGTCCCCCGCGACCAGTTGTGGCCCCACATGCCGGCGTTCGCCCGTCAGCTGGCGGCCCGCTGGTCGCGGGAGCCACCCGATCTGGTCCACGCGCACTTTTGGATGAGCGGGGCCGCCGCCTGTTGGGCGGCCCGGCCACTGGGCCTTCGCGTCGTGCAGACCTTCCACGCCCTCGGTTCGGTCAAGCGGCGCCACCAGGGCGCCGGTGACACCAGCCCGGCGGAACGGGTTTCGGTGGAGCAGCGGCTCTGCCGTGCCGTCGACCACGTGATCGCGACCTGCAGCGACGAGTTGCGCGAGCTGGTCGCACTGGGGTTGCCCGCCTCCCGCGTCAGCGTGGTCCCCTGCGGCGTGGACGTCGACCGGTTCGCCCCGACACCCCCACCGGCTGCCGGAAACCGGCTGCTCACGGTCGGGCGGCTGGTCGAGCGCAAAGGGATCGCCGACGTCGTGGATGCGATGGCCAGGCTGCCGGGCACCGAGCTGGTCGTGGCCGGCGGCCCGTCGTACGACGCGCTCAGCCTCGACCCGGAGGTGCGACGGTTGCGAGCCCACGCGCGAGCGGCCGGCGTCGCCGAGCGGGTGCACTTCCTCGGTCGGGTGGGTCGCGCCGACCTGCCCGCGGTCTTTGCGGGCGCGAACGTGGTGATCGCGGTGCCCTGGTACGAGCCGTTCGGGCTCGTACCGCTCGAGGCGATGGCCAGCGGCCGGCCCGTCGTCGGGTCGGCGGTGGGAGGGCTGCTGGACACGGTCGTCCCCGGGGTGACGGGGGAGCTGGTCCCCCCGCGCCGCCCCGACGCGCTTGCCCGGGTGCTGCGCAGGCTGCTGGGTGATCCGGCGCGGCGCGTGGCGTACGGCGCGGCAGGGGTCGCTCGGGTGCGTCGGCACTACCGATGGTCACAGGTCGCCGCCGAGACCGAGCAGGTCTACGTCAGCCTCACCGAGCGTGCGGCGACTCCGGCCGGAGCCGCACGATGAGCCACGACCCGCTGCCCTACGGCCGCGATCACCTGCGGGCGCTGCGCCGGGCGTTGGACGGCTTCGACACCTGCGTCGACACGGCCACCGGCTGGGGACAACAGCTCGCCGATGTGCTCGGCGGTGGCGGCCGGCTGCTGGCCGCCGGTAACGGCGGCAGCGCCGCGCAGGCCCAGCACCTGTGCGCGGAGCTGGTGGGGCGCTATCGAGACGAACGCGGACCGTTCTCGGCGCTCTGCCTGAGTGCCGAGACCTCGAGCCTCACCGCGCTCATCAACGACTACCCGCCCGGTGAGCTCTTCGCGCGCCAGGTGGAAGCCCACGGCAGACCGGGTGACGTGCTGGTCGTGCTGTCGACCAGCGGGCGCAGCGCCAACGTCGTCGCGGCCGCGCGGCGGGCACAAGCATGCGGGCTGCTGGTGTGGGCGCTGACCGGGCCCCTCCCCAACCCGCTGGCCGCGGCCGCCGACGAGGTGCTCGCTTCCACCGCCGAGTCGGCCGCAACGGTCCAGGAGCTGCACCTCGTCGCGGTGCACCTGGTGTGCGCCGCGTTCGACCGCGCCGTCATCGCCGCCGACGTCCCGGCCGCCCGCGCCCCGGCCGGGCTCGGGAGCCGGTCGTGAGCGGGCCGCTGGTCGTCGTCGGGGACGCCGTGCTCGACGTCGACGTCGACGGCCGGGTCGCCCGGTTGTGCCCCGACGCGCCGGTGCCCGTGCTCGACGAGATGCGCGAGCGGCCCCGACCGGGAGGAGCGGCCCTGGCTGCCGCGATGGCCGCCGCCGACGGTCACGAGGTGATCTTGGTGGCGCCACTGCGCGACGACGAGGACGGCCGCCGACTGGCGGCACTGCTCGAGCCCGCGGTGAGCGTCGTGGCGCTACCGACACGCACCGCGACCGCGACCAAGCGGCGGATCCGGTCCGGCGGACAGACGCTGCTGCGCCTCGACAGTGGGGATCGCACCGCAGCCGTCTCCGGCGTGACCGAGGCGGCCGTAGCGGCGCTGCGCCGGGCCACTACCGTGCTGGTCTCCGACTACGGGAGGGGAGCGACCGCCGCTCCGGCGGTGCGCGGGCTGCTCACGGAGCGGGCGGCGAGCGTACCGGTGGTGTGGGACCCGCACCCGCGAGGGACCGCTCCGGTGGCCCGCACCACGCTGGTCACACCGAACCTCGGCGAAACGGAGTCGTTCGCGCGACAACACGGCCTGCCCGCGGCCACCGATCCGTCCCTGACAGCAGTGACGAGGCTGGCTGAGGGGCTGGTGGCCGCCTGGGGATGTCGGGCGGTCGCGGTTACCCTCGGCAGCCGCGGGGCCCTGCTGTCGTACGGCGCCGGCACGCCGGCGCTCATCCCGGCGCCCGCCGTCGCGACCGGCGACCCGTGCGGTGCGGGCGACCGCTTCGCGGCCACCGCGACGGTTGCGCTCGGGTCCGGCCTGGTGCTCAGCGAGGCGGTGCAGGCGGCGGTGCAGTCAGCTTCTGCCCATGTGGCCGGCGGCGGTGCGGCGGCGTTCGCGGCAGGACCCGGACGCGAGGCTGGGGACGCCGCACCGGAGCCGGTGACCGAGATGGTGGCAGCGGTTCGCGGCCGGGGCGGCGTGGTCGTCGCGACCGGTGGGTGCTTCGACCTGCTCCACGCCGGCCACGTCGCCACGTTGCGCGCGGCCCGCAGCCTTGGTGACTGCCTGGTGGTCTGCCTCAACTCCGACGACTCGGTCCGCCGGCTCAAGGGGCCCGGGCGCCCGCTGGTGCCGGCCGCGGACCGGGCCCGGGTGCTGCAGGAGCTGTCGTGTGTCGACGCGGTGACGGTCTTCGCCGAGGACACCCCGCAGGAGGTGCTCCGCCGGCTACGGCCCCAGGTCTGGGCCAAGGGCGGTGACTACGCAGGCACGGAGCTCCCGGAGGCGGTCACGCTGCGGTCCTGGGGCGGGCAGGCGGTGGTGCTGCCCTACGTCGCGGGCCGTTCCACCACCTCGCTGGTGCGGTCAGCCGCCACGTCGGCGGCCCGGCCCGAGGCGTCGACGACGACCATGGCTTCGCGAAGGGAGATCAGCACATGAACCTGGGAACGGTGCTCGTCACCGGAGGAGCGTCCGGCCTGGGCGCCGCCGTGACCCGAGCCGTGGCAGAGGCGGGAGGCCGGCCGGTGGTGCTCGACCGGGTCGCTGCGGACTCCGAGATCGAGTCGGAGACCGTCGACCTCGCCGACCGGGAGCGCACCCACCAGGTGGTGCGGTCGGTGTCGGAGCGCACCGGGGGCATCGACGCCGTCGTGACCTGCGCCGGCATCGACTCGTGCGGACGTCTCGAGGACGTCCCCGCAAGGGAGTGGGACGAGGTGGTGCTGGTCAACCTGCTGGGCACCGCCGCGGTGGTGCGGGCGGCACTGCCCGACCTACGCCGGCGAGGCGGCCGGGTCGTGACCGTGGCCTCCACCTTGGGTCTGCGGGCGGTGAGCGACGCCACGGCCTACTGCGCCTCCAAGTTCGGCGTGGTCGGCTTCACCCGTGCCCTGGCGGCCGAGACCGCCGGCCAGGTAGGAGTGACGTTGCTGATCCCCGGGGGGATGCAGACACCGTTCTTCGACGGGCGCGACGAGCAGTACAAGCCGGGACCGGACGCCAAGCTCAACCGCCCGCGAGACGTCGCCGCCGCCGTGGTGTTCGCGCTGTCCCAGCCGGCCGGCTGCGAGGTCCGCGAGCTGGTGGTGACCCCCTCGGTGGAGGGGTCTTGGCCCTGAGCGGGGCGCCGGGGACGGTGGTCGCCCTGCGCGCGCTCGGGCTCGGTGACCTGCTGGCAGGCGTACCGGCGCTGCGGGCGCTGCGGGCGGGGCTGCCGCACCACCGGATCGTGCTGGCCGCGCCACGGTGGCAGGAGCCGCTGCTGCAACCGGACCGGCTCGTCGACGAGGTCACCGACTGCGCGGGTCTGCGGCCGCTCTCGTACGCACCTCGTCCCGTCGAGATGGCGGTGAACCTGCACGGACGGGGGCCGCAGAGCCATCGAGTACTTGGGGCACTGCGATCACGCCGTTGGGTCGCCTTCGGGTGCCCCGAGACGGGGACGCGGGGGCCGGCGTGGCGCGACGGTGAGCACGAGCGGGAGCGCTGGTGCCGGCTGGTGCGCGAGGTGCTCGGCCTCGACGCCGACGCCGACGCCGTGGATCTCACACCGCCACCGCGGCGGCCACCGGTCAGCGACGCGGTCGTCGTCCACCCCGGCGCGGCGCACCGGTCCCGGCAGTGGCGTCCGGAACGGTACGCCGCGGTGGCGAGGGCGCTCGCCGCCGACGGCTTCCGGGTCGTGGTGACCGGGGGGTCGAAGGAGCGCGAACTGGCCGGACGGGTGGCCGCCGGCGCCGGGCTCGCCCCGACGGCCGTCCTGGCCGGCAGGACCACGCTGACGCAGCTGGCCGCGCTGGTGGCGGCGGCTCGGTTGGTGTTGAGTGGCGACACCGGTGTCGCTCACCTGGCCACCGCCTACCGCACCCCCTCGGTGGTGCTTTTCGGGCCGACGCCACCGCAGTTGTGGGGTCCTCCCGCAGGAGCACCGCACACCGTGATGTGGCGTGGGTGGGGCCGAGGCGACCCGTGGGGTGATGAGATCGACCCGGCGTTGGCCCGGCTGGGCGAGGCGGAGGTGCTCTCCGCGGTGCGCCGCCGACTTGCCTCAGCCGCTGAGCAGGGGCGGCGGTGAACGGGTCGGAAGCTAATCCAGCGCGCTCTCACCTGAGGCGGTGAGAGCGCGCTGGATTCGGAGAGGTCAGCCGGCGGCGCTGTCAGGCGCCGGTGGTTGCGGTCCGTCCGGAGACGAGCCCGAGGCCGATCATGCCGACTCCCAGGAAGAAGTGCAGCCAGTTGTCTGCGGTGTTGAGGGGCACGAAGTCCGCGGCGCTGCCGTTGTCCTCGTTGATGATCAGTCCGTACAGCCACAGCACCAGGTAGACAGCGCCACCGCCCAGCAGGTAGGTGCGGGCCTGGGCGGCCACTCGTGCCATCGCCAGTCCGGCGACGCCGTACAGCAGGTGCACGATGTTGTGCAGGATCGACACCTGGAAGATGCCGAGCAATTGAGCCTTGGAACTGTCGGTGGCGAAAGTCATGTCCCCGTAGTTGGTGGTGATACCCGGAATGAAGCCCAGGATCCCGACCAGGAGAAAGACAACGCCAACCACCATGGCGAGCAGGCAGACGAGGGGTCGGCCCGCGGTGCTCATACCTCTAGCGGTACTACTCATGAAGGTGCCTCCCGGCTCCAGATCACAGTGATCGCCGCCCATCCCTACGTGGGCCTTTCACCATTGTCTCAGGAAATACCGCTCATTGCCGGTCACGACGCTCGGCGAGGTAGGAGAGTCGCCGCAGACACTCGGTGTTCCGCCAGTTCAGCCACGCGTTCTCGACCGGCGCGGGGAGGAAGCGGGCGGGGCCGGCGACGATGTTCTCGCTCATGACGACCCGGCAGCCGTCGCCGTACGGCTCGATGTCCAGGCGGATCCTGCCCACACCGCTCGGCCAGGCCCGGGCTTGCAGCTGCAGCATTCGGGGCCGGGACACGTCCTCGACCTCGGTGCTGTCGTGGATCAGCACCGGCCAGACACCGACGGAGTGGTGCAGTTGGGACCCGACCGCCGGCCAGTCGGCGTCCACCTCACGGATTCGGGACGCACCGACGACCCAGGATGCGTAGGTCCAGCCGTCGCAGAGTACGGCGAAGACCTGCTCGGGGGTGGCGTCGATGTCGCGGGTGGTAGTGCTCATGGCAGCGTGGTACCCCATGACGAGCAGCCCGATGCGTCGGCGCAGGCGTGCTTGGCCGGGGACGGGGAACCATACCCGCAAGAGAGAGGGGACGTCGGTGGCCGGAGCGCGAGGCGAGTCCCGCGGGTACGACGCCGTCGTCATCGGATCCGGCCCCAACGGGCTCGTCGCCGCCAACCTGCTCGTCGACGGCGGCTGGGACGTCTTGGTCTTGGAGGCCCAGCCACACGTCGGCGGCGCCGTTCACAGCGACAGGACGGTCCGCGACGGGTTCGTCCACGACACCTTCAGCTCGTTCTACCCGCTCACGGCCGCCTCGCCGACCATGCGGCGGCTGCGGCTGGAAGACCACGGGCTGGTCTGGCGCCACGCCCCCGCGGTGGTGGGAACTCCGTTCGCCGACGGGTCATGGGCGTTGCTGTTCCGCGACCCCGTCGAGACCGCCTCCGCGCTGGAGCGGTCCACGCCTGGTGACGGCGAGACCTGGCTGGCGCTGGTGGACGTGTGGGATCGGATCGCCCCCTCGCTGCTGGGCGCCCTGCTCACCCCGTTCCCGCCCGTACGTCATGGTCTTGGCATGTTGCGCCGGCTGCCCGGCGCCGGGGGGCTCTCGGTCGCCCAGCTGCTGGTCTCGTCGGCGCAGTGGCTGGGCAACCGGTTCGGCGGCGCCGCGGCGCGGCTGCTCGTCGGTGGCAGCGCCACGCACGCCGACATCCCGCCCGAGGCACCCGGTTCGGGGCTGATGGGGTGGCTGCTGTGCATGCTCGGCCACGAGGTCGGCTGGCCGGTACCCGAGGGTGGGGCCTCGAGGCTGGCCACCGCTCTGGCCGACCGGTTCACCGCCGCCGGCGGAACGCTGCGCTGCGGGGAGCACGTCCGCCGAGTCCTCGTCCGGGACAATCGAGCGATCGGGGTGGAGACCGACGACGGCGGGATGGTCGCTGCCCGCCACGCCGTGGTGGCCGACGTGGTCGCCCCGCATCTCTACGGCGGGCTCGTGGGCTGGGAGCACCTGCCGGCCGTGTTGTGCCGGCGGATGGCCCGGTTCGAGTGGGATCCGGGCACGGTCAAGGTCGACTGGGCGCTGAACGGGCCCATCCCATGGGCCGGCGCGCCCGAGCGCGCCCCGGGCACCGTGCACATCACCGAGTCGATGGGGCACCTGGCCGGCACCGCCACCCAGATAGGCACCGGTGTGATCCCGTCGCAGCCGATGCTGCTGCTCGGGCAGATGACCACCACCGACCCAACCCGCTCCCCGGCCGGCACCGAGTCGGCGTGGGCGTACACCCACGTCCCGCAGCGGGTCCGGGAGGACGCCGGGGAGGAGGGCATCCGGGGCGCCTGGGACTCCTCGGACTGCGAGCGGATGGCCGACCGGATGCAGGCCCGGGTCGAGCGGTACGCCCCCGGCTTCTCGCAACGGGTGACCGCGCGGCGGATCCTCGGGCCGCTGGAACTCCAAGAGCGCGACGAGAACCTGGTCGGCGGGGCGCTGAACGGAGGCACATCGTCGCTCTACCAGCAGCTGATCTTCCGCCCGGTCCCCGGTCTCGGTCGGGCGGAGACACCGGTCAAGGGGCTGTACCTGGGCTCCGCGTCCGCCCACCCGGGCGGGGGAGTGCACGGAGGCCCCGGCTCCAACGCCGCCCGAGCCGCGCTGGCACATGCCAGGCTGCGGCGTTTGTGAGGCGCTGGTTTGCCGGGTCCGTCGCCGGGTACGGCGGGCCCTGACCGGCGTACCGAAGGGCAGACGATGAGCGGGCACTATCCCCGGATCGCCGTGGTCACCGGCGCGGACTCCGGCATCGGCAAGGCGACGGCTCGCCTGCTCGCCGACGAGGGCTTCGACCTGGGCATCACCTTCCACAGCGACGAGGCCGGTGCGATGGCGACCGGTGCCGAGGTCGAGCAGCGAGGTCAACGCTGCTTCGTCACCCGCCAGGAGCTCGCGTCGAGGGACGCCGGTGCCTGCGTCGACGAGCTCGCCGGCCAGCTGGGTGGCCTCGGCGTGCTCGTCAACAACGCCGGCACCGGGTGGTCGGGGCGGGCCGTCGACATGTCGTACGAGAGCTGGCGCGAGGTGCTGGCGACCGACCTGGACGGGCCCTTCCTGTGCGCCCAGCGAGCCGCCCGCGTAATGATCGACGCCGGCGTGGGGGGCCGGATCATCAACGTGACGAGCGTGCACGAGCACGTGCCGAGGCTTGGTTCGGCGCCGTACTGCGCCGCAAAGGCCGGGCTGGGGATGTTCGGCAAGGTGCTGGGGCTGGAGCTGGCTGAGCACGGCATCACGGTCGTGTCCGTGGCGCCCGGCGAGATCGCCACCTCGATGACAGGCCAGGACGAGGCGGATGCGTACGCGATCCGACGGCCCGGGAACCCCCTCGGCCGGGCCGGTCACGTCAACGAGGTGGCGTCGGTGATCGCCTTCTTGGCGTCGCCGCGTTCGTCGTACGTGACGTCGACGTCGTGGGTCGTCGACGGTGGGCTGACGAGCATGTCAGCACACGGCCACGACGAGGCCGACGGCTGGCGCGAGGCCTGAGCCCAGCGTCGCCCGACCAGCGCCGGCCCCACGGTCAGCGGCTGCCCAGCGGGGTCTCGGCCAGGTGCTCCAACAGCTGCGCCGGGTCGTCGAAGATCGGCGTGTCCGCTCCCGCCGCCTCGCGCAGGGAAGCGTCGCAGAACCCACCGGTACGCACCAGCACCACCGGCATGCCCGCCTTGCCGGCCGCCTCGGCGTCCCATGGAGCATCACCGATGAGGACGGGGCTGCCGGCGCCGATCCGCTCGGTTGCCACCTGCAGCATGTCGTCATCTGGTTTCGAGCGCTCCACGTCGTCTGACGTCACGATGGCGTCGATGCAGTCGTCGACACCGAGCTGTTCGCGGGCCGCCTCCAGGTGCTTGTCCTTGCCCGAGGACGGCAACGCGATCAGCCAGCCCCGCTCCTTGAGCGTGCGCACCAGCTCGGCGGCTCCGTTGGTGGGCCGGATCTGATCCAGCTGGGTGTCGAAGACCTCTTCCCAGCGCGCTCGCAGCGAGTCACCGCACCGCTGTTCCACGTCGTCGCCGGCTACCCAGGCCACGAAGCGGTCCCCGCCCATGCCGATTCCCGCGTGGAGGCGTGCGCACGGGACGACGATGTCGTGATCGAGGAACGCGCGGTGCCAGGCCGCGACGTGCAGATAGACCGTGTCGACCAGGGTCCCGTCGACATCGAGCAGCACCGCGTCGGCCATCCGAGTCCTCTCAGCGGTAGCGGGGTACGGCCGTCGCCGCCCTCGCCGGTAGCATCTGCCCCCGACGTACGAGGGAGGCTACCGGTGCGGCTGGATCGTTTCAGCGAGCTGTACGCCGGCGGCGAGCCGGTGACCACCGTGTTGCTGGACGCCAGCCGCGACAGCGAGGACGGAGCTCGACAGGTCGAGCTTCGGTGGCGCAGTGCTCGCGAGCTGCTGGCCGAGCAGGGCGCTCCGGAAACGACGCTCGACGCCATCGAGCCGTTGTTCACCGAACCGACGCACGCCTCCGGGGCGGTCAGCCGGCTGGTGGTCGCCTCCGGGCGGGACGTGCGGGTCGACGAGGTGGTCCACGACCACGTCGAGCCCGGCGTCGTAGCGTACGGCGACCTGCCCGATCTCACCACCTGGCTCGCGCTGCAAGACGGCGCGGTGCCGGTGCTGCTGGTGATCGCGGACCGAGAAGGCGCCGACCTGGAGCTCTACCAGGCGTTCGCGGAACAGCCGGTCGAGCGGCAAGAGGTGCACGGGCAGACGATGTACCTCCACAAGGTGGCGACTGGTGACCCGTCGGAGGGGCATGCGCAGCGCGGCACCGAGGAGGTCTGGCGGCGCAACGCCGCTCAGGTGGCCGACGAGATCCAAACGCACGTCGCGCACGGGCTGAGCGTCGTCGTCCTCGCAGGTGACGTCCACGCCCGCAAGAACATCTCCGAGGCACTGGGCGGGCGGGCCTCGGAGAGCCTGATCGAGATCGAGGCCGGCAGCAGGGCCGAGGGGGCGTCACGGGAGTCGCTGGACGAGGCGGTCCGCGAGGCGGTTCGAGGCGTCGTCACCGAGCGCCGCCTCGCGGTGTTGCGGGAGTTCGAGCAACGGCGCGGCCGCGACGAGGCGGTCGCGGTCGGGACCGATGCGGTGATCGACGCCTTCGTACGCGGCCAGGTGGACACCTTGCTGCTGAACCCGGAGCAGGCACGTGAGGGCGAAGTCGACCCGGAGTCCCACCCCGGTCTTGCGCTGCCGACCGCGCAGCCCCAGCGCCGCGACCTCGCCCTGATCGCCGCCGCCGCGCTGACCAGTGCGGACGTGGTCACCGCCGGGCCGACGCTGCTGCCCCCCGATGGCGTGGCGGCGTTGCTGCGCTGGGACCAGTAGGGCGCGCTCAGGCGGCGAGTTCCCGCGCCTGCGCCACCGCGTCGTGCGGCGAGCCGTGCCACGGATCGCCGTGGCCGGGCAGGATCACTGTGGCGTCCAGCGGCTCCAGCGCCCCAAGAGAGCTGACGGCCGTCTGCGGGTCGTCGGTGAGGGCGTCGGGCAGCAGCCGCGGACCCCGGGCGCGGGTCAGGACGTCGAGCGTGACCAGCGCGTCACCGCTCAACAGGACTCCGCGCTGCGGCAGCAGGAACGAGGTGTGCCCGGCCGTGTGCCCAGGGGTCGCCACCGCACGCGGCTGGCCGGGGAGATCCAGGGTCTCGCCGGCCGCGAACGGGGTCACCTCCTTGACCCAGCGCGGGGTCATGAACCCGTGGGCGGCCGCGTGCAGCACGAAGCCGAGCGCCGCCGGGTGCCGCAACTGCGGCAGCAGCTTGGGTACGAGGGCGAACGACGACGAGCCGCGCGCCTTGCCGGTGACGCGGCCCACCTCGGCGTCCCGCACCCGTACCGGCGCCTGCCATTGCGTGCGTACCCGCTCGGCTGACCCCATGTGATCCGCGTGCCCGTGGGTGAGCAGCAGCGAGCGGAGGTCACCGGGCGTCCGACCGAGCGACTCGACGGCAGCAACGATCTTGGGCCAGCTGGTCGGCCACCCCGAGTCGACGAGCAGCAGCGCGCCGGCGTCCTCGACGAGGTACCAGTTCACCAGCCCGTCGGCGTACCGGTGCACGCCGTCGGCGACCTGTTGCAGTTGGGTGGGCACGTGGGTGAGCGTAGGCGATCCCGTTTCGGGCCGGTCCAGCCGCTGTGGCCGGCGACGGCCCAGCTCGCCCGCGCGGGCTCTCGGTTTTGCGCCGTACGGGTTGGTCGCCGCGGTCCGTGACCACCCATAAGCGCGCGAAGGCGTACGTCGACCGCCTGGGCCCAGACGCAGGGTCGGCGCTCACACGTCGGTGACCGGCCCTCCGACGAGCGACCGCCATGCCGCCGCCGCTGCCAGGCGCAGGCGCGGCGTGGTCAGGACCTCGACGTTGTCCACCCATTGTTCGATGGATCCGACACCGGCAGGCAACGCGCGGACGCGCGGGTCTTCGATCGAGTCCGTCAACAGCTCGGCCACGGTGTCGGTCACGCCCAGGAAGGGCCGGTCGAAGAACGGTCTGACGGCGTCTGAACCGGTGGGGAGCCCCATGGTGCGCTGCACGGCATGGAGGTGGTTGAGCACATCGCCGGCGGCGCTCTGGCGGTCCTGCCAGGTGGTCGCGGTCAGCGCGGCGCGCAGGGCAGGAGCAGCACGGCCCACCTTCGGAAGCCGAGCGAATGCGGTTCCCTGCCACTTCGGGTACGGCGGCCAACGGCGTTCGAGCAGGAAGCCCAGATGCATGATGGTGCGGGCAAGGTGCCCGATCTGGACACGGGAACCGGTGTCGTCGCCACGCTGGCCGGTCCGGCCGACCACCGGCAGCTGCCCGGCGATCCGGGACCAGTCCGCGGCAACCACGTAACGCCACAGGTCATCGGGATACCAGGCCAGCCGCCGGCGGATGTCGCTGATTGCGCCGTGCGTGTCGCGGTACAGCGCCCCGGCGGTTACTTCCAGCAGCGCCTGGCCTGTCAACGAGAGCCAGTCCAGCGGGTCCAGCGAAACGGTGGACGCCACGCCGAGGCGGGAGGTGGCGAATCCTTCGGGCGTGTCGACCTCGACCCGGTGCCGGACCACCGGATCCCAGCTCGTGGCGAAGCGAGTCGGCCAGCCTGCGAAGTATTCCGGCAGCGCCCGCTCCAACAAGGCGTCAACTCGTTCGACCTCGTGCGCGTCGACGAGCACCGTCAGTCGGAGCCCCCAGTCGTGGTCGCGGGACACGCCGTCATCGAGGCCGAGGACGTCCGAGCCGCTGCCGAGCCGCGCCCCCGCATGAGCGAGGCCGGGCGAGTCGGCCAACAACAGCGGCCCTACCACCTCCAGGTAGTACCGACGCGCCAGCTCCAGCCCGCTCTCGCCCACGTCCTAGGCCGATTTGACCCAGACCGAGACGTGCTTGGTGCTCGCGCTGGTGAACGGCTCCCGATGCCAGCCGCTCCAGCGTTCCCGCAGGGTCATCCCCGCCAGCCGCGCCATCAGGTCGAGCTCGGCCGGCCACACGTACCGGTAGGGCGCGGAGGAGAACTCCAGCCGGCCGTCGACGACCCGGTAGTGGTGTGAGTAGAGGATCTGCGCGGCGACGTCGTACTCGTCGAAGCCGAGCCTGGTCGGGGTCACGGTGAACGCCCGGACGGTGTCGCCGGGTGGAAGCCGCTGCAGGGCCGGGACCCCGACCTCGATGACGAAGCACCCGCCGGGCTCGAGGTGCGCGCCCACGTTGCGGAAGCACGCTACCTGCTCGTCCTGGGTGGTGAGGTTCATGATCGTGTTGTAGACGAGGTATGCCAGCCGGAACGTCTCGTCGATCGTGGTGCTCGCGAAGTCGCCGACCGTCACGCCGACGCTTTCCGCACCGGCCTTGGCCAGCAGCCGCGCGACCATGGCGGGGGACAGGTCGATCCCGTGGACGGCGACGCCCCGCCGGCTGAGCGGCAACGCGATCCGCCCGGTTCCGATACCCAGCTCGAGGGCGCGGCCGTCTCCAGCCAGACCGGCGAGGAAGGCCACGGCGGGGTCGACCACCGCCGGGTCGAACATGTCGGCCGACGACTCGTCGTACCCCTCGGCTATCAGCTCGTCGAAGTAGTTCCTGGGCACGCCGCGACTGTGCCACGGGCCGGTTGCGCGCCGCGACCGAATTCGGCCGTGCATCAGACGGCGCCACCGGCCCCGTTGTCCTCGGATCAGACCGGTTCGATGTGTCGAGCGAGGGTGTTACCGAGGGATCGAAGAAGCCCTTCGATCTGAGCGAGCTGGGCCGTGACCTCCGGCGGCGCGTCGATCGCTGCAGCGAAGTCGGCGGTCTCCTCGAGCCGCTCGCGGAACCGGATCCGGGCCGACCCTCGGTGGGGGAGCAGGAAGTTGGAACGGTAGGCGAGCTGGAAGTTCGCACCCGCGGTGACACCTGGGTCTTCCGGCCCGACCGGGCTCGAAGCCTTCGGCGTCCGCCAAGTCCATCCCCTCCGGGCGCTCGAGGAACACGATGTGGCGAAGGGCCTGTTCGCCGAAACGCAACAGCGCAAGCTGGACGCCCGGCGGGTAGCCCTTGGCCTGGTGCGGCATGTGGGGTCGGCTGACGAACGGCGCGGACCCGATCGCTGTCAGCAGGTTGTTGACCAGCGCCCAGTGCAGCATCTCCTCGCCGGCGATCTTGAGCAGCTCGGACCGCCACCGTTCGACGTCGGGCAGCCGTTCGGCTGGCAGCCCGTCGTCGGGTTGCTGCTTGAGGCTGAACGCTGCGTACAGGTACTCACACAGCAGCCCGTGCTCGAGCTCCCCGGCCTCGCAGAGCAGGTAGCTCAACGTCTTGCGATTCTCGATGACGATCGGCTGCTCGACGACGTGCTCGGGTACGGGTCCAGCGACGTCCACGGCGCACAAGGTACGCGGCCGGGGCCACTCCAAGTGCCCGCCCAATCCGCGATGCCAGCCGCCACCTGACCCGCCTCAGACGGGCGGTCGTGCGCTGCGACCACGCGACCGCGGTGCCGATTCTCGAACGGGCGCTGGCCTGTCACGAGACACCGGGGACCGGCTCATGCGGTCGTACGCGCTGCGGCACCTCGGCATCGCAGCGCACCGACCTGAGACTCCTGCTCAGCGACCTCCTGGGGCATGAACGGGCCGTTTCCAGAACGCTCGGACGTCCGCGGTTCAGCTTGACAAGCGGATGGCTGCGCGGTGGATGGAAGGATGCGCGCAAGATTGGAGGCGATCATGGCTGAGTACCCCCAGCTGCTGCATACCGCCGTCGACACCACCGATGCTCGGGCACTCGCCGAGTTCTATCGGCGGCTCCTGGGACTGCAGTACCGGCCGGGCGACGAACCTCCCGGGGACGGTGAGGACGACGATGCCGACTGGCTCGTCCTCGTGGACTCGAACGGTGCCCGCAAGCTGGCGTTCCAGGAGGTCGAACGTCTGGAGCAGACAACGTGGCCCACGCATGACGTCCCGATGCAGATGCACCTCGACTTCACAGTTTCGAGCCCCACGGAGTTGCAGCGGCAGCGGGAGCGGGCTGAGTCGCTCGGAGCGCGGCTGCTGCTAGACCGAACGGAAGACGAGAGCGAGCCGCTCTACGTCCTCGGCGACCCCGCAGGCCATCCGTTGTGCATCTTCGTCGCCTGATTGCGCCGGATCCCGGGCTGCCCGGCGCACAGGTTCCAGCCGGCTCCGTCGGTGGACAGCGCGGATGACCGGCAACGAGTGGTCCGGCCTGTGGCTGAAGGGCTACCGCGGAGGCGCTGGTCGACCAGCTCGCTGGAGCAAGTCGAGAAGATTGCCGCTGAACGCCAGCCGGCTCTGCTGGGAACCAGCCATCGGTGCTGGCGAGGTCGTACGGCTCGATGGTGCCTGGAATCGGCACCAACACCTGGGCGGATGGCTTCCCCGACGGCGGCCAGGACTCGGAGCCAGCCGCCCGGATGCGGCGAACGGTTTCCCCTGGCCAAGGCCGTCGGGCCTGCAGCGGAACCGTGTGGTCCTCGCCGTCTGGGACCAGGTCTTGCGGACTACCGAGCCTGCGCAACGACGTGTGCACAGCTTGGCCGCCTTGCAGAGGTCACACGTCGTAGTAGAGCTCGAACTCGTCCCGCGTGAACGGCAACCGTTGGCAAGTGTTGGCATTGTTCCTCTGACCTGCGGTTATGCCGTTTACGGCTGTTGGCAAGTGTTGGCCGTTTGTGACCCTGGTGCGGGCAAAGTGCGGGCAACGACGGGCGTGGTTGGACGACGCCTGACCCAACGAGGCTGACACTCAATGCCGCATCTGCGGTATTGAGGTTCTCGCTGCACGGGCGTTGGTGGTAGCCGCGAACGTGGCCGTGCGATATACGTGCTATCCGCTGCGCTGGCGATAGGCCCGCTGGCGGCAGGCACTCGAGCAGTAGACGGCGCTCGAGCGAACCGGCGCAAAGGCTTCCCCGCACATCTTGCATGTGACGCTATCTTGCCGTCTCACCTTTGGGAGTGACCGGCGAGCAGCCGCAAGGCGGAGCATCGCGTAGCCCTGCTTGCCGGGCACCATGAAAGCCGCGCCCCCGTACTCAGCCTCACGCATGGCAGACCACGTCTTGTAGCCGAGTGTGCGCCAACCCTCCATCTCCAGCTGCCACACAATCTCCACGGCAGCCTTCTCCAGGTCCCGCTTGGCGCGGCCGATGGATGCCCGAACATCATTAGGCGTGATGATGGTGAGCGGGACGCCGCCCGTAGGTGCGTCCATGTTCGCCATGCTGCTGCCCTCCTCTCACCCCCCGTTACGTTAAGGGAAGCGTAACACAGGTCGCCTGCTGAGCAACCCCAAAACAGGGGGCCCAGCAGCGGCCCGCGACCTACACGCCCGCACGCTGGGTCACCGTGGCGCGAGTGGCTGATACTCCAATTGGAGTATCAGGACGGTGCTTGTGCGGAGCGTAAATGACGGCGGCGCCGGCCGACCCCAGGGTTGACGTGCGCCACCGGGGTCGGCCGGCGCGTGTCGGCGCTGGCAGGTTCAACGGGCCGAAAGGATAAGACCCTCCGCTGCCATCGCTCCCCACAAACCCGGGATGACCATCCGGGCGGGGGCGGCGTTGACGCCGACCTCTACCGCTTCCGCGGCGCCTTGACCACCTTCTCGACCCAACCCGCGGCGACCCACCGCTCCGCCAGGTCGCGGTCGACGTCGAGCTGCTCGCCACCGCCACGCTGCTGCTGACCGTCGAAGACAGTCCAGCCGTCGAGCACCTTGACCTTCACCGTCCAGAACGAAGCTGCCTACGCCCGGCTATGTGCGGAACGGGAGATAGGTCGCCGTCTGTCCAATGACCCTGAGTACGGTCGGGGCAAAGGTGACACGTTGTCACCTTTGCTCCACCCCGCGCACCGCCGGTGACCTCGACCTCCCGGCGGTGCGCGTTGACGGTCTCGACGTAGGCCTCGAAGTCCGGGCCAGGAACCGACGCCACCGACTGCCAACGGTGACGGGTGACCTTGGAACCAATCTCGTCCAACGAGGGTTCCACGATGGAACCCTCGACCGGGTGCCCACGTCCGTCACGCGGTATGGCTGCTAGCCGCTGACCCAACTCCCGTTCCGCACATAGCCGGGCGTAGGCAGCTTCGTTCTGGAACTCCAACTGCACCCCGGCCTTACGCGCCAACAATCGCAACGCTTCAGCCCGGTCAGCCAGCCGTCGCACGTCCTCCAATGAGGCGCTGTCACGGATGGCGTCGAGGATGCGCCGCGACTCCACATGGACAGCGGCTTCTACGTCAGGTCGTGCGACTAGGTCGGCACTCATGCGGCGTCTTCCCACTTGCTGGCTGCTGACCAGTTGCGCAACGTCTGATACGACACAGAAACACCGGTGCGGCGATACAACTGCTCAGAGACACCACGCCAACCGTGACCAGCTGAGCGTTGCTCCTTGACGTGTGCCGGCCATCAGACGGTCGTCACCTTGACCACGGCCTGCGCGTGCACCAGCCCGAAGCCCACACGCATCGTCGCGCGTACGGCCACCCTGTCGGACGTGAAGTAGACCGAGCGGTCGGCCTCGACCGTGGTGTCCTCTCGCAGCACCAGCCACACCCGGGAGCGGTCCAGCGCCCACAGGGTGTTGGCCGCCACCGACGCCGACACGTACAGCGGAACGCCGAGCACCGAGCGGGACGTCGCCGCGGTCGGGTCGGCACCGAGCAGCGGAGCGTTGGAGCCGGTCGCCTGCTTGACCTTCGCCAGCGCCAACGCGGTCGCCGGGTTCGTCACGAACGCGGTCACCCCAGCGCCCACCGTCTCGGCCTTGGAGATGGCCTCGGCGGCGAAGTCCAGGTTCGTGAACGCTGAGGCGTTGACGTAGGTCTGCACGCCGGACAGCGCGCCGAGCCCGGACGGTGCCGGAGCCAACGCGGAGCCGAAGAAAGCCTCGTCGACCCTGCGGGCGATATCCCTTGCCAGGCCGGCGCCGACGACGTTCGCGGCGGCCGGGTCGGAGTCGTCGGCCAGCTCACGGGACACGATGGTCAGGCCGGCGACCTTCGCCGGGGTGACGGTCAGCTCGGCCAGCGTCGGGTCTGAGATGGGAATCTCTGCACCCTCGGCGACGAAAGCTGCAGTCGGGTCAGCGGTGACGACCGGAATCCGGTAGCGGTTCGACCCGGTGGTCACCGTGGTGGAAACCTGGGCGGCGACCGACTCGGCCATGAAGGGTTGAACGACGAGCGGTCCGTAACCGTCGGGCTGAATGCCGCGGGTGTTCGTGGTGGTGGTGTAAAGCGCCATTGGAGGCTCCTCAGGAGGGGAAACGGGTAGCGGTCACCGACACGGCCACCGGCCCGTACGGGCGCCCTCCTGGGGCTGTTAGCGCGGTGCTGAGGGGCATCCAGGCCACCTGCAACACCGACAGGGCCATACTACGACCCATTTGGAAAACGGTGGGGAGAGAAACCGGACCAATGGCGAGGAATGGCCGTGCGAGAGGTTCGAGGGTCCTCCCCCGGGTCGATCACCACTCGCGTGACCTCGGTGTCCAGGTGCAGGCGAGACGACCGCACGAGCAGTGGTGCGGGCACCGGGCGGGGCCGATGCCTGATCCCTTCGCCCGGTTGCAATGGAAACAGGCGCCTTGAAGATTTGCTTGGTCGAACATGGCGCCGCCGGCTGCGACGGGGACGATGTGGTCGACCTCGACGGCGACCCGCGTGCACCCTGCCAGCGCGATCAGGCACATCGGATCGCGACGGAGGACGCGAGCCCGCACCGTGCGCCATCGCCGGGTCGATCCGTTGCGCTCGTTGCCCGTGCTCATGTCCGACCGCCGCGGAGCACGTCGGCGAACGTGGCCTCACCCTTGACCGACTCGCCGCGGTGTCCTAGATCAAAGCTCGGCGCGGACCGCACGTAGTGAGGCTTCGACTTGGCGAGCTGGTCGACAGCCTGAGTCACCAGTGCGGGGTCGACGTCGCCCTGGTCGTCGAGCAGGTCGGCCAGTGTGGTCGCGGTCCACAGATCGGAGCCGTCGAGCAGCCGCTGGCCGGCGAGGGCCTCCACGTCGGCGCGGGTGCGGTCGTCGAGCTGGGTGCGGAGCTGGTCCCGTTCGGCGGCCAGCGTGTCCCGCTCGGCTTCGGTGTCGCGGAGTCGGCGCCGGTAGCCGGCGGCTTCGCTGCGGGCTTTGCGGGTCGGCTCCGCCTCGGCGGCGTCGTTGTCCGGCTCACGCCCGGCACCTGGATCGGCTTCGGCGGCGGCGCCGTCGGTCGTCTCGGCGGGTGGTGCGGTGTCGTCGGGTCGGTCGGTGTCACTCACGGTGGTCCTCCATGTGTTGGTTGATCGCGCTGATCCGGGTCAACACCAGCCCTCGCGCGAAGGCGTAGTCGGCGAGGGCACGGGTCAGGTCGTCCTCGTCGTAGCCGTCATGCGGTTCGGCGGCGAGGCGTAGGTGCACGCAGACGGCTTGCGCGCCTGCGGTGTCCCACCTGCGCAGGTCGGCGGCCAGCTCGGTCAGGTGTTCGCGCAGCACGGGGTCGTCGCCGAGCAGCTCGGCCTCGACGTCGGCGAGCAGGCGGGCGCCGTACGCGGCCTGCCGGTCCGGTTCGGGAGATAGCAACTCGGCGTTCACGGTGCGGTCCTCTCGGCTGTTGGCGGTCGTGGGTCGGGTTGGTGGGTGCAGGCGGTGCAGCAGCCACCGGCGCAGGCGGCGCGGCGGGCGTCGCAGCCGGGGCGCGAGGACCGGCAGACGGCGCACGGGTCGACGGCAACGGCGTACGGCAGACCGGTCACGGCGCATCCCGCTGGGGACAGCCGGCGCGGTGTTCTTGGGTCTCAACGTGGACGCCGCACGATGAGCAGCGGCCAGGCAGGCGGCCGAGCCCTAGGTCGTCAACCACCCGGGGCGCGGTCTCGTGGGACAGAGAAGTACCACCGGCGCTAGAGGGCGTCGCGCTGTCGTCGACAGCCTCCTTATAGTTTCTTGTTTGCTGGGGGGTATTTCTCTGTCCTACCAACGGTGGCCTCGGCCAGAAGTCGGCAAGCCACGTTGCCGCCTGCCACAGGTCGGGTGCGTTGTCTGCGCTGTGACCCTTGCTGCGCTCAGCGATACCGAGCAGCGCCAGGTCGTCGAGCTGCCGGTGCGCGGTCTTGGTGACCATGCCCACGGCGGCGGCCAGCTCAGAGGTCCGCAACGGGCCGTCTGCCTTGAGCAGCTCCCTCATCAGCGGGACGCGGATCGCGGGCGCGCAGTCGAGGGCGACCCGGACCACGACGGCCCACCTGGTCTCGTCGTCTGCGCCGATGGCACCGAGCGCGCCGTACAGCCGCCGGATTGCCTTGACCAGACGCGCCGGACCTTCCACCTGGGGCAGCACCTGCAGCTCGCCGCTGTACCCGTCTCGCTCGACTCCGGTACGGGCCCGGGCTGCGAACGTCGCCAGCCGGATCAGGTGGTCTCGCTCGGGGTCGCTGAGCGGATGGTGCACCTCTGCCAGGTCTGCGCCCGCGATGAGCCCCGTCATGGCCGTGGCCAGCTCCGTGCGCATCTGTTTCTCGTGCTCGCTGTTGTCCAGGGCCGACAGGGCTTGCGCCTTCGCGTTCACGTCGGGCAGGCGCAGCAGCATGAAGCGGTCACCGAGCGCGGAGATGACGGCGCTGTACCTGTCGTAAGACGGCGTGACGCCACCGACGAGACCGCACTTCCCTTCCCACGTCAGCACCCGCCCGCCGTCGGTGCCGACCGGACGGTCCCATCTGCCGTCGTAGATCTCGCGCAACGCGGCCATCGCTTGCTTCGCGGTGTCTTTGTTCTGGCTGAGGACGCTGGTGAAGTCCTTGGCGAGCAGGATGCCGAACGCGCCGACCTGACGCAGCAGGCCGCCGGTGGCGTCGCTCGCCCGTTCCCGTTTGCTGGTGCCGGACAGCAGCGCCGCCTCGGAGATGGTGGCGGCGCCGATGACGAACGGCAGCGGGGCGCAGGCTTGCAGGATCTCCGTCTTGCCGCCGGACGGCGGCCCGACCACGAGCAGCCATACCGGGTCACCATCGGCGAGGTTGGCGACCATTGCGGCGGCTACGGCCAGCACGGGTGCCTCATCGTCCAGGTGCAGCCAGCGCCCGAACACGGCGAGCGCGTCGGCCAAGCTCACTGGCGCGGCCGTCGAGGTTGCCGGTCTTGTCGGCGCGCCCGTGCCGGTGGGAGCCGAGGTCTCAGCGGCCCGCAGCTCCGGGGCCTCGGGTCGCACCAACCTCCACAGGTCTTCGGCGTCGTGACCGGCGGCGAGGTAGTCGTCGAGCCCGGTCTTGTCGGCGTCGTCGGGAAGGTGCAGGTACTCGACCTTGGCGCCCTTGCTCGACAGGTAGCCGGCCAGCGCGTCGAGCGCACCTCGGACGGCCCGCTTGCGCACGACGTCGGAGTCGAACGCCAGGACGACGCGCCGGTCGTTCAGGGCCACGTCGTGCCAGTCTGGGACGGCGGTCTTGCCGCCGTGGCCGTTGCCTCCACGCCAGCTCCACACGCCTGGCAGGGCGACGCAGCAGAGTCCGGCCAGTGCGGCGGCGTCAGCCTTCTTGACACCCTCGGTGACCCACAGCGGCACCGAGGGGTCAGCGATGGTGGCACCGACACCAGGCGGCACGTCGAGACCGTTGCGCTGACCGGTGGGGGTCTCGTACTTGACCGGCTTCCCGTCTCGCAGCCGGGGCACATCGGGCCGGTACTGGTACCCCCAGGTCGAGCCGTCGGCCCGCAGCTGAGGTACGAGCAGCCCAGGGATGTTGCGGCCGGCCTTGGTGACGCCGAGCCGCTCGAGGCGCGCCTTGGTGTCGACGGTGACGTACCCGCGGGCTCGGGCATAGTCGGGTGTGATGCCGGACTCGGCCAGGACTTGGGCGTGCTGCGGGAACAGGGAAAGCCCGTAGGCGGCGGTCACGCTGACCTCCGACGGAACGCGGCGCGCTCGCGGGCACCGTTGAGCTGCTGCATCAACACCGTGTCCCCAGCGGCCGCGTCAGGGTGGAGAGTTTTGCTGAGCGCCCGGAACACCAGATCCACGCGGTCGGGGCCGACGGCGGTGAACACCTGGTCGGCCCAGTCCGCGGCGGGGGTGGATCTGGTGCCGTGGCTGGTCGAGCCGGACGTCCACGACGCGCCGTTAGGGTGCGTGATGAACACTTCGCAGCCGGCCACCCGGAGGGCGTCGGCCAGAGCGTCCACGAAGTCGACGGACACGGTCCAGTGCTTGCCGACCGGATCCCACCGCTTCCCTGGAAACGACTTCGGGATGCTTCTCGTCTCGTAAGGGACGAAAGCCTTAGCCTCCTGCCTCCCCACGACGATTCGCGCCGTCAACACGGCGCACCGTGGCGTAGTCTGTGGGCACCGAAGACTTCACTTGGCGGTGGGGTAGACGGGTTTGCGAGGGTCGCCGGCGGGCGACCCTCGTCGTCTTGGTTCATGCCGCAGGCACCGGGTCCGCGGCGTAGGACTCTTCGATCCACGCTTCTACGTCGGCGGCCTTGTACACGACCCGGCCGCCAAGCTTGAACGACCGAGGTCCAGTGCCTTGGTGACGCCAGAACCTCAGCGTGGCCACGGGGCGGCGGACCTGTTCGGCAACGTCCTCCATGGACAGGATTTCGCTCATCGGGGTCAACCTCTCTAGGGGTGGCGCGTCTACCCTCACGAGAATTACATGGATGAAAGTCCTTGTCAACCCTAGGCGGGATGATACGGTTACCCCCATGGCGAATCAACCAGAGTCAACGGTCGAGCAGCAGGTGGGGGCCACTTTGCGGGGGTTCCGGCAGGCACGCGGGCTCTCCCAGCAGCAGGTGGCCGACGCGATGGTCGGCCTCGGATTCTCGTGGCGGCAGACCACGGTGGCCAAGACCGAGGCCGCGGAGCGTCCGGTGCCAGTCGGTGAGGTCTACGCACTCGCCGGCCTGTTGGGGGTCGGTATTCACGATCTACTGAGGATCAGAATGGCGCCGGACTCGGAAGAGACCGGCTTGCTGTTCGACGTACTGGCCGCCCAGCGTCAGCTCGAACGGGCGGACCAGCAGGTAGCGACAGCGAAGGCCGCGCTCGCGGAGGCGCAGGCGAAGTACGACCGAGCGCGAGGGGTCGTGAGCGACGATGAGTAGCGGCGTCACCCGTCGCGGTGACTCGTGGCGGGCGCGGTACCGGCACCCGGAGACGGGTCGGGAGCATCAGCGGACGTTCGCTCGGAAGCTCGCCGCTGCGCGGTGGCTGCGTGAGCAGCAGAGCGCACTGGACCGGGGAACGTGGCTGGACGCTAAGACTGCCCGGACGACGGTGGGGGAGTGGTGCGACACCTGGTTGGCCGGCTACCGGACGAACCGGAAGTCGACGGTGCGGCAGGCAGAGGTCCACATCGCCAGGATCAAGGCCGCGTTCGGCGCGATGCCGCTCTCAGCGGTGCGCCCGTCGCACGTACGAACGTGGACTTCCCAGCTCTCCGCCGAGGGCCTCTCCGACTCCTACGTCTACGCGCTGCACTCCCGGCTCGGGCAGCTCTTCTCCGACGCCGTGCATGACGGCATCGTGGCCAAGTCGCCGTGCTCGCGGCGTACCTCGCCGGGTGCCGGTAAGCAACGGGCCTACGTCGCCACCACCGAGCAGGTGTGGGCGCTGCACGACGCGATGCCGGAGCATCTGCGGGCGGCGATCCTGCTCGGCGCGTTCGTCGGGCTGAGGCTGGCCGAGACGTGCGGGCTCAGGGTGTCCGATGTTGATTTCATGCGCGGCATCGTGCACCCGGCGGTGCAGTACCCGGCAGAGCCGCTGAAGTCGGAGACCTCGCGGACCGCCGTGCCGATCCCGGCCGACCTGGCGGCCGAGCTGTCCGCGCACGTCGCCGGCTGGCGGGCTGAGACGCTGCTGACCGACCTGTACGGGCGCCAGCTCGCACCATGGACGCTGGAGCGGGCGTTCCGGGCGGCTCGCGCCAGGGTGCCGGGACTACCGGACGGCTTCCGGTATCACGACCTCCGGCACTACCTCGCCAGCTTGCTCATCGCCAGCGGTGCGGACGTGAAGGTTGTGCAGGCTCGGCTCAGGCACGCGAGCGCAAAGACCACGCTGGACACGTACGCGCACATGTTCGGCGACCCCGACGACTCCACACGGGCCGCAATCGCGGAAGTGCTCGCCGCTCGTGCGGGCACAGTGCGGGCAAGCAGCCCCCGCTGAGGACGTTTCCGCAGGTCAGGCGGGGTATAGAGCCTAGATGTCGTAGTAGAGCTCGAACTCGTGCGGATGCGGCCGCAGCGCGATCGGGGCGATCTCGTTGGTGCGCTTGAGGTCGATCCAGGTCTCGATCAGGTCGGGCGTGAACACGTCACCGGCGAGCAGGAACTCGTGGTCGGCCTCGAGCGCGTCGATCACCGCACCGAGCGTCGCCGGCACGGTGGGCACCCCGTGGTAGTCCTCGGGTGGCAGCTCGTAGAGGTCCTTGTCGATCGGCTGGGCGGGTTCGGTCTTGTTGCGGATCCCGTCCAACCCGGCTAGCAGCATCGCGGAGAACGCGAGGTACGGGTTCGACGAGGGGTCGGGGCAGCGGAACTCGATCCGCTTGGACCTCGGGTTGGCGCCGGTGATCGGGATGCGGATGCAGGCGGAGCGGTTGCGCTGGGAGTAGACCAGGTTGACCGGTGCCTCGAAGCCGGGCACCAGCCGGTGGTAGGAGTTCACGGTGGGGTTGGTGAACGCCAGCAGCGACGGCGCGTGCGCGAGGATTCCGCCGATGTAGTACCGCGCCACATCCGACAGCCCCGCGTAGCCGGTCTCGTCGTAGAACAGCGGCTCCCCGTCCGCCCACAGCGACTGGTGACAGTGCATGCCGGACCCGTTGTCGCCGAAGATCGGCTTCGGCATGAACGTCGCGGTCTTGCCGGCCGCCCAGGCGACGTTCTTCACCACGTACTTGAACTTCATCAGGTTGTCCGCAGCCGGCAGCAGCTCGTCGAAGCGGTAGTTGATCTCCGCCTGTCCCGCCGTGCCCACCTCGTGGTGCTGGCGCTCAACGGTGAGTCCGGCGGCCTCCAGCTGGCGGGACATCTGTGCGCGCAGGTCGGCGAAATGGTCGTACGGCGGGACCGGGAAGTAGCCGCCCTTGTAGCGCACCTTGTAGCCGCGGTTGTCGGTGCCCTCGGCGCCGGTGTTCCACGCGGCCGCGGAGGAGTCGATGTGGTAGTAGCCCTCCTGCTCGCGGGTGGCGAACCGGACGTTGTCGAAGACGTAGAACTCCGCCTCCGGCGCGAAGTACGCGGTGTCGCCGACCCCGGTGCTCGCCAGGTACGCCTGCGCCTTGCGGGCGATGTTGCGCGGGTCCCGCGAGTACGGCTCGCCGGTGAGCGGGTCGTGGATGAAGAAGCTCACCGCGAGGGTCTTGTCGGTGCGGAACGGGTCGACGTACGCGGTGGTCGGGTCGGGGAAGAGCGCCATGTCGGACTCGTGGATGGCCTGGAAGCCACGGATCGACGACCCGTCGAACATCAGCCCGTCGGCGAACACCGACCGGTCGAACGACGACACCGGGACCGTGAAGTGCTGCATGATGCCCGGCAGGTCGCAGAAGCGTACGTCGACGAACTCGACGCCGTTGGTCTCGACGTACTCGAGCAGCTCATCGGCGTTACCGAACACGGGTCCTCCTCAGGTGGCGTTGTTGGGCACCGACGGTAGGTGCGGCCTGTCTCGCCGACGTGTCACCGGTGTTTCGGCCGTGTTACACCCTCGGCGGTTAGGCTCATCGGGTGGCGCAGGCGGTGAGCTCGCGGGCCCACCCGGGTCAGCGGCTGGGGCTGCCTCAGACAGGTTCCGGCTCGGTCGCCGGCTGGGGTCGGCGAATCGTCGCGTTGTGCCTCGACTGGGCGGCCTCGCTGCTCGTCGTTTCGGCATTCGTCGGTGCCCGGGTGTGGACCGGGCACGGTAGCGAGGTGTGGGCGCCGGTGGGCGCGTTGCTGGTGGAGCTCACGGTGCTGACCGGCCTGCTCGGATCGTCCCTCGGGCAGCGGGTGGTCGGCATCGGCGTCGCCCGCCTCGACGGTCGCCCTGTCGGGCTGCCCCGAGCGGCGCTGCGGTCTCTGCTGATCTGCCTGGCGATCCCGCCGCTGGTGTTCGACCGCGACCAACGGGGGCTGCACGACCTCGCCAGCGGCACCGTCGTCGTACGCCGCTGACCGGCGCAGCGGGCAAGCGCTGAAAGGGCGCCGTCGCGGGCAAGCTGCAGGACCTGCTCAGCCCAGCCCGCGCTGGTCCTGCTTGAGAGCGGTGTCCACCGACAGCGCCGACGCCACGACCAGGCTGCGTAGCGGCTCGTCGAGTGGCCGGTGGACCTGCACCACGTAGTTGTCGGCCGTGGTGAACATCGTCTTCGCTAGGCCCTCCCACGTCTTGGTGATGCGAGCGACCTCGTTGTCCTGAGCGTCGCGGATCGAGAAGTTCCAGGCCCGCCAGTTCTCGGCGTTGATCGACCCGTACGCGACCCCACCGGACTCCATCGCGAAGCGGATCTTGCCGAAGACGTTCTGCTGCACGATCTCGCCGACGGGGCGACCGGCGCCGTCCTCGACGATGACGCGCGACTTCATCAGCTTCGCCGGCCGGGTCAGCGCCAGCAGCACGTTGCCCGCCATGTCCACGACCTGCAGCTTGTGGGTGAGGTACTGGTCGTACGACGACAGCAGCCGGACCGCCTTCTTCAGCGCGCTCTGGCCGACCTGGCGAACCGCGCCGAGCTGGTTGCCCAGCTGGTCGTAGACCGCGTACTCGTTGTTGAGCTCGATCAGCTTGGCCTTCTGGTTCACGACCAGGACCGGTTCGTTCATCAGGTGGCCGCCGCCGGTCGCCATCCCGGCCTGGACACCGGCCCGGGCCACGTCGCGCTGCACCTTGTCCGTCGAGCGGTTGACGGTGGGAACGTGTCCTGCCTGGGCCGGCGGAGGCGCCACGCTCTGCCGGCCGTGCGACGCGACGTGCTCGGTCCACTGCTGCCCGTCGTAGTAGCGGTGCTCGTGCTGCCCCCAGGGATCGGGGTACCAGTTCGCCGGGTGTTGTTGCGCACTCGGCAGGGGCTCGGGTGTCTGCTCGGTCATGACGCGCAGGTTATAGCCCCGCCGCGCAGCACGTGTCGCTTGCATTCGTCCGGGTTTGGGGTCAGCGGCCGTGCATCAGGCGGCGGGCTTCCCTGGCACTGGTGGGCATCGGCCCCCGTGGCAGCGGCGCCGGCGGCCGCATCGCGTCGAGCGCCTTGAGCCGTTGCAGCAGCTCGGTCATCTCCGCCGGCCGGATGTTGCGGGGGAGCTTGCGGAGGTGCCGGACGAGCTTGGGCAGCGGAACGCAGCCATCCTCCTCACCGACCATCACGTCATAGATCGGCACGTCCGGAGCAACCCGGGCATGCTTCTTCTTCTCCGCCGTCACCAGGTGGCGGGCCCGGCTGGGGTTGCCCTCGCCCACCAGCACGATGCCCGGGAGCCCGACCACCCGGTGCACCACGTCCTGGTTCTTGGTGAACGCGATCGCCGGCTTCACCGACCAGCCCCGGCGCAGCATCTGCAGCGCCCCGGCCGCGGCACCGGCCTGCCCCTCCACCTGGGAGTAGGCGGCGCGCTCGGCTCGCCGGCCGAAGACGATCAGCGCGGCCAGCAGACCGAACAGCACACCGAACACGACACCGATGACGGGGTACAGCAGCACCCAGCCGAGCACCCCGACCACCGCGCCGACGCCGAAGAACCAGGCCAGCAGCACCCAGCCCAGCCTTGGGTCGGACTGCTTGGTGATCCGGTAGGCGGCCGCCATCTGGCGCAGCCGGCCCTTCTTCGCCGGCGTGGCGGGTGTCGACATGCGGTGTGCCTTCGGCTGCGAGGAGGCGGACGGGCGTCAGCCTACGCGCCGAGCGGATCCTTTGCCGTCCGCTGCTGGACCGCCTGGTGGTACAGCCGTCCGGCGCGGTAGGACGAGCGTACGAGCGGTCCCGCCATCACCCCGGCGAAGCCCATCGCGACCGCCTCGTCGCGAAGCTGGACGAACTCGTCGGGCTTCACCCAACGCTCGACCGGGTGGTGGCGTGGCGAGGGCCGGAGGTACTGCGTGATCGTCACCAGGTCGCAGCCGGCGCCTCGCAGGTCCTCGAGTGATGCCACCGCCTCGGCGGTGTCCTCGCCCATCCCGAGGATCAGGTTGGACTTGGTGACCAGCCCGTACGCCCGCGCCGCCGAGATGACATCCAGCGAGCGCTGGTAGCGGAAGCCGGGGCGGATGCGGCGGAAGATCCGGGGGACGGTCTCGAGGTTGTGGGCGAACACCTCGGGGGCGGAGGCGAACACCTCCGCCAGCGGCTCGGGGCGCCCGGAGAAGTCCGGGGCCAGCATCTCGACACCGACGCCGGGGTTGAGCGAGTGGATCTGGCGGATCGTCTCGGCATAAAGCCAGGCGCCCTCGTCCGGGAGATCGTCGCGTGCCACGCCGGTGACGGTCGCGTAGCGCAGCCGCATCGTGCGTACCGACTCCGCGACCCGGCGTGGCTCGTCGCGGTCCAAGGACGCCGGCCTGCCGGTGTCGATCTGGCAGAAGTCGCAGCGGCGGGTGCACTGGTCGCCGCCGATGAGGAACGTCGCCTCGCGGTCCTCCCAGCACTCGAAGATGTTGGGGCAGCCGGCCTCCTGGCACACGGTGTGCAGGCCCTCCCGCTTCACCAGCGCGTGCAGGTCGCGGTACTCCGGGCCCATCTTGGCCCGGGTCTTGATCCACTCCGGTTTGGCCTCGATCGGGGTCCGCGCGTTGCGCGCCTCGAGCCGGAGCAGCCGGCGGCCTTCGGGGGGGATCGTCACCCCGTCAGCGTACGCGGGCGGTCCCGACCGCGCCGGGGCTGCCGTCACCGTCGAGCTTGACCAGGTCTCCGGCCTCGGCCGCGAGGTCAGGTGCGCGGATGTAGTCCCCCCAGCGAAGCAGCTCGCGCAGATGGGGCACCAAGACGTCGGCGGCCTCGGTGACGGGAACGACTCGCTCCAGCTCGGCGCTCAGCGAGGAGACGCCGGCATCGGGAATGCCGCAGGGGACGATGCGTTCGTACGCGGCCAGGTCGACGTCGCAGTTGAGCGCGAATCCGTGCATGGTCACCCCGGCGGAGACCCGTACCCCGATGGCAGCCAGCTTGCGCTGAGGGCCGCGCCGATCGGCGCCGCGCCACACTCCGGACCGGCCGGCCACCCGGCCGGCGGGCAGCCCGAGGTCCGCGCAGGTGCGGATCAGGGCTTCTTCGACCCGGCGGACGTAGTCGACGACGTAGACGTGGCCGGGCAGCGCCACGACCGGGTAGCCGACCAGCTGGCCCGGGCCGTGGAAGGTGATCTTGCCCCCGCGGTCGACGTCGACGACGGGGGTACCGTCGAGCGGCCGTTCGTGCGGCGCCGTGCGCTTGCCGGCGGTGTAGACCGGCGGGTGCTCGAGCAGCCACACCAGGTCCCCCACCTCGCCTGCGACCCGGGCGGTGTGCCAGCGGCGCTGCTCCTGCCAGGCGTGCACGTAGTCGACCGGCTGGCGACCCAGCGCGTCGCGGCGGACGCTTATCACAGCGTTGCCCTCCATAGCCGTCACAGTAATCGCGGAATCTGCCCTGTGGACGACGCACCGGAGGGGGTTCCGCTGGACCAGGCTGAGGACGTGATCCGGTTCGGCCTGTGCCTGGTGGGTGTTGTCCTGGTCTGCTCCGGCGCGGCACAGCCGCCGGCTGCCGGCGCACCGTCCCGGTCGGTCCCGGCCGCGGAGGCGGGGGCTGTCGCCGCCCCCGCGCACCACTGGGCACGGGTGTTGCACCGGTTGGACCGTCGGCGAGCGCGCGCGTACGCCTCAGCCGACCTGCGGGTGCTGCGCGAGGTCTACCTGGCCGGCTCGGCGGTGCTGCGCCGGGACCGGGCGGTGCTGCGGGCGTACGCGAAACGGGAAATCCGGCTCACCGGGGTCCGGTTCGAGCTGTTCGCCGTGCGCACGCGGACAACAAGCCCCGGGTCGGTGCTGTTGCGCGTGGTCGACCGGCTGAACCGACCAACCGCGCACACCGAGACCGGGGTGGTGACGCTGCCCCAGGACCGGGCGACGCGCTGGTCGATCCGGCTGGACCGCACCAGGGTCGGTTGGCGGATCGCGGCGGTCCGCCGGGTGGCCGGATGAGCCTCACGACCGCAGCGCAGCTCGCACGATCGCCGCCATGTCCGGCTGCTCGAAGCTGAAACCGGCCGCGAGCAGCCGCTCGGGCACCACCCGCAGCGAACCCAGCAGGGTCTGGGCCAGGTCGCCGAGGACGGCTCGCAGCAGCGACGCGGGTGCCCGCAACCTCGCCGGACGGTGCAGGCGCTCGGCCAGGATCGCGGTGAACTCCGCGTTGGTCACCGGCTCCGGGGCGGCGAGGTTGTAGGCGCCGGCTGCGTCCGGGGTGGCGGCGAGGAACAGCACCGCGCTGACCCAGTCGGACAGCGAGATCGCGGGGAAGTACTGCTCGCCGGAGCCGATCGTGCCACCGAGCCCCAGCCGGAACGGCAGGCTCATCAGCGCAAAGGCGCCGCCGCCGGGACCGAGCACCACGGTGGTACGCAGATGGCAGACCCGGGCGCCGGCGGCAGCGGCCGGCGCTGTCGCCGTCTCCCAATCGCGCACCACCTCGGCCAGGAACCCGGTGCCGTCCGAGGACGACTCGGGAAGCGTCTCGCCCCCACGGTCGCCGCCGTAGCGGCTGGCACCCGAGCCGGCGAGCAGTACCGGCGGGTCGGGTGCGGCCGCCACCGCCGCCGCCAAGGTTGCGGTGCTCTCCACCCGCGAGCGCCGGATCTGCTCGCGGTGGGCATCGGTCCACGGCCACCGTTCGATCGGCGCGCCGGCGAGGTTGACCACGACGTCGGCGCCCGCGATCACCTCCGCGTCGACCTCACCCGCGTACGGGTCCCAGCTCGACTCCGAGGGGGTCGCGGCATCGCCGCGGATCAGCCTCACCACCTCGTGGCCGTCCCGGGCGAGGCGGTCTCGCAGGGCGGTGCCCAAGAATCCCGACGATCCGGCGACCACGAACCGCATGCTCACGCTCCCAGCTCGGCCTCGAAGTTCGCTTCCTCGAGCCGGGTCTTGACCGCGCTGAGGAAACGGGCGGCGTCGGCGCCGTCGACGATCCGGTGGTCGTACGTCAACGCCAGGTACACCATGCGGCGCACTCCGATCGTCTCGCCGAGACTCGGGTCGTCGAGTACGACGGGCCGCTTGACCACGATCCCGGTTCCCAGGATCGCCACCTGCGGCTGGTTGATGATCGGGGTGTCGAACAGCGCACCTCGGCTGCCCGTGTTGGTCAGCGTGAACGTCCCACCTGAGAGCTCGTCGGGGGTGATCTTGTTGCCGCGGGTGCGGGCGGCGACGTCGGCGATCTTGCGGGCGAGCCCGGCGATGGACAGGTCACCGGCGTCCTTGATGACCGGGACGAGCAGACCCCGCTCGGTGTCCACCGCGACGCCGAGGTGCTCGGCGCCGTGATAGGTGACGGTCCCCGCCTCGGCGTCCACCGAGGCGTTCACCATCGGGTGGGTCCGCAGCGCGTCGATGGCGGCCTTGGCGAAGAACGGCAGGAACGACAGCCGGACGCCCTCTCGCTGCTCGAACTGCTCCTTCACCCGGTCGCGGAGTCGGGCGACACCGGTGACGTCGACCTCGGCCACGGTGGTGAGCTGCGCGGACACCTGGAGCGACTCGACCATCCGGGCGGCGATGGTCTTGCGCAGCCGTGACATCTTCTCGGTCCTGCCTCGCAGCTCCGACGCCGCCGACGGCGCGGGCGGCTGCTGCGCCTCCTGCTTGCCGGTCTCAGCGGCGGCCAGGACGTCCTGCTTGCGGATGCGCCCCCCCACCCCGGTCCCAGAGACCGAGGCCAGGTCGACGTCGTGCTGCGCGGCGAGCTTGCGCACCAGCGGGGTCACGTACGAGGCAGCCTGCTCCGATGGCTGCGGCTGGTCGGGGCGTTCCGGTGACTCCACGCGTTCCAGGGACTGCTGCCGCTGCTCCTGCTGCGCCGGGGTGGCCTCCGGCTGCTTCGATCGCGGTGGCGGCTGTGCGGGTGCCTCGACTGGCTCAGGGGTCGGCTCCGGCTGCTCCGGTTCGGCTGGTTGTTCCCCGTCCTCGGCTTCGCCGACGACGGCGAGTTCGGCACCGACCTCGACGGTCTCGTCCTCCTCGACCTTGATCTCCAGCAGGGTGCCGGCGACGGGGGACGGGATCTCGGTGTCGACCTTGTCGGTGGAGATCTCGAGCAGGGGTTCGTCCACCTCGACGCTGTCGCCGATCTGCTTGAGCCAGCGGGTGACGGTGCCCTCGGTGACGCTCTCCCCGAGCTCCGGCAACGTGACAGGGGTG
>JBBPZV010000033.1:0-3452 GCA_038198775.1 Propionibacteriales bacterium | reverse complement strand
GCACCACGACGTTCACGCAGCAATCGGCGGAAGAACGTGCGGACCGCGGCGTTGTCGGCGACGGGCCAGCCGCGCTCGGGCCGGCGGGACTGCGCGAAGACGACCCGGGCCCGCTTCTCGCGCAGCAGGTGCCGGCGTCGCAGCCCCCGGAGGCGCTCGCGCATTGAGGCGTCGCTCGCTGGGATCAGCTCCGGTGGCACCGCGGGCGCGTCCAGCGTGCGGTCGCGCCAGGTGTCGGCGGAGGTTGCCAGGAGGTCAGGCATGACTGTCCTGCCAATGCTCACGATTCTCCGACGGTGGCCGGTCGGAAACGGCGGCTGGCTCACGCTCGCGGCGCGGCGGATCAACCCTTGGATCGGCCTCCGGCGGATCGTCAAGTGCGCGTGTCACCACCCGTCGGTAAGCGGCGTTGCTTTCGATCAGCTCGTCGTGCCCGCCGACGGCTACGACTCGCCCGCCTTCCAGAAGGGCGACGCGATCAGCGTGGTGTAGCCACAGCGGCGAAACCGTCGCCACTACGGTGGTCCGTCCTCGCCGGTGGACGGCGACCCGCTCGGCGATCCGCGCCTCGGTGTGGGCGTCAACGGCCGACGTGGGCTCGACCAGAACCAAGATGTCGGCGTCGGTGCCGATAGCCCGGGCCAGCACCACCCGCTGCCGCTGGCCGCCGGACAGGCCACGACCGCGTTCGTCCAGGACTCCTTGCCACCCGCCCGGCAGGGCGTCGTACACCTCCTCCGCGTTGGCGACCCTGATCGTCTCCTCCGCCTCCTCGCGGGTGAGCCGCCCGTGCGGGTCGATCGCGTCTTGCAGCGTGCCGGCAAACAATTGACTACCGGTGTCGCTGACCACGATCCGGTGACGGACAGCTGCCAAGCGAGCGGCGCCGAGGTCGACGTCGCCGAGCCGGACCCCCCACTCCCGGCTGCCGACCAGCTCGTCTGCCGCGGCGATGCGCGCCCGCTCCGCCGCCCGCTTGGCGCGGGCCACGCGCGCCGCCCGGCCCTTCAGCTCTCGGCCCGTCTCGGCCGGGAGCTCGACGTCGGCCGTGAGGTAGCGGCCCAATCGGTCTGCCAGCTCGGCGGACGCCTCAGGGACGGCGCTGACCACGAGGGTGAGCAGCCCGCATGCTGCGACGAAACCCGTGACCTCGTCGACCAGATCACCGCCGGTGGGCAGCGGCACCGGCGACGCCGGCTCGCGCCAGGGAGGTGCCTGCTCGAAAAGCCCGATCGCCTTGCGGGCGGAAACCAGCGCGCGGGTGAGCTTCTGAGCAAACTCGAACAATGTCTGAATCGGCCCGACCATGAACAGCCCGTAGCCGAGGAAGCTGATCAGCTGGCCGACACTGAGGTCCCCGGTGAGCACCCGACGCGTACCCGCCCACATCAGCAGCACCAGGAATCCCCCCGACAGCAGCACCCCCGTGGCCTCGATGGCCGCTTGCCAGAGCCCGGCCGAAACCCCCGCCCGCCGGGTCCGCTGAGACTGCTCGGCATAGTTGCGGCCGAAAGTCCGCTCCCCGCCGATGCCTCGCAGGATGCGCAGTCCGGCGACGATGTCGGTGGCCATCGAGGTCAGGTCCGAGCTCCGGGAGCGCTCCATCTCCTGGCGCCGGTGCATCGGCCGCAGCAGTGGCAGCGCCGCGCCGACGATGACCGGTGCAGCTACCAGCACCAGCACGCCCATCGCCGGCGATGTGCTCAGGACGATGGCCGCCACCACCAGGTACGCCACCAGTTGCGAGCCCGCCCGCGCTGTGATCTCCGTCAGCGCGCCGAACTCGTCGGAGTCGCTGGATGCCACGCTGAGCGCCTCGCCGGTCGGCGTGCGCCGGGGGAGCACGTGACCCAGCTGCACGGACTTGCCGGCGACCATCTGGACTGTCCCGTACAGCGCGATCAACCAGCTGCGTACGACCAAGGTGTGCATCGCGATGCCGAACACTGCCCCGATCACCGTGACGAGCCCGAGCAGTCCGGCCCACCGCAGCAGGTCTGGCCAGGAATCGGCCAGGATTCCCTTGTCGACGGCCTTGCCGACCAACCACGGCCCGAGGGTCAGCGGCAGCTGCCACAGGAAACCCACGAACGCCGCCGCCGCGATGACCCCCGGCTGCTGTCCCAGATGCCAGCGCAGAAACGCCCCCGGGCTGCGGGTGTCCGGATCGGTCGCGACCTTTCCGTCGGCCTCCGGCTGGAACGTCGTGAGGGTCGGGGGAAAATCACGCATGGTGCAACGAGAGTAGGTCGACTGGGCAGGTCGCCGCGAACGGATAAACCCGCGCCGAGTGCCGGGTCGCTCGGTCGGTGCCCGGTCGGCTGTCGCAGGAGCAGTCGCGGCGTACGTCAGACTTCGGCCTGCTCCATCCGGTGACGCTACTGGGGCCAACATTCAGTGCTCCCGCGCCGATCAACGCAGCGGGACACCCAACGCTTGGAGGCAATCATGAATGAATTGACCGCAGCGGCCCGGGAATGGCTTGCATCGCATCACCGCGCCGTACTGATCACGCTGCGCGCAGACGGGTCGCCGCAGTCGTCGAATGTGTTGACCGCCTTCGACGGGACCGACTTTCGCATCTCGGTGACGGCCGAGCGGGCCAAAACCCGCAATCTCGTCCGCGACCCGCGAGCGGTCATGCACGTGGTGGGTTCTGACTTCTGGAGCTACGCGTCGGTCACCTGCTCGGCGCAGGTCGGCCCGGTGAGCCGGCAGGCGGGCGATCAGGCCGGACAGGAGCTGCTGGCGGTCCACGACGCGATCAGCGAGGCGCCACATCCGAACCCGGCCGAGTTCTACGACGTGATGGTCAACGAGCATCGGCTCGTTCTGCTGTTGCGCGCCGGCACGGTCACCGGTATGGGCTGGACGGCATAGTGCTCCGAACGGCGTGGCCAGGGACGAGAGCCGGTCCACTATCTGGATGCGGCATGCGGTCTCGAATCGGTGCGCCCGTTGCAGCGACGAGACGGACGGCATGGAGTTCCCTGAGCCGAATGGCACTCGCTTCGCAGATTCGACGGTTGTGCGGTGGCGCTTCTCAGCGCCTCGTTAACGGTGGGCGGCCCTCTTTTGGAGCGAAGGAATGCCGAGTAGGTTGCCCGTGAGGCGTTCGCCGCCCTCACCCCGAGGAGGCATGAGCCATGCCCGAGTTCCCGTCGCTGGCGCACATCGCGGTGACGTCAGCGACCTGGACCGCAGTACGCAGTGGTACACCGCGTTGTTCGGTTCGGACGGACCCTGTTCTCGACGAGGACGAAGAGGGCGGCACGTTCCACCACACCGTCTATGCCCTTTCGGGCGGGCATTTGTTCGGGCTGCACACCCACACCCAGCCGGCCAGCGAAACCTTCGATGAGCGCCGCACCGGTCTCGATCATGTGGCTTTCGCGTGCAGTGGCCGCAACGAATTGCAGCAGTGGGCCGATCGCCTGGATGAGCTGGGCATC
>JBBPZV010000032.1:0-101623 GCA_038198775.1 Propionibacteriales bacterium | reverse complement strand
TGTCGGCTCGTCGCATCCTGGGGCTGGAGTAGGTCCCAAGGGTTGGGCTGTTCGCCCATTAAAGCGGCACGCGAGCTGGGTTTAGAACGTCGTGAGACAGTTCGGTCCCTATCCGCCGCGCGCGCAGGAAACTTGAGAAAGCCTGTCCCTAGTACGAGAGGACCGGGATGGACGGACCTCTGGTGTGCCAGTTGTTCTGCCAAGAGCACGGCTGGTTGGCTACGTCCGGAAGTGATAACCGCTGAAAGCATCTAAGCGGGAAGCACGTTTCAAGATGAGGTTTCCCACAGGGTCAACCTGGTAAGGCCCCCAGCAGATGACTGGGTTGATAGGCCGGAGGTCGAAGGCAGCAATGCACGGAGCCGACCGGTACTAATAGGCCGAGGGCTTGTCCCCACTCAGCAATAGTCGCGTCCACTGTGCGGTTCCCGAGATATGGTCGGGCCACATCTCCATAGCGTTTCGGCGACCATGGCGAAGGGGAAACACCCGGCTCCATTCCGAACCCGGAAGTTAAGCCCTTCAGCGCCGATGGTACTGCGCGGGGGACCGCGTGGGAGAGTAGGACGTCGCCGGACAACCGTAGTCAGCGGGGCCGTCCAAGGGGGCGGCCTCGCTGCACGTGCGCGAGCGGCCAGCAGCTTGTCCAGGACAGGAGCGCCGTTTATGCCCGACCACCGATCGCGGCGGCCGGGCGCAGGTCCCCAGCAACAGCCGCCATCTCAGCAGCCCCCGATCCCGCAGGTGCCGGACGACGTGAGCGGCGCCGAGCTGGACCCGCAGGTCCGACGCGCGCTGGCCGGGCTGCCCGACAGCCTGGCAGACCGGGTCGCTCGTCATCTGGTGGTGGCGGGCCGGCTTGTCGACGTCGAGCCGGAGGACGCGCACCGGCATGCCACGGCCGCCCGGGAGATCGCGGGGCGGATGGCGGTAGTGCGAGAAGCCGTCGGCGAGACCGCGTACGCGTGCGGGCGCTTCGCGCAGGCGCTGGCGGAGCTGCGCGCCGCCCGCCGGATGAACGGATCGGTTGACTACCTCCCCCTGATGGCCGACTGCGAACGGGCGCTTGGCCGGCCGGGCCGGGCCCTGACGCTGGCACGAGACTCCGGTGTGGCACGACTCGGCGAGGCCGGCCGGATCGAGATGACGATCGTCGCTGCCGGCGCCCGCCGGGACCTTGGGGAACCGGCCGCCGCCTTGTCGTTGCTGGAGGCGGCGCCGCTGCACACGCGGTCTCGAGCACCGTGGGTTCCCCGGCTGCACTATGCCTATGCCGACACTCTGCTCGAGCTCGGCCGGCGGGCGGAGGCCCGGGAGTGGTTCGCACGAGCGGAGGCAGCCGACCCCGACTCGCTGACCGATTCCGCCGATCGGGTCGCCGCCCTGACCGACGAGAGCCAGCGGCCCGCCACCTGATGGGTCTCACCCGTCCACAGCCTGTGGTCATCGTTCCCACGCCGCGCCGGGGACGACCATCCTGATTGACAAGGGAGGTGGTCGTGTGGCAGTAGACGACGACAACGAGGTACGGCTACGCGGCCGCGTGAGCGCCGACCCGGCCGAGCGGGTCCTGCCCAGTGGGGACAGGGTGGTCTCGGTGCGACTGGTGGTGCCCCGACCGCCGAACAAGGGCCGCCCGGGTGCCTGCGTGGACACGTTCGACTGCTTCTCCTGGAGCGTCCGCCCGGCTGGTGCCTTGCTGCGGCTGTCGGCTGCCGACCGGGTCGAGCTCACCGGGTCGCTGCGACGCCGCTTCCGTCGTGGCGATGCCGGAGCGGTCAGCCGCGTGGAGATCGAGGTGCGGACGGTGAAGCGGCTGTCGCCGGCACGCTGACCCCTGTCGCCGGCGCCGCCGTCAGGTCGTCCAGGCCGGCCGGCCAATGGCGCAGGACCAGGCCCACGCGTGGCTTGGGACCGAAAGCCGTCGACTTGGGGGGCAGCAGGCGTCCCCGCCTGGCCGCGTCGAACACGCAACTCAGCTCCGGCGCCGGCAGCAGGATCGCCAGTCCTCCCGTGCGCTCGGCCGCCGCGATCGCCAGGGCACCGTCCGGCCCGTGAGCAGCGGTCCCGCCGGGAACTCCCCACGACCGCAACCACTCGTCGTCGAAATTGCGGACCGTGAACCGGGTGCCGTCCCGGGCCGGCGGGAGGCGGCTGGGCCAGGCCGCCAACCAGGTCCGCCCGTCGGTGACGACGAAGCAGCCGTCGGGCTCGGCACGGTCGAGGAAACGGTCGGCGCTGGCGGCGTCCGGCAGCGCCCGGGTCTCGAGTCCGGGGGTCTCCGTCACGGTCACCCAAGACAGGTCGGGCACGACCCGGTGCACCGAACCCAGCCAGAGACCGGGGTCGCCCGCATCGACCAGCATCGCCAGACCGAAGTCCCAGGGCCCGTGGGGGGACGCCGCCGACCGGTGCTGGGCGGCATAACGGGCGAAGGCAGCCTGTCGGTGGTGGCCATCGGCGATCAACAGCGCCCGGCCCGCAAGGGCCGCATCCAGGTCGAGCTGCCTGGCAGGGTCGTCGACCAGCCACAGGCTGTGCTCTACGTCCGACGACGGGTGCGTTGCCGAGCGGGTGGCGAACGTGACGGCGGGAGCGGACGAGGCGACCCGCGCCAGCAGCACCCGCACGGTCGGCGACTCCTCGTGGACGAGGATCACCGGCTCCGGCTGGGCACGGGTGGCGTCGAGCAGCGCGACGTGCCGTTCCACCACCGCGTCGTTGACCCGTTCGTGCGGCAGGATCCGGGGGTTCCCCGCCGGGACCAGGGGGACGGCCCCGACGAGCCCGAGCATGGTGCCGCGGGCTCCTCGGTACCGGTACACGTACAGGCACGGCCTGCGGTCGTGGCGGACCACGTTCTGGTCCCGCCAGGTCGAGAGCCGGCGGCTGACTGCTCCCGGCGGCGATGCGGTGGCTGGTCCTCCGAGCAACGGTTCTATCAGCCAGGTCACGTTGTGCGGATCGCGGGCCAAGGTGGCGGCCACGCCGACCGTGTCCACGGGGTCCAGCGGGTCGGTGGTGACCGCAGCCAGGTCAACGCGTGTGGGGTCGTACCTGAGCCCCCGGAACGGGCGAAGCACGGCACCGGCCGACCTGGCCGGCTCCCCACTCGTCACCGCCGCATCCTAGGCTGGCCAGGTGGCGAAGGCGCTGGGGGACGGCGGTGCCGTTCGGGCGTCGCCAGCCCGCAGGGAGGTGGCGGAGACGTCGGTCGAGCGCGAGCGGGCCGTCGACGAGCTGTCGAGCACGACGGTGGCCCTGTGGCGCGAGTACGACGTGGTGATCGTCGACCTCGACGGGGTCGTGTACCGCGGGAGCTCACCGGTGCCGGCCGCGGTGGAGACGCTGGGCCGGCTGCGCGGCGAGACCAGGCTCGCCTTCGTCACCAACAACGCCTCGCGGCCGGCCGCAGCGGTTGCCTCCCGGCTGCGCTCGCTGGGCGTCCAGCCGGCCGACGGGCATGTGGTCACCTCGGCCCAGGCCGCCGCCAGGCTGGTGGCCGCCCGGGTGCCGCAGGGCTCCAAGGTCCTCGTCGTCGGTGGTGAGGGCCTGCACCAGGCGCTGCGGGAGCAGGACATGGTGCCCGTGAGCACCCTGGCCGAGGCCCCGGCCGCGATCGTGCAGGGCTTCCACCCGTCGGTCGGCTGGACACTTCTCGCGGAGGGCGCGTACGCGGTGGCCGCCGGCCTGCCGTGGGTTGCCAGCAACCTCGACCCGACGATTCCGACGGACCGCGGGATCGCGCCTGGCAACGGAGCGTTGGTGGCTGCCGTCGCGACGACCACATCGCGCCGGCCGGTGAGTGCCGGGAAACCGGAGCCCGCGCTGTTCGAGGAGACGCTGCGCCGCGTGGGTGGCAACAGGCCGCTGGTCATCGGTGACCGGCTGGACACCGACGTGGCCGGAGCGAACCGCATCGGCGCCGACAGCCTGCTGGTCCTGACGGGGGTGAGCGACCTGGACCAGCTGGTCCGCGCGGAGCCGCGGATGCGACCGACATTCGTGGCATGCGACCTTGGCGGGCTGGAACAGGTCCATGAACAGGTCAGGACCGAGGGCGAGGCAACCAGGTGCGGCGGATGGTCGGTGCACGTCGAGGGCGGTGACCTCCGGGTGGACGACCCGACCGGTGGGCGCCCTGAGGGTGAGCCTGCTGCCACCTCGCTGCTGCGCTGCGCGGTCGCCGCCGCTTGGCGCCATCGCGACGCCGGAAGAAAGCCGGCCCGGACCGACCACGTCGCGAACCGGCTGCGCGAGACAATGCCGACACCACAGGGCTGACCACAAGGACGGATGCCTGATGAGCATGCGACATGACGCGGCGGAATCGCAGCCGGGCGGTGCCGATGGGGCCGCTACCGGCGACCAAGCAGCCGACGAGGAGGTCGCGGCCCTCGACGAGCTCGCTGACAAGCCGGTCGACGAGCACCCCGCGGTATTCGACCGCATCCATCGACGACTTCACGAACGGCTGACAGCCGACCGGGACACCGACGACACCGACACTGCTTGACCGGGCCCGGCCGATGCCCCGACGCAGCCGGCTGGACACCGAGCTCGTACGACGAGGACTGGCCCGCTCCCGAGAGCACGCCGGCCAGCTGGTGACATCTGGCCGGGTCAGCGTCGGCGGGTCGGTCGCGACCAAGTCGGCTACGGTGGTCGCACTGGACGCCGCGATCACCGTCCGCGAACCGCACGCCCGCGAGTACGTCTCCCGTGGGGGGCACAAGCTCTCTGGTGCGCTCGACGTCTTCAGCGACCACGGACTCGAAGTGGCCGGTCGCCGCTGCCTGGACGCCGGCGCCTCGACCGGCGGCTTCAGCGACGTCCTCCTTCGCCGAGGCGCAGCGACGGTGGTGGCGGTCGACGTTGGCTACGGTCAGTTGGCCTGGCGGCTGCGAAACGACCCCCGGGTAGCAGTACACGAGCGGACAAACGTCCGAGGCCTGCGCCCGGAGAGCGTCGGAGGCCCGGTTGACCTCGTCGTCGCCGACCTGTCGTTCATCTCCCTCCGGCTCGTGCTGGCGGAGCTGACCGACTTGTGCCGCGAGGACGGGGACCTGGTGCTCCTCGTCAAGCCGCAGTTCGAGGTCGGCCGCCAACTGCTCGGACGCAACGGCGTCGTACGCGACCCCGAGCAGCGGGTCGCGGCGGTGCTGGCGGTGACCGCCGCCGCCGCGGCGCTCGGCTGGGGAACCGCCGCGGCAGTGGCCAGCTCGTTGCCGGGACCGGCGGGCAACGTCGAGTACTTCGTGTGGCTGCGCCGGGGAGGCGCCCCGCTGCCCCTCGAGGAGGCCGCGGCCGTGATCGCCGCCGGACCCGTCGGGTGAGAGGGTGACGCCGTGACACCGTCGCAGCGGGGAACGCCGCCGGACCCCGCCCGCAGCGTCCTCGTCGTGGTGCACACCGGGCGGGACGAGGCGAGCCGGGTCGCGGCCGCGTTCTGCGCCCGCATCGAATCCGCGGGGATGTGCGTACGGCTGCTCGCGGCGGAGGCCGCCGACCTGGCAAGCCACGGGGTCTGCAGCGCCGAGGTTGCCGACGACGTCGCCTCGGCCGCGCACGGGTGCGAGCTGGTGATCGTCTTCGGTGGGGACGGGACCCTGCTGCGCGGGGCGGAGGTGGCCCGCCCCAGCGGCACTGCACTGCTCGGCGTCAACCTCGGCCACGTCGGGTTCCTCGCCGAGGCGGAGATCGACAACCTCGACTCGACGGTCGAGCGAGTCGTCTCCCGCAGCTACGAGGTGGAGGAGCGTCTCACCGTCGACGTCACCGTGATCGTCGACGGGAAGACCCGCACCCGCGACTGGGCGCTGAACGAGGTCAGCGTGGAGAAGGCTGCCCGGCAACGGATGCTGGAGCTGGTGGTGGAGATCGACGGTCGGCCGTTGTCTCGCTTCGGCTGCGATGGCGTGGTCTGCGCCACCCCCACCGGCTCGACCGCCTACAACTTCTCCGCCGGAGGCCCGGTGGTATGGCCCCAGGTGGAGGCGCTGCTGATGGTGCCGATCAGCGCTCACGCGCTCTTCGCCCGTCCCCTGGTGGTGTCACCGGACGCCGTACTGGCGATAGAGCTGCTGGCCGCCGATGAGGGAAGCGGGGTGCTGTGGGCCGACGGGCGTCGCACGGTCACCCTGCCCGGCGGAGCCCGGATCGAGATCAGGCGTGGCTCCGAACCGGTTCGCCTCGCCCGGTTGCACCCGGCGCCGTTCACGGACCGGCTGGTCCGCAAGTTCGGGCTACCGGTTCGCGGCTGGCGCGGAACCGCTCGACCCGGTTCGGGGGATGGCTGAGCAGCGCCGGTCGGAACCGGCACCCTCGGTCCGTGCCCGGCACGCCCCAAGGGGGCCCAGCCGGGCACCGTGGCAGGATGATCGGTGATGAGGCTCCCCGTGCTGCGCAGGGCCCACGACGTCGAACAACCTGGGGTCGCCGGCGTCGTGAGGCTCGATCGTCGCACCAAGAACCTCACCAGGCGGCTTCGCCCGGGTGACATCGCCCTCATCGACCACCTCGACATCGACCGGGTGAGCGCCGAGGCCCTGGTGGCTAGCCAGGTCGCGGCCGTGGTGAACGTGTCCGACTCGGTTTCCGGCCGCTATCCCAACCTAGGTCCGGAGATCATCGCCGCCGCCGGCATCCCCCTCGTCGACCGGGTGGGCTCCGAGGTGTTCATGACTCTGAACGAGGGGGATGTCGTCCGGATCGACGAGGGCACCATCTACCGCAAGGGCGTGGCGGTGGGATCTGGTGAGGTCCTCGACGCCGAGCGCATCCTCGAGCTGATGGCGGCGGCGCGGTCCGGCCTGTCGACGCAGCTCGAGGCCTTCACCGCTAACACCATGGAGTACCTGCGCCGGGAGCGGGCCCTGCTGCTCGACAACGTCGGCGTCCCGGACATCACGACGCCGCTGGAGAGACGCCACGTCCTCATCGTCGTCCGCGGCTACGACTATCGCGACGATCTCAACGCGTTGCGGCCGTACATCCGGGAGTACCGGCCGGTGCTGGTGGGAGTCGACGGCGGGGCCGACGCCCTTGTCGAGGCCGGCTACACCCCCGACATGATCATCGGTGACATGGACTCGGTGGGCGACACCACGCTGCGCTGCGGCGCGGAGCTGGTGGTTCACGCCTACCGGGACGGACGTGCGCCAGGCCTCGAGCGGGTCGAGCGGCTGGGCCTCGACGCGGTCGTGTTCCCGGCCACCGGCACCAGCGAGGACATCGCCATGTTGCTGGCCGACTCCAAGGGGGCCGCCTTGATCGTTGCCGTGGGCACCCATGCCACATTGGTGGAGTTCCTCGACAAGGGCCGCTCCGGGATGGCCAGCACCTTCCTCACCCGGCTGCGCATCGGCCCCAAGCTCGTCGATGCCAAGGGCGTCAGCCGGCTGTACTCCAGCAGCATCCGGGCGTGGCAGATGATGCTGCTGCTGGTCGCCGGCCTGCTCGCGCTTGCGGTCGCCATCGCCGCCACCCCCACCGGACAGGGATGGTTGAGCGTGATCGACGCACGGTGGCACGACGTCGTCTACTGGGTGCGGAGCTACTTGACGTGATCGACTTCCGGTACCACGTCATCTCCATCGTCGCGATCTTCTTGGCGTTGGCCACCGGGGTGGCGCTCGGGGCGGGCCCCCTCAAGGGGGGTATCGACCAGCAGCTGGTCAACGCCGCCCAGCAGGACCGGCAGGACAAGCTGGACCTGCGCTCCCAGCTCGACCGGGCCAACACCACCGCCAACTTCCAGGACGAGTTCACCAAGTCCGTGGCGTCGCAGCTCCTCGGGTCGCGGCTCAACGGGCGCAGCGTCGCGCTGTTCACGCTGCCGGGGGCCGACCGAAGCATCACCAGCGGGGTCTCCGGCGCGGTCAAGGCCGCCGGGGGAACGGTCACCGGAACGGTCTCGCTCCAGCCGGCGCTGCTGGACCCGCAGAACCGCCAGGTCGCCGAGGGCCTGGCGAGGCAGGTGCTCGCCGGTGTGAACGGAGTCCCGTCCACCAACGGAGCGTCCAGCTACCAGCTGGTCGGGTACAGCCTTGCCAGGGCCTACCTGAGCACCCAGCCACAGGGCGCCCCGGTCGACGGTCCGGCACAGACGATCGCCGCTTCCCTGGTCGAGGCCAAGTACGTCTCGGTCGACTCTGACATCGGCCGGCGGGCCGGACTCGCCGTCGTGGTCGCGGCACCACCGGATCCCAGCGAGCCGGGGCAGACGGACCTGGTGACCACGCTGGTCCAGGCCATGGACGCCGCCTCCGGTGGTGTGGTGTTGGCCGGTGGGGTCCAGACCGCCGCCAGCGGTGGGTTCGTCAAGGCGGTCCGGGACGGGGAGGCTGCCCGGACCGTCTCGACCGTCGACGTGGCCGACACCGAGGCCGGACAGGTCGTCGTAGTGCTCGCACTGGCCGAGCAGGCGGCCGGAAAGGCGGGCCAATACGGCGACGTCGGCTCGTCCGACGGTGCGATGCCTTCGGGCGCGGCGCCGTGAGCCGACACCCTTGACACGAGGCGCGATCGGACGCCGGCTCGGCCCGGCCGCGGTGTCGTGGGTGGTGACCACCGTCGCCGTTGCGGTCCTGCCGGGGCTCGCCCCTGGCCGAGCGCGACGCTGGGAGCGTACGAACTACGCCGGCAGGCCGGTCTCGCTGCTGGGCGGGCCAGCCGTGGTGGCCGGCCTGACCGCCGGGGTGTTGTCGGCGGCAGGTCCTCGACCCGCGACGCGCTGCGGCCTGGCGGTCGTGGCCATTGGGGTCGGAGCTGTCGGCGCGTACGACGACCTGCGGGGTGGCAGCGCCACCAAGGGCTTCCGGGGACACCTGCGGGCGCTGCGGCACGGGCGGGTGACCAGCGGGTCGGTCAAGCTTGCGGCGATCGGTGCAGCAGGGCTCGCCGGCGCGGGCCTTTTGCGCGCCGAGTCGGGGGCGCCCCGGGTGTGCTTGGCGGCCCTTCGCGACTCGGTGGTGGTCGCGGGCAGTGCCAACCTCGTCAACCTGTTCGACCTGCGCCCGGGCCGGGCGTTGAAGGTCAGCATTGCGGCGACGGCCTGCGGCGTCGCCACGGCCGGTGGAAGTCTCGCGGCGGCGGTGGCCGGTTCCAGTGTGGCGGCGCTACCCGGCGACCTCGCCGCGCGGATCATGCTCGGTGACTGCGGCGCCAACGCCCTGGGCGCGCTCGCCGGATGCTCCGCCGTGGCGGGCGCCTCGCCGGCGGCGCGTACGTCCATTGCGATCGCGGTCACGGCACTGACGCTTGCCAGTGAGCGCCACAGCTTCTCGGAGGTCATCGCCGGGCAACCGCTGCTGCGCCGGCTCGACATGTGGGGTCGAGCGGCCGAGGCGGGTCGGATCGGCGAAGCGGGGAAGACTTGATAGGTTGGAACCCCGTGGACGGTTAGTGACCGTACCTGCTTGTTCGACCACGGGAGCGTTGTCTTGGCTGTGTTCGTCTCGACCAAGCACCTGTTCGTCACCGGGGGAGTCGCCTCCTCGCTCGGCAAGGGCCTGACGGCGTCGAGCCTGGGACGGCTGCTGAAGTCACGGGGGCTTCGGGTCACGATGCAAAAGCTCGATCCCTACCTCAACGTGGATCCCGGAACGATGAACCCGTTCCAGCACGGCGAGGTGTTCGTGACCGACGACGGGGCGGAGACCGATCTCGACATCGGGCACTACGAGCGGTTCCTCGACGTCGACCTGTCCGGCATCGCCAACGTGACGACCGGTCAGGTCTACTCCGATGTCATCGCCAAGGAGCGCCGTGGTGACTACTTGGGGGACACCGTCCAGGTGATCCCGCACATCACCAACGAGATCAAGGACCGGATGCTTGCCATGGGAGGGCCAGCCGTCGACATCGTGCTCCACGAGATCGGCGGCACCGTCGGAGACATCGAGTCGCTGCCCTTCCTCGAGGCGGCCCGGCAGGTCCGCCACGACGTGGGCCGGGACAACTGCTTCTTCCTGCACGTCTCGCTGGTGCCCTACATCGGGCCGTCCGGGGAGCTGAAGACGAAGCCCACCCAGCACTCGGTGGCCGCGCTGCGCCAGGTCGGGATCGCACCGGACGCCGTCGTCTGCCGCGCCGATCGGCCCATTCCCGTCGCGGTCAAGCGCAAGATCTCGCTGATGTGCGACGTCGACGAGGAGGCCGTGGTCGCGGCCGTCGACGCGCCGTCGATCTATGACATCCCGAAGGTCCTCCACGCCGAGGGGCTCGACGCGTACGTCGTCCGCAGACTGGCGCTGCCGTTCCGCGACGTCGAGTGGAGCCGGTGGGACGAGCTGCTGCGCCGGGTCCACCACCCGGTCGAGGAGGTGACGGTCGCCCTGGTCGGCAAGTACGTCGACCTGCCGGACGCGTACCTCTCGGTGGTGGAGGCGCTGCGGGCCGGTGGCTTCTGCCACGACACCCGGGTCCGGGTGCGTTGGGTCCCCTCCGACGAGTGCCAGACCCTCGACGGGGCGGCCCGCCACCTGCACGACGTCGACGGCATCTGCGTGCCCGGCGGTTTCGGCATCCGCGGCATCGAGGGCAAGATCGGGGCACTGCGCTACGCCCGGGAGCAGCGCATCCCCACCCTGGGACTGTGCCTGGGTCTGCAGTGCATGGTGATCGAGTACGCGCGGCACGTCGTCGGCCTGGTCGGCGCCAGCTCCAGCGAGTTCGACCCCGACACGTTGGACCCGGTGATCGCCACGATGGCCGAGCAGGAGGAGGTCGTGGCCGGGGACGGTGACCTGGGTGGCAGCATGCGGCTGGGACGCTACCCGGCGTTCCTCAAGGCCGGGAGCGTGGTGGCGGGCGCGTACGTGGCGGACACCGTCGAGGAGCGCCACCGGCACCGCTACGAGGTGAACAACGCCTACCGAGAGCAGCTGGAGCGGGCCGGCCTGGTCGTCAGCGGGGTGTCGCCGGACTCCATGCTTGTGGAGTTCGTGGAGTTGCCGGCTACCAGTCACCCGTACTACGTGGGGACCCAGGCCCACCCCGAGCTCCGTTCCCGGCCGACAAGGCCCCACCCGCTGTTCGCCGGCCTGGTCGGCGCGGCCCTGGACCGGCAGCGCGAGCTGCGGCTGCCGGTGGACGAAGCCGGGCTCGGACACTGCACCGCCGAGCCGGTGGGCGTCGCCACGTGAGGACCCTTCCCGGCGACTCCTGGCACCCCGGCGACGAGCTGGCCGACGTCGCTGAGCGCTGGCCGGTGCAGGCGTCGGAGCAGCGCTACGACGACGGTTTCGTATCGGTTCGGGTGGACACGCTGACAGCAAGAGACGGCGCGAGCTTCGAGCGCAGCATCGTCGAGCACAAGGGTGCGGTGGGCGTCTTGGCGCTGGACCGCGAGGACCGCGTGCTGCTGCTCCGGCAGTACCGTCACGCCGCCGGCCAGCGGTTGCTCGAGATCCCAGCCGGGATCTGCGACGTCCCCGACGAGCTCCCGGAGCAGACCGCGGCGCGCGAGCTGCGCGAGGAGGCCGGCCTGGCCGCCACCGACTGGCGCCTGCTCCTCGAGATCGCGCCGACACCGGGCTCGAGCACGGAGAAGTGGCAGGTGTTCTTGGCGCGCGACCTCACCCCGGCCGTTTCGCCCGGCGATCCCGAGCGCGAGCACGAGGAGGCCGACATGTCGGCCGTGTGGGTGCCGCTCGGCGCTGCGGTGACCGCGGTTCTCGACCGGAGGCTGAGCGACGCCATGGCCGGGCTTGCGGTGCTTGCACTGGCGCAGCTGCGACCGCTTCAGCCCGCGTCGCAGTGCGGTCACTAGACTCCGGCCGGGCCGCGTCGTTGCCGGCCTCCGGGACCTCGTCCCGGTCCTCGAACGCAGGGAGCGCGATCCGATGAAGGTCGGCGTGCCGAAGGAAGTCAAGAACCACGAGTATCGAGTCGCGATCACCCCGGCCGGCGTGCACGAGCTCGTCCGGCACGGTCACGTGGTCTACGTGGAGGCCGAGGCCGGGGTGGGGTCCTCGATCCCCGACGACCAGTTCGTCCGGGCGGGCGCTGCGATCCTCGAGACCGCCGACGAGGTGTGGGGAGTCGCCGACCTCGTACTGAAGGTCAAGGAGCCGATCGCCGGCGAGTATCTGCGGATGCGGAACGGGCAGACGCTGTTCACCTACCTGCACCTGGCCGCCTCGAAGGAGTGCACCGACGCCCTGCTGGAACGCGGTGTCACCGCGATCGCGTACGAGACCGTGCAGACCCCGGACGGTGCGCTGCCGCTGCTGGCGCCGATGAGCGAGGTGGCAGGCAGGTTGGCGCCCCAGGCGGGCGCCTACCACCTGATGCGCCAGGGTGGCGGCCGCGGCGTCCTCATGGGCGGGGTCTCCGGGGTGTACGCCGCCAAGGTCGTCGTCATCGGCGCCGGGGTGTCGGGCATGAACGCCGCCGCGATCGCACTCGGCATGCAGGCCGAGGTGCTGCTGCTGGACAAGAACATCGAGCGGCTGCGGGAGGCCGACAAGATCTATCAGGGGCATCTGCAGACCGTGGCGTCCAACACCTACGAGGTGGAGCGCGCCGTCCTCGACGCCGACCTGGTGATCGGGGCGGTGCTGGTGCCCGGCGCCAAGGCTCCGACGCTGATCACCAACGAGCAGGTGTCGCGGATGAAGCCGGGCAGCGTCCTGGTCGACATCTCCATCGACCAGGGCGGGTGCTTCGAGGACTCCCGGCCCACGACGCACGACGCACCGACGTACCCGGTGCACGACTCGATCTTCTACTGCGTGGCGAACATGCCGGGGGCCGTGCCGCACACCTCCACGTACGCACTGACCAACGTCACGCTGCCGTACGCGACCGCGCTGGCGGACAAGGGCTGGCAGCAAGCTCTACGCGACGACCCCAGCCTGGCGCTCGGACTGAACACCCACGCCGGGGAGATCACCAACGAGCCGGTCGCGGACGCGCACGGCCGCGGCGCCACCAGCCTCGAAGAGGTCCTCGCCTGATCGAGGTGGCCGCGGCGGCGCGGTCGTACCTCGACCACCTCGCGGTCGAGCGCGGGCTGGCGAAGAACACGCTGAGCTCGTACCGGCGCGACCTGCGCCGGTACGCCGACTTCCTGGCGGCTCGCGGCATCGGCGACCTCGACGCGGTCACGCCGGGAGACGTCGGTGACTTCGCCGCCCGGCTCCGAGAGGGCGAGGCCGACCATCCGCCGTTGAGCGCCGGCAGTGCCGCCCGCACCGTTGTCGCCGTGCGCGGACTGCACCGTTTCGCGCTGCGGGAGGGGTCGGTCCCGGTCGACGTGGCGGCCGATGTCCGCCCCCCCGCGCCGCGGCGACGGCTGCCGAAGGCGTTGCCGGTGAGCGACGTCGCCGCGATCCTCGAGGCCGCCGGCGCGCCCGGCACGGCGCTGGCGCTGAGGGATCGGGCACTGCTCGAGGTCCTGTACGGGACCGGCGCCCGGATCTCCGAGGCGGTGGGCCTCGACGTCGACGACGTCGACCTGGAGTCGGGGGCCGCGCTGCTGTCCGGCAAGGGCGGCAAGCAGCGCGTCGTCCCGGTGGGGTCGTACGCGCTCGCCGCGCTCGAGGCCTACCTGGTCAGGGCGCGACCGCAGCTGGTGGCGGCCGGTGGCCGGGGAACCCCGGCGCTGTTCTGCAACGCCCGCGGCGGCCGGTTGTCGCGGCAGAGCGCCTGGACCGCGCTGGCCCGGACCGCTGAACGCGCCGGTGTGACCGGGTACGTGTCGCCGCATACGCTGCGGCACTCGTTCGCGACGCACCTGCTCGACGGCGGCGCCGACGTCCGCGTGGTCCAGGAGCTGCTGGGCCACGCCTCGGTGACGACGACCCAGGTCTACACGCTGGTCACCGTCGACAGGCTCCGCGAGGTCTACGCCGCCACCCACCCCCGCGCCCGCTAACCGACGATCCGTGAGTTTCGGCCCGACGATCCGAGAGTTTCGGCGCGACCATCCGCGACTTCCAGCGTGGCGGTCACCCTCCTGGTGTCGTCCGGGAGCCGGATCGTACGACGCTGCGAGTCGAGCCGGGCCAGCAGCGGCACCACGACCCGTCGCGTCGTTCCCAGCGCCGTGCGGGCCTGGCTTGCGGTGAACGGCTGCGGGAGTGCGGCCAGCAGCCGGATTGCCTTCGCCTCGATGCCCGGCAGCACCACCACACCGGGCGCCAGCCGCAGCAACCGCCCCGCCCGCTCCGCCGCGGCCAGCGCACGGGCGTCCAGCCCCAGCGCGGCCAGCCGGTCCGCCCCCGGTGCCGTGAACGGCCGCGCGGTCAGCTCCGCCGCGAGGCGGTCCAGCGCCGTCAGCAGCTGCTGCGGCAACTCTGCGGCACCGACCACCCGGTCGCGCTCGAGCCGCAGCGGCGGGCTGAGCAGCTGCGAGAGTACGGCCGGATCGGGGAGGTCCAGCACCCGTAGGGCGGTCGCGACAGGCAGCCCGGGCTGCAGCGGGTTCTCGGCGGCGTACACCTCGACCTGTGCGGCGAGCAGCGTCCGCAGCCCCGGCAGGGCGGAGCGGGCGAGCAGCCAGTCCCCGGCGCGGACCACATCCGCGCCGGGTTGCTCGGTCCGTACGCCGAGGCGCGCGGCCAGGTCGGTCGAGACGATGCGACGGCGGCGAAGCTCGTCGGCCAGGTCCAGACGATCGGGCGTCGGGCGGAGTGACTCGGCACGCCGTCGAGCCTCACCTCGCCGGAGCAGCGGGGGCGGCGCCGGGTCGAGAATCGTGACCCCCCACACGACCCGGCTCCCAGGATCGCGCAGCACGGCCCGGTCGCCGGGCCGCACCGGCAACCTCTCGCCGAGCGCGAGCCGGGCGTGGTCGGCGCCGAGGCGCTGGACCCGGCAGGTCACGGCTGCCGCGCCGAGATGCAGCACCGGCTGCCCGCGCACCCGCTCGGCGCCACTGAGCCGGACGTCGACGGTGTCGGTCCACGGCCATGCGTCGGGGGTGGTGAGGGCGGTGCCGCGCCCGGCCCGGCTCCCTCTCCCGAGGTGCAGCGCCACCCGCGACGTGCCGACCGTCTCGCCGACGTCGCGGCCCATGACCTGCATCCCGCGTACCCGTACCACGTCCGTCCCGTTGTCGAGCGAGTCTCCGACCCGCAGCCGCCCGGCCGGGAGCGTCCCGGTGACCACGCCGCCGACACCGGGCAACGTGAACGACCGATCCAGCCACAGCCGGACGTCCGCTGCGGGGTCGGGTGCGGGCACTCCGGTGACGACACCACCGAGCGCGGCGCGCAGCTCGTCGAGGCCGGTGCCGAGCGGCGCGCTCACGGCCACGCTCGAGACCTCGCCCAAGGTGGTGACCCGCAGTTGGCTCAGCGCCGTTGCACGGGCAGGTTCCGGGTCGGCCAGGTCGGCACGGGTCACAACGAGCAGACCGGAGCGCACCTGGAGCGCGTCGAGCACCGCGAGGTGCTCGGCCGCCTGCGGCATCCATGGGTCGTCGGCGGCGACCACGAACAGCACCGTGGTCACCGGACCGACACCGGCGAGCATCGTGGACACGAAGCGCTCGTGGCCCGGCACGTCGACGAATGCCACCTGCCCGGCGCCGGGCAGCTCGGTCCAGCAGAAGCCGAGCTCGATCGACAGCCCGCGCCGGTGCTCCTCGGCCAACCGGTCGGGGTCGGTGCCGGTCAGGGCGCGTACCAGCGTGGACTTGCCGTGGTCCACGTGACCGGCGGTGGCGACGACGTGCATGCTCAGTCCTTGGCAGCGGCCCGGACCGCATCGACCAGGGTGTCGTCGTCTCCGGGGTCGATCGCGATGACGTCGAGCAGCAGCCTGCCCCTCTCGACCCGGCCCACCACGGGCGGCATCCCCGCGCGCAGCCTGGTCGCCAGGGCCGAGGGCAGGCTGACCGCGGCACTCGACAGCTGCACGCCGGGTGCGCCTCCCCCTCCGACGGCGGCGGCGGTCGGCACCGGTTCGGCGTCGACACCGCCGGCGGCCAGCTCGGCCGTGATCCGCTCCGCGCGCTGCGCCAGCGTCGCCGGGTCGGTCGCCAACGCGGCGGCCACCGGCGGCAGCGGGCCGCGAAGCGTGGCCTCCAACGCGGCCAGCGTGAGCTTGTCGGTACGCAGTGCGCGCGCCAACGGGTGCCGGCGAGCCGGCCCCACCACGGCCGCCCTTCCGAGCAGGAGACCGCACTGCGGCCCGCCGAGCAGCTTGTCCCCCGATGTCGTGACGAGGTCCGCCCCGGCTCGCAACGCCGACGCGATGTCAGGCTCTTCGGGCAGTCGGGGGTGGGGACGCAGCAGCCCCGACCCGATGTCGTACACGATTGGTACGGCCAGGTCGGCCAGCTCGGCGACCGTCGTAGTGGCGGTGAATCCGCGTACGACGAAGTTCGACGGGTGAACCTTGAGGACGAAGCCCGTCGCCGGGCTCAGGGCCGCCGCGTAGTCCGCCAGGTGGACGCGGTTGGTGGTACCGACCTCGCGGAGTCTGGCTCCGGCGGACTCCAGCAGCTCGGGGATCCGGAAGCCGTCTCCGATCTCGACCATCTCGCCGCGGGCGACGACGACCTCGCGTCCCGCGGCCAGCGCGGCGGTGGCCAGAGCGAGGGCGGCGGCGCCGTTGTTGACGACGTGGACGTCCTCGGCCTCGGGTACGGCGGCGGCCAAGGCGTTGCGGGCGCCGTCACCGCGCCGAGCCCGCTGCCCCGTGGCCAGGTCGAACTCGACGTTCGTCGCGCCCGCCGCTTCCTGCACGGCGGCGACGGCGGCGGCCGACAACGGCGCCCGGCCCAGGTTGGTGTGGACCACCACCCCGGTGGCGTTCAGCACCCGCTGCAGCGACGCAGCCGTCGCAGGGAGCTCCGCCAGGACGGCCTGCGGCACCTGGTCGGCCAGCAGCTCGCCGGTCCGAGCGCGGTCGAGCGCGCCCCGCACGGCGTCCTTGACGATGCTGCGGCCCAGCCGCGCGGCCGCCGCCTGCAACCGAGGGTCGCCCAGGACCTCGGTGGTCGCCGGAACCCGGCGCCGCACATCCGCCACCCCCTCAGCGTAGGCAGCGGCAGCGCTTGTGGCGGAGGCGGACGGGAATCGAACCCGCCTGACCGAGCTGCTCGGCCACGTCGGTTTTGAAGACCGCGCCCATCACCAGACGAGGTACGCCTCCGGACCGGACTTTACTGGCCCAGGCGCCGCGAGCTTCCCGGCGATCTCCCGACGTCTCGGTGGCCGGGGCCGGCCAGGGGTCGGGAGATCGCGGGCAGCGGGCGGGACCTCCGGCGGCGCGTCCGGGCGAGCGGGTCTAAGGTGCCGACATGGGAGGGCGCGCGTTCCTCGGGTCGTGGCCGGTCTACCGCCAGCTGACCGGATCCGACCCGCTCGGTCGCGGCTCGGCGGCCCGCTCGCAGCGCACCGACCGGCTGCGACCGCGCACCGCGACCGCCGACCGTGTCGTCGACTCGATCTGCCCCTACTGCGCCGTCGGGTGCGGACAGAAGGTCTACGTCAAGGACGAGCGGGTCACCCAGATCGAGGGCGACCCCGCCAGCCCGATCTCACGCGGGCGGCTGTGCCCGAAGGGCAGCGCCAGCACGCAGCTGGTGAACTCCCCGAGCCGGGTCACCACCGTCCGCTACCGGGCGCCGTACGCCACGCAGTGGTCCGACCTCGACTTGGACACCGCGATGGGCTTGATCGCCGACCGTGTGATCGAGGCCCGGCGGACGTACTGGCAAGATGAGCACGACGGCCGTCGGGTGCGCCGCACAACCGGCATCGCGAGCCTCGGAGGAGCGACCCTCGACAACGAGGAGAACTACCTCATGAAGAAGCTCTACACCGCGATGGGCGCGATCGCGATCGAGAACCAGGCCCGGATTTGACACTCCTCCACCGTCCCCGGTCTGGGGGCGAGCTTCGGGCGCGGCGGCGCCACGACCTTCCAGCAGGACCTGGCCAACGCCGACTGCATCCTGATCTCGGGCTCGAACATGGCCGAGTGCCACCCGGTCGGCTTCCAGTGGGTGATGGAGGCCAAGCGGCGCGGTGCCACGGTCATCCACGTCGACCCGCGGTTCACCCGCACCTCGGCGGTCAGCGACGTGTACGTCCCCATCCGGGCGGGCTCGGACATCGCATTCCTCGGCGGGCTGATCAACCACGTGCTGAGCACCGGCTCGGAGTTCCGCGAGTACGTGCTGGCGTACACCAACGCCGCCGCGATCGTGCGCGAGGACTTCCGCGACACCGAGGACCTGGACGGGCTGTTCTCCGGCTTCGAGGCCGACAAGGCCAGCTACGACGAGACGAGCTGGAGGTACGAGGGCGAGCTCTCGACCGAAGGCAGCGACGAACACCAGCGGGAGCAGCAGGTCAGCCACCCGGACACCGCCGGGTCCGGCGGGCCGCGGGTGTACGTCAAGCCGCAGCGTGACGAGACGCTCGAGCACCCGCGCTGCGTCTACCAGATCCTGCGACGCCACTTCGCGCGGTACACCCCGGACATGGTGCACGAGGTGTGCGGCATCGAGCCCGCGCAGTTCGCGCGGGTCGCCGAGGCGCTGGTCCGCAACAGCGGGCGGGAGCGCACCAGCGCCATCTGCTACGCGGTGGGATGGACGCACCACAGCGCCGGGGTGCAGGTCATCCGGGCGGCGGCGATCCTGCAGCTGCTGCTGGGCAACATCGGCCGGCCCGGCGGGGGCATCCTCGCCCTGCGCGGCCACGCCAGCATCCAGGGCTCCACCGACATCCCGACCCTCTACAACATCCTGCCCGGCTACCTGCCGATGCCGCACGCCCAGCGGCACCAGAGCCTCGACGACTGGGTCGCGACCGACGAGGGCGCGGCGGGCTTCTGGGGCAACATCCGCGACTACGGCGTCAGCCTGCTCAAGGCCTGGTGGGGGGATGCCGCCACCGCCGACAACGACTTCTGCTTCGACTACCTGCCCCGGCTGACCGGTGACCACGGCACCTACCAGACGGTGCTCGACCAGATCGACGGCTTGGTCGCCGGCTACTTCCTGGTCGGCGAGAACCCCGCGGTCGGGTCCGCGAACGGCAAGATGCAGCGGCTCGGGCTGGCCAACCTCGAGTGGCTGGTGGTCCGGGACCTGGTGATGGTCGAGTCCGCGACGTTCTGGAAGGACGGGCCCGAGATCGAGACCGGTGAGCTGCGCACCGAGGAAATCGGCACCGAGGTCTTCTTCCTCCCGGCGGCGTCCCACACCGAGAAGAGCGGAACGTTCACCAACACCCAGCGGCTGCTGCAATGGCACCACAAGGCGGTCGCCCCGCCCGGCGACGCCACCAGCGACCTGTGGTTCTACTACCACCTCGGCAAGCGCATCCGGGCCAAGCTGGCCGGGTCCGACGACGAACGGGACCGGCCGCTGCTGGACCTCACCTGGGACTACCCCGAGGAGGGCCCGGACGCCGAGCCGAGCGCCGACGCGGTGCTGGCCGAGATCAACGGCACCGGCCCCGACGGCGCGCTCGCTTCGTACACCGACCTGCGCTCGGACGGTTCGACCCGGTGCGGGTGCTGGATCTACTGCGGGGTGTACGCCGACGAGGTCAACCAGGCGGCCCGCCGCACGCCGGGCGCCGAGCAGGACTGGGTGGCCGCCGAGTGGGGCTGGGCGTGGCCCGCGAACCGTCGCATCCTCTACAACCGGGCCTCCGCCGATCCCGACGGCAGGCCGTGGAGCGAGCGGAAGGCGTACGTGTGGTGGGACGAGGAAGCCGGGAGCTGGACCGGCCGCGACGTCCCCGACTTCGTGGCTGACCGGGAACCCGGGTACATCCCCCCGGGGGGGGCCAGCGGGCCGGACGCGCTCGGTGGCAGCGACCCGTTCGTGATGATGACCGACGGCAAGGCGTGGCTGTACACCCCCGGCGGGGTGCTCGACGGGCCGCTGCCCACCCACTACGAACCACCGGAGTCGCCGGTGGCCAACCCGCTGTACGCCCAGCAGTCGAACCCGGCCCGCAAGCGCTACCAGCGGGCCGTGAACCCCGCGAACCCCGACCGCAGCCCGGTGTTCCCGTACGTGTTCACCACCTACCGGGTCACCGAGCACCACACCGCCGGCGGGATGAGCCGGACGCTGCCGCTGCTGGCGGAGCTGCAGCCGGAGATGTTCTGCGAGGTGTCGCGGGCATTGGCCGCCGAGCGCGGCTTGGTCCACGGCGGCTGGGCGACGGTCACCACGGCCCGGTCGGCGATCGAGGCCAGGGTGCTGGTCACCGACCGGATGCGGCCCCTGAGGGTGGCCGGTCAGACCGTCCACCAGGTCGGGTTGCCGTGGCACTGGGGCGGCAACGGCGTGGTGACCGGGGACTCGGCCAACGACCTGGTCAACGTCCAGCTGGACCCGAACGTCAACATCCAGGACAAGGTCGGCACCTGCGACATCACGCCCGGCCGGCGCCCGAGGGGACCGGCACTGGTCTCCCATGTCGACGAACACAGGCGCCGCGCCGGTATCGGAGGGGAGGGGCCGTGAGCAACCGGCTGGCCGGACCGCTCGGGGATGTCGCCGCGGACGCCGGCTACGACGAGCACCCGGTGCGGGTCGGGTTCTTCACCGACACCAGCCTGTGCATCGGGTGCAAGGCGTGCGAGGTCGCCTGCAAGGCGTGGAACTCCGTCCCCGACGACGGGTTCGAGCTCACCGGCATGTCGTACGACAACACCGCGGCCCTGGGCGCCAGCACCTGGCGGCACGTCGCCTTCGTGGAGCAGTCGTCGACGCCGGCGACCGACCTGGGCATGCCCGGCTCCGGCCCGCCGGATTCGCAGGCGGGCGACTCCGAGGTCCGCTGGCTGATGTCCTCCGACGTGTGCAAGCACTGCACCCACGCCGCGTGCCTCGACGTCTGCCCCACCGGGTCGCTGTTTCGCACCGAGTTCGGCACCGTCGTGGTGCAAGAGGACATCTGCAACGGCTGCGGCTACTGCGTCCCGGCGTGCCCGTACGGCGTCATCGACGTCCGGCCGGACGACGGGCGGGCCTTCAAGTGCACGCTGTGCTACGACCGGTTGAGCGACGGGCAGGAGCCGGCGTGCGCCAAGGCGTGCCCCACCGAGTCGATCCAGTTCGGGCCGCTGGACGAGCTGCGGGAGCGGGCCGCCGACCGGGTCGAGCAGCTGGTGGGGGACGGCGTGGACGGTGCCCGGTTGTACGGGCACGACCCGACCGACGGGGTCGGCGGCGACGGTGCCTTCTTCTTGCTGCTCGACGAACCGGAGGTGTACGGGCTGCCCCCCGACCCGGTGGTCACCACCCGTGACCTCCCCTCGATGTGGCGGCACGTGGGCGCGGCTGCGCTGACACTCGCGGCGGCGGCGGCGCTGAGCGCTCTCGGCGGCCGGCGATGAGGCGCGACCTCGACCCGGTGGTGCCGGAGGCGGAGTTCTCCTCCTACTACGGCCGGCCGGTGATCAAGCCCCCGGTGTGGAAGCAGCCGGACGTCCCGGCGTACCTCTTCCTCGGTGGGCTGGCCGGGGCTTCGGCGCTGCTGGCGGAGGGAGCAGCGCTCACCGGACAACCGGCGTTGGAGCGCGTCGGCCGGCTGGCCGCCGCCGGTGGTTCGGGCCTGGGCGCCCTGGCGCTGGTGCACGACCTCGGCCGCCCGGAGCGTTTCCTCAACATGCTTCGGGTGTTCAAGCCGACGTCGCCGCTGTCGGTTGGCTCATGGCTGCTGGCGGCCTTCAGCGGGCTCGCCACGGCGGCCAGCGCTTCGACCGTGACCGGCCGGCTTCCGGCGCTGGGCCGGCTCGCGGGCTCGGGTGCCGCGCTGCTCGGTCCGGCCCTGGCGACCTACACCGCAGCGCTGGTCGCCGACACCGCGGTCCCGGCCTGGCACGAGGCGTACCGGGAGCTTCCGTTCTGGTTCGCGGGCAGCTCCGCCTCCGCCGCCGGCGGGTTGGCCCTGATCGGCGCGCCCGTGGCGCAGACGGGTATGGCCCGCCGGCTGGCGGTGGCGGGCACCGCCTTGGAGACCGCCGCCGAGCGACTGCTGCGACGCCGCCTGGGATTCCTCGGCGAGCCGTACGAGCAGGGTCGTCCGGGTCGGTTGTTGCGGGCCGCGCGGGCGCTGAGCCTCGGCGGTGCCGCTGGGGCCGCGCTCGGCGGGCGCTCGCGCCCGCTGGCGGTGGTCTCGGGTGCCGCGCTGGTCGGCGGGTCGGTGCTGACCCGTTTCGGGGTCTTCCAGGCCGGCCTGGCGTCCGCGAAGGACCCCCGGTACACCGTCGTACCGCAGCGCCACCGGCTGGCGGCCGCCGGCGAGGGCGCCGCTATCCCAGGTTGACGTGGGATAGCGCCACTCCCAGGGGCGCACATCCCATGGGAGGTGATGCCCAGCCATGGGAAGTACGGAGCCCGCCGCCCTCGTATGCTCGCAGCGTGCCCCATCGGCTCACTCAGTACGCCGCGGGCGGGGGATGTGCCTGCAAGGTGCCGCCCGGCGAGCTCGAGCAGGTGCTGGCCGGGCTGCTGCCCGAACCGGCCGGTAGTGACCTGATCGTGGGGCTGGACACCGGCGACGATGCCGCCGTCGTCCGCATCGACGGGGAACGAGCGGTGGTGGTCACCGCTGACTTCTTCCCTCCCGTCGTCGACGACGCGTACGACTGGGGGCGGATCGCAGCCACCAACGCGTTGTCCGACGTCTACGCAATGGGTGGTGAGCCGCTGGTCGCGGTGAACCTGCTGGCATGGCCCCGGGAGCTGCTGCCCCTCGAGCTCGCCCGGGAGGTGCTGCGCGGCGGCGCCGACGTGTGCGCCGAGGCCGGGTGCCACCTCGGCGGCGGTCACTCGGTGGACGACCGGCAGCCGACGTACGGGCTCGCGGTCACCGGAATCGCGGACCCGCGCCGGCTGCTGCGCAACGACACCGGCCGCGCCGGGATGCCGTTGACGCTGACCAAGCCGCTCGGGCTCGGCGTGCTCAACAACCGGCACAAGGCCACCGGCGAGGTGTTCGGGCCGGCAGTGGAGACGATGACGACGCTCAACCGGGACGCCTCCCGCGCGGCGCTGGCGGTGGGGATCACGTGCGCCACCGACGTCACCGGCTTCGGGCTGCTCGGACACCTGCTCAAGCTGGCCCGGGCGAGCGGCGTCGGCGCCACCATCGACGCCCGCGCGGTGCCACTGCTGGACGGCGCCCGGGAGTCGCTGGCGGCGGGGTACGTGCCCGGAGGTACGCGTCGCAACCTCGACTGGGTCAGGCCCCACCTGGACAGCACGCGCTCGGAGGAGGAGCTGCTGATGCTCGCCGACGCCCAGACCTCAGGCGGCCTGTTGGTGGTTGGCGAGCTGCCCGGGCACCCGGTGATCGGAAGCCTCCGGCCAGACGCCGGGCCACTGCTGCAGATCAGCTGAACAGCGACGCTGTGTCGCGGGTCGGAGCGACCTGCGTCACCCTCGCCGACACGCCCGTGTTCGTCCGCAGCAGGGTCCGAAGTCCGCCATAGAGTCGCGGCAGCCGAGGTCGAGTTGTCGACAATCGCCGCCAACGGCGCCCGGTGCGAGGAGGCGAGAGCCATGTCCGGATCAGCCTTCGGCGGCCCGCCGGTGACCGCCGACCAGCAGCCAGCGCCCGCGGGCGGCCCTCCGGACCAGGAGTCGTACGGCTTCGCAACTGGGCCGCAGCCGGAGGCCACCGTCACCGCGCCAGAGCCCGTGGCGGAGCCGGTGCTGGGGCTTACCGGCAGACCGCTGCCGGACCTCCCCGACCCGGCGACGTTGGACCGGCACGGGCCGGCCCGGGTGATTGCGATGTGCAACCAGAAGGGTGGCGTCGGCAAGACCACCACCACGATCAACCTGGGGGCGGCGCTGGCCGAGCTGGGGCGGCGTGTCCTGCTCGTCGACTTCGACCCGCAGGGTTCGCTGTCGGTGGGCCTGGGCTACAACCCCGGGGACGTCGACCTCAGTGTCTACAACCTGCTGATGGAACGCGACGTCACACTCGACGACGTCATCTGCAAGACCAACGTCGCCGGGATGAACCTGCTGCCCTCCAACATCGACCTCTCCGCCGCGGAGGTGCAGCTGGTGCAGGAGGTGGCGCGCGAGCAGTCGCTGGCGCGAGCGCTGGCCCCGGCCATTCCCGACTACGACGTCATCTTGATCGACTGCCAGCCATCGCTCGGCCTGCTCACGATCAACGCGCTCACCGCCTCCGACGGAGTCGTCGTCCCGTTGGAGTGCGAGTACTTCGCGCTGCGCGGCGTGGCCCTGCTCAAGGACACCATCGACAAGGTCGGGGAGCGCCTCAACCCGCGGTTGGAGATCGTCGGCCTGCTCGGCACCATGTTCGACGGCCGGACCCTGCACGCTCGCGAGGTGCTGAAGACCCTGGTCGACGGCTGGGGTGAGGCGGTCTTCCACACGGTGATCCGGCGCACCGTCAAGTTCTCCGACTCCACCGTCGCGGGCGAACCGATCACCTCGTACGCCACCGCGTCCGCCGGCGCCGAGGCGTATCGCCAGCTGGCCCGGGAGGTGCTCGCCCGGTGCCGCGCCGCATAAGCCTGCCGGGGGCCGACGAGCTCTTCCGACCGACCAGCGAGGCGCGGCAGGAGTCGCCCAGCGTCCCACCGCCGACGGTCGAACCCGCCGAGCCGCTGCAGCCGCGGGTGCCGGACCCGCCACCCGCCGGGGCGGGGCAGCCGCGGGCCGAGGCGGAGGGAGATGCCCGCCGCAGCAGCGGACGGGTCAAGCACGACGAGAAGATGACCGTGTACGTCACCGCCGACGAACTGATCGACCTCGAGCACGCGCGGCTGACGTTGCGCCGAGACACCGGGATCGCCGTCGACCGTGGCCGGCTGGTCCGGGAGGCGATCGCGATCGCCCTGGCCGACATCGAGGCGCGTGGCCCCCAGGCCGACATCGTGCGCCGGCTGACGCACCCGTGAGCTCCACGACGACTAGTGCGGCGCCGCCCCAGCAAGAACCCGAGGGCTTCCAGGTCCACCTCGACGTCTTCGAAGGGCCCTTCGACCTGCTGCTCGGGCTCATCGCCAAGCACCGGCTGGACGTCACCGAGATCGCGCTGGCGCAGGTCACCGACGAGTTCCTCGCCCACACCAAACGGCTCGGCGGCGACGACCTGGACCACGTCACGCAGTTCCTGGTGGTAGCGGCCACGCTGCTGGATCTCAAGGCGGCCCGGCTGCTTCCCCGAGGTGACGTCGAGAGCGAGGAGGACCTCGCGCTGCTGGAGGCACGGGACCTGCTGTTCGCACGGCTGCTGCAGTACCGCGCGTACCAGCAGCTGGCCGACATCTTCGCCGCCCGGCTGGCTCCCGGGCAGCGTCGCCACCCCCGCCAGGTCGCCCTCGAAGACCGCTACGCCGAGCTGCTGCCCGAGGTGGTCGTCGGGCTCGGGCCGCAGCAGCTGGCCGCACTGGCTGCGCAGGTCCTGCGCCCGCCCTCGCCACCGCCGACGCCTTCGCTGGCTCACCTGCACGCACCCCGGGTCAGCGTGCGGGAGCAGGCGGCGGTCGTCGGCCGCAGGCTGCGAGATGCCGGCTCGTTGACCTTCCGGGCGCTCATCGCCGACGCGGTGGACACCACCACCACGGTGGCCCGGTTCCTCGGTCTGCTGGAGCTGTTCAAGGAGGGTGTCGTCGCCTTCGACCAGCTGAGCCCCATGGGCGAGCTGCACGTACGCTGGACCGGCCGTGAGAGCGAACCGGTTGTGGGGGAGGAGTTCGATGCCTGAGTCGGGGCGAGAGGAGCTGGCACCCGCCCTGGAGGCGGTGCTGATGGTCGCCGACCAGCCACTGTCACCCGAGACGCTGGCGACCGCGGTGGACCTACCCGCCGAGGACGTCCTCGCCGCGCTGCACGCGCTGGCCGCCTCGTACGACTCCGAGCGGCGCGGGTTCGAGCTGCGCAACGTGGCCGGTGGCTGGCGCTACTACACCCGCGACCGCTTCGCCGACGTCGTCGCGGGCTTCGTCCTGGATGGCCAGCAGCCCCGGCTCAGCCAGGCGGCGCTGGAGACACTGGCGGTGGTCGCGTACCGACAGCCGGTCAGCCGTGGGCGGGTGTCGGCGATCCGCGGCGTCAACGTGGACGCGGTGATGCGCACGCTGGTCACCAGGGGCCTCGTCGAGCCGGGCGGCAACGACCCGGAGTCGGGTGCGGTCCTCTACCAGACGACGGGCTACTTCTGCGAGCGGATGGGGCTGTCCGACCTCGACGAGCTCCCGGACCTGGCCCCGTTCCTGCCCGACAGTGCCGACCTCGGCCCCGACGGTTACGCGGAGCCGAGCGCCGCGGCGGTCGAGCCCGCCGGGCGGTGAGCGAACCCGCCGACGACGGGTTGGTCCGGCTGCAGAAGTTGCTGGCCGCCTCCGGGGTCGGGAGCCGTCGCCGGTGCGAGGAGCTGATGCTCGCGGGGCAGGTGAGCGTGGACGCCGAGATCGTCACCCGGCTGGGCACCAAGGTCGACCCCGCGACCGCGGTGGTCAGGGTGGGTGGACGGCGTTTGCCACCCTGGCGCGACACCGTCCACCTGGCGCTGAACAAGCCGCTCGGGGTGCTGAGCACGATGAGCGACCCGCACGGTCGCCGTACCCTCGCCGAGTTCGTCGCGGACCGACCGGTTCGGTTGTTCCACGTCGGGCGGCTCGACGCCGACACGTCGGGCCTGCTGTTGCTGACCAACGACGGTGAGCTCGCCCATCGGCTCACCCATCCCTCGTACGAGGTCGGCAAGTCCTACGTCGCCCAGGTGGCGGGCGTCGTCCGCGTCAGTGCGGTCCGGAGGCTGACCGGCGGGGTGCAGCTCGACGACGGTCCGGCGCGGGCCGACCGGTGCGCGGTCCGTCAGACCCACGCCGGGCGCTCCATCGTCGAGCTCGACGTCCACGAGGGCCGCAACCGGATCGTGCGCCGCATGTTCGACGCCGTCGGCCACCCGGTCTTGGCGCTGACCCGGGTCGGGTTCGGCGGAGTCCGGCTCGGCGAGCAACGATCCGGGGCCGTGCGCGAGCTGACCCCCGAGGAGGTCGGTGCGCTGCTGGACCTGGTCGGGCTGTGACCGCGGCTGGGTAGGGTGAGCCGGCGTCGCCGAGCCGAACGGAGGTCACCCGTGGCAGTGCGTGCAATCCGCGGCGCCACCCAGCTCGAACGCGACGAGCGCACCCACCTGCTGGACCGGGTCAGCGAGCTCGTCAGCCACGTGCTCGGCGACAACGGGCTGAGAGCCGACGACCTCGTCAGCATCGTCTTCACCGCAACCGACGACCTGCACGCGGAGTTCCCCGCGTACGCCGCCCGTCGGCTCGGGCTGGCCGACGTCCCGCTGCTGTGCGCCCGTGAGCTCGAAGTCACCGGTGCCATGCCACGGGTGGTCCGGCTGCTGGCCCACGTCGAGACCACGCTCACGCGCGACCAGATCACCCACGTCTATCTGCACGGCGCGGCCCGGCTGCGCCGTGACCTGCAACGGGTGGCCTCGCACGGGGCCGACGAGGAGCCGCTGGAGTGAACGGCTCTGGGGTTCCAGGAGACGTGCTGGTGGTGGGTACGGGGCTGATCGGCACGTCGGTGGCGTTGGCCCTGCGGGCCGAGGGTGTCCGCGTTCACCTCGCCGACGCCGATCCGGCCCGGGTGGACGCGGCGGTCGCCCGGGGCGCCGGCAGCGCCGGTCGCCCGGATGTTGTCGGCCTGGTGGTCGTGGCCGTCCCCCCTGATGCGCTGGCAGCGGTTGTCTGCCAGGCACTCGGGGTCTGGCCGGATGCGGTCGTCACCGACGTGGGAAGCGTCAAGGCCGAGGTCGCCGCCAGGGTGCTGGGAACCGACCCCGCGGGCGCCGAACGCTACGTCGGCGGTCATCCCATGGCCGGCAGTGAGCGCTCCGGTCCTCAGTCGGCGTCGGCGTCGCTCTTTCGCGGGCGGGCCTGGGCGGTGACCCCGCACGAGCGCTCCGCCGAGGCCGCTGTCGAGTTGGTGGCCAGGTTCGCCGAGCTGTGCGGTGGGGTCGTGGCGACGATGTCGCCGCTCGAGCACGACCGAGCCGTGGCGCTCGTCTCCCACGTGCCGCACCTGCTCTCGGCCGCGGCAGCGGCCCAGCTGGTGTCCGCCCCAGCCGCTCACCTGGTGCTGGCGGGTCAGGGGCTGCGGGACGTCACCAGGGTTGCCGCCGCCGACCCCGCACTGTGGGTGCAGGTGCTCACCGCCAACGCCGAGCCCGTACGCGCGGTCCTGCGTACGGTCCGCGACGACCTGGACGCGGTGCTGGGCTCGCTTGCCTCCGACCCTGGCGGGGAGGCGCTGGCCGACGTGCTGGCGCGGGGCCGGCGGGGAACCCAGCGGATCGCGCCGGTGACCCCCTCGCCCGATGTCGCGGGACACTCGGGCGTGGCCGGGCTGGTGGTCGCCGTGGACGGCCCGTCTGGTTCCGGCAAGTCGAGCACGGCGCGTGAGGTGGCGACGCGACTGGGACTGCGCTATCTCGACACCGGGGCGATGTACCGCGCAATGACATGGGCGCTGCTGCGGCGCGGTATGGATGTCGGGGACGCCGAAGCGGTCGCGGCGGCCGCGCGTGACGTCGTGGTCGAACCGGGGACCGATCCAGCAGCCCCCAAGATCCTCGCCGACGGTGTCGACGTGGCGGTCCCGATCCGCGGTGACGCGGTCACCCGCGCGGTGAGCGCGGTGAGCGCGGTACCGGCCGTCCGGGCCATGCTCGTCGAGCTGCAGCGGCAGGTCATAGGCGCTGGGAGCATCGTGGTGGAGGGGCGCGACATCGGTTCCACGGTCGCCCCGAACGCGCCGGTCAAGGTGTTCCTCGTGGCCGACCCAGCCGCCCGAGCCCAGCGGCGCGCGGCGCAGACCGGAACCGCAGCCGCCCTCGAGACGCTGAAACAGGAGATGGCGCGTCGTGACCGGCTGGACTCCTCGCGGCGCACCTCACCGCTCGTGCAGGCGCCGGACGCGGTGGTGATCGACACCACCGAACTCAGCCTGGACGAGGTGGTGGAGCGCGTGCTGGAGGTGGTCCGCGTGGTCCCCGCCGCCCAGGCAACCGGGCAGTCGCGGTGAGCCTTCACGAGGAACTGCCACGTACCAGAGACGTCGTGACGTTGCCGGACTCACCGCTGCGGCTCGCTCGAGCCCCGGGTGCGGTGGCGATGGCGCTGCGGTGGCGCATCAGCGTGCACAACCGCGAGTTCGTGCCGCGAACCGGGCCGGTGCTGCTGGCCTCCAACCACGTCGGCTACCTCGACGGGCCGGTGCTGTTCGCCTACTGCCCCCGACTGGTGCACGCCATCATCAAGCGCGAGATGTTCGAGGGGCGCACCGGTCGGGTCCTGACCGCGTTGGGGCAGATCCCGCTGACCCGCGAGCTGGTGGACCCGAGGGCGGTCAAGCTGGCGCTGCGGGCGCTGCGCGACGACAAGGTGGTGGCGATCTATCCGGAGGGCAGCCGCGGCCCCGGCGACATGCGTTTCGTCAAGCCTGGCATGGTCTACCTGGCGATGTGCACCGGAGCTCCGATCGTTCCCGTCGCGGTGCTGGGGACGCGCGATCCGGGCTGCGGCATCAGCTGGATCCCGCCCAGGGGGCAGCGGATCGCGGTTGTCTACGGGGAGCCGGTGATCGTCCCGACCGCGCGGTGGCCGCGGCGTCAGGCGGACGTCCGCGCGGTCACCGTCGACCTGCAGCAGACCCTGGTCGCCCACATCGAGGATGCGGTGACGCTGACCGGGTTGCGGCTTCCCGGTCCTGCGCCGAACCAGGAGGGTCCCGAGCGTGGCTCGCTGAACGCGGCCGAGCCCCGGCCGGGGACCTCGGCGTGAGCGGGGCGCTGCCGTTGCGCGACCCGAGCGTGCGGACACCGATCGTCGCCGTAGTCGGGCGACCCAATGTCGGCAAGTCCACGCTGGTCAACCGCATGCTGGGCCGACGGGCGGCGGTCGTCGAGGACGTGCCCGGTGTCACGAGGGACCGGGTCGCGTACGACGCAACGTGGAACGGCCGGGCTTTCACGATCGTGGACACCGGTGGGTGGGATCCCGGAGCGGTCGGGCTCGCGGAACGGATCACGGGGCAGGCCGAGCTGGCGGTCGGGGCCGCCGACGCGGTGGTGTTCGTCGTCGACGCGACGGTCGGCACCACCGACGCCGACGAGGCGGTGGTCCGCATCCTCCGCAGGGCCACGAAACCCGTCGTACTCGCGGCCAACAAGGTCGACAGCGCCCACACCGAAGCCGAGGCGACCGCCTTGTGGAACCTCGGGCTTGGCGAGCCGTACCCGGTGTCCGCGCTGCACGGGCGGGGGAGCGGTGAGCTGCTCGACGCGGTGCTCTCGGCGCTGCCGCAGGCACCGCCGGAGTCGTTCGACGACGTGTTGGGTCCGCGCCGGGTGGCAATCGTCGGCAAGCCGAACGTCGGCAAGTCCAGCCTGCTCAACCGGTTGGCCGGGGAGGACCGTGTCGTCGTCGACGAGGTCGCCGGCACCACGGTGGACCCGGTCGACGAGCTGGTCGAGCTAGGCGGACGGGTCTGGCGGTTCATCGACACCGCTGGTATCCGGCGCCGGGTGCGGCAGGCGACCGGATCGGAGTACTTCGCCAGCCTGCGCACGGAGTCGGCTCTCGCGCGTGCCGAGGTTGCGGTGGTGATGATCGACGCCGGCACCAGCCTGAGCGAGCAGGACCAGCGGATCATTGCCTCGGTCGCCGACTCCGGCCGAGCCCTGGTCGTCGTGTTCAACAAGTGGGACCTGGTCGACGAGGACCGGCGCTACTACCTCGACCGGGAGATCGACCGCGACCTCGCCCGGGTCGCGTGGGCCCCGCGGATCAACCTGACCGCCCGCACCGGCTGGCACGTCGACCGGTTGGTCCGCGCGCTGGACGCCGCCTTGACCGGTTGGGAGACCCGGGTGCCGACGGGCAACCTGAACGGGTTCCTGGGACGGCTGGTCGCCGAGCACCCGCACCCGGTGCGCAGCGGCAAGCAGCCCAGGGTGCTGTTCGGCACGCAGGCTCAGGTAGCGCCCCCTACCTTCGTGCTGTTCACCACCGGCAAGCTGGAGGCGTCGTACCTGCGCTTCGTGGAGCGCCGCCTACGTGAGGAGTACGGCTTCACGGGTACGCCGATCCACCTGCAACAGCGGCCACGGATCCGGCGCCGGCGAAACTAATGCAGGGCCTCGGACGTAGCTTTCGCTGCGCTAGAGTGCACGGGCTTGGCGGGGCGGGGGCGTCGCCATGAGCGGCGGGCTGTGGCGCAGCTTGGTAGCGCACTTGACTGGGGGTCAAGGGGTCGCAGGTTCAAATCCTGTCAGCCCGACCATGTGTCCTGCACGTGGCGGTAACGTTTCTGCCGCGACACGCCCGGCGTGTTGCGCAGATTCGTTACCGCCAGCGCTCGCAGATCACCGCAGAGCTGCGGATCGTGGAGCCGTCCTGGCGGGACCTGCAAGCAGCCTCCGGTACGACCGGCCACGCCGGAATGTGCCATTTTCTGACGAACCGATGACGTCCGCTACGCAGCTGGGACGCCAGCGACCAGGCGCAGACATTCATGGCAAAGTGGGCGGCCACAGTCGCGGCATCTGTGAGGAGAGCTGCATGGCGAACCGCCCTTCGGTGATCGTCTTCGACGTCAACGAGACGTTGTCCGACATGGCGACGATGTCGGACCGGTTCACCGAGGTGGGCGCTCCGGGGCACCTGGCAGCCCAGTGGTTCGCCGTCCTGCTCCGTGACGGTTTCGCGCTGACGGCCGCGGCGGGTCAGGAGGCGTTCGCCGTGATCGGCGAGGAGTCCCTGCGCGGTGTCCTGTCCGCGGTGCCCGACCTGAACCGTGGGCTCGACGCCGCGATCGACCACGTGATGAGCGGCTTCGCGACCCTCGCGGTGCATCCCGACGTGCCGGCGGGGGTGCGGGGGCTGCGGGAGACCGGGTGCCGGCTGGTCACGTTGACCAACGGGTCCACGGCCGTGGCCAGCCAGCTGTTCGACCGCGCCGGCCTGTCCGGCGAGTTCGAGATGCTGCTGTCCGTCGAGGATGCCGGCGCATGGAAACCCGCCAAGGTCGCGTACGACTACGCCGCCACCCGGTGCGGTGCGGCTCCCGCCGACATGCTGCTGGTCAGCGTGCACCCGTGGGACATCGACGGCGCCGCACGCGCCGGACTTGCCACGGCGTGGATCGACCGGACCGGTTCCGGATACCCCGGGTACTTCACCCCGCCGACGCACACGGTGGACTCGCTGACGGCGCTGCCCGGCGTGCTGGCCGCCATGTGATGGCGGTGATCGCCCGACTTCGCTCCCTCGAGCGGGTGACCAGGCCGGCCGACCCGGACTTCGTCGCCGCCATGGCTCGCCGGTGGGCGGAGCTGCCGGAGGTGGTCAAGACTCCGGGGCAGATCCTCGGGCGCCACGGCGTCGGCTGCGAGGGGACCCACGGGGTGTTTCCGCGATGCAACCTCGCCTGCACTCCGTGCTACCACTCCCGTGACGCCAACCGGGTCCGGGTCGACGGCCGGCACACGCTGGCGAACGTGACAGCGCAGATGCGGCTGTTGCGGCGGCTGCGTGGTCCCCGCGCCCACGCCCAGCTCATCGGTGGGGAGGTCAGCCTGCTCTCGCCGGACGACCATGCCGCCGCTCTCGTCGCGATGCGGGACGCCGGCCGCGAGCCGATGAGCTTCACCCACGGCGACTTCGACTACGACTACCTGACCCGGCTCGCGCTCGGCCCGGAGGGGCGCCGGCGCTTTCCTCGGCTCTCGTTCGCAGTGCACTTCGACAAGCTCATGTTCGGTCGGCGCGGCATAGAGCGACCTCCCAGCGAAGCGGCGCTCAACCCCTATCGGGCCTCCTTCGCCGCCATGGTCGCGCGGCTGCGCCGGGAGCACGGGGTGCGGTTCTTCCTCGCCCACAACATGACGGTCACACCGGGCAACCTCGACGAGGTGGCCGGCGTGATCCGCGACTGTCACACCATGGGATACGGCATGTTCTCGTTCCAGCCTGCGGCGTACGTCGGCGACGAACGGCGCTGGCGCGAGGGTTACCGGTCCGCCACCTCGGACGCGGTGTGGACCGAGATCGAGCGCGGCGCCGGTGGACCGCTGGACTACCGGGTCTTCGAGAACGGCGACGTGCGCTGCAACCGGACCGCGTACGGCTTCTACGTCGGCGACCGGTGGCACCCCTTCATCGACGGTGACGACGCCCATGACCTGGCCGCCAGGGACGCCTTCTTCCGCTATCTCGGCGGGGTCAGCTTCACCGGCACACCGGCGCCGGTGCTGGCGGCCAAACTGGCCCGCGTCGTAGCCCGTCACCCCCGGGCGCTGCTCGTGGCAGGGCAGTGGCTGCGGCGTACGGTGCGTCGGGTCGGGGTCCGCGAGCTGGCCCGGCACCGACGAGTGCGGCCGGTCACGTTTGTGATGCACCAGTTCATGGATGCCGAGGACGTACGGCCCGCGTGGGACCTGATGCAGCGCGGACAGCCGGCGACCGAACCCCGGCTGCGGGAGACGCAGGAGCGGCTGGCCGCCTGCCACTACGCGATGGCGCACCCCGAGGACGGCACACTCGTGCCGGCATGCGTCCAGCACTGCGTCCTCGACCCGGTCGAGAACTCCGCGCTGCGGCGACTGCTCCCGCTGACCCCGGTCGGCGCTCGACCAGAACGCGTGGGCTGAGGTGCGAGTGTCGATCGTGGTCCCGGTGCTGAACGAGGCACCGCGGGTGCCGAGCCTGCTGCGCCGGCTGGAGCGCGACTTCCCCGGCTGCGAGCTGGTCGTGGTCGACGGCGCCAGCGTCGACGGCACCCCCGACCTGGTGCGCGCTCCGGCCCGGCTGGTGCGCAGCTACGCCAGCCGCGGCCACCAGCTCAACGCCGGCGCGCGCGAATGCAGCGGGGACGTGTTGTGGTTCCACCACGCCGACACCCACGTCGAGCCCGCGGCACTCGGACAGCTGCGGGCGAGCCTGGCCGACCCGCGGGTCGTGGGCGGCGGCCTCACGTTGCGGTTCGACCGTCGTACGCCCGCGCTGGACTACGTCGCCTGGACGTCCAACCACCGGACCAGGAGGCTGCACTGGGCCTTCGGCGACCAGGCGATGTTCGTCCGCCGCTGCGTCTTCGACGACCTCGGTGGGTTCCCGGAGCTGCCGATCATGGAGGATCTCGAGCTGTCGCGACGCTTGGCCAGGGCCGGCCGGGTGGTGCTGCTGCCCGCGACGAGCACTGCTTCCGCCCGTAGGTTCCACGAGTTCGGCGCCTGGCGGCTGCTGGTCTTCATGCAGTGGCTGAAGCTGCGTTACCTGGCCGGTGCCGACCCGGCCGAGCTTGCCCGCCGGTATGCGGCCGGCCCACCCCGGCGGCGCCGAGCCGAGCGCCTGGCCCGGCTGCGGCCGGGGGAGGGCTGACCATGCGTATCGCCGTCTGCGGCGGTCCGTACGGCAACCCGTACGCGCTGCGAGCGTTCGTCGCCGACGCCCGGGGACGAGGCGCCGAGCGGTTGTACTGCCTCGGTGACCTCGGCGGGTTCGGCGCCGAGGTGGACGCCTTGTGGCCGGTGCTGGTCGACAACGACGTCGAATGCATCGCCGGCAACTACGACGTCGCGATCGCCCGCGCCGACCCCGACTGCGGCTGCGGCTACCGAGACGCCCGCGACAACGCGTACGCGCAGCTGGTCTACGACCACACGCTGCGCACGACCAGTCGGGCCTTCGCGACGTGGATGGCCAAGCTGCCGACCCAACGCCGGGAGAGCGTCGGTGGCTGCGATCTGCACCTGGTCCATGGCTCACCGGTGGCGTTGAACGACTTCTGGTGGGAGTCGCTGCCAGCCAATGAACAACGCGCGAGGGTGGAGGCAAGCGGCGCCGACGTGATCTGCTGCACGCACAGCGGGCTGCCCTGGCAGCGGCGGGTCGACGAGACCCTCGTGGTCAACGTCGGTGTGCTCGGCAAACCGGCGAACGACGGGCGGGCCGAGGTGTGGTACGCGCTGCTCGACCTCACCGACGGCGGGGCGCGGGCGCAGCTGGTGCCGCTGGCGTACGACTGGGCAGCTCAGGCTGCCTCGATGCGGGCCGCCGGGCTGCCGGAGACCTTTGCCGAGACCATCGAGACCGGCTGGTGGACCACCTGCCTGGAGGTGCTCCCACCGCGGGAACGCTCCCGCGGTCGCTTCCAGCTCTACCGCAGCCTGCTGCCAGAAACGTTTGCGCCGGCCACCGAGGGCTGGGGCGACGACGTCGACGACGCGCACGAGCAGCGCCCGGTGATGCCGTTGTTCGGGTCGGCCTATTTCCCGTCCCGACTGTGGGTGTACACCAACTTCCACTGCAACCTGAGCTGTGACTACTGTGCCGTGGCCTCCTCGCCGTGGGCCGCCCCGCGGGCGCTGTCCCTGAGCCAGTTCACGGCGCTGGTCGACGAGGCGACAGGTGAGGGGTTCACGGAGGTCTACCTCACCGGTGGCGAGCCGTTCCTGCACCCTGACATCGTGGCGATGCTGCGCTACTGCGCCGACCGGGTGGAGACGGTGGTGCTCACCAACGCCACGCTGTTGCACGGCGCTCGGCTGCGGAGGCTCCGCGAGCTCGCCGACCATCCCCGGCTCACCGTGCAGACCTCGCTCGACGGTGCGAGCCCGACCACGCACGAGGCGCACCGCGGGCCGAGGTCCTTCGCTCCCGCCGTGGAAGGCATCCGCCGACTGACCGAGCTGGGGCTGGCGCCCCGGGTCGCGCTCACCGAGACCGCGCAGAACAGCCACGACGTTCCAGCCGTGCGGGACCTGCTGGACGAGGTAGGGCTGGCGCCGCAGCTGTTGGCGGTGCGGCCGCTGCTGCGCCGCGGGCTGTCCGCGCACGGAGTGGAGGTCGCTGCGGAGACAACTGTCCCAGAGCTGACCGTGACCGCCGACGGACTGCACTGGCATCCTGCCGGTGCCGACCTGGCCAGCAGTCCGGACATGCACCTAGCGGGTCCAGGAACCGGGCTGGCAGCGGGCAAGCGCATGGTGATCGAGCGGTTCTTTATCGACCGGCTGGCCGACGGCAGCCTGCCGGAGCCGTACCGGTGTGCCGTCTGAGCTGAGAGGAGCGTACGCGGGTGCCAAGACGCGAGGACGTGTCCATCGACGTGGGCGACGTGAGGCTGGCGGGGGAGGGGGAGGAGACGGTTCGACTCGGGTCACTTCCTGGCGTCCAGCTGGTGGTCCTGCTGCGCCACCGGCATTGACTGCCCTGCCAGCAGCACCTGGTCGAGGTGCACTCAGCCGCCGATCCGCGGGTCGGCTTGGTCCTGGTGGGCTTCAGCCCGGCCGGTCCGATGGCCGCGATCGTCCGCCGCCTGGGCTGGGGCGGCGCTGTGTTGAGCGACCCGCAGCGCCTGCTCTACCGACGGCTCGGCATCGGCCGGGCGCCGTGGTGGCGGGTCTACTCGCCGGGAACGCTGCTGACGTACGCGCGCGCGATCGCCACGCGTACCCCGATGTCTCGACCCCGGGAGGACACCCGCCAGCTCGGCGGCGACGCCCTGATGCTCGACGGTGTCGTGCGCGTGTTGTGGCGCCCCCGATCGCCCGACGACCGGCCAGCCGCCGCGGAGCTGCTGGCGGCGGCCCGGGCGGCCGTCGAGGACGAGCGGTGACGCCGTGAGGCGGGTGGCTGTCCTCGGAGCCGGCCCGGTCGGGCTCGACGCCGCGCTGGCGTGCACCGACGCCGGGATGGACGTCACCGTGTATGAGTCTGGCGACACCGTCGCGGCACACGTGCGATCGTGGGGCCACGTCCGGTGCTTCACGCCGTGGGCCATGAACGCATCCGCACGGATGCGCCGCCACGTGGGTGACCGGCTCCCTACCGGTGACCGGTGTCCGACCGGGGACGAGCTGGCGCGCGACCTGCTCGAGCCGGTGGCGGCGCTGCCAGCGCTGGCCGGAACCATCGCGTGCGGCAACCGAGTGGTCGCGGTCGCCCGGGACGGCCTGCTCAAGCACGAGGAGATCGCGACCGGCAGCCGAGCGGGCAGGCCGTTTCGGCTGCTCATCGACGGCCCGCGTGGGGAGCAGACCGCGTATGCGGACCTGGTGCTCGACTGCACCGGAAGCTACGGCCACCCCAACACGATCGGCGACGGTGGGATCCCGGCCATGGGGGAGCGGGAGCTGGACGGCCGGGTGCTGCGAAGGCTGCCTCGGCTCGACGACGCGAAGCGGTGGGCGGGCACCGTGGTGCTCGTCGGCGCGGGCAAGTCCGCGCAGACCGCCGCTAGCGAGCTCGCCGCGCTGCCCACCACCCGGGTGGAGTGGGTTGTCCGGGACCCGGCCCCGGACTGGAGGGAGATCGCCGGCGACACGTTGCCGCAGCGGCAGCGCCTGGTGGAGGTGGCCCGTGACCTGGCCGCCGGTGGGTGCGAGCGGATCCGCGTGCACACCGGCGCGGTCGTCTCGGCCCTGGCCGTCGCCGGCCCCGGCGTGCGAGTCACGCTGACCACGACCTCCGGAGCCTGCGAGGTGGTGGCCGACCACGTCCTCGGTCTCACCGGCTACACCGGGGACGCCGCCCTCTACCGGCAGCTCCAGGTGCACGAGTGCTACGCGACCGCCGCTGTCATGAACCTGTCCGCGGCGTTGTTGGTAGCCGCCGGCGGCGACTGCCTCGCGCAGCCCGCCGTGGGCGTGGAAGCACTCCGCAATCCCGAGCCGGGTTTCTTCATCCTCGGCGCCAAGTCGTACGGCCGGCTCGGCACGTTCTTGTTGCGGACCGGATACGAGCAGGTCGACCAGGTCGTCGCCGCCCAGCTGAGGGAACCGGCTCTCGAGCCGTAACGGTCACCGCCGCTCTCAGCCCGTCGGGGCGCCGTCCGCCGCGTTGTGCAGTGCGGCGATGTTGATCTTGCGCATCTTGAACATCGCCTCCATGGCGCGCCGGCCCCGCTCGGGGTCCGGGTCGTTCAGCAGCTCGTCCATACCTTCTGGAGCGACCTGCCAGGACAGGCCGTACCTGTCCTTCAGCCAGCCACAGGGTCCTTCCTCGCCGCCCTCGCAGAGCCGATCCCAGTAGTGGTCGATCTCGTCCTGGGTCGCACACGTGACCTGGAACGACACGGCCTCGCTGAACGTGAACTCCGGGCCACCGTTGATGCCCACGAACCGCTGCCCGTCCAACTCGAACTCGACCGCCATCACCATGCCGGCCGGCCGGGGACCGGCGTCGTTGTAGTGGGTGACGTTCACGATGCGAGAGTTCTCGAAGACGGAGATGTAGAAGGCTGCGGCCTCTTCGGCCGCGGTGTCGAACCACAGGTTCGGGATGATGTGGTGCAACATGTCGCTGCGTCCTCTCCTTCGGCGGGCGAATGTTGTCTCGTGGTAGACCATCACAATCCGGCGAAGTCATCGCCGGTCGGTCACACCCGACCGCTACGGCTCGTCCACGCAGAACTCGTTTCCCTCCGGGTCGGCCAGCGTGATACGGCTGCCGACGCGGTGCAGCTCGGTCGCCCCCGCCTCGACCAGCGTGGCGGCGTCGCCGACCGCATCGCTCGACAGCAGGTCCAGGTGGACGCGGTTCTTGACCGCCTTGGGCTCGGGCACCCGTTGGAACCACAGTCGCGGGCCGACACCGGAGGTCGGCTCGACGAGAACCGTGGGGTCGTCTTCTGGGCTGTCGATCCCCTGTCCGCGCAGCCGCTCAAGCTCTTCGGCGTCGTACGGTGCCACTTCGTAACCGTCGAGGGCGAGTACCCAGAATCTCGCCAACGGCGCCGGGCAGTCGCAGTCGACGACGATGTCACGCAGCGAAGGCACTCACGCCTCCTGATGTCGGCCGTGGTACGGCGAGGGCGGGGCATCCCGGCGGGATCACGAGAAGTGGGTCTCCGGCCGCTCCACTGGCTCGCCGTCGAGGGTGACGTCGACCTTCTCGTTGTAGAAGGCGACGAGACCGGCGATGGGCAGCAACTGTCGGGTGGGGTAGGCGTAGGACCAGGCAAGGTCCTCGGAGGTCCGCTCACCGGTCCGAACCGACCAGTAGCCGGTGGTGACGCCCTTGTACGGGCAGGCGGTGACGGTCTCGCTCGGCGTCAGGTGCTGCCAGTGCACCTCGGTCGGGTCGAGGTAGTAGCGGGTGGGCAGGCCGGTCTCGAACACCATGACCGACGAGGATGACACGGCCAGTTCGACGCCGTCGACCGCGATGGAGATCGGCCGTGTCGACCGGATCGCGTCGACGCGGACGTACGGGCTGCGGGGATGGACGTAGACCTGCTCGTCCTCTTCGAACCAGGCGTCCACGCCACTCCACTCGATGTGGGCGAACTTCTCGGTCCCGCCGGTCGACAAGCCGGCTCGGACGGTGACGGCGTCTGGTCGATCGGCGAGGAACTGCGGGTCGATGTCGTCGACCGGGATGTAGTACTGCGGATAGAACGGCACCTCCCATCGGTACAGCGCCGCTGTCGTGTCGACGACGGTCGTGCTCTCGAACCGGGCCCGGATGCGGCGCGGCACCGGCTCGACGTGGTCGACCTGCACCAGCGGGCCGGGGTAGCTGCTCACGAGCTCGCGGCTTCCACGCTCGCCACAAGACCCGCGAAGTCCTCGTCGCAAGGACCGCAGGCCCGCAGGTGTGCCGCGACACCCGGGAATCGTCGCCGCGCGGCGCCAACGCCTCCGGCCGCCATCGCGTCGACGTAGACATCCAAGATCTCCATGGCACGCTCGCATCCCACGTCTCGCGGGTCGGTACGCAGGAACTCGTCGAGCTCCCGCCACCCGCTCATGACGTCCTCGATGTGTCGTCGGTCAGATACCCATCAGCGACCAGATGCGCCCGGACCTTACGTCTGGCGTCGAACATGGTCTTGTAGATCGCGTTGCGGGTGGATCCCAGCTCGACGACCAGCGCGTCCAGCGGTACACCGTCGACGAGGATGGCGACGAAGACCCGGCGTTGGCGCTCGCTCAACGCCTGGTCGACCGCCCCCCGTAACGCGCCGGCCAGCTCGCGCCCCTGAGCCTGCTCGACTGGGCCGGTGCCGAACCGAGCGGGGATGCGTTCCCAGGCGTCGTCGGGGACGGCAGCCGCCGGGCGACGCCAGAAGTGCCGGCCGAGCTTCGCGGAGACCTCCAGCACGACGAACTTGTACGCCCAGGTCGTGAAGCGGCTGTCGCCGCGAAACTGTCCGATCTTGGCGAGGATCGCGACCAGTGCGTCGGCGGCCGCCTGGTGAGCCAGGTCGTCGCGCTCGGGGCCTTCGAGCTGCCCATGTCCGCCACGTCGACGGAGCTCGGCCCGGGCGGCGCGGAGCAGCAGCGCGTGCAGCCGCGCGATCGCCTGATCGCGGTTGACGAAGCCGCCGACGTCCTCGTGACCGGAGCCCAGGCTCTGCAACCACGCCCGGGAGTCGTCGTCGAGGTGGCGCCCTGGAGTCTGGGCAGCGTCGGTCGGGCGGTCGACCGAGGGCATGCCCGGAGTCTATGTCTGGCGGAGAAAACGGGCCGCGGGACGTAAGACGACGCCGTAGGACGACGCGAAGATCAAGAACGACACACCTCGCGAACGAATCGGAGACCGCCATGACCACGCTGGACACCGGAGATCACTTCCCGTCGATGGTCTTGTCCCTGCCCGACGACGAGAAGCTAACGCTTCCGGACGCCCTGGCCGGGCACTACGGCGTGGTGCTGTTCTACCGGGGCTCGTGGTGCTCCTTCTGCAACGCCCAGCTGCGCGCGTTCCAGCGCAGCACCGCCGCCCTGGCAGAGGTCGACGTACGGGTGGTCGCGGTGTCGGTCGACGACGAGGCCACGACGCAGGAGACCATCTCGAAGCACGGGCTGGAGTTCCCCGTCGCGTACGGTGCCGACGCCCACCAGATCGCCCAGTCCGTCGGCGCGTTCACCCACGACGACCCGTCGTTCGTCCACTCCACCGGCTTCGTCCTCGGCCCGGATGGTCGTGTCCTGGTGAGCGTCTACTCCAGCGGGGCCATCGGTCGCCTCGTGCCCGAGGACGTCGTCGGCCTGGTGGGCTACGTTCGCTCCCACTAGGCGCAGCGCGTACGACCTGCTCGCAGGGGCTAGCTGGAACGCCGATGAGGTGTGAGCCGGAGAGCTGCCGGCAGCAAGGCTCGCCACCCGAGCAGGAACAGGCCCAGCGCGCTCAGGGCTACGACGATGAACGCGAACGCGGTTCCTTGGTCGCTGCCGATGCGCAACAGCATCCCGACGGCCACCGTCGACAGCCAGACCACCAGGCCTTCCGGCGAGAGCCGAACCGGCTGACGCCACGCACCGGCCGTGAGCCAGCCCACCGCGAGACCCGCCAGGAACGGCCAGGCGGTCATGGCAAGCCCCTCGACGTCGGCGGCCTCCCCGTGGCTGCGGCGTCCGATGACGACGAAGAGCATCACCAGCGCCGAATCGGCGAGCAGGGCCCGGACCGCAGGTGTCATTTTCCGCACGCCAAATGATGTTGCTGGCTTCGTAAGCCATCAGGTCGGGGCCGCGAGATCTGCGCCAGCGAAGGCTTCGCCCACCCATTCGCCGTCCGGGCCGGCGTCGAGCAAGAGGGCGACGACGGCGGAGGGGTCACAGCCGACTCGGGCCCTCACCGTCGCTCGGCGTCTCGGGCTGCGAGGACAGATTCCGCATCGGCGCGTGTTCAGCGCCGCCCGCCGAAGGCAGTGGCCGGGGTCACCACCCGGTCAGCGGCGATCTTCAGGATGATCCGGCCCTCGGGGCCGATCGCGTCAGGGTCGTAGGGGCCTCCGGTGTACTTCTGCGCCAAGGCGTCGATGTGGTCGCGCGCCTGCTGACCGCCGATCGTCTCCACCACCCGGCCGCGCACCTCGGCCCAGTCCCAGTCGTTGTCGCGGCCGTGCAGGAGCACCGTGATCCGCGGGTCCCGGCGGACGTTCTTCACCCGCTGCCGCTGCGGCTCGGTGTTGACGAGGAGGTGGTCGCCGTCGGTGTCGGCCCACGTGAGCAGGGCCTGCGGCTGCCCGTCCGGCATCAAGGTCACCACGGTGGCGAGCGTGTTCGTCTGGGCGAGGCGGACGGCGTCAGGGTCGAGCGGCATTATCGTCTCCAGGGCGTCAAGGGCGTCTCGTACGTACGACGTCAACGCTAGGCGGCGTAACTTGCGCACCACGCTTCGGGCTCGCGCCGACGGGGCATCCACTGGTCGCACCCACCGAAAGGACCCGCGATGAAGCACGCGACTCTGGGCAGCCTCGAGGTCTCCTGCCTCGGCCTGGGCTGCATGGGGATGTCGGCCTTCTACGCCGGAGCGGGCTCCGACGACGCCGAGTCCATCCGTACGATTTCTCAAGCGCTGGACCTCGGTGTGACGCTTTTGGACACCGCGGAGATGTACGGGCCGTACCGCAACGAGGAGCTCGTCGGCCGCGCCATCGCCGACCGCCGCGACGACGTCGTCCTGGCGACCAAGTTCGGGACGATCTCCCACCGTGGTGGCGCAAGCGCCGGAGACACGGAGCCCGTCAGGACGCTCGACAGCCACCCGGACAACATCCGCGCCGCCCTCGACGGTTCGCTGCGGCGCCTCGGCGTGGAGCACATCGACCTCTACTACCAGCACCGCGTCGACCCGGCGGTCCCGATCGAAGACGTCGTGGGCACGCTCGCCGGCGCGGTCCAGCAGGGCAAGGTGCGACATATCGGTCTCTCCGAGGCCAGTGCCGACACGATTCGCCGCGCGCACGCCCTCCATCCGGTCACCGCAGTGCAGAGCGAGTGGTCGCTGTGGACTCGCGACCCCGAGCGCGACGTCCTCCCGACGACCCGGGACCTCGGCATCGGCTTCGTGCCGTACTCGCCGCTGGGTCGCGGCTTCCTCACCGGCGCCATCACGTCGCGGGCCGACCTGGCCGAGGGAGACGTCCGCTCGAGCAACCCTCGCTTCAGCGAAGGGAACTTCGAGCAGAACCTCGCGATCGTCGATGAGGTGCGGGCGGTCGCGGCCGAAGCTGGGGCCACACCTGGACAGGTGGCTCTGGCCTGGTTGCTGGCCCAGGGCGACGACGTGGCACCGATCCCTGGCACCAAGCGCGTCGGTCGCCTGGAGGAGAACGTCGCCGCGGCGGACCTCGTCTTGACCTCTGGCCAGCTCGACCGGCTTAGCAAGGTCGCGCCGGCGGCCGGCGACCGCTATCCCGACATGAGCTCCATCGACCGCTAGCCGACCTGAAAGCACCGAGCGAGCATCGAAGGCTGTTCGGTCGCGTGGGATGCTGCCACGGTGCCGGTTCCCGCCGGGTCCACGGGCTCATCGGCTCGCCAGACCAGCGCGCTGGTGGGGCGAGCTGAGGAGTTGGAGCGCCTGTTTCGCGCTCTCGCGGCACCCGGTCGCGGTCAACCACGCTATCCGGGGGTTCGTCGACCGGGTCGTGCGTCCGGCACCCCGCCGTACGCCATGGCTGTTCGCCCGGGACCGCAAGCGGCGGGCCTTGTGGATCTCCTCGCCGATCGGGCTCGGGCACGTGCTGCGGGATCTCGCGATCGCTCGCGAGGTCCGCGCCCGCGTACCGGACCTGCAGATCGAGTGGTGGGCGCAGGAACCGGTGACCGAGGTTCTGGAGGCCGCCGGCGAGATCATCCACCCGGCCAGCTGCGAGCTGGCGTCGGAGTCGGCGCACTGGGAGAGCGAGGCGGCCGAGCACGACCTCCACGCGTTCTACGCCTTCCGGCGGATGGACGAGATCTTCTGTGCGAACTACCTGCTGTTCGACGAGGTGGTGAGCGAGACTCCGTACGACCTCTGGGTGGGCGACGAGTCGTGGGAGGTGGACCACTTCCTCCACGAGAACCCCGAGCGCAAGATCGCGCCGTACGTCTTCACCACCGACGTGGTCGGCTTCTTGCCGGTCGACCCAGACGGCGACCCGCGGGAGGCGGACCTCGCCGCCGACTACAACGCGGAGATGATCGAGCACCGCGAGCGGTATCCCCGGATCCGTGACCTGTCGCTGTTCATCGGCGCCCCGGGGGAGCTGCCGGATGAGTCGTTCGGTCCCGGCCTGCCCGGCATCCGGGAGTGGACCGCTCGCTGGTTCGACCGCGTGCCTTACGTGGTGCCGTGCGACCCGCGGAGCTACCGCGACCCGGCCGCGCTGCGGCGCCAGCTCGGCTACGGCGAGGGCTACCCGCTGCTGGCGGCGGCGGCCGGGGGCACCGCGGTGGGCCGGGACCTGCTCGAGCTGGTCGCGGAGGGCGTTGCCCTACTCCGCAAGGACCTTCCCGACGCCCAGATTGTGACGTGCACCGGGCCACGGATCGACCCTGGTGACCTGCCGGATGTCGAAGGCCTGGACAAGCACGGCCTGCTCGACGACTCGTTCGCCCACCTCGCCGCCGCGGACGCCGCGGTCGTCCAGGGCGGTCTGTCGACCACGATGGAGCTGGTGGCGGCCGGCCGGCCCTTCATCTACTTCCCGCTGGCGCGGTACTGGGAGCAGCAGCGGTTCGTCACGCACCGGCTCGACCACTATTCCGCCGGAAAGCGGATGGACTACGGCAGCACCAGTCCGGTTCAGTTGGCCGCCGCCCTGGGCAAGGCGGTGACCCGCCGACCGCGCTACCGAGCCGGGCCGCGCAACGGGGCGGTCGTCGCCGCGTCCAGGATCGCCGCCTTGCTCGGCAGCTAGCTATAGCTAGGCGCGTTCGGCAAGGTCCTCGAACTCTGTGGTGTTGTCGAGCTCGGTGCCCATCGCGATGTTGGTGACCTTCTCCAGGATCACCTCGACCACGACCGGCACCCTGAACTCCGCCATCATCGCCAGCGCCTTCTCGAAGCCGGCGACGAGCTGCTCGGGGTCGCGCACGCGTACCGCTTTGCAGCCCAGGCCTTCGGCGACCTTCACGTGATCGACACCGTAGCTGTCCAGCTCGGGCGAGTTCACGTTCTCGAAGGCCAGCTGGACGCAGTAGTCCATCTCGAACGTGCGCTGGGCCTGCCGGATCAGACCTAGGTAGGAGTTGTTCACCACCACCTGGATGTACGGCAACTTGAACTGGGCCCCGCACGCCAGCTGTTCGACGAGGAACTGGAAGTCGTAGTCACCGGACAGCCCGACCACCGTCGAGTCCGGGTCGGCGACACACACCCCCAGCGCGGCCGGGACCGTCCAGCCCAGCGGTCCGGCCTGACCGGCGTCGATCCACCCGCGGGGTCGGTACACGTGAAGGAACTGGGCGCCGGCGATCTGCGAGAGGCCGATGTTGCTGACGTAACGGGTGTCGCGGCCGAAGACCTTGTTCATCTCCCGGTAGACCCGCTGGGGCTTGATCGGCACGTCGGGGAAGTCGCTGCGCCGGTGCATGGTGCGTTTGCGGGCCGCGCACTCCTCGACCCAGGTGCGCCGGTCCGGGAGCTCGCCGTCTGCCTTGCGGCGACTGGCCACCTCCAGCAGGCGTTCCAGGGCCGCCTTGGCGTCGGACACGATGCCCAGGTCGGGAGTGAAGATGCGACCGATCTGGGTGGGGTCGATGTCGATGTGCACGAAGGTCCGCCCGGCGCGGTACACCTCCAGGCCACCGGTGTGCCGGTTGGCCCAGCGGTTGCCCAGGCCGAGCACGAAGTCTGCGGCGAGCATCGTCGCGTTGGCGTACCGGTGCGCGGTCTGCAGGCCGGCCATGCCGGCCATCAGCCGGTGGTCGTCAGGGATCGTCCCCCATCCCATCAGGGTCGGGACGACCGGCACGTCGAGCAGCTCGGCCAGCCCGACGAGCAGGTCGGCAGCGTCGGCGTTGACGATGCCGCCGCCGGCGACGAGCACCGGGCGCTTTGCGGCGGCCAGGAGATCGAGGACCTTCTCGGCCTGCGCGGTCGTCGCGGCCGGCTTCGCCAGCGGGAGCGGCTCGTAGGTCTCGATGTCGAAGTCGATCTCGGCGAGCTGCACGTCCAGGGGCAGGTCGAGCAGGACCGGGCCGGGACGCCCGGAGCGCATCGTGTGGAAGGCCGCCTGAAAAGCGCCCGGTACCTGCGCGGGCTCCATCACCGTCTCGGCGTGCTTGGTGACCGGCGCCGCGATCGCGGCGATGTCGACAGCCTGGAAGTCCTCCTTGTGCAGCTTGGCCACCGGGGCCTGGCCGGTCACCACCAGCAGTGGGACCGAGTCGCCCCACGCCGAGTACAGGCCGGTGACGGTGTCGGTGCCACCCGGTCCGCTGGTGGCCAGGCAGAGACCGATGTTGCCGGGGGTGGCGCGGCTGTACCCCTCGGCCATGTGCACGGCACCCTCCACGTGCCGCCCCAGGTAGTGCGTGATGCTGCCCCGCGAGAGCATCGCGGAGTAGAACGGGTTGATGGCGGCGCCGGGGACACCGAAGGCGCACCGGACGCCTTCGCGCTCCAGTATCAAGACGGCGGCATCGACCGCGCGCATCCTTGTCATCGCTCAGGCCCCTTCGGTGGCGGTGCCCGGCCCGCGGCCGGACAGCTGTTCGACGACCAGCAGCAGCGCGCTGTGGTCCAGGTCGCCGTGACCGGCCGCGCGCAGCGCCCCCATCAGCTGCGCGACGTGGGCACCCAGCGGAATGGCCACACCCGCCTCGCGTGCAGAGGAGGTGAGGATGCCGAGGTCCTTGTGGTGCAGATCGACCCTGAAACCGGGCTCGAAGCTGCGGGTGAGCATGCCGCTGGCCTTGCGCTGGAGAACGGTGCTGCCCGCCAGGCCGCCACCGAGCACCTCGAGGGCCGCCTCGGTGTCGACCCCGTGCGCCTGCAAGAAGACGATGGCCTCGGCGAGCAGCTCCAGGTGACCCGCCACCATGAGCTGGTTGGCGGCCTTGACCGTCTGGCCCGCGCCCAGCGGCCCGACGTGGACGACCGTCTTGCCCATCCGCTCCAACAGCGGACGCGCTCGTTCCACGTCGTCGTCTGCGCCCCCGACCATGATCGACAGGCTGGCGTCCACGGCGCCCGACTGCCCGCCGCTGACCGGCGCGTCCACGACCTGCACGACGTGACGGGCGCCTGCTTCACCCAGCGCTCTTGTGGCGTCGGGGCGAATCGTGGAGCAGTCGAGATGCAGCGTGCCAGGTCTGGCGTGAGCGTAGATCCCACCGTCCCCGTACGCCACGTCCTCCACGTCGGGGGTGTCGGGGACCATGGTGATGACGACCTCGGCCTCGGCGACGGCTTCGGCGACGCTGTCGGCGCCCCGGCCCCCGTGCTCGACGAACCGGTGCACCGCGGGGCGGCTGCGGTTGACGCCGATGACGTGGTGGCCGGCGTCGACCAGGTGGGCGGCCATCGGTTCGCCCATGATGCCGAGCCCGATGAAAGCGATCGTGGTCATGTCAGTCCCTCTCGGGTGCAGAAGCGAGCACCGGCCACCCGGTGCCCGGCTCGGTCAGGCGGCGCCCGCCGAGGAGGCGCTGCGTCGCTCTCGGGGCAGCCAGTCGAAGCTGTCCTGGGAGGTGGTGCTCGGGCTGTACTCCAGGCCCACCCAGCCGTCGTAGCCGGTGGCCTCGAGCGCGCTGAGGTGCCGGTCGAGGTCGAGCGTCCCAGTGCCCGGCTCGTGCCGGCCGGGTGCGTCGGCGATCTGGACGTGCCCGACCTGGGCGGCGTGCTCGCGCACGACCGCGTCGAGGTCGTCCCCGTTAACTGATAGGTGGTAGAGGTCGGCGAGCAGCCGCAGATTCTCCACCCCCCCAGAGGCCCGCACCCGCTCGATGACGTCGAGCACCTCCCGGGCGGTCAGCAACGGGTACCGCGCCGCGCCGCTCACCGGCTCCAACAGGACGCGCGCGCCCACCTCGGCCGCCGCTCGGGCGGCGACCTCGAGGTTGGCCACCGCCAGGTCGTCCTGCTCGTGCGGGTCGACCCCGTCCAAACGGTTGCCGTACAGGGCGTTGAACACCCCGGTGCCCAGCCGCTCGGCGATCCGCACGGCGACCTCGACGCTCGCCCGGAACTCCGACTCACGTCCCGGCCAGGACGCCAGTCCGCGGTCACCGCCCGGCATGTCACCGGCGGCGAAGTTCAGGCCGGCCAGCGCTACGCCGGCGTTGTGGATGGCAGCAACGAAGGCGTCGACCTCATCGACTGCGGGTGCCCCGGTGTCAAACGGCCACCAGAACTCGACCGCGTCGAACCCGACGCGTTTAGCCGCCGCCGGCCGGTCGAGCAGCGGCAGCTCGGTGAAGAGGATCGAGCAGTTCACGAGGTAGGGCAAGCCGTGTAGCACGATAACTCCGTCATACGGAAGAAAAACTTTGCTATGTGGAAGTTAGCGGCGTATGGCCGACGCCGTCAACAGCGGACCTCCGGCCTTCGCTATCTTTCACATGACGGAAGGACGGTCACCGAGGCCCTGGAGGGCGCCATGACCAAGGTCGCCACGGGCAGCGGAGTGCAGTCCCTCGACCGCGCACTGCTGCTCCTCGAGTGCCTGGCGGACGCCGGGGGCTCCATGCGGCTGGCCGAGCTCGAGGCCCAGACGGGGCTCCCCCTGCCGACGATCCATCGCTTGCTGCGCTCACTCGCGCACAACGGGTACGTGCGCCAGGATCCCTCGCGCCGATACACCCTGGGGCCCCGGCTGATCCGGCTGGGCGAGACCGCGGGGCGCCAGCTCGGGGCGTGGGCGAAGCCCCGGCTCGCCGAGCTCGTCGCCGAGATCGGCGAGACCGCGAACATGGCTCTGCTCGAGGGGGACACGGTGGTCTACGTGGCGCAAGTGCCCTCAGCCCACTCGATGCGCATGTTCACCGAGGTGGGCCGTCGGGTACCGGTGCACTGCACCGGGGTCGGCAAGGCGCTGCTCTCCCAGCTGGGGGACTCCCAGGTCACCGAGCTGCTCAGGCGTACGGGCATGCCGGCCCAGACCGCGCGGACCGTGACCGATCCCAACGCCCTGCTGGTCGAGCTGGGCGAGATCCGCGAGCAGGGCTGGGCCATGGACGACGCCGAGCAGGAGGTCGGGGTCCGCTGTGTCGCGGTGCCGGTGCGGGGTGCGCCCACCCAGGCGGCATTGTCGGTCTCCGGCCCGTCCGAACGCATCACCGTCGGACGCGTGTCCCAGATCGCACCGATCCTCCAGCGGGTGGCGGCCGGCCTCGCCGGGGACCTGTCCGGCGACATTGCCTCGGCTGATCACAGCTGGCGGTGAGAGCGGCTGGCGGTGCCGGGGTAGCGCGGGCGGCTCGTGCGGCGTGACCCTTGACACCAGACTCGAGGAGGGCCAGTCTTCCGTGAGGTGGTACCCGTATTCCGAATTACGGAAGGTCGGTCACGATGACTACTGCCGCCGCACCTGCCGATACGGACACCGCGACCGACACCCGGGGCGTGGTTCGGCAACTGACCGAGGCGCTGCGGCCGACGCTCGGACCTGACCAGCTCATCACCGACCTGACCCGGCTGCGCACCTACGAGTGCGACGCCATCACCGGATACCGGGTCGTGCCGGCCCTGGTCGCCCTGCCCGAGTCGACCGAGCAGGTCGCGGCGGTGGTGGCCGCCTGTGCTCAGGCGAAGGTTCCCTACGTCGCCAGAGGCGCCGGCACCGGCCTGTCGGGGGGCGCGCTCCCGGTCGCCGACGGCGTGGTCATCGGTCTGGCCCGCATGCGCAGGGTCCTCGACATCGATCTGGCCAATCAGCGCATGACGGTCGAGCCGGGGGTGACCAACGCGGACATCTCCCGCGCCGTCGCCGCCGACGACCTTTACTTCGCGCCGGACCCGTCCAGCCAAACCGTGTGCACCATCGGCGGCAACATCGCGGAGAACTCGGGTGGGGCGCACTGCCTCAAGTACGGGTTCACCACCAATCACGTCTACGCCATGCGGCTGGTGCTGCCCGACGCATCGGTCGTCGACGTCGGCGGCGCCGGGATCGAGGTGGTGGGACCAGACCTTCGGGGCACCGTGATCGGCTCGGAGGGCACGCTGGCGATCGCAACCGCGATCACCGTGCGGCTGCTGCGCAAGCCCGAGGCGGTCCGGACCCTGGTGGCCGACTTCCCCAGCGCCGAGGCCGCCGGGCAGGCGGTCAGCGGGATCATCGCCGCCGGCATCATCCCGGCCGCGGTCGAGATGCTCGACGCGCTGGCCATCGAGGCCTGCGAAGCTGCGGTGCACGCCGGATACTCCCAAGACACCGCCGCCGCCCTGGTCGTCGAGTTGGACGGCACGGCCGCCGAGTGTGACGAGGGCTTCGCCCAGGTCGAGCAGATCTGCTCCCACGCCGGCACCACACACCTGCGCTTCGCCGCCGACGCCGGTGAGCGGATGCGCATCTGGCAGGGCCGCAAGGCCGCGTTCGCCGCGATGGGACGCATCAGCCCCGACTACTTCGTGCAAGACGGGGTCATCCCCCGTACCCGGCTCGGGGAGGTCCTGTCCCGGATGCAGGAGATGGCCGACGAGGCGGGGCTTCGGGTGGCCAACGTCTTCCACGCCGGCGACGGCAACCTGCATCCGCTGGTGCTCTACAACGCGGCCGTGCAGGGTGAGTCCGAGCGCGGGGAAAACCTGTCCACCGCGATCGCCGAGCTGTGTGTGGAGATGGGCGGTTCGATCACCGGCGAGCACGGCGTCGGGACCGACAAGGCCTGCTCGATGCCGAAGATGTTCTCCGAGGTCGACCTCGCGGTGATGCAGCGGGTGCGATCGGCCTTCGACCCCGACGGCATCAGCAACCCGGGCAAGGTGTTTCCCACCCCACGGCTGTGCGGAGAACGCCCCGGGCCGTACCGGGTCCACCCCCTCGAGGCAGCCGGCCTCATCGAGCGGGTGTGAGCGCCGGTGCAACAGCAAGCGTCCACGATGCCCGACCACACGGCCGACCCCGCGGGTGAGCGAACGGCCGAACGGCCCCGCGGCGTCACCGGGGCCGCCACGCTGATGCGGGACACGACCGGAAGCGTGCTGCTCCACGGCGGCGCGACCAAGCTCGACTGGGCGGGGCGGGTGGACCAGCCGGACCACGTGGTCGACACCACCGCGATGGCTGGGGTCCTCACCCACAACCCAGCCGACATGACCGCGTCGGTGCGCGCGGGTACGACCTTGAACGCCCTGCAGGAGCACCTGGCCTCCGACGGTCAGTGGCTGGCCCTCGATCCGGCGAGTGGCGGGCACGGAGCCACCGTCGGCGGTCTGCTGGCGGCGGGTGACTCCGGCCCCTCCCGGCTGCGGTACGGGGGGCTGCGCGACCTCGTCATCGGCGTCACCCTGGTGCTCGCCGACGGCACCGTCGCACGCTCCGGCAGCCACGTGATCAAGAACGTCGCCGGTTACGACCTCGCCAAGCTCGTGCACGGCTCCCTCGGGTCGCTCGCACTGGTGGCGGAGGTGATCGTGCGTCTGCATCCCCGTCCACCGGTCTCGACCACCCTGCGCGCAGCGGCCGACGCGGACCAGGCCACCGCCGCCACCCTGGAGGTGATGGCGAGCCCCCTCGAGCCCGCGGCCGTGGAGTGGGTCAGCGCCAGCACCGGCGGCACCGGCCCCGGCGAGCTGTACCTGCGCCTGGACGGGACGCCCGCGGCGGTGCAGGTGTCGGCCGGGCGGCTGACCGGGCTGCTGAGGGGTCTCGGGATCGAGCCGGAGCACTTGGACGGCCCGAGCTCGGAGCAGGCCTGGGCCGACCACGCCGACGCGGTCCTCGGCGGCTCCGACGAGACGGTCGTACGGGTGGCCGGTCTGCCCAGCGCGATGGCCGCCCAGTATCACCGTGCCGTCGAGACGACCCGCGCGACCGGTGCGGACATCACCATGGTCTCCAGCGTCGCGCTGGGGATGCACACCTTGCGAGTGCGCGCCGATGACGCGAGCGACCACGCTGCCGCACTAACCTCTGTGCGCCAGCACGCCGAGGAAGCCGGCGCCAGCGTGCTGCTGCGCCAGCGTCCGGCCGAGCTCGACGACCTGGTCGACGCGCTCGGGACGCCGCCCTCGAGCGTGCAGCTGCTGCGCCGGGTCAAGGCGCAGCTCGATCCCGACGGTCGTCTGGCGCCGGGCCGGTTCCGGCCGTGGTATTGACCCGGCACCCAGTGGTTCCATCCCGCACGTCGATCAGGAGCAGTCCATGACCGAGCAGACCACCCGCCCCGACGTCGCCCCGACGGGCGAGACCGCCGGCGGCCAGGACAGCGGGCCGATGACGGCCGGAATGCAGGCCAACCAGAGCGCCTCCACTGGGCTCTTCGACGCGCTACGCCCCCCCGACTCCGACCTCATCGACGACTGCGTGCACTGCGGCTTCTGCCTGCCCACCTGCCCGACCTACCTGCTCGAGGGCAATGAGACCAACTCTCCTCGTGGCCGGATCTACCTGATGAAGATGGGCACAGCCGGCGAGGTCGCGATGGACGAGGAGTTCGTCGGCAACTTCGACGCCTGCCTGGGCTGCATGGCCTGTGTCACGGCCTGTCCGTCGGGGGTGAAGTACGACGAGCTGATCGAGGCGGTCCGGCCGCAGATCGAGCGCAACTGGGAGCGTACCCGGGCGGACCGCTGGTTCCGCGCGATGATCTTCTCCCTGTTCCCCTACCCGGCCAGGCTGCGCCCAGCGGCACTCCTCGGCGCCCTGTACCAGCGGCTCGGGCTACGGCGACTGCTGGCTACCAGTGGGCTGCTCGACCGCCTCCCCGCCCGGCTGCGGGCGATTGAGGCGCTGCTTCCCGACCTCTCCCTGTCCAGCGTGGTGGCCCGCCAGCCGGTCTTCACGCCGGCGGTCGGTCCGACCCGCCACCGGGTCGGCCTGCTGTCGGGGTGTGTGCAGCGGGTCTTCTTCTCCGACGTCAACGCGGCTGCCACCCGGGTGCTAGCCGCCGAGGGCTGTGACGTGGTCGCACCGTCGCAGCAACAGTGCTGCGGCGCCCTGTCCAGTCACGCCGGCCGAGAGCAGGAGGCCCGGGAGCGGGCCCGCCGACTCATCGACGCCTTCGACGCCGCGGCGGTGGACAGCGTCGTCGTCAACGTCGCTGGGTGCGGCTCGTCGATGAAGGAGTACGCGCACCTGCTGCGCGACGACCCCGACTACGCCGAGCGGGCCGCCAGCTTCAGTGCCAAGGTGCGCGACATCTCCGAGCTGCTCGACGAGCTCGGCCCGGTGGCGACCCGGCACCCGGTGCACGCCCGGGTGGCGTACCACGACGCGTGCCACCTGGCGCACGCCCAAGGCATCCGGAGCCAGCCCCGAGCGGTCCTCGGCACCATCCCCGGACTCGAGGTGACCGACATCCCGGAGGCCGAGATCTGCTGCGGCTCGGCCGGGATCTACAACCTGGTCGAACCGGACGCCGCGGAGCGGCTCGGACGTCGCAAGGTGGAGCACATCGCCTCCACCCGCCCCGACGCGGTGGTCACCTCCAACGCCGGCTGCCTGCTCCAGATCCGGCGCTACCTCGATGCGGGGGTGCCGCTGTTCCATCCCGTCCAGATCCTCGACGCAGCCGTCGCCGGCACCGACCCGATCCGGGCCGGGCACGACGTACCCACCACTGCGGCTCGCACCGGTTGAGCCGGCAACCCGTGCTGCACCGCCGCACCGTCACTGCCGCCACACCCACCCAGGCGCAGCCGTAAGCAAGGAGAGCACATGTACGAACAGGTCTTCGACCCGGTGGGCGGTTCGCTCGCCCTCTCGGCGATATTCGCGGCCCTGCCGCTGCTGACCATCTTCATCCTGCTCGGCGTGGTGCGGATGAAGGCGCAGTGGGCCTCGCTCATCGCCTTGGCCGTGGCGCTTGTGGTCGCGGTCGCCGTCTACTCCATGCCGATCGTGATGGCGCTGAGCACCGCGGCCGAGGGCGCGACCTTCGGACTCTTTCCGATCATGTGGATCGTGGTGAACGCCATCTGGATCTACTCGATGACGGTGGCTACCGGCCACTTCGACGTGCTGCGACGCTCGTTCGGGGCGGTCTCGGCGGACCAGCGGATCCAGGCGATCATCATCGCGTTCTGCTTCGGGGCGCTGATGGAGGCGCTGGCCGGATTCGGGACGCCGGTGGCCATCAGTTCGGTGATGCTGATCGCGCTCGGCTTCTCGCCCATGAAGGCCGCCACCATCGCACTGGTCGCCAACACCGCTCCGGTGGCCTTCGGCGCGATCGCCGTGCCCATCACGACGCTGGCCGAGCTGACCGGGCTGTCGGTCCAGGACCTCGGCGCGACCGTGGGCCGCCAGACCCCGGTGCTGGCTCTGTTCGTGCCGCTGGTGCTCGTGTTCATGGTCGACGGGCGTCGCGGGCTGCGCCAGGCTTGGCTGCCGGCCGTGGTCGCCGGCTTCGTCTTCGCCGCCGGCCAGTTCGTCTCGTCGAACTACCTGTCGGTGCAGCTCACCGACATCGTCGCCTCACTGGCCGCCGCGGCGGCGCTGGTCGCGCTGCTGCGGGTGTGGCAGCCGGCCGAGGAGCTCACGGCCGACCGCGTCGGCGAGAACGAGCTGCAGGACCGGATCAGAAGCGCCACCAGCACCGCCCACCAGGTGGAGACCGGAGCGGTGCGTCGCCGCGGCTCCACCGAGGCCGGGTCCGGCGCTACGACACGCGACGCGGATGTCGCCGACGACCACGCCGGTGCGGACTCCGGCGGCGACGTCTTCAAGGCCTACCTGCCCTACCTGGTCATCATCGCGGTCTTCTCGCTGGCACAGGTCGGCGCGGTCAAGACGCTGCTGGGCAAGGCGCTGATCGAGTTCGACTGGCCGGGGCTCGACATCGTCACCCCCTCCGGGGAACCACCGTCGGCGGCCCACTACAGCTTCCCCTACCTGGCCTCGGCGGGGACCCTGCTGCTGATCTCCGGACTCATCACCATGGCCGCGCTCGCTCTGTCTCCTGCCGGAGCAGTCAAGGCGTACGGCGAGACGCTCAACCAGCTCAAGTGGGCGATCCTGACGGTGGCGGCGGTGCTGGGGCTGGCGTACGTGATGAACTTCTCCGGCCAGACCATCACCATCGGCCAGTGGATCGCCGGAGCCGGCGGACTGTTCCCGTTCCTGTCCCCGGTGCTCGGCTGGCTGGGCGTCGCGGTCACCGGCTCGGACACCTCGTCCAACGCGCTCTTCGGCTCTCTGCAGGTCGCGGCCGCCAAGGAGGCAGGGCTCAACGACGTCCTGCTCGCCTCGGCGAACTCCAGCGGCGGTGTGCTCGGCAAGATGATCTCGCCGCAGAACCTCGCCATCGCCGCGGCGGCGACCGGGTTGGCCGGCCGCGAAGGCGACCTGTTCCGCAAGGTGCTGGGCTGGTCGCTGGGCTTCTTGCTGCTGATGTGTGTGCTGGTCTACCTGCAGTCCACCCCGGTGCTGTCCTGGATGCTTCTTTGAGCGACGGAGCCTCACCACGACCTGCCCCTCGGGCGGTCGTGGTGGCGCCCGACAAGTTCAAGGGCAGTCTCACCGCTGTCGCCGCCGCCAACGCGATAGCCCGCGGCGTCCTCGACCGCCACCCGCACACGGGCCTGCGCTGCGTCCCGGTCGCCGACGGAGGTGAGGGCACCGTCGAGGCGGTGGTGGGGGCCGGCTTCGACCGCCGGCGCGCCCTCGTACGTGGCCCCACCGGCAACCAGGTCGACGCGGCGTTCGCAATGCGAGCGCAGACCGCCGTGATCGAGATGGCGGAGGCCTCAGGTCTCGGCCTGCTCGACGGCGCGGCCCCGGCGCCGCTGACGGCAACGACGTACGGCACCGGTCAGCTGATCCGAGCCGCGCTGGACGCGGGCGCACGCGAGGTGGTGCTGGGGATCGGTGGCAGCGCTGCCACCGACGGCGGCGCGGGGATGGCGCAGGCGCTCGGCGCGAGGCTGCTCGACCGCGACGGTGCACAGCTGGAGGCCGGGGGTGCGGCCCTGAGTGGGCTGGCCCGGATCGACATCAGCGGACTCGACCCCCGCGTCACCGGCACCCGGTTCACCGTCGCGTGCGACGTCGGCAACCCGCTCATCGGGCCGCAGGGAGCTGCCGCGGTCTACGGCCCGCAGAAGGGCGCGTCCGACCACGACGTCGGGGTGCTCGACGCGGCGTTGACCGGGTACGCCCAGATCCTTCGACGAGACCTGGGGGCGGACGTCGCGCAGACGCCGGGTGCTGGCGCGGCCGGGGGGCTGGGCGCCGGGGCGATCGCCTTCCTGCACGCCCACCTGGCGTCCGGAGTCGACCTGCTGCTGGAGACGGTGGGTTTCGCCGAGGCGCTGGCCGGGGCGGACCTCGTCCTCACCGGGGAGGGTTCGCTGGACGAGCAGAGCCTGTCCGGCAAGGCCCCCGTCGGCGTGGCCCGGGCCGCCGCCGCTGCCGGCGTCGCCGCCATCGCCCTGTGCGGCCGGGTGCTGCTGACTCCCGCCCAGCTACGCGAGGGCGGGTTCGTGCGAGCCTGGAGCCTGCTGGACCTCGAACCCGACCAGGACCAGGCCCACGCCCAGGCCGGGCCGCTGCTCACCCGGCTGGCATCCCAGGCGGTCTCGACGCACTGGGAAAGCGGCATGGCAGGTCGGCCCCGACCACACCGGACCCAACCCACAGGAACCACCGACCCGCACATCCGAGAGGACGGCTCAACACAGATGACGACATCGACGACGTCGGTCGACGGGGTAGAGATCGCCGGCGACCCGCGACCAGACGTGCTGACCGCACCGGCGCTGGAGTGGCTCGCCGAGTTGGAGCGTACGTTCGGCTCGACCCGCCGCTCGCTTCTGGCCACCCGTGCCGAACGGCAGGCCGAGCGGCGCGCAGGTGCCTCCCTGGACTTCCTGACCGAGACCAAGGACGTACGCGACGACGACTGGGCGGTGGCGCCGCCACCGCCGGCACTGCGCAACCGCCGGGTGGAGATCACCGGGCCGACGGACGCCAAGATGCTGATCAACGCGCTGAACTCGGGGTCGACCGGCTTCATGGCCGACTTCGAGGACTCCAACACCCCCACCTGGTTCAACGTGATCCAGGGGCAAGCCAACATCCGCGAGGCCATCGCCGGCACGCTGAGACACACCTCGGCCGACGGGCGCGAGTACGCGCTGAACGACGAGGTGGCCGTGCTGCTGGTGCGCCCCCGCGGCTGGCACCTGGACGAGCGGCACCTGCTAGTTGACGGCCGGGCGATGACCGGTGCACTGGTCGACTTCGGGCTGCATGTGTTCCACAACGCGACGACCCTCGCCGAACGCGGCCTGGGGCCCTACTTCTATGTGCCCAAGATGGAAAGCCATCTCGAGGCCCGACTGTGGAACAAGGTTTTCACGTTCGCCGAGGAGAGGTTCGAGCTCGCGCCCGGCACCATGAAGGCCACCGTCCTCATCGAGACCCTGCCGGCCGCCTTCGAGATGGACGAGATGCTCTACGAGCTGCGCGAGCATTCCGCCGGGTTGAACGCCGGCCGTTGGGACTACCTGTTCAGCGCGATCAAGACCTTCCCGGACCGGCCGGAGTTCATCCTGCCGGACCGGAACGGCGTCACGATGGCGGCGCCGTTCATGCGCTCCTACGCAGAGCTGCTGGTCAAGACCTGCCACCGCCGCGGGGCTCACGCGATGGGCGGTATGGCCGCGTTCATCCCGAGCCGGCGTGACGCCGAGCTCAACGAGAAGGCGCTGGCCAAGGTGCACGAGGACAAGCGTCGCGAGGCGACCGCGGGCTTCGACGGGACCTGGGTGGCCCACCCCGACCTGGTCCCGGTGGCGATGGAGGAGTTCGACGCCGTGCTGGGTGAGCGGGACAACCAACTCGACCGGCAGCGAGACGACGTCGAGGTCACCGCCGCCGACCTGCTCGACGTTGCGTCCGCCGAGGGGCAGATCACCGAGGAGGGACTGCACAACGACGTCAACGTCACCATCCAGTACCTGTCGTCGTGGCTGCGGGGCAACGGAGCGGCCGCCATCTACAACCTGATGGAGGACGTCGCCACCGCCGAGATCGCGCGCTCGCAGATCTGGCAATGGATCCATCACGGGGTGTCGCTGACCGACGGACGCCACGTCACCCGGGACCTGGTCCGCGATGTGGCCTCGGACGAGCTGGCGAAGATCCGTGACCAGGTCGGCGAGGAGTTCTTTGCGACCAGCCGCGCCGACGACGCCATGGAGGTCTTCGAGGAGGTCTGCCTGAGCGACGAGCTCGTCGACTTCTTGACCATTCCCGCCTACGAACGGCTGGGCTGACCTGGCGGGCGAGCCCGGCAGGCGGGAGGCTGATCACCGTGCGCGTGGCCCTGTTCGTGACGTGTCTGGCCGACACCTTGTTCCCCTCGGTCGGTCGCGCCACGGTGACCCTGCTCGAACGGCTCGGGCACGAGGTGGTCTTCCCGCCCGAGCAGACCTGCTGCGGGCAGATGCACGTCAACACCGGCTATCAGCGCGAAGCGCTCAGGCTGGTGAGCCGGTTCGTCGATCAGTTCGAGCCGTACGAGGCGGTGGTGGCGCCGTCCGGCTCCTGCGTGGGCTCGGTGCGCCACCAGCACGCCATGGTGGCGCGCCGAGCCGGCGACGAGACGCTGGCCGGGCGCGCGGAGGCGGTGGCCGCGCACACCTACGAGCTGTCGCAGCTGCTGGTCGACGTGCTCGGGGTGGAAGACGTGGGCGCCCACTACCCGCACCGGGTCACCTACCACCCCACCTGCCATTCGTTGCGGATGCTCCGCGTCGGTACGGCGCCGCTGCGCCTGCTGCGCCAGGTCCGCGACCTCGACCTGGTGGAGCTGCCTGACGCCGACCAGTGCTGCGGCTTCGGTGGCACGTTCGCGGTGAAGAACGCCGACACGTCCACCGCGATGCTGGCGGACAAGATGCGGCACGTGCTGTCGACCGACGCGGAGGTGTGTACGGCCGGTGACTCATCCTGCCTGATGCACATCGGCGGCGGGTTGTCGCGGCTGCGTTCGGGCACCCGCACCGTGCACCTGGCCGAGATCTTGGCCTCCACCGAGCAGGAGCCGGCATGAGCAGCACCTTCATCGGCATGCCGACGGTGGCCACGCAGACCGAGCACCTGCGTGGCGAACCGTTCCCGGTCGCGGCGCGTCGGGCGCTGGCCGACGGGCAGCTGCGCGCGAACCTGGGGCGGGCCACCAGGACGATCCGGGCCAAGCGAGGCGCCGTCGTGGCGGAGGTCCCGGACTGGGAGGAACTGCGCGAGGCCGGCCGGGCCATCAAGGCCGCCACCATGTCCCGGCTCGACGAGCACTTGCAGACCCTGGAGGCGGCGGTCACCGACCGCGGCGGCACCGTCCACTGGGCTCGCGACGGGGTGGAGGCCAACGCCATCGTCGCGGACCTGGTGCGGGCGGCCGGCGCCGACGAGGTGGTCAAGGTCAAGTCGATGGCCACCCAGGAGATCGGGCTCAACGAGGCCCTGGCAGCCGAGGGCATCGCGGCGTTGGAGACCGATCTCGCCGAGCTCATCGTCCAGCTCGGACACGACAAGCCCAGCCACATCCTCGTCCCGGCCATCCATAAGAACCGGGCCGAGATCCGGGAGATCTTCCGCCAGCAGATGCCGGGGGTCGACCCAGACCTCACCGACGACCCCCGCCAGCTCGCGATGGCCGCCCGCCGGTTCCTGCGCGCGAAGTTCCTGTCCGCACCGGTCGCGGTCTCGGGCGCCAACTTCGCGGTCGCCGAGACCGGCACCCTGGCGGTGCTGGAGTCGGAGGGCAACGGGCGCATGTGCCTCACGCTGCCCCACACGCTGATCACGGTGATGGGGATCGAGAAGCTGGTCCCCTCGTGGCGGGACCTGGGGGTGTTCCTCCAGCTGCTGCCCCGGTCCTCCACCGGCGAGCGGATGAACCCGTACACCTCGATGTGGACGGGGGTGACCGCAGGAGACGGCCCGCAGGACGTCCACCTGGTGCTGCTGGACAACGGCCGTACGGCCACCTTGGCCGACGAGGTGGGACGCGAGGCACTGCACTGCATCCGCTGCTCGGCCTGTCTCAACGTGTGCCCGGTGTACGAGCGGGTCGGCGGCCATGCGTACGGCTCGGTCTACCCCGGCCCGATCGGTGCGGTGCTCTCCCCGCAGCTGACCGGAGTGGAGCAGAACCCCACGCTGCCGTACGCCTCGAGCCTGTGTGGGGCCTGCTTCGACGCCTGCCCGGTCAAGATCGACATCCCCTCGCTGCTGGTGCATCTGCGTGCCGAGCACGTCGAGGAGCACCGGGCCACCCATCGCGTGCCCAGCGCGGAGGCGGTCACGATGGCCGCGACCGGTTGGGTGATGGGTGACGAGCGGCGGTTCGCGGCTGCCCAGCGGGCCGGCGGGATCGGACGGTGGCTGAGTGGCCGGCGCGGTCAGATCAGCGCCCTTCCGCCACCGCTCGCCGGGTGGACCTCGAGCCGTGACCTGCCGGTGCCCCCGGCCGAGTCGTTCCGAGCGTGGTGGAAGCGCACCCGCGGGCCGGCGTCGTGACCACCGACCGCACCGGAGCCCGGGCCGAGGTACTCGGCCGGGTGCGTGCCGCGCTCGGCGGGACCCGACCGTCGACGCACGCGCCCCGTTCGTACCGCTCCGCCGCCAGCGAGGTCGCGGACCTGGAGCTGCTGGTGGAGCGGCTGCGCGACTACCGGGCTCTGGTCCGCACCGGTGACGACGACGTCGCCGAGATGCTCGCGCAGGCAGTCGGCGAGCGAGGCGCCCGGACGCTCGCGGTACCGCCCGGGCTCCCGCAGTCGTGGCTGGACGCGCTCCCGGCAACCGTCGTGGTGGACGACGGCAGCCTGACCGCCACCGACCTCGACGCCGTCGATGGTGTGGTCACCGGCTGCGCCGTGGCGATCGCCGAGACCGGCACGCTCGTCCTCGACGCCGCACCTGACCAGGGGCGGCGGCTGCTCACCCTCGTCCCCGACTACCACTTGTGCGTGGTGCGGCCCGACGACGTCGTGGCCGGCGTCCCCGAGGCACTGGCGCGACTGGACCCGACCCGCCCGCTGACCTGGATCAGCGGACCGTCGGCGACCAGCGACATCGAGCTCGAGCGGGTCGAGGGGGTGCACGGACCCCGGACCCTGGAAGTCGTGCTTGCCGGAGCCCGGGGGCTCGTGAGGTGGAGCCCGGCGGCTAGCGAGCCAGGACCCCGCGGCTAGCGGGAAGGTCCCGCCGGTTCCCGACCGGACGGGCGGGGCTGGCGGCAACCCGGCATCGGCGCGAGGAGCAGGAGACCGCCGCCGGCGTAGAACACCCACGGATCCCGGTACAGATCCGCGTCAGGCCTCCGACCAACAGAGCAGGCGCATCGACTGCCAGATCAGGTCGACGGCGGCAAAGATGCGCCCGCCGCAGGCCCGATCGCCGCGCAAGTGGCTCCGGCCCGGCGGGACAGTCCCGCCCGTGGGTCAAGGCAGCCAGCCTTAGGCTAGAGCCGGGTCGGCTGCGCTCAAGCGAGCCTGGCGAGCAAGGCCCCGACCGCGATCAGCGGGAACGTGTACGACAGCGCCCGCAGGGCTGCCTCGTACGGGGCGAGCAGCGTGGCCACATCGAGCGAGACCTCGGCACCGGAGGTGAGCGTGACGGTCCCGCTCACCTGACGGGTGCGACGGCGCAAGTCGCGCGCGGGGGTGCTTAGTGCGCGCTGCGCCCAGGACGCCGCTACCGCGGCCACGGTCACCGCCGCCGCCGCCGCCGCCGGAGGCAGCCGGGCTGGCGGGTGCTGGGCGACATAGCCGACCAGCGCGGGGAAGCCGCCCCAGGACAGCGCGAACCCCAGGTCGGTGTGCAGCCGGCCGCCGAAAAGCTCGAGGTTGTATCCGACCACCAGCACCACGCCCACCGGCACCAGTGGCACCAGCAACGGGCTGCCCGGCACGAGCAGGATGCCGACCGCGGCGGCGGCCGCGACGCTGGACACCGCCGCCGCCTTCAGAGCGCGGTCGCTGATCGCGGTGCGGAGGGGTCGGTCCTGCAGCTCGTCGAGGGCGTGCGCGCCGACGCCAACGGCGAGGAAGAACGCCAGCACAGTGGCCGCCAGGACCAGACCATCGAGGCGTGGCGCTACGGCGGCACCCAGCGCGACGTACGACAGGTGCCAGGCGGTGTACGGGGGGTGCAGCAGCGTCCACCAGTCCCGGAGCGGACCGTTGCCGCTCGCGTAGAAGGCGGGTCCGGACTCGGCCACGTCAGCCGGTCTTCGGCTGCCGCCGCCCCCACATGACCAGGCCACCGCCGAGGCTCATCTGCTGGACCGTCACGTCGGTCATGCCCACGTCCTGCCAGGCGTGGACGGTCCAGGAGACGGGAAAGCGACGGTAGTGCTCGCTGATCGAGGGACCGAGGAAACGGCCCACGTCGAACCACGACCGGCCGCCGGTGAACAGTCCTGCCAGCGGCAGCACCGCCCTGGTGTAGCCGACCCAGCCGTACCGCGACCAGCGGTCGGTCGGCACCGCGAACTCCAGGCTGGCCATGACCCCGCCCGGGCGGAGCACACGTGTCAGCTCGCGCAGGGTCTCCGCGGGGTCATGGACGTAGCGGAGCAGGTACGTAAAGGTCACGGCGTCGAACGAGGCGTCGGCAAAGGGCAGGCGTTCGGCGCCCGCGGCGACCAGCCGGAGCCGGTCGGCATGCCTGCTCCGCCGCACCCGTTCCGCTCCGACGCCGATCATCGCCAGGCTGAGGTCGACACCGACGACGTCCGCCTGCGTGCGGTCGCACAACGCGAGGGCGACGCCGGCCGTGCCGGTGGCCACGTCGAGCACCCGGCCGGGGGCGGGCTCCGCGCCGGCGACCGCTTCGACCATGGCCCGGCGCCACCGCCCGTTCTGGCCGAACGAGAGCAGCTCGGCCAGCCGGTCGTAACGATCCGGCAACCCGGCGAACAGCTGCTGGGCGAACACGTTCGGTTCACTGCGGGAACGGGTCACCGCGGCGCCCATCCGACCTCCCTGGTTCGGCGCAGCGGATAGCGTGGGCCGGGTGCCAGGCTACGACGCGGTCGTCGTCGGTGCGGGACCGGCCGGCAGCGTGGCGGCTCTCGTCCTGGCGCGGGCCGGAGCACGGGTTGCCCTCGTCGACCGGCGCGCCTTTCCTCGGGACAAGGCCTGCGGAGATCTCGTCGGTCCGCGCGGAGTCCAGGTGCTGGCGGAGCTGCGGATCGACGTGCCCGGCGCCTGCCGGGTGGGGGACATGGTGGTCGAGGGACCCACGGGCCGGCGAGTCCTGCTCCCGGCGTTGCCCGGCCGGGACTACGCCGACCATGGCCTTGCCGTCTCCCGTTCCCTGTTCGACGACCTGCTCGTCGAGGCGGCGGTGTCCGCCGGGGCAAGGTTGCTGCAGGGCCGGGTAGTCGACGTCACGGCCGGATCTGCCGCCGAGCCTCGCGCCAGTGTTCGGCTTGCCGATGGTCGAGTCCTGAACGGGACAGCGGTGATCGGCGCCGACGGGGCGACCAGCAGCGTGGCCCGGTCGGCCGAGCTGGTGGACGACGACCGGGTGCTGTGGGCATTTGCGGTGCGCTGCTACCTCGAGCAGCCGGTCGACCTGCCCCACATCGTGCTGTGGGAGCCGAGGCGGGGGGAGCTGTTCCCCGGATACGGCTGGCTGTTCCCAGCCCCCGATGGCGGCGCCAACGCTGGGTTGGGCCTCGGCCTGCCGGGGCCGCGGACGGCGAGTCGGCGGGCCGGCCGGGAGCTCGACGCCTTTCTGGCTCACCTGGCAGGGCGGGGGTTGATCGGTTCCGCAGCTCACGGCAGGGTGCTCGGCGGCTGGTTGAAGCTTGGCGTGGTCGGCACCGTACCAGCGCTCGACCGAGTGCTGCTGGCGGGCGATGCCGCCGGACTGGTCAACCCACTGCAGGGGGAAGGCATCGCGACCGCACTGGCGAGTGGACGTGCGGCGGCGGAGGCGGTCCTCGCCGACCCCGACCGACCGGGTCCTCGCTACCGGCGCGCTCTGACAACCCTGAGCCGACACCATCGCAGCAGCGCACCCTTGTACGCCGCGATGATGCGCCACCCAGGCGCGGTGTCGGCGGCGAGCCGGTTCCTCACCCTGCCTGGCGTGGGCCACGCAGTGGGCGGTGGATGGGGTTTGTACTGGAACGACCTGGCGTGCAGCGCCGATCCGGGACCGCACCGAACGGTCGGTGCGGCGCTGGCGAGTCTCACCCGCGTGGCAGCCGCGCGCGGAAGCATTCACTCCTGGTTCGCGACCCATCTCGACGTTGATCGCGGCTCCGTTCGTCGCTGACCGGTCCCACCGGACTTCCGAGACACGGCACTAGTTGCGCGTCACGTCGCGGGCGTGGTTGCGCAGGGGTTTCGGTGGGGGTCGATCCAGGCCGGGGGAGGAACCCCGGGTGCCAGTGGGTGGCGAGGCGGACCTCCCAGCTGGCGCATCTCCCGACATTCGGATTGCCGGGGCCGACACGGCGTCGGGAGGTAGGCACCGGCAGCGGTCCGCCGTCAACCCGGTGCAACCAGCTCGGCCGGCAGGTCACTGGTGAGACCGCACGAGGCGATGGCGAGGTCGTGGACCCGGTCGTAGACACCGACCAGTGCGTCATCGGGCAGCACCAACGCCGGCACCTCTCGACGGCGGGTCGTCGGGAACGCAACGACTGCCGGGACCAGACGCGTTGTGATAGCCGGAAGCGCAGTCGACGATTCGGGCGGTCGGTCGCTGGCAGGAGCTGAGAGAGCCAGCCAAGACGACAGCCAGCCACACGCTGGCGACCTGAACGCTGCGTCGGCCGGTCACAGCACTTCGACGGCGATCGGAGTCCTCCGGTTCCGCTCCGGCTACCCCGTGTCTGCGGCCGCCCGGGCGGGCAACAGGAGCGTGAAACGCGTCCCGGCCGTTCCGCTGGCTGCGACGATGCGCCCACCCTCGGCCGCGGCCAGCTGTCTAGCCATCGGGAGGCCGTGGCCGTGCCCACCGGCTGGTTCGCTGAGCTGTGCCGCTTCGCCGTCACCTTCGTCGATGATGTCGATGGCCAGTGCGCCGCTGGCCTCGCGCGCGATCAACTTCACCGCACCCCGGCCGTGCCGGTACGCGTTGTCGACCAGGATCTCCACGATCTGGCGGACTGCGGGCAGCCGGGCAGCGGTGGGGGGCGCGGCGTCCACGTCCACCCGCAACGGACGCTGGGCAGCCGACAGGAGCGGGGCCCAGCGCGCCTCCACGTCACCAAGCAGCGCGGGCAGGTCCAGCGTCGTTGCTGAGCGGGCATCCGGGCGGGCCGCGACGAGGACATCGTCGATGGTACGGCTCAGCTGGTCGATGGCCACCACGCCGTCCGCGACGGCCCTGCGCAGCTGCGGCTCCGGCTCCTCCAGCGCGGTCTCCAGCTTCAGCCGGAGCGCGGTGAGTGGCGTTCGCAGCTGGTGCGAGGCATGGGTAGTGAACGCCCGCTCGTGTGCGACGAGATCGCCCAGCCGCTCGGCCGTCCGGTTCATCGCCGCGCCGGCCTTGTCGATCTCGGCAATGTCCGAACGCCCCGCCCGGATCGCGAAGTTGCCGCCTCCGAGCGCCGCTGCGGTGTGCTCCAGCGCCTCCACCGGACGCACCAACCGTTTGGTGGCACGGCGCGCCAGCAGCAAGGCGCCGCCCGCCGCGACCAGGGCCAGTACGGTCATAAGCGCCCAGATCTCTACCACCCGGATGGTGACCGACGACCTGGGGGAAGCAGCCCGCACAACGGCGACGACCCGCTCGTTGGCCGAGACCGGCACCGCCGCCACCAGCTCAGCACCGCTGTCCCCGATCGAGCTGGAGCCTCGCAGCGCTTGTCTCACCGCCTGGTCGGCGAGCGCCGGTCCCGAGCCGGCGAAACGCCGGCCGTCAGGTGTGTAGAGGCTGAGGTCGGCCCCGCTCGCCGAAACCAGCTCGACCGGGTCCCCCGACGTGGCGAAGTCGGGGGAGACACCCACCGCAGCCTGCAGCGCCCGGCGCTGTAGTTCGCTGTGCTCGTCGCTGACCACCAGCTGCCGAACGACGTACGCCAGCGGAGCCCCGAAGAGCACGACGGCCAACACGGTGCTCAGTACGGCGATGCCGAGGATCCTCCTGCCCATGCCTCTCCTTCTCCGGCCCAGCGTCGCACGCGCTCGGCGAGCGTTCTTGCGTTGCTCGAAGGTTGCCCTGGCCGTGCCCGAAGGCGGACCTGCCTAGCGTCGACGTCGGGTCGTGGCTTCCTGCGGCCGACGAGGTGCTGAGGAGGATCGATGCGGACGACGAAGGCTCGAGTGCTGGCCGGTTGTGTTGCCGCGCTCACCGTGGTGCTCGCCGGGTGCGGCGGAAGCTCCGGCGGCAGCTCGTCGGCCTCGCCGACCTCGACGGTCAGTGAGTTCAACCCTGCCGGGGACATCCCCGACAACCAGGTGTACGTGCCGTACTCACCGCCGGGTGCGTCGTACACCGTCAAGGTTCCCGAGGGCTGGTCCCGCACCACCGCCCAGGGAGTGGTGACGTTCACCGACAAGCTCAACAGCATCCAGCTGGCCTCGGCGCCGGCACCGCAGGCACCCACGGTCTCGTCCGTTTCGTCGACTCAGCTGCCGAAGCTCGCCGCGTCCGCCCCCGGATACGCGCCGGGCCAAGTGACCGAGGTCCAGCGCACCGCCGGCTCCGCGGTACTCATCACCTACCAGCAGGACTCCAAGCCAGACCCGGTGACCGGCAAGGTGGTCAAGGACGCCGTGGAGCGCTACGAGTTCTGGCACCAGGGCACCCAGGTGACGCTGACCCTCTCCGGGCCGGTGGGCGCCGACAACGTCGACCCGTGGCGCATCGTCACCGACTCCTTGAAGTTCCAGTGACCACCGCGGACCCGGTTGTGACGGCCGAATCGCTGTACCGCTTCTACCGCGCCGGTGACGACGAGACGCTGGCGCTCAAGGGTGTCTGCCTCGAGGTGTGCGCCGGCGAGATGGTGGCGGTGACCGGCCCCTCGGGCTCGGGCAAGTCCACGCTGTTGTCGTGCCTGGCCGGCCTGGACGAACCCTCCGGCGGCACCGTACGCATCTGCGGCGAGCGACTGAGCCACCAGCCGGAACCGGTACGGGCCAGGGTTCGGGCGCAGCGGATCGGCGTGCTGCAGCAGAACTCCAACCTGTTCGAGCACCTCACGGTCCGTCAGAACATCCAGCTCGCCGCCGGAGTGGCAGGGCACCGCTGCGGTGACACCGAGAGCCTGCTGAGCACCCTGGGCATCAAGCACCGCGGCGACGCGTACCCCTCCCAGCTCTCCGGCGGGGAAGCGGCCCGCGCCGGGCTGGCCGTCGCCCTCGCCAACGACCCCCCGGTGCTAATCGCCGACGAGCCCACCGGGGAACTCGACACCGGCACCGAGAGCAGACTGCTTCACCTGCTCGCCGAACTGGCCGCGCGCGGAGCGGCCGTCGTGCTGGCAAGCCACAGCGCGGCCGCCGTCGCACAGGCCCACCGCCAGGTGCGGTTGCACGACGGGCAGGTCCTGGCATGACGGCCACGGTGCAGTCTCCGCCACTGGCCGGTGTCGACGCCGGGCCGCTGGTCGAGTGTCGAGCGGCGACACGAACCTACGGTAGTGGGAACGCTGCCGTTGTCGCGGTGCACAAGGCAACCTGCAGTGTGGCCCCGCGGGCGCGGGTTGCGCTCACCGGGTGGTCGGGGTCCGGCAAGTCGACTCTGCTGCACATGCTCGGTGGCCTCGAAGCCCCGACGGCTGGTTCGGTGACCTGGCCGCTGCTTGGCGCGCACCCGCGCAGCGTCCCGGGTTGGGTGGGGGTCGTCTTCCAGGGGCCGAGCCTGGTACCGGCGTTGGATTCGCTGGAGAACGTTGCCCTGCCCCTGCTGCTGGCGGGCCGGCCGCAGCCGGACGCGTACACGCGAGCCGCCGACGCGCTAGCAGAGCTCGGCCTCAGCGACATCGCCACCAAGCTGCCGGACGAGCTGTCCGGCGGCCAGGCTCAGCGGGTCGCGATCGCGCGCGTGCTCGCCGGTGAGGCGCGGCTGATCCTGGCCGACGAACCAACCGGCCAGCTCGACCAGGAGAGCGCCGAACGAGCCGTCCGGTCCTTGATCACCGCGGCCGACCGACTGAACGCCGCCCTCGTTCTGGCGACCCACGACTCGTCCGTGGCATCGCAGCTGAGCACCTGGTGGAGCATGCAGGACGGTCAGCTGGACACTGTCACCGGCGTGCGACCAGAGCAGCCGCTCGGACGGCGACCGTGATCGGGCTGTGGGTCCGCGGGCTGCTCAGCCGGCGACGCGGCCGGCTGCTGGGCTGCACGGCGGGCGTAGCCGTCGCGGTCGCACTGCTGGCCGCCCTCGGCAGCTTCGTGGCCGCGGCCGAGGCGACGATGACCGCACGCGCCGTCCAGGGCATCGCCGTGGACTGGCAGATCGATGTGCAACCGGGCACCAGCGCAGCGAACGTGCTCGCGGCCGCTCGTGCCGCCCCCGGTGACCTGGCGGCGCTGCCGGTCGGTTTCGCCGCCACCACCGGGTTGCGGTCCACCGGTGCCACCACCCAGGCGACGGGGCCGGGACAGGTGTTGGGGCTGCCGCCGGGTTACCGCACCACCTTCCCCGGCGAGATCCGCACGCTGGTCGGGTCCGACGCCGGGGTCTTGATCTCGCAGCAGACCGCGGCGAACCTCCATGTCAAGCCCGGGGACACCATCACCATCGGCCGAGCCGGGATGTCGCCGTTCCACGTCAAGGTGGACGGTGTCGTCGAGCTGCCGCAGGCAGACTCCCTCTTCCAGAAGGTCGGAGCTCCGTCCACCGCCCAGCCCACCGCGCCTCCGGACAACGTCGTGCTGTTGCCGGCGCCGGTGTTCCAGCAAGCGTTCACCGCTCTGGCGAAGACCAGGCCGGACCTGGTCAGGACGCAGATCCACGTCCAGCGCAGTCACGACCTGGCGCCGGCCCCGTCGACGGCGTACACCGATGCCCTCGGTGCCGCGCAGAACTTCGAAGCGTCGGTGACCGGCGCCGGTGTCGTCGGCAACAACCTGGCGGCTGCGCTCGGCGCGGCCCGCGAGGACGCCTTGTACTCCCGGCTGTTGTTCTTGTTCCTCGGCGCCCCAGGGGCGGTGTTGGCGGCGCTCGTCACGGCGGCGGTCGCCAGCTCCGGAGCGGTACGGAGGCGCCGCGAGCTGGCGTTGCTGCGCACCCGGGGCGGGTCTAGCCGCCGGATCCTTGGCCTCAGCCTCGTGGAGGCGGCGGTCATCGGTGTCCTGGGGGTGGCAGCGGGGCTCGCCGGCGCGGCGCTGATCGGGCGTCTGGCGTTCGGCTCGACCAGCTTCGGCGCCACGCCGACGGCGACCGCGGTGTGGGTGGGGGGCGCGGTTCTGATCGGCTTCGCCGTCGCGTTCGCCACGGTGGCCATTCCGGTACGACGGGATCTGCGCGGCAGCACGGCCCGGGAAGGGATGGCGTCCGTCCGCAGGACCGAGTCGCCGAGGTGGATGAGCTGGGGGCTCGACCTGCTGGTGCTGGCAGCGTCACTACTCGCCTTCTACGCCGCCGGGCGCAACAAGTACACGCTGGTCCTGGCACCCGAGGGCGTGCCCACCGTGTCCGTCGACTACTGGGCGCTGCTGGGCCCGGCGCTGCTGTGGGTCGCCGCCGGCTTGCTGGCCTGGCGGGCCGCGGACGCTGTGCTGCGGTTCGGTGGCGCGGGCCTGCGCAGGATCTTGCGCCCGGTCAGCGGCTCTCTCACCTGGCCGCTGACTGCCAGCATGCGGCGGCAGCGACGGCTGCTCAGCAGGTCGGTGGTGCTGTTGGCGCTGGCGATCTCCTTCGCCGCCTCCACCGCAATCTTCAACGCCACGTACCAACAGCAGGCCGAGGCCGACGCCCAGCTCACCAATGGCGCGGACGTGGCCGTGACGGAACCGCCGGGAAGCAGCGTCGGTCCGGGTGCCGCCTCCCAGATCGCCTCGGTGTCCGGCGTCCGAGCGGTGCAGCCGCTACAGCATCGCTACGCCTACGTGGGCGCGGACCTGCAGGACCTCTACGGCATCGACCCGCAGACGTTGCCGACCGCTACCACGCTGCAGGACGCCTACTTCCAGGGCGGCACAGCCAGCCAGCTGCTCGCTGCGCTGGCCGCCCGGCCGGACGCGCTGCTGGTGAGTGCGGAGACCGTGGTCGACTTCCAGCTCCAGCCGGACGACCCCATCACGCTCCGGGTCAGGAACAGCAGCGGGGCACTGGTCAAGGTGCCGTTCCACTACGCAGGCATCGTCAACGAGTTCCCGACCGCGCCCAAGGACAGCTTCCTGGTCGCGAACGCGTCATACCTCACCCAGCGGACCGGCAGCAACGCCGTCGGAACGTTCCTCGTGGACACCGCGTCCGGGAACGAGCACCAGGTCGGAGTGGCACTGCAGCAGCGGCTGGGAACCTCGGCGCACGTCACCGACATCACCACCACGCGTGGGGTCGTCGCCTCCAGCCTGACCGCGGTCGACCTGTCGGGGTTGACGCGGGTCGAGCTTGGCTTCGCGGTGGTGCTCGTGGGTGCGGCCAGCGGCCTCGTGCTTGCCCTCAGCTGGACCGAGCGCCGGCGCTCGTTCGCGCTGCTCAGTGCCCTGGGTGGCCGGCCGAGCCAGCTCCGTGGCTTCATCGCCGGCGAGTCCGTCGTCATCACCGGACTGGGTCTGGCAGCTGGGGTGGCCGGTGGGTGGGCGCTGTCGCTGATGCTGGTCAAGGTGCTCACCGGGGTCTTCGACCCGCCACCCGCGCAGCTGGCCGTCCCGTGGCCGTACCTGCTGCTGCTGCTCGGCTCCCTGGTCGTATCCGCGCTTGCGGCGGCTACGGTCGCGGTCGCGATGAGCGCCCAGCCTCCGACCAGCGAGCTGAGGTCGTTGTAGCGAGGCTGGTACCAGCCTCGAGCGATGTTCGTACCCTGAAGCCATGGCCGCCCTCTTGTTGGTCGAGGACGACGAAGAAATCGGCCGGATCCTCGAGACGACCTTGCGTGCGAACGGGCACCAGGTCAGCTGGATGCGGACGGGATCGGGTGCGCTGGTCGCGGCAGCTAGCACCACCTTCGAGCTGGTCCTGCTCGACCTCGGTCTGCCCGACGTCGACGGCCTCGACGTCTGCCGAGAGCTGCGGCTGCGGCTGCCGCGATGCGTGGTGGTGCTGCTGACCGCGCGCCGCGACGAGATGGACGTGGTGGTCGGGCTCGAGTCCGGAGCGGACGACTACGTCACCAAGCCGTTCGGCGTCGCCGCGCTGCTCGCCCGCATTCGGGCGCACCTGCGCCGAAGCGACTCGAACGCACCGGCGCCGGTTCCGTACCGAGACGGTGACCTGGTCGTGGACCACGAGGCGCGACGTTGCTTCGTCGCCGGTCGCGAGCTGCAATTGCGTCCCAAGGAGTACGAGCTGTTGGCTCGGTTGACCCGGCAGCCTGGACAGGCGCTCAGCCGCACCACGCTGATGGCCGACGTCTGGGACGCGAACTGGTTCGGTTCGACGAAGACGTTGGACGTCCACATGGCCGGTGTCCGCCGTTCGTTGGCGAGACACGGCGGTGACGGCGCCCGGGTTCCGGCGGTCACCACGCTGCGGGGGTTCGGATACCGGCTGGAGGTGCTCGGCGATGGCCGATGAGCAGGTGGCGGCGGCGGGCAGCCGCGTGCTCACGCTTCCCAACGCCATCAGCGGCCTGCGCCTGCTTGGCATCCCACTTTTCGTCTATCTGGTCCTCGGTCCGCACCGCGATGTCCTCGCGCTCGTGGTCCTCATGGCATCGGGCGTCACCGACTACCTCGACGGCAAGCTGGCCCGCACCTTGGGCCAGACCTCGCGGCTGGGAGAGCTGCTCGACCCGATCGCCGACCGGCTGTACATCTTCGCCGTGGTGGTGGCGCTGGCAATCCGCGGCATCATCCCCGTCTGGCTCGCCGTCTCGCCGCCGCTACGGGACGTCTTGTTGTTCGCCCTCGTCCCACTGCTGAGGACCCGGGGGGTGACAGCTCTGCCGGTGCACTTCTTGGGCAAGGCGGCGACCGCCAACCTGCTGTACGCATTTCCCCTGCTCCTGCTCGGCGACGACACTGGGGCCGTGGCCGACGTCTCCCGGGTCCTGGGTTGGGCCTTCGCCGTCTGGGGCGTCGGGCTGTACTGGTGGGCCGGCCTGCTGTACGCCTGGCAGGTCCGCAGGCTGATGGCGGAGGTGCCGCGTGTCGTCGGCACCTGAGGATGCGAAGACCACGGTGGCGCCGCACCGGGACCTGGTGCGGTGGCTGGCCGCCGCGGCCGTCGACCCGGACTACGCCCGGGTGGCGCGGTCAGCGAGCCCGCCTGCCCACGTACGCCGGACGGGGGCCAGGGCGGGGATGTGGGTCGTGCTGCTCGTCCTGGGTCTCGTCGTCGTCACCTCAGGGGCCGAGGTGCGCTCGACGGCATCGCAGACGGCACGCGAACGCGACGCCCTAGTCGCCCAGATCAACCAGCGCAAGGCAGTCATCGCGGCGAGCACCGCCCGCTTGGAGACGCTGCGCGCCGAGGTCAGCGGGCTGCAGGGGACAGCCTCGCTGGACACCCAGCGGAACGCCGACCTGCTGGCAGGTCTCGCGCAGGCCCGTACGCTCACCGGTGCGGCGGCGGTCACCGGACCCGGCGTGCGGGTTGTGGTCGACAACGCCCCACCATCTCGAAGCGGCAACGCCGGCAAGGTGCTCGACTCCGACCTGCAGCTGCTGGTCAACGGCCTGTGGCAGGCAGGGGCCGAAGCCATCACGATCAACGGCAATCGGCTGACCGCGCTGTCGGCAGTCCGCACCGCCGGCTCCGCGATCACGGTCAACTACCAGTCCCTGTCCTCGCCGTACGTCGTGCAGGCGATCGGCAACCCGGCCACGCTGCCGGCGCGCTTTGTCGACACCGCCGCCGGGCAGGCGTGGCTGGACCTGCAGACGAACTTCGGGATCCGGTTCGACCTGCGGCGAGCCGACGCCATGGTGCTCCCAGCCGCGCCGGCACCGAGGCTGCACGTGCCGAACGCCCAGCGCCGAGGAGAGCTGCCGTGATCGCACTGCTGGCGCTGGTCGCGGGCGCGGTGGTGGGGTTGTTCCTGCAGCCGACGGTGCCCCTCGCGTTGCAGCCCTATCTGCCGATCGCCATTGTCGCCGCCCTGGATGCGGTGTTCGGAGCGCTGCGGGCCTACCTGGACGGGGTCTTCGACGACAAGGTCTTCGTGATCTCGTTCGTCTCCAACGTTCTCATCGCCGCGCTCATCGTCTATCTGGGTGACCAGCTAGGCGTCGGGGGCCAGCTGTCCACCGGTGTCGTCGTGGTGCTCGGCATCCGGATCTTCACCAACGTCGCCGAGATCCGAAGGCACGTCTTCCATGCCTGAACGAAGCCGGGTACGCGCCGGGCTCGCCAGCCGCCCGAGCAGGGGACAGGCGGCGGTGGCCGTGCTGCTGGCGCTGCTGGGCTTCGCCGCGGCAGTGCAGGTGCGTTCCAACACCGAGGGAGGGAACTATCCCGGGGCTCGCCGCGGTGACCTGGCGCAGCTGCTGGACTCCCTCGACGCGGCCCAGCAACGGGCGCAGAAACAGATCGCCGAGCTCGAGGCGACCAAGCTGCAGCTGGAGTCCAGCAGCAGCAAGAACGTCACCGCCTTGCAGCAGGCGCGTCAGGAGGCGGCCAACCTGGCCATCCTCGCCGGGACCGTCCCCGCGACCGGGCCAGGTGTGGTGATCCGCATCGACGATCCGGATGGGGCGGTGGGTGCGGCCACGATGCTCAACGCCGTCGAGGAGCTTCGCGACGCCGGCGCGGAGGCGATCGAGATCGACAACACCGCCCGCGTGGTCGCCCAGACCTACTTCGCCGACAATGGCGGCTCGATCAGCGTCGACGGGGAGCCGGTGTCGCCGCCGTACGTCATCGACGCCATCGGCTCGGCCGCGACGTTGGCCGTCGCCGTGAACTTCCCCGGCGGCCTTGCCGACGAGGTCAAGGCGCTCGGCGGCACCGTCGAGGTCCAGCAGGAGACCCAGGTGGACATCACGTCGGTGGCGCAGCAACCCAGCCCCGAGTACGCTTCGCCGACGCCTTGACCCGAGGAGCCCACGTGTACCCCGAGGACCTCATGTACACCGCGGAGCACGAGTGGGTGCGCCGGGAGGGCGAGGGTGTCGTCGTCGGCATCACCGACTACGCGCAGCGCCAGCTCGGAGACATCGTGTACGTCTCCTTGCCGCAGGCCGGCGACACCATCGCTCCCGGCACGAGCATCGGTGAGCTCGAGTCGACGAAGTCGGTGAGCGACCTGTTCGCACCGGTCCCCGGTGTGGTGACCGAGCGCAACGAACAGCTCGACGCCACCCCAGAGCTCGTGAACTCAGACCCCTATGGCGAGGGATGGCTGATCAAGGTCCGCCTCGACGACGAGAACGTGCTCGACACCCTGCTGGACGCCGGGACCTACCGCTCGTCAGTGGGGGAGTGAGCGACCAGCGCCCGACCTGGGACCGATTGACCTGGCGCCGGCCACCCCTTAGGTTTCGCTCACCCGTCAACCTGCACTACGTCTTGAGGGTTCTCCCGTGAGGCCACCGAAGCTCGAACCGTAGGCTGGACGTCCGCGCGCATCGTCGAAGGAGGCTGCAATGCCGTTCTGCACCGAGTGCGGGCATGAGAACCCGAGCACCGCACGGTTCTGCTCGCAGTGCGGTCACCGGTTGATCGGCTTCGAACGGACCTCCGAGACCACGTCCACGCTGACGACCACCCCGGGCGCCGGTGACGTCGACAGCGAGACGAGCGAGCTCACGCCAGCGGATGCGGCCGCCCTGGACGCGCTGCCCAGAGGCAGCGCGCTCCTGGTGGTGCAGCGGGGGCCCAGCGCCGGGTCGCGGTTCCTCCTTGATACCGACGAGGTGTCTGCGGGACGGCACCCAGACAGCGACATCTTCCTCGACGACGTCACGGTCTCCCGCCGTCATGCCACCTTCAGACGCACCGCCGACGGTTACGTCGTCGCCGACGCGGGCAGCCTCAACGGCACTTACGTGAACCGAGACCGGGTCGAGGACGTGTTGCTCTCCGGCGGCGACGAGGTCCAGATCGGCAAGTACCGGCTGGTCTACCACCCGAGCCAGGTCGACGTCGGCGGATCCCTGCGGTGACTTCTCCGGTGCCCTTCAGGGCGCGCCGCACCATCGGGGAGGTACTCGCCCAGCTGCGCCCTGAGTTTCCCGACATCACGATCTCTAAGATCCGCTACCTCGAGGCCGAAGGCCTGCTCGAACCCGAACGGACGCCGTCGGGCTATCGCAAGTTCTCCGGCCACGACGTCGAACGGCTCCGCTACATCCTCACCGCCCAGCGTGACCACTTCTGGCCGCTCAAGGTCATCAGGGACAACCTCGACGCGCTCGACCGTGGACTGGAACCCGGTGACCGGGGAGGACGAGCACAAGCGCCTCGGGTCGTGCTAGAAGCCGACGGGCCCGCGGGCGCCGGCCGTCCAGGCTCGGAGCCGCGTGAGCTGAGGCTCTCCCGCATCGAGCTGCTGGAAGGAGCAGCCATCTCCGACGAGCTGCTGACCTCCATCGAGCAGTACGGCTTGGTGACTTCGCGAGGGCAGGACAGCCACTACGACGGTCTAGCGCTGGAGGTAGCCCGTGCGGTGGGCGAGCTGGCCGGCTACGGGTTGGAGCCGCGGCACCTGCGGGCGTTCAAGACCGCCGCCGATCGAGAGGTCGGCCTGGTCGAGCAGGTTGTCTCGCCCCTGTACCGGCAACGGGACCCGGCGGCGGCCGCCCGCGCCGAGGACACCGCCCGGCAGCTCGCCGCACTGTCGGTTCGGCTGCACACGCTCCTGCTCAAGAGCGCTCTGAACCAGCGCCGCTGACCGCGGGTCCGGGCGCCACATCGCCCTCGCCCGGTGACCGGCGGGGTAACGTGGGACCGTGCGCGAGCTGGACGTGGTCGGGGTCCGGGTGGAGATGCCTGGCAACCAGCCGCTGGTACTGCTCCGGGAGGTGGATGGATCGCGCTACCTGCCGATCTGGATCGGTGCCGGGGAGGCCACCGCGATCGCGTTCGCCCAGCAGGGCGTGGTGCCGCCGCGCCCGTTGACGCACGACTTGTTGCGCAACGTGGTCCAGGCCTTCGACCACGAGCTCGACGAGGTGCGCATCACCGACGTCAAGGACGGCGTGTTCTACGCGATCTTGGTGTTCGACTCCGGGGTCGAGGTCGAGGCACGCCCCTCGGACTCGATCGCGCTGGCGCTTCGCACCGGCAGCCGCATCGTGTGCAGCGAGGACGTGCTCGGTGAGTCCGGCGTACACGTGGCCGACGAGGACGAGGAGGAGGTCGAGAAGTTCCGCGAGTTCCTGGACCAGATCACCCCGGAGGACTTCCAGCACGGGACCTGAGAAACCATAACTCTCAACTAGACGTCGAGACTACCGTCGTCCGACACGCCGGGGCCGCCGTCCGCTGGTGATTGACCCCGGTCGGGCTCGGCCGTAGCGTGAGCGACGAACCCCGCTGCTGTAACTTCAGCGGTGGGCCCCGAACCGGAGGACGCCGTGACCGGCACTCGTGAGACCACCGTCGACCCGACGGCCACCGCCGATGCCGTTCGTTCCGCCGGCGAGCAGGGGCTGTTGTTCGACGAAGACCTCGGGATGCTTCCAGACGACGTGGGTTTCCGCGGTCCCACGGCCTGCCAGGCGGCCGGCGTGACCTACCGCCAGCTTGACTACTGGGCGCGCACCGGTCTGGTGGAACCCGGCGTCCGCGCCGCCACCGGCTCCGGCACGCAGCGGCTCTACTCATTCCGCGACATCTTGCTGCTCAAGATCATCAAGCGGCTGCTCGATGCGGGTGTCTCGCTGCAGCAGATCCGGACCGCCGTGCAGCACGTGCGGGCGCGAGGGACCGACGACCTGACGCAGGTGACGCTGATGTGCGACGGTGCCAGCGTCTACGAGTGCCGTTCCCCAGAGGAGGTCATCGACCTGCTCCAAGGCGGCCAGGGCGTGTTCGGCATCGCCATCGGCGGGGTGTGGCGCGAGATCGAGGGTTCGCTCGCCGAGCTGCCCAGCGAGCGCACCGCTTCCCCGGACGAGGACAGCCCCACAGACGAGCTGGCCGCCCGTCGCCGGGCCAGGGCCACCGGCTGAGCCGTACCCGCGACGACCGACCCTGCTGGTAGCGTGGGCGGCGCCGACGAAGTCGTGCGCGAGAGCCCGTGGGACCGGTGCTCGGCCGTCCCGCGGCGCCGAAGGGGCAACCTCCCCGGAACCTCTCAGGCGCAAGGAAACGTGCGAACCAGGCGACTCTGAAACCGTGCTCCGGCCCGGTGACAGAGGGGGAGGCGTGACCCGCCTTTGCCCACCGTCACCAGGAGCGTCCGATGAGCGACAGCCCGACTTTGGCCGACCTCGACGATGCGGCCGGCTTCCGAGCGCGCCACATCGGGCCCGACGAGGACGAGCAGGCGCGGATGCTGGCCGCGCTGGGTGTCTCCGACCTGGACGCCCTGATGGCCGCGGCTGTCCCCGAACGCATCCGTTCGGCTCGGCCACTGCGGCTCCCGCGACCCCTGACCGAGGCCGAGGCATTGGAGCGGCTGCGCGAACGGGCCGGGCGCAACCGTCCCGGCATCGCGATGATCGGGCTCGGCTACGCACCCACGTCCACCCCGGCGGTCATCCGCCGCAACGTGCTCGAGAACCCGTCGTGGTACACCGCCTACACCCCCTACCAACCAGAGATCTCACAGGGCCGGCTGGAGGCGCTGCTCACCTTCCAGACCGCGTTCGGGGAGCTCGCCGGGCTGCCCACCGCCAACGCGTCGCTGCTCGACGAGGCCAGTGCGGCCGCCGAGGCCATCTCGCTGGTCCGGCGGGCCCGACGCACCGACGGGGACGCACCGTTCGTCGTCGACGCCGACACGCTTCCCCAGACGCTTGCCGTCATCGCCACCCGAGCCGCGGCCACCGGCGCCCGCGTCGTCGTCGATGACCTTCAGGCGGGACTTCCCGACGGTGACATCAGCGGGGTGCTCGTGTCATACCCAGGTGCTGGCGGGCGGGTGCGTGACCACCGCTCGCTGGTCGAGCAGGTCCACGAACGCGGCGGCCTGGTCGTCGTTGCCGCCGACCCGTTGGCGCTGTGCCTGCTGGAGGGACCGGGGCACTGGGGCGCCGACGTCGTGATCGGGTCCACCCAGCGCTTCGGGGTCCCGATGTTCTACGGCGGTCCACACGCGGCCTACATGGCGGTGCGTTCCGGACTCGAACGCCACCTGCCGGGCCGGCTCGTGGGTGTCTCGGTCGACGCGACGGGGCGCCCCGGCTACCGGCTGGCGCTGCAGACCCGCGAACAGCACATCCGCCGCGACAAGGCGACGTCCAACATCTGCACCGCCCAGGTGCTGTTAGCCGTGACCGCCGGGATGTATGCGGTCTACCACGGGCCCGCCGGTTTGCGCACCATCGCCCGGCGTACGCACCGCTACGCGGTCGTCCTGGCGGCCGGGCTGCGCGCCGCCGGCATCGAGGTTGAGCCCGCCGAGTTCTTCGACACGCTCGTCGCGCAACTGCCCGGCACCGCGGCCGCAGTGGTCGAAGCCGCGCGGGAGCGAGGCATCCACCTGCGGCTCGTGGACGCCGACCGGGTCGCGGTGGCAACCTCCGAGGCCACGACGCGCGAACACCTGCACGCCGTCTGGAGAGCCTTCGGCGCCAGCGACGTGGACGTCGACGCGCTGGACACCGCCAGCGCCGACGCGTTGCCCGAGCAGCTGCGGCGGACCACCGACTTCTGCACCCACCCGGTCTTTTCGACGCACCGCTCCGAGACCCAGATGCTGCGCTACCTGCGCCGGCTGTCCGACCGCGACTACGCGCTGGACCGCGGCATGATCCCGCTCGGGTCGTGCACGATGAAGCTCAACGCGACCGCCGAGATGGAGGCGATCAGCTGGCCCGGTTTCGCCGACCTGCACCCGTTCCTCCCCAAAGCCGACGCCGCCGGGCTGATCGAGGTCGTCGAGGAGCTCGAGTCCTGGCTCGCCGAGGTGACCGGATACGCGGCGGTATCGGTGCAGCCCAACGCCGGGTCTCAAGGGGAGCTGGCCGGGCTGCTGGCGATCCGCGCCTACCACCGAAGCCGGGCGGAGGACCGGCGCAACGTCTGCCTGATCCCGTCCTCAGCGCACGGGACCAACGCGGCGTCCGCGGTGATGGCAGGCATGCGTGTCGTCGTCGTCAAGGCGGCGGAGGACGGCTCGGTCGACCTTGGTCACCTAGCGGCCACCTGCGAGGAGCACGCGGACTCGCTGGCCGCGGTGATGGTGACCTACCCCTCGACCCACGGTGCGTACGAGGACGGCATCGGCACGCTCTGTCGCATCGTGCACGACCACGGTGGCCAGGTCTACGTCGACGGCGCGAACCTCAACGCGCTGCTTGGGCACGCCCGTCCGGGCAGCTTCGGCGGCGACGTCTCGCACCTCAACCTTCACAAGACGTTCTGCATCCCTCACGGCGGCGGTGGGCCCGGCGTGGGCCCGGTCGCGGTGGCAGCACACCTGGTGCCTTTCCTGCCGTCCCACCCACTGCATCCCGACCCGCACCGGCGCGACGGGGTCGGCGCGGTCAGCGCCGCCCCGTACGGCTCGGCCGGCATCTTGCCGATCTCCTGGGCGTACATCGCGATGATGGGAGCCGCCGGGCTCTCGCAGGCGACCGCGGTGGCGGTGCTCTCGGCGAACTACGTCGCGAAGCGCCTCGCCGACCACTATCGCGTGCTGTACCGCGGTCACGGCGGCTTCGTCGCCCACGAGTGCATCCTCGACCTGCGTGATCTCACCCGGCGCACCGGCGTCAGCGTCGAAGACGTCGCCAAGCGGCTGATCGACTACGGCTTCCACGCCCCGACGATGAGCTTCCCGGTTGCCGGCACGCTGATGGTCGAGCCGACGGAGTCCGAGGACCTCGCCGAGCTCGACCGCTTCTGCGACGCGATGATCTCGATCCGGGCCGAGATCGACCGCGTCGCCGACGGGCAATGGGAGCTGGCCGACTCACCGCTGCGGCAGGCTCCGCACACCGCGCGCAGTCTGCTGGGGGAGTGGAACCGACCGTACGACCGGTCGCTGGCCGCCTATCCGAGCGGGGAGCACGCCGACAAGTACTGGCCGCCGGTGGCGCGGATCGACCAGGCGTACGGGGACCGAAACCTGAGCTGCTCGTGCCCCCCGATCGAGGCGTTCGAGTGAGCCGCAGCGTGCGCTCCGACACCGCCGACCGGCTAGAGCATGCGGTCGCGAGAGTGCAGTCGACCTCGCGGCAGCCCTCGCTGGTGGTCGGCGTCGTACGCGACGGCGAGCTGGCGTGGGCCACGACGAGGGGCACGGCTACCGGCGGGCCGGAGCCTGGCACCGACCTGCAGTACCGCATCGGCTCGATCACCAAGTCCGTCACCGCGCTGACGTTGCTGCAGTGCCGCGACGACGGCCTGGTCGACCTGGCGGATTCGCTCGGGTCGGTGCTCGGCGACGTGCCGTTCGGCGAGGCGCCGCTGCGCCAGCTGCTGTCCCACACCGCCGGGCTGCCGGCCGAACCCGCCGGGCCGTGGTGGGAGCGCCGCGACGGCGAGGACTTTCCCGGGCTCGCCGAACTGGTCCGCGACCACGACAGGGTGCTGCCGCCCGGCGGCCTGCACCACTACTCCAACCTCGGGTTCGCCCTGGTGGGCCAGGCGGTGGCCCACCTGCGTGGGCAGCCCTGGTTCGACGTTGTCCGAGAGCGGGTTCTGGAGCCGCTGGGCATGGGGCGCACCAGCTACGCCCCGGTGCACCCTCACGCGCAGGGGTACTCGGTCCACCCGTGGGCGCGCACGCTGGATCCGGAGCCCCACACCGACACCGGGGCGATGGCGCCGGCCGGACAGCTGTGGAGCACGCTGGGCGACCTGGCCCGCTTCGCCAGGTTCTGGCTGCAGCCCGACGAGGCCGTGCTGCGAGCCGGGTCGGTGGCCGAGATGCGGGTTCCGCTCGCAGCGCAGCCCGACAGGCTGGAGGCGTCGTACGGGCTCGGGCTGGCGCTGGTGGGCCACCCCGGTCGGACGTTGTTCGGTCACGGCGGCTCGATGCCCGGCTTCCTCGCCGGCGTCGCGGTGGATCCCCAGCAGGGGACCGCGGCCGCCGCGCTGTCCAACGGCACCGCGGGTGACACGCCCGGCCTGGTCCTCACCCTGCTCGACATCGTCGCGGAGCTGGAACCCGAGCCGCCACCGCCGTGGCGACCCGAACGCCCGCTGGCCGGGGCCGGGGAGCTGCTCGGCCCCTGGTTTTGGGGGGACACCCCGTACACGCTGGTGGTCCGCGATGGGCAGCTGGCGCTGGAGACCTCGAACCCGGGCCGGTGCAGCCGCTTCGTACCGGCCGGCGGCGACCGCTGGCACGGCCTCGACGGCTATTTCACGGCAGAGACGCTGGCTGCGGTGCGCGGCCCGGACGGCCGGGTGCTGAGCCTCGAGCTGGCCAGCTACGAGCTGACCCGGACGCCATACCCGCACTGACCCCGCGGCTCAGTTGGCCTGGCTGACGCTGCTCATGTTGAAGTCCGCCACCCGCAGCGGCGGGGTGGCGGTACGCGGGAAGTAGTCGCCCCACTCCCGGGAGAACGACGGCACCGTTGCACCGGCCACGTCGAACCGGTCTAGCAGGTCGATGGGGCTCTCGTTGAACCGGAAGTTGTTGACCGCGCCTCGGACCTCGCCGCCCTCGACCAGGTAGACGCCGTCTCGGGTGAGACCGGTGAGCAGCAGCGTCTGTGGGTCGACCTCGCGGATGTACCACAGGCAGGTCAGCAGCAGGCCACGCTCGACACCGGCGACGATCTGCTCGAGGTTCTTGTCGGCGCCGTCGACGTGCAGCACGAGGTTGTCGATCAGGGGGGTCACCGCCAGTCCGGTCATATCGGCGGAGTGCCGGGTCTGGCCCAGTGCCGCGAGCGTGCCGTCGCTGACCCAGTCCGTGCGACCCAGCGCCAGCCCGTTGTCGAAGACGCTGCTCAGGCTGCTCGACGCCGCGGCGGTGACGAACGGAGCCGTCTCCAAGCCGGGATAGCCGGGGTCGGAGTACATCGTGACCGGACGGCTCGACAGCGACTCGCCGACCCGGGTCCCTCCACCGGGTTTGCCATACACGGTCTGCCCCTCGAACGCGTCGCGTGCCGCCGACGTCCAGTAGGCGTAGATGAGGAGGTCTGCGACCGCGGTCGGGGGAAGCACGGTGTCATAGCGACCCGCCGGCAGCGCCACGGTGCGCTCGGCCCACCCCAGCCGCCGCTCGAGCTCAGCGTCGAGTCCGAGCGCGTCGACGTCGGCGAAGTCCCGCGTCGACTGCCCGACCCAGGCCGAGCGGGTCAGGGCCTCGTTCTTGGCAGTGATCCCGACGTGGCCGGTCGGTTGCACGTGACGGCGGCGCAGCCCCGTCGACGTCCCAAGGTAGACCGTTTCGACGGTGTGCTCGACGTAGCCGTACAGCAGCCGCCCGGCCGCCCGCGCTCGGGCGAAGGCCTCGCCGAGCGCCGGCGCGAAGTCGTCGAACACACCGATCGAAGTGGGTTCGGCGGGCAGGTCCCAGTCGGGCGCCGGCCCCCCCTCCACGAGCGGGGCCGCGTCCTCGGCCGGGCTCGCCCGCTGCGCGGCCACGTCGGCCGCCACGACCAGGCGGCGGACCTCCTCGAGCGTCGAAACGCTGCGGTTCAAGGAGGCGTACGCTGCTCCGCGTTCGGTGGCCATCACCGAGATTACGCTGACCTGTGACCCGCTCATCAAGCCGTTGGTGGTGAGCGAGTTGTTCGCCCACCGCAGGTTGGCGCTGGACGAGCGCGTCGCCAAGACGATGCAGTGGTCGGCGTCCGAGACCGCGAGCGCCTCCTCGACCAGCTCGGGTGGGGGGCTGCTGGTCACCGGCCGGCCTCCGCCCGCGTGTTGAGGATGCGCACGTCGCGAAACAGCGCCGCCGGGCACCCGTGGCTCACCGGGGCCACCTGCCCGGGTTGCGCCTTGCCGCAGTTGAACGCCCCGCCCAGCACCCAAGTCTGCGGGCCGCCGACCTGCTCCATCGCCCCCCAGAAGTCGGTCGTGGTCGCCTGGTACGCGACGTCACGGACCTGACCCGCGAGCCGCCCGTTCTCGATCTTGTAGAAGCGCTGTCCGGTGAACTGGAAGTTGAAACGCTGCATGTCGATCGACCAGGACCGGTCGCCGACCACGTAGATGCCGTTGTCGACCTGGCTGATCAGCGCGTCCACGTCGGGCCCGTCGGCCGCCGGCTGGAGCGACACGTTGGCCATCCGCTGGATGGGGATGTGACCCGGGCTGTCGGCGAACGCACAGCCGTTGGAGCGCCCCAACCCCTGCAGCCGCGCCATCTTGCGGTCCAGCTGGTAGCCGACGAGCACACCGTCTCGCACGATGTCCCATGCCTGGGTGCGAACCCCCTCGTCGTCGTAGCCGATCGTGGCCAGCCCGTGGTCCACGGTGCGGTCACCGGTCACATGCATCACAGCGGAGCCGTACTGCAGTGAGCCCAGCTTGTCCCAGGTGGCGAACGACGTCCCGGCGTAGTTGGCCTCGTACCCGAGGGCCCGGTCCAGCTCGGTGGCGTGCCCGATGGACTCGTGGATCGTCAACCACAGGTTCGACGGGTCGACGACCAGGTCGTACACGCCGGCGTCGACCGACTTGACGCTCAACTTCTCGGCGAGCTGGTCGGGCAGCTGCGCCAGCTCCGCGTCCCAATGCTCGGCGTCCGCGTACTCCCAACCGCGCCCGACCGGCGGCGCCAGCGTCCGCATCGCGTCGAAGCGACCGGCCCGGTCGTCGGTCCCGTGCGCCTCCAGCACCGGGTGCAGCCGTACTCGCTGCTGGGTCGTGGTGGTGCCCGCCAGGTCGGTGTAGAACTTGTTCTCCACGACCTGAGCGAGGCTCGCCGAGACGTGGGCGACCGGTCCGGTCCCCAGCAGCTGCCGGCTCCACTGTGCGAGCCGCTCGACCTTGTCCTCGACCGGTACCTCCAGCGGGTCAGTGTCGTACGACGACACCCAGGTGACGTCGTCGTAGACCGGTTCGTCGGCGAGCTGGATGCGCTCGCTGCTGATCGCGGCGGAGACCTGGGCCACCGCGACCGCTTCCTCGGTGGTCCGGACGGCCGACTCCGGGGACAGCTCGACGCTCGCCGCGAAGCCCCAGGTGCCGTCCACGATGACCCGAACCGCGAACCCGAGCTGTTCCCCGTCGAGCGCACCCTCGAGCCGGCCGTCTCTTAGCGTCAGGTCCTGGCTGCGGAGCCGTTCCAGTCGGAAGTCGGCGTGCTCGACGCCGAAGTCACGGGCTCGTTGCAGGGCGGCATCCGCTAGGCGGCGCAGCGGCAGGGCGACGAACCCGGCGTCGACGTCGTGGTGCGGCATGGGCGGGAGCCTAACGGGTCGCCCAGCCGGCGCGTTCGGCGTCGATCAGGCGAGAAAGAGGATGCCGAAGACCTCGGGGTGCACGTCGGTGGGGCGGTGGGGCGCGATGATCTGACCGTCCGGCAGCAGCTCACCGGTGTCGTCGAACAACACGATCCCGTTGCACAGCAAGCTCCAGCCCTGCTCGGGGTGCGCGGCGACGGTGTGCGCTGCCTCCCGGTCGATGTGGTTCGCGGCAGGGCACGCCGGGGTGTGACGGCAGGTCGGCGTGGGCACGACGGCCTCGGTCGTGCTGCGGCTGCCAGAAGTTCTGTTCACGTCGTCAGTCTGCCTCGCGGTTCGCGGGGGTGGGGGGATTTGCGGCGTGCGGTGGAAGAACCCACCAAACGGGGCAGAGCGGCTCACGCATTCAGGCGACCGCCAACGTGACCACCGGCTTGGTTGTCGGGCGCACCGACCCGCCGGCAGGTTCCACGGTCAGCGCGATCCGCTCGGTGGTCCCGAGGTGGTCCACGAGATGGGTCACAGAGCCTTGCGGCTTGCTGGCCGGCAACACGGTCTCAGAGACCGGGCCGCCACGGCCGATCCGCCACAGCTGGTAGCTGTGTTGCACGTCGAGCGGCGGCAGGTCGCTCAGCACCACGACCGCATCGTCGAGTGCCGCCGACGAGATGACCCGGACCGACCCTCCGTTGGGCAGCTTCGCGGTTCGTTCCTGGGCGTCGGGAGCCGACAGCACCGTCGCGACTGTCGTCTGGTTGTGCTGCAGGTCGCTCACCCGGGAGCGTTCGACGAGGAACGCGCCCAGGCTCGCCACGACGGCGATGACCGCCGCGGCGACGAGCAGGGTCGGGGTGAGGCGGCGCCAGGATGTGCCGCGCGACCCGGAGGACCGCAACCGATCCTGGGGCAACCGCCTCACCGCGTCGAGGAGCCGCTGCTTCATAGCCGGTGGCGGTGGCTGCCAGGTCGCATCACTCAGCCGGGCAGCGGTCGCCTGGAGCTCCAACAGCTCGGCTCGGCACCCTGCACAGACCTCGAGGTGCTGATCGAACTGCTCGTGCTCGTCCGCCGTCAGGGCGTTCAGGGCGTACGCACCCACGAACGTGTGCAGGCCAGCGGTCATCGGGTCACCCCCAGACAGTCGCGCAACCGGATCAGCGCATCGCGCATGCGAGTCTTCACGGTCGCCGGGTTGGCTTCGAGCAGCGTCGAGACCTCGAGGTAGGTACGGCCCCCGTAGTAGGCCAAGGTGACGGCCTCGCGTTGCAGCTCGGTGAGCGCTTTGAGGCAGCGGCGAACCTGTTCGTGCTCCAAACGGGTGCCGACCTCCTCAGCCACCGCGTCGAAGTCTGGCCCGCTGGTCCAGTCGTAGCGCTTCTCCCGGTCGCTGCTCGACTGGTCGCGGCGGACGGCGTCGACCGACCGCCGGTGCGCCAGGGTGAGGATCCACGTCTTGGCGCTGCCCCGGGAGGAGTCGAAACGGGGCGCGTTCTGCCAGACCTGGAGGAACACCTCCTGCGCCACCTCCTCGGCTCGGGCGGGGTCCCGTACGACGCGGCGAGCGAGCCCGAACACCGCCGGGGACATGCGGTCATAGAGCCGCGAGAAGGCGCGCTCGTCACCACGGGCGACACGGGCAAGCACCTCCTCCAACGGTTCCCGGGCGCGGACCTCTGCTCCACGCCGCAGCGGGATCGGCTCCGGCATCCGACCTCCATCTCGCGTCCGCCGGCGCCGCCCAACCGCTCCTGCTAGCAGTTCGTAGCCGAAAGCGGGACGTATTGCCCTACTCCCGGCAGTCCGGCACGCCGATGACACAGCGCTCTCGAGGTCCGACAGTACGACCTCGCCGCGGGCAATTGTCACCCGTTGCAGACTCGGGAACCGTTGCGACCCTTGACAACACGCACCTGGGCCGGGATCCGCTCACGCATTCCCTCGACGTGGGAGACCAGGCCCACCACGCGACCACTGCTTCGAAGGTCGTCGAGCACGTCCATCACGTCCTCCAGGCTGTCGGCATCGAGCGAGCCGAAGCCCTCGTCGACGAACAGGGACTGCATGTGGACGCCGCCGCTCTCGGCCGTCACCACGTCGGCGAGGCCGAGGGCAAGCGCGAGCGACACCTGGAATGTCTCTCCGCCCGAGAGCGTCCTGGGATCTCGGGTGTGCCCCGTCCAGGCGTCATCGACGCGCAGCCCCAGGCCGCCACCGGCGCGGCCGCGGCTCCCGGCGTCGCGCTCCACGCAGTGCTCGAGCAGGTAGCGCCCCGACGTCATCGGGCCGAGCCGCTCGTTGGCCGCGGACACCACCTGAGCGAGACGAGCGGCCAAGACATAGGCCGACAACGACATCTTGGGATGGTTGTCGGCGGACTTGCCCTCGGCGAGGCCGGCTAGCGCGTCGGCCACGTCATGGGCACGGCGGGTCGGCTCCCAGCTGTCGCATGCGGTGGCCAGCGCCCGTTCGAGCAGCTCGACCTGTTCCGCGCGACCGATCATGACCCCCGAGGCTGCGACCGCGTCGCGATGTCGGCCTTGCACCACTCGCAGCTCCGCCAGGAGCGACGTGGCGTCTTCTGGTTCAGCGGCCAACGCAGCCAGCACCTGCGGGTCGGCCAGAGTTGCCGCTGCCTCCTCCCGAGCCCGCCCGGAGGTTTCGACGCGTTCGCGCATCGCCTCCAGTTCTTTGGCGGGGATGGCTTGCTTCGCTATCTCGGGCACCCCGGCCAGGCCCGCAGCTCGCGCCGCGGACTCGGCGTGAGCGTGAACGGCCGACCTGAGCCGATTCGACTCGACGAGTCGGTGCAGGGCGCTCGCGAGCTGATCGCTGGCCTCGATCTGCTGGGCGACCCATGCCCGCCGCGTCTCGAGGTCGGCTCCCCGGCCCACCAGCTCGTCGAGCGACTCCTGCAGCCGCTGGCGCTCCTCACGACGGAGGCTGGCCAGCTCAGCAACGACCGCCGCCCGTGCACTGATGTCGGCTCGCCGGGCACGCGCCGCGTCGCCCGCAGACTCGAAGGCGGTCCGCTCCGCCTCCAGATCGCCACACTGCTCGGCCGAGCGGCGGGCCACCTCCACGCGCCGCTCGAGGTCGGCGACGATGCCGGCCGCGACCGAAGGCTCCCGGTCGCTCGCGCGCTCACGCAGGCGGAGCAGCGCCTCGGCGCACCGCTGCACTGTCGCTTCGCGACCGGCCCGGACCGCTTCTGCCTCCCGCGTAGTCGTCCGAGCCCGCGACTCGTCGGCCTCGGTCGGCACCTCGTCCACGCCCAGGGCGGGCGAGGGGTGCTCACATCCTCCGCAGACCGGGCACGCCTGGTCGGCGACGAGCTGCCCCGCCAGCCAGGCGGCGGCACCGTCGAGTCGCCGGTCCCTGATGTCGTTGAGCCGATCCCGCGCGTCGTTGTGGGAATCGATCGCCGCGGCACGATCCGCCTCGGCGGCAGCCAGGTCGGCCCGGGCGGACGGGACGGCGGCCGCCGCCACGGCCGTGTCCCGTGCTCCCAGCAGGCGTTCGCGCAGCGTGACCTCGTCCGCGGCGACCGCTCTTGCGGTCTCGATCTGACCCGCCAGCGCCTCCGCCCGGCGGGGCAGCAGTTCCAGTTCCTGCGCGATGCCGGCCAGCTCAGCGGTGATCGCAGCCGCCTGGTCGTCGAGATTTACGATCTCCACCGCCAGCTCCCGGCAGCGCTCGGCCACCGGACCCAGCGGTTCCAGCCGGGTCAGGACGGCCTCGAAGCCGCGGCGTTGGGCTGCTACCTCGTCGGCCCGGGCGGCCACGTCCGAGGTCGCCCGGCACGGGTCGACCCCCGACCGCCGGGCCAACCGCTCGGCGTCTTGCAGTTCGCGACGACCTTGGGCCACGGCGGTGTCGGCAGCATCGAGCGGACCCAGCAGCGCAACCGCGCCCCGGGCGCGCTCGGCCCGTTCGACCCGCTCGGCAAACGATTGCAGCTCGGCCTCGCTACCTGCCAGCTCCGCCAGTCGGCTGCCCGCTTGCCGCCCGGCCGCGCGGAGCTGCTCTTGGCGCTCGGCCCGGCCCAGCCGGTCCGTCAGGAGCCGCGTCTCCGCGTCGAGGTCGCCGACTTCTCGCCGCGCCCGTTCGGCGCGATCGCCGAGATCGCGCAGGGTCTGGGCCGCCCACGGTTGCCAGAGCGTCCAGTCGTCGTCGGGGGCCGCGCTGGCAGCGACGGCAGCGATCTGGTCGACGAGGGTACGAGCCCCCGCCCGCAGTCGCTCGCACGTCCGGCCGGTCTGCTGTCGACGGTCCACCAGCCATCGCTCCAGGTCTCGGTACCGCGAGGTGGCGAAGAGGCGCTCCAGGACCGCCTTCCGGGTGTCGGCCCCGGAGCGCAGGAACTCGCTGAACCGGCCCTGCGGCAACATCACGACCTGGGTGAACTGGTGCAGGTCCATGCCGATGGCGGCGGTGACGACCTGGGCCACGTCGGGGATTCGGGTCGCCAGCGTCTCCCATGCTCCGTCCCGCCGCTGTGCCACCGTCGCGGTGGCCGGTTGCGCCGTGAGGCCCACTCCGCGCGCCTTCGGTCGCTGCCATGCGGGGGACCGGATGATGCGCAGCGCTCTGCCAGCGACCGTGAGCTCGAGCTGGACGCGGGGGGCGACCCCTGCCGGGGCGTGGTCGCTGCGCAGCCGGGCGGCGTGCTGGCGGTCGCCGGGGACCTGTCCGTACAGGCCGAAACACACAGCGTCGAGCAGGCTGGTCTTGCCCGCCCCGGTACTGCCGGTCAACAAGAACAGTCCGGCGTCACCGAGCGCGTCGAAGTCGAGCCGGACGGTCTCCGCGAACGGCCCGAAGGCCGTGATCTCGAGGTTGTGCAGCCTCACGCCGCGCGCCTCAGCCCGCCATGACGGCGATGTCGGTGCCGGGTGCCCGCGAACCGGTCGCGGCATCGGCGAGCAGTGCCTCGAGCGGATCCTCCCGGCAACCTTCGCAAGCCGCTTCGAGCAAGGCCCGTTCGTCGAGGTCCGCCGGTTGCTCTCGCACGGCGGCCACGAACTCGACGACCACATCGCGCTCCGAGCGGCCGGAGACCACCGGCGCCCAGGCCATGTGGGTCTGCTCGGTACCCTCCGGTTCGAAGCCGAGAGCGAGCACGTGCGGGAACCGCCGTCGCAGCTGTTCCATCGCAGCCCGGGGCCGCGCCGAATCGGTGAGCGTCACCTGCAACCATCGGTTCTCGTGGTCGCCTAAGCCCGGGTCGCGAAACAGGTCGCCAAGCCGGCCCCTGAGCCGGCCGAGTCGCCTGCGCACCGGAGCCGGCACGAAGTCGGCTCGCTCGAAGCCACCCTTGCCCAGCTCCAGCAGCCAGGAACCCTTGACGTGGTCGGTCTCGGAGAACGAAAAGGCCAAGGGGGATCCGCTGTAGCGCACCCCGGCTGCGATCTGCTGCCTTCCGTGCAGGTGACCCAGAGCCACGTAGTCGATGCCGTCGAACGTGGCGGCGGGCACCTGCGAGACACCGCCCACCGCGATGTCGCGCTCGCTCTCACTCGGCTGGCCACCGGTGACCCACGTGTGGGCCACCACCACCGAGCGGGTCCCGGTCTTTTGGGTGGCCAGGTCGCTGCGCACCCGCGCCATCGCGGTCGCCGCCACCGCCTCGTGGGAACGGGAGGGCAGTCCCCACCGGCCGCTGAGCGTCTCGGGCTCCAGGAACGGCAACCCGTAGACGGCGACCGGGCCGTGGGCGTCCGCCAATAGCACGGGCTCATCGAGCCGCTCGCAGTCGGTGCGCAGGTGCACACCAGCGGCCGAGATCAGATCGGCCGCGAACCCCAGCCGGGAGGCGGAGTCGTGGTTGCCGGAGGTGATGACGACCGGGATGTGCAGGGCTGCCAACCGGGCGAGCGCCTCGTTGGCGAGGCGAACCGCCTCCACTCCCGGGACCGCCCGGTCGTAGACGTCTCCGGCGACCACGACCAGCTCGACTTCCTGCGCCCGGGCGGTGTCGACGAGCGCGTCCACGAACTCCGCCTGCGCATCCAGCAGCCCGACACGGTGGAAGGACCGTCCCAGATGCCAGTCGGAGGTGTGGAGGATGCGCATAGGACGGACGCTAACGGCCGCCTCTGACAACCTTCCGGCGTCACCGCGCGTGTCGTCACCGGAGTCGTTCGACGTGGCTGTAGGCGACCATGCGGCCACCGCGTACGAAGCCGATGACGGTCACCCCGCAGCGGTCGGCCAGAGCCACCGCGAGGCTCGACGGGGCGCCTACCGCGACGACCACCGGCATCCGGGCGACCGCCGCCTTCTGCACGATCTCGAAGCCCAGGCGCCCACTCACGCACAAGACGGCTGCGGTGAGGTCGCAACCGTCCAACAGCGCCTGACCCACGACCTTGTCGACGGCGTTGTGCCGACCGACATCCTCGCGGACGAGCAGCGGCTGGCCGTCCGCGGCGAACGCTCCCGCGGCGTGCACACCGCCGGTCCGCTCGAACACCCGCTGTTGTCGGCGCAGCAGGCCCGGTAGCGAGCTCACCGTCAACGCCGACACTGTCGTCGCCGAGATCACCGGCTCGGGCGCGAGCGCGGCCACGTCCGCCAGGCTCTGGGCGCCACAGACCCCGCAGGCCGAGCTGACCGGCAGCGCCCGCTCCGGCCACCGAGCCGGCGGTCGGCGCAGGTCGAGCGTGACCACGTTGTAGGCCTGTGCTGGGGTCACGTCCCGGGCGACGCAGTACGTCGCGGAAACCAGGTCGTCGTGCTCACGCAGCAGGCCCTCGGCCTGCGCCAAGCCGACCGCGAGCGCGAAGTCATCGCCGGGTGAACGCATCGTCACCGTGAACCGGCGCGCCGGCGAATGCGGCCACCCGACGCGAATCTCGAGTGGTTCCTCGGTCGCCAGCCGGTCCTCGTGCCGGGTGACGGTGCCGTTGCTCCACTCGGTGACCCGTACCCGGGTCGTGGGCCCTGGGCGCTCTCCCATCTCCCCTCCTCCCGCAGTGCTGCTATCCCATGTTCACCTGGGATAGCAGCACTCCCAACGGCGCACATCCCAATGGGAGTGCCGCTCCGCCATTGGAAGTGCCGCCGCCGGCGGCCGGCATCTCCCGGGTGACACGACTGTCCCTATCCGCCGGCGGTACGGACCGCCAGCGCACGGCGCAGGTCGTCGGTCCCGTCCGCGAGAGAGCGCCGCAGCCCAGGCTCGAGCGAGCGATCCCCCAGCAGCCGGTCGGCCCGCTGCAGCGTCTCCGGCTCAACCGCGTACGCCGGGTACGCCAGCCGGGCGGTCTCGGACACCACCCACCCCGAGCGAAAGGCCGAGGTGCCTGCGATCTCGGCGAAGTAGCGCTCCACGTACGGCTGCAGCAGCAGGGACTGCTCCGGGCGCCAGAACCCCTCACACAGCGCGTAGACCTCGTAGTTGGACAGCTTCGCGTCGGTGGTGATGCGGCTCCAGACAGCCTGCTTGGTCTGCGGGTCCGGGAGCGAGGCGCGGCAGCGTGCCGCGTGGACGACGCCCTGGCTGGAGGTGTCACGGCGCAGTTCCCCCTCGATGTCGTCGACCGAGGCGTTGCCCAGCCGGCTCAGCGACGTGAGCACCGCCCAGCGCATGTCGGCGTCCATCGCCAGACCCTGCGGCGCGTCGCCGTCCAGCCAGCCGTGCATCGCGTCCGCATCGGTCGCAACCCGCGCCCAGCCCAGGGCCGCGGCCACCTGCAGTCCCGATCCCGGCGGAGCGGCAGACAGTCGTGCCATCGCCGCCGCTGCCACTCGATCGCGCGCCGAGCGGTCCGGGCCGAGGTAGCGGCCCAACAGGGTCGTATCGGCCCAGGCAGTCAGCGACAGAACCGCGATCTCCTTGGTCTCCTCCGGCAGGGCGGCCGTGAGCAGGTCCAGTGCGTACGCGCCCGTCAGCTCGGCGTCGTCGAGGGCATCGCGCACCGCCAGCCACACCACCCCGCGGGTGACGGGGTCGTTGATCGCCGTCATGCGCCGGGGCAGGGCCGCCAGCGTGTGGGCGTCGTAGCGGATCTTGGCCCACGTCTCGTCGTGGGCGTCAGGGAGGATCAGCGTCTGCGGAGCAGGGTCCCATGGCAGCCGGCCGCTGGAACCTCGCAGCTCGATCCGCGCGTCCGTGATGGTGCCGTCGGCGTCGACGCGCCGCACCGTGAACCCGTGGGGACGGTCGGCGGGACGTTCGGGCGGTGCCGTCTTGGTCAGTCGGCCACCGTCCAACCGCAGGGTGTCCAGTCCCGGCGTGCGCAGCCAGCCCTTCGCCCAGGCCGGGAGGTCGCGCGCACCGGCCCGCTCCCACGCCGCGAAGAGGTCGTCGAGGGTGGCGTTGCCGTACGCGTGGTCGCGCAGATGCTGACGCACCCCCCGCAAGAAGACCTCGTCACCGAGGTAGGCGTTGAGCTGCTTGAGCACGGCCGCGCCCTTGGCGTACGAGATGCCGTCGAAGTCGCTCAGCGCCGACTTGGCGTCGGCTGCTCCGTTTCCCGCCACCGGATGCGTCGAGCGCCGCTGGTCGGCTGTCATGCCCCACCGCTTGCGGGACCAGCAGAAGTCCACCCACGAGTCGGAGAAGGCCGTGACCTCGTCGGTCACCCGGTAGGCCATGTACTCCGCGAACGACTCGTTGAGCCACAGGTCGTCCCACCACCGCATCGTCACCAGGTCGCCGAACCACTGGTGGGCCATCTCGTGCACGATCACCCGGGCCCGACCGCTGTGGGCGGCGTCAGGCACCCGTGAGCGGAACACCATCTCGTCGCGGAAGGTCACGCAACCGGGGTTCTCCATCGCACCGGCGTTGAACTGCGGCACGAACGCCTGGGAGTAGTCACCGAAGGGGTATCGGATGCCGAACAGCCGGTGGTACTCGTCGAAGCCCGCCGCGGTGACGCCGAACAGCTCGTCCGCGTCCTTGTCGAGGTGCTCGGCCAGTGACCGCGAGCAGTGCAGTCCCAGTCGGATACCGTCGTGGTCGCGGCTGAGCGAGTGGTACGGACCAGCCAGCAGCGTCACGAAGTACGTCGCCATGGGCTGCGACGGCGCCAGCTCCCATCGACCGGGGGACACCTCGTCGGCGCGGGTGTTGCCTAGCACCGTCCATCCCGGGGGTGCGGTGACCCGGACTCGGTAGGCTGCCTTCAGGTCTGGCTGGTCGAAGCAGGCGAAGACGCTCGGTGCAGCGTCGAGGAACGACATCACGTACAGGTAGACGTTCGCGTCGGCGGGATCGACGCTGCGGTGCATGCCTTCGCCGTCGTTGCGGTAGGTCATGTCGGCGCGGACCACGAGCTCGTGCTCTCCGACCGTCAACTCCAACGGGAACCGCTGGTCGGACAGCTCAGCCGTCGAAAGCGCGCCACCGTCGAGCTCGACCGACCGCATTCGCTCGGGCGCGACGTCGAGGAAGGTCGACGTCTTCGTACGCGCCGTGAACCTGATCCGGGTCGACGACCCGAACGTGTGGTCGCCTGCGGTGAGGTCGAGCTCTAAGTCGTAGCTGTGGACGTCCAGCGCCTCGGCGCGAGCGCGTGCTTCGGCCACGGTCAGGCTCGGCATCCGGACACTCTACGGTGAACTTGCGGTGCTCTCGACGCCCCAGGTGGCGGTCCTTACGTTTCCAAGACAGGGTGGGGGGTACTCGCTGAACCGAAACGACCCGCGCCGATGACGTGGGCATGAGCTATGTCACGGAGACCCCATGAGTGAGACCAAGGACACGGCGAAGGCCGAGGCCAGCCACCTCGCCCAGAGCTCGAAGGAGAGCGCCGGGCAGGTGGCGGGTACCGCCAAGGAGCAGGGCCAGCAGGTGCTCTCCGAGGTGACGTCGCAGGCCCGCAACCTGGTCGAGGAGACCAAGAGCCAGCTTGGCGAGCAGGCGGGCAGTCAACAGCAGCGCGCGGCGAGCAACCTGCGCTCCCTGGGTGACGAGCTCAGCGGCATGGCGTCGAGCGGCGACCAGGAAGGTATGGCCTCGCAGCTGGTGCGTCAGGCCGCCGACCGCGTCACAGCGGTCGCCGGTTGGCTCGAGGACCGGGAGCCGGGCTCGCTGCTGGAGGACGTACGCGACTTCGCTCGCCGCAAGCCCGGCACATTCTTGATCGGCGCCGCCGTTGCGGGTGTCGTTGCGGGTCGAGCCACCCGCGCCGGCGTGGACCTCAAGCGGGACCAGGACGACAGCAGCGGGGGCTACTCCGCGGGAGGTACGCACTCCGCCGGCTACCCGGGCAGCTACTCCGAGGCGACCTCCACGATGCCACCGGTCGCGCCGCAGGGGGAGTACCCGTACGACGCACCCGACGTGGGCGGCACGACCGGGCAGTCGTACGCCGGGGAGACCTACCCGGGCGAGGCCTACACCGGCGACACGTACACCGGGGGGACCGCCGGAGGGACGTACCCGCCGGCCAGCGGCACAACAGACGACGTCTGGACAGATCCCGGGGAGCCGCAGCGATGACCGATCCCACGCTGAACTGGGACAACAGCGGAGCCACCGCGGCCGGCGGCGGCGGGCCGAGCGGGTCGTCGAGCACCGACGCCGGCTCCACCGCGTACGGCAACTCGGATCCGCAGCGCGATCCCTCGGGTGTCTCCGTGGGTGAGCTGATGGGCGACATCAGCCGCGACCTCTCGACGCTGATGCGCCAAGAAGTCGCGTTGGCCAAGGCCGAAATCAAGCAGGAGGCGTCCAAGGCGGCCCAGGGCGCCGGGATGCTGGGCGGTGCTGGCCTCGCCGGATACTTCTTGGTGCTGTTCCTATCACTCGCGCTGGCCTGGGCCTTGTCGGGGCCGATCGGTGCGGGTTGGGCCCACCTGATCGTGGGTGTGTTGTGGGGGATCGCGGCCGCCGTGCTGTTCGTGCTCGGTCGCAGCCGCCTGCAGCAAGTCAATCCAAAGCCAGAGCAGACGGTGGAGACCGTCGGCGAGATCCCGTCCGCGCTGAAGCCGAATTCCTGAGGAGACGACGATGACCAGTGACCCCGATCAGATCCGCCAGTCCATCGAGGAGACGCGCGCCTCGTTGAGCGCCGACGTCGACACGCTCAACGAGAAGGTCAACCCGGCCAAGGTCGCCCAGCGCACTAAGGGCCGGGTGACCGGCAAGGTGAGCGGCGTCAAGGACAAGGTAATGGGGTCGGCGTCGGACAAGGGCTCCCAGGCCTCGGGAGCCGTCAGCGGAGTCCAGGACAAGGCGTCGTCGGCGGTCTCTTCGATGAGCGACACCGCGGCCGGTGCACCACACGCGGTGCGCCAGCGCGCTGAAGGCAACCCCCTCGCCGCCGGCCTGATCGCGTTCGGCGTCGGCTGGTTGGCGTCGTCGCTGCTGCCCTCGTCGTCAGTGGAGCAGCAGGCGGGTCTGGAGATCAAGGACCGGGGGAGCGACCTGGCGCAGTCGGTGGCCGACGAGGCCAAGGGTGTTGCCCAGGAGGTCGCCCAGGACCTCAAGGGCTCCGCCCAGCAGGCTGCCGAGTCGGTGAAGTCCACGGCGCAGGAGGCCACCCAGGAGGTCAAGGGACAGGCCCAGGCGGCCAAGGAAGACGTGACCGAAAAGGCACAGGAGTCCAAGCAGAACGTCCAGGACCAGGCGGGCAGCAGCTAACCGGTTCCGGGCCGTCCGGCAGGGTCCCGTTCGGCGCCCTCTCGGGGGCGATGAAACCATGAGGGCCGTGGACATCGACCTTCGGCCTACGCGGGTCGCCGAGCCAGTACGCGGGGCGCTGCTGTTGCTGCACGGCGGCCAGGAGACGAGCACCGAGCGGGTCACCGGCAGCAGCGCCGCCTGGCTGCGCATGGCTGTACTCCACCGCGACCTCGGCCGGCGCCTGGGTCCGCGCGGCGTCGCGGTGTGGCTGCTCCGCTACGGGGTCCGGGGCTGGAACGAGCGGCGAGGGGCGGAGCCGGATCCGGTGCGAGACGCCAGGAAGGCGCTGGCACTACTGAGCGCCGCAGCACCCGTGCCGCTGGTCGTCGTCGGTCACTCGATGGGCGGCAGAGTGGCCTGTGCAGTTGCCGACGACGGCTCGGTCAGCGGGGTCATCGCCTTGGCACCCTGGCTGCCCCCCGGCACCCCCGTCGAGTCGCTCCGTGGCAAGACACTGGTCGTTGCCCACGGCGACCACGACGTTCGCACCTCCGCGTCGGCGAGCCGTTCGTACGTCGAGATGGCGCGCAAGTCGGGGGTCGACGCGTCGTACGTCGAGATGACGGGGTCGGGGCACGCGATGCTGCGCCGGGCGGGGCACTGGCATCGGCTCACCCGGGAGGTCTCCGTACGCATCCTCGCGCTTGATCGCGTGTCGTCGTGAGTGTCCGTCGCTGCGGGGTCGAGGAGGAGCTGATGCTCACCGATCCCGCGAGCGGTCGGCTCACCGCCGTGTCGCACCAGGCGCTGGCGCAGGCCGACGACGAGCCGGGCGTGGCCGTCGACCAGGAACTGTTCTTGCAGCAGCTGGAGACCGGCACCGGTGCGCACCCCGACATGGACGCCTTGGAGGCGGACATCCGTCGGGCCCGCCGCGTCGCCGGCGAGGCGGCCCGAGCCGCCGGGGCCGTCGCGATCGCGGTTGCCACGCCCGTCCTCGCGGCGCCGCAGCCGGAGCTGACCCCGAAGGACCGGTACCGCACGATGGTGGAGCGCTTCGGCGATGTCGCGCGCGACCAGCTGGTGTGCGGCATGCACGTGCATGTGGACGTCGCCAGCGAGGACGAGGCGGTGGCGGCGTTCGACCGGATGCGACCGTGGTTCCCGGTGCTGCTCGCGATCAGCGCCAACTCGCCGTACTGGTACGGGCGGGACACCGGCTACGCAAGCTGGCGGGCGCAGGTTTGGAAGCGCTGGCCGACAGCGGGGCCGACCGAGCCGTTCGGGGACGCCGAGGGGTACCGCCGGGCCACCGCGGCGCTCCAGGAGACCGGCGCCGCACTGGATGACGGCATGCTCTACTTCGACGCCCGTCCGTCGCGGCGGTATCCGACCCTCGAGATTCGCGCCGCGGATATGTGCACCGAGGTGGAGGACGTCGTCTTGCTGGCGGCGCTGGGACGTGCGCTGGTGAGCTCCGCCGCCGCCGCCTGGGCGGCTGGTGAGCCGCTTCGCGACGTCCGCACCGACATGCTGCGGGCGGCGACGTGGCGAGCGGCGCGATACGGCCTCGGAGGGGACCTGGTCCATCCGGTCACCGGCCGCCTCGCGTCGGCTCGGGAGGCGGTCGCGGCGCTGGTGCAGGCCGTGGCGGGTGCCCTCGACGAGGCGGGGGACCGGGACCGGACCGCCGAGCGCATCGAACAGCTGTTCGCCGGGGGGAGTGGGGCGGCTCGGCAGCGCGCCGTCGCCACGGCACATGACGACGACCTTCGCACCGTCGTCGCCGACCTGGGTCGGCGCACCGAGGACAGCTGGGAGCACCGGTGAGCGCTGCCGCTGCCTGGGGGATCGCGTTCGCCGCACTGGCGATCACCGTCTGGGCGTCGCTCGAGTGCGTCCGAAACCGGCCGCTGGGCGATTGGTTGTTCTATGCGCTGGCAGCGCTGGAGATGGCGCTCGTGGCGCAGCTGGTCGGCGGCGTCGTCGCGGTCGTGGCCACCACGCGGGCCGTCGACACAGTGACGTTCGTGGCGTACCTCGTCACCGCTGTCCTGCTGCCCGTCGTATCGGTGCTGTGGGGTGCCTCGGACAAGACGCGGTGGGGGACCGCGGTGCTAGCGCTCGGTGGCCTGGTGTCCTCGGTGCTGGAGGTACGGCTGCTCGAGATCTGGACCGCGCCGGGTGGCTGAGCCCCGCAGCACCCGGGAGGGGCCAGGTCGGGTCCTGGTCGCCGTGTACGCCACGTTCGCGCTGGCGGCGACGGCTCGGTCGCTGGTCCAGATCGCCACCCGGTTCGCCTCGGCACCGCTGGCGTACGCGCTCTCGGCAGCTGCCGCCCTCGTCTACCTCGTCGCGACACTGGCGCTGGGCAAGGGCACACCGCCCTGGCGCCCGGTGGCCTGGGCGGCCTGCGCGGTCGAGCTCGTCGGCGTCTTCGCCGTCGGTACGGCAAGCGTGAGAGACCCTGCAGCGTTCACCGATTCGACCGTGTGGTCGGACTACGGACAGGGTTACGGCTACGTCCCCGCCGTGCTCCCGCTCGTCGGGCTGGCCTGGCTCTGGCGGACCGGCGCTCGGCGGTGACCGAACGCCTTTCGGCGTGTCGGGAGGACACGCCGAGCCCGGGCAGAAAGTCGCCGAAAAACGCCGCCACCCCCTTGTGCGGTGAGGCTCGCCGCCGATAGAACATCACCTACGAGCTCCTCCGGGAGTTCGGGATCGGACCGAAGTCCAGGCTCATTGCCGGGCGGGGCGACCTGCTCGGGCCGGCCGGTGATGCGGCTGGTGAGCCGGGACGGAAGTCCGTGAGACGAGGACATCGCACTCGTCAAACGAGGCCCCGCAAACTCATACTTTGCGGGGCCTCACCCTTTTGTGTACGCCGCCAGGACGAACCGGACTACCCCGCCCGTACGACGCCGCGGTCAACGTTAGGTGACGATCAGGTGGCCGGCACCAGGAAGTGGGGGCAGATGCGCGGGCCCCGCGAACTCATACTTCGCGGGGCCGTACTCATTACAACCGCCCCTCCGTTCACACCGGTGGTCCGACACGCGGGGGAGTGGCCCTTGGTGTGACAGGGCGGGAGCTCGATCCCTACGTTGGCGCCATCGTCACCGTCATCGACTACGACCCCGCGTGGACCCGTCGTTTCGAGGACCTGCGTACCGAGTACGGCGAGGCCTTCGCCGCCGCCGGGGTGCCGATCGTCGCCATCGAGCACGTGGGGAGCACCTCGGTGCCCGGTCTGGCCGCGAAGCCGGTCATCGACGCCGACATCGTGGTGGCTGAGCCCGACGTCGGTGCTGCCACCAACGCCTTGGTGGCTCTCGGCTTCACGCCGCTCGGGGAGCTGGGGATCCCGCAGCGGTGGGCGTTCACACCGCCGGCGCGGCTGGCCGGCACGAACACGTACGTCGTCGTGGCAGGGTCGCTGTTGCTCCGCAACCACATTGCGCTCCGGGAAACGCTTCGCAGCAGCCCGCAGCTGCGGGAGCGCTACGCCGCGGTGAAGAAGCGGGTTGCGGCCAGGGCGGCCGATCTGGACGACTACGGCAAGGGCAAGAGCGCCATGGTGCAGGAGATTCTCGCCGCGGCTGGTCTGAGCGAAGCGGACCGCGCGTCCATCGCCAACAACCAGGTGCCGTCACATGCCGACGTACCCAGGTGAAGTCGGCGGCCGACCGACTGCGACACCTTGCGTTTCACGACCCGGTGAAGCCCGGCGGAGGGCCGATCCCGTTACCGACGCGGCCAGCACTTCGGCCGCCGACGTGTCCCCGACTTGACGGGCGGCAGCAGCCCACAGCGGCCCCTATAGATCCCGCCAGAACTCCTCGTCTCGCTCCAACTCTGACCGCACTGCGTATAGCGCCGGCCAGTCCCCGGCCGCGGCCGTCCGCAGGGGTGTCAAGGTCTGGCGCCACCAGATAGGGGTCGAAGGCCCGCCCGCTCGCCCATGTCGGACTGTACGTCGCCAGGTCGGCAATAAGGACCCGCTATGCAACTACGTGCCGGTAGAGCATCCTCCTGCGGGGATCCAGTAACCCACCACAGCGCTGGAGTTGAGGTTGTGGTGGTCCGAGGCCATTGACCTGGGGGTGGCGGAAGCCGGTTTGGCGCCGTGAATCGTCGCACAACGCCGATGTGAGACTGACGAGTGTGACGAGCGGCGCTGTCTTCCCCTCGGGTTCGTTCCTGCGGTACTGGCGAGCGGACGCGGTGTCGGGGCTTGGCACCTATGTCACGCTGTTCGCTCTGCAGGCGCTGGTGGTCCTCACTCTTCACGGCTCGGCGGCGGACGTCGGTTGGCTCAATGCCGCCCGATGGCTGCCGTACCTCGTCTTCGGGCTCGTCATGGGCGCGATCGTCGACGGCAGGCGCCGATTACCGCTCATGGTGGGCACCGATCTGGTGCAGGCTGTGCTGCTGTTGGCCATCCCCTTGCTGTGGTGGCTTGGTCTGCTGTCGCTGCCGGCGCTGCTGTTGACCGTGTTCGCCTTCGGTGCCGCCTCGGTGGTCAACGTCGCTGCTGCGATGTCGCTGCTGCCGCGACTGGTCGAGCCGCGGCACCTCCAACCGGCTCACGCCCGCATCGACGGGGCCGACGCGGTGGCCTCGAGCGCGGGCCCCGCGCTCGGCGGGCTGATTGTGACCGCGGTCGGTGCCCCAATGGCCGTCCTCGTGGACTCCCTGACCTACTTGTACTCAGCGCTCACGCTGCGCCGGATCGACCTCGACGAACCGGCACCCCGCAAGGGGGTCACCGCAAAGGGGCTCCTACGCGAGGTTGCCGACGGCGTCCAGTGGGTCTACCGCGGGTCCGGCTTGGCCGCGCTCGCGCTCTCGACTCATGCCTGGTTCGTTGGTAACGCGGTCGTCGGGGTCGTGCTCGCCCCCTACGTTCTCCGCACCCTCGACCTCACGGCTTTCCAGTTCGGCATTGTCGGCGCGGCCGGCGGAGTCGGTGCCGTGCTCGGCGCCGCCGTCACCACCCGGGTGGGTCGACGGCTTGGCACGGGCCGCACCATCATCGTCTGCCACCTAGTCACGACCCTCGGCGTCATCGCGATATCGCTCGCTGGGCAGAAGATGGCACCGGCCGGGACGGTTGCGGTTCTCGTGGTCGGACAGGGCCTCTACGGTCTGGCGATGGGGATCAGCAACTCCCACGAGATGAGCTACCGTCAGCTGGTCACGCCGGACGAGCTGCAGGCCCGGACGAATACCACCCTGCGTTCGCTCAACCGTGCGGTTGTCGTGATCATCGCGCCGACCGCCGGGATCCTCGCCGACGCCTGGGGGATCCGGCCCATGCTGGTGCTGGCGGCCGTGATCTTCACACTCGTCGCGGCCGGGCTCGGCGCAACCTCCTTCCGCGCCGTGCGAGCACCGACATAGACGGAGTCGCGTGCGCTGCAGACGATGTCCGCCGCGGAACCTTAGACGTCGCACCGCGGAACCGTAGACTCGTGCCAGCCGTGCAGGACGTGGCTCGGGCGCAAACTCCGAGGAGATTCTTCGGGCAGCACCGCTAGCCCAACAGCTGGGGGACCCTCCACCGCACCCGGGGTTCTTGGACACCTGATAGTGAAGGGTGACCATGGCCGTTATGACCGAGCAGAGCGCCGATCAGCGTCGGGAGATGCGGTGGTCGGCGAACAAGAAGACTGATGTGGTGTTGCGGCTGCTGCGCGG
>JBBPZV010000031.1:0-8782 GCA_038198775.1 Propionibacteriales bacterium | reverse complement strand
CGGCCCTCACTACGAAAGGGTCCTCCCGGCTGACAACCAGCTGGAGGGCAGCATCTTGGAAGGATTCGTTAGCAGTTGCAAGCTCCGTAGCTACCCGATCGGGGGAAATGCTGACACCGCCTACCTGGTCATTCCGATGGCAGGAGCCCGCGCGCCACAGACGCTGTGGGCATGCGGGGGCTACAGGTGCCGGCTGACTCGGCGCGGCTGCACGCGCAGCTGGACAAGCTTGACGAGCACCTGCGCCGCCAGGGCGCACAGATCGCCGATGTGCTGGAGCCGGGGCTCAGTGAGCACGACATCGACGATGCGGTCATGGACTCCGTCGGCCTGCGGCTGTCCGCCGAGGCCCGCACCTGGTTCGGCTGGCACAACGGCACTCGTCGGCTGACCCTGGCCGACGGCCATCCGGGTGGAATGGGCGTATGCGGAAGGTTGGGATGACGTGTGCGCCAACTCCCTAACGCAGGCGGTCGACGGGTGGTCGAGCTGTTCGACCAAGGCATCTACCGTTGGGACCCAATTGGAGAGGACTGGGAGAACACCTGGGACCGGATCCCGGCCCACGTCCAGCAGACTCACCTCGTGTAGGCCGCAACGCGCGGCCGAGCCGATGAACCGGCGCCCGTGCCCTGTCTCAGTTCCTTGCAACTGAGACAGGGCCAACTGAGACGTCGGCGGTCTAACCTTCAGCGCTATGTGGCGCTGTTCTCGAAGCGCTAGTTGGCCGTCCCGTCCGTGATCTTGTCCCGCCGATCGTGTTCCGATACGGCGATCAGCGTTGTTCTCCTGAGGCTCCCTCGGCAGGAAAGCTCCTGTTCCTCGACTACAGATCGAGGACCAAAGCGAGAGCCTCGTCGACCCGCTGCATCTCCTCGATGGTCAGGAAGCCGACCGGCTCGCTGAGGCGGTTGAGATCCACGGCGGCGAGCTGGTCGCACATGACCAACGTCTGTCGATCAGCGATGGCCACCGGCGGTCGGAAGCTGGTCTCGCGTGCGCTGGTACTGGTGAAGGCAACGATCCAGGTGCTGAGCGTGAGCCAGTCCGGCTGCAACACGACGGCGTACCGGCGGCCCTTCTGCTCGTGGCCCTTCCCTCGCGCTGGCAGCCGGTAGACCTCACCCCTCATGCAGCGCGGCCATGTCCTGCTGGATCGCCCGGACCTCATCAAGGTCGGCTGGGTCGTCCTTGATGGCGCGTGCTTCTGCGGCAGCGACCTGGCGGCGTTCGTCACGGCGCATGGCTGTCAGGGCGGCCAGGATGACCTGGTCGGCACTCTGACGCCGGGAAGCCCCGACCTTGAGGAGCAGGTCGCGGGTGCTGGTCTGGACCTTGACCGTGGTGGTGTCAGCCATGACGAAACAGTCTACTCCTGGTAGACCTGTCGGGGGAACCAGGGACCGCGACCGTCCCGCAAACCGATCGGTAAGTCGCGTTGACTCATCAAGCATGCGCGCGTAGGTGGGGTCGTTGACTCATCTGGGAGTGCGCGCGTGGGGTGCGCCTACCGGGCCGGCTTGGATGGGTCGGTTAGGCCGAATCGATGGGACTGACGGTGAGTCAACGGCAAGCGGTGACCAAGACGATCGCGACTCGGGTATCGGCGGGCCAGCCGGGTGGAGAAGGGCCGGATCCTGGACGAGTTGTGTGCCACGACGGGATGGCATCGCAACCATGCCCGGAAGGCGTTGGGGTGGGCGCTGAGGCCCCGGGGTGGTCCGGCCGGCCAAGTCCAGGGCGCCCAGGTACGGGGCCGAGGTGATCACCGCTCTGGCGTTCTGCTGGGCCGTGCTGGGTGCGCCGGCCGTAAGCGGCTGGACCCGATCATGGGCGAGCTGGTACCCAGGCTGCGGCGGTTCGGCGAGCTCGACATCACCGAGGACGTGCAGGCCGCGTTGCCGGCGATGTCGCCGGCGACGATGGACCGGCGGCTTGCCGCCGACCGGGGAACATGCGCTGACCGGCCGGTCGCAACACCAAGCCCGGGTCGCTGCCGAAGAGCCAGATCCCGATCCGGACGTGGGGGCAGTGGGACGACGCCGTGCCGGGATTCGTGCAGATCGATCTGGTCGGGCACGAGGGCGGCAACGCGGTCGGGGATCACTGCTACACGCTGACCGTCACCGACATCGCCACCGGCTGGACGGAGAGAGTGCTCACCAGCCTGGAGCTGGAACCGGCTGAGCAGCGCTTCGGCGACCAGGCTATCGGCAGCTACGTGGCTGCCAGCCCCACCGGAGCCACTGCAGTCCTCGGGGTATGGGTGGCCGGCAAGGTCACAGACCCGTTCGCCGGGGTGATCAACGCGGCCGCCGCCGGTCTGAACACCGCCGCGGCCCTGAATGCCGACCTCATCGCCGAGGACACCCGCCACGCTGTCGCCGAGCGCCGCACACAGCGCAAGCGGTCGATCTCCGTGGCCGATGCATTCTCGGCGCAGGCTGAACGGGAGAACTGCGAGCGGGTCGTCGGCGACCGCCGCCACGGCCGGCAAAGGATCCAGCAGTGAACGCGGACAGGGCTCAGGAAGCCGGCGCCACCGAGTCGGAGCAGTTCTGGGAGAACCATTACCGACAGCACGAGGGGATCGGAAGCGGGCGGGCCAACCCTGTCCTGGTCGACGTCGCCGCCCCGCTTTAAGCCGGCGACAGCGCTGGACCTGGGCTGCGGACAGGGCAGCGACGCGATCTGGCTCCCCGGCCGAGGCTGGCACGTCTCCGCCATCGACGTCTCCGCCACCGTCTTGTCCCAGGTGGGTGCGAGGGCGGCCGCGGCGGGTGTGGGTAGCCGCATCGACTGGCAGCAGCACGACCTCGCCCGCACCGTCCCCGCCGGCACCTTCGACCCGATCTCCGCCCAGTACCTGCACTCCCCGGTGCAGGGGTTCCCCCGCGACCAGGTCCTGCAGGCCGCGGCACGGGCCGTGGCCCCCGGCGGGCTCCTGCTCATCGTCGCCCACGCCTCGGTCCCGCCCTGGTCGTGGGCCGACCCGGACACCCGCTTCCTCACGCCAAAGTAAGCGCTCGACGCCCTCGAGCTGAGCCCCGACCGGTGGCACACCGAACTGCTGGGCGCACCCGAGCGTCAGGCCACCGGTCCAGACGGGCAGTCCGCGACCGTCATCGACACCGTCATCGCGGTCCGACGACTTCGGCAGAGACGGCCCCTGAACCCGCCGGAGTCCACGTCGACATCGACCGTGAGGAGATCAGTAACGTCTCCGCCCCGGCTGAACCCCCAAAGGGGCCCACCGCCACGCAGGTCGGCATGGGAGCGGTCGATCTGCGCGGTGGCTGGCGCTGGGCGGTGATCGTCGCGGCGACCCTGTTGGTCGTGCTCGACGCCCCCATCGTGAACATCGCCCTGCCGCACGCGAAGACCGCCCTGCACATTTCGCGGGCCGTCAGTCTGGGCCAAGCCGAAACCGGGCGAGTCATCACCGCCGCCGCCCTGACGCTGGCACTCGACATCGATGTCGTCCGCGCAATGCTGGGACGCTGGCTCGATGAGCCCGACGAGTCGGGGCTCTTGGCCCGGCGCATGGCAGTGGAGATGGGGCGGGTGCAACTGCTGGGAGGTCGCGACGTCGTCATTCCGCAGTTCCTGGGCCGGCTGGAGTTCGTCCTCGTCTTGCAGCGACTGTGCGACGATGTGGGCGCCGAATTCGTTGAGGTCGTCCTTCTCAGCGACCCGCAGGACGCGGCAGAGCGTTTCACTCGCCGTTCTGCGCAACCAGAAACCGCCGAGCATCAGAACGCTGCTGCGCTCCTCGAGCGCAGGGGCGGACTCGACGCGCTGCCGGGGATGTACGACCGGCTGCTGCAGGTGGTTGCTGCTCGACCGCGCACTCGCGTCGTGTTGACGGTGGATGGAGAGGTGGAGCGGGCCTACCACGACCTTCTCACCCGGATCTCCACCTGAGTACTCCAAACCAGCAGGTCTTGCCGGCAGACGATCGTCCATTGAGAAGTCCACGACCGACGACCACGATCCGAGGTGGCGGCTGGCGGCGCCGTCGACAGATCGGCGACCCTGTGACGGCTTGAGGTCGGCCAGCCAGGAGTAATCGAGCGGGAGTCATGGTGACGGTCAGTTGGATCAAGCTCGAGCTTGACGTACATACCTTCAACGCGATGATCTTCGCCCCGTTCGTGGAGCGGTGTCGTGGAGCGGGCCTGCAGTTCAGCACCTTGGCGGCGCTGGACGACAGCGCCGAACACCGCCGCGCTCTGTACGACCTCAACAGGCAATGCTCCCCAGCCATCCCGGGCCGTGGAGGTTTCACACCTTCAAGGAGTACTTGCAGAAGCGGGTCGAGATCCCCTCCTTCGACCCCGCAGGAGTAGTGCTCGCCGTCGATGGTGCTGACTGGGTGGGGATGGCCGCGACGTCGGACTGGCGCCAACAGGGGTACGTCTTTAACGAGATGACCGGCGTCAGGGTCGGCTACCGAGGCGCCGGCGTCGCCCTGGCGATGGAAGGTCCTCGGTGTCGACTTCGCCCGAGCGTGCGGCGTGACCAAGATTCGCACCATCCACCACCCCGGCAATCTGCCGACCATCGCGATGAACCGCCGACTCGGCTACGTCGACGCAATGTGGTAGCAAACCACTCACAGCACTGCCGCCAGATCGGCGACCGGTCACCGATTCGTGAATGACACATCGGCCGAGGAACCCTGCCAACGTGCTTGGTTAACCTTGGCCAAGGAGCCTAGGATTCACGTCATACTGGTAAATGTCGGCCAAGCCAAAACGGACCTGTCGAAGCTGCTCGCGCGGGTCGAAGCCGGCGAGATCGTCGAAATTGGACGTGATGGCGTCCCCGTGGCACGGCTGGTCCAGATCGAACTGCCCTCATCGCCAGGAAAGCGCTTCCTCGCGGCCCGTGGTTCTATAGCCGGTCGCATCTCACTGGCCGGCGACTTCGAGCTCACTGAAGCCGAACTCGACGACATGCTCAACGGATCGACGTGAGGCTGTTACTGCACACCCACGTTGTGCTCTGGGAACTGGAAGCATCACGAAGGATCTCCCAGGCGGCACAGCAAGCCATCGAGCAGGCGACAGAGCTTCTGTTCAGCCTCGTGTGTTTCGCGGAGATCGGCGTGAAGACAGCAATCGGCAAAGTCTCGGTGCCGCACGACCTTCGTGAGCACGTGCTGCGAAGCGGCGTGTAGATCCTCCGCCTCGATGCCGATCATGGCCTCGCTGTCGCGGACCTGCCAATGCATCATCGTGACCCATTCGACCGGCTGCTTATCGCGCAGGCGCGTTTCGAGCAGCTCACGATCATCACAGCAGACCGCAGCATCGCAGACTACAACTTGCCACTCATCGACGCAGGCTGAGCTTCGTCCGATCCCTGTGACACCTTCTGGTTGGGGGTGGGGGTGGGCCCCCAACGGAGAGCCGGCCGGCGCGGGGTTGGTTGAGCTGATCGGGGGTTGTCTCGTCAAGACGTTGCCTACGGGGAGCGGTGGTGTACCTCTGGCCGTATGCAACGGTAGGAGCGATCATGACCCCGCCAGACGTGATTGTCTACTCCAAACCTGATCGCCCCTTCGCAGCAAAGCTGCGGGCGAAGCTGGTCGTGTCCCGGACCCCACACAATGCGGTGCGATTCCAAGACGATCCAGCCGCGGATGGTGCTGGCCACTTACGTGCTGTCGGTGCTTGCCGATGACGGCCCGACATGGGATGCAATGAACACCATGGCGGCGGCACGTGCTGTCCTGGTGGGGATCGCGGACCTGGGAGACCCGGGCCGGGCGCCCGCCGTACTTCGCCCGTTCTACCGGCTCTTGACCATCCTCGGCGGCGCGGACCCGACGCGGCGCCCCAGGGAACACCTCGCAAAGCTTCCTGGCTACCGCGCGGACACCTACCTCGGTGGCCATGTCCGTCTGGCTACCGCCACCCTGAACCACACGGGCCGATGAGGCAGCAGAGGCCGGCGCCGGCCGAAACACGACTCGGCGTGACACCGCGGAGGCGTGGTGTCGTGGTGGCGTTGGACCGTACGAGGGAACGTCCCGACGCGTCGAGCGTCATCGATGTCGATGAGTCCTCGGAGGACTTCGCGAGGGTGGTGCGCTGCTGGCGGATTGCTACTGGTCTCCGTGCACCCATGGGACATCGACGGGGTGAAGCGGGCCGGGATGCAGGCAGCCTGGCTCGACCGGCGAGCAACGCCTTACTGGACCACTTCACCGGACCCGACCCGGCGGTGCCGCCGCCGAGGATGAGGACCCGTGAGGGTGTTGGCATGTCACGCTCGGTGGCTGGTCGTCGGGCAGTTCAGACGATGCGCAGTCCGGCTTCAGCGGCGTGCTCCCATTCGTCGTCGACGAACACGTGGCGCGACCGGCGCGGTCGAGCAGGCTGGGGGCGATGCTGGCCCGGAAGCCAGAGGCGACAATGCACCCACAGCCGGTCCGTCGTGACCTCGTCGAGGCGGTTGGGCATGCTGTGCAGCGGGACGTGCGTCGACCCAGCGATGGCGCCGCCGGCCCTTTCATCGTCGAGGAGGACGGTGGCGTCGTCTTCGGCGGCAGGTTGCTGAACGACCGGCGTGGGTAGCCGCGGACCTCGGTCCGGCCGGCGAGGCTGGCGGCGAGATGTTCGGCGGCATAGGCGGTGCGGTCCCGCAGGTCGACGACCCACTCCCCGGCTGCGATGCGCTTGGCGACCTCGTCAGGGTCGACCGGCGCCGGCAGGGACAGGTCCGCCGCCGTCGGGCCGGCTGCGTTTCGGCCCCTCATGTGGACGTAGTAGGCGGGGTAGGCGGTGAGCCCGGCGAGCAGCTCGGCGACGAAGCGCTCTTCGTCGGACTCGGTCAGTGCGACATTGACGCGTTTCTCCTCGGCGATGGTGCTCTCGGTGGCGCCGCTGGAACCGCCCGCCGAACACGACGGCCCGGCCACCGGAGCCGCGACGTAGCTGCGGTCGCCGAGCTCCGGCGTCTCGATCGTGACGATCTCCACGGACGCTCCCTCGATTGCGCATTGCCGCTTCTCCGGTATGTTCGTACATTTGCATTAGCCGTGGGAGATCGCAAAGGGGGACTGGTGACCGCACCGACGGACGCCACAGTGGGCGCGGTGGTGTTGGACCGGCATAGTCGGCTGCCCTTGTGGGTGCAGCTGCACGACGACCTCCTCCGCCGCCTCGACAGCGCAGAGTTCACCGCCGCGTTCCCCGGCGAGCACGCCCTCGCCGGCCAGTACGGCGTCAGCCGGCAGACCGTGCGGGAGGCGCTGCGGCGGATCCGGGCCGAGGGGCTCGTCGTCGCCGAGCGTGGCCGCGTGCCCAGACTTGTCGAGCCGCAGTTCACCCAGCCGCTAGGCGCGCTCTACAGCCTCTTCTCCTCCGTCGAGGCCCGAGGTGCCGAGCAGCGCAGTCACGTCCGGCGACTGCAGATCACCGCGGACGGCGTCGTCGCGGCCAGGCTGGGCCTGGAGGAGTCGACACCGCTGCTGTTTCTGGAGCGCATCCGGCTCGCCGGCGGCCAGCCGCTGGCCCTGGACCGGGTGTGGCTGCCCGCAGACGTCGGCCGGCCGCTTCTCGACGCGGACTTCACCCACACGTCCCTCTACAACGAGCTCGCCGCCCGCTGCGGGATCCGCCTGCGGGGCGGGCGGGAGCAGATCCGGGCCGTGGTCGCCTCCGCCGCGGACCGCCGGGCGCTGCAGATCGCCATCGACGTCGCGCTGCTGGCGATCGATCGGACCGCGTGCTCGGGCGGCGTCCCCATGGAGTGGCGTCAGACCCTCGTGCGTGGCGACCGCTTCGCCGTGAACGCGGCGTTCAGCCCCAACGCCGGCCCGCAGCTCGCCATCGGGGGCACGGTCCTCGCCAGCCGATCGGGGCCTCGACGGTGACCGACGCGCCGGGAAGAATGTTCCGGACGTGAAGCGGGACAAGGTACGAGCCGCTGCCGACGAGTAGGTCGAACGCTGCCGCGACGCCGAAGGCCGGATTGCCCCGACCAGTAGGCCGTCGAGGTCCAAGCGTTGCTGCCGACCACCACCGGCGGTTGGTGCGCTACCGGGCCAAGCCCAGCGTGTGCAACGCCTGCCCGGTCAAGGGGCAGTGCACCACCTCGCCGGACGGGCGGGAGGTCGTCCGAGCGGTCGAGCCGTGGCCACATTCTGAGGCCGGGCGGTTTCATCGGGGGCTTGCGCTCATGCTGGTCGGCCTGGCCGGCCTGATCCTCGGCGTCGAGCTGGCCCGGCACCACACGCCGGTCGCGCTGCCCCTGCTGGCAGTTCCCGTCGCCTTCACCGGGACGCTGGGCTGGCGCTTCCTCGACCACCTTCGCCACACCCCCACCGGCTTCCCCGACCCGACCCCGTCGACCGGGCTGCGACTCACCGCGAGAGGTGGCGCGGCGACCACTGGCATCCCGGCATCGCGGACCTGCTGGGGCTCCGACCGGTCCGCGCACCCGCTGCCGCCTGCCCGGACGGGCACCAGGTGGAAGAGTCGATGACCGTCTGGGTCGTCGTGCTTGTCGTCGCCGGCTGCCTGGCCGCGCTCGTCTTCGTCAATGTGCGGGTACCGCGGGAGTACAAGCGGGCCGTGCTATTCCGGCTCGGCCGACTCCGCCCGCTGGGGGGCCCCGGCCTGGTGGCGTTGATCCCGCTGGTGGACCGGATCGTCCGCGTCGATCTGCGTACCGTCACGCTGACGATCCCGCCGCAGGAGATCATCACCCGGGACAACGTGCCGGCCCGGGTCAATGCCGTCGCCTACTTCCGGGTGGTCGACCCGCTGCG
>JBBPZV010000030.1:0-16710 GCA_038198775.1 Propionibacteriales bacterium | reverse complement strand
CGGGTGCGGGCTGCAGCCCACCGGGACGTGCATCCGCCAGTCCGGATGCCCTGTCTTCCCCGCCATCGAGGCGATCCAGCCCGGACCGCGAGCCGAGCTCAACCGACGGACCCTGCTGCCCGGCGCCCGTACCGCCGGCATCGTCGCCGTCGCAGCCACGGCCACCGGTGGCCTCACCGCCGCTGTCGGTCGGCTGGCCGGCGGCGCCGGCAAGCCGCGTGTGGGCGCCTTGCCCGCCGGCCTCCCGGGCAGCCCGACGCCGCAGCCGCCCCGTCTCGGCGCCAGGCCGCCCGCCACATCGGGCCCGACACCGCCGGGCACCGCCCTCGGCCCCGCCTCCGCCGTCCCGGTAGGTCACGCCGCGCGCTTTACCGACCCGGCAAGTGGCGGCCCGGGCTGGGTGGTGCGGCCGTCGGCCGACCAGTTCGTCGCCTTCTCCGCCAGTTGCACACACGCCGGCTGCAGCGTCGACTTCGACCGCGGCAGTATGCAATTCGTCTGTCCTTGTCACGGCGGCACGTTCGACGCCAAGAGCGGGCAGGTGCTCGGCGGACCGCCGCCCTCACCCCTGCCCGCCATCCCGGTGCATGTCATCAACGGCGAGATCCGTGTCGTCTGAGCCCGCCGCCGGCCGCCAACCGGTCAGCCGTCGGCCGCACTCGTCACCGACCTGCTCGCCGCCGCTGCCGGCGCCGTCCATCGGGGCGATCTGGCTAGGTCTCCCGGAGTTGGGCCGGCCCGAAACGCCCGGCTCACCGCCTGGACCGGCGCCGGTGGCGGTAACCCGAGCCGGGCCCGGGACCACTTGACGAACGAGCGCACCTACCTGGCGTGGCTGCGAACCGCGGTCAACGTGATGGCCCTTGAGCTGGTGATCGCGAAGTTCATCCACGTTGGCGGCGGCCGGGCCGTCGCCGCCGGGGTCATCCTCGTCGTGGGAGGGAGGTCTTGATGGGGCCGGCGAATCAACCCGCGCTGACTCGGACCCGCCAGGTGTACGACGCCATTGCCTCCCGCTACGACCGACTGATCGCACCGGTGGAACGGCTCCTCGTCGGCGACGGCCGCCGGTGGGCCGCCGGTCAGGCGCGCGGCCAGGTGCTGGAGATCGGCACCGGCACCGGTCGTACCCTCACCGAGCTGCCCGCCGACCCGGCGGCGGTCGGCGTCGACATCTCCCTCGGCATGCTGCACCAGGCGGGCAGCCGAGCACGGGACGCCGGTGCGGTGCTCCTCGCCGCCGACGCCGCCCGACTGCCGCTCACCGACGCCTCGATCGACACCGTCATCTCCACCCTGACCCTGTGCGCGATGCCGGACCCCTTTGCCACCCTCACCGAGACCCGGCGGGTGCTGCGCCCCGACGGGCGGCTGATCCTGCTCGAGCACTCCACCGCCGGCTCGCCGGTGCTGGCGGCGCTGCAGCGGGCCCTTGAGCGGTGGACCATCCCTCGCTACGGCGAACATCTCACCCGCGAACCGGCGGCGCTTGCCGTAGCCGCCGGATTCACCCTCGAGCACACCAGCAGCCACCGCGGTGGCCTCCTCCGACGGGTGATCGCCCGGCCCTGCACGAGCGAGTGATGGATCCGGTCGCTGGGCATCGGCCGTGCTGCAGTGAACGGCATGCGCCTCTGTGTTCGACCTGCAGGGGTGCCGGGTGTAGCGGAATCAGCCGGTGGCCACGTCCAGGTCGACGGCGTGGGTGTAGTCGTCGTCGATGAGCACGACGTCTCGGCCGGCCCGGTCCAGCAGGCTGGCGGCGATGCTGGCCCGGTAGCCGCTGCCGCAGTGGACCCACAGCTGCCCGTCCGGGAGCTCGGCTAACCGGTCGAGCAGGGCGTGGATCGGGATATGGGTGGAATCCGGGATGGCGCCGTGGGCACGTTCGTCGTCACGGCGGACATCGAGGATCTGCGGCGGGTCGGGCTGTTCGCGGGCGACATCGGCGAAGTCAACCCGGCGGTAGCCGCGCAACGGCTGGCTGTCGGCGAGTGTCTGCGCGGGCACGGTCGACGCGCCGGCAAGCTCGTCGACACCGATCCGAGCCAGTTGGCGCTGGGCATCGCGGATCTGCTGTGTGGATTCGCCGAGCAGGGTGACCGCCTCGCCCCGGGGCAGCACCCATCCGAAGTAGGTGGCGAAGTTGGTGGCGAGCTCGATGCCGACCGTGCCGGCCGCATGGTCGGCGGCGTAGGCGGTGCGGCTGCGCAGGTCCACCACCCACTGGCCGCCGGCCAGCCGGGAGCGCAGCTCCTCGGCGTCGACCGGTGTCACCGGAGACAGGTCGGGCGCCGCCGGCCCTTCCCGGTTCAGGGGGCCCATGTGAGCGTAGTAGGCCGGGTAGGCGGTCAGCCCGGCGATCAGCTTGTCGACGAACGCGTCCTCATCGGCGGTGTTCAGCGCATCGTTGGCGGCTTTCTCCTTCCCGATCGTCGAGGTGTCCCCGGCGCTGGCGGATCCCGACGAGCAGAAGCTGCCGAACCCGTGCGTGGGGTAGACCGCCGCGTCGTCGGGCAGCATCGCGGCGAGCCGGCGCGCGGAGCGGTACTGCGCCCGGGTCAGCTCCTCGATCCGGGAGGCCTCGACCAGGTCGGTGCGTCCCACTGATCCGTAGAGCAGCGACCCGCCGGTGAACACCGCCGGGGGCCCTGACCCGTCGCCGATGACGTAGGCGACGTGCCCGTCGGTGTGTCCCGGGGTAGCGACCACGGTCACGGTCAGCGCCCCGGCGGTCAGTTCATCGCCGTCACCGACCGTGCGTCGTTCGCAGACCACATCCTCCCCGGCGGGCACGACATAGGCCGCTCCGGTCTGCTGCGCGAGGGCGTAGCCGCCGGTCACATAATCGTTGTGCCGGTGGGTCTCGCACACCAGGCCCACCCGCAGCCCGTGCGTCGCGAGCACCGCCTGCACCCGGTCCAGGTCGCGCTGCGGGTCCATCACGACAGCGACCTGCCCGTCGTGGGCCACGTAGCTGCGGTCCCCCATCTCCTCGGTGGCGATGACCTCAACCTGCATCCGTCTGCTCCCTTGCTCACTCGTCGGTATCCGCTTGCATTGCCACATCCCCCGAATGTCCGTACATTACGGCAGCGGTCGGGATCTGACAAGGGGAGCCGATGGATGAGCAGCGATAGCGCTCGGCGCGATCGGGCTTAGGAGTGGCTTAGGAGCGGACTGGCCGCTCTGCTCTCCAGTCGCGGCGGCTCATTGGGGGGACGGCGATGGCGACCCCGCGCGATGGAGCGCTTGCGCGGGTCGCTTTCGTCCTTCACGTGCAGGCGCCAGGATCGGCCTACACCGCTCGCAACGAGAGATAGACAGGACGGAAAGCAAGCGCGGTCTCGCACTGCTGGGGTGATGGCATGGGTAGCCGGTTGTGCAGTGCCCTGGGCGGCTTTAGATCAGCGCCGCATCCGATCTGCGCGGGTTGGCAGCCGGCAGGCTGCAGGACCGTTGCGCGCGGAGCCGGGTGAGTAAAGCGAACGCGAGCAGTGCCAGGCTCACCGCTCCCAAGAACGGTTGGATCGGTGCCCACACGTTGAGCGCTCCGGACAGGCCGATCAGAGCCACCACCAGCTTGTTGCAGATCGGGCATCCCACCGCGAAAGCGGACAGGATCCCACCGGCGCCCATGCGTCGGGTCCCGGATGTGGGCAGCGCCGCAGGGGCCTGTACGTACGTCGCGAGGATCAAGCCGGTGAAAGTTGCGGACAGCGCCCAGACGGGGTAATTCCACCACAGGACAGGCGTCATCCGGGTGTAAAACGGCGAGCGCACCACCCCCGTCGGCACACCGATGAGCAGGGCGGTTACGGCCGTCCCGAGCACTGCTGTCGTCCATCGCTGCCACGGCCACCGCCGCATGCTGCCTCCAAGCCGGACACGTCACCAGAGCCGGATCGTAGGCGCCACCCTGCTCTAGCGCACCGTGGCCGAGGCGCGCCGTTATCGCCTGTTGTTGGTGAGCTAACGGCTCTGCCAACCAGTCCGTTCCGTGGTCAGCCCTCGACGGCGTGGCCAGGCTAGGACAGCGGGCCATGCAGTAGGGGCAGAACTGCGCCTCCGGCGATCCCCAGTGTCAGCGAAGCGGCGCCGGCGGTGTAGGCGCCGATCGCGGGCCAGCCACCGGTGGTCTGCAGGGGCTCGGCGGCACTGTCGGTCTGCTGGCTTAAGAACAACGGCCCGAGCCACCGCAGGTAGTAGAACAGCGAGGCGACGGTGTTGGCGACGGCGACCGCGGCGAGCCAGCCGTAACCACCGTCGATGGTGGCGGTGAACACCTCGAGTTTGCCGAGGAATACCCCCGTCGGTGGGGTGCCGACCAGGCCGAGCAAGCAGACGACAAGTACGGCGGCGAGGCCGGGATGGGTGCGGGCGAGCCCTCGGTAGTCAGACAGGCTGCGGGCCTGCGGGAGTTCGGCGACGACGGCGAATGCGCCCAGGTTGGTGGCTGCGTATGCCAAGAGGTAGAACAGCAGCGACGTGATGCCCAGCCCGCTGCGGGTAGCGACGGCGACGGCCATGAGCAGGTAGCCGACCTGGCTGACCGTTGAGTAGGCGAGGAGCCGTTTCACACTCGTTTGGAAGAACGCGGCCAAGTTGCCCAAAGTCATCGATGCGGCGGCCAGGATCGCAACAAGCAGCGGCCAGTTGACGGCGTTGGTCGGGACGGCGTCGGTGAGCAGCCGTAGCAGGGCGGCGAGCCCACCGATCTTCGGCACGGTCGTGACGAATGCGGCGACCGGAGTGGACGTGCCGTCGGTCACGTCGGGCACCCAGAAGTGCGCCGGGACCCCGCCGGCCTTGAACAACAGCCCGGCGAGCACGGCGACCACGCCGACGGCGGCGACCCCGTGCGGCGCGGACGCAAGCGCGGTGCGCAGGACGGTGTAGCTGGTGCTGCGCCCGACGCCATAGAGCAGCGTGATCCCGGTAAGCATGGCGACGCCCAGCAGTGCCCCCATCAGGTAGTACTTCAGGGCTGCTTCGGTGCCGAGGGCGTCTTTGAAGAAGCCGGCGAGCGCGTAACCAGGGATGGAGGCGAGCAGGTATGCCGCGAACAGCAGCAGCAGGTCGTTGGCGCCGGCGAGTGCGATGGTGCCGAGCGCGGCGAGTTGCAGCAGCACATAGAACTCGCTTTCGCGCGGGTGCCCGGCTACTGCGTCGATCGAGAGGCAGACGACGAGAAGGGTCGCGGCCAGCACGGTCACGCGCACGGTGTTGGTGGCCACGTCGATGACGTAACTGGTGCCGAAGTCGACGGTCGGAGCCTGCGCCGCCGCGATCCCGGTCGCGGCCAGTGCGGCAAGGCACGCCGCAGCGGTGATCAGCCGGACGACCCACTGGCGGCGACGGGGCAGCCACGAGCCGGAGAGCAACCCGACCACGGAGCCGGCGGCCAACACGATCTCGGGGACCAGCGGGCCGAGGCGCTCGTTCACCGCGACACCAGCCGGACCAGGGTGCCGGCGGCGGGTTCGATGACCTCGAGCAGAAACCGGGGCGCGATTCCGATCACCACCGCCAGGGCCAGCAGCGGCACCACGCTGGCCACCTCGCTGGCCCTGAGGTCGCTGAACAGGGCCGGAGTGCCCGGGGCGTCGGGGAAGCGCAGCGGCCCGAGGAACAGCCGTTGCAGCGCCAGCAGGAACAGTGCCGCGGTCAACAGGATGCCCAGAATGGCGACCGCTGTGCCCAGGGTGGCAGATGGCAGGCTACCGGTGAAGATTTGGAACTCAGCGATGAAACCGGACAGTCCGGGCAAACCCAGCGAGCCGAACGCAGCCAGCGCGGTGGCCCCGGCGAAGACAGGCGTCCGGGCGGCGAGGCCGGAGTATGAGGACATTTCGTAGGTGTGGCCACGGTCGTAGAGAACCCCGGAGAGAAGGAACAGGGCGCCGGTCAGCAGCCCGTGGCTGACCATCTGCGTCACCGCCCCGGTGACGGCGAGCGCGCGGGCTTGGCCGTTGGTGCCGGCGAGGATGCCGGCGGCGCCAACCGCTAGCAGGATGTAGCCCATGTGGTTGACGCTGGTGTACGCGATCATGCGTTTGAAGTTGGTCTGCGCGAGCGCGACCAGCGCCCCGTAGATCACCGAGACGACGCCGACGACGACGAACACTGTGGCGTAGCGGCGCCAGGTGCCGGGCAACATCGGCATCGCGATCCGGACGAACCCGTAGGTGCCCATTTTCAGCAGCACCCCGGCTAGGATGGCCGAGCCGGTCGCCGGGGCCTCGGTGTGGGCGGGGGGCAGCCAGGTGTGGAACGGCACCGTAGGAGTTTTCACCGCCAAGCCGAGGGCGACGGCGAGGAGAACGAGGCCGGCGTAGGCGCCGCGACCGGCCAGCGGCTGGGTCCGGGCAAGTGTGACCATGTCGAAGGTGTGTGGCGTGGCGGCGAGGGACAGGCCGATGAACCCCAGCAGCAGCGCCAACGATCCGATGAAGGTGTAGAGGAAGAACTGCGTGGCCGCGGCGCGGGACCGCTCGCCGTGGCCCCAGCCGGCAATGACGAAGAACATCCCGACGATGGACAGGTCGAAGAACACGAAGAAGAGGATCAGGTCGAGGGCGACGAACAGACCGAGGCAGACCGTTTGCAGGACCAGGAACAGGCACACGTAGCTCTTCACCTGGCGGGTCTCCCGTAGCGAGTAGACCGCCACCGCCAGGAACAGCCCGGCGGTCAGGCCGACCAGCGGTAGGGACAGCCCGTCGACGCCGACGTGGTAGCCGACTCCGGCGGTCGGGATCCAGGGGATGTTCTCGGCCCAACCAAACCCGTCTTGTGGGTGGTAGCCGATCCAGGCGCCGACGACGAGCACCAGATCGACGGCGCTGACACAGATCCACGTCCACAGGAACGCCGCGCGGGGCGAGCGAACCGGGACGGCGAGCAGTCCGAGCGCGGCGAGGGCGGGCAGGAAGACGATGGCCGACAGCATCGGGTTACCTCACGAAGACGAAGACAAGCGCGAGTAGGGCGAACGCCGCGGCGGCCTGGGCGTAGTAGGTGTGCAGCTGTCCGGTTTGCGGCCGGCGGGCGGCGCGGCCGAGCCGCCGTGCGCCGGCGGCGAGTCCGGTCACGACCTGGTCGAGGCCTTGGCCGTCGACCCGCGACGCAGCCCGGGCCAGCGCGGTCCCGCTGCCGGCGATATCGCGCACCGCGCGGTCGAGGACCTGGTCGTCGAAGGCGGCAAGCGCCCCGGCGAGGGCGAAGGTGGGCCGAACCAGCAGCAAGTGGGCAGCCCGCTCAAGACCGAGCCACCCGGTGAACACGGTCTGGACCGGTGCCGGTAACGGGGCGCGGTGGTCGCCCCACCACCAGGTCAGCCCGCTGGCGCCCACCGCGAGCGCGGCGGACACGGCCAGCTCAGGCCAGGTCGAGGACGGCTCGGCGGCCGCACCGAGTGCCCGCTTCATTGGCTGGGCGATCGCCGGCACCGCCAGAACCCCCAACGCCGCAGCGAACACCGCGGCGACGACCAGCGGAGCAAGCACCACCGGCGCGACGCGGCGGGTGCCTTTGCGTTCGGTGTCGTAACCGTCGGCGGCGTCGGGTGACAGCGGCCGCCAGACGTACCAGGCTGCTTTGATGCTGTAGGCGGCGGACACGACGGCGGCAGCCAGCCCGACCGCGTACAGGGCGGGGCTGCGCTGCAGGACGCCGGCGAGGAGCTCGTCCTTGGTCAGCCACAACGAGGCGGGCGGTAGCCCGGCCAGCGCGACCACGCCGACGGTGAAGGTCACCCCGACGACCCGGTAGGAACGAGCCGCTCCACGCAGCGCCGGCAGCGCCTTGGTGCCAAGGGCATTCAGCCAGGCCCCGGCCGCGAGGAACAGCAAGCTCTTGACCGCGGCGTGGGCGATCAGCTGCATCATTCCGCCAGCGACCGCGCCGGCGCCGGCGGCGAGGACCATGAACCCGATCTGCGCGCAGGTCGAGGCGGCCAGCAGTTGCTTGAGGTCGGTTTGTGCGACCGCGACGAGCCCGAGCACCAGCGCCGTGGTGGCCCCCACGCCGGCAACGGTCGGCTCGCCCCACCCCGAGGCGGTCAGCAACGGGTGGGTCCTCAGCAGCAGGTACGCGCCGGCGGCGACCATGCTTGCCGAGTGCAGCAGCGCCGAGACCGCGCTGGGGCCCTCCATCGCCCGGGACAGCCAGAAGGAGAACGGTAGCTGCGCCGACTTGCCCAACGCCGCCAGCACCACGCCGGCAGTGACGACGTGTAGCCACGGCGACGACGCACCGGGCAGGTCGGCCAGCCGCAGGTCCCCGACGCCGCCGGCAAGCGCGGCGCCGGCCGCCACATACAGGCCGAGGTCGGCTGCGCGGGTGGTCAGGAACGCCGTGTTCGCCGCGGTGACCCGGTGCGGCTCGTGCCACCAGTAGCCAATCAGCGCATATGACGTCGCGCCCATGACCTCCCAGCCCATCAGCAGCAGCACCAACGTCGTCGCGGTGACGGTGAGCAGCATGGCGCCGGCGAAGATCAGCATCAGCCCGTAGAACCGGGCCGGGTTGGCGGTGCCGGCGAACTCCGCCACCGAGGACACCAACACGGCGAGGGTGACCGCGGTGACCGTCACCACCATCAGGGCCGACAGCCCGTCCACCGACGCCCCGGCGCTGATGCCAACCAGCAGCGGCGCGGACCCGGCCGGCCGGGTGAAAGCCACCACGCAACCTAGGACGAGGGCGGCTGCGGCGACAGCGACTCCGATCGCGGGTGCGACCCGGTCCACCGCCCGCCCGGCAACGGCCAGCGTCGCACCGCCCAGCAGCGGCACGCCCAACAGCAGCCAGACCAGCGCGGCCCCGCCGCTCACCTACTGAGGTCCGCGGCCATGTCGACCATGTCGACGTCGCGCGCGCGGAAGATCGCGGTGGTCACGGCAAATCCCATCGCCATCTCTACCGCCATCGCGACGACGACGACGACGACGATCACCTGACCGGATGAGCTTCCCGGGGCGACGTAATGCCAGAACGCCCCCGCGCCCAGGGTCACCCCGTTGAGCATCAGCTCCAGACCCATCATGATCATCACGATCGACTGCTGCGACAACGCGCCGTAAACGCCGATGGAGAACAAGCCGGCGGATAGCAGCAGGAACAACTGCAGGCTCATCGGCCGACTCCGCCCGGCACCGGATCGGCCGCCGGCCGATGCAAGAGATCGTCGCCGAACCGGTCGTAGCGACCCCGGTGCGTCGCCAGGACGACGGTGGCCACGATGGTGGCGAACAACGCGAACCCCAGCGTCATCATGGTGAGCATCTGAGGGCCCATCAGCGCCATGCCGAGCTGCAACGTCGGATCCGCCGGCGGTGCGCTGTCCCGATGGGGCCACCGGACCAGGAAGATCCCCCCGCCGAGCAGGACGAAAGTGGTGATGCTGATGGTGAGGGACGCCGGCTTGTTGTGGTACATGGCCATCGGCATCAGCCCGGCTGGATTCATCATGTACGCCACCATGAAAACGGCCATGATGATCATCTCCATGATCATCATCAGGATGACGACCACGCCGAGGTAGCCTAGCCCGAGCACGACGAGCAACCCGCCGGTGGCGACGAACGAGACCAACAGCGCGATGGTGGCGCGGGCCATCGAGTCGAACCGGAAGACCAGGAAGCCACCGCCGGCGGCTAATAGGGCAAGCACCCAGAACATGACGACAACCAACTCCGCTCCTTATTTTCTCAGGTCGACCAGGGCCGGTAGGAGCGCCTGCAGGATGGTCAGCGGAATCAGCACCACCCAGGCGAGTTCGACGTACCGATCGGCACGCAACGTCGGCAACCGTCGACGGCCCCACACCAGCAGGGCGAGCACGCCGAGGGTCTTGACCGTCGACCAGGCCCACGCCGGCAGCAGCGGCCCGTTGCCACCGCCGAGGAACAGCGGCACCGCCATCCCCGCGCCGGCGGTGAACAGCAGCCAGCGTCCCCCCTGCAGCACCAGCCGGTCCACCCCCGACAGCTCGGCCAGCACACCGCCGGCGAGGTCGCGGCTAGCCGGGTAGGCGAAGGGGCCGAGGAAGCTGAAGGCGTACACGCTGGCCAGGTAGACAACGAACGCGACGGGCATCCACACGGCGAACCACAGGTGCGCCTGGGCGGCAGCGATGTCGGCAATGTTCAACGACTGCGCTCCGGTGGCGACGGAGATCAGGGCGAACATCAACGGCAGCTCGTAGGCCAGCCCCTGGGCGACGAACCGGTATCCCCCGATCAGACCGAACACCGAGTTGGCCCCCCAGCCGGCCATCCATAACCCGGCCCAGGTGAACACCTCCATCGCGTTGAACCACACCACGCCGACGTCCATCCGGCTCGCCGTCACCCGACCGAACGGGATCACCAGCGCCGCGAGGACCCCACAGGCGGGCACGGTGAGCACTCCCATCCGCCACAGCAGCGCATCGGGCGCGAGCGTGGTACGACGCTGCCCGACCAGCAGCCGCGGCACCTCTGCCAGCGTCTCGGAACACACCGCAACCGACAGCGGCCGGCCCGCGGTCCGCGCAGCGAGCAAAGCGTCGGCGCTCACCGCGGTCATGGTGAAGGCGAGCAGGACGAGGGGTACGAGAAGCACCGACCACAGCGGCGCGCTAGTGACCATGGCCGCCCTGCCCGGGTACGCTCAGCTCGTCGAGGTCGGGGTCGAGGCTCGCGACGATAAGCCGGGCCGCGGCGAACTCCGACCCGGTCAGCAACCGAGGCAGGACCGCGAGCAGCGCCGCCGACGGTGCTTCTGCGCCGCCCACCTCCCCGCGGGGTGGCCGGAATGCCGTGGTGTCTAGCAATGACCGGTCATCGAGGACAGCCGTGGCCGCAACCAGCTCGGCGCACCACCGGCGGTAGCGAACGGTGACGTCCCCTACGGCTCGCAGCGCCGGGCCGCTCACCCCGGCGGCTGCCGCGTCGGCCGCGGTCAACACACCAAGGCCACCGGTCGACCACCGCAGCGCCCCGGATCGGCTGACCCGACGAGTGAGGCGGTTGACAGCCGGCGCCAGCCGCGTGGATGGAGCGGCGGCGAGGACGTCGTCGCGGAGCCGGCGGGCCGCAGTCGCAGCGTCGTCCCAGCCGGCAACCGCGAGAAACCGGCCCAGGCTGTCCAAGTGTGCGGCGAGCCGGCGGCGCGCCGCCTGTCCGGTGGAGACCGGCTCGGCCCAAGCCCGCCGCCACGGCTCGGTCCAGAATGAGCCATCCCCGGCCCCACAGCCGAAGACGCTCACGTCGGCCTGCTGGATGACGTCGCCTTGCAGCGTCAGGTGCAGGACCAGACCGCTCGGCCAGTCAGGAAGGACCGGGCCCAGCGGCACATGCAGCTGGTCGAGCTTGAGGCCATCGCGGTCGTCCCCCCGCTCGGCCATCGCCAAGCCCGCCGGCATCTCCATCCCCATGTCCCGGTCGGAGACGTTGGCGTTGGCGTTGTCGTTGTCGGCGCGGTCCACACCGCCCGGCCGCTGTGCACCGCCCTCATGCCCGCCGTGCTTCATGGCCACGCCGGCGTCCATCACCGCCAGTTGCCCGGTGCCGGCGGCGAGTTCGGCCCGCGAGGCGTCCAGCGCCGCCGCCGCCTCCCCGGGACGGGCCACGTGCGCGCGGGTGCGTGGCGCCGGCATCTCACGCCAGATCTCCTCACAGACGCCGGCGAGGTCCCCATTGATCTGCCCGAGGACGAGCAGCACGTCGGCATCGGCCGGTGTCATCGCCGCCGGCCAGCCGCGGCGGCGCAGCTCCGCCTCGACTTCCAGCCGCACCGCCGTTCCGCCCGGCATGGTCACCGTCAGCACGTGCGGTCGCTGGGCGCCCGCACGCAGCAGGGCCGCTGTCAGGTCCAACGCAGGGCGCCTTCCCGCCACGCGTACGCGACGCCGGCCAGGAGCACCACAAGAAAGGTGAACATCTCGGTCACGGCGCTGGGACCCATCACCGTGATCACCCGTGTCCACGGATACATGAAGATCATCTCCATGTCGAAGGCGAGGAACAGCATCGTGACCGCATACCAACGGACGTGGTAGCGGCTCACGGCGTGCTCGACCGGGGGCAAACCACCCGTGAACGGTTCCACCGACAGCGGCGAGGAGCCGACGCTCAGCAGCTTCGCCGTGCCGTAAAGGCCCCCGAAGACCAGCGCCAGTAGCCCGAGCAACACCAGAACCGCACCGAATCCGCTCACCGCGTCCCGTCCTCGTCGTTTGACCGCACCGGTCCGACCAGCATCGGGACGCAGTGGTCAAGTAACGGCGCCGGGAAGCCCTCAGCAAGCCGGTAATAGACGACCCTGCCTTCCTTCCTGAACACCACCAGACCGGCAGTGCGCAGCATGCGCAGCGCATAGCCCACCGCGTCATCACTGAGCTGAACCGCCAACGCAAGGTCGCAGACGCACAACTCCCCCGCCGCGCGAAGGGCCAGCAAGATCAGCAGCCGGGTGACCTCCGCCACCAACGACAGCCGGGCCGTGATCTCAACCGCCGCCTCGCCCGAAGGCAGAGCAGCGCGGGCCAGCGCGACCCGGGCCGGCTCAACCGGATGCTGATGAGCACTGACGTCATCACCCACGGCGGCACCCTACAACGGCTGAGGCCCACCACCCGGACGACCGCGCGGATACCCAGGCCATGGGTACCGACCGCATTGGCCGACACCCGTCTGAGCTGCGCTTTACTGTCGGGACGACAGGATTGCACCTGCGACCCCTTGACCCCAGGCAAGGTATCGGGGTGGGTCTGTCAGATTCTTTGTGGTGCGCCACGAGGCGCTGCAGTTCTGGATGGAGGTGAGAGACCTTCATCGCCCGACCGTCGTAGCGGTCGGGCGAAGCTGGCCGCAGCCTGACCTGGGGATCGCCAGGAAGGGTGGGAGCAGCCGCGACGAAGTCAGTGTCAACAGCGCAGACACGGGGTCAGTTTTCAGGCGACGTCGACACGAACACCACATCTTGCTCCGTGACCCAACGCAGGTGCATCTCACGACGACGTCCACCGCGCGTCACCCCATCCCGTTGCGCGGCCACCCCGGCTGCCTCTGCGTGTCAGAGAACCCTGCGACGGTCCTGATCACCTCGATCGCCTGACTCGACCCCCGGGACGTCGCCCGTTGCCGCAGGTGTGCGCGCGAAGGGCCAAACGGCCGAGGATCAGAGACGGGACTCTGTGGCGCTTGCGGCCGGCGCCTCGCTTCGCTCGGTCGGTAGCGACCTTGGCCGTAACGTGTAGGGACGGCCTTCGCCATCACCCCACCCACCGCCCGACAGGGCGGATCCCCCTCCCCTGCCCGATTTGGTTACCACTCGTCTTGCCCGTGCGATACGGGCAAGACTGCTGGCGCCGCCCCCCAACAGGTTCAAGCGCTGCACGACGCAACATACGCCGTCGGCCGCCTCGACGGGGCGTGCACGATCCTCCACCGGCTGTGGACCGAGGCCGAGCCCCTCGACGTCGACGCACCTCTCAGCAGTTCATCGGCGCCTTCTGCAGCCCGAAGCTCTTTTGGCCGAGGGCCTTTCGATCACGCTCGGTGGTCGATCCACGCCGACGCTGGGTGTGGCCGCCGAACACGTCGACCGTGGAACATGCCAGGCGGGCCGCGTCCCCTGGGGTGGTGTAACTCTTTGTCGTAATCGTCCGCCGGCTCGTGTCGGTCCGGGACGTTGAGGGGCCATCGCGTGAGTCTCTGGGAGAACCGACCGATGAACTCACGGAAGAATGATCAACGCGGTGGCCCTGAACGATTCTGCCTTGCTCGAGATGATCGAGATGCTGAGCACCGCAGACGGTGGTGTGCTCCTACGCCGGCTCCTGTGCGGGATGCTTCAGGCTGTGGCCCATGCCGAGGCGACTGCCCAGATTGGCGCCGCTGCGCATGAGCGCACCGCGGCTCGCACGACGCAGCGCAACGGCACTCGTGATCGCCCATGGCGTCGGCTCGCTGAAGTGACGGTTCTTCCACGGCGGTGACGACACTCGCCGTCGGCTCGGATCTCAGCCGACGTGCGCGGAGACCGGCGCCCGCAGCACGTCAGATAGTGCAGCCACGGCGGCAACCACCTCTCGCGCCGCTGACCAGTCGACGACTGGGACCCGCGCCCGGTCCGCGGCGACGACCTCGTCGCTCCACGGCACCACGCCGGCCAGAGCCAACCCGTGCCGCTCGCAGAACTCGGCGATGGCTCGCTCGTCAGCCGCGGAGCGCACCTTGTTCGCCACCACCGCCACCCGCTGCACCGGGAGCTCCGCGACGAGCGCGCTCATGCGTCGTACGGTCTCCAGTGACCGGTAGTAGGGCTCGGCGACCAAGCAGATCGCGTCGACGTGCCGGACGGTCCCACGGCTCAGGTGCTCGGGCGAAGCCTCCATGTCGACGACCACGTAGCGGTCGGGACCGCCCAGGTCTTCGAGCAGCGAGGAAACGACCGCGTGCGCGGAACACAGGCAGCCCTCGTCGGCATGAGCCGGTGACCCCATCCCGACCAGGCGTACGCCGTCCGGCGCGGCGAGGGCGTGATCGGCCAGGACATCGTCGATGGGCTGCGTCAAACCTTGACCTCCTCTCCGGCGGGAGACCAGCGAAGGGGAGACAGCGCGCAGCCCGACCGCATTCTCGGGCGAAATGCCCAGCGCTGCCGACAGGTTCGGGTTGGCGTCGGCGTCGATCGCGACGACCGCTGCCCCCTGGCGTGCGGCGAGTCGGCAAAGAGTGGCGCTGATTGTGGTCTTCCCGGCGCCGCCCTTGCCCGCAATCGCCAGCCTCAACGGATCACGCGCTGCTCATCGGTGACCTGCTGGTAGCGGCGGCGGTAGACGGCGAGCGACCGCGCGACCTCGCCGAGTGTGCCGGCGACGACATGCAGCCATTCACGACCGTCGTCGGTGAGCTCGTAGGTCCGTCGAGCAGGTCCCGAGACCGACGGCTCCCAGGAGGACCGCACGAGGCCCTCTTCATCCATGGCCCGCAACGAGCGGTAGAGACCACCCGGGTCCACCTTTTCCAGGCCGAGCGCACCGATCTGGTCGAGGAGCTCATACCCGTGCGAAGTCCCTTCCGCCAGCAGCAGCAGCAGGCACGGTCGCAGATAGTTGCGCGGCAGCCCGACGGCGAAGTCATCGGCGGCGCTGCTGGTCATCCCGGCCTCGGGCCGCGCTCGGCAGCGCAGGCGATCGCCTCTTCCACGGAGCTCTGGCACCAGCAGTCGGCGCTGCACTCACCGTGGGTAGGGCGGGTGAGGTCGGCAAAACTGAGCGCGAACTCGGTCTTGCCCTCGGCCAGCCCAGATTCGGACATCACGTAACCGCCGGGCGCCGGCTCGAGATAGCCGTCGACCACCATGTGGTCGAGGTAGCCGACCCCGACGCAGGCATCGACGCCGAGGAAGCGTTCGAGCAGCGTTGCGTCGACCACCTCACCCAGACCTTCGCCGCGTAGCCAGTACATGACCTGAAGGATTTCGCTGCGCCAGTACATCGATCGCAACGACTCGGACTTCGGGGGATGCAGCTCGTCCATCCTCAGCGCCGCCGACCGATCGGCTCCGGACCCGCCGCCGCGTTGGCCAGAGCGGCGAGATCGTCCAGGGCGGCCGCGATGACGGTGAGCTGCTCGTTGACGACGAGCACGGAGGGGCCGATGACATTGGTCTGCGTCTCGATGGCCCGCACGCCGAAAGCGACCTTGCCCAGCAACGTCGAGGTCCGGCGCAGCGAACCCGCGATGCGGCACAAGTAGTACACGAGGACGACGACGACCAGCACGATCTCCACGATCGTGAGGGAGACCAGGAGTGCGGTCATCTGGCTGCGCGCCTCGTCGTGCTGGCCGGGGGCGGCGTGAGCAGGGCGACGTGCAGCATCGCCTCCCCGGTGAGGGCATCCAGGCGCGCGGACGTCTCCGGCAGCAGCCAGGTGGTGGCGGTGTTGCGCGCGACCTGCTTGCCGGCGGTCCAGACCAGTCCGGCGCCGCGCTCGATCCGATGGACCTGGCGCAGGAAGACCTCGAGCAGGACGACTGCCACCACAGCGACGACCAATCCGAGCCCGAGCGCCACGGACCAGTAGCCGTGGCCGCTCATGACCGACCACCGGGCGTGAGGCTGAGCCGGGCGTCGGTGGCGGCGGCGACGATGCGCTCAGCCGTCCCGACCGTGGCCTCGAGTTGCCACAGCCCCTGAGTGCGGTCCCGGGTGTCGTTGAGACCGGCAAGAATCGCCTCGGCCTTGGTCGCCGTTCGTTGCGCGCCGCGGATCATCAGCAGCAGGGCGACCACCACGATGACCACCACGACCGCGCCGATGAAATAGCCGAGTACCCAACCGTTCACAGGCCCTCCAAGGCATGTGCGGAACGGACGTGCTGAACGTACACCGGAAACACCGGGTATGTGTATGGTGCACCTAGAACGCATGTGAGGCACTGCACAACGGGATTGCCGGCGCGGGAGCAGCAGATGGCGGATCGCAACACCAGGAGCCCACAGCGCGAGGCGCGAGCGCCTGCCCAGGAGCTGCTGGACGTGCTCGGTCCAGTCACGCAATTCCACGACACCAGCCATCTCGGGGCGTTCGGCATGCCCTCCGGGATGATGACCGAGCACATGCTCGCCGATGATGCCGCTCAGGGCTCGATGGACTTCGGGCCGTTGAAGCAGGTGCACGCGTTCTGGTTCGCCGGGATGAGTTGCGATGGCT
>JBBPZV010000029.1:0-99864 GCA_038198775.1 Propionibacteriales bacterium | reverse complement strand
TGCTTGGCCCAGGTCGCCGGTGGCGAGGGCGGCGTCCAGGGCCAGCGGCCACGCCAACCGGAACCCTTCGGACATGAACCCGTTGGCCCGGGCGGAGCGGGTCGCGGCGTCGGCAGCCGCCGCCAACGCCTGACCCGGGTCACCGGCGGCCAGCGCCACCGCCGCTTCGGCGACCCGGAACGCGGCACGTTTCAGCACGTCGTCGCTGTCGGCCCGCACCCCCATCCCGGCCAGGTGCTCGCCTGCTTCCGGCAGCCGCCCCCGGGCACAGCACACCAGCACCAGCGGGAACCGGCCGAAGGCCCGCAGGTCCGAGACCGCGATGTCGTCGACCGCGCGCCGCCCGTACTCCTCGGCGCGGTCCCACCGGCCGGTGTAGAAGCAGAACAGGGCAAGGTTCCCAAGGCTTATGCTCCTGTTGACCAGGTCGCCTAGCCGTTCGTCCAGGTCGAGCGCCGCCAGCATCTCCGCCTCCGCCCCGGGCAGGTCGCTCTGCACCCGGACCTCGGCCAGGTTGCCCCGCGCCATCGACTCGAGGGCCGGCAGGTCGTGCGTCACCGCATGCTCGAGCATGACCGCGTATTTACCAGCAGCCTCGGCCACCCGGTGCTCGCGCTGCAGGAGCAACGCCTTGGCGTTGAGTGCCCGCCCGAACACCTCCGGCAGCCGGTGGGCGGTGGCCAGCCGCAGCGCCCGTTCGGCGTGCTCGGCGGCTGTCTCCACGTCGCCGCCACCAAAGCTCAGCACTCCGGCTAGCACTGCATGCACTTCTGCCTGCGCCGATGGAGCGTCATACCGGTCGAGCACTGCCAACGCGTCACCCAGGACTCGAAGCGCATCCTCCCCGTGCCCGGTGCCGAACAACAACCAGCCGATGCGGGCGGCGAGCCGGGCCGCGTCGACCTCCGCACCGGCGGCGTGGTACCCGTCCGCGGCCTCCTGATAGGCCTCCAGCGCCTCCTCGTACCGGCCGCCGCGTTCCACCATCTTGGCGGCCGCCTCGACCAACCGGAGCCGGTCCGCCTCCTCCGCGGTCAGCGACCCAGCGGTCCGGTAGTGGCTTTCCGCGGCCTGCGGCGACCCCAGCGACTCCGCCCGCTTTCCCGCCCGCTCGAACGCCAGCGCCGCCTGGGCGCGCAGCTCCGCGGCGTCCGCGCCGGACCCCGACGCCCGATGGGCCTCCAGAAGGTGGGCGGCCACCACCTCCGCCACCTCGGCGCCGTCGTCGGGGAACGCCGACCGCAGATACGCCGCGACCGCGAGATGGCGGTCTCGGCGTTCCCGCTTGGTCAGCATGTCGTGGGCGACCGCGCGGAGCATGGTCTGGGTGAACGTGTATTGCCCCCGTTCGGGTGAAAGCGGGTCGGTCCGGACTGTGAGGATGTCCTTGCGGATCAGCACCCGCAACCAGTCGTCGACCCTGTCATCCGGCGCGTCGGTCACCGCTGTGACCGCGCTGCGGGGGAAGGAACCCCCCAGCACCGCGAGGCCCTTGACCAGATCCCGCTCCGGCGCGGTCAACGCGTCGAGGCGAGACGCAAGCAGCGACGTCAACGTGGCGGGCACGGCCAGGTCACCGAGCTCCCCGACCAGCCGGTACACCCCGTCCTGCGGGATTACCAGGTCCCGGTCCACCAGTGACCGGATGGTCTCCACCGCATAGAGCGGGATCCCTTGTGCCCGGTCCGCGATGGTCGCCTTCGCCGCCGTCGGCATGCCGGGCACCAGCTCGTCCAGCAATGTGCTCACCAGCGCGGGGGGAAGTGGGTCCAGGTGCACGGTGGTGGTGTTGCGCCGGTCCGCCAGCCACCCGGGACGACGTTCGGCCAGGTCCGGGCGGGCGAAGGCGAGAATGAAGATCGGCAGCGCCGCAGACCAGTCGAGCAGGTACTCCAAGAACTCCAGGAACCCGGTGTCGGCCGACTGGAGGTCCTCGACCAGCATCACCACCGGCCCCGCCTCGGCCAGCCGCTCGAGGAACAACCGCCATCCGGCGAACAGGTCCTGCCGCGTCAGCTGCGCGTCGTGGGCTCCGAGCAGGACACCCAACCGCGCGGCGACGAAGCCTCGCTCCGCCGGGTCCGGCACCCAGTCCGGCAGCCGCTCGGCCAGTCTCGCCGCTACCACGTCGTCGGTGTCGTCCTCGTTGATCCCGAACCGTTGACGGACCATCTCCGTCAACGCCCAGAACGACACCCCGCCCCCGTACGACAGGCAGCGGCCGCGGTGCCACCACACCGTGGCAACGAGCCCGTCCGCGTACTTCTCGAACTCCCACCCCAACCGGGACTTCCCGACCCCCGCCGCGCCTGAGACCAGCACCAGCCTGGCCCGGCCGCTCTCGGCGCTGGCGTGGAAGAGGTCCTTCAGCAGCGCCAGCTCCCGCGCCCGCCCCACCAGCGGGGCCTCGAGCCCGTCCACGCGCTGGCTGCCACCCGCGCCGGCCACCACCCGCACCGCGTGCCACAACCTGAGCGGCTCGGACTTGCCCTTCACGGCGTGCTCACCCGCCGCCGAGTACGCGATCGCAGCCTGCGACGCCAACCGGGTGGCCTCGTCCACGTACACCGAACCCGGCTCGGCGACAGACTGCACCCGCGCGGCGGTGTTCACCCGGTCACCGGTCACCAGGCCCTCGCCCGGGTTGTCCCACGACGCGACCTGGCCGGTCACCACGCCGGCCCTCGCCCGCAGCTCGCCCAGGCCGCGGACCGCACCGAACTCGGCGACGGCCGCTACCACCTCCAACGCCGCCCGCACGGCCCGCTCGGCGTCGTCCTCGCGGGCCGTCGGTGCACCCCACACCGCCATCACCGCGTCCCCGATGAACTTCTCCACCACGCCGCCGTACCGGCCGATGACCGTCCGGGCAACCTCGAAGTAGCCCGACAGCAGCTCGCGGACCTCCTCGGCGTCCCGCCCGTCCGACCAGGCGGTGTGACCGACCAGGTCGACGAACAGCACCGACACCCATCGCAGCTCCGCCGTGGCCGGCTGGACCGGCGTCTCGTCGGGGGTGAATGGCGGCGTAGCAGGTGTGAGGACGGCTCCCGCGGCGACGACGTCCGGCGTGACCGCCGGCAGTGGCTGACCGCACCCACCGCAGAACCGTTGGTCAGCAGCGGCCGGGGTGGTGCCGCAGGTGGCACAGACGAGGGTCAGCGCGGCACCGCAGCCGCCGCAGAACCGGTGGCCGGCAGGGTTGACGAACCCACACGATCCGCAGGCGGCGCCGCTCACGCCCTCATCATCGTCTGGCAGCGGATGTGGCGTCCATTGCTTCGCTCTCATACACCGGCGGCGCCACTCCGAGCCCGAGTGAGGGTTCGGTCAGCGCTCCACGGACATCGGGCCGGTGTCCGGGCGGCCGGCCGCCCCGCCGTGCCCCTGCACGTCGTCATCCGCGTTCGCGTCGTGTCCCAACACGTCCTGCTCGTGCTGCGCCTGCTCGACGTCGTGGCTCGGTCGCTGAACGTGAGCCTCGGTGTCTTCCCGATTGTCCTCGTGGCGGTGCTCCGTCATCGTCGTTCCTCTCCAGGTTCCATCATCCGATGAGCTCGATGCTCCACCTCCATGATGACCGCTTGCCTAGCGATACGTCTGTCACCGTTGTGACACTCAGCTCGAAGGCATCGCGCCCTCGATCGGGACGGTCGGGGACGCGTTCGACAAGGCGCTGACCAGACAATCAACGGGCTCTACCAGGCCGAGTGCATCCGGCCACCGTCGTCGACGACGGCCCCAGACCTTCACCGATGTCGAGTACGGCACCGCCGGCTGGGTCGACTGGTACCACGAACGACCTGGGAGCGCCGTTGCGGTGCTGCTCGACGTAAACGGCGGCAACCACGCGCAGGTCCTGGTGGACGGTCACCGAGCGGGAACCGACCAGGCAACGCTGGTCAAGGCCGTCAACCACCTCGCGCGAACGCTGGCGCAGCTGCGACGTCTCTAGGGCAGGCAGGGCCCAGTCCGGCCTACGCCGCTCTGAGGATGCAAAAGTCAGCGCCGTCCTCCGGCCGGTCGCCGAAGGACGGCGCTTGGTTCAATCAGGCCGTCCTAGGCCCCCGGCACCCATTGCGAGACCCCCGTACGGGAGCCCCCGACTTGAGGGAAGACGGGGCGGGCCTCACGAGACGCGGTTACGTGCCGCGCGACTCGGGAGCGCCCGGCTCCTGCACGTAGACGTGGCCCTCTACTTCGTCGCCTTCGGCGGTCTCGGCGTCGGCGGGATTGTTCCTCCCGTGGCCCTGTACGTCGCCGCCCTGAGCGGTCTCGGCGTCGGCAGAAATGTGGCCAATGTGGCCCCCGTGGCCTTCGGTGTCCTCGGGGCGGTTGAGGCGCTGGTCGTTCTCGCTCATGGTGTCCTCCGTAGTGGCTGGCTGTGTAGGGATGGTGGCATCGGCCAGCGGGTGGCGTCTGTCACCTAGCCGACACAAGCGGTCCTGAGCCTCCCTGGGACCGTGGAGACGTTGCCTCGGCGGTATGTGCGGGCACTGGTCGATCCAGTCGCCACCGCCGCCGACGGCGGGAACCTCCTGACACCTCGGTGGCCCGAGCCACGCGACCGTCGGGAGGTTCCCGCGGGCTCGAGTCCGCCTCGCCGTCCTGCCGTCCGCCTGTTCATCGAGACAGCCGGGCTGAGTCGCGCACACCAGGTGCTGAGGTTCCGAGTCAGCCGAACGCCGCCAGCCACCGCGAGGTCAGCGCGTACGCCTGCTCCCGAACCGGCGGGGCGGACAGGTACACGTCGTGCACCGCACCGGCCAGCCGGGCGATGGTCACCTGCCGGCCCAGCTGTGGTGCCCAGCGGGCGATCTGCTTGACGTCGAGCACGACGTCGGCGCTGGGGATGTCGTCGGACCAGGCGGTGGCAAAGACGGTGCGGGCCGAGATCAGCACCAGCACCGGGGCGCCGACGTCCAGCCCGTGGTGCAGCTGGCGGTGCCCCCGCCGCACGGCGCGCAGCCACCCGGCCCGGACCGGGAAGCTGTCGGCCGGCTTCCAGGCCAGGTCGAAGTCCCACTCGCCGCGGTGGTCGCGGTGCAGCGACTCGACGTAGAGCGGGGAGACGCTGCGGGGGATCACCTGGTACGGCCGGCGGGCCCCCACCTGCTCGAGGGCGCGGGTGCCCACCGTGCGCAGCAGCATCGAGCCCTGGAGGTCCAGCCAGGGGCTGTTGAGCACGAACGCGCTGGGCGTGGGCCGGCCAGCGGCCCGCCGTCGGTGGGACCACAGCGTCGCCACCAGCGCACCGGTGGAGTGGGCCACCACCACGACGTTGCGGTGGCCGTCGCGGCCGGTGATCAGGTCGTACGCCGCGTCGAGCTCCGCGTCGTACTCGATCAGGTCGAGGCAGAAGTTCGGAGTCTGGTGCGGCAGCAACGAGCGGCCGTACTTGCGCAGGTCGAGAGCGTAGAAGTCGTAGCCCAGCGACCCGAAGTGGGCCGCCACGCCGGTCTGGAAGAAGTAGTCGCAGAAGCCGTGGACGTACAGCACGGCGCGGCTGGCGGTGTGCTCGGCCGGGCGGTGCACAAGCGTCGCGACGACCCGCCCCTCGGTGTCGTCGGGCAGCTCGATCGTCTCGGCCACGAAGGGTTCGCCGAGGACGTCCACGGCCCGGGCGCTGGAGACGTCGACCACGTCGCCAGTCTGCCGTACCCGGGTGTGACCCGCGCCGGCTCAGCCCGCGAGCTCCTGCATCACCGACAGCGGAGCGCCCCACGGGTCCGCCACGACCGCGAAGCGACCGAACGGGGTGTCCGTCGCCGCCATCGTCACCGTGCCGCCAGCGCTTTGCACCACAGCGACGGCGTCGTCGGTGGACTGCACCGAGAAGCAGGCCGTCCAGCCCTTGGGTGCGCCGGACTCGTGTGCGCCCAGCCCGCCGAGCGGCTGGTCCCCGGTGGCGAACGTGGTGTAGCCGCCGGCACCCTCGACCTCGTCGAAGTGGAACCCGAAGACCTCCCGGTAGAAGGTCCGGGCGGCGTCCGGGTCCTCGACCGCTGCCTCGTTCCAGACCAGTGCCCCCGGCTCGTTGTAGATGCCGACGCCGGTGTGCTGGCCGGCCTGCCACAGCCCGAACGGGTTGCCCTCGGGGTCCACCGGGATCGCCATCCGGCCCATCGGCCCCACGTCCATCGGCTCGAACCACAGCCGGCCGCCGGCCTGCGTCACCCGCGAGCAGGTGTCGTCCACGTCGTCGGTCGCGAAGTAGGTCGTCCACTGCGGGGGCACCGAAGGATCTTGTTGCGGGGCGATGCCCGCCGCCGCCCGCTCGTTGCGAAGGCAGGTCAGATAGCCGCCGTACTCGGCCTCACCGCCGGAGTACGTCCAGCCGAGCAGGTCGGCGTAGAACTCCTTGGCCGCCGCCACGTCGGGTGCGTTCAGATCGACCCAGCACGGCGTGCCGTTGGGCCAGGCGCTGTCACGGGTGGGCATGGGGACTCCTCCTCGGGGTTGGCGATGGGTCCGACTCTCGCACCAGCCGCCGACAGCCGCCAGGCCGAGTTCGGATTTGAGCACTGGCCCGTCGGGGCCTGAGAGGGCCGCTCACTTTCTGGCGTAGAGCTGGCGGATCACGTCCTCGATGGCTGGCTCCTGGATGGACAGGTCGACCACGTCGTACGCCGCGGCGAGCGCGCTGACGATGGGCGCGGCGCTCGCGCCGGCGGGGAACGACAACCACTGGCGCGGCCCGTCCACCCGGGTGACGGTGGCACCGGACACCTCCACCGGCCCGGCCGAGCGTTCCAGGTCGACGACGACGGTGCGGGTGGCGCCCCCGACTCGCTGCAGGCCGCCGAGCGGGCCGTCGAACACCAGGCGTCCGGCGTCGATCACCAGCACCCGCCGTGAGACCTGCTCGATGTCGACCAGGTCGTGGGTGGTCAGCAGGATCGTCGTCCCCCGCTCGGTGTTGAGCTGGCGCAGGAAGTCCCGCAGCCGCGCCTTGCTGATGATGTCGAGCCCGATCGTCGGCTCGTCGAGGTAGACGACCTCGGGGTCGTGCAGCAGCGCCGCCGCGATGTCACCGCGCATCCGCTGGCCGAGGGACAGCTGGCGCACCGGGACGTCCAACAGCGGACCCAGGTCGAGCAGGTCGACGTAGGCCGCCAGGTTGGTGCGGTAGCGCTGGGGCGGGACGCGGTAGATGCGCGCCAGCAGCCCGAACGAGTCGCGTAGCGGCAGGTCCCACCACAGCCCGGAGCGCTGGCCGAACACGACGCCGATGCGGCGGGCCAGCTCGGTTCGCCGTCGGGAGGGGTCCATCCCGGCCACCTGCAGCCGCCCGGCGGTGGGCACCAGGATTCCGGTGAGCATCTTGACCGTGGTGGACTTGCCGGCCCCGTTGGGACCGATGAAGCCGACGACCTCACCCGGCTCGATGCCGAAGGTCACCCCGTCGACCGCTACCACCTCACGGCGGGTGCGGCGCAGCCGCCCCTGCCGGGTGCGGACCGCGAAGGTGCGCCGCAGGTCCTCGACCTCGATCATCCCCATCTCAGCTCCCGGTGCTGCGGTAGCGGCGGACGGCGGCACGCCAGGCGAGCCCGGCCACCACGGCCGCCAGCAGCGCGGCGACCGGGGAGGCGAACCGCAACCAACCCGGAAGCCCGAGCGGGTCTTCGCGGCCGAGCAGGTAGAGCGCCGGGTACCAGTTCACGAACGCCAGCGGCAGCACGAACGTGACGCCCTTGGCGACCTGGCTGGGGTAGATCGTCAGCGGGTACTGCGTGAGCGTGTTCCCCCCGTACGTGAACGCGTTGGAGGCCTCCGAGGCGTCACCGGAGACCACCTGGAAGGCGCTGCCCAGCACGAAGACCGCAGCGAAGATCACCGAACCGCTGACCAGCGTCGTGGCCAGCACCAGCACGCGCAGCGGCGTCCACTCGATGCCGACGCTCACCAGCGCCCAGCCGAGGACAGCCCCGGACTGGGCGATGCGGCCGAACCGGCGCAGGGCGAACTGGTCCGCCGCGACCTGCACCAGCGGCGCCACCGGACGGACCAGCATCGCGTCGAACGAGCCGTCACGGATGCGCCGCCCGAGCAGCTCGGTGTTGCCGACCAGCAGGTCGGCGACCCCCAGCGCGAAACCCGACAGCCCGTAGAGCAGCGCGACCTCGCCGAGGCTGAACCCGCCGAGCCGGTCGACATTGCCGAACATCACCAGCACAGCGACGAAGTCGAGCACCGTGATCAGCGCGGAGCTGATCGCCAGCGTGACGAACGACACCCGGTAGCTGAGGCTGGCCCGGACCCACGCCCCCGCTATCACCCAGAACGCCCGCACCGACTCAGCCACCTTGGACCACCACCTTGCGCACCGCCGCCGCGGTCAGCGCCTGCCCGGCGACGAGCAGCACCGCCAACCACGCCAGCTGCACACCGATCAGCGGCCCGGCAGCGGCGCCGGTGCCCTCGCGCAGCAGCACGTCTGCGGGCACCTGGACCAGGCAGCGGAACGGCAGCGCTTCGGCGAGCCCGCGCAGCCAGGCGGGGAAGACCACCAGCGGCAGCACCATCCCCGAGAAGAAGATCTGCACCGTGGTCAGCAGCACCACGAACCCGCGCACGTCGATCACCCAGAACGCCAGCAGCCCGAGCAGGTAGCGGATCGTGAACCCGACCCCGACGGCCAGCACCACCGCCAGCCCGAACCATGCGTACGTCGTGGCCCGACCCGGCCAGGCGAGGTCGAACAGCAGCGCTCCCAGCAGCAGCGGAGCGATCCCGCGGCTGAGGAAGTGGTACGCCGCCCGGCCGGCGTCCTCGGCGAACCGCCACCACAGCAGCGGCAGCGGGCGGTGCAGGTCGACGGCGACCGCGCCGGACCGTACCCGCTCGGCGAACTCCTCCTGGACGCCGCCGCTGAACAGGCCCACCGGCATGATCATCGCCTGCGCCACCCACACGTACGTGAGCGCGTCGTGCCGGTCGTAGCCGCCGAGGTGCGGTCGCTGGTCCCACAGCGCGAGGAACGTCCGCCTACCTGGGCACCGTCACCGCCATGGTGACGCTGGCCCTGGGAGCGATGTGGGTAGTGGCTTCCGTGCTCGGCCGGCGGGTGGACGACTTGGGGTCAGGTCTCGGCGCCAGGATCGACGACATGGGGGGTGGCTTCGGCCGGCGGGTCGATGACTTGGGGGCGGGCCTCGGCGCCAGGATCGACGACATGGGGGGTGGTCTCGGCCGGCGGGTCGATGACTTGGGGGCGGGCCTCGGCGCCAGGATCGACGACATGGGGACAGGTCTCGGCGCCAGGATCGACGACTTGGGGGAAGGTCTCAGCGCCAGGATCGACCGAATCGAAGCGCAGAACGACGCGATACTCGGAGCCGTAGGCGACCTCGGGCAACGCGTCGCGCAGCTCGAGGCCCGCAGCACCTGAGCCGCCGGCCAAGAACGGCGCCGCTCTGCGCAATGCGAGGTCGTCGGACGACGACCAGCGCGCGGCCGTCGACCAACCGACGAGGATTGCGTACGTTGGAATCCGTGCTCTCCTCAGTCGGCACCGCGACGTGAGCAAGAAGCGCTCGGCCAAGCAGCAGAAGCGCCAGAAGCGCCGTTCGGCGCGGCTGCGAGCGGTCGCGCACACGGACCCCCCCGCCCGGGCGCCGGAGAACGACCTGATGGCGCAGCTTGACGACGCGATCCACGCCGACAGCCCGTTCGACCTGCTTGGCCTGGTCAGCTCGCTGCTCGCCGCGGTCGACCGTCGCGAGCGCAGCCCGCTCGCTCGGGAGGACGAGCCGACCCTCGCGTACGACCAGCTGCTCGAGTCGTTGCTCGGCGTGGACAACCGGCAGACGACAGCTGCGCTGTGGGTGATGGCGGCGCTGAGCGCCGATGAGCTGCACGCCGTGCGCATCCGGCGCGGAGTAGCAAGTCGCCACCACGCCCTCCCAGACTGGATCGCCCGACTGCCCGACACCGAGGTATACCGCGCCGTCGAGATGTCGCACGTGCTCGGCGACGGCGATGACGTCTTGCTCGGTGTACGCCTGGCGGCGGGCCACGAGCTCACCGCACTCGTCTACATCGACCACAACATGGGCACGGTGGTCAAGGACGCGTTCGTCGTCGACGAGCCGGTCGCCGACCTCGTCCGGTACATGAAGCGCAAGACCAGCGACCCCGACACCACCTGGGACGACCTCTCGCTCGCGGACGCCCGAGCCCGGGTGGAAGCCGCGATCGAACTCGGCGCCATGACCTACCCACCGTTCAGCAGCGACTCCTGGCCGGCCTGCCGGCCGCTGGTCGAGTGGCTCGCCCGGATGCTGCCGACCGGTGGGCGCGGCTACGTGCGGCCGGAGTGGAGCGAGTCGCAGTGTCGCCGCCTCGTCGACGACTTCTTCACGTCGTCGTACGGCTCGGCGCTCGACGACGACCGGCACCGGGACCTGCTGGACAGCATCGTGTGGTTCGGCTCCGACTACGGGCCGGGTGACCCGATGCGATGGAGCGCGGTCGCCGTGGAGATCTTGTTGCTGGACTGGGTTCCGCGCAAGATCGTGGCCGAGGTCGGCCACCTGGCGCCGGTGCCCGAACTGCTGCGCGCATTCATCCGCTACTGCCACGACCGCCGCGGCATCCGGGCGGCTCTGACCTCCGAGACGCTCCACGCGGTCGACGCGTACGAGGCGGAGTACCAGGAGGCGATCCGGACACCTCGCCGGCAAGGCCCGATGGCGCTGTTGGAGGCCATGGGAGCGTTCGACCGGGTCGACGCGGAAGGAGACGACACCGACTCGCCCATCCAGGACGTCATGCTCGCCTCACTGCGGCGCCGGGTCGGCGGCGAGGAGGAGTTGGCCGCGCTGGACACCGAGCCGCTGCCAGCGGGGGACTTCGACTGGACCGCCATCCCGGACGACATCCGCGACCGGGTCGAGGAGGTACGCCGGCTCTGCGACGACTGCTGTGAGGAGCTGTTCGACCTGGAACACCGCACGGCGTGTCAACGACTGCTGGCGCGCGCGGCGGCCGGCGACCCCGAGGTGTTCCGCAGACGTGGGGCGGCTCGGACCGCCGCTGCCGCGATCTGCTGGATCATCGGCAAGGCCAACCACGGCTTCGGCAGGGGGGTCGACGTGCAGGTTCGGGACTTGATGGCTCACTTCGGCCTGCGCGGCAGCCCCTCCCAGCGGGCCCAGACCATGCTGCGGGCGGTGGGTCTCAACCCCTATCAGTACGGCGCCATGGACCTGGAGTCGGCCGATCTGCTCGTGTCGACCTGCCGCGAGCAGATCGTAGAACGCCGCAGCTTCTGGCTGGCGCGTCGGCAGTGACTCCCCTCGCAGAAGTCGCTGCATCAGCTGGCGAAGGCACCGCGCAGGGAGCCGGCCAGCTTTCCGTGGCCCGGCAGGGCTGATTCCGACGCTCCTGCGGTCGTTCACCTCCCGACCACCGGGGACCCAGGGGTGGCGAGATGTCGGGAGCTTCGGCTTCGCCGGAGGTACGGCGCTGAGCGACGCGTCGGTGTCAGTCCCCGCGGCATGGTCAACTGCATGATCGCGTCGGTGGCGCACCGCAATGGCGCAACGCTCTTCGCGCCCGACACCGACCTCGACCGCGTTGCCGACGTCATCGGGGCAGGGACGAGGCATCGAGGACCTGACCCGCTTCGGAGCCGGAGGCCACCCCGGTCGCCGGAATCCTGAGGTAACCCGGTCGACATCGGGACGCACGCGGTCGTGCAATTGACTCTCGTGGCAGACCGGCTGCATCGGGACGAGCTCTCCATCGGTGCGGGGCTGCTGCGGGCGCTCGTCGACCGGCAGTTCCCGGCCTTCGCGGCCCCACCGCTGCACCGGCTGCCGGCCTCCGGGTCCACCAACGCGCTGTTCCGGCTCGGGGACGAACTGCTCGTCCGGCTGCCCCGGCAACCGGACGGGACGGCGACCATCACCAAGGAGCAACGGTGGCTCCCGTACGTCGCCCGTCGGCTGCCCGTCGCGGTGCCGCGGGTCGTCGCCGTCGGCGAACCCGACCTCGGCTATCCCGAGCGCTGGTCGATCGTCCGCTGGCTTGACGGCCAGGTCCCCTCCGTCGTACGGCCGGAGTCGAAGTCCCAGGGCGCGCGCTGGCGACTGGCGTACGACCTGGCGGCCGTGGTGAACACCCTCCGCGACACCGTTGTGCCGAAAGCGGCGTTGAACGATCCGGCGCTGCGGTGGTACCGCGGGCTGCCCCTGGCCGCCCAGGACGAATCCGTCCGGGCGGCCATCAAGGCGTGCCGGGCGATAACCGACCTCGACCTCGACCTCGACGCTGTGCTGCGGGTCTGGGAGCAGATCATGGCGGTGCCGGCCACGGCCCCACCATCGGGTCCGCGCTGGTTGCACGGTGACCTGCTGGCCGAGAACCTGCTAGTCGCCGGAGATCGACTCGTCGCCGTCCTGGACTTCGGCGGGCTCGCTGTGGGCGACCCGACCTGATGGTCGCCTGGGAGCTGCTCGACCCGGCTGCGCGGGACACGTTCCGTGTCGAAACCGGGGTCGACGCCACCGCCTGGCTGGGCGGCCGGGGCTGGGCGCTCGCGGTCGCGATGTACACCTTCCCGTACTACTGGCGCACGATGCCGCAGCGATGCGCGAACCGCTTAGCCATGGCCCGGGAAGCCGTCGCCGACGCTGCCTGTTGACGCGTCGCCGACGGTCGGCTCCCCGGGGGAAGTGGCCGGATCCCAGACTTCGGCCGGACGGAAGCGAGACGGCGCAGCTCGCCGCTCCTACCTGTGTAGAGACCGCGGCGGTCGTGGACTCCAATGACGCGGTGCTCAGCCGGCGGCTTGGGACGAGTTGACCACCCAGACAGCTCCCTGGTCGCAGAGAAGTGGTTGCCGAGGCTAGAACCCAAAGATGCCGGCGTAGGCGTTGAGCGCCGGCTGCCCGCCGAGGTGGGCGTAGAGCACCGTTGACTCCCGCGAGATCTCGCCGGTGGTGACGAGGTCGATCAGCCCGGCCATCGACTTCCCCTCATACACCGGGTCGAGGATCATCCCCTCCAGGCGTCCGCTCAGCTTGATCGCCTCAAGGGTCGACCCCACCGGGATGCCGTACCGGTCGCCGGCCCAGCCGTCCAGCACGGTGACCTCGTCGTCGCGGAGGTCGCGCTCGAGTCCGATCTGCTTCGCGGTGTGCCGGGCGATTCGCCCCACCTGGTCGCGGGTCTTGTCCAGCGTTGCCGAGGCGTCGATGCCGAGGACGCGGCGCGGGCGGTCTCCACCGAGAGCTGCGAAGCCGGCGACCATCCCGGCGTGCGTCGAGCCGGTCACGGTGCACACGACGACGGTGTCGAAGAGGATGCCGAGGTCCCGCTCCTGAGCGGCCACCTCGTACGCCCAGTTCGCGAAGCCGAGGCCGCCAAGCTCGTGCTCGGAGGCACCGGCCGGGATCGGGTACGGTCGGCCGCCCTCGGCCTCGATCTCGGCGATCGCGTCCCGCCACGAGCGCCGGATGCCGATGTCGAAGCCGGCCGGGTCGAGCCGGACGTCGGCACCCATGATCCGCGACAACAAGATGTTGCCGACCCTGTCGGTCGCCGGGTCGTCCCAGTCGACCCAGCGCTCCTGCACAAGCCGGCATTTCAATCCGAGCTTCGCCGCCACCGCCGCGACCTGCCGGGTGTGGTTGGACTGCACGCCGCCGATCGAGACGAGCGTGTCCGCCCCGGATGCCAGGATGTCGGGGACGATGTACTCGAGCTTGCGCATCTTGTTGCCGCCATACGCCAGCCCGGAGTTGACGTCGTCGCGTTTGGCCCAGACGCGCGCACCGCCGAGGTGGTCGGACAGACGGTCGAGCGGGTGCACGGGGCTCGGCCCGAAGAGCAGCGGATGTCGGGGGAACTCCTGGATGCCCACGTCGGCTGCCTCCGTTCTCGGGGCCGACCGTACCTCCGATGCTGCGGACATCGCCCACCGACCGCCCGCCTGACGGGCCGGCTTCCCTGAGGTCAGCCAGGAGGGGGATTGCGCCAGCGGACCTCCGGGAACCGGGGGAGCGTGCTCGCCCACCTGCCCCGACGGGGTCAGCCTCGTCGAGCCGGACCCGGCTCCAGGCGGCCGGGCCGCTTCCCGGACGGGCGCTACGCAACCTGGCCGTGATTCAGTGGCGACGGCGCTGAGGGTGCAGGCGTGGACCGTCGTCGCGGACGGTGCTCGGCTCATCGCAGCAGCGGCCGATGGCGGCCTGCGGGCGCTGTCGCCAGGTCCGAGTGGCCCTGAGTGATCAGAGCTGTGGTGGAGGAGCTCGCCGAGGCGCTTACGCTGTGACAGCCGTTCGGTCACCCCGGCTCCAACCGAACGCCTGATAGCAAAGAGTGGTTAGTCAATCACTGATTGTGGTCAACTAGTCCCTCGTACGTGCTGCCGACTCGGGAAAGCGACGCCATGACTTCTGCCGCACCCACCGTTGCCGCCGCCGGCCACCGCCGGCGCACTCGGATCGCTGCTCTTTGCATCCTGGGACTTCTCCTGGCGGTGACCGCGCCATCGGGAGCCGCTACCGGACCCAGGACCGCGACGCTCACCGTGTCGCCTCGGGTGTACGTGGGCGGACAGCGGGTCATCTTCCAGGGCAGGCTCAGCCAGACCGGGCAACGGCGCATCACGCTGCAGTTCCACATGAACCGGCCCGGAGACCGGTGGAACGACATCGAGGGCTTCAGCGCCAAGACTGCGGCCGACGGGAGCTTCCGCTTCGCCTATCACGCCCCGAGCATGTTCAACATCAGATACCGGGTGGTCTCCGGAGGCCTGGTGACCCCGGGCTGGAAGTTCGATGCCAGGTCGCAGGATCTGACGCTGCACGTGGCCGGCCCGGTGGTGGCTGGGAAGCGGTTCCCGATAACAGTCAACACCACTCCGGACCTACCTCGCCGCCCCGACCTTCCGCCGCCGGCCTTCCCGGGCCGGAAGCTCACGCTGCAGAAGCGGGTCGGTAGTGAGCGGTGGCAGACACTCGACAAGACCACGACCGGCCCGCTCGGCTTCGGGAAGTTCCATGTCGTGGCTCACTCGCCGGGGTACGTCACCTACCGGGTGCGGGAGGGGAACTACTCGCGCAACGGCAACCGGATCGGCTGGTTCCCGTCCTTCCCGACGTACGTCCACGTCCGCAGGCCGGCGGGCAGCGGCGGGAGGGCCGCCACGGGTGTGAAGCCGCAGGGGCAGGCGCAGCAACCCGTGAGGGTGTCTCCCTCGAGCGCGGTGCCCGTCCCGGCCTTCCGGAACACGGCCTCGACGACCGCCAGTCACCGGTACGGCTGGGGACGCTCGCTGTGGGACTTCGCCTGGGAGTCGGGCGAGTCGCTGACCAGCCCGCCCTCCCGAGGGACCAAGCCGCACGGGCGGTGGCGTGACGGGTCCAACGGAAGCGGCCGTGCCTCCTCGCACAACGGTGGGCTGATGCTGGACAGTCAGCGCGACAACGTCGACGGGCCCGGCGACCACGGCAAGACCACGGCCACGATGCGCGGAAATCGCATGCGGTACGGACGATGGGAGGTCCGGCTCCGGACGACCTCGACCGAGACCAACTCGCAGGACTACCACGCCAAGATCAAGCTCATCCCCGCCCGAGCCCGCGACCGCGACTGCGGCGCGCAGAACATCACGGTCGCCAACGTCACCGCTCACCACTCTGCGGTGAAGATCGGCGCGAAGGCCCGCAACGGCACCCGGTGGAGCCGGACCGTCCACAACGTTCCCATCAACGGACGGGCGCTCGCCTTTGCAGTCGAGGTGACCAGGCGCCACATCACCTGGTTCAGAGAGGGGCAGCCGATCGGCACCGTCCGCAACGCGGCGGCAGTGTCCGACGTCCCGATGACGCTCCGGCTCAGCCTCGCCGGAAACGGCCAGCACGAGATGAACCGGACCCAGTCGATCTCGGACTGGGAGCGCGGGTTCACCCTCGAGCACGGCCGGCATGTCACCAGCGGCCCCAGCCTTCGTCGCAGCACCTTTCACGCCGGCTGCCGAGCGGGATAGTTTAGGAGCCGCCGCTGCACCGACGCGCCATGCCGCAGACTGACGCCTGGCGCGCCGCTGCAACCGCACGAGGCGTACCAGCGATTCCTCGATCTGACCAGGGCGGGTGAGTTAGCGAGCATCTGCGCGGTGCACGGCGTTCACCTGTTCGTGGTGTTCGGCAGCGTGCTGGTGACCGGCCGAGAGCCGCGAGACGTCGACGTCGCCGTCCGCTTCGGCCGGGGCGACGGCGACGTCCTGACCCTCCTCGACGTGGTGTCGCGGCGGCTGGAGTACGACGACCTCGACCTGATGGTCCTCAACCTGGCGGGCCGGTGGCCCGCGAAAGGGCGCTGGTCGAGGTGGACCCGCTGTACGAGCGCAGTCCCGGTGACTTCGCCAACGCTCAGATCGCCGCGATCATGGAGCGCCTCGACACCGACTGGCTGCGCCGGCTCGACCTGGAGCTGATGTCGCGGTGAACTCGCGTGAACTGGACCAGCGCGTCATCCAGGCGCGGCTGGCGTCGATGCGCGACCTGCTCGACGACCTTCGAACAGCAGGCGAAGTCTCGGCGGGGCGGTTGCGGACCGAACGCCTGCTGCGACATGCGGTGGAACGCATCCTCACCCAGCTCTTCGACCTGGCCGTCTCGGTGAACAGCCACATCGCCGCCACGACGAGCCGGAGGGCCCCGCCGGACTACCGGAGCTCATTCGACGCCTTGGAGGCGAGTGGCGTCCTGCCGCGCGAGCTGGCTGAGGGGCTGCGCCGCTCGGTCGGGCTCCGCAACGTCCTCACTCAGGAGTACGTGGACCTCAACCTCGACTTCGTCGCCGAGGCAGCCGTGTCGGCAGGACGCGACTATGACGCCTACGTGCGCCGGGTCGCGGGCTGGTTGGCGGCCGGCTGGTCTCCCCAGCCCTAGCCGACAAGCCGGCGGTCAGCCGGTCGCGGCACGGGGCAGCGCGAGGTCGTCGGGGGAGACCACGACCAGCTCGTGGTCGTTGGCCAGGTGCACCGGCCACAGTGCGACCCCGCCAGCCGTCCCGGCGTCGCTCAGCCGCCGGGCCCAGGTGCGCTCTGCCGCCGTGATACCGGCTGGCCCGGGGCGAGACAGCAACACGGCGACCGAGCCGTTTCCCAGGTCTTCGCAGACACGCTGGAGGATCTGCATCAACGAGTCGACCAGGCGCGGCTCGGGCAGTGTCGGCAGGTCGCAGATCTGCTGCAGCACCGGCGTCACCCGCCCGTCGGCTTGCAGGAACAGGATCCACAGCAGTCGCTCGGAGAAGCCCAACGGCCCCATCAGCGAGCGCCAGTGCCGCCACAGGTCCGCCTGGGTGCGGATCGGTGGTGTGTCCTCCGGCCGTCGCAGCGGCGGGATGTCGTCGTCTGCCATGCCGGGAGCATGGACCAGATCGGTGGGTGGCGTCGGTGCTCGTCCACAGCCGCCGCCGGGACCCGGGTGTCGCGGGCCGGCGGCACCTCAGCTCGCCTGGCCGAACCCGGCCCACCGGGTGGCGAGCCGGTCCTGGTCGGGGCGTTCCAACCGACGTTCGGGCAGCAGCAGGACCCGGCCGTGCATCTCCTGGAGGCCATGGCGCAGCATCGGACCGTCCGTCTCGTGCAGTAGCTCTCGGTCGATGTGCACGGTGTAGTCGGGGGAGACACCCAACAGGTTGGAGTCGAAGGCCGCGTGGTGGATCTTGCACATGCTCAAGCCGTTGGACACCAGCGGTTCGCCGCCTTGCTCGCGGTCGGCGATGATGTGCGCGGCATCGAGCAGCCGACCGTGGCGCAGGGAGCAAACCGCACACTGCGTCCGGTACGCCCGGAGCACCCGGCCGCGGAACTCCGCCTGGTGCAGCCGGTGCCGGGCGATCCGCTCGGCGTAGCGACGTTCCGCGATCGAGTGCTGCCCCGCCTCCGCCAGGAAGCGCAGGTTCTCGTCCACGGCCAGCAGGAATCGGCGCGCCGGCATGTCGTCGGCCACGACATAGACGGGGAAGATCGGCACATAGACGCCGTTGTCGACCTTCCGCAGCAATATGATCGGCAGCTGCAGCTCGTACGCGGCCAGTAGCTTGGTGTTGTCGCCCCCGGTGGAGCCGGCGCGGTAGTCGTAGCGGAACAGTCCGCCCTCGATCGCCGCGTCCTCGTACGGTCCGTCCGGAGACGACACCACAGCCAGCGTGGCGCATCGCGGGGACTCCAGATGCCGCGGGACTGGTCGATGAGGCGGCGATCGGTGCCGCCGACCGGGAACGCGCTCAGCTGCTCGCGGGTCACCACGCCGGTGTCCGCCACTACCACGGCCAAGGCGTCGAAGATCGCCTGTCTCAGCGCCAGCTCGGCGGCGAGGTTCACGGGTCGAAGCTTCGCACTGCGCCCGTCCCGCGATGGGGCGGGGTGATCTCCCGACCGCCCGCTGGCCCTGGCCCGCGAAGCGCCGGGAGATTCGCCTCGGGAGGCACGTCCTCGGCTCGTGACTCCAACTGGAGGTAGACATCTACCCGTATCCATATACCATGGCAGAATGGCGCTGAACATCAAGAACGAGGAGACGTCCCGACTGGCCCGAGACCTGGCTGACCGCACCGGCGAGACGGTGACGGGCGCGATCACGACTGCGGTCAGGGAGCGGCTGCAGCGTCTCGAGGTCGACGACAACGAGACAGCGGCCCGGTCCGAGCGCCTGCGCAGGTTGGCCGCCGACTCCGGCGCGCGCTGGACCCCGGAGCTCCGCGAAGCCGACCACGGCGCACTGCTGTACGACGACCGGGGCCTGCCCCGGTGATCGTCGACTCCTCAGGGCTGGTTGCGGTGCTGCGCAACGAGGACGACGCCGAGCGCTACATCGACGCTCTGGTCCGTGCCGCCTCTCCCCGCCTCTCGGCACCGTCGTACGTCGAAACCGCCGCCGTTGTGGACTCCAACCGCGACCCGGTGCTCAGCAGGCGGCTGGACGAGCTGATCGAGCAGGCCGGCATCGTCGTCGAAGCCTTCACCGAGCACCACGCAGCGGTCGCCCGCCAGGCGTACCGTGACTTCGGCAAGGGCAGCGGGCACCCCGCCCGACTCAACCTCGGCGACTGTTTCGCCTTCGCACTCGCGGAGACAACGGGCGAGCCGCTGCTGTACAAGGGCGCTGACTTCGCTCACACGGGAGTAGCTGCCGCTCTCGACGGCTGACAGGTGCGCGTCGACCACACTGGCGGGGAAGATGGGAGCACTCGCGTTGGGAGGGACCTCACGATGTCGTACCGGATCCGTAACCTCGACGCTTCGACGTGGGATGCCTTCGCTGAGCTGGTCGAGCGCAACAACGGGATCTTCGGCGGGTGCTGGTGCATCGGTTACCACCCGGAGTGCGGCCAGAAGGGGATCAGCTATCGAGCCGTCAAGGAGGACCGGGTCCGTACCAGCGGCGCTCACGCCGCGCTCGCCCTCGACGACGACGGCGCCGTGCAGGGGTGGTGCCAGTACGGCAGTCCCGAGGAGCTCCCTGGCATCAAGCACAAGCGTGAGTACGACAAGGACCCGCCGCCGCGCCCGGACTGGCGGATCACTTGCTTCTACACCGACAAGTTGCATCGCGGTCAGGGCATCGCACGGGCGACGCTGGAAGGTGCGCTCGACCAGATCGCCCATGACGGCGGCGGACTGGTCGAGGCCATCCCCGAGGTGACCACCGGCCGCGAGGCGCCGGGCCGGTTCCTGTTCAGCGCCACCGTCGAACTCTTCGAGCAGTACGGGTTCACCCGCGGACGGCAGGTCGGCAAGCACGCCTGGATCGTGAGCAGGGTGATCGATCCGGTGTGAGCGTCTACTGCTCCTCGGCGAGGGCGCCGAGTCGGTCCAGCGAGGTCCGAAGCTTGTCGGACGTGGTTGCCCGAGCACGCGGCAGGCGACTCTCGTCGGTCAACTCGGTCAACTCGGTCCAGTCGTAGGTGTGGGTGACGCGCGTCCGCGACGAGTCAATCGGCTCGATCTGCCACCGCATCCCAGCGAGGCTGGTGAGCGGGGTCAGCAATCAGCTCGAAGATCTGCTCAGCGCTGGCCGCGATCTCCCGGCTGGCGAAGACAACGCGGGGAACTTCCTCGTCACCGGTCATGCCGCTATCGAAGCAGCTTCTTCTTCAACCGCTCGGCACGATGAGTTCTCGGCCAGCGACAAGTCTGAGACGGTTAGCGACCACAGCCGGGACAGCCGGCCAGACGGGAGGACTTTCCGATGGGACAGCCAGTCGTGCACTTCGAGGTCATCGGCAAGGACGGTCCGAAGCTGCAGCGGTACTTCGCCGAGCTGTTCGGGTGGGACATCGACGCGGACAACGCCATGAACTACGGCATGATCGCCCGGGAGGGCAACACCAACTCCGACGGCGCCGGCATCGGCGGCGGAGTCGGCCAGGGACCCGACGGGTACGAGGGCCACGTGACGTTCTACGTCGAGGTGCCCGATATCGAAGCGTCGCTCGCGACTGCCGAGCGCCTCGGCGGTCAGCGCCTCTTCGGTCCCGACGAGGTCATGCCGGGGCTCTCGCTCGGGCAGTTCAGCGACCCCGAGGGCCACGTGATCGGACTGGTCAAGAGCGGCTGAGGTCGGGGCCTGCACTGCCTGACGGCTCCGACTCTCAGTCTGGACCGAGCACGTGCAAGCCGGCAGCAGTGGCTGCGGCGGTCAGCCGGGCGTCGTAGCTGAACAGGGCACCGAGATCGTCGCGGATGCTCAGTGCGGTCGCCAGGTGTACGGCATCCAGTGACCGCAGCTCACTGGGGTCGAGGCGTCGCGCGATCGCCAGCACCTCGTCGTCGATGGGGATGAGCGCGATGCCGGTCAGTGCCTCCTCCGCCGAAGCGGCGACGGACTCGCCGAGGCGCCGACAGGCACGCACGGCTTCCACGCCGAGCAGCGCACTCGACGTCCAGGCCGACCAGCCTCCCAGCTCGCGTTCCAGCGCCGCGGACTCGGGCTCGTCGACGATCAGCTTCAGGTACGCCGAGGTGTCCAGGTACGCGAGCGTCCTACCGGTACTCAGCGGCGTTCAGCTCGCTGCTCGGCGAGCACGTCCGCCGTCGAGCGGCCGGCGGGGCGATGCCGCGGCCCGAGGCGGGCGATCAAGTCACCCTGTGGGATCGATGCGCCTCGCTCGGCGATCAGTCGCGCCAGCCCGCTCTGGCGACCACCGGAGGGCGTCAGGCGCGCGACCTCGCTGCCGCGCTCGGTCACGACGAATGCCTCCCCGGCCTTCACCCGCTCCAGATAACGACTCAGGTTCTGTCGCAGCTCACGCACACCTACCGACGACTCCATGTGCGTCACCGTAGCACAAAGTCCGGCCAGTTCGTCCTCGGTGACACCATCGAGATCATTGTCGGTGGGCTCCCATAGGCTCGCGACCACGCCAGCGCCAAGCGCGGGCGGGTGGCGAGTGCGGGGAGCAGGGATGGGGCTGCAGGTGCACCGGGCCGAGCGCGCGGACGTGCTGGTCCGAGCACTCGCTGAGCTGTTGTCCGGGGTCCCCTCTGATCCGTTCCAGCCCGACGTCGTCGCGGTGCCGTCCCGCGGCGTGGAGCGCTGGATCGCCCAGTCGCTGTCCACCAGCCTCGGCGCCCAGCCGGAAGACTCCGACGGCGTCTGTGCGAACGTCCACTTCCCCCCGCCGGGTCGCCTGGTGCGCGAGGCGCTGACCGCCACCACCGGCATCGCTGCCGACGACGATCCGTGGGCCGAGCGGCGACTGCCCTGGCCGCTGCTGGACGTCATCGACGACTGCGCAGGGGAGGAGTGGTGCCGCACGCTGGGCCGTCATCTCGGTCTGGTGGAAGGCGGCGTCAACCAAGGCCGGCGCATGGCCGTGGCGCAGAAGCTTGCCGGGCTCTTCACGGCGTACGCCGCCGAGAGACCGCCGATGCTGCAGGCGTGGCGGCGACGCGACGACACGGACGGGTACGGCCAGCCCCTCGATCGCGATCTGGCGTGGCAGGCGGAGCTTTGGCGGCGGCTGCGTGAACACCTCGGGACCGAGAGCCCGGCCGAACGGCTGGGGCCGGTCTGCCAGCGGTTGCGGGAGCAGCCCCAGCTGGTCGACCTGCCCGAGCGGGTCTCGATCTTCGGGCCCACCCGGCTGGCGACCGACCAGCTCGCGGTCATCGCCGCGCTTGCCGAGCACCGCGACGTCCACCTCTGGCTGCCCCACCCCTCCAACGGTCTGTGGCGGCAGCTGCAGCAGGCGGTCGGCGGCGATGTGGCCGTCTCGACCCGCCGCGCCGACCCGACCCGGGAGGTGCCCGAACACCCGCTGCTGCGCTCTCTCGGCCGCGACGCCCGCGAGATGCAGGTGCGCCTCGCGGCTCACACGGCAATGGCTGTCGACGAGCATCTCGAGCCGCCCACAACCCCGAAGACCTTGCTCGGCACCGTCCAGGCCGACCTGCACGCAGACCGGCCACCGGACCCCGGCTCCCACACCCTCAGCGACACCGACGGCTCCGTACAGGTCCACGCCTGCCATGGCCGGCACCGCCAGGTGGAGGTGCTGCGCGAGGTGCTGCTCGGGCTGCTCGCCGACGATCCCACCCTCGAGCTGCGCGACATCATCGTGATGTGCCCCGACATCGAGGCGTACGCGCCGCTCATCAGCGCCAGCCTCGGCGTCGAGACGCTCGACGACGCCGACGGTGCCGCTGGCCACGCCCATCCCGGACACCACCTGACCTTCCGGCTGGCCGACCGCTCGCTGCGCCAGACCAACCCGGTGTTGGGAGTAGCCGGCCGGCTGCTCGACCTGGCCGACGCGCGGCTGACCGCCTCCGAGGTGCTCGACCTGGCCGCGATGCAGCCGGTGCGACGCAGGTTCGGCTTTGACGAGGAGGCGCTGGACCGGATCGGGGAGTGGGTGCGCCGGGCCGGGGTGCGCTGGGGTCTCGACGCGCACGCCCGCGACGCGTACGGGCTCCGCGGGATCGGGCAGAACACCTGGGAGCACGGGCTGGACCGGATCCTGGCGGGCGTCGCCATGGACGAGGAAGGTCTGCGGCCGCTCGGTGCGGCGCTGCCGCTCGACGATATCGACAGTACCGAGATCGAGCTCGTCGGCCGGCTGGCCGAGCTCCTGGACCGGCTCGACGCCGCCGTCGGCGAGCTCACCCGCGAGCAGCCGCTCGACCGGTGGATGGCCGCGCTCACCGGTGCGCTCGCCGCCTTCGTCGACGTGGCTCCCCGCGACGCCTGGCAGCTCAGCCAGGCGCGGACGATCCTCGCCGATGTGGCCGCCACCGCTGCGAACGGATCCGGCACGCCCCTGCTGGGCCTCTCCGACGCGCGAGCGCTGCTCGGCGACCGGCTCGCCGGTCGGCCCACCCGGGCCAACTTCCGCACCGGCCACCTCACCGTCGCCACCATGGTGCCGATGCGGTCGGTGCCGCACCGGGTGGTGTGCCTGCTCGGGCTCGACGACGGGGTGTTCCCCCGCGGCACCCGGGTGGACGGCGACGACGTCCTCTCCCGCATCCCCCGCGTGGGCGAACGCGACCGGCGCTCGGAGGACCGGCAGCTCTTCCTCGACGCGATTCTCGCCGCGCAGCAGCGGCTCGTCGTCCTCTACACCGGGGCCGACGAACGCAACGGCGCCGAGCGCCCGCCCGCGGTCCCGCTCGGTGAGCTGCTCGACGTGCTCGACCGCAGCGCCACCGTCTCCGCCGGGCGGGTCCGCGACCGGGTGGTCGTCGCGCACCCGTTGCAGCCGTTCGACGCCCGCAACTTCATCCCGGGCCGGCTGGGACGACCGCAGGCGTTCAGCTTCGACACCGCGTCCTACGACGGCAGCCTGGCACTCCGCGAGGGGCAGACCGCCCGCCGGCCGTTCCTGGAAGCGCCGTTGCCGGCGGCGCCGGTGGATACGGTGTCGCTGGAGAGCCTGATCCGGTTCCTCGAGCACCCGGTGCGCGGCTTCCTGCGCGAGCGGCTCGAGCTGCGGACCGCCGACGAGCAGGAGCAGCCGTCCGACGCCGTGCCCGTCGACCCGGACGGCCTCGAGCTGTGGGCGGTCGGGGACCGGCTGCTGCGGGCGGGGCTCGCCGGGCTATCGCGGGACGCGGCGTGCCACGTCGAGCGCCTGCGCGGCGGGCTGCCCCCCGGCGGGCTCGGCGCGACGGAGCTGGAGGCTGTCGTCGACAACGTGACGGCCTTGCTGGAACGCAGCCGAGAGCTGCGATCCAAGGCCGCCGAGACGGTGGATGTCCGCCTCGACCTGCCGTCCGGCATGCGGGTGGACGGAACCGTCCCCCGGGTGTACGGGAACCGGGTGGTCCGCATCGAGTACTCCAAGCTGTCCGCGAAGCACCGGATCCGCGCCTGGGTCCAGCTGCTGGCGCTGTGCGCGCAGCTGCCCGGCCGGAACTGGACCGCGGTCACCATCGGCCGTGGCGCGAGGGGGACCGCCGTCTCGACGCTCACCGGCATGCTCGCGGCCGACGCGCGAGGACACCTGGCCGCGCTCGTCGACCTCTACCGCGCCGGCCTGACCCGACCGTTGCCGGTGCCGCCCAGGACCGCCTGCGCGTACGCGCAACGTCGTGGCAGCGGCGTCAACCCCGACACCGCCGCCACGCTGGCGGCCAAGGAGTGGCGCCAGGACGGGCAGAGCTCCGCCTGGGGGGAGTACGACGACGCGGACCACGAGCGGGTCGGCCTGCGCGGCTTCGCCGACCTGCTGGCCGCAGCGCCGGACCCGGCGGCGAGCTTCGCTGACGAACCCCACCTCTTCGGCCAGCTGGCACGCCGGATCTGGTCACCGCTGCAGGCCGCGGAGGTGGTCGAGTGAGCGCGGCCCCGGTGTTCGACCTCTGCGGTGACCTGCCCACGGGCAGGCAGACAGCGATGCTCGAGGCCAGCGCCGGCACCGGCAAGACCCACAACATCGCGGGGTTGGCGGTGCGCTACCTCGCCGCCGGCGTGGTGGAGGTCGACCAGCTGATGCTCGTCACCTTCGGCCGCGCCGCAACGGCCGAGCTGCGTGAGCGAGTGCGCGAGCGGCTGGCCGGGGTGACGACCGCGCTGGCCGACGCCGAGGCCGCTCGGGGCTCCGCCGACGACCTGGTCCGCTTCCTGGCGAGCGGTCCCGACGACGAGGTGCGGGCTCGGTACCGACGCCTGGCCCGGGCGGTCGCCGACTTCGACGCCGCCCTCATCGCCACCACCCACGGCTTCTGTCACCAGATGCTGGCCGGCCTCGGCATCGCCGCCGACCTCGATTCCGACGTCACTTTCGCCGAGACGACCAACGACCTGGTCCACGACGCCGCCACCGACCTGTACGTCGGCGACTACGGCCGAGCCGACAGCTCGCCGCCGGTGGACACGTTCGGCTTCGGCGTTGCGGCGGGTATCGCGGCCGAGGCGGTCGGGGATCCGTCGGCACGGCTGGAGCCGGCGAACGCCGCGGCCGGCACCGACGCCGGTGTCCGGGTGGCGTTCGCGGGCCGGGCGCGCAGCGAGGTGGCCCGACGCAAGCGCGCGATGCGGGTGATGGACTACGACGACCTGCTCAGCTACCTGCACGCGGCACTGACCCATCCCCAGACCGGGGAGGACGCGTGCCAGCGGATCCGCCAGCGCTACCAGATCGTGCTCGTCGACGAGTTCCAAGACACCGACCCGGTGCAATGGCAGATCCTGGAGCGGACCTTCCACGGCCACCGCACCCTGGTGCTCATCGGCGACCCCAAGCAGGCGATCTACGCCTTCCGCGGCGCCGACGTCATGACATACCTGCTGGCCAAGAAGGCCGCCGCCGACGAGCAGACCCTCGGCACCAACTGGCGCAGTGACCGGCCGCTGGTGCGGGGGCTCGGCCGGCTGCTCGGCGAGGCTGCTTTGGGACACCCCGACATCCGCGTGCACGAGGTCGGCGCCGCACATCGGGAGCCGACGCTGCGCGGGGCGCCGGACAGCGCCCCCGTGCGGCTCCGCTGGGCGCCTCGCGCACAGTTCGACAAGCCGATCACGGCCAAGGTGGTGGTCAAGGAGGCCCGTCGGCTCGTCGCGGAGGATGTCGCGTCGGACGTGGTGGGCTTGCTGTCCTCCGGCGCCGAGATCGTCGAACGCCGTGATCAGGACTGGCGGCGGCTACGACCCGCCGATCTCGCTGTCCTCGTGCACCGCAACGAGGACGGCGAGACGATCCGCGACGCGATCGCCCGGCTGGACGTGCCGGTCGTGTTCCTGGGGACCGACTCGGTCTACCGCTCCGCCGCCGCACACGACTGGCTGGTGCTGCTGACCGCGCTGGAGCAGCCGCACCGCGCCGTGCTCGCCCGCAACGCCGCCCTCACCGACTTCGTGGGGTGGACCGCGGCCGAGCTGGCGACCGCCGACGACACCGCTCTGGATGCCTTCGGATCGCGGCTGCGACGGTGGGCCGAGGTGCTGGCCGATCAGGGGATCGCGGCGCTGAACGAGGCCGTCACCGCCACCGGCATGGTCGAACGGGTGCTGGCCCGCGAGGACGGCGAGCGCCGGCTCACCGACCTCCGCCACATTGCCCAGGCGTTGCACCGGGCCGCCACCGAGGGGTACGCCGGGGTCTCGTCGCTGCTGCAATGGCTGCAGCACCGCCGGGCGGAGGCGGCGCGGGACTTCGACGACGAACGCAGCCGGCGGCTGGAGTCGGACGCCGAGGCGGTGCAGGTGACGACGATCTGGCGGGCCAAGGGGCTGGAATGGCCGGTCGTCTATGCGCCGTTCCTGTGGGACCGGTGGGTCAAGGCCAAGCCCGATCTGATGCGGCTGCATGACGAGAACGCCGGTCGGGTGCTCGACGTCGGCGGACCGACCGGGCCGGGCTACGAAGACCGCAGGACCCGCTACCTCGCCGAGGACTCCGGAGAGTCGCTGCGGCTTGCCTACGTGGCGCTGACCCGGGCCCGGTGCCAGGCGGTGACGTACTGGGTTCCGGGCAACAACACCGAGGGTGCGGCGCTGCACCGGCTGCTGTTCGCGGAGGCGGCCGAGGACGGCGCCGTCCCCGACCGGGTGAAACTTCCGGACGACACCGCCGTCCGGGCGCGGTTCCGCACCCTGTCCGCGGATAGCGGTGGCCTGGTGAGCGTGGAGGTCGCCGGTGGCGGTCCAGGCGGGCGGCTGCCGCGCCCCGCGCCGCCGCGGTCCACCCTGCAGGTGCGTTCGTTCGACCGGACCCTGGACCGGGTCTGGGGGCGCGCGTCGTACACCGGCATCACGGCTGGTCTGCACGAGGCGTCGGGCGCGGCCAGCGCGGTCAGCGAGCCCGAGGCGCCCGGCACCCTGGACGAGCCGGTCGAGCCCCTGGCGGAGGGGTCAACCCCAACGGTGGATCCGGAGGCGGCGGCGTCGCCGATGGCCGGCTTCCCGCCCGGTGCCGCGTTCGGCACCTTGGTGCACCGGGTGCTCGAGCGGGTCGACTTCGCCGTCGCCGACCTGAGCGCCGAGCTGCGGCGGGGCTGCGAGGCGGCGGGGTGCGAGCGCTTCGACCTGCAACCGGACGAGCTGGCCGCCGCCCTGCTGCCGTCGCTGCGCACCCCACTCGGCCCGGTCGCCGGCGGTCGGCGGCTGGTCGACATCGACTCCAAGGACCGGCTGGACGAGCTCGAGTTCGAGCTGCCGCTGGCCGGGGGCGACCCCCCGAGCGGCACGGTACGGGTGCGGGAGTTCGCGGAGCTGCTGCGGCGTCACCTGGGTCCCGACGACCCGCTCGCCGGGTACGCCGACGACCTGGCCGTGCCGCTGATCGCCGAGCGCCGGCTGCGCGGGTTCCTCACCGGCAGCATCGACGCGGTCCTTCGCGTCCGCGCCGACGACGGCACGTCGCGCTACCTGGTCGTCGACTACAAGACCAACCGGCTGGGAGGGGGAGAGGACCTCACCGTGGCCGACTACCGGCCGGCCGCGCTGGCTCGCGAGATGAGGCGCGCGCACTACCCCGTCCAGGCGCTGCTGTACTCGGTGGCGCTGCACCGCTACCTGCGCTGGCGCCAGCCCGGCTACCGGCCCGCCCGTCATCTCGGCGGGGTGCTGTACCTGTTCCTGCGCGGCATGTCCGGCCCGGGGGCCCCGGGCGGTGATGCCGTGCCGTCCGGCGTGTTCTCCTGGTCGCCGCCGCCGGAGCTGATCAGCGAGCTGTCGGACCTGCTGCACGGCGGCGTGTCGTGACCCCGGTCAGCACCGAGCCGACCGCCCTGGTACGCCGCGCCACCGGGCTGCTCGAGCAGTTCAACCGCGCCGGGGTGCTCGGCTACGCCGACGTGCACGTCGCGCTCCGGCTGCGCCGGCTGCTGGGGGAGAGCGACGAATCGGTGCTGCTCGCCGTCGCGCTGGCGGTGCGCGGCGTCCACCACGGTTCGGTGTGCGTGGCGGTCGCCGACCTGTCCCGGTCGACCGCGGTCGAGGCGCTGTCGGCGGAGGAGGTCTCGGCGCTGCCGTGGCCGCCGGCAGCCGAGTGGCTTGGCGCGATCGAGGCCAGCCGGCTGGTCGCGGCGGGATACGACGGGCCGGCCGAGCGGCCGCTGCGGCTCGTCGACGGGCTGCTCTACCTGGACCGGTACTGGCGGCAGGAGCGGCTGGTCGCCGGCTACGTCGATGCGGCGATGGCGGCCGGGCCGATGAGTCCGGACCGCGAACGGCTGAGCGCGGCGCTCGGCCGGCTGTTCCACGGCCCGGCACCGAACCCGCAGCGGCTGGCGGCGGTGGTGGCGGCGTACCGGCGGTTCGGCATCATCGCCGGCGGCCCGGGCACCGGGAAGACCACGACGCTCGCCCGGCTGTTGGCGCTGCTGCAGGACCAGCCCGGCCCGCCGCTGCGGGTGGCGCTGGCGGCGCCGACCGGCAAGGCGGCGGCCCGGATGAGCGAAGCCGCGGAGGGGGCGGCGCAGGACCTCGACCAACAGGACCGTGACCGGCTGGGACCGTTGAACGCCGTGACGCTGCACCGGCTGCTCGGCCGGTCGCGAAACCAGCGGACCCGGTTCTGGCACGACCGCAACAACCGGCTGCCGTACGACGTGGTGGTCGTCGACGAGGCCTCGATGGTGTCGCTGACGCTGATGGCACGGCTGATCGAGGCGCTGCACCCGGATGCGCGCCTGGTCCTGGTCGGCGACCCCAACCAGCTGTCGTCGGTCGAGGTCGGCGCGGTGCTGAACGACCTGGTTCACCGCACCCCCCCGCCCGGGGCGGCACCCGCCGACGAGGTGGCCTCCCTCGTCCCGAGGGACCTCGACGCGTTGGGCGACGCCGAGCGGCAGCGGGCGCTGACCGCCGGCGTGGTTGAGCTGACCGAGAACCACCGGGCCGCCCCCGAGCTGCAGGACCTGGCGGAGGCGATCCGTACCGGCTCCATCGAGCGGCTCGGCGCGGTGCTCGACGCGGGCCACGACCGCATCGAGTTCGTCGACGCCGACCCGGCCTCCGGTTGGTCGTCGGACGCGTTCCGCCACGACGTGCTGGCGGCCGGCACGGTGCTGGTCGAGGCAGCTCGCGCCGGCGACGCCGAGGCCGCGCTCACCGCGCTGGATCGGCACCGGGTGCTGTGCGGACACCGCGAGGGCCCGTACGGTGTGGCGCGGTGGGCGGCTCAGATCGAGGGGTGGATCACCGAGGGCTGCCCGGGCTACGCCAGCGACGGCCAGTGGTACCTCGGACGGCCGCTGCTGGTGACGTCCAACGACTACCAGCTGCGGTTGTTCAACGGCGACACCGGCGTCGTCGTCGACCACGAGGGGCAGCCGCAGGCAGCGTTCCGGCGGGAGGGGGCCGTCGAGCTGTTCGCCCCGGGCAGGCTCGCTGACGTCCAGACCGTGCACGCCATGTCCGTGCACCGCAGCCAGGGCAGCGAGTTCGATCGGGTGACGGTGGTACTGCCACCGTCGGAGTCGCCGCTGCTGTCCCGCGAGCTGATCTACACCGCGGTGACCCGGGCCAAGCACCACGTCCGAATCATCGGCACCCGGGCCGCTCTCGAGCGGGCGGTCGACAGACCGGTCCGGCGGGCCAGCGGGCTGCGGTCCGTGCGGCCCTACGCCCCGCGGTCGAGCTGAGCGGTACGGATGACGCGAACGACGTCGAGCGGGTTGTGCTCTCGCCATCTCGCGATGTCTCGCTGCGCCGCGGCCCTGGTCGTGTCGTCGCCGCCGGTGCGGCGGAGCCACCAGTCGCAGGCCTGTTCGGCGTAGTCCATGGCGGCGATCGGACGAGCCCCCCGGACCAGGTCCAGCCCCTCGACGCGACCGATCCCCAGCGTGAGCAGCAGCGCGTACGTGAGAGACGGACCCCGGTTGATCCCCATGTGGCAGTGCAGCAGCACCTGCGCCGAGGCGTCTTCCAGTGCCTGCCGTGCCCAGGCCGTGCCCTCCTCCCACCAGGCGTCGGGGATCAGCTGCCCCGCGTCGTCTTGGGGATGGTGCAGGTAGCCGACGTCGGGGGCGTGAGTGGCGAAGAACCGTTCGTCGGACCACTCCATCCGGCAGTCGACGACGTGGCTGATACCCCGGGCGACGATCGCTTCGAGCTCGCCGCGAAGGGCGTCCTCGCCCCGCTCAGCCGGCAGGTCGCCTCCGGTCCAGATCCGTTCGGTGACACAGCTGATGTTGGGCACGGCGGGGTCAGTCCCATCTCATGCCGTTGTCGTCACCACAGATGTCACGAACCACCATCGGGGCAATCCTTCCTCGCGCTCGGCACCGAGTCAGCACCGTAACGTCGCCGCCTGCCCTTGGACCCGCGACCGGCGTGAAAGCGGCCCGAACTGTCACCGCAGGGCCGTAAAATTATTGTTGTTGGCACCGCTCCTGCGGAGCCGATCGGGTCCAGAGCACCGGCGCCCCCAACGCCGGTGGTTCGTCGGCCGCACGCCTCCGGACGTGGCCGACCGGCAACCGCGTCGCCCGACACGGTGCCCTCCGGAGAAGACCCGGGCCGTTCAGCCACAGCTGACCGGCCAAGCCGGGCCGTCGGCGGTTCCCGCCGGCTGCCTCCCGACCGTCCGGGAGGACACATGAGCGAGCAGGCCGAGTTCGACTTCGACCGCGCCAACGATCAGGCATGGCAGGGGTTCCGGCGCTGGCTGGGCGACCAGATCTCGGCGATGGGGGACGGCGACCATCTGGTCATCCAGTTGGCCGGGATTGCCGAGGGCGACGGCGCCGCGCCGTACGTTCGGTTCGATGCCGACGGTGGTCGGATCCGCTGCGAGGTGTCGGGCAACGCAGGCCTTGCCCCAGGCTTCGCCGTCGACGAGTCCGGCGAACGGCTGCTGACCGCACTCGGATGGGAGACGCCCGCCGACCAGTCCGGCCAGGAGTCCGCGACCGAGCCGCCGGGCCACCGCATCGACCTGGCTCCCGCGTACGCCGATCGGCTCGCCGTCATGACCGTGCGCGCGTTCCGCGAGGTCTGGAGTGTTGCGCACCCGTCCTTCCTCACCGTAGAGCCACCGGCACCTCCGGTGGCGCCTGAGCGCGCGGCGCCCGCCATCTGCTCGCCGCAGGACGCTGATGACCTGCAGCGGCTGGTCGACGAGACGCTCACCCCGGTGTTCGGACATCCGCCGGTGAGGGACGCCGACGGTGACATTCCCGTCTGGATCGGGGAGGCGGTGATGTACGTGCGGGTACGCCGGGACATGCCGGTGGTCGAGATTGTCGCGCCGCTCGTCCGCGACCTGGCGGGGCGTACTCGCGCCGCCGAGGTGGTCGGCGACCTCAACCGTCGCTCCACGCTCGTCAAGTACCTGCTGGTGGACGACTCAGTGTTCGCCGTGGTGACGTTGCCGGCCATGCCGTTCGTTCCGGCCCACCTGGCGGACGCACTGCAACTGGTGTGGGGAGTGGTGGAGGACGCGGATGAGCCGTTCGCGGCCCGGCTGAGCGGGCGACGGGCGGATGCCGACACCGATCCTGGCGAGTTGGCGCCGGAACTGGTGACGCTCATGCACCTCGACCCCGAGGGCGAAGGGTCGGTCGATGCGGCCACCGCCGCGCGGGTGTGCCGCCACGACGCGGACCTGATCCGCCACTTGCTGCGGCGTGCTTCGGAAGAGGAGATCTCCTGGCGAACCAGGGGCGACCAGGCGGAGGCCACCGGGGACCACGACGAGTTCGCGGCCGCGAGGCACGAGGCCGCGGGCTGGGCACAGACCGTGGAGACGCTGCGCGCGGCGCTGCGAGTGGTCGTGTCTGCACCGGACTCCGAGCGTGCGGCCAAGCCCGCTGACGGGCAGCCGCCCACGTCGGCTGGCCAGGGAGGCGCCGAGACATAGACCGTGAGGGCGGGCGTGGTGCCGTGCCCGTTCCACCCGCATCAAGCCACCTCCTCGGCCAGGCCAGCTGTCCACAGCCGGCGATCAAGTCGCCCCGCTGCCGGACGGCGCGCCTACCGTCAGCAGTGAGGGAGGTGGCGGTGTGACCAAGGTGTCGCCTGATGTCGCGAACGGCAGGGTGCGGCCGTTCTGGACGGTGCAGAACGTCTTCGACCCCGACAGCATCGGGGGCGACTTCGCGTACACCGTCGGGTTGGCGCTGCGCGGCCTGTCTGAGCTGCACCTGTGGGCCCGACCGACCGACGGCACCGACCCCGGCGCGGACTGGGTGCCCCCCGGGGCGTCGGTGCTGCCGCTGCGTTGGTGCTTGGAGCGGGAGCCGGTCGGGCCCGTCACCGGTGCGGCCAACGAGCGGCGGTGCCGCGCCGACCTGGCGGCACTGCTCGCGACCGTCCCCACCAGCCGGAAGGCACCACCAGGATGGCGCCGGCCAAGGCCGACCGCCGCGTTCGACGTCGACCAGCCCTTCGGGCCGCTGACCCCGCTGGTGCTGGCCCAGGGAGTCGCCGTCGCACTCGCCTCGCCGGTCGAGCTGGTCGACTTCATCACCCGTCAGCTCGACGCGGACCTTTCCTTCGGCCCTCGCCGCGTGCTCGCGCTGACCGCCGCGACCGCCCGGCCGGTGGGACGGGTCACGGCGGTGTCGGCGGCGCGAACGTCAGCCGAGCAGCTCGTCCGGCGCATCAGCGGGCCGCCCCCCGGGACGGCCCGCTGGCGGGAGGTGCTAGCGATCACCGGCATGGCGGCGAACGAGACACCGGATCTGCACCGCGGGATGTCCGGGGTGCTGTGCGAGGGGCTGGAGGCGGCGCTGACCCTGCAGGTGGTCGCCGACGTCGCCGACGACGGGTTGCGGTTGGCGGGCCTGGGGCCGTGGCGGGCGGCCGCCTCGCCGAGCGGCATGGTCGCCGGACCTGACTGGTACGCCTGCCCGCAGGTGCTGTCCTTGGTCCGGGAGCTGCTGGCGCCGCTGGACGAGACACGCACGGCCCTGCTGGCCCACATGTTCGTCCAGTCGCGAGATGGCTGGGGCGACCTGCTGATGCGGTTGCGTGGGCTGGCGGTCACCTCGGCCGCCGGCGGCCCCCGTGTCTTCGAGCTGCTGTCCGGCACACCGGTGGGCGAGTTCCTGGCGTGTCGGGAGGTCCTCGACGGGTTGCTGACCGAGTGGGTCGGCTGCATCGCAGCGGCACTGTCGCACCGCACCCGCTTCAGCACCGAGGAGATGGAGCGGCTGTGGCGGCCGACGGGATTCCTCCTCCCCGGGCTGCGCCACGCGCTGGACGCCCCGCGGTCCGTGGCGTAGGCACCAGTCACCGGCGCCGCAGCCGGACCCACTTTGCCACACTGGACCTCGTGCCCGACGACTTCGTGGTGGCCCGCAACCCGGACCCGGAGTCGACGCTGCCGTACCTGCTGCGGGTCCCGCTCGGTCGCGACGGCGTCGTCCTCAAGGCACGGGACACCTGGCCCCGGACGGCGAAGGTCTACTGCCACCGGGCACCGGAGTGGCCCGAGGGGGCGGACATCGTCGAGCGGGTCGGGGTCCGCTCGTGTGAGCGGCGGGGGGCGGCGATCGACCTCGTGCTTGACCGGGGCCGCGAGAGCCGTTCGCAGTTCGTGCTGACGAGGGTCCGCGGGGGTCGCCAGGTGATCTTCTGGCAGACCGCGAGAACCGCTAAGCAGGCGCGCCCCAACGTCACGCTGCCCACCAGCCGAGCATCGGGGATGGCCGAGCTCGAGATCCTCGTCGACAGCCACGAGCGACATGCGTACGGCTTCGGACGCCAGCAGGTGGCAACCTCGCGGCGCGGGCTGCCGGTCGGTGACTACGGCGTGGAGGTCGACGGCCAGCTGGTCGCCGCGGTGGAGCGCAAGAGCCTGGCCGACCTGGTCAGCACGCTGACCTCCGGGCGGCTGCGGTACGCGCTCGCCGAGCTCGCCTCGTTGCCGCGGGCCGCGGTGGTGGTCGAGGACCGGTACTCGGCGGTTTTCAAGCTCGACCGGGTCCGCCCCAGCGTGGTCGCCGAAGGTATCGCGGAGTGTCAGGTGCGCTGGCCGAGCGTCCCGATCACCTTCTGCGAGACTCGCGGCCTGGCACAGGAGTGGACGTACCGGTTCCTGGCCGCGGCAGCGGCTTCGATCGCCGAGGAGCGGCTCGCCGAAGTCGTGGTCACCGCCTGGCCGTCCGGCGCGCCGTTGCCGCCGCGGGAGCCGAGCACGGCGGAGGTTCGCAGCTGGGCACTGGCGCACGGGCACGACGTCGCCGACCGCGGTCGGCTGCGCCCGGAGGTCTGGGCTGCCTACGACCGGGCGCACGCCGGTTCACAGGCGTGACCCGCTGGGTGCTCCACGTCGACCTCGACCAGTTTCTCGCCGCGGTCGAGATGCTGCGCCGCCCGGAGCTGGCCGGGCGGCCGGTGGTGGTCGGCGGCGACGGTGACCCGACCAAGCGGGGGGTGGTCGCGACCGCGTCGTACGCCGCCCGAGCCTGCGGCGTGCACTCCGGGGTGCCGCTGCGCACCGCAGCCAGGCGCTGTCTCGAGGCGGTGTTCCTGCCGGTCGACAAGGAGCACTACAAGGGTGTGTCGGCCCAGGTGATGGCGGCACTGCGGGAGCTGGACGCGGTCGTGGAGGTGCTCGGCTGGGACGAGGCGTTCCTCGCGGTGGAGACCGACGACCCGGAGGCGTACGCCCGCGAGGTCCAGGACCTGGTCCGCGCGCGCACCCGGCTGGAGAGCTCGGTCGGCATCGGGGAGAACCGGCTGCAGGCCAAGATCGCCACCGGCTTCGGCAAGCCCGCCGGGGTCTTCGCACTGACCGCCGACACCTGGTTCGACGTGCTCGGTGACCGAGAGCCCGACGCGCTGTGGGGCGTCGGCCGCAAGACCGTCAAGCGGCTGGCCGGTCTCGGCATCACCACCGTTTCCGAGCTGGCCGCCGCGGGCCGGGTCGAGCTGGTCTCGGCGTTCGGCCCGGCGAACGGTCCGTGGCTGATCCGGCTGGCCAACGGGCGGGACCGGACGCCTGTGGTGGGTACGCCGTACGTGCCCCGCTCCCGCAGCCGAGAGGTCACCTTCCAGCGAGATCTCGAGGACTGGAGTCAGGTCACGGAGCAGGTGCGCGCGCTGGCGCGCCAGGTGGCGGCCGACGTTCGTTCCGAACGACGGGCGGCGGACCGGGTGGTGGTGAAGGTACGCTTCGCGCCGTTCTTCACCACCACCCACGGCTCGGCGTTGGACGAGTCGACGAGCGACGTCGAGGTGCTGGAGCGAGCCGCGCTCGCTGCCCTGGAGCGGTTCGAGCAGCGGCGCCCGGTGCGGCTGCTCGGGGTCCGAGCCGAGTTCCGCCGCTGACCCGTGATGCCAGGTGTCGCCGTGGCGGCGAAGTAGCGTACGGCCCGGGACCCGAGCCAGCCGAGGAGGCAGCATGGTCGACCGGTGGTACGAGCAGGCGGTCGTCTACTGCCTCGACGTCGACTCCTTCCAGGACTCCGACGGCGACGGTGTGGGGGACATCAAGGGCCTGATCAGTCGGCTGGACTATCTGGCCCGGCTCGGCGTGACCTGCCTGTGGCTGAACCCGATTCACCCCTCGCCCCAGCGCGACGACGGCTACGACGTCAGCGACTTCTACGGGGTCGACCCGCGGCTCGGAACACTGGGCGACTTCGCCGAGCTGGTGCACCAGGCCGCGAACCGCGGCCTGCGGGTGATCATCGACCTTGTCGTGAACCACACCTCCGACGAGCACCCGTGGTTCCGCAGTGCCCGGGCGTCCAGGGAGTCCCCGTACCGCGACTGGTACGTCTGGTCGCCCAGCGAGCCATCGGACCGCAAGCAGGGAATGGTGTTCCCGGGTCACCAGGAGGAGACCTGGAGCTGGGACGAGCAAGCGCAGGAGTGGTACTACCACCGCTTCTACCGCTTCCAGCCCGACCTCAACGCCGCCTCCGAGGCCGTCCGGGTCGAGATCGAGAAGATCATCGGCTTCTGGTTGCAGCTGGGTGTGGCCGGCTTCCGGATGGACGCCGCACCGTTCATCATCGAGCTGACCGAGCCGGGCAACCCGAACTCGCCCAAGGACTTCGACCTGCTCACCCGCTACCGCGACCGCCTGTCGTGGCGGCGCGGCGACGCGGTCATCCTCGCCGAGGCCAACGTGGCCGCTCAGGAGCTGGTGCGATACTTCGGCGACGAGGGCGGGAGCACCAACCGGTTGCCGATGCTCTTCGACTTCCTGCTGTCGGTGCGCACGCTGCTCGCGCTGGCACGCGGCGACAGCGGTCCGATCCGCACCACGCTGGAGGAGTCACCGCAGATCCCCGCGGACGCGCAGTGGGCGACGTTCCTGCGCAACCACGACGAGGTCGACCTGAGCCGGCTCACCAAGGACGAGCAGGCCGAGGTGTTCGCCGCGTTCGGCCCGGAGCCGAGGATGCAGCTGTACGGGCGGGGGATACGGCGCCGGCTGGCGCCGATGCTCGGCGGTGACCAGCGCCGGCTGCGGCTCGCGTACAGCCTTCAGTTCACCCTGCCCGGAACTCCGGTGCTGCGGTACGGCGAGGAGATCGGGATGGGTGACGACCTTTCGCTGGAGGAACGCAACGCGATCCGCACCCCGATGCAGTGGTCGACCGAGGACAACGCGGGCTTCTCAACCGCGGCGCCGGGCCGGCTGGTCCGTCCGGTCATCTCCGCCGGCGAGTTCGGCTACCGGCGCGTCAACGTCGCCGAGCAGCGGCGAGACGCCGACTCACTGCTGGGCTGGTTCGAGCGGATGCTCCGCACGCTTCGGGAGTGCCCCGAGGTCGGCCAGGGCAACTGCACCGTGCTACGGGTCGAGCCGAGCTCGGTGCTGGCCCACCGGTTCGACGCCCCCCAAGGCGTTCTGCTTTTCCTGCACAACCTGGGTGAAGCGGATGTGAGCGTCGACGTGGGCCCCCAACCGGACCAGGCCGAGGAACCCGTCGAGGTGTTCGCCGACCGGTCGTACCAGCGGGTGGACCGGTCGCTGAACGGGCTTCAGCTCGCCGGGTCCGGCTACCGCTGGCTCCGGCTCAGTCACCGGCCCTGACCAGCAGCCGTCACGGCAGCGGCTCGACCCGGTATTCGCCAGCGCCTTGGGTCACCCGGATCGCCGCACCCTTGTCGAGAGCGTCGACGACCACCCCGGTGAGTCCGAGGACCGCCGCTTCGTTGGTGGGACTGTGGCCGCACACCAACGCGGTGCCGTTCTCCGGGAGCCGGTCGAAGACGCTTCCGAGCGCGGCACCCAGCGACGCCGCGTCGGCGTGGACGAAGTCGGAGTCCGTCTCCAGCATCCGGGCCAGCTCGGGGCTCTCGGCCGCGGCGTAGGTGTCCTTCCAGCGGTCCTCGTGCTCTGAGCGCAGCCCCAGCTCGGTTTGGACCGGGGATGCCGCGCCCACCTCGTGCTGCCAGATCTCCAGCGTCTGCGTGGCCCGGCCGGCCCCGGTCGAGACGTACAGGTCGTACGGGGGGGTCAACCGCTCGGCGACCGCACGAGCCTGTCGTACCCCCTCGTCGCTCAGCTGGTCGTCGTCGTTGTCGGTGTGCCGGCGCAGCTCGACCGTCTTCATCGCCCCACTCCCTTGTCGTGCCCTGACACTAGGCATGGCGCCCCGGCCTATCCGCCGGAGGGCCTCACCGCGGCGTCCACCAACTTGGGCGGGGCGCAGCCGGTGAAGCGGATCGGCTGGATCGCAGCGCGGTACGTCCACCCGTCGTCCGTGGTCACGACCAGTGCGGCCGGACGGGCACGGACGGGGCGGATGCATGTGCGGGTGGCGCGGTGAGGGTGAGGACGAGCTCCCGGCCGGCCGGCAGGAGCCGTGGGCCGGCGTCGGTGAGCACCACCCTCGCCTCGACCAGGCCCGAGCCGTCCGGGTTGGCGATGCCGAGGCGGGGCAGCCGGAGCCGGCAGGCGGCGCGGCCGATGTTTTCGACCACCGCGGTCTGGGTCACCAGCCCGTCGCTCCTGCCTCGGTCCCCGCCAGGCATGAACAGCTGCCGGTTGCTGCAGGGTCGCGCCTGGGCAGCTGGCGGCGGCGTCGTCGACGTCGCCGGGGAGCTCGGGCTGGTCGCGACGGGGAAGTGCGGGGACGACCAGTTCATGGTGCCCAGCACAACCACGCCGGCGCAGGCCAGTCCCGCTCCCGCGACGACGATCGCCTGCCGCTGTCTGCGGCGGCGACGCGCGCGCAGGACCACGTGGGTGGGATCCGGCGCGGTGAGCGTCTGGCCCCAGTCGCCCCGAGCGATAAGTCGGCCCAGTACATCGTCGCTGCGCGGGTCGTCGTACACGTCACTCGACTCCTTCGATGCCGCCGGCCAGACAGGAACGAAGATTGGCCAGGCCTCTCGCCGTCTGGCTCTTCACGGTCCCTCGCGAACACCCCAGCACCGCCGCGGCCTGCGCCTCGGAGAGATCGCAGTAGAACCGCAGCACGAGCACGGCTCGTTGGCGTGAACCGAGGCGACGCATGGCCCACCCCAACAGCGCAGCGTCGTCTGCCTGGCGGTAGCCACCCTCCAACGAGGCCGAGGGTGGGTGTCCCGCGCGCAGCAGGTGCTCGAGGCGGAGCCGGTGCTGCTGCCGCCACGCGAGCCGGGTCATGGTGGTGGTCGCGTAGCCAGCCGGCCCGTGGTCGCGTCTCCTGGACGAGGTCCTGGCCGCTGTCCTTGTCGCCGGCGAGCATCGAGGCCAGCCGCAGCAGCCGGGGCATGTCGGTGACCGCGTACGCCTCGAAGTCCGCTCCGAAGCCGGACTCGCTCAGTACGGCCACCTCCGCTTCGCTCACAACCTGTTGAGTCGCGAGGAGCCACAAAGGTTGCATCCGCCGACTCGTGCGCCCCAGCGACCGAGATGTCGGGAGATCGTGGCCGGACCCGGGGTTGCCGGGCCGGGACGGGCGGCAGCGCTAGGGGCCTTGGGTCACCCGCGCCTGCGAGCACTGGTCGGCCTGCGCGCGGGCCTTCGCATCCAGGTCCTCCAGCCTGTTCAGGGTGCGGGTCAGCTTGTCTGGGCTGAAGTCGCGCACGTCGGTGACGGCGCTGCGGATGAGGCTGGTCGCCTGCTGAACGGTGTCGGCTGCTTGGAGGCAGGCGTTGGGCACGGTCACGGTGACGGCAGCGGTCGGGGTCGAGGTCGAGCCACCGGACGACGGCGACGCGGCAGCCGACGGTCCGCCGCTGTCATTTCCGGTGCCGACACCAATGACGACGCCGCCGAGCACGAGGCCGACGACGAAGGTTGCGGCGGGCACGGCCCACGACAGCCAACCGGGGGGCCCCGATCCGGAAGGCTGTCCAGTGGCGGAGTCCGCGGTCGACTCGTCCCGGTCGCTCATCGCCACTCCTGTACTCCCTGTTGGTCCTCGGCGTCGTTCGGGTAGGAAGGCCCCATGCGCCTCTCCGTCCGCGACGCCGACGAGTCCACCGTACGACTTGCCGACGGGATGGTCACGTTCTGGCTGGTGCTGTGGCTGGTGGTGGGTGCGTGGTCGGGCTACACGGTGTGGCAGGCCTCGGCCACCGGTGACACCATCACGACCTCCGGCCGCGCGCTGGGCTCGGCGGGCAAGGCGCTGCAGTCGGTCGGCCAGGTGCCGGTCGTGGGCGCCACGACCGGCGACCTCGGCGACCAGATCGCCGCCACCGCGGTCGAGATCACCGCCCGCGGGCAGACCATCAAGGGGGATCTGAGACGGCTGTCGATCCTGCTCGGCCTGTCGATCGCACTGATGCCCACCACTCCGGTCGTCGGCCTGTACCTGCCACTCCGGCTGGCGCGGCGTCGTGACCTCCAGGAGCTGCGCAGCGCCCTGCACCGGCACGGCGACGACGTCGGCCTGGACCGCTACCTCGCCGAGCGGGCCCTCGACGCGCTGCCGTACACGTCGATCAGATCGCTCAGCTCGGATCCCTGGGAGGACATCAGCACGGGCCGGGCCCGAGCACTCGCCGACGCCGAGCTGGCGCGGCTCGGGCTGCAGCGGCCAGCCGCCCGTGACTGAGCCGGAGCGGGCCGGCCGCTTCGCCCTGCAGCTGGCGACGCTGCTGGTGCGGCTGCGGTGGGTGGTGATCGGGTTCTGGGTGTCCGCCTGCCTCCTCGTGACGTTGGTGTTTCCCAGCCTCGGCGAGGTCGGCGGCGGCAGTGGCATCCAGGGACTGCTGCCGCGCGACACCCCGGCCGTCGCCACCGAGCTGCGTTCGGTGCGGCTGTTCGGCTTCCCGCTGCTGGGGCGCACCGTGATCGTCCAGCGGAACCCCGAAAGGCTGTCGGTCTTCGCTCAGGCCCGCACCGTGGTCAACGCCGTCGCCGTCAACCGCCAGAAGTACGCCGACCTGGGGCCGCTGCTCGGCGCGCTGCCGATCACTAACGCGTTCGGGGTGTTCCCTGGCGCTCGGGAGCGGGACACGACCGCGCTCACCTATCTGTTCTTCGACCCCAGCGTGTCCTTCGCGCGGCAGACCCGGGCCGCCCAGCATTACGCCGACCGCTTCTTCCAGCCACGCGACCACCTGGTCGGCGTCACCGGTTCGGTGCCGGCCAGGGATCGCCAGGGCACGATCATCAGCGACAACCTGCCGAAGGTCGAGCTGCTCACGCTGACCGCGATCGCGATCATCGTCGGGCTCGCCTTCCGCTCCGTGGTGGCCCCGGTGGTCGCCCTGCTCACCACCGGAGTCGCCGCCGTACTCACACTGCGACTGTCCGGTCTGATCTCGCAGCTGCTCGGTGCGGCCAGCCCCAGCGAGCTCGAACCGGTGGTGGTGGCCCTGCTGTTGGGGGTGGTGACCGACTACGTGGTGTTCTTCTGCTCCTCGCTGCGGCACGAGCTGGCGGGCGGCACGGAACGCCTCGCCGCGGCGCACACGGCCACGGCGCGGTTCCTTCCGATCATCGGGGTCGCCGGCCTGGCCGTGGCAGCCGGAACAGGTGCGCTCCTCGTCGCGAAGTCAGCGTTCTTTGCGGCGCTGGGACCGGCCCTGGTCTTCACCGTCTTGGTCGCGCTGCTGGTAGCCGTCACCTTGGTCCCGGCGCTGATGGCAGTGCTGGGGCGCCTGGTCTTCTGGCCCTCACGCCCGGCCGCCCTGGAACCGGAGGCGGCGACGGGCACCGGGCGCACCAGCCGCCGCTCGGTCTTCAGCTGGGTTGCCCGTGGCCGGCCACGGGCCGCCGCTGCGGTTGCCGTCGGCGTCGTCGGGTTGCTGGCGGCCGCGGTTCCCGCCACCCATCTGGCTCTCGGCGTCTCGTTCGTCGGCTCGCTGCCCGGCAACGACCAGGTCCGGGAGGCGGCCGCCGCTGCCGAGAAGGGCTTCGCACCCGGCATCTTGTCGCCCACCACGGTGCTGGTCCAACAGCCCGGCATCACCTCGCAGCGGCGACAGCTGGACAAGCTGAGCGCGTTGCTGCGGACGGAGCCGGGCGTGGCCGGGGTCCTCGGGCCCGGTGATGCACCGAACCGGCTGGTGAGCGGCACCTTGCTCTCCAACGACGGCAGCGCGGCGCGCTACCTGGTCGTGTTCGACCAGCCGGCTCTGGGTGCCGGTGCGATCGCCTCGGTGGATCAGCTCCAGTCGCGGCTGCCGACGCTGCTGCACGCCAGCGGACTCGACCGTGCCACTGCGGCGCTCGCGGGGGATACCGCCGCAGCGGCGTTCATCGTGGACCAGGCCAAGCGGGACCTGCTGCGGATCGCGGTGGCAGCCCTGCTTGCCAACTTCTTGATGCTCGTGTTGTTCTTGCGCGCGGTGGTGGCTGCGACCTACCTCCTGGTCGCCAGCATGTTGTCGCTGGCGGCTTCGCTCGGGCTCACCACGGTGCTCTTCGACTACCTCGACCCCGGCGCCGGGCTGACCTTCTACGTCCCGTTCTCGGCCGCCGTACTGTTGCTGGCCTTCGGCTCCGACTACAACATCTTCGCCGTCGGAAACATCTGGGAAGAGGCGCGCCGCCGTCCCCTGCCGGAGGCGATCGCTGTGGTGATGCCTCGGACCATCGGTGCCATCTTCGCCGCAGGCGTGGCGCTGGCCGCCAGCTTCGGCCTGCTGTCCGTGGTCCCGCTGGTCCCGTTCCGGCAGCTGGCGTTCGTGATGTTCGTCGGCATCATGCTCGACGTCCTGGTAGTTCGCGCCGTGCTCGTACCAGCGTTGCTCACGGTGGTCGGCCGGTTCAGCGCCTGGCCCAGCAGCCGCCTGAGCAGCGCGGCCGCCGCCGGCCCACCGAGCGGCGGCCGGCGCCCGGCTGCGGACTGACTCGGAAGGGCCGGCTGGTGGCCAGTCCCTGAGATGCTGCTCCCATGAGCGTCATGACCGCCCTCGACCTCGACCTGCCCGCCGACGTCGAGCGCCGTCGCGGCCTGCGCCGGATGCGCACGGTGGCCCTCTCCCTGCTGTTGTTCGCCGCCGCGGTCTACGTCGCCACCTTGCGACTCGACGGTGGCTGGGGATACGTCCATGCCGGCGCGGAGGCCTCGATGGTGGGCGCGATCGCCGACTGGTTCGCGGTGACCGCGCTGTTTCGGCATCCGCTGGGCCTGCCTATCCCCCACACGGCCATCGTGCCGACCCGCAAGGACACTTTGGCGCACAGCCTGCAGGAGTTCTTCACCGAGAACTTCCTGGCCGAGTCGGTGGTCCGGGACCGGGTCGCCCGCGCGCAGGTCAGTCTCCGCGTCGGCAGATGGCTGGCGGACGAGGCGCACAGCGCCCGCGTCGTGCAGGAGGCCAGCCGCATGCTGCGCCGGGTGCTGGCGCGGGTGCGCGACGAGGACATCGCCGTCCTGGTCACCGAGGAGATGCTGCCGCGGCTGGCCGACGAGCCGCTCAGCGAGGTCGCCGGCCGGCTGCTCGAGGAGATCGTCGCCGAGCAGGCGCACCACGGGCTGGTTGACCTCGCGCTCAACGAGACCCACCGGTGGCTGGGCGCCAATCCCGACCGCGTCATCGCGGCGATCGGCAAACGCGCTCCGGAGTGGACGCCGCAGTGGCTGGACGAGGTCGTCGCCCGCCGCATCCACCTCGAGCTGCTCGCCTGGGTCGAGGAGATCCGCGACGACACAGACCACCCGGCCCGGCGGGCGTTCGACGACCTGCTCGCCGACCTGGCACGCGACCTGCAAAGCGACCCGGCGACCATCGAACGCGCCGAGCGGCTGAAGCGCCGGATGCTCGCCACACCACAGGTGGCGACGACGCTGGTGTCGTTGTGGCAGGCGGTCAGGCGTGCCCTCCTCGTAACGCTAGAGGACCCCGAGAGCCTGGTACGCGGGCGAGCCGTCGCGGCCCTGGCCGCCTTCGGGCGCCGCCTGGAAGCCGAGGAACCTCTACGCAGCCGGTTCGACGGCTACGCATCCGACGCCGCTGCCTACATCGTCGCCACGTACGGCACCGAGATGGCGACCGTCATCACCGACACGATCGAACGCTGGGACGGCGAGGAGGCGGCACGCCGGATCGAGCTGCACGTCGGCCGTGACCTGCAGTTCATCCGCATCAACGGCACGCTGGTCGGCGGCTTGACGGGGCTCGTCATCCACGCCCTGACCCAGCTGCTGTGACACGCCGGTGCCAGCAACGAGGGGGAGGAGCCCCTCGTACGTTCGGCCGAACTTCGGCCCCCGGGATGCGCGGAGTGCTGGCAGCCAGACAGGATGGGGTCACGGCCACCTCGGTCGGAAGCTCGGTAGCTGGTGCGAAGGTGGTCCATCAGGGTGCAACGGACGCGGCGTCACGCCCGCCGGAACCGACGGGTCGCCGCAGCCGTCGCGGCGAGTGCGGCCGGTGCTCTCGCAGTGGCTGCCTCCGCGGTGGCAGCCTCGCCACCGGTCTCGTCGGGCCGGTACCTGTCGCCGGTTCTAGAGCCGGCCGCGGCACCAGGGTTGGTAGCCCAGCGGGCCGGCCCGCCCCCTGCCCAAGGAGCTGGTCCGGGCACCGCCCGGGTCGTTGCCGACCGCCAGCGCATCTCGGCTCGGTCGGCGACCACGCGGGCCGGGCTCCGCAGTGGGCCACCGGTCGCGGCTCCGGTGAAGTTCGACGGGATACCTGCGCCAGCGGTGCGTGCCTACCATGCGGCGGCGGCGACGCTGGCTCGAAGCCAACCCACGTGCGGGCTGCGGTGGTACGTGCTCGCCGGCATCGGTCTCGCCGAGTCCGACCACGGTCGAGTCGGCGGCTCCGTGATCACCGCGAACGGGCAGTCGTTTCCCCACATCCTCGGCCCGGTCCTGGACGGGCGCGGCCCGGTCGCCGCCATCGCGGACTCCGATCGGGGCCACCTCGATGGGAACACCCGCTGGGATCGAGCCGTCGGTCCCATGCAGTTCATCCCGCAGACCTGGGCGGCGGTCGCCGCCGACGGTGACGGCAACGGGGTCGCCAACCCCAACGACCTCGACGACGCAGCCCTGGCCGCCGGCAGGTACCTGTGCTCGGGGGGCGACCTGCGAGATCCCAGCGCTCTGGCAGCGGCGGTCCGCGGCTACAACGACTCCCGTGAGTACGTGATCTTGGTGACGGCGTACGCGAACGCGTACCGCACCGGGGCTTATCCGAGCGTGCCCGCCCAGCTGCTCGGCCACGTCCGCCACGGCCCAGGTGCTCCCCTCACGCCAAAGCGGCATCGGCCAAAGCCGGCGCGGCCCGGCGCCGGCTCGCATACCCCGAAGCAACCGCATCAGCCGAAGCCGCATCAGCAGAAGCCCAAGCCTCATCCACCGAAGCCGCATCAGCAGAAGCCCAAGCCTCATCCACCGAAGCCGCATCAGCAGAAGCCCAAGCCTCATCCACCGAAGCCGCCGAAGCCACCCAAGCCGCCGAAGCCAGTGCACAAGCGCGTGGTGCTCACCGGGGTGCCGCAGCCCTGTGACGGCGGCTGGTGCGTCGACGAGACCGACGCCGGTGACCTCGCAGCCTGGGCGCGCGTCAAGGACTACGACGGTGACTGCACCGAGGAGACGATGAACGCTGAGCTGCGCGGGCTTGCGGCGGCGGGGACCAGCGTGCGGGTGTCGGTCGCGCAGACGATCATCGCTCACGAGGTGACCGACGCGCGCACCGTGCGCTTCGAGGTGCCCGACCCGCCGGTGTGCGAGCCGCCCCCCGACCCCACACCGACACCAACTCCGACGCCGACACCGACCACTCCGGCACCGGGAACCGACTGATCAGCGCGCGTCCCGCACCCGCTTTCGCCGGCGGGGCTCCCGCCCGGCCGGCTGCGAAGGACGGGGCAGCGACCGGATCGGAGGGACCGCCAACGTGACCGGGTCGGTCCCGATTGTGACCGCGTTCCCGTGGTGCGAGGTCTTGAACGGATCGCCTTCGAGCAGGCGGTACGTCGCCGACTCCTGGCTGATGTCCACCGCGAAACGGCTGTCCCGAAAGCACATCCGGAAGGCGATGCGCGACAGCGCCGGCGGCAGCCGGGGCGAGAAGGCGAGCCGGCCACCGTGGTCCCGCATCCCCCCGAAGCCAGCGACGGCGACCGTCCACGATCCTGCCAACGAGGCGATGTGCAACCCGTTCAGCACGTTGTCGTGGAGGTCGCCCAGGTCGGTGAGCGCCGCCTCCGCGAAGTAGTCGTACGCCAGCTCGAGGTGCCCGACCTCGGCGGCGATCACCGCCTGCGCCGAGGCGGACAGCGACGAGTCCCGTACCGTCAGCTTCTCGTAGTAGGCGAAGTTCCGCGCCTTCTCCTCGGCGCTGAAGACGTCCCCCCGCAGGTACATCGCCAGCACCAGGTCGGCCTGCTTGATGACCTGCTTGCGATAGATGTCGAAGTACGGGTAGTGCAGGAACAGCGGGTAGTTCTGCGGCGGCGTGCGGGCGAAGTCCCAGCGGTCGTGCGCGGTGAAGCGGCTGCTCTGCTGGTGCACCTCGAGCAGGTCGTCGTACGGCACCATCATCGCGCCGGCCGCTTCCTCCCAGGCCAGTCGCTCGGCCTCGTCGACGCCGAGGCGCTCGGCCACCGCCGGGTTGCGCTGACAGACCGCGGACGCCTCCTGCAGGTTCTTTTGCGCCATCACGTTGGTGTAGACGTTGTTGTCGGCGATAGCGGAGTACTCGTCGGGGCCGGTCACGCCGTCGATGCGGAAGCCGCCGTGCTCATCGTGGTGTCCAAGCGAGGACCACAGCCGGGCGGTCTCCACCAGCAGCTCCGCCCCGCAGTCTCGCTCGAACTCCTCGTCCCCGGTGGCGGCGAGGTAGCGCGCGACCGCGTCGGCGACATCGGCGGACACGTGGAACGCCGCGGTGCCCGCCGGCCAGTACGCCGAGCACTCGGCGCCGTTGATCGAGCGCCACGGGAACGTCGCGCCGCGCTGGCCGAGCTGCTTGGCCCGCTCCTTGGCGGGCTCGATCGTCGCGTGACGCCAGCGCAGCGCGTCGCGGACCGCCTCCGGCTGGGTGTAGGTCAGGACCGGCAGCACGAACGTCTCGGTGTCCCAGAAGGCGTGACCGTCGTAGCCCGGACCGGTGAGACCCTTCGCCGGGATCGCCCGGGTCTCACCACGGGCCCCCGCCTGCAGGACGTGGAACAGCGCGAAGCGCACCGCCTGCTGCAGCTCCGGGTCGCCCTCGATCTCGATGTCGGCGGTGTCCCAGAACGCGTCGAGGTAGGCGCGCTGGTCGGCCAGCAACCCGTCCCAGCTGGTCTTCTTCGCTCCGAACAGTGCCGCGTCCACCTGCGCCCGCAGCGCCGGGACCGAGCGGGTGGAGGACCAGCCGTACGTCACGAACTTGGTGATGACCAGCCTGGCCCCGGCCGGCACCTCCGTCGCCACGATGACCCGGGCCAGGTCGTCCTCCACGTGCAGCCGGGTGTCGAGCCCGTCGGGGGTCTCGAAGACATGGTCCATCGCGGCCGCCATGTGCAAACCCGATCGGCGGGTGTGGTGGGCGAGCAGTGCCCGGTGGTCAACCCCGTACTTGAAGTCGGCAACCAGCGGTGCCTTGAGCACGGCCGCCACCCGTGGGTCCCGGCTGGACGAACCGACCGGCTCGTTGGCCAGCAGGTCGGACTGGGCGACGAGCTGGAGCTCGCCGTCCAGCGGCTCCACGACGTATCGGATCGCGGCCACCGCCCGCTGCGTGAACGACACCAGCCGCTCGGTGCTCAACCGGATCCGGCGCCCGGTGGGCGAGACCCAGACGGTACGCCGGCGCAGGGTGCCGGAACGGAAGTCGAGGACCCGCTCGTGCTCGGGGGCGCTGCCATAGCGCATGTCCAGCGGTTCGTCCTCGACCAGCAGCCGGATTATCTTGCCGTCGGTGACGTTGACGACGGTCTGGCCGGCCTCGGGGTAGCCGTAACCGGCCTCGGCGTAGGGGAGCGGCTGGGTTTCGTAGAAGCCGTTGAGATAGGTGCCGGGAAGGCCCCGCGGCTCACCCTCCTCCAGAGTGCCGCGCATGCCGAGGTGGCCGTTGGAGAGCGCGAACGCCGACTCGGTTCGCTGCAGCTGGTCGACCGCCAGCCCCTGCCAGGCCAGCTGCCACGGCTCGACCCGGTAGCCGCTCCCGGGCGCCTGCATCTGCTGGACGGAGTGCTGGTCAGGGGTCCAGCTGGAGGCGTCCGCGGTCATCGCTCGCTCCCTCCAGCCGACTCCAGCAGATCCGCAAGGTCACCGACCACCACGTCGGCGCCGTGCGCGCGCAGTGCGTCGGCCTGCTGCGCCCGGTCGACCCCGACCACGAAGCCGAAGTTTCCGGCCCGGCCGGCCTGAACGCCGGACAGCGCGTCCTCGAACACCGCCGCGCCCCCCGGGCCGACGCCCAAGGCTCGGGCCCCCGCGAGGAACGAGTCCGGCGCCGGCTTGCCGGACAGGTGCCGCTCGGCTATCACCACCCCGTCGATGCGAGCCTGCACGAAGCGCTCTAGGCCGGAGACGCTGAGCACCGCCGCACCGTTGGCCGACGACGTCACCACCGCGATTCCCAGCCCCGCTTCCTGGACGACCTCGAGATAGCGCACCGAACCCGGATAGGGGTCCACGCCGCGCTCGTCGATGACGCGCAGCAGCAGCTCGTTCTTGCGGTTGCCCACGGCGTTGACGGTCTCGTCACCCGGCGGGTCGTCCGGGGCTCCCTCCGGCAAGTCGACGCCGCGGGAGCGTAGGAACCCGCGCACGCCGTCGGCTCGTGGGCGCCCGTCGACGTGGGCGTTGTAGTCGTGCGGTGTGAACGGCGCGAAGGCCTCGCCGTCGCGGCGGCGCAGGAAGTCGTCGAAGGTCTGCTTCCAGGCCTCCTGATGCAGCACGACGGTGCTCGTCAGCACCCCGTCCAGGTCGAACAGGCAGGCGCGGATCCGCGCGGGCAGGCCGGTGCTCACAGCCGTGAGCGTAACCAGCCCGGGCGGCCTGCGCCGGGCTTCGGCGCCACCGCTGTGGAAGTGCGTCAGGCGCTCAGTCCAGCAGCGTCTCCAGGCTGCGCAGCTTGTTGGTGGCGTCGAGCGCTGCGACCTTGTACGCCTCCGACAGCGTCGGATAGTTGAAAACGGTGTCCACCAGGTAGTCGATGCTCCCCCCGCAACCCATCACCGCCTGGCCGGTGTGCACGAGATCGGTGGCCCCGGTGCCGAAGACGTGCACGCCGAGCAGCGTGCGCTCGGAGGAGTGCACCAAGAGCTTGAGCATGCCGTACGAGTCACCCACGATCTGCCCGCGGGCGAGCTCCCGGTAGCGGGAGACGCCCACCTCGTACGGGACCGCCTCACTGGTCAGCTGGCCCTCGGTCTGACCGACGTAGGAGATCTCGGGGATCGTGTAGATGCCGATCGGCTGCAGCGCGGTGATCGAACCGGCCGGCTCGCCGAGCGCGTGCAGCGCCGCCAGGCGTCCCTGCTCCATGCTGGTGGCCGCCAGCGCAGGGAAGCCGACCACGTCGCCGACCGCGAAGATGTGGTCGACCGAGGTGCGGAAGCAGTCGTCGACCTCCAGGCGGCCCCGGGAGTCCGGCAACAGCCCGGCGCGGTCGAGGTCCAGCTCGTCGGTGGCGCCCTGCCGGCCGGCGGAGTACAGCACGGTCTCGGCAGCGATGCGCTTGCCGCTGGCGAGTGTGGTGATGACGCCTCGGGCCCCGATCTCGACCTTCTCGACCTGCTCGCCGAAGCGGAACGACACCGCCAGGTCGCGCAGGTGGAAGCGCAGCGACTCGACGATCTCCTCGTCGCAGAACTCCAGCATCGACGGGCGCCGGTCGATGACTGTCACACGGGTGCCGAGGGCGGCGAACATCGATGCGTACTCGATGCCGACGACTCCGGCCCCGACGACCACCATCGTGGCCGGGATGTGCTCGAGCTCGAGGATGCCGTCGGAGTCCACGACGTGCTGCTCGTCGAACTCCACGTGCGCGGGGCGGGCGGGGCAGGTGCCGGGCGCGAGCACGATCTTGTCCGCGCTCACGGTTCGGCGCTCGCCGCCGCCACTGACGCTGAGCGTGTGGGGGTCCACGAACGCTGCCGTGCCGATCAGCATCTCGACGTGGTTGCGCAGCAGCTGGCTGCGGATCACCTCGGTCTCGCGGCCGATGACGTGCTGCGTGCGGGCGGTGAGGTCGGCGATCGTGATGTTCTGCTTGAGGCGGTAGCTGGCGCCGTACATGTCGCGCTGGGCCATCCCGGTCAGGTAGAGCACAGCCTCCCGCAGCGTCTTGCTGGGGATCGTGCCGGTGTTGATGCACACCCCGCCGAGCATGCCGCGCCGTTCGACGACCGCGACCTTGCGGCCGAGCTTGGCGGCCGCGATCGCCGCCCGCTGACCACCTGGGCCGCTGCCCACAACCAGCAGCTCGTAGTCGTACGACTCGTCGCTCATGTGCCAAGGTCAGCAGCGATCAGCCGGTTGCGCAACACCGGTCGGTCACAATGCGTTCGTGCGGGGCTATCTCGGCGTCGACCTGGGCACCAGCGGTCTCAAGGCCACGGTGCTGGGCGAGGACGGTGCCGTACGCGCGAACGCCGAGGCCGGCTATCCGCTCAGCTCGCCCCGCCCCGGGTGGGCGGAGACCGACCCGGACGTCTGGCTCCGGGCGCTGAACCGGGCGCGGGCCGCCCTGGCCGGTACGGACGACGGGGTTACCGCAATCGCCCTCTGCGGGCAGATGCACGGTGTCGTGCTCGCAGACGAGGCGGGCAAGGCGGTGCGACCGGCGATGTTGTGGCCGGACCGGCGGGCCGAGGCGATGCTGGGGCAGTGGCAGCGGTTGTCCAGCGAGCTCGATGGCCGACTGGGACCGGTCGACGCCGGGATGGCGGGTCCGATGCTGGGTTGGCTGTCCGCTTTGGAGCCGGAGTCCCGGCGCGGCACCACCGTGCTGGCACCCAAGGACTGGCTGCGCGGTCAGCTCACCGGGGACCGGGCTACCGATCGCAGCGACGCCTCCGCGACGCTGCTGTGGGATCTGCCGGCGGACACCTGGTCGGCTCCGGCACTGGCACTCGCCGGCGTCGACGCCGAGCAGCTGCCGGTGGTGCGCGGATCGGCCGAGGTGGTGGGGAGCACCACCGACGATGTCGGGGTGGCTACCGGCGGTGCGGACACTGCCTGCGCGTTGGCGGCCATGACCGCCGCAGCGGACGCGCCGGATGCGCTGGTGGTCAACCTCGGCAGCGGTGCGCAGGTGGCCCGTCGGACCGCGCTGCCGCAACCATGGCGTCCCCCAGGCCGCCATCTGGTGGCCGACACGGGGACCGGCTGGTACGAGATGGTGGGCATTCGCAATGCTGGGCTGGCGCTGGCCTGGGCGGCCGATGGCCTGGGACTGGACTGGGCCGCGCTGCTGGCCGCGGCCCGAACGGCGCAGCCTGGAGCCGGCGCGGTGTTCGTGCCGTTCGCCACTGGTGAGCGGGCGCCGCTGGCCCTAGCTGCACGTGTCGGCTGGCTGGACACCGGGTTCGGGATCGCGGAGCTGGCTCGGGCGGCGTTCGAGGCGGTCACGTTCTCGATCCGGCGCTCGGTCGAGCTTTTGGGCGCCGCCGCCGGCCCGTTGGTGCTTTCCGGAGGTGGTGCCCGCGAACCGTTCGTCCGGCAGCTGCTCGCCGACTGCCTGGCCCGGCCGCTGGCGTACGTGCCGCTGCGCAGTGCTTCCGCGCTGGGCGCCGCCTTGCTCGCGGCCGCGAGTGTCGGGCGCCCCGTCCGGCCCAGCGTCCGCGTCCAGGTCGTCGAACATCGACCGGACGCCCGAGTGGAGGCCGCCTACCAGCGTTGGCTGGCGGTCGTCGAGCCCGAGCCTCGCGGCGGTGACTGACGCTTCTGCGGTGACCCGCCGACCTTGACGGCAAGCACTCAGCCTCGGCGGAAGGTGAGGCCGTCGAAGCGAGGCGAGATCCGGGTGCCGCCGCGGCCCGCCAGCAGCTCGGGCAGGTCCTGCAGGGCACCCAGGACGGCCTCCCTGCCGGTGAGCTCGGCGAACTCGACGGCGGCGCTCACCTTCGGACCCATCGAGCCGGCCGCGAACTCGAGCCGCGACAAGAAGTCCGGGTGGGCGCGAGACACCGCACGCTGCCGTGGTGTGCCCCAGTCGAAGTAGAGCCCGTCCACGTCGGTGGCGATCACCAGCGTGTCCGCGTCGAGCTCGCGGGCGAGGACGGCGCTGGCGCGGTCCTTGTCGATGACAGCCTCCACACCGACGAGCGTCTTCGTGCCGGGCTTGTACATCGTCGGGATACCACCGCCGCCCGCACAGATCACCACGCAGCCCTGGTCCAGCAGCCAGCGCACCGGACGCAGCTCGAAGACCCGCAACGGCAGGGGTGAGGGCACCACCCGCCGCCAGTGCTCGCCGTCACGTTTCAGCGTCCACCCGCGGCGCCGTTCCAGCTCCCGCGCCTGGTCTTCGTCGTAGACCGGTCCGACGAACTTGGTCGGGTCCGCGAACGCCACGTCCTGCGGGTCGACCTCGCACATGGTGAGCATTGTCGCGAGCGGCTTCTCGAACGGCAGCAGGTTGCCGAGCTCCTGCTCGATGAGGTAGCCGATCATCCCCTCGGTCTGCGCGCCGAGGACATCGAACGGCGACTCGGAGCTCTCGTCGTACGCTGCTGCCTGCAATGCCAGCAGCCCGACCTGCGGCCCGTTGCCGTGGGAGATCACCAGCTGGTGCTCGAGCGCCACCGGTGCCAGCGCCGTGCACGCCGCGACGATGCTGCGCCGCTGGTTGACCACCGTCATGGGCTCACCCCGGCGCAGCAGCGCGTTGCCGCCCAACGCCACCACCACCCGTTGGCCGTTGCCTGCCATCCCCGCTCCTCTCCGCGATCGCTGGGTCAGGGTGACACGGCCGGTGTCGCAGGAGTCAGCCGGACGGCGAAGTTGACGCCGGTGCTCTCGATGCGGATGCTCGACGCGGCAACCTTCGACGAAAGAGGACGGGCATCGAGCTCCACTCCTACCACTTCGCGAGCCGGTGGGAAGTTCCCGTCGGCCGCGGCGAGCTTTTCGACGTGCTCGCCGACCTCGGTGGCTACCCACGATGGTGGCCGCAGGTGCGACACGTCGAACGTCACGACGACGAGTCCGCCGTCGTGACGGTGCGTTCGGTGTTGCCGTACTCGCTGCGGGTCCTGACTCGACAAGAGAACATCGACCGCGCTGCCGGTATTCTGACGGCTCATCTCGAAGGGGACATGACCGGATGGTCAAGATGGACGGTCCCCTCGCAGCCCGAGCGCGAGCCGCTGCGATACGAGCAGCAGGTGGTGCTGACCCTGGCACTGCTGCGGCGCCTCGGTCCGCTGACCCGGCCGTTGTTCGCGCTGAACCACGCGGTCATGATGCGCGCCGGTGAACGTGGTCTGCGCCAACACCTGGGAGTCCGATGACAGCGGGCGGGATCGGCACCCGTTCGGCGACTTTGAGCGGAGGCTGCGACTGCGACTGCGCCTGATCGAGCTTCGGCGCGCGGTCTGAGGTTAGGCTGACCGCATGATCAGAAGCCTGCTGGCAGGTGCGGCCGCCGGTGCTGCCGGAACGACTGCCCTCAACGGCGCGACCTACGCCGACATGGTCCTGCGGGGCCGCGGCTCCAGCGGCACCCCCGAGGCCACCGTCGAGGCGGTCGCCGACCGGCTCGACATGCAGGTCCCGGGCCAAGGTGAGGCCCGGAGCAACCGGGTGCAGGGACTGGGAGCGCTCAGCGGCATCGCCACCGGCGTCGGCGTCGGCGTCGTGCTGGCGGGCCTGCGAGCCGCCGGTTTCCGGCCGGGGACGCTGCTCGGGTCGGTCGTCGCCGCCGGGCTGGCGATGGCTGGCTCCACGGGGCCGATGGCGGGCCTGGGCGTCAGCGACCCAAGGACGTGGACCGCCGAGGCGTGGGTCGCCGACGCGCTGCCCCACCTGGCGTACGGCGCCGTCACCTCCGCCGTCTTGGAGGCCACGCTTGGCTGAGCGGGCGGTGGGGTGGCGCATTCCTACGGTTGCGTAGGTACGCTGACGCCATGACGACAACAGCGTTGGACCAGACGTCGCTGCTGCTCGAGCTGGAACCGGTGGTTGAGACCAACCTCGACCGCCACCTTCGCGTGGCCAAGGAGTGGTTCCCGCACGAGTACGTGCCGTGGAGCCAGGGGCGGACGTACGACGGTGTGCTCGGCGGAGAGCCGTGGCGGCTGGAGGACTCTCACGTCAGCGACGTCGCCCGGTCCGCGTTGGTCGTCAACCTGCTGACCGAGGACAACCTTCCGAGCTATCACCACGAGATCGCAGTCCTCTTCGGGCGCGACGCCGCCTGGGGCGAGTGGGTCCACCGCTGGACCGCCGAGGAAGGCCGGCACGGTGCCGCGATCCGCGACTACCTGCTGGTGACCCGGGCCGTCGACCCGGTGGCGCTGGAGCGCGCGCGCATGGATCACATGGCGAGCGGGTTCACCTCGAGTCATCACGACGACCTGCTCCGGTCGCTCGCTTACGTCTCGTTCCAGGAGCTGGCGACGCGGGTGTCGCATCGCAACACCGGACGGGTCACCGACGACCCGGTGTGCGACCAGCTGCTGGCAAAGATCGCCGCCGACGAGAACCTCCACATGGTCTTCTACCGCAACCTGCTGAGCGCTGCGCTGCAGCTGGCGCCGAGCCGGGCGATGCGGGCGATCACCGACGTGGTCACGTCCTTCGAGATGCCTGGGGCCGGCATCGCCGGCTTCGCGCGCAAGGCCGTCGAGATGGCGGTGGCGGGCGTCTACGACCTGCGTCAGCACCGCGACGACGTGGTGATGCCGGTGCTGCGCTACTGGAAGGTCTTCGAGCTGGAGGGCCTCGACGAGTCCGGCGAGCTGGCCCGCAGCGAGCTCGCCGCGTTCCTCGACTCGCTGGACGTCGCGGCGGCCCGCTTCGAGGACAAGCGCGACTCGCTCAAGGCGCGGCTGGCGGCTCGCTCGAGCTGACCACCCACTCGGTCTCACCGTCGACGACCACGTCGGTGGGGTGCATGCCGAGGTGGGCGGCCACCCGCCGCGACGGAGCGTTGGCCGGGTGCACGTGCGCGATGAACCGGCGTACGCCGCGGCCGCCCAGCCAGGTGACCACGCCCGCGGCTGCCTCGGTGGCGTACCCCTGCCCCTGGTGCTCGACCCCGGTCACCCAGGCCAGCTCGGCCAGTGGACCGGCGCTGGTCGGGGTGAGGGTTGCCTGGACGAAGCCCGTCGGGGCGCCCCGCTCTCGCACCACCCAGTTCAGCCAGGTCTGGACGAGGTCGTCCGACATCCCCCGCGCCTTCAGCTGGAAACGGCCGCGCAACTGGGCCAAGGTCGCGGGCTGTCCGCCGACGTAGGCGTGCAGCGCGGGGTCGTCGAGCCCGGCCACGAGCTCGTCGGCGTGCTCGACGCGCAGCGGCTCCAGTCGAAGCCGAGCGGTGTCGATCGCCTCCGCGCGCAGGTGCCGCGGGCCAGTGGGTGCGCCCATCCCGCGATGATGTCAGGCGTGGACGAGGCCAGCCCGACCATCCGCATCGGCATCTCCGGCTGGCGTTACCCGCCATGGCGGGGGGTGTTCTACCCGGCGAGCCTGCCGCAACGCCGAGAGCTGGCGTACGCGGGGGAGCGGTTCACCTCGATCGAGATCAACGGCTCGTTCTACTCCCTGCAGCGGCCGGACTACTACCGGGCCTGGTCGGAGCAGACACCGGACGACCTGGTGTTCGCGGTCAAGGGGGGCCGCTTCATCACGCACATGAAGAAGCTGGCCGGTGTCGAGACCGCGCTGGCGAACTTCTTCGCCTCCGGTGTGCTGGCCCTGGGCGCGAAGCTCGGCCCGGTGCTCTGGCAGCTGCCCCCGACGCTGGGGTTCGACGCCGACCGGCTCCGCCGGTTCTTCGACCTGCTGCCGCGCACCACCGGGGAGGCGGCCTCGCTGGCAGCGTCGCACGACGGCAAGGTGCCGGCCGACCGTGCCCTCACGACGGTCGCGACCGACATTCCCGTCCGGCACGCGCTCGAGGTCCGCCACGCCAGCTTCACGACCCCGGAGCTTCCCGAGCTGCTCCGCGAGCACGACATCGGCCTGGTCGTCGCCGACACCGCGGGCAGGTGGCCGCAGCGCGAAGACGTGACCTCCGGCTTCGTCTACGTCCGGCTGCACGGCGCCGACGAGCTGTACGTCAGCGGATACACGCCGCAGGCGCTGGACCGCTGGGCGGACAAGGCGCTTCGCTGGCGTGCGGCGGGCCTCGACGTCTACGTGTACTTCGACAACGACGTCAAGGTGCACGCACCGTTCGACGCGCTCGGGCTCATCGCCCGCACCCGCGGCGAGGACTGAGCCGACACGGTCAGCGGCGGCTCTCCGCGAGCGGACGCTCGTCCGCCGACGACCCCTCCGCCTCGTCGTGGCGAGCGGCGACCGTGACCTCGTCGCTGACGGCCCGCGAGCGCGGCGAGACGCCGAACGCGTACGCGCCGAGCATGGCGATGACCACGCCGGTGCCGTAGTGGTAGCCGAGACTCGTCAGCGCGCTCGAGAGGGCCGACTCTCCCATGCTCATCGAGCCACCCATGCTCTGCCCGGCCCACAGCGGGTGCAGCGACGGAGCGATGACGAACCACGTGCCTGCCACCGCGGCGAGCAGCGCGCCCAGCCGCGAGGTGGACACGCGGTTGGACCCGGCCATCCAGGCGCCGCCGAGCACCGCCGCGATTCCGGGAGCGAGGTGGAGGGTCGCGTGGCTCTCGGTCCACGTCCACGCGGGCGTGCCGCCCATGTCGTATCCGAACGTCGGCCCGACGAACGGGACCAGGGCTCCCCAAACTCCCAACAGCAGGACCAAGATCCCGATGGCCTTGACGCGGCGTGAGGTCGCGAGGGCATTAGACACGATCTGCCTCCTTCGTCCGGGACGTCCACCCATCATGCTCCATGGCAGCCCGCGCCGTACAGTTCCGCCGTGCGGGTGGCCTTCGTGGGCAAGGGCGGCGCCGGCAAGTCGGCGCTGGCCGGGACCTTTGCCCGGCTGCTCGCGCGCACCGGGGACCGGGTGCTGGCGCTGGACTCCGATCCGATGCCGGGGATGGCGTTCTCGTTGGGGGTGGAGCGCAGCGACTCGGGTCTTCCGGACGAGGCGGTCGAGCAGTTCGAGGAGAACGGCCGGCGGCGGTTCCGGTTCTCCGGCGGCCTCACCGGTGCCGAGGTCGCGGAGCGGTACGCCGTGCCGGCGCCCGACGGGGTCCGGTTCCTCCAGCTCGGCAAGGCGCGCGGCGTCCGGTGGGACAACAGCCGCCAGCACTTCGGCTACCAGCGGGTGCTCGACGACCTGCCGGACCGGACCTGGAGCGTCGTCGGGGACCTGCCGGGGGGAACCCGGCAGGCGTTCTTCACGTGGGGGCGGTTCGCCGACACCTACGTGGTCGTCGCGGAGCCGACCCCGGCCTCGATGCTCACGGGCCGTCGACTCGCCCGGCTCACGGACGCCGCGGCACCACCGCGAGTGGTGGTGGTGGCCAACAAGGTCCGGGCGCCACGAGACGGCGAGCGCGTCGCCGAGCGCACCGGGCTGCCGCTCGTCGGGGCGGTGCCGTTCGACCCGGCGCTCGCCACCGCCGATCGGCTCGGCCGGCCACTGCTCGACCACGACGGGCAGGCGCCGAGCGTCGAGGCGCTACGGTCACTCGTGGAAACCCTTCGCGCGGAGGCGGGAGCCGGATGAAGATCGCGGTCGTGGGCAAGGGCGGGTCCGGCAAGACGACGACGTCGGCTGTGCTGGCCCGGACGTTCGCCCGCGCCGGACAGTCGACGCTGGCGCTCGACTGTGACACCAACCCCAACCTGGGCCTCTCGCTCGGCGTGGGGGAGGAGGCCACCGAGCGCCTGGTCGCGGTCCGGGACGCGGTCGATGCGGGGGAGGAGGAGCACGCCGCCAGCGCCGACGACCTGGTGCAGCGTTTCGGCGTGGACGGCCCGGACGGGGTCCGGCTGGCGATCGTGTCCGCCATCACGAACCCGGAGCCGGGCTGCCCTTGATGCGGGATCTCCCCTGAGCAGTTGCTCGGGCAGCTCACCCGCCCCGGTGGTGTGATCGTGGCGGACTTCGAGGCCGGCCTCGGCACGGTCATGCGCCTGCGCCCGGACTCCGTGGACGTCGTGGTGGTCGTGGTCGAGCCCACCGCGAAGTCCCTGGAGGTCGGCCGGCGCGCGGCCGATGCCGTTCGGGAGGCTGCCCTCGGCCGCGTCGTGGTCGCAGCCAACCGGGTGGCGGACGAGGAGGACCTGGTCCGGGTACGCGGCGCGTTCCCGGACGCGGACCTCGTCGTGGTGCCCGACGACCCCGCCATTGTGGCGGCGGAACGGCGCGGGGTCGCCCCGCTGGACGCGGCACCGCGGGCCGCCGGGGTCCGCGCGCTCGTGGGGTTGGCCGAGCGCGTCCGCGCCGGCTGATCAGCCGGTCCGCCACCGGGCGTGGCCCGCATCCAGCACGTCGATCACCCGGTCGAGGGCATCGGCCAACGCCGCGCCCACCGCCGGAAGCTCGCCGCCGCCGGCCCGGTCCGCGGCCGCCACGTCCGGATCGTAGGGAAGCACCCCGGCCAGCTCGATTCCCTCGCCGGCGAGCGCGGTCCGGAAGTACTCCTCGTCGTCGGCGCTGCGAGCCTTGTTCCCGACCGCCAGCACACCGGGGATGCCTAGCTCGGCCGCGAGGGTGGCGGTGCGGCTGGCGGTGAGCACCGACTTGCGGGTCGGCTCGCACACCACGACCAGCAGGTCCGCATGCGCAAGCGTCCCCCCCGAACGGCTGAGGTGCTCCAGTCCGGCCTCCATGTCCACCAGCGTCAGGTCGACGTCGGTGAGCGCGTCGGCGAGCAGGCTGCGTACGGTGGCGTGGCCGCTGCACGTGCAGCCCGCGGCCGCGGCCGAGACCTTGATGGCCGACAGCAGCGTCGGCCCCGCCGGAGTCGGGCGGCCGTACTCGGCGACCAGGTCGGTGGCCCGGATCGACCCGCCCGTGCCCACCACCACCGCGCGCGGCAGCACCGGCACGGCCTCGGTAGCGGCGAGGGACAGCCCAAGCGACAGCCCGAGGTTGGGGTTGGAGTCGGTGTCGATCGCGACGACGTGCCGACCGCGGTCGGCGTACGCGCGCGCCAGCAGACCGGACACGGTGGTCTTGCCGACCCCGCCCTTGCCGACGACTCCGAGCTTGAGAGCGAGCTGACCGGTGACGGCTGTCATGAAACCCTCCGAAATCCGTTGCTACTAGTAGCGCCAGACACCTAGTGGCAGGCACACTGAAAGCACAGTGTCGCTGACAAGCACAGTGTCGCTCGACTCGAGACTGGAGTGCGCATGGTCATGCTGTGGGTGATGAGCGCGGTCGGCCTGCTGGTCGTGGCGCCGCTCGTGGTGGTGCTCGCCACCAGGGTCATCCGGCCGGCTCGAGAGTGCGCCCGCTACGCCGACGACATCCTCGTCCACGGTGTCGGGATCACCGCCGCCCTGGAGCCGGTTCCCGCGCTCGCCACGACGAGGCAGCTCGTCGGCGAGGTGACCGCCAACGCGGTCGGCTACGTGGGCGCGCTCCGTCGCCTGGTCGGGTCCTGAGGAGTCCGTCGATGTCGCTCGCAGCCATCGCCGCCCTCGTCGTGACCGGCGTCCTGGTCGCCGCGCTCGCCTTCTACCTGATCTGGGTCGTGCTGATCCTGCGGGGACTGATCGACACGCTCGGCAAGGTCGTCTTCGGCGTCGGGGCGATCGCCCACCGGGTGGAGCCCCTGGGTGGCATCGTGGGCGAGATCAACGGCGACCTCGGGGCCGTCGCCGACGCCTTGGAAGAGCTGGCCGCCGATCTCGACCCGGGGAGCACCGCGCGCGCCTCGTGAACCATGACAGCCGGGAGGATCGGATGACCCTGGAGTTTCGCTGCCGCGACGTCGGCGTGGCCTGCAGCAACGTCGCCACCGCCGACACCGCGGACGAGCTGGTGGAAGCGGTCGCCGAGCACGCCCGCAGCAAGCACGGAGTGGAGCTGAACGCGACCCTGGTCGACTACGCGGTCACCAAGGTCCGGCCCTCGGGTGGCTGAGACGGGGTCCGACGCCCCGCTCGCCGAGCTGTCCCCGCTGTTGGACCGGTTGGAGGAGCTGCTGACCGAGCTGGAGGCCGACGAGCAGGCACGAGACCGGGTGTTCGAGCTCCTCGACCATGTGGACGCGGTCCACCGGCTGGCGGTCACCAGGTTGGCCGACGGCCTGGGCGAGCGACTCTCGGAGCTGCGCTCCGAGGACCCCGCGGTGGACTGGCTCTTCGAGGCGTACGGCGTCGGTGTCGACGACGTTGGAGTGGCCTCGGCTGCGCTGGAGTCGGTGCGCCCGTTCGTGCACGAGCACGGCGGTGAGGTCGAGGTTCTCGACGTCCAGCACGGCGTGGTCTCGGTGCGGCTGCTCGGTTCCTGCTCCGGCTGTACGTCGGCGGCGCAGACGTTGCGCTACGGCGTGGAGGACGCGCTGCGCGCGAACATGCCGGGCTTCGTGGCGATGGACGTGGCACCCGACGACGGGGCCACCCCGCACGCGCCTCCCTCGCAAGCCCTGCTGCAGATCATCCCCCGTCCGGCGTGAGCGGCGTCGGGCCCGCCGGCGCCGCGCCGTGCTCGGCGAGCAACCGGCGGACCTCGTCCGCGGCGAGAGGTACCGCCCGCAGCGCGGCCTCTGACAGTCCCTGGCGCGGTTGGTCGGTGTCGGTGCTCTGGATCCCGACGACGAAGGTCGCCTCCGGCAGCACCCCAAGGGCCGCCGCCAGCATGAGGGCCCGTTCCGGCGTGGCGAGGTGCATGTCGGCGAGCTCGTCGCGGCGCTGCTCGGCGCTCAGCGTGTTCACGTCCACGACGTCCGGGCGCTGCACCACCACCGTGCCCGGTGGGCGGGCGAGGTCCACCGCGTCCACCACCAGCAGCAGCTCCGCCGCGGTCATCAGCTCCTGCACCAGGTGGATCCCGCCGATGCCCACCTCCAGGACCCGGACTCCCGGCGGCAGTGGTGCCGCCGACAGCTCCGCGGCAACCGCCGGCCCGACCCCGTCGTCTGCCCGCAGCACGTTGCCGAAGCACGCGACGACGGCGGTCACGGTGGAAGGATAGGTCGGTGGACCCTGCCCGGGAGGCCCTCGTCGCCCGGCTGGCGAGATTCCCGGTCGAGCGCTATCCGGTGCAGCACGCGATCACGCTGTTCCACCTCGGCTCCCTCGACGCGGACGCCGGCGACGCCGCCACGGCGCTCGAGGCGCTGACGGCGGCGCGGCGTCTGTTCGCCGACATCCCCATGCGGTTGGAGGAGGCCAAGGCGACGGTGATGCTGGGCGCCGCGCAGCGGGCGGCCGGGGCGCTCGACGAGGCGAGGGAGTCCTTCACCGTGGCGAGCGGAGCGCTGGCCGAGCTGGACCAGCCGGTGGAGCGGGCGGCCGCCGTCTACAACCTCGGGCTGGTGCTCGCCGAGCTGGGCGACGGCCCGGCTGCCCGCGCTGCCTGGGCGAGCGCGGGAGAGCTGTTCGGCGACGCCGGTCGGCTGGCGCAGGCCGCCGCGGCGGCCCGCGAGCAGGGGGCGTCGCTGCTGACCTCTGGTGACCCCGCGGCCGCGCTGCCGTTGCTGGCGCGCGCGAGCGAGCTCGCCGAACACGCCGGGGACGCCGCCGGTCTCGGCGCGGCGGCCAACGTGCTCGGCCTGGCCCACCTCGCCGCGGACGACCCGGCCGCCGCTGTGGCGGCGTTCCGGCGCGCGGTCGGTGCGTTCCCCCGCAGCACGCGGCCGGCCGAGTACGCGATGGCGAAGGCGAACCTCGCGCTGGCGTACGAGCGGGTCGGTGACCTGCCGCGCGCCCGGCTCACCGCCGGACAGGCGCTCGGCGTCTCCGGAGCCGCAGCGGCGGTGCTCGACCAGGCCGGGCTGCTGGTGGCCCGACACGGCGGGCGGCGGGACCAGGACCTGCTGGCGGTGCTCGACGACGAGGGGCGGGACGCCTGGGTCACGCTGCTTCGCGAGGAGATGGTGCGCCTCGTCGAGCTCCGCGATGAGGACCGCCGTGCGGGCATGGGCGCGTTCCTGGCCGGCGTACTGCGCCCCGAGGCGGCGGCGTACGACCTGGCGCACGCCTTGTGGGAGGTCGTGCTGGAGCAGCCGGAGGCCCCGTACCGACGGCTGGTGGCCGCGGTGGCCGAGGCCTGGGCGGAGCTGCCCGAGCCGGAGGCGGACCGGCTCCACGCGATCCTGCGGTCCGCGCTGGCCCGGTTCCCGATGCCGCAATGGCAGCGGCTCGCCGCGAGCCTGGCAGCCGCGGCGACCACGGCCGGGAAGCCGGCCCAATGGTGAGCGGTGACCTCGACCCGGTCGAGGTCGCTCGGGTGCTCGGCCAGCGGCCGGCCCGCAGCTACCCTGCCGTGCTGTCCACCGAGGCGACCGCGATGGCGTGGGCACGCGGCGGCGCCCCGTCCGGTGCGGTGGTCGTCGCGGACTACCAGGCCTCCCCCCGGGGCCGGGGCGGCCTGCCCTGGACCGTCACGCTCGGCCACGGGCTCGGCTTCAGCCTGGTGCTGCGACCGGAGCTGGAGCCGGAACGGGAGGGTTGGCCGTACGTCGCCGTCCTGCTGGGGATCTGCGACGTCGTGGGGGGCAGCGGAAGCGGTCTGGTGTGGCCGGACACGGTCACCGGGCCGGACGGCGCGGCGCTGGCCCGCCTCGGCGTGCACGTCGAGCTCGGCCCGCGCCGGACCGAGTGGGTGACCGGGACCGTGCTGGTCGAGCAGGCGGAGCCGCCCCGCGGCCACCTGCTGGGGCAGCTGGCGGCGGCCGTCGAGGCGCGGATGGCGGCACCGGTGGAGGAGGTCCGTCGCGACTACGTCGCCTCGTGCCGCACCCTGGGAGGATCCTGGCGCGCTCGGCTCATCCCGCTGGGACCGGGCGGACCCGAGGTGACCGGCGAGGCCGTCGACGTGCTGGCGGACGGGGCCCTGGTGCTGCGTACTGCGCGGGGAAACCGTGTGGCGGTCCCACCACAGAACCTCGGGCGGCTCGAGGATCCGGCCTAACCGGCCTCCACCTTCTGCAGCCGGTCCAGCTCCTCGATCAGCGTCCACCACAGGCCCCAGTCGCGATGGTCCATGCCCTCGCTGCTCGGGGTGGACGCGACCGCGTCGCGTACCCGGTCGCGCAGCACGAACGTGGCGCCCCACCGGCCGTTGCGTCGTACCCGGTCCAGGTCGGCCAGCAGCGCCCGCATCGCGACCAGCCCGGTCGACTCCTCGAGCCGGGACCCGGCCACCGCCGCCGCGACCTGCTCCGCGAGAGCGAGCACCGGTGCACGGCGGGCCTCCGCACGGACCAGGTCCAGTGCGGCCTCGAGCCCGGCTGCGGCGGACGCGCTGAGTCCCTCCCCGGGCCCGACGACCTCGGGTTCCACCTCCACCGAGATGGTGACCCGCGGGAGCGCGCCGAGAGTTGCGGCGACCTCGAGCACGAGGTCCGGGTGCACGTACCCGGTGACCGCGTCACCCACCGCCGCCTGCGCCTGCTCGGCGGTCAGCGACGGCGCATCGACCCAGCGGCGCTCGACCGTCCCCGGCAGCCGCCCGCGACCGACCGCGCTGACCAGGACCAGCGCCTCCGGGCGGAGCTCCGCCAGCCGCTGCGCCACCGCCACCGCGCCGTAGTGCAGGTCCTCGACGAGCACTCCCGGACCGAGGTCCTCGCCCTGCAGGCGGGCCACCGCCAGCCGCCCGAGGTCGAGGTCGCGCTGGAACAGCTCGCTGACCCCGCCGATGAGGACGCTCACGCCAGGTCGGGTCAGTCGGCCCCGCACGAGCACGTGTTGACCTCGCGCACGATCTCGCCGGCACCGGTGTGGGCATGGGTGGTGCACGGCATGCAGGGGTCGAAGCTGCGGATGGCGCGGAGCATGTCGATGCTGGTGAAGTCCTGGGGGCCGGACATCTTCTCGAGGATCGGGGTGTTCATGACCGCCTCCTCGTACGGTCCCGGCTGGCCCCACGGGTCGCGCGGCGAGGCGTTGATAGTCGACGGGGTGCAGATCTGGTAGTTGGTGATCTTGCCCTTGTCCATGACCAGGTGGTGGGTCAGCCAGCCGCGACCGGCGCCCCACCAGCCCACGCTCATCCGCTCGTCGGTCGGGATCGCCTTCTCCAGCTCCGCGGGGTCGAGCGCCGCGACCCGCCGCTCGCCCTGTCGCTGCAGCTCGTACGCCTGCAGCAGGCTCTCGAGCCCCACCAGCTGGCTGAACAGGTAGTGGTAGGCGCGGCCACGGTTGCGCTCGAACGCGTTCCAGCGCTCCGGCACGTGCCACTCGACCTCGCGCTCACCGACCGTGCCCTTCGGGACGAGCAGCCGCAGGCTCGAACCCGTCGCGGTGATGAAGTCGCTGTCGGGGATCTTCTGCGCCTTGGCGGTCATCAGCAGCCGGGAGTAGCAGCCGGCCTCGACGACCTGGCGGTCCCAGCGCGGCGTGCAGGCCCAGGTGTACTTCTCCTTCCAGTCCCGGGCGCCCGGCTTGGGCAGCGTCCGCTTGTTCCACGGGTGGTACGGCGAGAGCGGGTTGCCCAGCGGGTCGGTCGCGAACCGGCTGGTGGCCGACTCGTCGTAGTAGGAGTGCTCGACGAACTCCTCCCAGCCGATGTTGATGTCGGTCAGCCGGGTCGTCACCAGCTCGTTGTCGATCACGACGCCGGGTGTCGACCAGCGCTTCTCCCCCCAGGAGTTGCAGTTCTCGTACTTGGCGTCGTAGGCGTACGGGTCGTCCCAGTAGCCTGGGTCGATCTGGCTGGTCGGCCGGTAGCCGGTCATCTGGTACCGGTCGTCGGCCTCGTAGAAGAACGTGGGGATGTCGTCCCACACCGCCATCATCCGCTGCGCGTAGTCGAAGATCCGGCCCAGCCGGGAGTGGTACTCGTTGAGCGTCTGCAGCGTGAGGGTGGTGGAGACCCCGCCGGGCACGACGTTCTCCGGGTGGGGGTACTTGCCGGTCAGCAGCACCACCATCTCACGGGAGAGGCGGGTGAACTCGAGCCCCTCGTGGTACAGCCTGCCGGTCAGCGGGTTGAGCGCGGACATCAGGTCGGCCATGGTCGCGAAGCCGTGGATGTGCTCGCTGGGGCACTTCCAGCCCTCGGCCTTCGTCCACAGCTCCGGGTTTGTGGTCTTGACCACCGACTCGGAGTAGTCCGGACCGGCGAGCAGATAGAGGTGCAGCGGGTTGTCGTAGCCCATCTCCGCCGCCTCGGTCATGTTGCGCACGACCGTGCCGAGCGGTGGCGGCGCGATGCCCATGGCGGACTCGATGGCGTACGCCGCGGCGTGCGAGTGGACCCCGCCGCACACCCCGCAGGCCCGCGACGCCACGAAGATCGCGTCGCGCGGGTCCCGGCCCATCAAGATGACCTCGTAGCCTCGGAACAGCGTCGCGATAGCGTGCGAGTTGAGGTAGGTGCCGGCTTCCAGGTCAGCCGTGACGTGCACCGCGAGCGCACCGGCGACCCGGGTCACCGGGTCCATGTTGAGGTCCTTGATGTGACCGTTGCGGGCCACCAGGCGTTCGATGCGGGCGGTGCGTTCGTCCTCGGTCAGGCCGACGTCCGGCTTGGCCACCGTCACGTCGTACGGGTTCGGGATGCCGTCGCGCAGCGTCGCCTGGCCGCGCTCGTCGAACTCGACCGGCAGCGTCTTGAAGCACACTCGCGGTTCTCCTCGGCTCGATCAGGCGCGGGGGCGGGGACTGCCGCCGCTCGGGGCCTCGTCGCGCTTGCCCCAGACATCGGCGTTGGCCCTGCCCTTGTCGGTAGAGCGTCGCAGCATGTCGTAGAACTTGTGGTTGACGCCGGCCAGCGCCGACGGTTCCGCCTTTTCCCGGGCGAAGCCGCTGGGGGTCGCCCCCTGCCGGTCCCAGCGGACCTCCCGGTTGAGGTTGTTGTTGCTGAACTTGCGCAACGGCCGGATGACGCTGCCCACCATGCGGGAGACGGTCGTGGACGCCATCGAGCCCGGCGGCCGCTTGTAGAACGGTGTGAACTTGTCCGGGAAGCCTGGCATGGTGCACCCGATGCAGGCACCGCCGACGTTCATGCAACCGCCGACGTGGTTGATCATCCCGCGCGAGGTGATGTTGCAGTTGACGACCGGACCCCAGCACCCGACCTCGACCAGGCACTCGGGGTCGCCGAACTCCGCGGCGAACGACCCCTCCTCGTAGTAGGCCCCTCGCACGCAGTGGCGGTGGACGGTCTCCCCGAACAACCACGCGGGACGCCCCAGCTCGTCGAACTCCGGGAGCGGACCGAAGCCCTGCAGGAAGTACAGCACCGCGGCGACGGTCTCGGTGAAGTTGTCGCCGACCGGCGGGCAGCCCGGCACGTTCACCACCGGCACGCCGAAGGCCGAGCGGTAGTCCTTGCCCAGGAAGTCCATGAGGCTCATCGCGCCGGTCGGGTTGCCCTCCGCGGCTGGGACGCCGCCCCAGGTGGCGCAGGTGCCGATCGCGATCATCGCCGCCGCGTTCGAGGCCAGCCGCGCGACCCACTCCGACGCGGTCACCGGACGCATCTGCCCGTCCGGGCCCCACGGTTCCTCGCCCTGCCCGGACCAGTAACCGCCGGCGGCGTAGGCCGCGAGCTCGTCGGAGATCGAGCCTTCGAGCACCACGGCGTACGGCGCGCTGAGGGTGCCGGCGATGGCCTCCTCGGCGGCGCGCACGTAGTGCGGCCCGGACTCCATGTTGAGCACGGGGTGGTGCAGCACGACTCGGGGCAGCCCGGGGTGGGCGCCGAGGAGCAGGCTCTCGATGGACGGTGCGGTCGCCCCGGTCGCCGCGACGCTGCAGCCGTCACAGCTCATGCCGGCGAACCAGAACACGTGCAGCTTCTGCAGCGGTCCGAACCTGGTCGGCGACTTCGCGTCCGCGACCGGGGAGAGGAGCTGCTCGGTCACGTCACCCGAGGGCAGCCCGAAGGCGCCCACCTCCGACGTGTCGTGGAAGCGCTCCACCGGACCGAGCCCCTCGAGCAGCTCCTGTGCCGGCGTCTTCGGGTTGAGATCGGGGGTCTCGCTCTGGCGGTCACCGAGCGTGAGCGCCCTGCCGTGTCGATCTGCCATGCGCCGCTCCCGTACCGTGAAGGACACCGTCGGTAGCTGCAACCTACACCTACCGGCCGGCTGCGGTGTAGCGTGCGGCACGTAAGCCCGGCGATGAGGAGGTGCCGTGAACGGTTGGGTCCTCGGCTACATCATCGGCGCGGTCGTCGTCGTCGTCGTGGTCGCCGTCCTGGTGACGATGATCGTGTTGGCCAGGCGGACCGCCGACAAGGCGATCAGCATCGTCGGCCGGCTCCACGCCTCGCGGGACGGGACCGCGGCGCTCTGGCAGGTGGAGGGCACGGTCCTCACCGCCGAGCGGATCGTCGCGGCAGCGGCCGCCTCCCGGGAGGCGCTGGCCGGGGACGGGTCGCGGTGAGCGACACCGGGTACTGGTTCCTGGCGCTGGGCCTCGGCCTCGTCGTCGCGGTCGTCGCCGTCGGACTGCTGCGGACCTTTCTCGCCGAGGTGCACCGGGTGGAGCGTGGCGCCGAGCAGGTCTGGCAGGCCGGCAAGGAGGTGGCGGCTAACACCTCGACTACGTGGCTGCTGGACGAGACGGTGTCCCGGCTGGACGAGCTCGCCGCGGAGGCCGGTCGTCACGCTCAGCTGCTCGGGCCGGGACCGGACCCGCAGCCGGCGCCGTACCAGCACCGTGGGACGACGCAGGCCGTAACGGAGACCCCGCGGTGACCGCGCTGCTGGTGGTGCTCACCGTCCTCGAGATCGCGCTGGTGGTGGTCGTGCTCGTGTTCTACCTCGTCGCCATCGCCCGTTCGTTGCGCCGCACCGCGCTGACGCTCGCCAAGGTGTCGTTCGGGGTCCGGGCCATCGAGACGCAGTGCGAGGCGATCGGTCCTTCGGTCTCGGAGATCAACGAGCGGCTCCCAGTGGTGCGCGACGCCCTGGCGGACCTGACCGGGCTCGCCGAGGGCCGTGCGGCTGCGGCGAGTCGCTGAAGTGGACGAGCTGCACCCGCCGAAGTCCGCGGCGCTGCGGGCGCTGTACTGGCGCAGCGAGATCCTGCAGGTCATGTACTGGTTGCGGGGGGAAGGACTGGGCGACGTCGTCGACGCGGTCGTGCTCGAACGCTTCCTCGGGGTGGAGGCCGCGGTGGGGGTGGGCTACCTCGATCAGCTGGTGGCCGACGGCTACCTCGAGCGAGTGCGCGGCGGGTACTCCCTCTCCGAGTCGGGGCTCGCGGAAGGGAAGACGGAGTTCGCGCTGTCCTTCGCCGACCTGACCCGCCCAGCACACGGGGAGTGCAGCGCCGACTGCTGGTGTCACAACTCGGTGGAGGAGGCGCTGGCGTGCGCTGCCGAGCGGGGAACGAGAGCCGGCCGGTGAGTGCTCGGCGGGAGGAGACCGGAGTCGGTCCTCCCCGCAACTATCTGCGGCCGTGCGTGCTCCTCCTGCTCGCGGAGGGGACCTCTCACGGCTACGAGCTGCTTGAGCAGCTCGGCCCGTTCGGCTTCGTCCGGGTCGATCCGGGAGGTTTGTACCGCTGCTTGCGCGCGATGGACGAGGAGGGCCTGGTGTCCTCGACGTGGCAACCCTCGACGGCGGGCCCGGCGCGCCGGACGTACGCGCTCACGGACGAGGGTCGGGAGTGGCTGCACCTGGTGGTCGGATCGCTGGGCGAGCTGGCGCGCTCGCTGGAGATGTACCGCTCTCGCTACCAGTCGCTGGGCGCTGTGCCCGACACCTTGCGATGAGGGTCGCGGTCGCGGGCAAGGGCGGAGCCGGCAAGACGACGATCAGCGCGACGCTGGTCCGACTGGCGGCGGCGACGGGCCGCCCCGTGGTCGCGCTCGACGCCGACGCCAACCCGAACCTCGCCGTCGCGCTCGGTGTGGCGCCTGAGGCCGCTGCCGGCCTGCAGCCGGTCCCGTCGTCGGTGGTTTCGCGCCGAATCGGCGGCGCTGGCCTGACCTTGCCGGTCGACGATGCCCTGGACCGGTGGTCGCTGCAGGGACCGGACGGTGTCTGCCTGGTGGGCCTGGGCGCACCGGCTCATGCCGACGAGGGCTGCCTGTGCGCGGCGCACGCCGTCGTGTCCTCGCTGCTGGAGGACCTGGGTTCGGCCGAGCGCGACGTGGTGATCGACATGGAGGCCTCGCCCGAGCACCTCAGCCGCGGCACCGTCCGGCACGTGGACGTGCTGTGTTTCGTTGCCGAGCCGTACTACCGCTCGTTGGAGACCGTGCGGCGCATGGCGGCGCTGGCCGCTGAGCTGCCGGTGCCCCGCTCGGTCGTGGTGGCGAACAAGGTGCGCTCGGGCCAGGACGAGCAGGCGATCACCGAGTTCTGCGACCGGCACGGGTTCGCTCTGGCGGGCGTCGTGCCCTGGAGCGACGAGGTGCTGGCCGCCGACCGGGCCAGGGTGCCGTTGGTGGAATGGCCGGGCGCCGCCGCGACCGTGGCGGCGGTCGGGGCGGTGGCGGAGCATCTCGGCCTGCCCGCTCCCGCCTCAGGCTAGGGCGCTGCTCGCCCGCTCCGCCGCGGCGCGGAGGACCGCGGCAACCTCGGGCACGTTGGCCTCGTCGAGCCGTGACAACGGCGCCGAGACGGCGATCGCCGCGCGCGGCTGGCCGAAGGCGTTGCGGACGACCACGGCGACGGCGGCGATGTCCGGCTCGCTCTCGCTGCGGTTGGTGGCATAGCCCCGCCGGCGCACCTGATCCAGCTCCTGCTGCAGCTGCTTGCGGGTGGGCACCGAGTGGGGAGTCAACCGCGGCAGTCTCTCGGCCGGGTACAGCTCGAGCAGCCGTTCGTTCGGAAGCTCGGCCAGCAGCGCCTTGCCGCCCGAGGTCGTGGAGGCGGGGTAGGCGCGGCCGATGCGTGAGCTGGTGCGCAGCGCCTTCGAGCTCTCGACGCTGTCCAGGAACAGCGACGACGCACCGTCGAGCACCATCAGGTGGACGGTCTCGCCCACCGAGCGGCTCACGTCCTCCAGGTGCGGTCGCAGGTGCGCCCGGATGTCCATCTGCCGCACGATGGACAACCCGATGTCCACCAGCGCCGGGCCCGAGGTGTACGCCTTGGTGCTCGGATCCTGCTGGATCAGCTCGCGAGACTGCAGCATCGCGAGCAACCGGTGCGCCGTCGAGCGGCCCACGCCCAGCGTCTCGCTCGCCTGGGCGACCCCGATCAGCCGGTGGTCGCGGAACAGCAACAGCAGCCGGAGTGCGTTGTCGACGGAGTTGATCGGGTAGCGAGGGCCCCCCGCATCGCCGGTGGCGCGGGTCCGCGACGGGCGCTCGGTGCCAGGCATGCCCGGGGATCCTAGCTTGCCGAGCGCCCCCGCCGGTCCTAGCGTCGTCCAGAACATCATTCTGCTAACGAAGGAGGGTGCCGTGGAACCGCTCAGGCGGGAAGGTGAGCTGCCCAGCGGCTCGCGGTACGTGATCGAGGTCCCCGACCCCTGGAACGGCATCTTGCTGCTCTGCTGCCGGCCGCTGCCGCAACAGCCCGGGGAACCGCCCTGGGGACCCGGCGAGCCGCTGCTGAGCGACCTTCTGCAGGAGGGCTTCGCGCTGGCCGGCTCGGCCAACACCATCTTCTGGCCGCTGCAGCGCTGTTTCGCCGACCAGGCGCCGCTGCTCGAGGAGTTCGACGCCGCAGTCGCCCGCCCGAGCCACACCATCGCCTGGGGGCCGTCGATCGGCGGCATCATGACCGCTGGGCTGGTCCAGGTGATGCCGGAGCGCCTGTCCGGAGCGCTCCCGCTCTGCGGCAACCTCGCCGGCGCGGTCGCGGTCCACAACCGGGAGCTGGACATCGCGTTCGTGCTGTCGACCCTGCTCGCTCCCGACAACGGTCCCCAGCTGGTCCACATCCGCGACCCGGAAGCGAACTACGCGGTGGCTGACGCGATGGTGCAGCGGGCCAAACGCTCCCCCGAGGGCCGCGCCCGGCTGGGGCTGGCGGCCGCGATCGGCAACATCCCCGGCTGGTACGACCCCGGTTCGCCCGAGCCCGCGCCCGACGACGTCGACGCCCGGCTGCACAACCAGGTCGCCTGGCTCGACGAGCCGGGCTGCTTCGTCTACTTCGCCGCCCGGGCGCAGGTGGAGCTCCAGTCCGGCGGCAACCCCTCGTGGAACGCCGGGGTGGACTACCGCGAGCTGCTCGCGGGGTCGATCGGCCGTGACCTGGTCGAGCCGCGCTACGAACGCGCGGGGCTCGACCTGTCCGGAGACCTGGCCACGCTGGCGGGTGCCCCACGGGTCGACGCGGACCCGCAGGCCGTGGCGTACCTCGAGCGGCACATCGTCTTCACCGGTCAGCTCGGGGGCCTTCCGGTGCTGGCCCTGCACACCGACGGCGACGGGCTCGTGACGCCCGACAACTCACGGGCGTACGCCGACGTCGTCGGGTGGGCCGGGAACGACGACCTGCTGCGCCGCGCCTACGTCCACCGCGGGGGCCACTGCACGTTCACGACGGCCGAGGTCATCACCGCGCTGGGGGTGCTCACCCGCCGGGTCGAGACCGGCAGCTGGCCCAACGTCGATCCCGGCTCGCTCAACGCCGCGGCCGCCGACCTCCCCGGCAAGCGCACCATCTCGCGCACCGACCAGGTCGCCGACCCTGGGTTCGTCGACTTCGAGCCCGGGCCGTTCCCGCGGCGCTATGACGTGCGCGAGACGTCGGCCGGCGGGTGAGCGCCGTACCGGACGCCGACTGGTCCGACGAGGAGCTCCGCGCGCTGTTCGACCGGGTGTCGAACGCCGGCCGCTGGGGCGCCGATGACGAGCTCGGCACGCTGAACTTCATCACCCCGCAGCGCCGCCGGGCCGCGGCCGGCCTCGTGCAGCTCGGCCTGGTCGTGTCGTTGTCGCACCCCCTCCTAGCGCGAGCGACCTCGACCCACCCGCAGCAGGTAGAGCACCGGATGCACTACTGGAACGCCCCCGGCAACCGGATGGGGGCGCCGCCTAGTGCCGGCGACTCCCTGGCGCTCGACGTCCACCAGCACGGGGTGACCCACGTCGACTGCGTCAGCCACATCGGCAGCCACGTCGGGCTGGTCTACAACCACCGCCGCTTCGACCAGGTCGCCGCGCCCGACGGGCTGACCCACGGCTCGGTGTACGCCCAACACGACGGCATCGTGACGCGGGGGGTCCTGCTGGACGTCGCCGCCGCGCTGGGGGTGGACTGGCTGGAGCCCGGGCACCGGATCGGCGCCGGGGATCTCGACACCGCGGAGCGCCACGGGCGGGTACGGGTCGGAACCGGTGACGTTCTCGTCGTCCGGTCCGGCGCGCAGGCGCGCGAGGCCGTCCAGGGACCGAGCCCGCTGCGGTCCGGCCTCGGCCCGGACGCCATCGAGTGGCTGTACGACCGAGAGGTCGCGGCCTACGCCGGCGACGCGCCCGAGCACCTGACCCCGGCGGGCGCCCGCATCCTCGGCCTCCTGCCGCCGGAACCAGAGCACGGCACGGAGCGGCCCAACGGCTTCCCGCTGCCGCTGCACCAGATCGCGATCCCGGCGATGGGCCTCGTGCTCGTCGACTACTGCGAGGTCGAGGAGCTGGCCCGGACCTGCCGGTCGCTGCCGCGCTACGAGTTCTTGTTCACTGCCGCGCCGTTGGCGCTCCCCGGCGGCACCGGCTCGCCGGTGAACCCGCTGGCCGTGTTCTGAGATCGCGAATCTTCCGCAGAGCAGATTGCAGGCGTACTCTGCGGAACGACCCGCTCCGACTCGTAGGGATGACGCGATGCCGACCAGGCGGTTCTCCGCGGAGCCCGATGCGCCGCAGGCACCGGTGCTCGACGACTTCTACCGCGACGTGGCGCTTGCCGACCTGCAACCCCTGTGGCGCCAAGAGGGACTGATGCCCGGTGCCCCGCCGCTGGCGACCGTCCCGCACCTGTGGCGGTTCAAGCACCTGCGCTCGCTGGCCGAGCGCTCGGGGGAGCTGATCCCGCTCGACCGCGGGGGTGACCGGCGGGTGCTCGCCCTGTGCAACCCGGGGCTGGGGGGCGCGCCGTGGGCGACCAGCACGCTGTGGGGTGCCGTGCAGTACCTGGGGCCGGCTGAGGTGGCGCCGGCTCACCGCCACACCCCGGGCGCGGTCCGCTTCGTGCTCGAGGGCGAGGGAGTGTGGACGCTGGTCGACGGCGACGCGGTCGCCATGGGACCGGGCGACCTGGTCCTCACCCCGAGCTGGACCTGGCACGAGCACCACAACCCGGGCTCGACGCCGATGATCTGGTTCGACGGGCTCGACATCCCCATGGTCCGGGCCCTGGACGCGGTGTTCTACGAGGACGGGCCGGACGAGATGGCCAACCGCGCGGTGGACCCGCGCAGCCGGTCCGAGCGCCGGTACGCCTCCGGTGCCGGGCTGCTGCCGGACGGCACTGAGCCCCGGCCGCGCTCTCCACTCTTGGCGTACCGCTGGGGCGACACCGACCGCGCCCTCAGCGACCTGTTGGAGCTGGAGGGCGGTCGCCACGTTTCGCTGCGCTTCATCGACCCGACCAGCGGCGGCGACGCCATGCCCACCCTGCGCCTCCAGATGCACCGGCTGTTCCCCAGCGGGCCGACCCCCACCACCCGGGTGGTGGGCAGCTCGGTCTTCGTCGCCTTCCGGGGCGCGGGCACCTCGACCGTGGGCGGCCAGCCGTTCACCTGGTCGGCCGGGGACATGTTCGTGGTGCCGTCGTGGACCTCGGTCGAGCACGAGGCGAGCGAGCCGTCGGACCTGTTCTCGATCTCCGACGCCCCGGTCATCGAGATGCTCGGGCTGCGCCGCGAGCAGACCAGCGGATGAGGCTCGCGACCGTACGCACGGCGGGCGGACTGCGAGCCGCCCGGGTGGACGGAACCGACGCCGACGCCGCGGTGCAGCTGCTGGCGTTCCGCGACGTCCGGGCACTGCTGGAGGACGCGAACTGGTCCATCGCCGCGGCAACTGACGGCGAGCCCGCGGGGACACTGGGCGGGGCGGAGCTGGCACCGCTGGTGCCGTCGCCCAGCAAGATCTTGTGCCTGGGACTGAACTACCGCTCCCACATCACCGAGCTGGGGCGGGACCTACCGTCGCATCCCACGCTGTTCGGCAAGGACGCCCAGACCCTGCTGGGTCCCCGCGACGACCTGGTCCTGCCGTCCGTCGCCGAGCAACCCGACTGGGAGGCCGAGCTCGCCATCGTCGTCGGCGCCCGGACCCGGCGCGCGGACGTCGAGCAGGCCGCGGCCTCGATCGCCGGCTACACGATGCTCAACGACGTGTCGATGCGGGACTGGCAGTGGCGCACCACCCAATGGCTGCAGGGCAAGATGTTCGAGCAGAGCACGCCGCTGGGTCCGGTTCTCGTCACCGCCGACGAGCTGCCGCACATCGACGGTCGCGTCGACGTCCGGGTCACCTGCCGGGTGGACGGCGAGCTCAAGCAGGACGCCCGCACCCGTGACCTGCTCTTCTCCCCCGCCGAGATCGTCTCGTACGTGTCGACGTTCACCACGCTCAACCCCGGCGACGTCATCGCGACCGGAACCCCGGGTGGGGTGGGTTCGGCGGCGACCCCGCCGGTGTTCCTGCGCCCCGGGCAGACGGTGGTGGTGGAGGGGGAGGGGATCGGAGCCTGCGTGAACCGGTGCACCGCGGAGCGGCTCGGGTGACCGCCGACCAGGTGCGCGAGGACAACGCGGAGCTGGACCGCCGGCTGCTGGGGCTGGCCCGGCTCCTCGACCCGGCCCGACTGCCCGAGCGCGACGGCGAGGAAGCGTGGTCGGCGGCGCAGGTTCTCGCCCACCTGGGGGAGTTCCCGCACTTCTTCGCCGGCGATCTGCGCCGCTGGCTCGCGGACCCGCAGGCTCCGGTCGGCCGGACGGTCGAGCACGAGGACCGGCTCGCGGCGGTGGCCGCGGCGACGCGCAAGGACCGCGCCGAGCTGGTGGCCGACATGGCCACGGCCTTCGCCGACCTCGACGACGCGCTGGGCGGGCTCCGCGAGGCGCACTTGTCCGCCCCGATGCACAACCGCAAGTACGGGGCCGAGCCGCTGCCCGCGTTCCTGGACCGCTACGTGCTGGGCCACAAGCGCGCCCACCTCGACCAGCTGGCGAACCAGACGCCGGCGGGACGGGACGCGTCGACCTGACGGCTACTCCGGTCCGCCGAGGTGCTCGGAGAACCAGCCCAGCACCCGGGTGAGGAAGTCGGTGCGGTGCTCCGGCGGACCCGTCACGAAGAACATGTGCGACCCGCCGGGATAGCGGACGTACTCGGACTCGCACCCGGCGCGTTGCAGCGCGACGAACATCTGCTCGCTCTGCCCGATCGGACAGCGGTGGTCCGCCTCACCGTGGAAGATCAGCGTCGGCGTCCTCGTCCGGTGGGCGAAGCTCGCGGGGGAGTGTGCGGCGTACCACTGCGGGTCCGAGTGCGGCGGGCCACCGGCGTGCCGTTCCATGCCGTTGAAGCCCACGTCGCTGGTGCCGTAGTAGGACGCGATGTCGAAGATCGGCTCTCCGCACACGGCCGCGGCGAAGCGGTCGGTCTGCGAGATCGCCCACGCCGTCAGGTAGCCGCCGTAGCTGATCCCGAAGATGCCGGTGCGTGCGGCGTCGACGTAGGGCCGCGTGACCACCGCGTCGAGGACCGCGAGCAGGTCTGAGTAGTCGCCGTATCCCCAGTCCCGGACCACCATCCGGGCGAAGTCGCCCCCGTACGAGCTGGACCCGCGCGGGTTCGGGGCCAGCACGAGGAAGCCGTTCGTGGCCAGGCACTGCTGGTGGGCCAGGAACCGGTGTCCGTGGCACGCGGTCGGGCCGCCGTGCACGTCGAGAACCAACGGGTAGCGCCGTTCCGGGTCGAAGTCGGGTGGCCTGAGCAGCCAGGCCTCGATCGAGACGTCGCCGTTGCGGACCTCGAGCCGCTCCCAGGTGGCGGGCGGGTGCGCGTCCAGGACCGCCGCACCGTGCTCGGTCACCACGTGCGTGCGTCCGGTGTCTCGGTCGAAGACGGCGAGCTGCGGCGGCTCGGACATCGTGGTCTGGACCTGCACGATCCGCCGCCGGGCGCGGTCCGCGCGCAGGCCGCTGCACCACGCCGGCCACCGCGCCAGCACCTGGACGGCACCGGTGGTGGTGTCGAGCACCTCGATGCCGCTCGCCCCACCTCGCAGCGCCGAGAACAGCAAACTGCGGTCGTCGACCCAGACCGGGTGCGACTCGAGGTCGGCGCCGAGGTCGTCGGTGAGGCGCCGGGTCGTCCGGGTCGCGAGCTCGTAGCTGAAGAAGTCGAGCGAGAAGCTGTGCTCGGGGTCGGCGGTGAAGACGAGGCGGTCACCTGCGGGCGACCACGCCCAGTGGCCGATCCGGCCGCTTCCCGACGTGATCGGGTCCGAGGCGGCGGCCTCGACGTCGAGCAGCACCAGCGAGGCCCCGCCGCGGTCGCCGCGGGTCACCCGCACCGCGAGCCGGCGACCGTCCGGAGCCCACTGCGGCGCGTCGTGGTCGAACGGCTCCGCGGTCAGCCTGCGGCGGTCACCGCTCGCGACGTCCACGACGAACACGTGGGAGCGGCGGTCGCCGAGGAAGCCGCGGCCGTCCTCCTTGTAGTCGATCCGCCGGGTCACTCGCACCGGTGGCGCGGTGCCGGCGAGGTGAGCCGCCCCGTCGGGATCCTCCTCGCAGGTGTAGGCGACCGCTCGCCCGTCCGGTGACCAGCCGAGCTCGTCGATCTCGGTGTCGTGGCGCGTGACCTCCCGCGGCGCTGCGTCCGGCTCGGCGCCGACGACCCACAGCCCGTGACCCCCGTCGACCGGCCCGCAGAACGCGACCTCGGTCCCGTCCGGCGACCACCGCCCCCCCCGTCCGCCGCGCCCCGCCAACCGCCGGGCGTCGTCACCGTCGGCGTCGCACAACCACAGCTGCGAGCGTCGGTCCCCGGTGCCGGCGTCGATGCTGCGCAGGGTGTAGACGAGGCGGTCGCTGTCGGGCGAGATGTCCGGCTCTCCTGGGGCGGGGATCTCGTACCCGAGCACCTGGGGGCTCAGCGGTCCGGTCACGTCGTCACCTGCGCCGCATCGAGGGTGAACACCGGCCGGACGCCCCCGATGACGCGGCCGGACAGCGTGCGAAGCCGCGGCGCCGCGTGCTCGCCGAGGGCGGTGGCCTGGGCGTCGTCGATGGCTCCCAGCGCTCGCAGCGTCTCGATGGCGCTCACCGACCCGGGCCGCCCGGGCGACGGGCCCGACGTGCCGTCCTCCACCTTGATCGCGACGCCGACCCCAGCGGCGAGACCGACGCACTGGACCCCGCCGGCACCACCCTTCGCCAGCAGCCGGCCGCGGCCGACGGTCATCAGGTCGGTGTCGAACCGGCCCCGACCACCGACCAGGTACGGGTGCCCGAGCATTGCGTCGCGGACGGTGCGGGCCGCCGTGGCGGCCGGCTCGCCGATCCCGTCGGGCCGCATGAGCCGGGCGTACGCGAGCGCCATGCTCGAGACGCTGATGCCGTAGCACGGGACCCCGCAGCCGTCGACGCCGAGCACGATCTCGGCAGCATGGAGCCCGGTAAATCCGGCGAGGCCGGCCAGGATCTGTCGCTGCACGGGATGGTCCGGCGCCGCGTACCCGTCGAGATCGGCCCCGAGCTGGAGGGCGAGCGCGAGCATGCCGGCGTGGCTGCCGGAGCAGTTGTTGTGCAGCACGCTCGGGTGCTCACCGGCCCGCAGCAGCGCCGCGGCCCGGTCCGCGTCCAGCGGCGGGTGGACCCCGCAGCGCAGGTCCGAGGGCCGGCACCCGAGGCGCGCCAGCAGCGCAGCGGCGCGCTCGACGTGGACCGGTTCGCCGCTGTGGGACCCCGCCATCAGCGCGACGTCCTCCGGCCCGAGCCCCCACCGCGCCACGGCGCCGCCGGCCACCGTCGGGATCGCCTGGAAGGGCTTGGCGGCCGAGCGCCAGTACGCCACCGCATCCGGGTCCCCGACGCCGGCGAGGACGGTCCCGGCCGCGTCCACCACGGCGACGTGCCCGCGGTGCAACGCCTCGACCAGACCACCGCGGTCGACCTCGACCAGGGGTTCGCTCATCCGGCGAACACCCCCGGCAACCGGCCCGGAACGCCGGGACGGATCCGCAAGATGGCGCCGGCGTGTGGCTCGCGGCGCCGCGCCTCCCCGCTGCCCAGCCCCTCGGCGGCGGAGGTCACGTAGAGCTCGTCCAGGTCCGGCCCGCCGAACGCGCAGCTGGTCACCTGCGACACGGGCAGCTCGACGACCGTGTCCAGCTCCGCGACCGGCGAGTAGCGGCGGACGACGGCGCCGCCCCACAGCGCAAGCCACAAGAAGCCCTCCGCGTCGACGGTGAGGCCGTCCGGCAGACCGTCGCCGGGGTCGACGTCCACGAGTCGGCGGCGGTTGGTCAGCGCGCCGGTCGCGGCGTCGTGGTCGAACGCGTCGACGCCACCGGTGCTGGTGTCGACGAAGTAGAACGTCCGGGCGTCCGGGGACCAGTCGAGCCCGTTGGACATCGTCACGTTCGCGAGCACCACGTCGACGCGCCGATCGGTGCCCATGCGGTACAGGGTGCCAGCGCCTGCGGACTCGTCCAGGGCCATCGTTCCGGCCCAGAATCGGCCCGCGGCGTCACACTTGCCGTCGTTCATTCGGTTCGCCGGCCGGTCGCGCTCCACCGGGATCTCGCTGCGGACCTCGTCCTCCGCGGCGTCGAGGAGCGCGAAACCGTCGCGCGTCGCCAGGACCAGCCCGCCGCCCGCGCGCAGCGCGACCGCCCCGACCGGCTGCCCGAGCGCGACGGACACGTCCCGGCCGGTGGCGGGGTCGAGGCGGTGGACGAGCCCGCGCGGGATGTCCACCCAAACCAGCACCCTTCGGTCTGCGTCCCAGACCGGGCTCTCGGCGACCTCGGCCCGGCCGTCGAGCACCACGTCGACCGAGGAGCGTTCAAGCACTCGCGTCACGTCGCGCTCCCGACCGGTCCAGCCGATGACGTCCGGCGTCCAGATCCTGCCCACCGGCCCGCACGGTCATGCCGGCCGGAACCTCCAGATCCACCGCGTCGTCGGTCACGTCGACCACCAGCCAGCCCAGCGGGGTCGGGACCCGCCCCGAAATTCGCCGCAGCGGACCGGGGTAGGGGTCGACGACGGCGCGGCGATACCCGGGGGTGGCCGGTCGCACGCCCAGCACGTACGACGTGAGGTCGTACGTCGGGCTCGCCGACCAGCCGTGGCAGCGGCTGGACGTGCCGGGTGCCGCATCCCAGAACTCCTGGAACGTCCCGGTCCCGGCCACGATCGGCCAGCGCAGCAGGCTGGTGAGGATGAGGTCGCGCCGGTCGGCGCGAAAGAGCGCCTCGTGGAGGAACCGGCACGACCACGGTTGAGCCGCCACCACGTCCACCTCCGCGTCGAAGTCGGCCGGCGGGCGGTACTGGAAGTTCGGCACGGCATCGGCATGCGGGTCGGCGACGTGCGCCGACAACGACGCCGGCGTGGCGGTGACGACGAGTCGGCCCAGGCCGTGCCGGCCGGGGTCCATGATCCGCTCCACCAGGCCGGGGACCCGGTCACCGGGGACCAGGCCGGCGAGGAGCGCGGCGGCATTGGTCTGCTGGCTGATCCGCCGGCTCGGAACCTCGCCCACCGCGTCCACGTAGACCTGGCGCTCGGGGTCCCAGAGAACCTCGAACGCGGTCTTCGTCCGGGCCAGCAGGTCGCCGACGGCCTGGGCACCGGGGAGCTCCGCGTACGCCTCGAGCGCGGCCGCGTAGAGGGCGTCGTGCATGCCGGTGACCACGTCCCGGTCCACCTGGGCCCAGTCGAGGAACACCCAGCCGGGGAAGTTCTCCAGCAGCCCGCTCGACCCGCGTTGCCGCTCGTAGCGTTCCAGGATCGCGTCCGCGACCGGGAGGTGGTGGCGTACGAAGTCCTCGTCGCCGCTGTAGCGCCAGTAGGACGCCAGCGCGCGGATCCAGTGCAGCGAGTAGTCGGGCATCGTGAAACCGATGCGCGCGAAGTCGCAGCCGGCGGCACCGGCGAGCAGGCCGCTCGGGAACCGGCTGCGGGCGGTGAGCGCGAGATGGTGGCGGACGAGCCGCCAGTCGGGGTTGGTCACGTACGACACGAGGATCTGCACGTACGAGTCCGCGACCCAGGCCCGCTGCTCTCGGCCCGGGCAGTCGAGGAACGCGTCGGTCGAGCAGACGTCGACGGTCCGGGCGCCCACGTGCCACAGCCGCGTGTAGCGCTCGTCGTCGCAGCCGAAGTGCGCTCCGGACGGGCGGGGATAGATGGCCTCCTCGACCGCCACGTCGACGACCAGGCCGGGGGGGGCGTGGACCGCGAGGTAGCGGAAGCCCACCGGGTCGAAGAAGCCGACCTCCTCCTCACCGCGACCGGTCACCAGGTAGCGGGCGGCCCAGTTCCGGGGTCGCGACTCCGGCAGCCCGTCGGGGCGCAGGTCCTCACCGACGACGACGTCGACGGCGCTCCCGGCCGCCACTGCGTCAGTGGAGCCGATCCGGAGCCGGACGTGCGCCAACGTCAGGCACCCCACGTCCCAGACGTCGACCCGGCGGTCACCGTCGGCGCTGTCGGTCAGCGACGCCCAGGTCGCGACCGGGTCGGGGAGCAGCTCGGCCCGGGCCGGACGCCCGGAGGCGATCCGGTCCGGGTGCCGCACCGTGGCGGTGAGCTGTGGGATGGGGCGGCGCAGCGGCGTCGAGTACGGCGCCGCCGGCGGCCGGTCGAGGACCGTGCCGTGGCCACGACCCGAGACAACCACCGCCGCACTCCAGCCACCCCCGGCGGGGTCCGGGTGGTGCAGCCCAGTCGGCGCGAGTCGCCCGTCGACGACCTCTGGCGGCACCGAGTGCATCCCGCCTCCCTGCTGCGGGACCCATGGCGACGGCGCGGATCGCCAGCTGTCGTCGCTGACGAGGTCGACCGCGGCGCAGGCGTCGGTCTCGAAGCAGAACGACCCGCGCCCGAGGGTCCCCAGCGGTGCCGCGGGCACCCACCAGGGTCCGGGGCTGCCGTAGTAGCGGCAGAGCGCGACCAGCACGTTGGGCCCGGTCCGCAGCAGCGGGCCGAGATCGTACTCGTCCCAGCCCAGGAACTCGGGCTCCCCGCGGACCGGTCCCCGGCCGACCAGCCGGCCGTTGAGGAACAGCACGTACCGCGAGTCAGCGCTGGCCCGTGCCGGCAGCGCGGCCGGCGGCGCCGCGACCTCGAAGCTGTGCCGCAGGTACGTCGTGTGGCTCCTCGCCTCGGTCGACCGCCACCAGTACGCCTCGGGGGGAGCGGAATCCCAGATCCACCGACCGCGCCAGGCCTCCGGCCACGCCATCTACGGCGGTTCTGGCTGGTCGATGGCCGCGGGGTCGAAGTACGCGCGGACCCACTCGAACCTGCCGTCTCTCACCCGCACCACGTTGACGCCGCGGAACGGGTGGCGACCTCCGGCGTGGTCGACCAGGACGGCCTCCCACTCCAGCGACGCCTCCGGGCCGTCGCACACCTCGTGCACGATGCGCACCTCGAGCCCCGGATAGTCCGCGATCTCGTCACGGTAGAAGGTCGCGATCTGGTCTCGGCCGACGAGCGACGGCCCCGACGGTGGGTGCACCACCGCATCGTCGTGGTAGAAGTCCAGCACAGCGCCGAGGTCACGCCGGCACTCGGCGGCCCAATAGGCCGCCGCAACCGAGCGCGGGCTCTCCATCGCTGGCGATGCTAGGGTCGGATTCTGCGCATCGTCAAGAACGCCTGTCTGCAGTTGAGAACAGTCGGACGCCATGTCAGTCATTCCGCTCGAGCCCGTCGACTCTCTCACGATCACCACGCTCGTCGACAACCTGACCGACGTGTTCATGCCGGACCAGGGACCGGCGAGGCGCTTCCCGTTCACCGCAGCCACGGTCCCACGTCACCGGGTGGGCACACTCGACGGCGAGGTTCTCCAGCAGCTGCGCGGCGAGCACGGGTTCTCGGCCCTGCTCACGATCGGCAAGAACGGGCGCGAGCACCGAATCCTCTTCGACACCGGGGTCAGCCCGGACGGGCTCGTCGAGAACATGCGCCTGCTCGAGATCTCCCCCCTCGACGTCGAGGTCATCGTGTTGAGCCACGGGCACTTCGACCACACCACCGGCCTCGACGGCTTCGTCCGGGCGGTCGGTCGTACGAACCTGCCGGTGCTCATCCATCCCGAGTTCTGGCGCCGCCGGCGGATACGTCTGCCCGGGCGGGAGCCGTTCGAGCTGCCCACCACCAGCCGCCCGGCGCTCGAGGGTGCTGGCTTCCAGATCGTGGCGGACGTCCAGCCCTCGTTCCTGTTCGAGCACTCCCTGCTGGTGACGGGGGAGATCGACCGCACCACGGACTTCGAGCGGGGATTCCCGCTCCAGGACGGCTGGATCGGGCGGGGGTGGGAACCGGATCCGCTCGTGCTCGACGACCAGGCGCTCGTGCTCAGCGTGCGCGACCGCGGCCTGGTCGTGCTGACCGGCTGCGGCCACGCCGGCGTCGTCAACACCGTCCGGTACGCCCAGCGGCTGACCGGCATGCAGCGCATCCACGCCGTCCTCGGCGGCTTCCACCTGAGCGGCCCGGCCTTCGAGCCGCTCATCCCGCATGTCCGCAGTGCGTTCGCCGACCTCGCGCCGCAGGTCATCGTGCCGGCCCACTGCACCGGGTGGCGGGCCACCCATGCGCTGGCGGCGGCGTTTCCGGATGCGGTGATCCCCAGCTGCGTCGGCACCACGTTCGAGCTGTGAACGACCGTCGACGAGGACGTTGACATGGTGGAACGCGACCCCGAGGCCGGCCAGACGATGCAGCGTGCGACCTTCGGTGATGCGGAGATCGACTACTCCGAGCGTGGCGCCGGCGAGGCGATCGTGCTCGTCCATGCCGGCGTCTTCGGCGGCTGGTTCTTCCCGCTCAGCGAGAGCCCGGTGCTCGACGGGTTCCGGGTGATCCGGGTCCGCCGCCCCGGCTATGGCCCGAAGCCGCCGGCCCGGCACCTGACCCTGGCGGACCACTCCAACACGGTCGCCTCTGCCGCTCCAGGACCCCGACGCGGTCGGCGAGGCGATCGCGGCGTTCGTGCGTCGGCATCCCATCCCCGCGTAGTGCGGCGGGTGGAGCCGGTCCGGACGCACTCGAGGGGGCCGCTTCTGAAGTTTGCTGACGGTTGGCCTTCTTGAGCATCTCGTCGGCGGTCTTGGTGCAGACGAAGTGGTGGCAGCGGTCATTCCAGCCGGGGATGAAGGCACGGATTTTGGCGTTGAGGTCCTTGACCGAGCGAAAGGTGCCTCGTCGGATTGCCTGCTTCTCGATGATCCCGAATCACACCTTGGCCACCTGCTTGAGAAGGCCATGAACTGGCGATGCCGCGGCTTGACCGCGGAGGGAGCCTGGGCTTCAGTGTTCGCAGCGGCTGGTTTCCTCAGCGGTGCATGTGTCGTCTCCCGGCCCTCCGTCGGCTCGGTCCTGGCCGTCGAAGCCGTCGAGGGTGTCGTTCCCAGCACCACCGGACATCTGGTCGGATCCAGGGCCGGCGAAGATGTCGTTGGCGAACTCGTTGCCGATCAGGACGTCGTCGCCCGCGGTGCCGTCGACGTCGGCGATGGAGCTCAATACGTCGGCTCCCGTCCCGGCCCCGGTCGCGGTGCCGAACCTCAGGTTGACCGTGAGGCCGTCCCCGACGAGGGAGCCTCCGGCGAACCGGTCCCGGCCCATGCCGCCGAGGATCCGGTCCGCCCCAGGGTTGGCTGCGATGTTGTCGGGTCCGGAACCACCGGCGGACACGTCGGCTCCACTGCCCAGCGAGATCAGATCGCTGCCACCGTGACCGTGGGCGCGGTCATCTCCGCCATGAGGAGCGAGATCGTAGAAGGTGTCATGCCCGGCGTCACCCACGAACCTGTCGTCTCCCGCGCCGCCCTCGGCGATGGCGTCACCCGCAGGCCGCATCCGGAGCACGTCGTCGCCGAGGCTCCCATAGCCGAAGTCGCCGGCGCCGAGCACCAGCCGGTCGTTGCCTTCGCCGCCGACCAGGCGTTCGCCTCCCGGCATGCTCACGATCCGGTCGTTGCCCTTGGCGGCGTGGATCTCACTGCCGGCCATCCCTCGCAGCGAGTCGCTGTGACGAGAGCCGATGATGTCGTCGATCCCGACCAGCGTGTCGTCGCCCTGTCCGGAGCTGGTCCCCGCTGTCAGGTCCACCTGGACGCCACCGTCGGAGCTGCGGAAGGAAACGGCGTCGCCGCCGCTGTCGTCGGTGGCGGGGTTGCCGCCGTAGAGGACGTCGTTCCCCTTGCCGCCCGCCAGGGTGTCACCGGAGGCGAACGTCGGAAAGCTGTCCGGGGGCGGGTTAGCCTGGCCCGCCAGCCGGTCCCTGCCCTTGCCGCCGAACAGGTCGTCGGAGCCGCCGCCGCCGCAGATGCGGTCGTTGCCGCCGCTGCCGCTGATCTCATCGTGTCCGCCAAGCCCCACTATGACGTCAGGGCCGGGCGTGCCGACGATGTGGTCGGGGCCGGAGGTGCCGACGATCGTGGCGTCCTTGCCGAGACAGCGGTTGCCGGCGGCCTGAGAGACGTCGCCCCCGACGTACACGACGGACAGGCCGGCCAGCGCTGACGCTGACCACAAGGTGAGCATCCGGCTCGTTCGCGCCGAGATCACCGACATGTGCACTGCCTCTAATGACCGGGACTGTGGGCGGAGTGTCTCACACCCCGAGGCGGGCGGTGATGGGCAGCGCTCGCTGGCGGGGGCGCGGTTCTGCGTCTGGTCCACCATCGCCCGCCATCAAAGAAAGCTCGCTGACGCTCGCGCACCTAGGAGAGAGCGGATGGTGGCGCCCGCAGCTGGCTCAGTCCCGACGCGACTCGAGATGGGCGAACCGGCGGTTGACCTTGGGGCTCATCTCCTTGTCGAGGTGGACCACCTGAGACTTCGTTTGAGTTGCCTCGCTCCAGAAGCGAGCCCCAGACGTCGCCGCGGAGACGGCCGTTGCGGAGACACTGCGGTTACGGCTGCAGCACGGCCCCGTCGCTGGCGGACCCGACGGCGGTCGCGTACCGGGCGAACACCCCGCGCGGGTAGCGGGGTGGCCGCGGCTTCCAGTCCCGGAGCCGCTCGTCGAGGTCGACGTCCTCGACGGAGATCCGCCGGGTCGGCACGTCCATGGCGATCACGTCGCCGTCGCGCAACCCGGCCAGCGGACCGCCCACGGCCGCCTCCGGCGCCACATGGCCCACCATGAAGCCGTTCGTCGCGCCGCTGAACCGTCCGTCGGTGACCAGCGCGACCGAGTCGCCGAGCCCCTCGCCGATGATGGCGGCGGTCACCGACAGCATCTCGCGCATGCCTGGGCCGCCCCGCGGGCCCTCGTACCGGATCACCACGACGTCTCCAGGGACGATCCGCCCGCCGATCACCGCGTCGTACGCATCCTCCTCGGAGTCGAAGATGCGAGCCGGCCCGTGGTGGGAGGTCAGCGTGTGGGCGGTGATCTTCACCACCGAGCCGTCGGGCGCCAGGTTTCCTCGCAGCACGACCAGGCCGCCCTCGTGGCGCAGCGGCCGCTCCAGCGGGGCGATCACGTCCTGGCCCGGTGTCTCGGGCAGCTCCGCCACCTCCTCGCCGAGCGAGCGGCCCGTGACGGTCAGCGCCGAGCCGTCGACGAAGCCGCCGTCGAGCAGGCGCCGCAACAAGACCGCGATCCCACCGGCCTCGTGCAGGTCGGCAGCGGTGTAGCGGCCACCGGGAAGCAGGTCGCCTAGCAGCGGGGTACGTCGGCTGATCCGGTCGACGTCGTCGAGCGAGAACTCGACACCCACCTCGCGCGCGAGCGCGAGCAGGTGAAGGGCGGCGTTCGTCGACCCACCGCTGGCCGCGACGGCCGCCGTCGCGTTCTCGAAGGCGGTCCGGGTGAGGATCTGGCGAGGCCGCAACCCGCTCCGCAGAGCGTCCATCACCACTCCACCGGCTCGCTCCGCCGCGCCGAGCTTGGACCCGTCGACCGCCGGGATCGAGTTGAAGCCGACCGGGGAGAGCCCGATGGCCTCCATGCACATCGACATCGTGTTCGCCGTGAACTGGCCGCCGCAGCAACCGGCCCCGGGGCAGGCGACAAGCTCCATCTCCGCGAGCTCGGACTCGGCCATCCGGCCGGCGGCGACCGCCCCGATCGCCTCGAAGACCTCACCCATGGCCACGTCGCGGCCGCGGAAGCGACCCGGCAGGATCGAGCCGCTGTACAGGACGATCGCCGGCCGGTCCAGACGCGCCAGCGCCATCGCCGCGGCCGGGACGGTCTTGTCGCAGCCGACGACGCAGACCAGGGCGTCGAAATAGTGACCCCGGGCGACCAGCTCGATGGAGTCCGCGATCACCTCCCGGCTCACCAGGGACGCCTTCATGCCCTCGGTGCCCATCGTCACGCCGTCTGAGATCGCGATCGTGTTGAACTCCATCGGCGTGCCACCGGCTTCCCGCACCCCCGCCTTGACCCGCGCCGCGAGCTCGCGGTGGTTGAGGTTGCACGGCATCGTCTCGATCCAGGCGTGCGAGACGCCGACGATCGGCTGGCGCAGGTCCTGCGGCGAGAACCCGGTGCCGTACAGATAGGCACGGGCCGCGGCGCGGCTGCGCCCCTCGTACAGGGTGCGGCTGAGGAGGGGTGAGTTCGGCTGGGTGGTGACCACGCGAGACCGTCCTGTCAGTAGATCCGGGCCAGCAGGCCGCCGTCGACGACGACATCGATGCCGGTCAGATAGCTCGCCTCGTCCGAGGCCAAGAAGACCGCGACGTTCGCGACGTCGCGCGGAGACGCGAAGCGACGCAGGGGATAGCGGTCGGTGACCTGGCGGCGCGCCGCCTCCGGATCGGGCTGGTGGGCGAAGAAGTCCTGATTCATCTCGGTGTCGACGTCGCCCGGGCAGATGGTGTTGCAGCGGATGTTCTCCGGGCCGTGCGCGGTGGCCAGTGACCGGCACAGCGCCCGCAGGCCGCCCTTCATCGCGCCGTACGCGGGCATGTCAGGGTCGCCGACGATGCCGAGCAGCGACGCGGTGAAGACGATGGTGCCACCGCCGCGCTCCCGCAGCCGCGGCAGCGCGTGGGCGGCGCCCAGGGCGGCGCCGCGCAGGTTCGTCTCGTACAGCCGCCGCCAGGCGTCCTCGTCGGTCTCCTCGAGCCGGCCCATGACCTGGACCGCGGCGTTGGCGTGCAGGACGTCCAGCCCGCCGAACCGCTCAACGGTCGCAGCGACCATGCCGGAGTTGCCGAGGTCGGTGGCGACGTCCTCGACCAGCGGCAGCGCCGTACCCCCGCGCTGCTCGATGGCGCGGGCGGTCGCGGCGGCCGCGTCGGCCCGGACGTCCACACAGGAGACCGCGGCGCCCTCGGCTGCGAACCGGACCGCGACCGCGGCGCCGATACCGCGCCCGGCACCGGTCACGATCGCGACCAGGCCGTCGAGCCTTCCGGTCATGCCGGCACCCGCGACGCGAGGTCCACGCTCGCCCGCCGCACGGCCTGCCGGGTCCGCTCCAGCTCCGCCGCGCCGTGGGCGGTGGAGACGTAGAGCAGGCCGCGGGGGATGACGTGGACTCCGTGCCCGAGCAGCGCCGCGGCGAAGGACCGGTACGCCGCAGCGTCGGCGCGCAGGGCGTCGTCGTAGGTCTGGACCGGGGTGGGGGACCAGAACGCGTAGGCGGCGGCGCCGATCTGGTTGACCACGAGCGGGACCCGCTGCTCGGCGGTCTCCTCCCGCAGGATCGCCGCGAGGGCGGCTCCGGTCGCCTCCAGCTGGGGATAGATCTCGGCAGCGCGCCGCTCGAGCTCGCCCACCGCGGCCAGCGCCGCGGCGGCACAGACCGGGTTGAGGTTGAACGTGCCGATGTGGGCGACGCTGCCGGCGGCAACCTCCGCCATCGCCTCGGCGGAGCCGCACACCGCGCTGATGGGGAAGCCGGACCCGAGTGCCTTGCCCAGGACGGCCAGGTCGGGCACCACCCCGCAACGCTCCTGGGCCCCGCCCAGCGCGAGCCGGAACCCGGTGATCACCTCGTCGAAGACGAGCAGGGTGCCGTTGCGGCGGGTCATGTCACGGACGGCCTCGAGGTAGCCGGGCTCCGGCAGGAGACAGCCGCCGTTGACGGCGACCGGCTCCATGATGACCGCCGCGACGTCGTCGGTGAGGGCGTCGGCGAGCGCTGCCAGATCGTTCCACGGGCAGACGGTGACGGCGGCGGAGGCGAGCGGGTCCTGCCCGCCGGTCGACGGTCCCCGGTCGGGGAGGCCGGGGACACCGATCGCCAGCGGGTCGAGCCACCCGTGGAAGTGTCCGAGGAACTTGACGACCCGGCGGCGGCCGGTCGCGGCCCGGGCGATGCGCAGTGCGGCGTGGACGGCCTCGCTGCCGGTGCTGGAGAACACGCAGAGCTCGGCGCACGGGACGATCCGGCAGAGCGCCTCGGCGAGCGCGGCCTCGCCCCGGTGGCAGGCCCCGTAGCCGAGGCCGGTGCCGAGCTGGTCCCGTACGGCGGCCAGCACGGCCTCGGGGGAGTGGCCGAGCAGAAGCGGCCCGTACGCCAGCGCGTAGTCGACGTACCGGTTCCCGTCGATGTCGGTCAACGACGATCCGCGCGCGCTCCCGAACGTGATCGGGACGGGCTGCTGGGGGGCCCGGATGGCGGTGGCCACCCCGCGGGCCAGCCAGGCTCGGGCCCGCTGGTGCTGGGTGCGCGAGTGGGCGTAGCGGTCGGGCATCGCGGTCCCGTCGACGAGGCGAGGCAGTCGGAGTAGCGTGCGCGTAGCATTGTGGAACAATTCAGCACCGTCGCGCAACGCTGTCCGGAAGGACCACCGTGGTCGAGCGCCTGACCGTCGTCCCGCTGCACCGGGTGTCGACGGTGGAGGCGGTCGCGAACGCGGTCCGGGCCCAGGTCCTCGACGGCGACCTGACCCCCGGCACGCAGCTGCGGGAGGTCGCCCTCGCCCAGGCGTACGGCGTCGCCCGGCACGGCGTCCGCGCGGCGCTGCACTCGCTGGTCCAGGAGGGGCTGCTCCGGCACCTTCCCAACCGGGGGGTGTTCGTGCCCCGGCTGACGACGGCCGACGTGACCGACCTCCACACCCTGCGCTGCGCCGTCGAGCTGGAGGCGGTCGGGCGGCTGGCCGACGGCGCAGGCTCGCTCCAAGGCGTGCGCAAAGCGCTCGGCGCGCTGGCGTCGCTGCCGGCCGACGCCCCGTGGCGCGACCTCGTCATGGCCGACCTCGCGATCCACCGGGCGATGGTCGACGCCGTCGGCAGCCATCGGTTGAGCCGCGTCCACGCGTCGCTCATCGCTGAGCTGCGGCTCGGGCTGGCCTCGCTGTCGGAGAAGGGCGAGAAGCGCAGCTCGATGCTTCCCGAGCACCGCGACCTCGTCGCGGCCATCGCCGGCGGCTCCCGACAGCGGGCGACCGCGCTCATGCGGGCGCACCTGGACCAGGCGGCCACCGACCTCGCCGCCGTGGTTGTCCCAGCCGAACGCCTTGACACGTACTGGACAGCAGAATCATGATCCATCACACAGAAGCGGTAACCGGATGGGACGACCCGAGCGTTCCCGCCTGTCACCTGGTCGGCCGCGCCTGCTCGGGCAGCGGCGGACCCGAGAGGAGCGATGACCCATGGGCCGGCAGCTGACCCGTCGTCAGTTCGTGGTGGGAGCCGGCGGCGCCGGCCTGATGCTCGCGACCGGATGCTCGTCGTCCTCGTCGCCCTCAGCGGGGCCCTCGTCGGCGACCGGCACGCCGAAGCGCGGCGGGACCTTGGTCATTGCCCAGCCCAACGACATCCCGGAGCTGGATCCGGCGAACCAGAGCGACTTCGGTCAGCTGCAGATGTACCAGGCTCCGCTGCGGCGCAAGTCGGCATTCGGCCAGCACGAGCCGGACCTGGCCACCGGGATCGAGGTCTCGCCTGACGGCCTGCAGTACACGCTCACGTTCCGACCGGGGGTCACCTTCCAGGACGGTTCGCCCTTCGATGCCCGCTCCTGGGTCTTCGCGATGCAGCGGCAGGCCTTCAAGGACAACCCGTACCACCAGGGGCCGTTCGGCCACTACGTGTCCCTCGTCGGCGGCTTTCCCGGCAAGATTACCTCGATCGAGGTGGTTACCCCCACGACCGCCCGGCTCAAGCTCAGCGAGCCGATCGCCGACCTCGAGTTCGCGCTGGCCGACATCGAGTTCGGCGCCGCGGTCAACCCGGCCGTGATCAAGAAGGACCCCGCCCACTTCGGCCAGCAACCGATCGCAGCAGGGACCGGACCGTTCAAGTTCGCAGAGCGGGTGGCCAACGACCACGTCACGTTGGAGCGCTTCGACGGCTACTGGCGCAAGGGCCTGCCCTATCTCGACCGGGTCATCTTGAAGGTCATCCCCGACTCCGGCGCCCGGGTGCTGGCCCTGAAGGCGGGGGAGATCTCGATGATGAACGTCGTGGGACCGGAGATCGACCAGCTCAAGAACGACGACAACGTCACCTTGCACTCGTTCCCGCCTTACTTCGCCAACTACCTGAGCTTCGACAACGCCGACCCGGTGGTCGGAAAGCCGCAGGTGCGCGAAGCCATCTGTCGCGCCATCGACCGGCAAGCCCTCGCCAGTCAGTTCTCGTTCGCCAAGACCTACGACAGCTTCGGGCTGCTGCCGGGACTGCCGGGCTACCGCGACGACCTGACCTGGTACCCGTACGACCCGAACGCCGCCAAGCAGCTGTTGGCCACCGCGGGGCATCCGAACGGGATCGACCTGGCCCTGACCTTCGCCACCGGGATACCGCTGGGCGCCGACCCGCAGCTGATGAGCCAGGCGTTGCAGGGTCAGCTGTCCCAGGTCGGGATCCGGGTGAAGCTGAACCAGATCGACCCCGCCACCTTGTACCAGTCCTCGTTCGGCCCGCCCGGCCGCAAGGACTACCCGTACCAGATGACGTTGAGCCTGTTCGGCACCGATGGGGACGAGTTCGGGATCATGCAGGGTTGGACCTCGGCGGCCAACTACGCGGGCTACCACCCGCAGTACCTGAGCGAGTTCGCCAAGGCGGCCAACGAGGCGAGCGATGCTGCCCGGGTGGCGATCTACCGCAAGCTGCAGCAGATCCTCTACGACGACGTCGGGTTCGTGCCACTGGTCTTCACCCCGATCGTGCAGGCCACGAGGAAGAACGTCCAGCACCTGATCCCGTACTACCTCGAGACCACCTGGCTCAGCTGAGCGGCCCGGTTCCATGCTCCGCTTCGGCCTGAACCGTTTCGCCAGTGGGCTCGTCACGGCCTGGGCGGTGGTCACCGCGACGTTCTTCCTGGTGCGGCTGGTCCCCGGCGACCCGGCCTCGGCGATGGCACCCCCCACCGCCACGCCGGCACAGGTGGATCAGATCCGCAACTACCTGGGGCTCGCCGACCCGTGGTGGCTGCAGTACGTCACCTTCTTGAACCACGTGGTCCATCTCGACCTCGGCACCTCGATCCGCACCAACCAGCCGGTCCTGTCCGACCTGCTCGAGCGCTTCCCCGCCACGATCGAGCTCGCGGCCGCGGCCATGCTGCTCGAGGTGCTCATCGCGATCCCGATCGGGACGATCGCCGCGGTCAGGCGCAACCAGATGTTCGACCACGTCTCCCGGTTCGCCTCCCTCGTCGGGGTGGGCATCCCCGTCTTCTGGTTGGCGCTGATGTCGCTGTGGCTGTTCGCGTACAAGCTCGGCGTGCTGCCGCTGGGGGGACGGCTGGACATCGGGACGGAGCTTCCGCGCCACACCGGGTTCACCGTCATCGACGCGCTGATCGACGGCCGCCCGGACATCGCCGGCAGCGCCCTCCAGCATCTGCTCCTGCCGGCGGTCATCCTGGCGATCCCGTCGATGGCCTTCTGGACCCGTCTCATGCGCGGGAGCATGCTCGAGGTGCTGGGCTCCGATCATGTGCGCACCGCCCGCGCAAAGGGCCTGACCTCGCGTCGGGTCGTGGTCCGGCACGGGGTCAGGAACGCCCTCAACCCCGTGATCACCTCGTTGGGGCTGGACCTGGTCGCGCTGCTGTCGGGGGTGATCTTCATCGAGAACGTCTTCGCCTGGCCCGGCGTCGGCAACTACATCTTCGGCTCGATCCAGACCCGGGACTACCCGGTCGTCCAGGGATCGGTCATCCTGATCACCTTGCTGTACGTCTTCGTCAACACCGTCGTCGACGTCGTCCAGGCCGTGCTCGACCCCCGCATCCGGCCGAACCTGCAAGGCCAGCCGGCGTGAGCGGATCGCGATGAGCAGCAAGCAGCAGGCGTACCTGCCGGACGACGAGCTGCCCCCGGACGACGGGCGGAGCCGGGGCGGCCCGCTCGTGGCCGAGCTGTCGTACGTCCTGCGTCACTCCCGGACGGTCCAGATCGGGCTGCTCCTCGTGGTCACGCTGCTCCTCCTCGGCGCGTTCGCCCCACTCCTCACCTCGTACTCGCCGAACCGAATCGACCTCGCCAACACCCTGCAACCGCCGTCGCGGACGCACCTGCTCGGCACCGACGAGCTCGGGCGGGACGAGCTGACCCGTCTGCTGTACGCGGCTCGCGTCTCCATGATCGTGGGACTCGCCGCGGTCGCGATCTCGAACGTGCTCGGGGTGCTGTTCGGGCTGGTGGCCGGGTACGCCGGCGGCGTGACCGACAACGTCATCATGCGCACCATGGACGGGATCTTGGCGTTCCCCGCGCTCCTGCTCGCGCTGCTGGTCATCTCCGTGCTCGGGCCGGGGCTGCTCAAGATCCTCATCGCATTCGGGATCGCGTTCGCCCCGTCCAACGCCCGGCTGCTCCGCTCGATGGTGGTCTCGGTGCGCGAGAACGAGTACGTGCTGGCCGCCCAGGCGCTTGGTGCCTCGCGGACCCGCGTCATGCTGCGCTACGTGCTGCCCAACTCGGTGTCCCCGCTGATCGTGTCCGCCTCGCTCGGAATGGGCTTCGTCATCATCGGCCTCGCCGGCCTGGGCTACCTCGGGCTCGGCGCGCAGCCGCCGACCGCCGAGTGGGGCGCGATGCTCAGCGGGAGCCAGGCCCGCTTCTTCACCGCGCCGTGGCTGCTGATCTCGCCCGGCGCCGCGATCCTCGTCGCGGTCGTCGGCTACGTCCTGCTCGGGGACGGTCTGCGGGACGCGCTGGACCCCCGGCTGCGACAGTCGCAGTAACGGCGGGAGGACATGGCGGAGCTGTTACGCATCGAGAACCTGCGAACCTGGTTCCGGACCCGGTCGGGCACCGTGCGGGCCGTCGACGGCGTCGACCTGCACGTCGACCACGGCCGGACCCTGTGCCTGGTCGGTGAGTCCGGTTGCGGCAAGAGCGTGACGGCGCTGTCGATCATGCGGCTGATCGACCCCCCCGGCCGCATCGAACCGGGCAGCCGCATCCTCTTCGAGGGTCGCGACCTCGTCGAGCTGCGGGAGACCGCGGTCCGGCAGGTGCGCGGCAGCGACATCGCGATGATCTTTCAGGAGCCGATGAGCTCGTTGAACCCGCTCTACCCCGTCGGTGAGCAGGTGGCGGAGGCGATCACGGCCCACGGGGAGGTGTCGCGCGCGCGGGCGCTGGACCGGACCGTCGAGCTGCTCGGGCTGGTCGGCATCCCCTCCCCGGAGCGGCGGGCCAAGGAGTACCCGCACCAGATGTCGGGCGGCATGCGCCAGCGCGTCATGATCGCGATGGCCCTGTCAAACGACCCGAAGCTGCTCATCGCCGACGAGCCGACGACGGCACTCGACGTCACCATCCAGGCACAGATCCTCGACCTGCTCGGCCACCTGCGCGACCGCCTGCACATGGCGATCCTGCTCATCACCCACGACCTGGGCGTCGTCGCGGAGATGGCAGACGACGTCAACGTCATGTACGCCGGCAAGATCGTGGAACGCGGAACCGTCGAGTCGACGTTCCACCACCCCCAGCACCCGTACACCGAGGCGCTGCTTCACTCCATGCCCGTGCTGGGGATGACCCAGGACGAGCCGCTCGAGGTCATCCGGGGCATCGTCCCCAACCCGGCGGCCTGGCCCAGCGGCTGCCGCTTCGCCTCACGCTGCGACCACGCCTTCGAACGCTGCCGGCACGAGCCGCCCCTGTTCCGGGCCGCCGACCAGCAGTCCGCGTGCTGGCTGTGCGAGGACGGCCCCCGCGCCGCCGCGGGAGTGGCGGTCGCGACATGACAGGTGCCCCCGGCCCTCCGCTGCTCGTCGCGCGCGGCGTCGCCAAGCACTTCGCGATCCGGCAGGGCTTCCTGCAGCGGACCGTCGGCCTGGTCCGCGCCGTGGACGGGGTCGACGTCGAGGTGATGCCGGGCGAGACGCTCGGGCTGGTCGGCGAGTCCGGGTGCGGCAAGTCCACGCTCGGGCGGACGCTGGTCCGCCTCCTGCGGCCCACGCAGGGCAGCATCGAGTTCGACGGGCGCGACGTCGCGCACGCCAAGGGCGCGGCGCTGAAGGCGCTGCGGCGCGACCTTCAGATCGTCTTCCAGGACCCGGTCGGCTCGTTGAACCCTCGGATGACGGTGCGGCGGATCGTGGGCGACGGGTTGGCCATCCACAACATCAGCTCGGGTGCGGACCGGGAGGCGGCGGTCCGAGACATCCTGCAGCGGGTCGGCCTGCGGCCCGACGCAATGGACCGCTACCCCCACGAGTTCTCCGGAGGCCAGCGCCAGCGCATCGGCATCGCCCGCGCTCTTGTCCTCTCCCCCCGGTTGCTGGTGGCGGATGAGCCGGTCTCCGCGCTCGACGTGTCCATCCAGTCCCAGGTCCTCAACCTGCTCGTCGCCTTGAAACAGCAGCTCCAGCTGACGTACGTGTTCATCGCGCACAACCTCGCCGTGGTGGGCTACATCTCCGACCGGGTGGCCGTGATGTACCTGGGCAAGGTGGTCGAGCTGGCGTCCACGCGGGACCTGTTCAAAGACCCACTGCACCCGTACACGATGGCGCTGCTGTCGGCGATCCCTCGTCCGGTGCCGGGCCAGCGGGGACGGCGGATCGTCCTGGAAGGCGACGTCCCGAGCCCGATCGACCCACCCTCGGGCTGCCGCTTCCGGACCCGCTGCCCGCTGGCCCAGCAGATCTGCACCGACGTCGAGCCACCCTTGGTGGAGGAGGCGCCGGGCCACCGAGTGGCCTGCCACTTCGCCGGGACGCCGCTCGACGTACCGCGACGAGAGCACCGTCGCACCCCTGCCGCCCGGTGAGGCGTTCCGGTGTGAGGGCGGCGTGGAGGTCCGCGGCGTTCGGGGACCCCCGCTACCGGCGGCTGCTGCTGGCCCGCACGGTCTCGCAGTCCGGGGATGCATTCAACACGGTCGCGCTGGCCCTGCTGGTGTACTCGCTGACCGGCTCAGGGCTGGGTGTGTCCGGCGCGGTGGCGGCCGAGATCCTCCCCGTGATGCTGCTCGCCCCGGTCGCCGGCCCACTTGTCGACCGGCTGCCCACGGTGACCGTGATGGTCGGGGCCGACGTGACCAGGGCCGGGCTGGCGTTCGCCCTGCCGTTCGTCGCCGGCCAAGTCGCGGCCGTGTACGCGGTCGCCGCCGGGCTGGCCGTCGGTGCCGCCTTCTTCAACCCGGCGGCGCAGGCGGCGCTGCCCGCGATCGTCGGCGAGCGCGACCTGGTCGCGGCCAACAGCGGCTTGTGGACCGCCGCGGTCGTGAGCCAGATCGCGTTGGCTCCGCTGGCGGGGGTTGTGGTCGCCACCCTGGGCTTCGGCTGGGCCTTCGAGATCAACGCGGCGAGCTACGTGCTGTCCGCGCTCGTGCTGGGGCGGCTCGCCGTACCGAGCCCTCCCCGAGGCGTGCCCGGTGCCTCCTGGTGGTCCCTGACCCGGGAGGGGATCACCGCGATCGCCGGGCAGCGCCTGCTCCGCGCCCTGGCAGCGGGCCAGCTGCTGGCGGCGCTGTCGGCAGGGGCCACTGGGGCACTGCTGGTGGTCTTGGCCCGCGAGGAGCTCGGGGTCCGGGGCTCGGCGTTCGGGCTCATGCTCGGGGCCATCGGCGTCGGCGCCGCCGTCGGCCCGCTGCTCGTGATTCCCCTCGTGCGCGACGTACGCCGCCCGGCGTACGTCCTCGGCCCGTTCGTGCTCCGGGCCGGTGTCGATGCGGTGCTGGCCGTCACGGCGAGCCTGCCGGTGGCGTTGCTGGCGCTGGTCGGCTACGGGATGGGAACCTCCACCGGGATGGTGACGTTCACGTCTTTGCTGCAGGCACGGACCCCGGAGTCCTTGCGGGGCCGGGTGTTCGCCGGGTTCGACGTGATCTGGCAGGTCGGGCGGCTGGTGTCGCTGTTGGCGGGCGGGCTGGTGGCCGATCGAGTGGGCGTGCGCGCGGTCTACTACCTCGGCGCCGCGCTGCTGGTCACTGCGGCGGGTGTCGGGGGAGCGGGGCTGCGCGGCGACGGGCCGGGTGGCTGGGAGGGGTGTGAGGCGGCATGCTCAGGCCGGTGAGGCCCAGACAACGCCCCCGAACGCCGATTGCGGTGCGGGTCTGGCGGCGGCTCTCCGCCCCGCTGGTGGAGGCGATCAAGGAGCCGATCACGTTGGCGGTGCTGGACGAGGTGGTGGACGTGCTGCGCTCGGGCCACTACACGCGCAACGTCGCCCTCGCGCTGATGGAGAACCAGGGGTACCTGCGGACCATGGTGCTGGAGAAGGTGAAGCAGGACCGGACCGTGGGGCGGTTGCGGTCGCTGCCGTTCCACGACTCGGTCGTGCAGGCCGCGACCGACACGACGCTGCGCGTGCTGTTGGAGATCTTGGCCGATCCCCGCACCGACGAGCTCGTGGGCGACATCCTGCGCGAGAACATCGAGCAGATCCGGGCCGACGTCCACGACAAGGGCGTTCAGGGTGCCATCCGCAACGTGGGGACCAAGGACCTGCCCGCCCCCAACGAGCCGGATGTCTCCTCGATGTGACGCCAGGCGGGGCGCAGGTTTACGGTGACCTCTTGCATGAGCTCGCGATCACCCAGAGCATCGTCGACGCGGTGGCCGACCGCACCGATGGTGGGCGGGTGACCGTCGTACACGTCCGGGTCGGCAAGCTGTCCGGGGTCGTTGCGGACGCTATGCGCTTCTGCTTCGAGCTGGTCACCGAGGGGACCGCGCTGGACGGCGCCAGGTTGGACATCGAGCAGCCGGAAGGTCGGGGCCACTGCCGTCGCTGCGATGTCGAGTTCCTGCTGCAGGACCTGGTGTTGCTGTGTCCCTGCGGGAGCGCCGACGTGCAGGTGCTCGCCGGGCGAGAGCTGTCGGTGACGTCCGTGGAGGTTTCCGAATGTGCCTGACCTGCGGTTGTTCGGATCCCGGGGGCGTGCGGGTCACCGCGGTCGGGGAGCCCGCGCGTCGCCACGTCCACGACCACGAGCAGGACCACCCGCACGGCCACGGCCACAGCCACGACGGCGCCGGCCCCGACGCGGTCGCCACCCGGCTGGTCAGCATCGAGCAGGACCTGCTGGCCAAGAACGACGACCTCGCGGCCCACAACCGCGGGTGGCTCGCCGAGAGGGACATGGCCGCGCTCAACCTGATGAGCTCGCCGGGGGCGGGGAAGACGTCGCTGCTCGAGCGCACGATCCGGGAGACCTCGAGTGGCCGGACCATCTGCGTCGTCGAGGGCGACCAGGAGACCCTGTTCGACGCCGAGCGGATCAAGGCGACCGGCGCCAGTGTCGTCCAGGTGAACACCGGAGCCGGGTGCCACCTCGACGCCGAGATGCTGCACCAGGCGATGGTGACTCTGGACCCGCCAGAGGGGGCGCTGCTGCTCGTCGAGAATGTCGGCAACCTGGTGTGCCCGGCCCTGTTCGACCTGGGCGAGGCGGCGAAGGTCGTGGTCATCTCGGTCACCGAAGGCGACGACAAGGCGCTCAAGTACCCGCACATGTTCGCGGCCGCCGACCTCGTCATCGTGAACAAGATCGACCTGCTGCCCTACGTTGACTTCGACGTGGAGCGTTGTGCCCGCGACGCGCGGAGTCTGCACCCGGCCGTCGGCGTGCTCCCGCTGTCGGTGCGCACCGGTGAGGGCATCGGCGCCTGGTACGCCTGGCTGGGAACGCTGTAGGCGCAGAACACTTATTGACATGCTCAGGACGCCGGGATAGACCGGGACAGACGTCGCGTAAGTGCGCCGATCGCCGGCGCCGGTTGACGCAGGGGTGAAGCGCCGCCCCGGGAAGTGTGGCCCGAATGCCGACCGCCGCCGCCCAGAAAGCCGAAGAGACGCTGATCCACGTGCTGTGGATCAATGCCGGTCTCAGCTGTGACGGGGACTCCGTGGCACTCACCGCCGCGACGCAGCCCAGCATCGAGGAGATCGCCCTCGGTGCGCTGCCGGGGCTGCCGAAGATCGCGGTGCACTGGCCGCTGATCGACTTCGAGTGCGGCCCCAACGGCGGTGCCGACGACTTCCTCGAGTGGTTCTTCAAGGCCGACCGCGGCGAGCTCGAGCCGTTCGTGCTCGTCGTGGAGGGCTCGATCCCGAACGAGAAGATCAAGGAGGAGGGCTACTGGTGCGGGTTCGGCAACAACCCAGCCACCGGGCAGCCGATGACGACGAGCGAATGGCTGGACCGCCTCGCCCCCAAGGCGACGGCGATCGTCGCCGCCGGCACCTGCGCGACCTACGGCGGCATCCACGCGATGGCCGGCAACCCTACCGGCGCGATGGGCGTCGCGGACTACCTCGGCTGGGACTGGAAGTCCAAGGCCGGAATCCCGATCGTCAACGTCCCCGGCTGCCCGATCCAGCCCGACAACCTCTCGGAGACGCTGACGTACCTGCTCTACATGGCGACCGAGCAGGCGCCGATGATCCCGCTCGACGACGCGCTGCGCCCCACCTGGTTGTTCGGAGCCACCGTGCACGAGGGCTGTGACCGCGCCGGCTACTACGAGCAGGGCGACTTCGCCACCGAGTACGGCTCCCCCAAGTGCATCGTCAAGCTGGGCTGCTGGGGTCCCGTGGTCAAGTGCAACGTGCCCAAACGGGGCTGGATGAACGGGATGGGCGGCTGCCCCAACGTGGGCGGTATCTGTATCGGATGCACGATGCCGGGCTTCCCGGACAAGTTCATGCCGTTCATGGACGAGCCGCCCGGGGGCAAGCTGTCCACGACCGCCGTCGGACCCTACGGCGCGGCCATCCGCAACCTGCGCTCGATCACGACCAAGACCGTCGACAAGGAGCCCAAGTGGCGCACGCCTGGTCGACAGCTCCTCACCGGGGCCCGCCGGACCTGGTGACCTCGCTTCCACATCCGCGACCCCTTCCGCTCAGAGAGGCGACGCCATGACGGCGACGATTCCCAAGCCAACCCACAAGAGCGAGTCCGGCAACCTGGTCGAGATGGCGTGGGATCCGATCACGCGCATCGTCGGCAGCCTGGGCATCTACACCAAGATCGACTTCGCCGCCCGTGAGGTCGTCGAGTGCCACAGCACGTCGTCGATCTTCCGCGGCTACTCGATCTTCATGAAGGGCAAGGACCCGCGCGACGCGCACTTCATCACCAGCCGCATCTGCGGCATCTGCGGCGACAACCACGCCACCTGCTCCTGCTACGCGCAGAACATGGCGTACGGCGTCCGGCCGCCGCACCTGGCGGAGTGGATCGTCAACCTGGGCGAGGCCGCGGAGTACATGTTCGACCACAACATCTTCCAGGAGAACCTGGTCGGGGTCGACTACTGCGAGCGGATGGTCAAGGAGACCAACCCGGGAGTGCTCGCACAGGCCGAGAACACCGTGTCGCCGCACGGCGACGCGCACGGCTACCGGACCATCGCCGACATCATGCGGGCACTGAACCCGTTCACCGGTGAGTTCTACCGCGAGGCCCTGCAGGTCAGCCGGATGACCCGCGAGATGTTCTGCCTGAT
>JBBPZV010000028.1:0-6890 GCA_038198775.1 Propionibacteriales bacterium | reverse complement strand
CACGCTCCGCCAACGACGCCACCACGACCGCAAGCCGCTCACGCAGCTCTACAGTGGATGACTCCTCGGACACACCGCCATCATCAACACCACGACGCGAAGATCAAGCAGCCACGCCGCCAAGGACCTGACCAGTTACACCTCGTGTACGTCTGGCGCCGCTCGAGCCCCTGCCTGCTTAGCGCTTGCAGAGCATCGCCGTCGTAGTACCAACGATAAGTTCGGCGGTTAGGAATGCTCTAATGAGCAACATGGGATCGAGGCTCAAAACACCATCTCGGCGGTCCGAGGCGCAGCCTCACTGAATGCTGCGCTGCCATTGCAGCACCTGCGGTGGCCAGAAACGCGATCACAGCGCTTATCGCCAGCGAACCATCCGGCACTGCCAGTTTGGCGTTGATGATGGCTACAACAAGCCAGAACACTAGGACGGCATCGACCGCCAAGAGCGTCCACATCACCAGCCTCAAGCGCAGTGCAGACGGGTGCGACGGTGTCGACACCGCAGGCCGCGCTCGGTTGGGAAGCTGGCGGTGCCCGGCAGCGGCCCCGCATACGGCCGCCTGCTCCCGTCGAGTCTCACGTAGGAACTCCGGCGGAGCGATACCAGCCAGAGCCTGGCGGGCGAACCACGCCATGTGATAGCGCTCCACGTCTCGCGAGTCCGCAATCGGGTCGCCCGACCCTTGCTCCCCCAGATCGATCAGCGTTTCCATATGAGCGATCACGGCGTTCCGAGGGCGCCGTGACAAAGCGCTAGCAGCAGCCACCGCTGCTGGTCGGTCGCTGTAGCTGCTGGTGCTCATCTGGTCCTCTCCCGAGAGACAGAGGGTCGATCAATCGTAGCGAGGTGCACGACCGGGCGCAAGAAACTCCTGCTCCCGATCGTTGAAGTCTGCGCGGCGTCGCTGAACCTCCTCATAATGCTGGAAGACAGCCGCAGGACCGCCCGCTTGGCTCATGACAACCTGCGCCGTCTCCACTGCCGACTGGCGCATGAACGCAGAGAGCGACTCGCCGATATACGTTGCGACTGCTGCCAAGACCCTGCGTTCCTCGTCCGAGACGCGGAAGCAGATTGGGGACGAATCTTTTGCCATCGGCGTGATCCCTTCCTCTTCCCCGACGTGCGGGACAAGTCTCGTGTTATACAGTAGAAGAATAATCGGCTGGAGTCAAGCTCCGCGACTCCCTACCGGTCAGTAGCCCCCGAGAACCATGTGCTCACCTGGGTAAACCTATGCCGGGGAGCCCGACACTGCCAACGGCGACGAATAACTGTTATACGTTCGGTGATCACTCAGGCCTGGCCACAGCAAGCACATCCGGCTAGCCTCGAAATTTCGTAACGGCCGTACGGTGATCTTCGCAGCGGGGTTGATGATCTTGTCTGGCCCGTGGTTGCCGGTTGGGCAGGGTGGGGCTCCGGCTCAGCGGGGGTCTGCCGGTGCTCCGTGTCCTGGGTTGTCGGGGCGGGGTGTTGTGGTCAGGGGACCGGGAGTGCGCAGAGGCGGGCGTGGGCGGTGGTGATCAGGTCGACCCAGGGCCAGGCTGGGTCGACCTTGAGTTGTCGGCGGCGGGCGCTGCGTACGATCCGCCCGGCCACGGCCAGGATGCGCAGCCGCAGCCGTGTGGGCTCGTCGGTCGCGGCGGGGGCGGGCAGGGCCAGGCGAGCAGGTCGGCGGCCAGCGCGGCGAGGGCGACCCAGATCTGGTTCTGGTCGGTGTCGTGGAAGGTTATCTGGAGCCGATCAGACCAAGTCCGTGACGTCCACGACGAGCCTGAGACTGCAAACGATCACGTCGTGGATGCGATTACCCTCCACCGTCCAGCACGAGGGCGGGAGGTTCGATGCGGGTGCAGCGGGTGCTCATGGCGGGTTTGGAAGTCGAGTCGTGGACCTTGCTCGGCGAGGATCACGTCCGGTGGAGCCTGTCGAGCGGTTCCTGGCGTCCTTGTCGGCGATCGAGCGATCACCGAACACCGTCAAGGCCTATGCGCATGATCTGAAGGACTGGTTCACCTTCCTCGCCGGTCGGGGCGTGGACTGGCGGGCGGTCACGGTGGAGGACGTTGCCGGGTTCGTGGTGTGGCTGCGGCTGTCGCCGGCGGCCCGGGACGGGCGGGTGGCGGTGCTGCCCACGGTGGAGCATCACTGCACGGCGGTGAGTGTGAACCGCAAGCTGGTGGCGCTGGCTCGTTCTGCGAGTTCCACGCCCGTCACGGTGTCGTGCTGGCCGGTGTGCTGACCACGATGGCGCCGGTTGGTCGGCGGGGCTCGTCGACGGGTGCGTTCAAGCCGTTCCTGCATCACGTCACAAAGAGCGGCCCGCAGCGGCGGCGCACGGTCGCGCTGGCGGCCCCGACGTCGACGCCGCGGGTCCTGACCGCGCCCCAGACGCAGGCGATCTTGGATGCGTGCACGCGGCTGCGGGACCGGTTGCTGTTCGCGGTGTTGCTGGACATCGGCTGCGGATCGGGGAGGCGCTCGGGCTGCGCCACGAGGACCTCGGGATCGCCGAGCGACAGGTCACGGTCATGCCGCGGGTCAACGACAACCGGGTGTGGGCCAAGGCGGGCCGGTCCCGGGTGATTCCGGCCAGCGCCGAGCTGATGCGGCTGTATGCCGACTACCTCAACCGCGAGTACGGAGCGCTGGACTCGGACTACGTGTTCGTCAATCTGTGGGGTGGCCCGCTCGGGCACCCGCTGGGCTATCCAGCTGTATATGACCTGGTCGGACGGCTGCGCGACGCACCGATGTCGTTTTCGGCCCGCACCATTTCCGCCATACCTATGCCACCTGGTGTTGCGCCGGGGCGCCGGGATGGAGAGTGTGAAGGAACTGCTCGGGCACGCCTCGATCACGACCACGATCGACACCTACGGCCACCTGTCCGTCGAAGACGCCCGCAAGACCTTGGCGGCCGCGGGCTGGTTCACCGGCCGGGAGGTGCGACTGTGACCGCCCCCAGCGGGCGCCTGGGGGGGCCCGGCTGGCGGGTTGCTGGGCAAGCTGCTGGCGGCGGTCCGCCCGGAGTTCCGCGTCGAGGTCTACCTCCCGGAACCGGATGACCCGGTGCTGGGCCGCCCGCCTGCGCGGTGCCCGACTGTGACCGGTCGGGCTGGGAGTACCGGCTGTGCGGCGACCACGCCCACCGCTGGCGGGTCCGAGGGCGCCCGGACCTGGCGGGTTTCCTCGCCGACCCGGGCCCGGCGCTGCACGGGCGCATCGAGCTGACCCACTGCACGGTGCCCGGCTGTCGTTTCGGCAGCAGCGGGTTCGGGTTGTGCATGCGTCACCGCAGCGCCTGGGCCCGCAGCGGCCACCCCGACCGGGCGGTCTGGGCGGCCGGCAACGCGGTCCCCGGGCGCGCCGAGTGCGGGCTGCCGTTCTGCACGCTATGGCCGGAGAACGACAAGCACCTGTTCTGCAAGTCTCACGAGACCCGGTGGCGCCAGTTGGGAAGCCCCGCGGTGGCCGGCTACGTCGCGCACTGCCTACTGCGCGGCAAGGCCCGTATCGACTTCCGCGGGCTGGCCCCGCAGCCGATGTTGGAGCTGCAGTACGCGGTCCAGTGCCGCCACGACCAGCAGACGACCACCGCGCCGCCGACAGTGGTGAACTGGGCGATCGGCCAGGTCAAGGCCGCCGGCGTGGGCTCGCTGCTCGATCATCCCCACGAGCAGTGGCGGGCGCTGACCGCGGCGAAGTCCGGCGGCTGGTATCAGGGGTTCGTGCTGCACGCCCACGACGTGGTGACGGCGCTGCGCGAGGGCACCGGGTGGGAGATCGAGTACCCGCGCGACGCTGTTCGGTCAACTGGGCGCCATCGGGTTCGTAGATCTCCTCAGCGTCGAGGTCGACGTCGGGGCCGACCGTGTACTCGTCGCTCATGGGTCCTCCTCCGGTCGTGGGTCACCGGTGCACGCTCACCGTCCCGCACCGGGCAGCTGCACCACGCTGACGAAGAAGTGGTCGATCTGCCTGATCGCCTCGACGAACCGCTCGAAGTCGACGGGCTTGGTCACGTACGCGTTGGCGTGCAGCTGATAGCTGCGCAGCACGTCCTCCTCGGCCTGCGAGGTGGTCAGCACGATCACCGGGATGTGCGCGAGCCGCGGATCCGACTTGACCTCCGCCAGTACCTCGCGGCCGTCGCGGCGGGGCAGGTTGAGGTCGAGCAGGACCAGGTCGGGCCGGGGCGCGTCCACGTAGGGCGCCTCGTTGCGCAGGTAGGCCAGCGCCGCGGCGCCGTCGGTGACGACGTCGAGCCGGTTGTGCAGGTACTCCCCGAACGCCTCCCGGGTCATCAGCACGTCGCCCGGATCGTCCTCGACCAGCAGCACGTTGATCACCTGTAGACCGTCGTCACACATGCGACGCTCGCTCCTCCTCGGCGGCCTCGGCCGCGGTGGATGTTGCCCGGCAGAGCGTGCGCTCCGCGGGCAGGGTGAACCTGATGACGGTTCCCGGCCCGATCCTTTCAGCGGTGTCCACCCAGATCCGGCCGTCGTGGAACTCGACGATCTTCTTGGCCAGCGCCAGCCCGATACCGGTGCCGGTGTAGACGTCCCGGGCGTGCAACCGCTGGAAGATCACGAAAACCTTGTCGGCGTACTCGGGCTCGATGCCGATCCCGTTGTCCGCCACCGCGATCTCCCAGCCGTCCGCCGGATCGGCTGCCGGCGCGGCGGTGATCCGGACCACGGGCGGCACTCCGGCACGGCGGAACTTCAACGCGTTCCCGACCAGGTTGGCGAACAGCTGGGCCAGCAACGCCGGATCGGCGCAGACCTCCGGCAGCTCGCCGACGACGATCTCGCCCGCGGCCTCGACGCGTACCGACTCCTGCTGCCCGGCGCCGATCCTGGCCACCTGGCCCAGCGCGACCGGCACGAACTCGGCGGTACCGCGCCCGACCCGGGAGAACGCCAGCAGGTCGTTGATCAGCCGCTGCATCCGCTGCGCGCCGTCGACGGCGAACCCGATGTACTGGTCGGCCCGGTCGTCGAGGTGGCCGCCGTAGCGGCGCTGCAGCAGCTGGCAGAAGCTCGACACCTTGCGCAGCGGCTCCTGCAGGTCGTGGCTGGCGACGTAGGCGAACTGCTCGAGGTCGCGGTTGGACCGCTCCAGGTCGCGGGCCTGCTCGTCGAGCCGCCGGTTGACGTCCTGCTGGGCATCGAGCTCGTGCAGGATGTGCAGCCGCATCGCGTCGACGTCCTCACCGAGCTCGACGATCTCCCGCGGGCCTCGGCCCGCGATGGCCTGCCCGACGTCCCCGGAGCCGGAGACGACACCGCGCACCTGCGCGGCCAGCCGGGAGATCGGGCGCAGCACGACCGCGCGCAGCGTCAGTCCGGCCGCGACCAGGAACACCATCAGCACCACCGTGATCACCACGCCGACCCCGCTGACGAACCCGGCGGCGGCGGTGAGCCGAGCCCGTCCGGCCGTCCGCTCGGCGTCCAGATGCGCCAGCAGGGTCGAGGTGACCGTGCGCACCTGGTCGAACAGGGCCCGGCCACGTACCCCGTCGAGGGGCAGCCCCGCGGTCCGGGCCGCCCTGATGGCGGGCTCGGCGAAGCCGCCGCGCCATGCGTCGACGGCCGCCTCGACGGCGTCGAGGTCCCCGCCGAGCTGCCCGGTGTCGCGCTGGGCGGCGAACCCGCGCAGCGCCTGCACGGCCTCCCGCTCGCCGTCCTGGCCTCGCAGGTAGGGTTCGAGAAACTCCGCCCGGCCGGCGAGGGCGAACCCGCGGACACCGGTCTCCTGGTCGACCAGCGCGGTGGACAGCCGCTGGCCGGCGAGCTGGGCGGGCGCGATGTGGTCCAGCAGGGCGGACCTGGCGTCGGTCAACCTGTTCAACACCAGCGCGCCCAGCACGACCGCGAGCACGGCGAGCAGCGCCGCCGTCCCGGCGATGACCCCGAAGATCCGGCCGATGGGCCAGCTCCGGCCGGTCGGTGCGGGACCGCCCGAGGACCGAGCGCCGCGGAACTGACCGGAGCCCACCCAGCGGCGGACACCCGGGCCACTCGCCGCGCCGCTGGTCCGCGGCCCGCCGTCCCCGGGTGACTTCGCGACGTCGGTCATGGCACCCCGCCGGCCGCGGAGAGCAGCAGGATCGCCACGTCGTCGACGAGCGGGCCGCCGTTGAGCTCCTGAGCCCGCTCCACGAGCCGCGCGGGCAGCGCGTCGAGGTCGGTGGCCTTCTCCTCGATGAGCAGCGCCAGCAGACCGTCCTCCCACAGCCGCTGGCCGGGCTCGGACCCGCGGCCCTCGATCAGCCCGTCGGTGTAGAGCAGCAGCGCCCAGTCGGCCTCCAGCGACATCCGGTCGGGCGTCCACTCGGTGGTCTCCAGGATGCCGAGCGGCAGCCCCGCCCGCAGCGGGCGGCTGACCGGCTCCGGACGCAGCGCGATCGGCGGCGGATGCCCGGCCAGCCGGACCAGCGCCTCGTCGCACCCGTCCGGCCCCGGCCCGATCGCGACCGTGCAGACCGTGGTGAACAGCGTCGGGTCGGGCCGCTCGCTGACCAGCACCGCCTGCAGGTTGGGCAGCAACTGTGCCTCCTCGACACCGGCCAGCACCAGCGCCCGCCACGACACGCGCAGCAGTGCACCCAACGCCGCCTCGTCGGGGCCGTGCCCGCACACGTCGCCGACGATCGCGTGCACCGTGCCCGAGGAACCGCGCACCGCGTCGAAGAAGTCGCCGCCGAGCACCGCGCGGGCCCGCCCCGAGTGGTAGAACGAGCGCGCCCGGACCCGGCTGCCGGCCAGCAGCGGCGAGGGCAGCAGCCCGCGCTCCAGGCGCACCGACTCCGCCGCCACTAGGGCGTGTCTGGTGGATCTTCCTTGGTTGGGGTGCGGAGCCAGATCTTGAT
>JBBPZV010000027.1:0-2439 GCA_038198775.1 Propionibacteriales bacterium | reverse complement strand
ATCGTCGCCCGAGAGTCGCAGGTCCGTCAAGGTCACGTCGTCACCGCTTCCGTCCCCGTACTCTCATCGACCCCGGCACGCCGCCGGTACTCCGCCACATGGGCCAGCAGCGCCGGCCCTCGCGGTCGGCGCCCAGGCTGGATGTCGCAGGTCGCCGCCTTGGTTTCCTGAATGTGCACGTTCGGGTCGAGGGCGATGGCGACCGGCTCGTTCGCCCCGTCGCCGGTGGACAGACCGTTGCTCCCCAGTGGTAGGGCAGGCCGACTGGTGCAGCGTCCGGCCCTGCACCGTCAGCGGAGTCATCCGCGCGGTCACCAGCACACGGGCCTCGATGACGCCCCGTGCCGTCGTGATCGTCGCCCAGCCGAGGTGCTCAAGCTGGCGTTCGGCGGCCAACTCGGGGCTGACCTCGCAGAAGAACTCCGGCTGCAGCTCGGACAGGTACGGCAGGGTCCGGCTCATGCCACCCGCGGTGTGGTGCTCGGTGAGACGATAGGTCGTGAATACGTACGGGAAGACGTCGCTGCCGCTAGCGCTCCCACTCAGGTTGTACCTGTTGTGCTTGTGCCGGAAAATCTCGCGCTCCGGGTTCGCCCGCTGCCCGTAGAGCGGATTGTCGAACGGTGACTCCTCCGGCTCGTAATACGCCAGCAGCGCCCCGTCGGTGAGACCGCTCGGCGCGTACAGCCACGCCTTCCCGTCGGCCTGCATGATGAACGCGTCGGTCCCGGCCAGCGCGTCCTCGGCCTGCGCACCCTCCTCCGGCGTGAAATCGGGGCTCTTGGTGGGCTGGAAGTCCGGCACGTCGTGGCCGGTCCACTTGCCCTCACCCTCGTTGGCCTCGGCATCACACCAACACGTAGGCCTTGCGCTCACTCCACGGTTTGCCCTGCGCGTCGGCGGACGCCCGGTTGTAGAGAATGCGCCGGTTGGCCGGCCATGCCCAACCCCATTCCGGGGCGACCCAGCTCTGCTCGGAATGCGGCTTGCGGCGGTCGGCCTGGTTGACCCCGTCGGCGTAGACACCGCAATAGATCCACACCCCGCACCGGGTGCTGCCGTCATCTTTGAGGCCGTTGTAGGAGCTCAACGGTTTGCCGTCGCCGTCCCAGCCGTTGATCTCGGCCAACACAGCTTGCGCGGACGGCTCCGCGACCGCCCCCTCGGTGGGATAGTCCCAGGTCAGGTCCAACAGCGGCCGGTCGCGCGGATCGGTCGAGCCGGCCAGCTGTGTGCTGCCGACTGTTGACCCACACGGCCGGGTCGGTGCCACTGACCGCCGGCGGTTGGCCCATCTCCATGATGGTGCTCTTGAGCAAACCCCGCTTGACTACGTCTCCTCGCACGCCGCCGAGAGTGATCCGGTCGCCGACGCCGAAGGTGTCACCGCGCAGGATGACGACGTAAGCAGCGAGCGAGAGGATAACCTGCTGCAAGGCGAAGGCCAGCCCGGAGATGATCAGCCCGACACCGGTGCTCAGATCGGTGCCCGGGGTGACCCAGATCGACACGATCCCGAGCAGCAGCACGACCGCGGCGACAACCTGGATGCCCTGCCGAGCCAGAACCGGCGGGGGTCGGCTACCTGACCGCCAAGCAGCCGGCGGGGTGACCCACAATGCCGCGCCGCGGAGCACCATCACGAGCAGTACGATGACGACGGTAAACAGCAGCTTCACCGCCATCGTGGTGCTGACGCCGACCAGCGTGACGCCCGAACACCCGGACCGCTCCTGAGGCGACGAGGGACACGTCTGCCAGATTTGCCGCTGCCAGCGTCACGCTCACCAGACCTTCCTGCCAGCCACCAGATCATTGTCGCGATGGGCGCGCTGTGATGTCCCGGTGGGCAAATACGGCTGTCGCCAGCCGGACGAGCCAGTACTCCCCGCGCGACCATCGAGGTCGTCACGATCCCACAGTGGGCTGGCACCCCCGGTCTGCCCGGAAAGCAACGCGGTTCACGCGGGTACGCTGCCGGTCTTGGTCGTTGCCGGGCGCGAGCACGCTCGTCGATCCACGCCGGAACAGGCTGTGTCGGGCCGGCGACGTGCGGGACGGCCGGGTGCCGTCAGCCGCTGAGCGGCCCGGGGTCGGCGGTCAGGATGCTGAACGTGCCGTCGCTCTCGAGCACGATCGCGGTGATGTCCGACAGCTGCGCGTGGCCCCCGCTGCGGACCACCTGCCGCAGCTCCTCGGTCGAGACCCGGGCCGTGCGCATCGGCCCTAGAAGAAGCCCCTGGTGGTACAGCAGGGTCGGGGCTGCGCTCACGAGTCGCTGGAAGCGGTCGCTGCGGGTCCCGCCCCAGGCGATCGCGTACTGCATGAGCAGCAGCACGGCGAACGCGGCGACGCCCTCGACCAACGCGACCGTCTTCGACAGCAACGTCGTCGCCAGCGTCGAGCCCAGCGCCACGGTGACGACCAGGTCGAACGCGT
>JBBPZV010000026.1:0-8363 GCA_038198775.1 Propionibacteriales bacterium | reverse complement strand
GATGTTGCGTGCGAAGTCCCGCGTCAGATAGTCGTCGAGGCCCCGGCTCCCGCCGGGGTCGGTGCGCATGGGCCAGCTGGCGGTGGCCCCGGCCCAGGCGAATAACCTCGCGGGGTCTACGTGCCCGAACGGTCTTTCGAAGCTCTGGTCCTCGCCGGCACCGATGCCGTCACTCGAGACGGTGAAGTTCTGCACTCTGAGCAGCTGGGCCACGCGTGTACCTCCTGTGTTGTTGATAGCGATGGTAGGACTCCCCGGGCCGAAGAAACTCATCGGTGGTGCATGGCCGTACTCGCTGTGGACGGGCGGGTGCGGAAGCCCTGTCCGGTATCGGCCACAGGGCCGCCACGGTGACTGCATGCCAGCTCGGGGTGCAGCGCCTGCCCCGATAGGCCAAACTCCGCTCGGCGTGGGAGCAGGCAGCGCCGCCCCTTCTCCTCATCTGTCGCTGACGGCGCCCTAAAGCGCCTGAGCCGGGGCTGTCGCGCGACCGGGCCCAAGGCGCAACCCGCACCAGTCCACTGCAGTTGGGCCGCTTGTCCACTAGCCTGGGTTCATGGCCAGTGTTGCCGGAGTCGCGATTGACTGCGAAGAGACTGAAGGTGCTGCCTTCAAGTTGTCTGCTGTCTGCACAATCGACCTCGCGCTAAACGTTGCTGGGGCAAACCGTACGTTTGTCGAGCGGGAGCGAAGCCGTCGTCGTTGATTTCCCTCCATCGGCAATCGGGCCGGATGAGCTCCACCGGAAGGCGTATGCCGCTGCTCAACAGGCATTGGACGTCGCGGCTATCCGAAGGGGGCGCTACTACAGCACGCCGTCTGCGGACCTGAACCACACATTGTGGTGGGCCGCCGATGCAGCGGTACTATTGCGGATCACCGATTGCATCCCGGTGACCCTGACGCACGACGTGAACTGGGTCGTCACGCCGTGCAGACGGCAGTGAAGAACGAAGTGAGGACGCTCCATTCCCGACCTGGCACGAGTCCTTCCGCTATCTGCGGTACTCGCAGGCGTCAGACGATCTGTACAACGCCTACCGGACTGCCTACCTGGCCCTCGAGTCACTCCTTAGTCAGTACGTGCCTCGGCAGCTCGTACCCAGACGGGAGTCCGAGGGGGGTTGGACGCGTCGGGCCCTCGCGCAGTTGGAGACCAGAGGCCTCGACTTGAGCGAGTTCGTCAGTACGATCAGCACGACGCCGCTCAACGACTTCATGAACGAGCAGTACGTGGCTCTGCGTTGCGCTCAGGACCATGCCAAGTTGGGCGAAGCCCACTTCTTGCCCGCAACTTTAGACGACCGGTTGACCGTGCAGTCGGCTCTCTACCAGCTGGCCCGGTTCCTACAGGCAGCCCTGGCTCAACTCACCGGCATTGTTCCGGCAGGCGGGACAACGACCTTCGCCGGCATCAAAATGTACAACGATGTCCTTGAGGATCTGACGCTGTACGTGAGTTCCGATCCGACGCCAGAGCGCCCGAGCGATACACAGATCAGCCCTCTCGGGAGGCCAGTCAGCGAGCTCACCACCACGTACCTGCAGGCAGTCGATGCCCAGGGCTATGACTACGGGTGGCAGGGGGTGATCCCGGTCGCCGATCTGCAAGAGCCCCTGGTGTGTACGACTGCCGGCCGAGTGGGCGACGTGCTGTACAGCCGCGGCACTGTGACGAGCACGGACGTCACGGGCGCCGATGTGTTCCAGTACCGGCAAGTGCAGTACTGGTCGAGCAACGGCGGCATCAAGCGCCACTACCCCCTCTAGGCGTCGATTCGACTGGTGGTCGGCTTGCCCACAGCACGCCCGCAGACCTGCGTCGGGACGAGCAACGCCACCGGAACGGCGCTCGGTGAAGAACAAATAAGCGCTGAGGACGCCGCGGCGCGGTCCAGTTCGCCCGAGAAGCACGCGGAGTTATCAAGCAACGGGTCCCAGAGGCCCTTCTCCCGTCGTGCCGGGCAGCCGCTCCAGGTTCGCCTGGAGCGACACGTCCGCTCATGCCGCTCACCGGGCGACTGGGCCAGCAGTCACCTCGGCCTCGGAGATGTCGAGTAGTGCCAGATACGCGCGCTGACCACGCCCGCACTGTCGGGTCTCGAACGTCTCCTGACGGACGTCCAGCCACATGCGTCCAAGGCACTATCGGCCCGGCATGGGGCAATGCTCGATTCCTTTGGGGCACGCGGGGGGCACGTGATCTTGAATCGGGATCTTGATTACAAACTTGCAAGCCGCTGACCAGCAGAAACAGTGGTGCCCCCGGCAGGATTCGAACCTGCGGCACACGGTTTAGGAAACCGTTGCTCTATCCCCTGAGCTACGAGGGCGGGCAAGCAAGGACGCACGATCGGCTGTTCAATCAGTGCGGCCGTTCCGTGTCAGCCTGTGTTTTGAAGATCTTGGCCATGGTGTCCCGGCTAGGGTAGGTGGTCCGCGGCGACAAGGAGGGCCCGGTGCGGGTTTCCGACATCATGACCCGGGCCACGGTGACCGACTCACCCTCGGACGCCCTGCGTTCGGCGGCGTCCCTGATGTGGGGTCACCAGACCGGCTCCCTCCTCGTCATGAGCGGCGACGAGCTTCGTGGCATCGTGACCGAACGGGACGTGATGAAGGCGGTCGCCCGCGGGATGGACCCCGAGACGACCCCGGTCAGCGCCGTCATGACGGCCGACCTGATCACCGTCAGCCCCGAGACGGACGTGGCCGTTGCGGCCCGGCAGATGGCCGACCGCTGGATCAGGCACCTGCCCGTGGTGGTCGACGGCGAGGTGCTCGGGATGCTCAGCCAGCGCGACCTGGTCGGCGTACTCCTGGCTCGCTCCGCCGAGGTCGCGCCGGATCAGCTTGCGAGCGAGCAGCGGCTGGCCCGCGTCGAGCAGGGCGACTTCGGTTGAGCGCCGTACGCCGATGACCGAACCGGCGCTTCCGGAGCAGGCGGCCGACGACAGCGACGTCGGCTGGGGCGAGCGACCCGACGTCGACGACCGCCGCCTCCTCGACGAGCGGCCGCCCCACCACGATCGGTGACGCGTCAGCCGACCGGAACTTCCGCCGTGCAGAAGGCACAGCGTCGGGCCCCGCGCGGGATCGCGCTCAGGCAATCGGGGCACTCCTTGGTGGGTGACTCGACCTCGGGCTCGGTCCGGTAGCGGTCGAGCAGCGCGTTGACCGGGCGGACGACGAGGAAGTAGAGCACGGCAGCCGTCAGCAGGAAGCTGATCAGCGCACTGAGCACCTTGCCGTAGCCGAAGACGTGCTGTCCCGACGCCCCGACGTGATAGCCGAACTTGCTGAAGTTGCCGCTGCCGAACAGGCCGATCAGCGGGTTGATGAGCTCGTTCACGACGCTCGTGACTACGGCGGTGAAAGCCGCTCCGATCACCACGCCGACCGCCAGGTCGACGACGTTCCCGCGGAGCACGAACGCCTTGAAGCCGGACACGACGAGGAGGGTAGCGACGGGCCGCCCTAGGCTGGTGCGGTGCTCGACGAGTCCGACGCCCGGGACGTCCTGGCTGCTGCGCTGGCCACCGGCGCCGACTGGTCGGAGGTGTACGCCGAGCGCCGCGACTCCACCTCTATCGCGATCGAGGACCACCGGGTGGAGCGGTTGAGCAGCGGCCGGGACGTGGGAGCCGGCGTACGGGTGGTCAAGGGTCCGCAGGCGGCGTACGCCTATACCAACGTGCTGACCCGGGACTCGCTGCTGTCGGCGGCGCGAGCGGCGGCCGCGGCCCTCGCCGGAGCCCAGGTCGCGACGGTCGCCGACCTCACCGAGGCCGCCCCCCCGGTCCACCACGCCGTTCGGCTCTCACCCGGTGACGCCGACAAGGCGGCCAAGGTGGCGCTCACCCGGCGGGTTGACGAGACGGCCTGGGCTCAGGGCGGCGAGGTGCGTCAGGTCACCGCCTCCTACGCCGACGTGCACCAGCGGATCTTCCTGGCCAACTCCCTCGGCCACCTCTCCGACACCACCCGGACGCGGGTCCGGCTGATGGCTCAGGTGGTGGCGGCGCGGGACGGGCTGGTGCAGACGGGCTTCGAGGGTCCCGGCGCGACGGCCGGACTCGAGCTCTTCGAGGAGATCGCTCCGGAGTCGATCGGGGAGAAGGCGGCGCAGTCGGCGCTCCGGCTGCTGGACAGCGACCCCTCGCCGGCGGGCGAGATGACCGTCGTCCTCAACGCCGGCGGCGGCGGCGTGCTCTTCCACGAGGCCTGTGGGCACGGGCTGGAGGCCGACGCGATCGCCAAGGACACCACCGTGTACGCCGGGACCCGGGGTCAGCGGATCGGCAGCGAGCTGTTCTCCGGGGTCGACGACGCGACCCTGGCCAACGCCTGGGGATCACTCGGGTACGACGACGAGGGCACGCCGGCGCAGCGCACGGTGCTCTTCGAGGGCGGCGTCCAGGCCGGCGTGATGAGCGACCGGATCTCCGCCGCCAAGCTGTCCACGGCCTCGACCGGCAACGCGCGCCGGCAGTCCTACGCGCACGTGCCGCTGCCGCGGATGACCAACTCGCTGGTGCTGCCCGGCACCTCCGACCCGCAGGCGATCATCGCCGATGTGCAGCACGGCCTGTACGCCGAGGGGCTGGGCGGCGGCGAGGTCAACCCGGCGACCGGCGACTTCGTCTTCGGTGTCACCGAGGCCTATCTGATCGAGAACGGCGAGCTGACCCGCCGGGTGCGGGGCGCCAACCTGATTGGAAACGGTCCCAAGACGCTGGCGCTCGTTGACGCGGTCGGCCGAGACTTCGACCTCAAGCAGGGGATGTGCGGCAAGGGCGGCCAGTGGGTGCCGGTGGCCTTCGGTACGCCCACCTTGCGGATCGCCCGGCTGACCGTCGGGGGGACCGGCGCGTGAACCCCGAGGAGTTGCTGACGCTCGTCACCCGGGTGCTGGACGGAGCGCAGGGCGACGAGGAGGTGGAGGCCTTCGCCACCCACGCGGTGCAGACGTCGGTGGACGTCTTCGAGGGCGAGGTGGAGACCCTGTCGTCGGCGGAGACCCGGGGGGTCGGCGTACGCGTGATCGTGGCCGGTCGGCTCGGTTTCGCCTCGACCGCCGACGTGTCGGCGGCGGGTGTCTCCTACGCGTTGGCCGAAGCCCGGTCCAACGCCGCCTTCGGGTCGCCCGACACCGGCAACGTCTTGCCGTCACCACTGCCGGTGGAGCCGTTGCCGGGCATCGACGTACCGGGGGTCGAGGCGGTGCCGGCCAACCGCAAGGTGGAGCTGGCGCTGGAGCTCGAGCGGCTGACCCGGGCCGCCGACCGTCGGGTGACCGGGGTTGCGTCGGCCACCTACGGTGACGCCAGGTCGGTGGTGGCGGTGGCCTCGACGACCGGGATGTCGGCGGCGTACGCCGGCAGCGACGTCTACGCCTACGTGTCCTCGCTCGCCCGCGACGGCGAGGAGACCCAGACCGGGTTCGGGCTGACCCAGGGCCGCTCGGTGGACGAGCTCGACCTCGCCGCCGCGGCGGGGGAGGGCGCGGAGCGGGCGACCCGGCTGCTCGGGGCCCGCCGGGCGGCGACCGGGCAGGTCCCCGTCGTCTTCGACCCGCTGGTGACCGCGCAGTTCCTCGGCGCGCTCAGTGCCGCCTTCAGCGCCGAGGCGGTGCAGAAGGGGCGGTCGTTGCTGGCCGATTCGATGGGCCAGCTGGTGGCCGATGAGGGCCTGTCGATCGTGGACGACGGCCGGCTCCTCGAGGGGCCGGCGGCGGCCCCCATCGACGATGAGGGCGTGCCGACCCAGCGGACCGATCTGGTCGCGGACGGCGTACTGGTTGCGTTTTTGCACAACGCCAAGACGGCGGCCCGGCAGGGGGACGGCGCCCGGTCGACCGGCAACGCGGCTCGCGGGGGGTACCGGACGGCGCCGGGCGTGTCCCCGAGCAACCTTTACTTCGCCGGCGCGACGCGCGCGGTCACCGAGGTGCTGGCCGCGGCTGGCACCGGGCTCTACGTCCAGGACGCCACCGGCGTGCACTCCGGCGTCAACCCGGTCTCCGGCGAGTTCAGCATCGGTGTCACCGGGCTGTGGATACGGAACGGGGAGCTGGCCGAGCCGGTTCGCGAGATCACCGTCTCCTCGCTGCTGCTGGACATGCTGCGCTCGGTCGCCGCCCTCGGCGACGACCGGCGGTTCTTCCCCTTCGGCGGGGCAACGGCCGGCGCCACCATGCTGGTGACCGGGATGACCGTCGCCGGCAGCTGACCGACGCGGGTCAACCCGACGGCTCGTCATCCGCCACGAAGCGACCGGGACCGGCTGACCGGCCCCGGCGCCGCGTCGTGGGTGACCCGTTATTGCACCGGCTGCTCGGCGGCGTGGCCGACCGGATCGGTGTCGAACTCGAAGCCGAAGTCGCTGTTCGCCTCTCCCAGCTGGAAGCCCTCGGCGGTCTTGGCCTGCACCTTCTCGCCCTCGCCGAAGCCGTCCGAGTCCTGAACGTAGACGTGGGCCAGCTTCAGGTCGCCCGCCAGGGTCCCCGGCGGGAAGTTGTCGGTGATCGCCGCGAGCGCCGCCTCGAACAGCTTCTGGTGAGTGATCTCGCGGGTCATCAGGAAGTTCAGAGTGCCTTGGACGCCGGGATCGTCGCAGCACTTGATGAGCCGCTCGTACACGATCTTCGCCCGTGCCTCGGCGGCGATGTCGGAGTGCAGATCCGCGACCGGCTGACCGATGGTGTCGATGTAGGCCGCCGTCCACGGCGCGCCCATGGAGTCGGTCAGTCGCGGGCCGCCGCCGCCCAGCATGTTCGGCCCGCTGTTCAGCGCGAGGCTCATGTACTTGTCGGCACCGCCGTCGAGGAGGTCGCCGAGGTAGTTGCCCTCGACCTGGTCGACCAGCTCCGATGGAGAGCCCTTGAGCAGCAAGACGAGTGTCTGCGCCACCATCTCCAGGTGGGACAGTTCCTCCGTGGCAATGTCGAGGAGCAAGCTGCGGCGGGCGCCGTCCGGCTCGTTCCAACCCTGCGTGAAGTAGCGCATCGCCGCCGCCAGTTCACCGTTCGGCCCACCGAACTGCTCGAGCAGCAGCTTCCCGAACTGCGGGTTCGGCTGGTCGACCCTGACGGTGTACATCATCTTCTTGTTATGCAGGAACACGGTTTCCCCTCGCGGCCATCGGGCGCGGACGCGCCCTGGAGTCCCCGCTCCTACCCGGGAAGCATCCGAACAGTCCGTCGGGCCGAGCCGGCTCCACCAACGCCTGACGGCGACCGGTAGCCATTGGCGCCCGCGTCGCTACGCCCGCCTCGGCAGATCAGCGTGCCCGCAGGGTGTAGGACAGCCGGCTGGTTGCCGCTGCCCGTGCCAGCGCGGTTGCCGTCTCGGGCCGCACCGCGAGCAGTACGAGGGCGCCCTCACCGCCTACCCCGTCCGGTCCTGCCGAGGGCACGGTGAGCACTGTCACCCCCGTGGCCACCGTCGCCGCCGCGGCCGCCGATGGTGCCGACACTCCGTCCGGCGTCAGCCCCCCAGGAACCCCCGCCGCCAACACGTCGACCAGGTCACCCGGTCGCAGCAGGGTCACCGAGGCCGCGTCCGCGACGCGCACCGGGGCGGCGACCTCCCCGCCGCTCCCCAGGGCGGCCAGCAGCGCTCGACCGACCAGGCGTACGTCGGTGAGTGGCTCACCGCGGCGGATCGCGTTGGCGAGCACCCGGCCAGCCACGGCTGCTCCTGGACGCAACGTCCCAGTGGGGACGACCGCCGACGGCAGCCGCGCGACCGCCAGGTCCGCTCCGGAGAGAACGACGCCGGCAGGGAGGTCCCGGGCCGCCGTGATCACTTCTACGGTGATCGGCGGTGCCGGCGAGAGGGCACTGATCGCCAGCGCGACGGACGCGGCCGCCAGCCCGGCCGCCAGCAGCCGGCGGTGCCAGCCGACCGCGCGGCGCAGTTCTCGGAGGCTTCCGGGCACTCTCACGGCAGCGCCAACCCGGTCTCTATGCCGTCGAGCGCGTGCGGGCATGGGCAACCCGAGCGGACCGGCAGTGCGCCGACCACGCGGACGAGAAGCTCCCGCAGCCGTGCGGTGTTGGCGGCGAAGACCCGGAAGACCTCTTCCTGGGTGACTGTGGCACCCCTCTCGACGCCCGCGTCGAGGTCGGTCACCAGGGCCACGGCGCTGTAGCAAAGGGCCAACTCCCGGGCCAGCACCGCCTCCGGGTGGCCGGTCATGTTGACCAGGGACCAGCCAGCGGCGGCGTAGGAGTGCGACTCCGCCCGGGTGGAAAAGCGCGGCCCCTCGATCACGACCATGGTGCCGCCGTCGGCGGCGGGCCAGCCGGCGGCGGCCGACTCGGCGACGACGGTGGCCCGGCCGCGTGGGCAGTAGGGATC
>JBBPZV010000025.1:0-5168 GCA_038198775.1 Propionibacteriales bacterium | reverse complement strand
TTGAAGAAATCAGCGCCGACCGCGACCGGCTCACCACCAGCCTGACCGAAGCCACGCGGGCGCGAGGCGAGGTACCTGCCACGTCGGGCACCGAGCCCGACGCCGCGACGCCGCCGCGGCCTCGCGTCCGCAAGAGCACCCGGCCAGCGACGCCCCCGGCGTCGGACTGATCACCCGCAGGAGATGACGATGAGCGCACCCACCGTTGACACCGACCTGGTGATCCGGATCTGCCGCGAGACGACTGCCCGCAAAGGAAACGGCACCTTCGTCGAGGTCGTCTGCGACCCGCTCGATGGCACCGCCTGGGTGCGGATGGCCTCCTGGCCCCGCGCCCGGGAGGCGCTCACCGCCCTCAACTCCCACGGGATCAGCGGACACGACTGCGAGGACGGTCGACTGCACGTCACCGGATGGGATGTCCGGCTGCTGCACTGGCGCCTCGGAGCCCTGCTGGCCGGTGTCGACGACCTCACGAGCGAGTGGGACGCCACCGCAGAGATGGTCTGCTACCACCATGACCGCCGAGTCACCGCCGGCGTCGATCCCGACCCGGCCGAGGTCCTGGCCGACGTCGAGACCGCCATGCGCCGCTGCATCCCGATCCCACACCGGGCGCCCCGAGTCCAGGACATCGACAGCCTGCTCCAACTGATCACCGCCGCCGAAGACGCCTATCAGCAGCTCATCGCCGAGCACGTCGACTACGCCGAACGTGTCCTCGCCGACCACATCGCCTGTCGCTACCGAGAAGGTGCCGCATGAGCGGCTGGATCTGGCTCGCACCCGCCGCGTCATTCCTCGGCGCCGGCCTGTCCTACCTCGGCGCGTGGGTCGGCACACGGCAACGGGAAGGCCAGGGCCGCCGGGAGGAATGGGGCCGGCGCTTTACCTCAGCCCTTGAAGCGATCAAGGGCGAAGACCCCCGCGCCCGTTTCCTCGGACGTACCCTGCTCGCCGACCTGGCCAGTAGCGAACTCGCCTCGCCCGAGGAACGGCAACTGGCCGACCATCTACTCAATGAGGAAGCCCGGTTCGACCCGCACGGCAGCGATCTTCGCCTCGTCCTGCCCGGCCCGGAGCTGGACGACACCGACTTCATCGAGGACGATGACGACAACGACACCGACGGCGACAGCGAGAGAGGCCCGGCATGAGCGACACCACGATACCCAAAACCGTGCGCGTCAGCCGTGACCAGGTCTCAGCGGCCCGAGCGCTGATCCGCCTGCGCGGGGGAGTGGACAAGGTGGACCCCGTCATCGCCAAGGTTGCCTCCGCCCGTCCGGGCAAGGCCGCCAAGCACACCAAGGCATCCTGAGCCGTCGAGGCTGATCGACCGCCCATAGACGATAGTCATACGACACCGGGCAGAACGGCTCGCGATAGGGATCTGAGCGGTTCGGCGGCTAGCCTCGACGATGCGCGGCTCGGCGGTCTGCTAGCGCGGAACTGGGGCATCGAGGCCAGCGACTTGCGGTACGCGCCGGTCGGCTACGGCAGCCACCACTGGGTAGCGACCATGGTTGGGAGCGAGCGCCGCTTCGTCACCGTCGACGAGCTCCCGGCCAAGGGCCGGATGCGGCGGCTGGGACGGCTTCGTGCGGCGATGCGCAGCGCGCTCGCGCTGCGGGAGGATGGCGGCCTGGAGTTTGTGGTGGCACCGCTGCGCGCGGGCGACCGTGACGTGGTCGCGACCTGCGACGACGCGTTCGCGGTCACCGTGTTGCCCTTCGTCGATGGTGGGCCCTGGTCGAACGGCAATGACTCCAACGACGCGGGCCACGGCGCATTGACGGGTCTGCTCGCGCGGCTGCACGACGCGACGGCCTGTGCCGCGCCGTACGCCGCCCGCGACGACCTGCAGGTCGAAGCCCGAGCAGATCTTGACCATGCGCTCGACCGGTTGGATGAGCGATGGGACGCCGGTCCGTACGCCGCGGGCTGCCGCGACCTGCTCGCCGCCGCTGCCACCGACGTGCACGGGCGGCTGGAGGCGTATGACCGGCTCGCCGCGGGCACGGTCGACCGCGGCGAGCCGGCGGTGCTGACCCACGGCGAGCCGAAGCCCGACAACCTGCTCATCACCGCCGACGGGCCCGCACTGGTCGACTGGGACACCGCGCTACTCGCACCGGCCGCCCGGGACCTGTGGTGGCTTGCCACCGACGACCCCGCCGCACTCGACCGCTACACGTCCGCCTCCGGGCGGACGGTGCACCCCGACCACATCGCGCTATACCGGCTGCGCTGGGACCTCACCGACGTCGCGCTCTACGTCCGCCAACTGCGCGGCCCCCACGTACGAGACGCTGATACGGACATCGCCTGGCGAACGCTGCAGCGCCTGCTGCAGCCTGCGTGAGACACGTAGAACTCGGGCGCGGTCAGCAGTGACGGCCTCGCGATCTGTGCCGAAAAGGACCGTTTCCGCTACAGCGCGAAGAGAGCCCCGGAAGCTCTGACCTTCAGCGGTACGTGGCCTGGTTCTCATGGCGCTATGTGGCCGTCGGGGCTGCGGATCTTGTCCCGCAGGAGGACGGCTTGCGGGACGCACGGCGCTCACTCGCGTTGCGCCTGCCCGCCCTCGACCGGGGCCCCTGCTGGGGTACGGCCCGTCGGCGTCGCCCACCGATGGTTCCTGTACGAGGTGATTGACCGGCGGGGGGTCCGCAGCGTCTTTCAACCGCTGGTGGATCTGGACTCGGGACAGGTGCTGGGCTATGAGGCGCTGGTCCGGGGCCGGCCGGCTCGCCGGTGGAGTCACCGCTGGCATTGTTCGCCGCCGCCGCGGCTGTCGGTCGGACCGTCGAGCTGGACTGGGTCTGCCGGGCGGCTGCCTACCGGGCGGCGCTGGCGGCCGGCCTGCACCGGTCGGTAACTCTTTTCGTCAACAACGAACCCGTCGCGCTTAACAGCCGGTGCCCGGCCGACCTGCTGCCGGTGGTGACCCGGGCTGAGGAACGGCTGCGGATCGTCAGCGAGATGACCGAACATGCGCTGGCGGCCGACCCGGCTGGCCTACTCGCGGCGACCGCCCGGGCCCGGGCGGTCGGCTGGGGAGTGGCCTTAGACGACGTCGGCGCCGAACCGGGCAGCCTGGCCTTTCTGCCGTTTGTCCGCCCCGCCGTCGTCAAGCTCGATCTTCGCCTCATCCAGGACCGCACCACCGCCGAGGTCGCCCGGATCGTCAACGCGGTACTGGCCGAGACCGAAACCACTGGCGCGACCATCCTGGCCGAGGGCATCGAGACCCAGCAGCATCTGGCCGTCGCCCGCAGCATGGGAGCGACCGTCGGGCAAGGCTGGTTGTGGGGCCACGCCGACCCGGTCCTGTCTCCCACCCCACCGCCGCGGCGCCCCGTCCGGTTGCTCCCCCCAGTGGCCGGTCAGCAGACGGTGCCCGTATGCGGTGGTAGCCGGTCAGCGGCCGGCCCGGCAGACCACCAGACGGCTCCTGATGCCGATGAGCAGGCACTTGGAACACAAAGGTCTCGACCAAACCGAACCAGCGGTGCTGCTGGCCTGCTTCCAGCAGGCGCAGTACTTCACCCCCAGAACACGGGAACGGTTCAGCCGCCTCGCCGGGCGGGCCACCTTCGTCGCCGCGCTCGGCGCCGCCATGCCCGACACACCCGCCCCCCGCGTCCGCGGCGCCAACCTCGGCGACGGCGACCCGCTATGCGGAGAATGGGACGTGATCGTGGTCGGACCCCACTTCGCCGGTGCTTTGGTCGCCCGCGACCTCGGCGACGACGGGCCCGACGGCGACCGCCGCTTCGACTACATCATCACCCACAACCGGGCCTTGGTCATCGCAGCCGCCGCCGGCCTACTCACCAAGATCACGCCCCTGCGGTAAGCCAAGCCCAGCGACCTGGCCGTTCACCGCCGGCACGACAGCCCCCAGCCGGCACCGCACCGCCAGCGGGGCCGGCCATATCCAAGACCGGAAGCCCAGACCATCCTCAGCTGCTCGGTGAGGTAGCCGATCAGCCAGTGACGTTTGGGGTGGCCGACGATTTGGGTGCGCCGGCGACTTCAGTCGGGGGTTCGGCGGGTCGAAGGCTGTGGTGAGTCGGGATGCAGCCGTACTGCGGGGGGCTGCCGATCGGCTCCGTCGGGGGACTACTCGCCGGCATCCGTGAAGAGCGCCGGGAAGGAGAGCATGTTGATGATCACCGAGGTAGGGAGCCGTTGCGGGGGGCGCCGTCGCCGCTTCGCGACCATGCTGCTCGCTGGAGCGTTTGTCGTCTCCAGTGCAGGTGGCATCGCAGCGGCCGCGGTGGCAGGTCCGGTCAGCCAGCCGGCGCAGGTGGGGCTGGGGACGGCGACGCCGTTCGCCGTCCTGGGTGGGTCCACCGTCACCAACACCGGTCCTAGCGTGATCAACGGGGATCTCGGGGTCAGCCCGCAGAAGGCGGTGACCGGGTTCCCGCCCGGGACGGTGAACGGCACCATCCACGCCGCCGACGCGGTGGCCGGGCAGGCCCAGGCCGACCTGACCATCGCCTACAACGACGCGGCCGGTCGGGCCCCTGATGTCAACCTGACCGGGCAGGACCTGGGCGGGCTGACCGAGCCGGCCGGGGTGTACAAGTTCGACTCCTCCGCCGGGCTGACCGGCGCGCTCACCCTCAACGCGCAGGGCAACCCCGATTCGGTGTTCATCTTCCAGATCGGCTCGACGCTGACCACGGCGTCGGCCAGCAGCGTGCTCCTCACCAACGGCGCGCAGGCCTGCCACGTCTTCTGGCAGGTCGGCAGCTCCGCCACCCTAGGCACCGCCACCACCTTCATCGGCAACATCCTGGCGCTGACCTCGATCACGGCGACCACCGCGGCCACCGTCGACGGCCGGCTACTGGCCCAAAACGGTGCGGTCACCCTAGACTCCAACACCGTCACAAGATCGACCTGCGCCCCCGGCGGTAACCCGACGCCAAGCGTCACGGTCGCCAAGACCGCCAGCCCCAGCTCCCGCCCGGCGCCCGGCGGCACCTTCGCCTTCACCGTGACCGTCACCAACACCAGCCCCGAAGACGTCACGCTGAGCACCCTGACCGACAGCGTCTACGGCGACCTCAACGGCCGGGGCAGCTGCACCACCGGCGCAACGATCGCGCCGAGCGCGAGCTACACCTGCAGCTTCACCGGAAAGTTCACCG
>JBBPZV010000024.1:0-7362 GCA_038198775.1 Propionibacteriales bacterium | reverse complement strand
GTCTCCCACGGCAGCGGCGCGCCGCCTCGCTCCGGCCATCGTCGGACCGCTGTTCGCGGCCTTCCGTGAGCAGGGCGGCGAGGAACTGCTCCTCACCGGAGGCGAGCCCTTCATGCACCCCGAGCTCGGCGAGCTGGTGGAGGCGGGCGCGGGGCTTCAGCGCACGATCTTGACCAACGCGATGATCTTCGGTCGCGGCCGACGCCGCGAGACTCTCGAGTCGCTGGACCGTTCGGTGGTCCTCCAGGTCAGCGTGGACTCTGCCACCCCGGAGTTGCACGACAAGCAGCGCGGAGCGGGATCATGGGAGCGCGCGTTGACCGGCATCCAGCTAGCCCACTCCCTGGGGTTCCGGGTGCGCGTCGCGGCCACGATGTACGACGAGGATCCGGCCGGCGCCGCAGCCCTGCACCAGCGCCTCGACGACGAGGGCATCGCCGCCGCCGACAGGGTGATCCGCCCAGTGGCCCAAGAGGGCTTCGCGGAGACCGGGGTGCACATTTCGCTCGACAACCTCGAACCAGAGCCGACCCTGACCATCGACGGCGCCTGGTGGCACCCGGTCGCCGTGACCAATCCACACATGCGCATCGCCGACGCGCCACTCCCGCTGGCCGAGGTGTTCGGGGTGGTACGCAACATCATGTCCGTGCAAGACGCTGCTGCCGCCACTGGACGAAACGTGTTCCGCTGTGCCTGAGGACCGAAGTACGGCGAGAGGCGGCGCTGTGCGCTGGCTGCTCGCGCCGGCGACCGACGACGTCCCCCGCGCTCAGGCCGTGGGCGCCATGCTGCTGCGGGTGCTGGTAGGGCTGCTGTGGCTCTACAACGTGTCGTGGAAGCACGCCCCAGACTTCGGGCAGAACTCGGGCAGCGCCCTGTACCGGTACACCACTGAGGCTGTCAGGTACCCCGTGTTCCCGCCGTACAGCTGGGTCGTCGAGCACATCGTGCTGCACGTCTTCACGCCCTTCGGTTGGTTGGTCCTGGCCGCGGAGACGGCGCTCGCGGTCATGCTGCTCACCGGCTCGTGGGTGCGCCTCGCTGCAGTGGTGGGGATCGGCCAGTCGTTGGCGATCGCCCTGTCAGTCGCCAACGCGCCCAACGAGTGGCCGTGGTCCTACTGGCTGCTGATCGGCGCCCATGTGGTGCTGCTGCTCGGATCGGCCGGTCGCGTCTTCGCCGTCGACGCAGCCCGGGCCGGGCTCAGCTCCTCGGGTTCGCTGTCTCGCATCTGGGGCGGTATCGCCGTGGTCCTCGGCCTGTTCAGTGTCGTGTTCTCCCTCGGTGATCCGTTGGCCGCGCGCGGTCCCGGACTGGGGTCGTCGGACCTGATGGTCAGTCTCGGCGACTACAACCTCCTTGGCGGCCTCGCGTTAGGGGTCGTGGGGGCCTTGCTGGTGCTGGCTTCACGCGGTGCTTCTCCTCGACTGGCCCAGGCGGTCGCCGTGGTGGCGGCTCTGGCCGGTTTGTCGCTCGAGGCCCAGCTCGCCTTCGGAGACCCGCTGCTCGGGGGAACGACCACCTCCGCAGCCGTCTTCTTCGCACTCGCGCTGGTCGCGGCGATCACCTCCCGACGGCAGCCGACGGGCGACTCTCGGCGGGCAGCGCCGGCGGCGGCCGTCCGCTGAGCCGCGCCTCATCGATTCTCTCCACCTCGAACCGGAGGACCCGTGACCACGACGTTCGTACCCGCCAGTCCGATCAACCGGCGTTCTCTCCTGCTCGGGGCCGGTGGACTGCTCACTCTCACGGCCTGCGGAGGCACGACCGACACGGCCCCCCGCCTGGGGATCTCCGCGATCCCCGACCAGGATCCGGAGCTGCTCAACCGGTTGTACCCGCTCGTAGCGAAGCGGTTCGCGAAGGCGACCGGGCTCGAGGTCGCCTATCGCCCGGTCATCGACTACACGGCCGTGGTGCGCGCCTTCGAGATCGGTGACATCCACCTGGCTTGGATGGGGGGGCTGACCGGTGTCCAAGCTCGTGCCCGGGTTCCGGGTGCGATGGCGATCGCACAACGCGACATCGACGCCCACTTCCACAGTCTCTTCATCGCCAACCGGTCGGCGAAGATCGCACAGTTCGACAACATCTCTGGACTCACAGCTCTGGCCGGTCACACCTTCACCTTCGGAAGCGATACGTCGACCTCGGGCCGGCTGATGCCGCAGTACTTCATGGCCAAGGCAGGTCTCAAGGAGTCAGCACTCAAGGGGACACCGGCCTTCTCCGGCTCTCACGACGCCACCATCGAGGCCGTCGCAACCGGCAGTTTCGAGGTCGGCGCCGTCAACGAGCAGGTGTGGGACGCCACGGTGAAAGCCGGCAAGGTCGACGTGTCCCAGGCCGTCGTACTGTGGCGCACTCCCGGCTACCACGACTACCACTGGCTCGCCCGCCCCGACCTCGACAAGGTCTTCGGCTCAGGGACCACCGACAAGATCAAGGGCCTTCTCCTCGGGTTGCGCACCGCCAACCCGGACGACAAGGCGATCCTCGACCTCTTCGGCGCCCAGTCGTTCGTGCCGACGAAGAACTCGAACTACGACAAGATCGAGGCCGTGGCCAAGGAGCAGGGTCTGCTGACGTGACCGGTCCCTCCCCCGTGATCCGCCTGCGCGGGGCAGGTCGTCGCTTCGGCAAACACCTCGCGCTCAGCGGTGTCGACCTCACCTTCTACCCCGGAGAGCGCGTTGCTGTGCTCGGCGCCAGCGGGGCCGGCAAGAGCACGCTGCTCGCCCTGCTCAATGGGTCCGACCGACCGACCGAGGGCGTCGTAGAGGTGTTCGGCAAGGATCTCGCGACCGCGTCGGTCGCCGAGCTCCGCCGGCTCCAGCGGCGTGTCGGTACCGTCAGCCAACGGCTCGACCTGATCGAGCAGGTGCGGGTGCTGCACAATGTCAACGCCGGCCGGCTCGGCTCGTGGGGAACCGCCCGTGGCCTCCTCGCGTTGGCCTGGGCACGTCCGGACGAAACCTCGCGCCAGGCCCTGCGCCGGGTCGGAATGGAATGGGCTCTGCACGAACGTACCGAGCGGCTCTCCGGTGGCGAACGACAGCGGGTCGCGATCGCTCGGATGCTGGTGCAGGCGCCGGACCTGGTGCTCGCCGACGAGCCCGTGTCGAGCCTCGACCCCACACGCGCCGACGAGGTTCTCCGCCTCCTGCGCCAGCCCGCCACCCCGCACGCACCCCGCCCCACGCTGGTCGCGAGCCTGCACCAACCCAGTCTCGCGCGCAACCACTTCACCCGAGCAGTGGGCCTGCGCGCAGGTAGCGTCGTCTTCGACGTTCACACCGACGACCTGACGCCCCATCTGCTCGACGACCTCTACACCCTTGCCTGAGCGACGATGACCGACCTCCTCACGCCAGATCCGGTCGCGCCCGAGCCGGTTGCGCTTCTCGCGGGCCCCGGTGGCCGGCCGCCGATCAGCTCCCGGCGCATCGTGCTTCTGCGCCGGCTCGTGGGCGTGCTGGCCATCGTCCTAGCCGTCGGGTGGGCCACCCTCCGCGCCTTCCCGCCCGGCTCCGACCTGGTCAACCACGGCGGACTGGCCCTCCTGGGCGACCTGCTCGCCACCACACTGCACCCGGCGCTGTCCCCCGATTTCCTCGCCGTCGTCGCGCACGACACCCTGGTCACCGTTGCGTACGCCGTGCTGGGCGCCGCAGGCGCTCTTCTCCTTGGCCTCCTCGGCGGACTGGCGCTGAGCGACGTCGCCTGGGGCCACACCCCGAGCGCGCCCGTGCGGGCGCTGCGGTTGCTGCTGCGCGGTGTCCTGGTAGGAATCCGTTCGGTGCACGAGTTGATCTGGGCGCTGCTGCTCGTGGGCGTGCTGGGGCTCGACTCGCTCGTCGCCGTGCTGGCGCTGGCGCTGCCCTTCGGAGCCCAGACGGCCCAGGTCTTCGGACAGACCTTCGACGGCGTGCCACCCGGGCCTCTCGTTGCACTGCGACGCGCCGGGTCCCGCCCGGTTCCCGCGCTGGTCTACGGCCTCTTCCCAGGAGCCGCGCCGTTGCTCCTGTCGTACTCCTTCTACCGTCTCGAGTGCGCGATCCGCTCGACGGTGTTGCTCGGCGTCGTCGGCGTCGGTGGCCTGGGAGCGGAGCTTGTGGTCAGCCTCCAGTCGCGCAATTGGGGGGAGGTGTGGACTCTCATCGGCGCCGTACTGCTGCTTTCTGCCGTCGTCGATCTGTGGAGCAGTCGCCTGCGCGCAAAGCTGGACGTCGTGAGCTGCTCGGAGTGGTCGGTCGAGAGGCGCGAGAACCCGGGCTCGCGGCGCGACCCGGGCTCGCGTTGGACTCGAGTCACCCTGGTGCTTGTGCCACCCGCGCTGGTGGCGGCGTGGCTGGCTTCGGGCGTCTCGCCGACCGGCTTGTTCTCGGCCCGTACCCGTGACCTGACCGGCCGACTGGCCGAGGAGCTGTGGCCCCCACAGCTGCCGACGGGCGGGTGGCCGCCGCTCATGGGCAGCGTCCTCGACACGGTGGCGATGGCCGTGCTCGCCATGACTGTCGCTGTCGTGGTCACGGTACTGGTCGGCCCATGGGCCGTCGGCCGTCGCGGCCATGCCGACTCCTCGCGTCTGCCGGCCCGGGTGCTGCGCTCTGGAATGTGGTGGGGCACGCGGTTGGTGTTGCTCGTCCTGCGCTCCGTGCCGCCGACGGTGTGGGCTGTGCTCGCGCTGCTGGCCCTGTTTCCCGGTGTGCTGCCCGGTGCCCTCGCGCTGGGCCTCTACACCGGCGGAATCCTCGGCCGGCTCGCCGCCGAGGCCTGGGAGAGCATCGACCACCAGCCGCGCGACGCGCTGCGCCGAGCCGGCGTACCCAGGAGCCTCGCCACCATCGCGGCGTCCGTCCCGCCTTCAGCCCACCAGCTGGTCACCTACACCCTCTACAGGTTCGAGATCTGCGTACGCGAGACAGCAGTGGTCGGCGTCGTGGGAGCTGCCGGACTCGGCCGCCTGTTCACCGAGAACCTGTCCGCGTTCCGCTATCCGGTCGTCAGCACGCTGCTGCTGGCATCGCTCGCAGTCAGCGTGGCCGCGGAGTTCCTGAGCCGCCGTATCCGGCTGGCTCTCCGCGCTTGAATCCTCAAGGCCGACACGGCCGGGAGCAGGTAGCGTGAGCAGATGGCATCCATTACCAGAGCACTGCTCCGCGGTGCGGTCGCCGGGGCCGCCGGAACCACCGCCCTCAACGCCGCTACCTTCCTCGACATGACGCTGCGGGGCCGGCCCGCCAGCCAGACGCCCCAGCAGGTCGTCGAGCAGGCAGCGGGTGGGCTCGGGGTCTCGATTCCCGGGGAACCCGAACAGCGTGACCATCGCTCGAACGCGCTGGGTTCGCTGCTCGGTATCGCCTCGGGCGTCTCCGCGGGCATGGCGCTCGGGGGATTGCGGGCCGTCGGCGGTCCCCGCGGCCCCGCGGGGACCGTGGCGACGGCCTGGGTACTGGCGATGCTGGCCGGCAACGGTCCGATGACCGCGCTGGGAGTGACCGATCCCCGCACGTGGCGCTATTCCGACTGGGTTGCCGACGTTCTTCCCCATCTCGCCTATGCCGTCGCGGCGGCCGCCACCCTCGACGCCTTCGACGGGTCCGCCTCGTGAGGCCACATCGGGGCGACACTGCGCTCGGCAACCCTCGGCCTCGACGGCTGCCCCGAACCGGATGATCCTGATCGACCCGCCGAACGCCTCCGGGCACGGGCGGCTCTGGTCGCACCTGGTCAGCGACACGTCGTATGAGGAGCTGCATGCCTTCGCCCGCGACCTCGGCCTCTCCGAGCGGGGTTTCGACCGGGACCACTACGACGTACCGTCGCAGTGGTACGACGACGTGGTCGCCGCGGGGGCCGCGCCGGTCGCCTCACGCGAGATCGTGGCGCGGCTGGTGCTGGCCGGGCTGCGGCGACGCAAGCACTCTGCTTGAGGAGGCCCGATGCGCGGACGGCCAGACTTCGGACCCGAGACCGACCGCTGGTCGCGCAGCGACTGGTGGGGCGTGGTGCTTGACGCGCCCGATGGGCCGGCGCTCCTGCGGTTCTACTCCCAGCTGCTGGACAAGCCGATCTGGAAGGTCGACGACGACGGCGGCTCACTCGACTTCGGTGAGGGCGTGGCCTACCTGGCGGTGCAGACCAACCCGACGTACCTCCGGCCGGTCTGGCCGGCGCCCGACGGTGCGCAACAGATGATGCTGCACCTCGATTTCGAGGTCGTCGATCTCGCCGCTGCCGTCGTGCACGCGCTCGAGCTGGGTGCTTCGCTGCCCGAGCATCAGCCGCAGGACGACGTGCGGGTGCTGCTCGATCCCGCCGGGCATCCGTTCTGCCTGTATGTGTGAGGTCGCAGTGCCGCGCCGCCCCTGCCCCGGCTTTTCCGGGTTCATCACGTTGAGCGGGTGAACCTCGTCTCAGCAGGGTGAATTCGCCGTGCTGCGTGCCGGTTGAGCCACTCAACATGATGAACCTGAGGGGTGGCGCCGCAGCAGCACCGCCCCTCAGGCGTACGCCGCGAGCTCCCGTGCCAGGTTGGCGCGGGCCGGCGCATCCCACCGAGCCCGCCCGTACGCCGTGTGGAACAGCGACTCCCGCCCTGCCAGGTCGCGCAGCACGGCGGCACGCCCGGCGGCGAAGTCGGCGTCGGACACGTGGGCGTAGTCCTGGCGGACGCCGGCCACATACCTGTCGTAGCGCTCGGCCGGGGCGGCCAGGATCGCCAGGTCCGCGTCGCACAGCGCGGCTCCGGCGTCATCGGACGGATCCGGGTCGTGGGCCTCGGTCAGGCGTACCAGACGCGCCACCTCGGCGGCGGTCGGTGCCGGGACGAGGAGGTCCAGGGTGGTCAGCGCCCACGCCGCTGAGCGTTCCTCGGCGCCCGGTCGCCCGTCGTACACCCCGTCGTGGAACCAGGCCGCCAGGAGGACCGCCGGGGTGGAGACATCGAGGTCGTCGAGCCGGTCGAGCACCTCCGTCAGGTGCAGGGTGTCGTGGTATCCCCGACCCGGGTCGGCGTAGGCCGCCAGCAGGGCGTCGCGCACGTCGTACCCCGACCCCAACGGCCAGCGTCCGACGAGGCCCACCTCAGGCCGGGTGGGGCGTCGGCGAGCTGACCGACACGTCGGCCGGCCGCATCGCCCAGCGGATCGTGCGCGTGGCGGCATGGCCCAGCCCGCGTACGGCCAGCGGCGGCAGCGGCACTGCCGGCAGCCGCAGGGGACGCCGGGTCCACCCCGGCATCAGCGCGATGGCGGCCGTCACCAGCACGCCGTACGCCGGCTTCACGGCGGCGGGCAGCTCGGGATGCCAGATCAGGTAGGACACGGCGTCGCGGGCGTGGTCGGTGGCGGTGAG
>JBBPZV010000023.1:0-4130 GCA_038198775.1 Propionibacteriales bacterium | reverse complement strand
GCCCTATCCGGCCGGCCCCACCTGCCCCAGCAACCTCGGGGCGCTCTGCCGCTGGCACCACCGGGTCAAGACCCACGGCGGCTGGCCACTGACCCAACCCCGACCCGGGCACTTCCGCTGGACCAGCCCCACCCGCCACACCTACCACGTCCACCCCGACGAGGACGGCGACGCGGGTGGGGACGAGGGCGATCCAGATGCGGGTGAGCGGGGTGACCCTCGCGACCCGTGCGGGCGGGGCGACAAACGCCGGCGACGTTGACCCCTCGCTACCGGTGCCACCGAACCGGCGCAGGCAGCCGACGCGCTACCCACCAGCGGATCCGCGCACGTCAAGCGCTGGCGCCCCCCGGAGATCACCGGCTACGCGGGACGCGTCAGCTTGTGCCGTCAGGCGGTAAGCGCTGCCGTTCGGGCCGCGATCGCAGCGAACAGCACCACTGCCACCACGACCGATGCGAGCACCGCGGCGGTTGTCCGCATTCGGCGCGGTGCGTAGGCGAACGCTGCGGCGAGAACCGCTCCGGTGACGAGGCCGCCGACGTGCGCCCGCCAGTCGATGTTCGAGATCACGAAAGTCAGCACGAGGTTGACCCCGATGAGCGCCGCGATGCCGCTGACGTCGGCCGAGAGCCGACGGCCGACCACGAACAGTGCGGCGAAGAGGCCGAAGATCGCGCCAGACGCGCCGACCCCGAGGATGCCAGGCGGCGCGAGCAGATAGGACAGCGTGGAACCGCCCAGGGCCGACAAGAAGTAGAGCGCGACATAGCGGCTGGTGCCCAGTACGCCTTCGAGCTGCGCGCCTATCACGTACAGGGCCCACATGTTGAAGGCGATATGCAGCAGCCCGCCGTGCAGGAAGGCCGCGGTGAGCAGCCGGTAGTAGTCACCGTTCAGCGCGATGGCGGCCGGATTCATGCCGCCCCGCCCGGTCAGGCCAGGGACGACCTGCTGCGCCACGAACACGACCACATTGACGGCGATCAGGAGTCTGGTGACGACCCCGGAGCGACTGGAGAGCCGGCCGCCTAACGTGGTCCGGGCGCTCGGCGTCGTACGCCGCCCCTCCGCGACGCAATCCGGGCAGTGCTGACCGACCGCCGCGGGACGCATGCAGTCCGGGCAGATGGGCCGGTCGCAGCGTGAGCACCGCAGATACGTCTCCCGGCCGGCGTGCCGATAGCAGACGGGTACGGCACCCGCAGTGCTCGCGGGGGGCGCGCCTTCCCTCTCGGTCATCCTGCGCTCAAGCCGGCCGACGCTCGATGTCGATCGAGCTGATTGCGACGTCGTCCGTCGGCCGGTCGCCAGGGCCGCTCTCCGCCTTCTCGATGGCATCCACGACGTCCTGGCCGCGGGTGACCCCGCCGAAGATCGTGTGCTTGCGGTTGAGCCACGGCGTCGCTGCGACCGTGATGAAGAACTGCGAGCCGTTGGTGCCCGGACCGGCGTTGGCCATCGCCAGCAGGTATGGGCGGTCGAAAGCGAGCTCGGGATGGAACTCGTCGGCGAAGCGGTAGCCGGGACCGCCGGTGCCGGTGCCGAGGGGGTCGCCGCCCTGGATCATGAAGCCTCTGATGACCCGGTGGAAGACCGTGCCGTCGTAGATCGGCGCGGTCGTCTTCTGCCGCGTCCGCGGGTCGAGCCACTCTCGGCGGCCCTCCGCGAGGTCGACGAAGTTGGCGACGGTCTTGGGCGCCTGGTCGGAAAAGAGCTGCACCTCGATGTCGCCCCGGTTGGTGTGCAGGATGGCGAAGAGTTCGTCGGCCACGAGCGCGGCTCCTTGTCGGGTAAGTCTGTGAATCGGCCCAGTCGTAGGCTTCTCATCCTCGCACGTCGACGGTTGCCTGACCGCCCCGTGGGAAGGGTCGAGAGGCAGCGCAGAACCGAGAAACCGTGCAGAACCGAGAGCCGCCAGCAGAACCGAAGTCCTACTCAGGAAACTCCCCGGAGGTACGCCATGTTCCGCTCGAGGCGTCGAGACACATCAGATTCCATTGCCATCCCGACCAGGGCCACCACCCTGACCACCGACGACACGTTCGTGGTGGTCGAGGGCTCCCCCGGCGGCGGCTCGCCGCGACTGGTCCCCGTGCGGGACATCGTGGTTCCCCGCCTCGAGCAGGCCCGAGCGGCCGTCACCCCGGTGATCGCGGAGGCGCGGGAGCGGCTGGCGCCCTACGTCGGGCCGGCTCGCGAGGCGGTTACGCCCCACCTGCAGAGTGCCCGCGAGCGGATCGGCCCGCACGTCGAAGCGGCCCGCGATTCCACGCGCCAGGTGGCCGCCGAGCGCGTCCTCCCCGCTGCCGAGGCGGCACGCGAGCGCCTCGCCCCGGCGGTGAGCCACGCCGGCGACACCGTCCGAAGCACGGTCGTGCCGGCGGTGACGGCCTCGGCGCTGTCGGCGTACGAGGCGAGTCGGCCGGTCAGCCGCGAGGCCAGGCGGCGAGGCGAGGCGGCCGTCGCCGCCCTGCGCGGAGAACGCAGCCCAAGTGCGAAGCGGCGCTGGCCGGTGGCGGTCCTGTGCCTGCTGGTCGGGGGTGGGATCGGCGCAATTGTCGGCATGCTGACCGGCCGCCGCTCCTCGGAGCCGGGCTGGAATCCGCCGATGCCTGGCCCCGTGTCTGCCGTCCCGACCACGTCCGAGCCGACGACCGCCGGATGGATGCGAGACGCCGAGGTCGTTGAGTCGCAGCGCCCCGACGACCCGACGGCCGTGGTCGACCTCAGCGAGGCGGAGGCCACCCGCTCGGAGCAGTAGCGCGCCGAAGTACGTCTTAAGTGATTTGGGGGGACCGTGCGCCTGACCTTTTGCGGGGTGCGCGGCTCCACTCCGGCGCCGGGGACGGAGTTCGTGCGGTACGGCGGTCACACGTCCTGCGTTGCGCTGAGCCGTGACGGCGACGAGCCGACGCTCGTCCTCGACGGCGGCACCGGGTTGCAGCGGCTCACGACGGTCCTGGCCGGTGCGCCCTTTCGCGGGACGCTGCTGCTGGGACACCTGCACTGGGATCACACGCACGGGATGCCGTTCTTCGCCTCCGGCGCCCTCCCCGGCAGCCGGGTCGACGTCGTGCTGCCAGACCAGCTGGACCCAGGCGTCTCGCCGGAGGACGTACTGGCGCGCGCATTCTCGCCGCCGCACTTTCCCATCCGGCCGGCACAGCTCGGTGACGGATGGTCGTTTCGGGCCCTGCAGCCCGGTCGGCTGGAGCTGGAAGGGTTCGACGTGCTCGCCCGCGAGATCCCTCACCGGGGTGGACGAACGTTCGGCTACCGCGTCACGGATGGCAACCGCAGTATCGCCTACCTGTCCGATCACAGCCCCCTCGGTCTCGGCCCAGGACCGCAGGACATGGGCGAGTTCCACGACGCCGCTCTCGAACTGGCGGACGGGGTCGACGTACTGATCCACGATGCGCAGCACCTGTGCGGCGAGTTCCCCCGGCTGGCCTTTCTCGGGCACTCCACCGTGGACTACGCGGTGCAACTCGGTGCCCTCGCGAGATGTCAACGCGTCGTCCTGTTCCACCACGACCCGCGGCGCACCGATACCGAGATCGACGAGTTGCTCGCTGCTGCTCGCAATCCTGTCGTGAGCGTGAGCGCCGCGGCGGAGGGCATGATCATCGACCTGCCGGCCACCAGCGCCGCCACCACCATCCGGTGGAGCGACGTGTTCTCGACCGAGTGGCGTTCGCAGGATCCCGCACCGTGTCCGGCCGCTGACCTGCCTGTTCGATCAGTTCTCGACGAACCGGCGTAGGGCGGCCTCGTCGCGAATGCGCACCTTGCGGCCGTCGACGGCCACCCATCCGCGCCGCTCCAGGCCGTGCAACGCCTGGTTCACCCACTGCCGCGAGCTGCCGACGGACGAGGGCAACGCCGTTTGGGTAAGTCCCAGATCGGCCGTCCCGTGGGTCTCGGCGCGGAGGAGCAGAGCCTTCGCGACGCGGCGCGGCACGTCGAGGAACACGAGATCGGCGCTGGCGTCGGTGAGCCGGTTGATCCACGACGGCAAGTCTCACGCCTCCTCGGCGCTGGCACAAGCAGGCGGCCGGTCAGCGACCCGGCCGAGGCGGTACGGCGATCAACCCGCCGGAGCGACCCGCACGCCAACGCCCACG
>JBBPZV010000022.1:0-5111 GCA_038198775.1 Propionibacteriales bacterium | reverse complement strand
GGATTACCTCGCTGGCACCACCGTCGGCATCGTGCCGGCGGCGGCGGCTTATGTCGTGCTGGGCGCCTACGGCTCGACGCCGGGGTCGGTGCCCTTCCTCGTCGCTCTTGCCGCCCTGCTGGTGCTGGTCGTCACCGGTCTTGTATCGGGACGGCGGGCGCGGCGCCGCCGGCGGGCGGCCGGCCTCAGGCCGACACCCGTCGGCGGCGAACCCGGCCCAGCCGCGCCGTGACCGTCCGCATCGACGGGCGCGCCAGCCCGGCCTGGACCTCGCCTATCGCGGCGTTCCATACCCCGTCGGCGTAGATGGGGTAGGCGTGCATCGAGGCGGCGAGGTCGCGGACCCGCAGCCCCTCAGCGATGGCCAGCGCGACCTCGGCCAGGGCTTCGCCGGCCCGCCCCCAACCAACGTCGCCCCGGCGACGCGGCCCTTGCAGTCGAGGATGAGGCCGGCTGAACCCGGCCGTTCGCTGCTCGGCCACCGCCCGGTCGACGTGGCGGTGGTCGACGTGCCGGATGGTCAGCCGCTCGCGGTGGCCTGCTCCACGCCTATGCCGACGGCGGTGATCTCGGGTTGGGTGAATGTCACGCGCGGGATCCGGTCCGGGTCGACGCTGCGCCGCAGTCCGAGGACCGCGTTGCTCGCCGCGGTGCTCGCGTACACCCCGGCACAGTGGGTGAACTGCGGGTAGGTCGTGACGTCTCCGGCCGCCCAGACCCGCGGATTCGAGGTCGAAGGTGCCGAGTAGGTGAAGATCGCCGCGTCGAAGCCGGCCGCGTCGCCGACGGTCCTCGCGAGCCGGCCCGCATCGGCGGCCGAAGGTCGGCGTTCACCCAGCCGCGTCTCGAAACCCGGGCCCACGCCTGGTCCAGCATTTTGTCGCTGAGGTCGACGCCGAGCACGTGTCCGGCCGGGCCGACCCGGCTGAGCAGCGGCGCCAGGTTCAGGCCCGTGCCGCAGCCGACGTCCAGCACGCGTGCTTCGGGGCGCAGGTCGAGGGCCGTGATGCCGCGCAGACGCCCAGCGCGATAGACCGGACGCTCACCGGACAGCCCGTCGTAGAACCGGGCGCCCAAGCTATAGCGCGGTAGTCGCACCCGACTGGAATGTTCACCCTCAGGCCGGGCGCAGCTCACGGAAGTGGGCCAACGATGACGTTGTGTCACCGACTCGTCAGCCGGGTGAGCCATGCGGTCGCCCTGCGGGACCGGCGTCCCGGCTGCGCAGGGTCGCCGGCGTAGGCAGGTAACAGAGCCGCGACCTGCGCACAGGTGGGGTTGATCAGCACCCGCTGGCCGACTCGCACTGTGGGGACCGTCTCGTCGCCCCGATTGGCCTGCCGCACGAACGAGCGAGCCGCGTCATCGTCCCAGATGTTGTGGTATTCGGCGTCGATGCCGCGGCGGGTGAGGGCCCGCCGCAGTCGACGGCAGTAGGGGCAGCCGGGCCGCCAGTACACCTCCACCACGATCGCCGTTGGCTCACCCACGTACCGGTAACCCGGTGCGGGCCGCTACGCTTCCCGACCTGCGTCACCGCCGGTTGGTCATCGGGCATCGTCGGCGACCAGGTCGCGGACGGTGGCGTGCATGCGCTGCACCAGTGCCGGGTCGGGAGCGCGGCGCTGCGACCAGTCGGCCAGGGCCTCACGCAGCCGGCGGAAATCCTCAGCCGTGGTGGCGCACCGGGCACAGGTGGCCAGATGGGCTTGCAGACGCCGGATTTCTCGAGTGGTCAGAGGCAGCGACGGGTCCGCGTCGAGATAGCGGTGCACGTGGCGACGTGCCCAATGGCACGTCCACATCGTGCTGGGATTGACCATCATGACGACCTCCCCGACTGTGGGTGGGTGCGCAGCTGGAGGCGGATGCGTTCGCGGGCCCGGCTCAGGCGCGACAGCACCGTCCCGACCGGAATGCCCAGGACCTCAGCCACTTCGCGGTAGGTGAGGTCGTCGACATCGATTAGCAGCAGCACGACCCGGAACCGATCATCCAGTGCGTCCACCGCGCGCTGCAGCTCTTGGCCGAGCACTCGGTCGGTGACGATCCGTTCCGGGCTCGGCGCCACCGCGGCCCCGAACGCTGGACGTCGCCGGTCCAACTCGCCGTCGCCATCGAGCAGGTCCGGACGCCGGCGCCGGCGGGAGTTGGCGTTCGTGTTACGCAGGATCGTCAGCAGCCAGGCCCGCGGGTGGGCTCCGTCGAACCCGCCGATGCCCCGGTACGCGCGCACCAGGGTGTCCTGCACGAGGTCCTCGGCATCGGGCCAGGAGCCGGTCAACGTCCGGGCGACGCGCAGCAGCATCTCGATCTCTGGCTCCACCTCACGGGCAAAGGCGGCCTTCGGTTCAGCTCGCTCGCGACTCGCTGCCCGGTGCACATCATGGGAACCCGCCGCGGTTGTTGACCGCATCCCGACTCGATCCCGCCCGTCGTGGTAGCTCACGCTAATTGGTCCCAACGAAACCACCGTTTGCTCGATCCGAGGACCAGTCCGGCGAGCGACGTGAACGCCATCGCCGCGATCACCCACACCGCACATGCGAGGCGACTGTCCGAATACACCGAGACTGCGCCGCTGGCGATGCCCACCAGCAGGCAGGTCACGGCCGCGCTCGGGAGCAGAACAGTGGGGTACCTCTGCGTGCTCTCGTTAGCGTCAATGTGACTCTCCTCGCTGGGCGTTACCTTGCCCGGCGCTAACCGCGACCCGCCCGCCGCTGAACCGGTTCGAGCGCGATTCCGCGGGTCCTGAATACCGATGCTACGGCGAGTCGCGACCCCGACCCGGCCGGCTGCCTCGGCATAGGTCAGCTCATGGTCGGCCCCGACGCGCCACCCGTGGAATGCCGCGACCTGCCGCAGATGATCGGTGCGAGCTTGCTCCCGCATCCCGTACTCACGCAGCGAAGCGCCAGCGACGCTCAACTGCCCGCACAGCCACGGCAGCGTCCACAACTGGACCGCGATACCGATCCAATTCGGTTCGCCCCGATGACCGTTCACGAAGGCCACGTCGCCGGGCATCAGCGTGAAGAACCGGATCAGCTCATCCGCTCCGATCGCGTCCGGAAACCGGCGCAGCCGATCGAGTTCCGCCTCCGAGAGCTCGAGCGCGACGCCGTCGGCCGCCGCGAGGTGCTGCAGCACCTCCTGGGCGACGCGGGTCAGGTCCCGGGTGTAGCGCTCGGGCTCACCTTGGACACGCCGAAGAAGCGGACGTTCTCGGGTATGGGGGGCGCGGGCACCGGTGTGCGATCGTCGCGACCGCCTGGCGCAGGCTCCTCAGTGGGCGGATCGGTGTCGGGACGCCGTTCGCCCTCTTGCTGGGCGAGCGCGAGCGCCGGATGCACGAGGAGCGCGCGGTGTCGGGCAGCGGCCCGAACGAGCCGGATGGGTAGGTTGCCAGCGCCTCGTACCGACCGGCAACCGCCCCTCGAACCGGTCGGCATCCAGCAGGGCCATGAACGCCTGGAAGTCCTCCTTGCCCGCGTGCGGCGTCGCGGTCATCAGCAGTAGGTGGCGGGCGACGCCGCCGAGGAGGCGACCGAGCTCGTACCGCTTGGTCAGCTTGAGCTCGCTGCCGTAGTAGTGCGCCGACATGCGGTGCGCTTCGTCGACGACGACAAGGTCGAACGAGGTGGCCTCGATCGCCGCCTTGAGGTCGTCGGAGCGCGAAAGCATGTCCATCCCCGCGATGAGCAATGGGTAACAGTCGAAGACGTCCTCGCCCAGCGTGGCGTCGACGAGGCTGCGGCTGAGCAGCTCGAAACGCAGGTCGAACTTGTCATGCAATGCTTCTTGCCACTGCTCGACCAGGCTCCCGGGCGCGACGACCAGGCACCGGGCGATGTCGCCGCGGAGCATGAACTCCTTGATGTACAGGCCGGCCATGCGGTCTTGCCGGCGCCGGGGTCGTCGGCCAGCAGGAACCGCAGCGGCGTGCGAGGCAGCAGCTCGCCGTACACGGCCTTAAATCTGGTGCGGCAGCGGCTCCACGTCGCTCGTGGTCACCGCGAGCATCGGGTCGAATCGGGCGGCCATCCGGATGCGCAACGACTCGGCGGCGAGCCGGACAGCTGCGCGTCGCCGTCGAACGCGTACGCACGGGAGGGCTGGTCGACGGTGAGCGACGGCTCGTGGTCGCGGTAGAGCAGCCGTTGGGCCACGTGACCGCTGCCGTCGCGGTAGGTGATCGTGACAGCGTTCGAGCCGCCCCAGGAGACGTCGACGACCGTGACTGCGTGCGGCCCGGCTACCCCACGCACATAGGCGCCGGGTGTGAGGTCTTCGAGCCGCGCGACGGCGCCGCCAGCCTGGTTCGCCATCACAACGTCAGATTACGGCGCCCGAACGGCAGCCACCGCTACGGCAGCCGGCAAACCGGGGTTCACCGGGGGGCTGATCGCGGACGGTGTCGCCGGCCGGGTATGCGCTCCCTTCATGATCCAGGCCCCGTTGCTCCGGTCGGGGCCGGAGTAATGACGCCTGGATCTTGCTCGGCAGGACCACCGTGCGGGCCCGGTGATCCGCTGGTGCGCTCGCGTGCACGGGAGGTTGCAGCGCCGAGCTGGCGTCGGGCTCAGTCGACGAGGGGCCGGGTCGGCAGCACGACGGTGAGGAAGGTACGGAGAAGCCGGATCGGTCGTCGTCGGTGACCTGCACCGTACGAGCGTCGACCCGCTCCACTCCGCTGACCCAGGTCGCCATCCCGGCGAAGTCCCCGTTCTGGAACAGCACCTCCAGCGTCGCCGGCAACTTCACTTGCGGCGGGCGGGCCGAGCCGAGGCCCTTGATCGCGACCGCCGCTATGTGGCGCGGAGGTCTTCGACAGCGCAGGGAGCGTCGGGAAGCTCAATGAGCTCCGGGTCGCCGGTCAGTAGGACAAGGCCGTGAGCGGCGGCTGTTGCGGCGGCGAAGCAGTGGCCGAGGGCGATCGGGGCGCGAGCCTTCAGCCGGGCCGCCTCGACCATCCGGGCGGTGCCCGGCAGGTCTGGAGCGAGGCTGGCCCGAAGCGCGCTCAGCGTCTCATCGGCGACCTCGCGGCCGTGGTCGCGCTCCAAGCGGTAGTAGACCTCGACGAGATTGATCCAACTAGGGCGTGTCTC
>JBBPZV010000021.1:0-6118 GCA_038198775.1 Propionibacteriales bacterium | reverse complement strand
CGTCACGATCGACAAGAATACCTCGGTGACCGACCTGCAGAGCTGGCTGGCGCCACCGCCGTGAGAAGGAAGTGACCGGCCTCAACTCGCCGTGCTGCGAATGGCGGCGCGGGTCTTCTCGCTCGACGGGAGGCGGCGCGGCCGGCCTGCTGGAACCACCACGGTCGAGCGCTGGTCACGGTTCTCGCTCGCCGGGTCGGCCCGATTGTCGGGCAACGTCTCTCGCCTCGGCGTCGGCGGTTCGGTGCTGTTCCTCGTCCTCGTCGCGCTGGATCCGCAGCACCAGGGGAGAGGTGTCGACCAGGATGACCCCGGCGACCAGCAGCACCACCCCGACGACCGCTCCGGCGAGGTGCCAGGTGGCGGTGGAGATGGTCTCGTCGAACAGCACGATACCGATCGTGATCCCGACGAGCGGGTTCGCCGCGTCCATCACCGGCATGCTCGCCGCGAGCGGTCCGGCTTGGTAGGCGCTCTGCACGAGGGTCAGCGCGACGAAGCTGACCACGCCCATCGCGTAGGGCTGCCATGAGGACAGCGCGGTGAGGATGCCCATCTTGAACAGCGCCACCGTAGCGGCGAGCAGCGCGGACTGGGCTGCGAGCGCGGCCACCGCAGCAAGCGCGTACAGCGACGCCCGGGCCGGGCCGCCGACCCGGCGGGCCGCCAGCAGGACCACGGCGGCGAGCACCGCGACCGCGCCGAGCGCCTCGCCCCAGGTGGACAGCGGCGGCAGCGGGTTGCCCGGCTGCGGCGAGGCCGCGACGATGGCCAGCACCAGCCCACCGGTCACCATCGCGATGCCCGACCATTCCCGCAGGTGCAGCCGGTAACCGTGGCGGCGCACCGACACCGGGATCGCGAAGATCAGCTCGCTGGCGATCAGCGGCTGCACCAGTGACAACGGCCCGAAGGCCAACGCGACGGCTTTGAACACGAACGACCCCGCGGTCGAACCGATCCCGGCCAGCCACGCCGGACGGCGGGCGAGGTCGAGGAGCAACCGCGGCGACAACGACTCGTCCGGTGGACGGGTACTCGCCTCTCGCTGCTGCAGCACTCCTCCGATGGCGAAGCAGGCACCCGCCGCCAGCGCGGCCAGCACCGAGATGATGATCATCAGTTAGGTCACCCATCGCAGCTCCGGCGTCAGTCGGGCGAAGGTACCCACCGCGGGCAACGTGAACTCCCGCGAGTCGGGGTATTTGTGCGCATGAGTCGGCCATCTGTGCGACCGACTCGCGATGATCCTGAGCCGAACCTGAGCGATCTCCGCTCGGTGGGGCCCGGCTCAGCTCCGGCTCAGGATCATCGCCCAGTCTCGCTGACGTCCCCACCGGGGGGAGAGAAGGCGAGGACCCGGTGACCCTGCTCGACGTGATCATCCTGCTCGTCGGCGCCGGGCTGTGTGCCGCGTTCGGGGCTCGGCTCGCCGCGCTCGGCGACAGCCCGGCGGCACGTTACGTCTTGGCGCTGGTCGGAATCCTGGGCGGGCTGCTGCTCGGGGCCGTCGTCGGTCGCTGGCTGGGCGGACTGGTGACCAGGGTGCTGGTCCGCGGCCGGCTCGGCGTGCTCGACCGTGCCGTCGGAGCACTGACCGGCGCCGCTTCCGCGCTGGCCGGGTCCGGCCGCGGGCTCCGGCGACCGGGCACCTGCTCCGGCGGCGCCCCCGGCCGGTACCCCGGCCGCCGCGATCGGTGCCCCGTCCGCGCCGTCGACCCAGTCGAGCAGCTGACTCGACCGAACACCGCGGGCCGTTCCCCGCCCGGAGATCAACCGGTCGGGAACGGGCGGCTCGCGAACGTCCCAGAGCACAGTGGAATGGTTCGAGAACGGTGCCGCGCGGCATACCGTCTTGACGCGGCCGACCGGCGGCTGCCTTTGACGGCGGGTAGCGGGCGGGAGGTGCACGAGTGGTCGCTGAGTCGCTGAGCAGGCTGGTCGAGTCGTTGCGCCTGGTGGACCATCACGTCCACGGTGCCGCGGCCGCCGACCTCGACCGCGCCCGTTTCGAGGACGGCCTCACCGAGTCCCCGTGGCCGGCGCCCCCGGGGACGAGCCACCTGGACTCGCAGCTGGGCTTCGCCGTCCGCCGGTGGTGTGCCCCGGTGCTGGACCTGCCCCCGCATACCGACGTGGACAGCTACCTCGCCCGACGCCGCGAGCTCGGCGCGGCCGAGGTCACCCGGCGGCTGCTGGCCGCAAGCGGGGTCGGATGCTTCCTGGTCGAGACCGGCTACCGGGCCGAGGATCTGCTCACACCCGCGGAGCTGGCCCGGGCGGCCGGGGCGCGGGCCGCTGAGGTCGTCCGGCTGGAGTCGGTCGCCGAGGAGGTGGCCGCGGCGGCACCGGACGCGGCCGGGTTCGCCGACCGGTTCGCCGCCGCACTGGCCGAGCGGGCCCGCGGCGCCGTCGCGCTGAAGTCGGTGATCGCCTACCGGTACGGGCTCGACTTCGATCCCGAGCCACCCACCGCGGTGGCAGTCCAGCGCGCGGCCGGGCAGTGGCTCCGGGCCGGCGGACGGCTGACCGACCCGGTGCTGCTGCGCCACCTGCTCTGGGCGGGTGTCGAGCACGGGCTGCCGCTGCAGTTCCACACCGGCTACGGGGATCCTGACTTGACCCTGCACCGCTGCGACCCCGCGCTGATGACGGGGTTCATCCGACGGGTGCGCGACCGCAACGTGCCGATCATGCTCCTGCACTGTTACCCCTACCACCGCAACGCCGGGTACCTCGCCGCCGTGTACCCGCACGTGTACTGCGATGTCGGGCTGGCGGTCAACCACACCGGAGCTCGGAGCCGGGCGGTCGTCGCGGAGTCGCTGGAGGTGGCGCCGTTCGGCAAGGTGCTCTACTCCTCCGACGCCTGGGGACCTGCCGAGCTGCACCACCTCGGCGCCGTGCTGTGGCGCCGGGCGATGACCGGCGTACTCGGCGACTGGGTCACGTCCGGCGACTGGTCAGCGGCCGACGCGGCGCGCGTCGCGGAGCTGGTGGGGGCGGGCAACGCCCGGCGGGTGTACGGCCTGGAGGAACCGTACCCCGAACGGGCGGTGACCTGGTGCGCAGAGTGACTTTCCTTCCGTTCTGGTCGACCATTTGCTGGTCATGGAAAGGGTGGGCGCCATGCCTCCGTCAACAACCGGGACCCGGCTCCGTCGCGAGTTGAGCGTGTGGGAGGCCATCGGCCTCTCGCTGGCCCTGATGGCGCCGTCGATGGCCGTGAACATCAACCCGCAGGCCACCGCAGGCAGCGTGGGGCGGGCAGTGCCGCTGGCGTTCGCGCTGGCCACGGCCGGGGTGCTGCTCATCGCGTACACGTTCGTCCGGTTGTGCCGGCGGTTCCATCACGCGGGCAGCGTCTACGGCTTCGTCGGGGCGACGCTGGGCCCGCGGGTCGGCGTCGTCGCGGGCTGGTCATTGCTGGGCACCTACCTCTTCTACGGCGTCGTCACGTCGACGGCCGCGGGCATCTTCGCCGCCGCCGCTCTGGACAGCCTCGGGATCTGGACTGACCAGCCGTCGTGGGCGGGCTTCGCGATCGCCGCCGTCGCGCTGCTCGCGGTGCTGGCGCTGGCCGTCGCGCCGGTCCGCGGGGGGACCAGGGCGCTGCTGTCGATCGAGGGCACCACCGTCGCGCTGATCGTGGTGGTGGCCGTGGTCATCCTCGTCCGGTTGGCCACCGGCACCGCGCCGGCCGGCCGCACCGTGGACCTGTCGGTGTTCACCGTAGCGCCGGGGACCGACATCTCCGCGGTCTTCCTCGGCGTCGTCTTCGGCTTCCTGTCCTTCGCCGGCTTCGAGGCCGCCGCGACGCTGGGTGAGGAGGCCCGCGAGCCTCGTCGCAGCATCCCCAGGGCGATTCTCGGGACCGCGGTCTTCGGCGGCGTCTACTTCGTGTTCGTCACCGCCGTGGAGGTGATGGGCTTCGGCGCCGACGACGCGGGGGTCGCGGCCTTCACCGGCTCGCAGTCGCTGCTCGGCGACCTCGGCTCGCAGTACGTCGCGGCCTGGGTCGGCGACCTGATCACGATCGGCGCGGCGATCAGTGCCTTCGGCTGCGCCCTGGCCTGCGCGGTCAGCGGATCGCGGCTGCTCTTCGCACTCGCCCGCGACGGCATCGGGCCGTCGACGTTCGGGCAGGTGTCGGCGAGGCGCGGCGCCCCGGCCCGGGCGGCGCTCGCGGTGGTCGTCGGGATGTACGTGGTCGTCGGCATCGCCTGGTTCGTCGTGGGTGGGAAGCCGTTCGATCTCTTCGTGGCGTCGGGCACGATCGGGACGCTGATCCTGCTGGTCGCCTACGCGCTCGCGACGGTCGGCGCGGCGCGACTGCTGTTCTTCTCCGGGCGCCGCGAGGTCGCCGCCTGGGAGGTCGTCATCCCCACGCTGGCCCTGCTGCTGATCGCTTACACCCTGCTCCGGAATGTCTCGCCCTATCCCGGTGGCGCCGCCGGCGTCTATCCCGTCGTGTCCGCGGCGTGGATCCTGTTGGGCGTCGTCGGGGTGCTCGCATGGCCCGGAGCGGCCCGGCGCGCCGGTAGGTCCCTCACCAGAAGCGAAGGACTCGCGGCCGCCGCGCCGGTTCGGTGACGGTTTCGGTGCCCAGGCCGCCGTCCGCGAGCTACGTGGTCGGTATCAGGGACTGCCAGCGTCACCTCTGGGTTGGGTAACCAATGAACGCTGGTCATCGAGGGGAGGGAGGGCCATGCCGAAGCGTCTGGTGGTGTGCTGTGACGGCACCTGGAACACTCCGGACCAGTTGAACGACGGGCAGCCGGCGCCGACGAACGTCACCAAGGTCGCGCTGGCAGTCGCGCCGGAGGACCCCACTGGCAAGGTGCAGCGGATGTTCTACCATCCGGGGGTCGGCACCAACCGTTCGGAGCGCCTCAGCGGTGGGATGTTCGGCTTCGGCCTGTCGCGCAACGTCCGTGACACCTACCGGTTCCTGGTACAGAACTTCGAGCCGGGCGACGAGCTTTTCTTCTTCGGGTTCAGCCGCGGCGCCTTCACTGCACGCAGCACCGCAGGCTTCGTCCGGAACTCAGGCATTTTGCGGCGAGAGTACGTCGACCGGGTCGACGAGGCGTATGCGCTCTACCGCAGCCGAAGCAGCCGCACACATCCGCGGAGCACCGAGGCACAGCTCTTCAGGCGTTCGTACTCCCACGAGACGCGTATTCACTTCATCGGTGTCTGGGACACCGTGGGCGCCCTCGGTATTCCACTCAGCGGGCTCCGTCTGGTCAACCTGCTCAACCGACGATGGCAGTTTCACGACACGGACTTGAGCACGTCCGTCGACGCGGCTTTCCAGGCACTGGCGATTGACGAGAAGCGAGGTCCGTTCAAGCCGGCGATCTGGAGCCAGCAGGCGGACGCGGGTGGCCAGCGACTTGAGCAGGTGTGGTTCGCTGGGGTCCACTCCGACGTCGGCGGGGGCTATGCGGATCCCGCTCTGGCTGAGATCGCGCTGCTCTGGATGGTGGATCGGGCGCGTGCCTGCGGCCTGGCCTTCGAGGCCGAGGCATTCAGCCGCCTTCCCTCCGGCGACGCCGCGACCCCGCAGCATACGGGCAGCGGTCTCGTCCCCGATGCGCTCGGGCAGCTGCACGAGTCGCGGACGGGCTTCTACCGACTGGTCCCGCCGTTCGTACGAAACCTTGGCGTCACCGACGTTTCCCACGAGTACGTCGCTTCAAGCGCAGTTGAGCGGCATCAACAGCTACAATCGTATGCGCCGTCCGGACTCGTCACATACCTCGGTCACGCCGACGAGGTCATGCAGGTCTAATCTCGCAGTAGCAGGCCGGTGACGAGGGCCGGTACAGAAGTCTGCACCGGCCCTCGTCACCGGCCTTTCTTCGTGCGGCGGAGGCTCTTAGCCGGTGCAGGTGGGTACCGCGGGGGCGCTGCCGACACAGTTGTTCGGGGTGTTGGCGCTGATCGGCGAGCTGTTGGTGACCATGGTGCCGCCTAGTACTACAGGGCTAGATCACGATCATCTGTAGGCGGAGGTGGCGTCGGACGTGGGCGCGCCGGGCGTCGAGTTGGTGGTGGCGGCGCCAGATTGACCAGTGCAGGCCGCGGGCAACGGCGTGTTCGTCGCGGCGGT
>JBBPZV010000020.1:0-2644 GCA_038198775.1 Propionibacteriales bacterium | reverse complement strand
AGCCCGCCTCCGCGAGCCGCTGAGCCGCGCCCACCAGGGCAATGCCTTTGACCCCACCGCCTTCGAGCACCAGGTCAGCCGCTAAGGACACGGTGCCCAATCTAGCCGCGGCGTACGACGGAAAGCGCTGTCCATCCGGTCAGCCGCCGGTCGCCGGTGGTCGCGGGCGTCCCTGATCGGACCAGGCAGGTGACCGCGGATCTGCGACCCCGTGGGAAGCGGTGACCGATGCCTGGCGGCAGGGTCGGCCCGATCGGTTCTGGGCAGGACCGTGGTGTGCCCACCGATCCCACTCTCGACCTACCGGTTGTCCTGTTGTCCTACCGCGGCCCGGTCTCCTTCACCGCCGGCGAGGGGGGGCAGCGATTGGCGCGCCGCGGTGCCGGCGGCCTGGTCACCGCGCTGATCGGCTTGATGGCGAATCTTCAGGATGCGGTCTGGGTCTGCGTCGCCCCTCCCGGCGAGGACGCTGCGGTGGCCCGGGAGGCCGCCGGCGACGTAGTTCGGCTGGAGCTGGGGCCACCGACGCGGGTGCTTGACGAAACCGAGCCGGCGTCAGCTGGGACCTTGCTGCTGCGTCTGGTCGAGGTGCCGGCGCACGTGCACGAGCCGTTCTACGGCGTGATCGCCAACCCGTTGTTGTGGTTCGTGCAGCACCGGCTGTACGGGCTGGCCACCGAGCCGTCGCTGGGCCGGGCCGAGCACGCGGCGTGGGAGGAGGGCTATGTGGTGGCGAACCGGCTGGCCGCCGACGCCGTTGTCACCCAGGTCGAGCGAGCCGGCGGGCGCGCGGCCGTCCTGCTGCACGACTACCACTTCTACCTGGTGGCCGACCTCGTGCGGCAGCGGTGCCCGGAGGTCAAGCTGTCGCACTTCGTGCACATCCCGTGGCCGGGGCCCGAAGCCTGGCGGGTCCTGCCGCCCGCGATGCGGGAGGCTGTGCTGCACGGCCTGCTCGGCTGCGACGTCGTAGGTTTCCACACCGCCGCGGACGCCCGAGCATTCCTGCTGTGCGTCCAAGAGCTACTCGGCCTGCCCGTGGACCTCGACGACGGCTCGGTGTGGGTCGGGGAACGCCTAGTCCGGTCCCGCGCGTATCCGATCAGCATCGACGTGGAGGGGCTGGAGGAGGTCGCGGGCAGCGACGAGACGGCCGTGCGCCTCGCCCAGCTCCCGGCTCAGGGTCAGCTGGTCCTGCGGGTGGACCGCACCGACCCCAGCAAGAACATCGTCAGGGGTTTCACGGCCTTTGAGCTGATGCTTGCCGAGCACCCGGAGCTCCAAGGGGAGGTGGTCTTTCTCGCGCTGCTGCAGCCCAGCCGGCAGGACGTGGCGGAGTACACCGCGTACCTCACCGAGATCGGCGCCGCAGCCGCACGGGTCAACGCGCGATTCGGCACCGGCACGTGGCAACCGGTGGACCTGCGACTCGCCTCCGATCTGCCGCTCGCGGTCGCGGCGTACCGCAGGTGCGACGTCCTGGTGGTCAACGCGGTCGCCGACGGCATGAATCTCGTCGCCAAGGAGGCGGTCGTCGTCAATGAACACGACATGGTGCTGGCGCTGTCGGAATCGACCGGCGCACACAGCGAGCTCGGGCGGTTCGCGGTGACTCTGCATCCCTTCGACGTCGCCCAGCAGGCCGACGCGTTGCACCATGCGCTGACCATGCCGCGGCAAGAGAGAGCGGAGCTGCGCCGAGCCGCGGCGGACATCGTGCGGCGCAACGATGTACGGCGCTGGCTTGCCGTCCAGCTGGCCGACCTCGCGCGGATCCCGGCCGAGGACACTTGAGCCGGGCCGGCGCGAGGCTCAGCGGGGTTGGCTCAGTGGCGGGCCTGGTCGGCGAGCATGCGCAGCCCGGTCACCAACCCGCCGGCGAGGTCACCTCCCTCGAAGGCAGCGGTCATCGACAGCACCGCCAACGCACACACCCGATCGGGAATGGCGCGGCGGGCCTCGCTGCCGGTGACGATCTCCAGCACCTTCTGGTTGGGGGAGACGGCCATGAGTACGGTGCAGTGGGCGTGATCACCGAGCTGGGCGTGCAGGCGCTCGGCTGCCTCGCGGGTCAGTCCCTCGAGGTCGCCTACGTAGACGCTGAACGTCAGACCCGTCTCGCGGTCAGCCGCGGCCAACGCCTCGTCGACGCGCCACAGCTGACGCGGGGCGAACGGGCCGGGGAGCGTGGTCGGGCCGCCGATCGTGGGAGTACCGGGCCGCGGGCTACCGATCGTCGTGCTACCCAGTTTCGAACTACCAGGAGCCACGAGCACCGCCGGTCTGCTCCCTGGCCACGACCGTGGCGCTGGTGGAGCCGCCGGCGGCCAAGGCAGGCCGGGAGGGCGCAGCCGGCAGGGCCGGCACCGAGGACGGCTCGACCGGGCTGAAGCCGGACCGGGCGCTCAGGAACCAGACGGGGGCGAAGACGAAGGGCCGGCCGGGACGGTATCGGGGCGTGGCCCGGCCGCCCATCCCGAAGACGAGGCCGGCGACCACCAGGACGACGGCGAGCGGAATGCCGCCGTACAGCAACAGGGTCTCGACGATGCTCACGTTCGCCTCGCGACGGTGTTCATGGTCGCCTCGCGACGGTGTTCATGGTCGCCTCGCGACGGTGTTCATGGTCGCCTCGCGACGGTGT
>JBBPZV010000019.1:0-18949 GCA_038198775.1 Propionibacteriales bacterium | reverse complement strand
TTCCAGGGCGCGGCAGACCCGGGCCAGCGGTGCGCCCAGTTCGGTGCTCACCTCGGACGCTTCGCCGGCGGGATCTGGAGCCCCCTTTTTCGCGCCGCGGCGCGCAGAATGTCGTTGTCCAAGGTCAGCTCCCCGACCTTGGACTCGGCCTCCCGCAACCGCCGGCGCTGCTCGGCGCTCATGCCGTCTCCGATCGGCACCCCACCCTTCAAACCGACCTTCCCCGCTGCCAGGAACTCATCGCGCCACGCGGCCAGCCGATGCGCCTCCACCCCCACCTGCCGCGACACCTCATCCAGCGGCTCACCGCGCAGCAGCCGCAACACCACATCGGTCTTCTTGTTCGCCGACCACCGCATCTCCCGACGCTGATCGTTGCTCTGCTCGCCCATGACGGCCATGGTCACCCCTCACTGTCAGGTGTCCAAGAACCCCGGGTGCGGTGGACAGCCGGTCCCGGCCGCTGATGGGTTGGTGCTTTGCCCAGACTCGTCCACGATCGGCGACTTGACGTCCCTCGAACCTCCCCGGCAAGTCCGGAGACTCCCTAGCTTGAGACACCGACGGCCGCCGGGCGCTGGTGGTGACGGTAGTGGGCTTGCTCCGCATCGACCGGTGTGAGGTCGTTGCAGTACTCGAACGGACGCTGGTGGTTGAACCAGTCGATCCATTCGGCGGTCGCGATCTCGAGGTCGTCGAGGCCTTTCCAGGGCCGGCGTGGCTTGACCAACTCGGTCTTGTAGAGCCCGATGACGGACTCGGCCAGGGCGTTGTCGAACGACGAGCCGACGGCTCCGGTCGAGGGCTTGATACCGGCCGCGTCGAGATGCTCGGTGTGCGCCACGGACAGGTACTGGCTCCCATGATCATGGTGCGTGATCAACCCGGTGAGGTCCCTGCCTTCTCGTTGCCGCGTCCAGATCGACTGACCGACAGCGTCGACGACGAGCTGGCTGGTCATGGCGGTCGCGACCGACCAGCCGAGGATCCGGCGGGCGTAGGCGTCGATCACGAACGCCGTGTAGCACCAGCCCGACCAGGTCGAGACATAGGTGAAGTCCGCGGCTCAAAGCCGGTCGGGTGCCAGCGGCCAGAAGTTGCGGTCGACCAGGTCGTGTGGCTTCGGCGTCCGACGGTCGCTGATCGTTGTGCGCTTGACCTTGCCGCGGACCGCGCCGGACAAGCCGAGCTCGCCCATGAGCCGCTCGACGGTGCACCGCGCAATCGGAACCGCGCCGGCCAGGTCGACCTTGCGGCCGCGGCGGGCGTGGCGGTCCCGGGTGATCTCGAGCTGGCCGCGGTGTTGCGCCAGCTCCTCGCACCCGTGGAGGAGGACCGCGCCCTGGTTCGTCGTGACCAGATCGCGGTAGTACGGCGGCGCCACCCTGGCCCCCTCAAGACTGCGCGGCAAGGCTACGGTTCGGTGCCGTCTCAAAGCGGGGCGGCGCTGAACGTGTCGCAGGCGTCGAGGCTGCCCTGCTGGTAGCCGACCATGAACCAGTGCTCCCGCTCGGCCGCGGACCCGTGCGTCCACTGCTCGGGATTGACCGCGCCGCCGCTGCGCTGCTGGATCCGGTCGTCGCCGACCGCGTGCGCCGCGTCGATGGCGCGGCTGATGTCGTCCTGGGTGAGCTCGAGGATGAGCGGCTCGCCGGAGGCATCGGTGGTGGTGGTCGCGTTCTTGGCCCACATCCCGGCGTAGCAGTCGGCCTGCAGCTCCAGCCGCACCGAGTCGCTGGTCGGTCCCTGCTGGGTGCGCACCTTGCCCATCGTTCCGAGCAGGTCCTGCACGTGGTGCCCGTACTCGTGGGCGAGCACGTACGCCTCGGCGAACGGACCGCCCTCGGCGCCGAGCTGGCCCTGCAGCATGTCGGCGTAGAAGGTGGTGTCGATGTAGACGGTGTCGTCGACCGGGCAATAGAACGGTCCGACGTTGCTGGAGGCGGTTCCGCAGCCGTCGGTCGACGTGGTGCCGGTGAAGAACTCGGTCTGCACCGGCTGGTACGTGGTGCCGGCCTGCTGGGGCAGTGCGGTGCCCCAGTAGGCCTGGACCGAGTTGACGGTGGCGACCAGGGCGCAGTCCTCGCTGGTGTTGGCGTCCGCACCGGTCTGGCACTGCGCCTGCAGGTTGGTGTCGTTCGGGATGGCCGTGCCGGGGTCGCTGCCGCCGAAGCCGCCACCGAAGACGACGAAGGCGATCACGACGAGAATCAGTCCGCCGATCCCCCCTCCGGCGCGGACCGGCAGCCCCCGCGAGAGCCCACCACCGCCCAGCCCGCCGCCCAGCCCACTGCGAGCGGTGCCACCACGACCTCGCCGGTCACGGATCTGCGAGGTGTCCAGACGAGCCCGGGGGTTGAACTTCATGGCCGTAGACTAGGGCCGTGCTGGGCCCCGCCTCGTGAGACGACTGCCCCACCGCCCGTCCACCACCCTCGTGCCGTCCAGCCGTCCCAGGAGCTCCAGCCATGCTCACCGCCGTCGACCTCGAGGTGCGCGCCGGTGCCCGGCTGCTCCTCGCCGAGACGTCGCTGCGGGTGGGGCCGGGTGACAAGGTCGGTCTCGTCGGTCGCAACGGGGCCGGGAAGACCACGCTGACCCGGATCCTGGCGGGTGAGGCGCAGCCGGCGGGGGGGACGGTCACCGTGACCGGCTCGGTGGGCTACCTGCCGCAGGACCAGCGGAGCGGAGACCTCGAGGTCCCCGCTCGAGAACGCATCCTCTCCGCCCGTGGCCTCGACGCGGTCGTACGATCCCTGCGCGCTGCCGAGCAGGACATGGCTGCCGCCGACACGGCCGCCCGGAACCGGGGGATGCGGCGCTACGCTCGCGCCGACGCCGAGCTGCACGCCGCCGGCGGCTACGCGGCCGAGGCCGAGGCCGCGACTATCGCGGCGAGCGTCGGCCTTCCGGACCGGGTGCTGGGACAGCCGTTGGGCACGCTGTCGGGGGGTCAGCGGCGGCGGGTGGAGCTGGCGCGCATCCTGTTCTCCGGTGCCGAGACGCTGCTGCTAGACGAGCCGACGAACCACCTGGACGCCGACTCCGTGGTGTGGCTGCGCGAGTTCCTCCGGGCGCACCGCGGCGGGTTGGTCGTCATCAGCCACGACGTCGCGCTCCTCGACGAAACCGTCACCAGGGTGCTGCACCTGGACGCCAACCGGGCCACGATCGACACCTACAACGTGGGCTGGCGGGCGTACCTGCAGCAGCGGGAGACCGACGAGCGCCGCCGGCACCGGGAACGGGCCAACGCCGAGCGCAAGGCGTCGGCGCTGCTGGCCCAGGCCGACAAGATGCGGGCCAAGGCGACCAAGGCGACCGCGGCGCACAACATGGCGCGCCGGGCCGAGCGCCTCCTCGGAGGGCTCGACACCCAGCGGAAGCGGGATCGGGTGGCGCACATCCGTTTCCCGGCGCCGGCGCCGTGCGGCCGCACCCCGCTGCGGGCCGACGGGTTGTCGCGCTCGTACGGCTCCCTCGAGGTGTTCACCGACGTCGACCTGGCGGTCGACAAGGGGAGCCGGGTGGTGGTGCTAGGCCTCAACGGCGCCGGCAAGACCACGCTGCTGCGGCTCCTCGCCGGGATCGACCGGCCCGACACCGGCGTTGTGACCCCGGGGCACGGGCTCAAGCTCGGCTACTACGCCCAGGAGCACGAGACGCTCGACCTGGAGCTCACCGTGGCAGCCAACATGGCGTCTGCGGCCCCTGACCTCCCCGACACCGAACGGCGGCGCGTCCTGGGGTCGTTCCTGTTCAGCGGCGACGACGCGACCAAACCAGCCTCCGTGCTCTCCGGCGGTGAGAAGACGCGGCTGGCACTGGCCACGCTGGTGGTCTCCAGCGCCAACGTGCTGTTGCTGGACGAGCCCACCAACAACCTCGACCCGGCCTCCCGGCACGAGGTGCTGGCCGCGATCCGCTCGTACCGGGGCGCCATCGTGCTGGTGACCCACGACGAGGGTGCCGTCACCGCGCTCGAACCCGACCGGGTGCTGCTGCTGCCCGACGCCGTCGAGGACCACTGGTCGCCGGACTACTCCGAGCTGGTCGCGCTGGCCTGACCGGGTCCGGGCCTGCACCCCGCGGGAAGCATTCGCCGACCCTCGGCGTTGAGCGCGGCGATGAGTCCGAGCCCGGCCAACTGGCACACCCTGCGGTCCTTCACCAGCGACTCCAGCGTCGCCGGCAAGAAGCTCACGCCGGGGACCACCCGCCGGATCGTGGAGTTCGCCCACCCGTACGCGGCGCAGGTCGTCGGCTTCTTGCTGCTCACCATCGTCGATGCCGGCCTTGTCGTGGCCACCCCGCTGCTGTTCAAGAAGATCGTCGACGACGGCGTCCTGAAGCAGGACACAGGCGTCGTCGTCTGGCTGTCGTTGCTGGTGGCGGGGCTGGCGTTCGTCGAGGCGGCGCTGACGCTGGCCCAGCGCTACTACTCCGCCCGCATCGGCGAGGGACTCATCTACGACCTGCGGATCCGGGTGTTCTCGCACGTGCAGCGGATGCCGCTGGCGTTCTTCACCCGCACCCAGACCGGTGCGCTGGTCTCCCGGCTCAACAACGACGTCATCGGCGCCCAGCGGGCGTTCACCTCGACGTTGTCGGGCGTGGTGTCCAACATCATCAGCCTGCTGCTGGTCACGCTCGCGATGCTGCTGCTTTCCTGGCAGATCACCGTCGTCGCGTTCATGCTGCTGCCCCTGTTCTTGCTGCCAGCCCGCTGGGCTGGGCGCAAGCTGGCCGCGCTGACCCGCGAGCAGATGCAGGTCAACGCCGACATGGGCACCACGATGACCGAGCGCTTCCATGTCGGAGGTGCGCTGCTGGTCAAGCTCTTCGGGCGCTCGGTGGAAGAGGACCAGGCGTTCGCCCGCCGCGCCGCCGGGGTCCGCGACCTGGGGGTGCGGATCGCGATGAACAGCCGCATCTTCTTCTCCGCGCTGACGCTGGTGGCGGCGCTGGCAACCGCACTGGTCTACGGCATCGGCGGTGTCATGGGCGCGCGCGGCAGCCTGTCGGTCGGCACCTTGTTGGCGCTGGCCGCGCTGATGGCCCGGCTGTACGGTCCGTTGACCGGGTTGTCCAACGTCCGGGTCGACGTGATGACCGCCCTGGTCAGCTTCGAGCGCGTCTTCGAGGTGCTCGACCTCCCGGCGATGATCCGCGACCGCCCCGGCGCCCCACCGCTTGCCGCAGCCGCCCCGGCGAGCGTCGAGTTCGACCACGTCACCTTCGGCTATCCCGGCGCCGACGAGGTGTCGCTGGCAAGCCTGGAGGTGGTGGCCCGCATCGACACCGGCGGGGGCGACGACGTCCTGCACGACGTCTCGTTCCGGGCCGAGCCAGGTGAGATGGTCGCGCTGGTCGGCCACTCCGGCGCCGGCAAGTCCACGATCACCCACCTGGTCGCCCGGTTGTACGACGTCACCGCCGGGGTGGTGCGAGTCGGTGGCGTCGACGTGCGCGAGGTCACCCAGGAGTCGCTGCGGCGGGTCGTGGGCTACGTGACGCAGGACGCCCACATGTTCCACGACACCATCGCGGCAAACCTGCGCTACGCGCGTCCCGATGCGAGCGAGGCGCAGCTGCGGGAGTCGCTGCGGGCAGCGCAGATTCTCGACCTGGTCGACGCGCTGCCCCACGGCCTCGACACCGTCGTGGGCGACCGCGGCTACCGGCTGTCCGGTGGGGAACGGCAGCGCCTGGCCATCGCCCGGCTGCTCTTGAAGGCGCCGAAGATCGTCGTGCTCGACGAGGCCACCGCGCACCTGGACTCGGAGTCCGAGCTGGCCGTCCAGCAGGCGCTGGACACCGCCCTCGCCGGCCGCACCTCCTTGGTGATCGCGCACCGGTTGTCGACCGTACGCAACGCCGACCGCATCCTCGTGCTCGACGCCGGTCGCATCGTCGAGCAGGGCACCCACGAGCAGCTGCTCGAGCGCGGCGGACTCTACTCCGACCTCTACACCACCCAGTTCGCGCTGCCGGCCGCGGAAGCGGCGCTCTGATCCCGGTGGACCTCGGGCTGACCGGCAGGGTCTTCGTCGTGACCGGGGGCGCCCGCGGCCTCGGCGGGGCGGCGGCCCGCGTGCTGGTCGACGAAGGTGCCCGCGTGGTGCTGTCCGGGCGTTCGCGAGACCCGCTCGACCGCGCCGCCCGGGACCTGGGATCGGCGGTGACCGAGCCGGTGGTCGCGGACAACGCCGCGCCGCATACCGCCGAGCGGCTGGTGAGCGCCGCCCTGGACCGCTGGGGCCGCCTCGACGGTGCACTGCTCAGCGTCGGCGGGCCGGCGGTGGGGCCGGTCGCCGCGGTCACCGACGTGCAGTGGCGCGAGGCGTTCGAGGCGGTGTTCCTGGGCGCCGTCCGGATCGCCCGCACGGTGGCTGCGGCACTGGGTGACGAGGGGGCGTTGGCGTTCGTGCTGTCCTCGTCGGTCCGGACGCCGATCCCCGACCTGGCGGTGTCGAACGGGCTGCGGCCGGGGCTGGCGATGCTGGCCAAGACTATGGCCGACGAGCTCGGGCCACGCGGTGTCCGGGTCAACGGGCTGCTGCCCGGGCGGGTCGACACCGAGCGGGTCCGCGAGCTGGACGGTCGCGCGGAGGACCCGGCCGCGGCCCGGTCGGGCGCCGAGGCGGCGATCCCGTTGCGGCGTTACGGCCGGCCGGAGGAGTTCGGCCGGGCCGCGGCGTTCCTGCTGTCACCCGCGGCCTCGTTCATCACCGGCGCCATGTTGCCCGTGGACGGCGGCATGGTCCGGGCGCTCTGAGGTCCCGGGCGCGAACGTGGATGTGCCTCGGCGTACGCGAAGTAGAACCAGCCGAACACCGCGAGGCCGGCAAAGAAGAGCCACTGCAGGCCGTAGAAGAAGTGCGGTCCGTTCCCCAGGTCCGGCGGCTGCGCGGGCGCCAGTTCCGCGGCGGCCTGGGGGATCTCGGAGGTCAAGGTGACGTACCCCGGCAGCACCGGCCGGTCCAGCAGCGGGGCGAGCTGCCCGCTGGAGACGGCGCGGACCTGCCCGTCCACCGGCCGGGTCGCCGAAGCGTCGTCACCGCTGTCGGGCTGCAACCAACCGGTCACGGTCACGGTCCCGCTCGCCGGTGCCGGCACCTGTGCCGGGGTGATGGCGTCGCCTGCCATCCACCCCCGGTCGATGAGCACGGCGGTCCCGTCGGCGGTGACCAGCGGGGTGAGGACGTCGACGCCTCGCCCGGCGGGGCGGAACGAGAACCGCACGACGATGTCGTTGCGAGCGTCATACCAGCCGGTCGCGGTGACCCGGCGCCACTGGTCGGTGGCGGGCACCTGACCACCCGGTGCGACCAGGGTGTCCACCGGGACCGGCCGGGCTGCGAGGTTCGCCGCAGTCTGCGCGTTGTCGGCCTTGCGCTGCGCCAGCCGGTCGAACTGCCAGATCCCCAGCCGCACGCACAAGGCCGCGAGCACCACTACCAGCAACAGGAACCCGAGCCAGCGGCGTCCCAGCAGGAACCGGTACACGCCCTCGACCGTAGCCCGCCGTCTAGACTGAGCCTGTGACACCGGTCGGGGAGCTCGTACAGACACCGCTGCTCGACCGCTACGGCCGGGTCGCCACCGACCTGCGGGTGTCGCTCACCGACCGGTGCAACCTGCGCTGCCAGTACTGCATGCCGGCCGAGGGCCTCGACTGGCTGCCGACCGACGACACGCTCACCGACGCCGAGGTGCTGCGGCTCGTCGGCATCGCGGTCGGGCACCTGGGCGTGCGCAGCGTCCGCCTCACCGGTGGGGAGCCGCTGCTGCGGCGTGGGTTGGCTGGGCTGGTCGCCGGGATGGCCCAGCTCGAGCCCCGCCCCAAGATTGCGATGACCACGAACGGGCTGGGACTGCGGCGTACCGCGGCCGCGCTGGCGGCTGCCGGCCTCGACCGGGTCAACGTCAGCCTGGACACCATCCGGCCCGACACCTTCCGCGCGATCACCCGGCGGGACCGGCTCGCCGACGTGCTGGCCGGGCGGGCCGCGGCCAGCGACGCCGGGCTGGGGCCGGTCAAGGTCAACGCGGTGCTGCTGCGGGGCGTCAACGACGACCAGGCCGCCGAGCTGCTGCAGTGGTGCATCGCCCGCGGCTACCAGCTGCGGTTCATCGAACAGATGCCGCTGGACGCTCAGCACGGCTGGTCGAGGGAGGCGATGGTCACCGCCGCGGAGGTATTCGCCCAGCTCGAGCAGCGGGTGACGCTGACCCCGGCGCGGCGTCCGCGAGGGTCCGCGCCGGCCGAGGAGTTCCTCGTCGACGGCGGCCCGGCCACCGTCGGCATCATCGCGTCGGTCACCCGGCCGTTCTGCGGCGACTGCGACCGGGTCCGGCTCACCGCCGACGGACAGATCCGCAACTGCCTGTTCGCCCGGGAGGAGTCCGATCTGCGGGGCGCGCTGCGCGGTGGTGCGGGCGACGAGGACATCGCCGCCCGCTGGCGGACCGCGATGTGGGGCAAGCGGCCGGGGCACGGCATCGACGACCCGACGTTCCTGCAGCCGACCCGGCCGATGTCGGCGATCGGCGGCTGACCCGGCGGGCCGCTCAGCGTTACCGGTGGTCGCGGGGAACCGGCTCGGTCTCGCGCCAGAAGCCGCGGGCGGTCAAGAACTCGGTCAGGGACGCCTGGTGGGCGGGGCAGGCGAGCCACGTCTTGCGCCGCTCCGGTGGATGCAGCCGCGGGTTGTTCCAGCGTACGAGGTACTCCGCAGCGGCGCTGCAGCCCTTGGCGGAGCATCGCAGCCGCCCGGTCGTGGAATCCGGCATGGCGGTGCGCTACCTGTTGGGGGCCCCCGAGGGGCGGTGCCCGCTCGCTTCGCCGGCGCCGGGGTCCGGGCGCGGGCCGAGGGCACCGAAGGGCTCGGGTCTGACCATGGCGTCCTGGGGCGCACGGCGGCCACCAGCGTTGGCGAGGATCACGGCGATGTATGGCAGGAACACCGCGCCGGCGACGAGGACCCACCGCAGCGGGCCGCTGATGAGGATCGCGGCGACGAAGCAGGCGGTCCGGATGCCCATCGAGATCAGGTAGCGGACCTCGCGCCCGTGCAGCTCCTGGCTGTGCGACATCGGAGCGTCGGTGATGCTGACCGCGTCGTCCCCGCGCCGCTCCATGCCCTCCACACTACGTCGCGCCCGCCGCCGCCGCGAGCCGGAGACCCCGGGTGGGAGGTGTGCCGTCCCGCCCGGCAGCCGATAGCGTCACCTCCCGACGCACCCGGCGTACGACGACGGTGACGGGAGTACCGATGGGCAGGTCGGTCCTGGTGACCGGCGGCAACCGCGGAATCGGCGCCGCGATCGCCGCGGCGTTCGCCGAGGCGGGTGACGCGGTGGCCGTGACGTACCGCAGCGGGCAACCTCCCACGACGGGCTACGCGGTGCGCTGCGACGTCACCGCGCCCGAGGACGTGGAGCGGGCGTTCGACCAGGTCGCCGAGCACCAGGGGCAGGTCGAGGTCCTCGTCGCCAACGCCGGCATCACCAAGGACACCTTGCTGCTGCGGATGAGCGAGTTGGACTGGTCGGCGGTCCTGGACACCAACCTGGGAGGGTCGTTCCGGGTGGCCAAGCGGGCCGCCAAGGGGATGCTCCGGATGCGACGGGGCCGCATCGTGTTCGTCTCGTCGGTCGTCGCGATGACCGGGAGCGCCGGCCAGGTGAACTACGCCGCCAGCAAGGCCGGCCTGGTGGGGATGGCGCGGTCGCTCGCCCGCGAGCTGGGCACCCGGAGCATCACCGCCAACGTGGTCGCGCCCGGGTTCATCGACACCGACATGACCTCCGCACTGCCGGCGGAGACCCGGGCCGCCTACCGGGACCAGATCCCGCTGCGGCGCTTCGGTGCGGTGGCCGACGTTGCGGCGGCGGTGCGTTTCCTGGCCTCGGAGGAGGCCGGCTACATCACCGGTGCGGTGCTGCCCGTCGACGGCGGCCTCGGGATGGGTCACTGAGCTTCGACCACAGGGAGGAACGTCATGGGGATCCTGCAGGGCAAGCGCATCCTGGTGGCCGGGGTCACGCTGGACACCTCGATCGGCTTCGCGGTCGCCCGCGCCGCGCAGGAGCAGGGCGCCGACGTCGTGGTGTCCAACTTCGGCCGGGCGCTGTCGATCACCCGGCGCATAGCGACCCGGTTGCCACGACCGGCGCCGGTGATCGAGCTGGACGTGACCGAGGAGGAGCACCTGTCGTCGCTGCCCGACCGGGTCGGTAAGCACGTGGACGGCCTGGACGGGGTGGTCCACTCCATCGCGTACGGCAACCCGGACACCGTGCTGGGGGGCAAGTTCCTCACCGCGCCCTGGCCGGACGTCGCCAGGGCACTGGAGGTCTCGGCGTACTCGCTGAAGTCGCTGACGAGCGCGGTTCTCCCGCTGATGTCTGGCGGCGGATCGGTCGTCGGTCTGACCTTCGACGCGAGCGTGGCCTGGCCCGCGTACGACTGGATGGGGGTCGCGAAGGCGGGGCTGGAGTCCTGTGCCCGCTATCTCGCCCGAGACCTCGGGGGCAGCGGAGTCCGGGTCAACCTGGTCGCAGCGGGCCCGCTGAAGACGTTGGCCGCCAAGGCGATCCCCGGCTTCGACGAGCTCGGCTCCGGATGGGGCGAGCGGGCGCCGTTGGGCTGGGACGAGCAGGACGCGACCCCGGTCGCGCGGGCCGTGGTGGCGCTGCTCAGCGACTTCTTCCCGGCCACCACCGGTGAGATCGTCCACGTCGACGGTGGCTTCCACGCGATGGGGGCCTGAACGGCGACCAGGAGCGAGGGATGGCCCCGCGCCCGGTCACCGCTGGTGGGCTCAGTGCTTGAAGGCGTCCTTGACCTTTTCGCCGGCCTGCTTCACATCGGCGGACGACTGGTCGGTCTTTCCTTCGGCCTCGAGCCGTTCGTTGTCGGTGGCCTTGCCGGACGCCTCCTTGGCCTTGCCGCCGGCGTCCTCGACCTTGTTCTTGATCTTGTCCTCCAGACCCATGACCTCACCTCCCTCGGTGGAGCCTGATGTGACCTGCCTAGCACAGTCGTGGTCGTCGGGACAGGTCTGCGTCGCCGCGCGGTCAGCCGAGCGGCGGTGCGGGGGTCGTGATGCCGGCGTCGGCGTCGGCGGCCTCGACCTCCTCCCGGCTGATCCCGAGCAGGTAGACGATCGCGTCCAGGTACGGCACGTTCAGCGCGGTGTCCGCGGCGTCGCGGACCACCGCTTTGGCGTTGAACGCGATACCGAGGCCGGCAGCGGCGAGCATGTCGAGGTCGTTGGCTCCGTCACCGATCGCGACGGTGTTGCCGAGCGGGACGTCGGCCGCGGCAGCGAAGCGACGCAGCGCCTGTGCCTTGCCGGCCCGGTCGAGCACGGGACCGACCAGCCGCCCGGTGAGGCGTCCGGCGGCGACCTCGAGGGTGTTCGCAGCGGTGTAGTGGATTCCGAGGTCGGCGGCGATCCGGTCGGTCAGCTGGGTGAAGCCCCCGCTGACCAGCCCGAACCGATAGCCGAGGCGCCGCAGCGCGCGCACCAGGGTCCGGGCCCCCGGTGCGTACTGCAGCGACGCGTAGACGGTGTCCAGCACCTCGACCCGGACGCCCTCCAGCAGTGCCACCCGGGTCCGCAGCGACTCGGCGAAGTCGACCTCGCCGCCCATGGCCGCCGCGGTGAGCTCGGCGACCCGGTCCCGGCAGCCGGCGTGCTCGGCGACCAGCTCGATGATCTCGCCCTGCACCAGCGTGGAGTCGACGTCCATCACCACGAGCCGCTGCGCGTGGCGGTGAAGGCCGGCGGACTGGACGGCGACGTCCACGCGCTGCCGGCTCGCCTCGACCGCCAGGGTCCGGCGCAGCAGCGCAGGGTCGCCACCGGACACGTCGAGGTCGAGTGCCGTCACCGGGTAACGGGCCATCGAGACGATGCGGTCGATGTTGGCGCCGCTGTCGGCGATCCGTCCCGTGACCGCCGCCAGCGCTGCCGGCCGCAGCGGTGCGCCCAGCACGGTCACGTGCAGTCGGCCGCGGCCGCGGTCGCGCCGCGCGTCCCCGGTCCCGCGGCTCAGCTCGAGCTCCATGCCCAGCTCGCCGGCCACGGCACCCAGTGCCCGGGTCAGCCCCCGGTCGTCGCGCGGCGCGCTGAGCAGCACCCCGAGCACCAACCGGCCCCGCAGGACCACCTGTTCGACGTCGAGGACGACGACGCCGGCGACCGCGCACCCCGCGAGCAGCCGCGCGGTCACGCCCGGGCGGTCGGTGCCGGTGAGCGTCACCAGCAGGGTCGGCGCATCGTCCATGGCACCGCGAGGCTAGCGGCCCGGTGCGATCTCCCGACGGTTGTGCGGCTGGGGCAGCCGAGGTGTCGGAGGTTCCCGCGGCCCGACCTTCGCCGTCCCGTAGGTTCGCGCCATGGCCGCCGTTCTCGAGCTCGCCGGCGTCTCGGTCGTACGCGACGGACAGCGGCTGCTCGACGACATCAGCTGGCAGGTCAACGAGGGGGAGCGGTGGGTCGTGCTCGGCCCCAACGGGGCCGGCAAGACGACGCTGTTGCAGGTGGCCAGCACCCACGTCTACCCGACCACCGGCCTGGTCGGCGTGCTCGGCGAGTTGGTCGGCACCGTCGACGTCTTCGAGCTGCGCCCACGCATCGGGCTGACCAGCGCCGCCCTGGCCGAGCGCATTCCCAAGTCCGAGCTCGTCGCCGACCTGGTCGTCACCGCGTCGTACGCCGTCGTCGGCCGCTGGCGTGAGGCGTACGACGCGGTCGACCACCACCGGGCCACCCAGCTGCTCGCCGAGGTGGGGGTGACGCACCTGGCCCGGCGCCGGTTCGGCACGCTCAGCGAGGGGGAGCGCAAGCGGGTCCAGATCGCCCGGGCACTGATGAGCGACCCGGAGCTGCTGCTGCTCGACGAACCGGCCGCGGGACTGGACCTCGGAGGTCGCGAGGACCTGGTCAGCACGCTGAGCGTGCTGGCCGCGGACCCGGCCGCGCCGACCACCGTCATGGTCAGCCACCACGTCGAGGAGATCCCGCCCGGGTTCACCCATGTGCTGCTGCTGCGCGCCGGCCACATCGTGGCGGCCGGGCCGCTGCAGGAGACGCTGAGCGAGCCGCAGCTTTCACGTACCTTCGGGATGGCGTTGCAGCTGCGGGTCGAGGACCGGCGCTACTCTGCGCGACGCCGGTCAGGCACGCACCGGCTCGACTAGGCTGGACGCATGTTCGAGTGGCTGCAGGACAACGCCTGGGTCGGCTGGGCCGCACTCGGCGTCGTGCTGGCCGTGGTCGAGCTGGTCAGTCTCGACCTGGTGCTGCTGATGCTGGCGGTGGGGGCCTTCGCCGGGGCGGTGGTGTCGCTGGTCCCGGCTGCGCCGCTGGCGGCCGAGGTCGCCGTCGCGATCGCCGTGTCGGCGGCGATGTTGTCGCTGGTGCGCCCCAGCATCGTCAAACGGCTGCACGCCGGCCCCGAGCTCACCACCGGCCACGCCGCCCTGGTAGGCAAGACCGGCGTCGTCGTGGAGCCGGTGACCGAGGACGCCGGGCGGATCCGCCTCGCCGGCGAGGTGTGGACCGCGCGGTCGTTCGACCCGACCACCACGATCGAAGCCGGTTCCCGGGTCAGCGTGTTCGCCATCGAGGGCGCCACCGCGGTCGTCTACCCCGACGACTGACGACAAGCGTCGGCGGGTCAGGCCGCCGACTAAGGAGAGGACACCGTCGCATGAACACCGCCGTCACCGTGGTGCTGCTGCTGATCGCGCTGCTCGTGGTCGTCACCATCGCCCGGACGATCAAGATCATCCCGCAGGCCCGGGCCGGGGTGGTGGAGCGCTTCGGCAAGTACCGCATCACCTTGTCGGCCGGGCTGAACGTCATCACGCCGTTCGTCGACAAGGTCCGCTACACCATCGACCTGCGCGAGCAGGTGGTGTCGTTCCCGCCGCAGCCGGTGATCACCGAGGACAACCTTGTGGTGTCCATCGACACCGTCATCTACTTCCAGGTCACCAACCCGGTGGCGGCGACGTATGAGATCGCGAACTACATCCAGGCGATCGAGCAGCTCACGATGACGACGCTGCGAAACATCATCGGCGGCATGACGCTGGAGCAGGCGCTGACCAGCCGCGACCAGATCAACAACGCGTTGCGGGGGGTGTTGGACGAGGCCACGGGCAAGTGGGGGATCCGGGTGAACCGGGTGGAGCTCAAGGGCATCGACCCGCCGGCGTCGATCAAGGACTCGATGGAGAAGCAGATGCGGGCCGACCGCGACAAGCGGGCGGTGATCCTCACCGCGGAGGGCCAGCGGCAGTCCGCGATCCTCACCGCCGAGGGGCAGAAGCAGGGGGCGATCCTGTCCGCCGAGGGCGCTCGGGAGGCGCAGATCCTGCGGGCCCAGGCCGAGCGGGAGGCCTCCATCCTGAGGGCGCAGGGCGAGGGGCAGGCCATCCAGACCGTGTTCCAGGCCATCCACGACGGGGCACCGGACCAGTCGCTGCTGGCGTACCAGTACCTGCAGATGCTGCCCAAGATCGCCGAGGGCGACGCCAACAAGGTGTGGGTGGTGCCGAGTGAGATCGGCCGCGCGCTCGAGGGCCTGGGGTCCGCGATCGGCGGCGTGTCCGGCATCCCCAGCAACAGTGGGGGCCCACGAAAGCGCGTCGACCTCGGCAAGCCGCCCGTCGTCGAGACCGACCGGACGCTGGACGCTACCCATGATGAGGTCGCCGCGGCCATCGCGTCGGCGGAGGACGCCGCGCCGCAAGCCGTCTCACACGCGTCCGCCGCGGCGCCACCGTCAGCGCCACCGCCGGCCGACTCACCTGGCCCGCCCACTGCGTGAGCGCGCTCTCCGCGCTGCTCATCGTTGCCGCCGGTGTCGGCGCCGGCGCCATTAACACCGTGGTGGGCTCTGGGACGCTGATCACGTTTCCCACCCTGCTCGCGTTGGGGTACCCGCCGGTGGTCGCGAACGTCTCGAACACCGTCGGGTTGGTTCCCGGGTCCCTCTCGGGGGCGGTCGGGTATCGCCGTGAGCTGAGCGGGCAACGACAGCGGTTGCTGCGGCTCGCACCGGCGTCCGCGGCCGGCGGCGTGCTCGGCGGCGTGCTGCTGCTGGTGCTGCCAGCGTCAGCCTTCGAGACCATCGTCCCCCTGCTCATCGGACTGGGATGTCTGTTGGTCGCTGTTCAGCCGTGGTTGACCACCCGCCTCGGCAGCGGTGCGCCGCGACCACCGCACGGATCCGTGGGTGCGGTGGGGCTGGTGCTGCTGACCGGGGTGTACGGCGGCTACTTCGGGGCAGCTCAAGGAGTCCTGTTGCTGGCCATCCTGGGGCTGCTACTCGACGACCAGCTGCAACGCCTCAACGCGACCAAGAACGTCCTTGCCCTGGTCGTCAACGGCGTCGCGGCCCTGCTGTTCGTGGTGGTCGCCGATCCCGACTGGGCCGTGGTCGGTCTCATCGCGCTTGGCGCCACGGCCGGCGGCCAGCTCGGGGCAACGGTCGGGCGGCGGCTTCCACCGGTGGCGTTGCGTTCGGTCGTCATCGTCATCGGCGTCGTGGCCATCTGGCGGCTGCTCGTGTGACATGAGCCGGACGGCGGTCTGCGGGACCGAAGAGGGCTGAGCGAATGTTGCTCGCAGGTGCCTGCCATCTGTTTCTCCGCTGACACAAGCGCAGATCTCACGCTCGTCACCTCGGCGCTCGGGTCTACGCTTCGCTCATGCCAGTGTGCCAGACCTGCTTGGCAGCGAACGAGGACGGCAAGGCGTTTTGCGAGGAGTGCGGCAGTCCCCTGTCCGCCGTCTGCCCGTCTTGTGCGGCGCCGAGCACTCCCGGCAAGCGGTTCTGTGGCGCCTGCGGTGCGAGGCTGGACACGCCGCCCTCCTCTGACGCCGCAGCACCCATCAGCGGCGTGCCGGCTGCGGCGTCGACTCCGGCGACTCCAATGGCCGAGCTGCGTTGGGCGTCGGTGCTGTTCGTCGATCTGGTCGAGTACACGTCACTGACGGAGGGGTGGGACGCTGCTGATGTCCGAGACCTGCTGTCGGGCTACTTCGAGGTGGCCCAAACCGTCGTCGCGCGCTACGGCGGGGTGGTGGAGAAGTTCATCGGGGATGCTGTGGTGGCGGTGTGGGGTTCGCAGGCGGCGCATGAGGACGATGCGGAGCGTTGCGTGCGCGCAGGGTTGGAGTTGCTGATGGCGGTTGCCGATTACGGCGCACGACGTGGGTTGCCGCTCTTGGCTGCCCGGGGTGGGGTGGTGACCGGTCACGTGGCTTCGTGGGGCGGTTCCGGGGAGGGCCTGGTTGCCGGTGACCGGGTGAACACCGCGTCGAGGGTGCAGGCGGTGGCGCCGCCGTGGGCGCTGTTGGTCGACGAGACGACTATGCGGGCGACGCGCGACGCGCTGGCGTATTCCGAAGCGGGGGAGCACCAGCTGAAGGGCATCACGGAGCCGGTGGGGCTGTGGCGTGCGGATCGGGTGGTGGCGGGCGTCGGTGGGGCGCAGCGGGTGGATGGCTTGGAGGCGGGGTTCGTCGGCCGTGACCGTGAGCTGAGCATGGTGAAGGAGTTGTTCCACGCCACGGTGGAGAGTGGTCGGGCCCGGATGGTGGCGGTGACCGGTCAGGCGGGGATCGGGAAGACTCGCCTGTCGTGGGAGTTCGAGAAGTATCTGGATGGGCTGGCCGTCAGGGTGTTTTGGCACCGGGGTCGTTGCCTGTCGTACGGCGATGGGGTGGCGTTTTGGGCGTTGGCGCAGATGGTGCGGCAGCGGTTCGGGATTGCCGAGGACGACCCGGCGGCGGCGGCTCGGGCCAAGCTCGGTGAGGGGTTGGCGCGGTGGCTGCCCAATCCGGACGAGCGGGCGTTTGTGGAGCCGAGGCTGGCTGTGCTGATGGGGGTGGTGGAGCGGGAGTTCCCGCGTGAGGAGTTGTTCGCGGGGTGGCGGTTGTTCTTCGAGCGGTTGTCGGACGCGCAGCCGGTGGTGCTGGTGCTCGAGGACCTGCACTGGGCAGACACCGGGCTGCTGGACTTCCTCGCGTACCTGTTGGACTGGGCGGCGACCCGCCCGTTGTATCTGCTGACGTTCGCCCGGCCGGAGATCGCCGATCGGGGCTCGGGCTTGTTCACAGAGCGCCGCAACCTGACGTCGCTTCACCTCGAGCCGCTGCCGGTTTCGGTGATCGAGCAGATGCTGGAGGACCTGGTGCCGGGGATGTCGGGGCCGGTGAAGGCGAAGATCGCCGGTCAGGCCGCCGGGGTGCCGTTGTACGCGGTGGAGACGGTGCGGGCGCTGATCGACCGGGCCCTGGTGGTCCGCCTGGGCGGGGTGTACCGGTTGGTCGGCGAGGTGGGTGAGCTGGATGTTCCGGCCTCGTTGACGGCTTTGATTGGTGCCCGGCTCGACGAGCTGCCCGCCGTGGAGCGGGAGCTGGTCAAGGGTCTGGCTGTGCTCGGGTCGTCGTTTCCGCGGCGGGCCGTCGCAGCGGTCTCCGAGGCCCCCGCCGAGCAGGTGGACGCGTGGTTGCGGATGCTGGTGCGTAAGGACATCCTCAGCGTCCGGACCGACCCGCTGTCACCGGAACGCGGCCAGTACGAGTTCGTGCAGTCCATGATGCGCAGCGTCGCCCGCGACATGTTGAGCCGGCGGGAGCGCAAAACTCGCCATCTCGCGGTTGCGGTGCATCTGCGGTCGGCGTTTCCCGACGACGGCGCCGAGGTGGCGGAGGTGGTGGCCGCCCACTACCACGACGCCTACCGAGCGGCAGGAGACGACCGCGACGCCCATGAGATCCGGGCCCAGGCGGCGTCGGCGTTCCAGCGGGCGGGGAAGCGGGCGGAGTCGCTGGGGTCGCCGGAGACTGCGGAGGGCCATTACCGCACCGCTGGGTCGCTGGCCGCGGAGGAGGCGGACCGGCTCCGGTTGGTCGAGGCGGCCGCGAAGATGGTGGAACGCGGCGGCCGGCGTGAGGAGGCGTTGGAGCTGTACCAGCAGGCTGCTGACGGGTACCGGGCCGCCGGTGCTGCGGTCGACGCGGCCCGGCTCGCCGCCCGCATCGGCTGGTTGCTGTTCGGCACCGGGCGGGGGGAGGATGCGCTGGCAGTTCTGGGTGAGGCGCTTGGTGTGCTCCAGCGACATGAGGCTCCAGCGGCGCAGGCAGACGTGCAAGCGGGGCTGGCCGGAGTGTTGCGGTTCGGTGGCGGCGACCAGCAGGCAGCCGCCGAGCAAGCCGAGCAGGCGCTGCGGCTGGCCACCGCCCACCGGCTGCCGGAGGTGTTCGGGCGGGCACTCAACACAAAGGCGCTGCTCCTGGCGAGCGAGCACCGGGTGGCGGAGGCTGCTGGTCTGCTCACCGTCCTGATCGAGCATGCGGTGGCCCACGACCTGCCGGTTCTCGAGTCGATGGCGCGGGGCAACCTGGCCGAGGTCCGGGTGCAGAGCGACCTGCCGGGGGCGGAGGCGGAGATGTTGGCGGCGCTCGACCTGGCCGAACGACTGGGTGCACTGGGGGACGTCGGTCTCGGTCTTGGGAACCTTGCCCTGTTCTGCTTCTACACCGGCCGGTGGGACCGCGCCGAGGAGTACGGGCGGCGCGCGGTCGACGGCATCGCGGTGGCGGAGCTGCAGGCGCTCGGCCGGTTTTCGCTGGTGCTGGTGTGCTGTGCCCGGGGGGACCTCACCGCAGCCGGCGAGCACCTGGCCGGGATGGGGGTGTGGGCCGACAGCGACGACGTGCAGGACCAAGTCGCGTGCCGGATCGCCGAAGCGGCAGTGGCGCTCGCCGCCGGCGACCCGGGTCAGGCGTTGGCGGCGGCTGCCGACGCCGCGACCCGCTCCGCCCGGGCCAACGGGTTCATGTCCGAAGGGTTCCGGTTGGCGTGGCCGCTGGCCCTGGACGCCGCCCTCGCCACCGGCGACCTGGGCCAAGCA